>CAYXXY010000005.1:0-195304 GCA_964469175.1 uncultured Flavobacteriaceae bacterium
CAGAAATATTAACAACCTTAAAATTAATCTCGTTTAATAATGCACTACGGGTTTAGGTAGTAAAATTGGATTAACAATTAATCCAAAAATTTTATTTGGACCTTATCTGAAACTTTCATTTCAATCTCCCTTCCAAAAACAAGTGCTATATTATTTTCAGTATGCCCCGATGGGAAATCAAAACAAACGGGAAAGTTATATTCTGCCACTGCATCATTGATTATTTCTTTAGCAGTTTTCCCGTAAGGATTATCTTGATTAAAACCAAATGCTATTGTATTGTCTCTCATCGCTGTCATCCCCCCAACAATCAAACCGGCAAGATTCTCAAAATAACCGTTGCGCTTAAGATTTTGCACCATTCTGTCAATGTGATAAAGGTATTCATCCAGATCTTCTATAAACAATATTTTCCCTTTGGCATCAATCGCTGACGGGCTTCCGCAAAGGGAATACAAAACTGAAAGATTGCCTCCAATGAGTTTACCCTTTGAATTTCCTTTTCTATAAGAAGCATCCTGAAACTCATATTTTAAAATATGTGACTTTCCAAAAAGGGAATTGCGGAGCGAACTTCGGGTCAAGCCTGTTTTTTTGGTGATGTCCATAGCCATCTCTGCATGAATGGTTTCAAAGCCCAAATTATGAATGTGGCTATGCAACACGGTCACATCACTATAACCCAAAATCCATTTGGGATGTTTTTTGAATTTTGTAAAATCAAGCTGGTCTATGATTCTCACGGTACCATACCCGCCACGCGCACACCAAATCGCTTTAATTTCCGGATTGTCAAGCATCTTCTGGAAATCTGAAATGCGCATCACATCACTGCCGGCAAACTGGTTTTCTTTTGCACCAATAGTTTCTCCAACCACTGCTTTCAATCCCCAGGTTTTCAATAAAGCCATAGCGGGCTTTATTTCTTCCAAAGAAATTTTGCGTGCCGTTGAAACAATGGCAACCTGATCACCTTTTTTTAGATATTCCGGCCTATTCATTTTCTAGTTGATAAATAATTTGACCCACAGTCAAATTCAACTCCTTCAATTCTTCATCGGTGGGTTTGATAATGCCATCCCCATAAAATTTTGGTTTGGGTTCTTTTCCGGGATTTAGATAAACTTGTAAATTGCTGTTTTGTAGTTTTCCCCCGTTCCAGTCAACAGCCCCGCTGTAATCCCAGCCAAACCCATATACAAGTATGGGTTTTCCATTGCGTGCAACCAGTTCTTCATAAGTGGTTCCAATTCCAATCTCCTTTTCAGACCTCCAGTCTCCCTGATTTGAGAAATAAACCTGATGTAACTTTTTTCTTTCGGGCGATGCCCAGATCAAATGAATTTCATTTTTTGTGTCAGGATACAAAATGGTGTAAGCCCGTTCAACGGTTCCTTCTTCAAAAAGCCCAACACCCTCTTTAAGGTTGGCATCCGGATAATTTTTGCGCAAGGATTCTGTAGAATTAGTTGCTGCTAGTCTTTCAACTTCAAAGGCTTTTGGATTTGTTGCCCCCTCAGTAGTGCTTTTTTTTCCTTTGCAGGAAACTAAGACACATAGCACACCTATTAATATGATTTTTTTCATTTGTTAGTTGTTTACTATAAAATTAGAGATAAATCCCCATTAACAAATTCCCTTTTGGAATAAATTAACGCGAAATATCTTTGTGTTGCTTACATTTGTAGCACAAAAAAAGCTTTCATGACCACACCAAAACGCTATACCATTACAGCTGCCTTACCTTATACAAATGGCCCCATTCACATTGGGCACCTGGCAGGTGTTTATGTCCCGTCAGATATTTATGCACGCTATTTGCGCCTTCAAGGCAAAGATGTCGCTTTTATCTGCGGAAGCGATGAACACGGTGTGGCCATCCCCATGAAAGCCAAAAAAGAAGGAATCACACCGCAAGAAGTCATCGATAAATACCACCACATTATCAAACAATCGTTTGTTGATTTTGGGATTACTTTTGACAACTATTCCCGCACTTCGGCGAAAATCCATCACGAAACGGCTTCAGAATTCTTTAAAAAATTATACGATAACGGAAAGTTTGTAGAAGAAGTCACAGAACAACTCTATGACCCCGAAGCAGACCAATTTCTTGCAGACCGTTTCGTCACCGGAACCTGCCCAAAATGCGGCCACGACGAAGCCTATGGTGACCAATGCGAAAAATGCGGCACCTCACTCAATGCAACCGATTTAATAAACCCAAAATCAACCATTAGCGGAGCAGTTCCGATACTAAAAAAAACCAAACACTGGTTTTTACCCTTGGAAAATTATGAAGCCTTCTTAAAAGAATGGATACTCACAGGCCATAAAAAAGACTGGAAACCCAATGTCTATGGGCAAGTAAAATCGTGGATTGATGATGGCTTGCGCCCGAGAGCAGTGACCCGTGACCTGGACTGGGGCATTCCCGTTCCTGTTGCCGGTGCTGAAGGAAAAGTACTTTATGTGTGGTTTGATGCGCCCATCGGCTATATATCTTCCACAAAGGAATGGGCCGCCCGCGAGGGAAAAGACTGGGAACCCTACTGGAAAAGCGATGATACCAAATTGGTACATTTTATAGGAAAAGACAATATCGTATTTCATTGTATTATTTTCCCTGCCATGCTCAAGGCGGAAGGAAGCTATATCCTGCCAGACAACGTGCCTGCCAACGAATTTTTAAACCTCGAAGGCAACAAATTATCCACTTCGAAAAACTGGGCGGTTTGGCTGCATGAATATTTGGAAGATTTTCCAGGACAACAGGATGTGTTGCGCTACACATTGACGGCAACAGCCCCTGAAACCAAAGACAACGATTTTACTTGGAAAGACTTCCAGGCGAGGAACAATAATGAACTCGTTGCCGTTTTTGGGAATTTTATCAACCGTGTTGCAGTCTTGACGCATAAATACTATGCAGGTCACGTGCCACAACCTTCTGAGCTTAAGGAAATTGACACCCAAACACTGAGTGAAATGAAAGCTTATCCGGCTGTGATTGGAAGCTCCATTGAACGTTACCGTTTTCGCGAGGCACAAGGCGAATTGATGAATTTGGCACGTTTGGGCAATAAATACCTCGCCGATGAAGAGCCTTGGAAAACCATCAAAACCGATGAAGAACGCACCAAAACAGTGATGTATGTCGCCCTTCAAATCGCTACAGCACTGGCTGTTTTAAGCGAACCCTTTTTACCTTTTACTTCAGGGAAGTTGAAAAGTATTTTGAACCTTAACCCTGCTCTTGGCTGGGATGATATTTCAAAAACTTCCTTATTACTGCAAACGCAACATCAAATTGGCGAAGCCGGATTGCTTTTCTCAAAAATTGAAGACGAGCAGATTCAGCAACAGCTGGACAAACTGGAGGCGACCAAAGCTTCCAACAAAACCGAAAAAAACACTTCAGAAAAACCGAAACTCATGCCACAAAAAGAGACCATCACCTTTGACGATTTCACTAAACTCGATATGCGTGTAGGCACCATCATCGAAGCCGAAAAAATGCCCAAAGCAGACAAACTTCTGGTGCTGAAAGTAGATACAGGTCTTGATATTCGAACTGTGGTTTCCGGCATCGCCGAAAGTTTCACTCCTGAAGAAGTCATAGGCAAAAAAGTGACCATTTTAATTAACCTTGCTCCCAGGGCTCTTCGCGGGGTGGAAAGTCAGGGAATGATTTTGATGACAGAAAATGCAGATGGCAAGCTTGTTTTCCTCAATCCCGATGTGGATGGTGTGGGGAATGGAATGACGATTAATTAAAAAGTGGTCAGCATCGCCGTCGGCAAGCCTTTGGCGGCCGATGGTTGGCAGTAGCAGTGGTCAGTTGTTTTTCTCCCGCAAATTTCGCAGATGGACGCAGAAAAATCTGCGAAGATCAGCGTATTCTGCGGGCCACCAATTTTTCATACATTTATTTAATAATACTAATATCCTTTGTGCTTCTTAGTGTCCTTGTGACTTAGTGGCTAAAAAATCCTGAATTAAACCCATGGAGCAACTCCTCCAATACATTTCACAAAACACCCAACTGCCCACCGGCAGTATAAAAAACACAGTACAATTACTCAATGAAGACTGTACCATTCCGTTTATTGCGCGCTATCGAAAGGAGCGCACCGGCAACTTGGATGAAGTACAAATCGAGAACATCGTGCAGTTCAAGGAACAGTTTGAAGCCCTTGAAAAACGAAAAACTACTATCTTAAAAGCACTGGAAGAGCAGGAAGTTTTAACTCCTGAATTGCGTAAGAGCATAGAAATCACAACCGACCTCACCACGCTTGAAGACCTCTACCTTCCGTTCAAAAAAAGCCGGAAAACCAAAGCCGAAACCGCCCGCAAAAACGGACTCGAACCCCTCGCCAAAATCATCATGGCACAAAACACAAGGGATATTGAAGCTGTTGCACAAAAATATGCTCAAGGCAAAATCGCTTCCGCGGAAGCGGCACTGGAAGGCGCCAGACACATTATTGCAGAATGGATCAATGAACGCACAGACATCAGGAACGCGCTGCGCAATCAGCTGGAGAAAGAGGCCATCATCACTTCCAAAGTTGTAAAAGACAAAACCGACGATGAAAAAGCACAGAAATACCGCGATTACTTTCAATGGGAAGAAGGGTTAAAAAACTGTCCTTCACACCGCCTGCTCGCCATTTTAAGAGCAGAAACCGAAGGATTTATCAAAATAAAACTGGAAATTGATGAGGAAAAAGCACTTTCTGCCATAGAAAGAAGAATTGTCAAATCCCAAAACGAATGTGCTGAACAAATTGGACTAGCGATTAATGACAGTTACAAACGACTGTTGTTCCCGGCCTTGTCCAATGAACGGTTAAACGCCGCCAAAGAAGCCGCCGATAATACCGCCATCAACGTGTTTGCAAAGAACCTTAAGCAATTATTGCTGGGCGCACCTTTAGGCGAAAAACGCATTATGGCCATTGATCCGGGTTTCAGGACAGGTTGTAAAGTGGTTTGCCTCGATGCACAAGGCAACCTCAAGCACAACGAAACCATTTTTCCGCACGCACCACAAAATGATGAAAAGGGAGCCATAAAAAAAATTAGTTCGCTGGCAGATGCCCATAAAATAGAAGCTATCGCCATTGGTAACGGCACCGCTTCCCGCGAAACGGAACGTCTCATAAGAAAAATCCAATTTAAAAATGACTTGCAGGTATTTGTGGTGAGCGAAGCCGGAGCGTCGATTTATTCGGCATCCAAAATTGCGCGGGAGGAATTCCCCAATTATGATGTGACCGTGCGCGGGGCGGTTTCCATTGGAAGACGCCTGGCAGACCCGCTTGCCGAACTGGTGAAAATTGAACCCAAATCGATTGGAGTGGGGCAATACCAGCACGATGTGGATCAAACCAAACTCAAAACCGCCCTCGACCGCGTGGTGGAAAGTTGCGTGAATTCGGTGGGAGTAAATATCAATACGGCAAGTGCCGCGTTACTTGGTTATGTTTCGGGCATTGGACCCAAGCTGGCAGAAAACATCATTGAGTATCGTGAGGAAATAGGGGCTTTCGCTTCACGCGAAATAATCAAAAAAGTACCCCGCCTGGGAGGAAAAGCCTTTGAACAAAGCGCCGGATTTTTACGCATCAAAAACGGAAAGAATCCGCTGGACAACTCGGCTGTTCATCCTGAGAGTTATGGATTGGTAAAGCAAATGGCCAAAGATTTAAAGATGGATGTTTCAGACTTAATTGGGAATTCACAGGTTTTAAAAAGCATCGTGAAGGAAAACTATGTAAGTGAAACGGTGGGGCTTCCCACCTTGGAAGACATCATCAACGAGCTCGAAAAACCCGGGCTGGACACCCGCGAGCAGGCAAAAGCGTTTACATTTAACCAAAACATAAAAACCATCCACGACCTGAAAGAGGGCCAGCTTCTTCCGGGAATTGTCAATAATATTACCAATTTTGGGTGTTTTGTCGATATAGGCATCAAAGAAAGCGGGTTGATTCACATTTCCAACCTCGCTGATGGTTATGTAAGTGATGTAAGCGCACACGTGAGTTTACATCAGCAAATAGTAGTCAAAGTTCTTGATGTGGATGTGGAACGTAAACGGATACAGTTGAAATTGCATAAGTTATAGAGGAAAGTGAAACTCAATTGCATTTATAGTCCTACCCCATTTTCAACATTAAGGAATTAAGAATAGTTAAGGTGGCTTATTCATAATTCCCTTTAATTTCTTAATGTTTTTTTTAAGAATTCTAAAAATACCGGTTTTGCTGTAAAAAAAATATCTTAGTTTGTTGCCGTAAATAAAATTAAATGCTCAAAATCGCCTACCACCACATATACAAACACCCACTTCCTGAGGGACACCGTTTCCCGATGGAGAAATATGAGTTGATTCCCCAGCAATTACTGCATGAAGGCAGTTGCACCCCCGAGAACTTTTTTGAACCCGGAATTCCAGATGAAAAAGACATCCTTGCTGTTCACACAAAAACATACATCAACGACCTCAATACCCTCAATCTCACTAAAAGTGCTGCCCGAAAACTTGGTTTTCCTTTATCCAAAACACTGGTAAAACGTGAAGGCATCATCACACAAGGAACCATCACTGCCAGTAAATATGCGTTAGAACACGGTATTGCCATGAACATTGCCGGTGGCACCCACCACGCTTATTCCAATCGGGGAGAGGCTTTTTGTTTGTATAATGATCAGGCGATCGGCGCCCGGTATTTGCAAAATAATGGCCTGGCCAAAAAAATCCTCATCGTTGATCTCGATGTGCATCAGGGCAATGGTACCGCCGAAATCTTTCAGAATGACCCTTCTGTATTTACGTTCTCTATGCATGGTGCCGGCAACTACCCCTTTCAAAAAGAAAAATCAGATTTGGATATTGGGTTGGCAGATGGCACCGGGGATACGGAGTACTTAAAATTTTTGAAAGAAACCCTTCCGAAGTTAATTGAAGAACAACAGCCTGATTTTATTTATTATTTGTGTGGGGTCGATATTATAGCCGGAGACAAACTGGGCAGGCTGGGCTGTACTATAGCCGGTTGCAAGGAACGCGACCGGTTTGTGCTGCAAATCTGTAAAGACAACAAGATTCCCGTAATGTGCAGTATGGGTGGCGGCTACTCACCGGACATAAAAATTATTGTGGAGGCTCATGCCAATACCTACAGGCTGGCACAGGAGATTTATTTTTGGTAAAAAAAATGCGCCGAAATAAATCCGACGCATTCCTTATTTATTAACAGAGAAAATATCTTTTAACTGTTTTACAACACCACCGTTTCCGGAGATAGAAATCTCACCAATCTTGTCAGCGATTTTCTCGACATACTCCATTTCTTTCAATTTGAAAAGCATCTCATTATCTTCCATCAATTTAGCAGTGTTCAACAAGCTTCTTGTTGAAGCTGTTTCTTCCCTTCTGGTAATCACATTGGCCTGTGCCTTTTTTTGGGCAACAAGAACCTGATTCATAATCTCTTTCATGTCTCCCGGCAATATCACGTCTCGTATACCTGTATTAAACACTTCCACTCCCAGATTGGTCACTTCATCTTTAACTTCTTTCAATACTGCTTTTGCAATACTGTCTTTGTTTTCAAGAAGTTCATCCAAAGTATAGGTCCCTACATAAGCACGAAGGGCCAACTGCAACACAATATACAATTGCTTTTCATAGTCTTTGTTGTCCATAAGTGCCTTTACAATATCTGTTACTTTATACTTTGTGTAAAAGTTGATACGTATGGCAGCTTTATCTTTGGTCAGCAATTCCTGTCCGGCAATTTCAAGTTGCAGCTGTCTCATATCTGCTTTTGCAATTTTGATGGTGGTGTCATTTCTCCAGAAACGGTAGGTACCGCTTTCCAGAATCTTGACAAATACATCATCAACAATGAACACAGCTTTTTCATAAGCAGCTACTTCAAAAATGCGTATGTATTTACTCAATTCATAATTACTAAAAAGTGCTTTATCAATCTTTTCAGTAATATATATTTTACTGAGATCAGCATAGGTAAACTGGTAGTCTACCAAAGTGTTCCAGTACAAATACCTTCCGGCTGTAAGGATATTTTTAAAGTTTCCTCTTTCATTAACCAATACAATCTCGTTATCCTTAACCTCAATGACGTGCAACATACTTTTTAGTTTGCTGTCCTCAAGCAAAATTTCAATTGCCACTGGAGGCATAAAAGGTCTTGAAAGGTCAAAAATCATAACGGTTTCAAAAATCCCCAGTCAGTGTAAACCACTGCTTATGGTGCGTTTGTAGTCTCCTCTTTTGAAGACCATACCCACTTTTCCTGCATTTATTCTTATTAGTTTCATTTTATTTGATTTTTAACTGCTTGTATTTTTACAAGCGAGATTTAACATTTACATTTCGATACAACTTACTACAGAGGATATCACATCTGAGAAAGCATATACATTAAATTAGAACAGGGAGAGAAAATCACTTTTCAAAAACGGAAGAACTTCTTTTTTAAATGCCGGTAAACTGTTTTTTCAAATCGAAATGATGAGAGTTTTCCCATTTTTGGGTTTCACTCTTATCCTCTTTTTTAAAAAGAGCTTATCTTTATTTAAAAGTCAGAAGTACATCAAAGTTTCATCAAAGCTGTTGTTGCATGAGCAACAACTGATTTTCCCACACTATTCCTCATTTTTGGTAATCAGTTTTAAAAGATGATCTGCTTTTTGAGTGGATTTGAGGTCCACAACCTACGTTACAAGCGTAGTGCTCTACCAACTGAGCTACAAAACAAGAGTGACAATTCTAGTTTTTGACCGGATTCGAACCGGCGACATCCACAACTGTTGTTCTAGCCACTGAACTATCCGCATAAAACGGAGCGGGAATCGAACCCACGACCCACAGAGCCGATACTGTTTTTTGGTGAACAGCAAAAACCTTCAAGCCAAGTTGGATATGATAAGGTGATACAAAAACCTGTAACCTCTCATACAATGGTGCTATACAGAAACACACAACAAGACTCCTCTTGATATTTTAAGTACAGCAAACTTGTAAACCACGGTACCAAATGATTTACCGGTTTCAATAATTTCTACTATTTGAAATCATCTATTTTGCCGACTTTTTTTTGTTTTTGGATTTTGACTTTGCTTTCTTACGAGGAAGTTTTTGGTCTATTCTTTTAATTTCCTCCTCAACAAAATTTATAAAAGCAGAATTGCATCCCATTTTCAACGCTTTTTTATAAGCTTGCTTTGCCTCTTTCCATTTCATTAAAACCTCTAAAAGCTGTCCCTGAATTATTTGTAAAACACCTTTATCAGTTCCTTTGATGCTTTGCGCAAAATCAAGTAACTTTTGAGCTTCCTCATAATCTTCATTTTGAATTAACACCCTTAAATAATCAGGGTAAAGCATCGGGTTTTCAATTTTTAAGGCAAGGGCTTCAGCAAAGTAATTTTTAGCGGTCTCATAATCCCCTAATTGTTCTGCTGAAAATTTTGCCATTAAACAGAGCGCCTGAACATTGTTTTTGTCATAAGACAAAGCATAGTTTAAAGCTTCTATGGATTCTTCCAGATTGAATGGATAGGCGTCCATAGCTTTGAAAATGTAACTATTGTATAGTGTTGTTTCCATTACGTTTTATTTTATAGTTAAAACAGAAAGCCTCTCTGGCTTTCATTCCCGTAACGGAATGGATGAAGGTAATTCAAACAAAAATCCGAAACGGTTAGGTTTTGCTTCGGATCTTTATCATACTCTAGAAGAGATTTAAATTCCGAAGCGGGTCTTTCAGCATATCAAAATGCTTTTGACGTTCTGAGGTGATTAATTGATACCACATAGCTTCTGTTATTTAATTAATAATTTGTTTTTGGCAATCCTTAAAATTGCGGTGCAAAGATGCATTGTTTTTTTTAAATTCCAAATAAATTTTAAATTTTATTTATTTGATTATCAATGTTTTAGTTTGATTTTTATGCATAGATTTCCCTGCCGGCCAATGGCCGGAATCTACCTGTCTTGCAATCAAAAACTTAGATTTCAATCCTCATTTATGGGTTTCTATTTCTTCACTTTTATTTTTTTAAAAAAATTGCATAAAAAAAAAGCGCCCGAACTAACGGACGCTTATATATAATTGGTTTAAATTCTATTAAATCATCATTCAAAAGGTTTAAAATCCAAAACATAGCGTCCATACCGTGGTGGTAAAATTTCCATCCACAGATACATTCCATCTCCCACAGGCGATGCAAAACGTTTATGCTGTTTTTGATTTTTCATCTTTGTTTATTAGCTTTTAGTTTGAGAAAAGCATTGCAAATATATAGGTTTCTGTAATTTATGAAAGAAATTTGTTCTGAATTTAATCTACAGACTGTATTCTTAAAGTTTTGTTTACTTTTTTTATAAAACTTCAGTAAGTTTTATCTTTATCAAAATGGAATTAAAAACAACAAGTAATCCTTATTTTAAATTCGCTCTTTGGGGTTTTTTACTCCTGTTTATAAGCACTAACTTAGCTTTTTCTACACCTATGAATGACAAAGACTTTCTAAACAACAAAGTAATACCCGAATCCATTTTAAAAGAAGTCACTTATGCCCTTTCCTATTTCCCGGAACTGGCAGACACCCCCATAGAATTTAAATTCAAATCCAATATCAAAAGATCCTTTATGCAGGCTCAGCCGAGGTTTTTTGATATTTTTAAAAATAAAAAAAAGAGGGCATATTATATTATGATCAGTGAAAGTGTGACCATTGAGGATGAAGTATTCACCGTTGCTGAAGTGCCAACCGATGTGCTGATTGGATGGATTGGACACGAACTGGGGCATATTATGGACTACAGGGAGCGCAGCGGATTCAACATGGTGGTGTTTGGTGTTAGGTATTTGTTCTCCAAAGGATTTATCAAGGAAGCTGAAAGAGCCGCAGACACTTATGCAGTAAATCACGGAATGGGAAGATACATACTCGCTACCAAGGATTTTATCCTTAACCATGCCAGCCTTTCTGAAGCCTACAAAAATCGTATCAAACGTTTATACATGTCACCCGAAGAAATCATGGTGCTTGTGGATGAGCTATATGAATTAAAACAGGAATTGGATTAACCGGCTTTTTGTTGCTCTTTTACAAAAGCTTCCCATCTTAAAAATTTTTCCTCACTCATGACCTTTTCCATCTTTACCTGGCCTCCTTTTTTCTTGTTGGCCGCGTTCCATTCATAAAAAATATCAGGGGAAATAGTTGTTACTTTTACGCCTTTCAATGCTTTTGACCGGGCTACTTTATAGTTTTTGTTTGCAGACTTTAAAGTTTCATCCAAGACTTGTGCTACTTTTTCATTCTCAAGATTCTTATTTGTTCCCAAGTACCACGAATGGTGAAACTCCCCATCAATCCTAACAGCCGCTATTGTAAACTCAGGAATTTCTGCATCAAAGTGTTGTTCAAGCTCCATGACGGCATCGTTCATTTTATTGACTGACAACTGCGATCCCACAATATTCAAAAAGAATTTTGTCCTTCCGGTGATTCTTATTTCGTGCCTGCTCACATCGGTAAATTTTATGGTGTCACCAATGAGATAGCGCCACGCTCCTGAAACTGTACTGATAATAAGAATATAATCCTGCTTTTCCTTTACTTCAGCCAGGGTCAGGGCTGGTGCGTCTTTAGCAATGGAACCATCTTCAAGTATATACTCGGGTTTAAAGGGCACAAACTCAAAATAAATCCCATTATCGACCACCAGTTTCATCGCATTGGTTTCGGGACGTTGCTGAAAAGCCAGAAACCCTTCAGAAGCCAAGTAGGTATCTATAATGGTAATGGGATGTGCCAGCAAGGCATTGAAACTTTTTTCGTAAGGTTCAAAAGCAACTCCGCCTGTAGTAAACACTTGCAAATTAGGCCAAATCTCGTGAATGTTTTTGGCATTGTGATGGGCTATCACTTCCTTGAGCATCAATTCCATCCATGAGGGAATACCTGATAAAGCCCCAATATCCCATTCCTTGGCATTTTGGGCAATTTTTTTTACGCGTCTGTCCCAGTCGTCTATTTTGGCAATTTCCTCTCCGGGTTTGTAATACCCCCGAAACCAAAACGGAATGTTGCTCGCAGAAATCCCACTGATCTCTCCTTCCAGATGGTCTCCTTCTTCCTGAAGGTTGGTGGAACTTCCAAGCATCATTATTTCCTTTTCGAAAAAATCTGAAGGGAGATCAAAATTAGCCAGAGCTCCCACCTGTTGAATTCCGGCAGATTTGATGGCGTCGAGCATTTCTTCGGTTACGGGAATGCGCTTGCTGCTCTTTCCGGTCGTGCCTGAACTCAGTGCAAAATAAGGCGGCCTTCCCGGCCAGGTGATATTTTCTTCACCTTCCTGAAGTTTATGCCACCACTCATTGTGAATTTTATTGTAATCAAAATAAGGGACGCTTAAGGCAAACATAAGTTCCGGATTTGATGCGTCCAGGATTTTTTCAAACTGATACTGTTTTCCAAAAGCAGTATCCTTTGCCTTTTCTAAAAGTTCTTTCAGTACCTGTTGTTGTGCTTCCACGGCATTGGGCTCTGAAACAACCTTGTCCCGCAAATCAATGAGACCCTTGATAATGGAACCGATTATCGCCATGACTTTCTCTATTTATGGTCGTTGTATTCCTTAAAAATAAAGAAAACTCAAAAAACCAACTGCTTTGACAGGATTATTTATAATGAATTTAACCTTTTGAGAAACAAGTTTAAAGCACCAAATTCCATATGCTATTTGTAAGTCCTTGGAATTTGGGATTTGACAATAGAGTAACGAACTGGTGAAACAAATTTCAATTCTTTAGGAATAACTATCCACTGCCCAAATAAAGTCCCATTCTTATTTTCCAGTAAGGAACCTGTTCCTGAAGATGTTCAAAAATGGGTTTGATACTCTCCTCATCGTGTTGCAATTCCTTTTTGGCTTTGTTTACAAGCGTGATTTCATCCTTATTTATAAAATCAAGAAGGTTTATGGGTTTGCCTTCCTCATGCATCCTTTGCAAATGACCATAAATTGTATCCTCTTTGAGGTTTCTTTGTAATGCGATTTCAGGAACTGACAGCCCACTTTCATACAGTTCATAGCTTAGTAACTGTGTGGGCACTTTTGTTTTCGGTTTAGGAACATCCTTTTCTATTGATTCCAAATGGTTTTTGATGGCTGCAAGAAATCGCTGTCCATATTTTTCATTTTTGGCAACACCCACGCCACTTACCTGCATAAATTCTTCTTCGGTTTCCGGCAAAAGTTTTTCCATATCTTTTAAAGCGGCATCGCTGAAGACAATATAAGCTGCTACATTTTCCTCGATGGCAATTTGGCGTCTCAGTTGTCTTAGTTTATCAAACAAACCGAATGATTCGGGCTTTTCAACTCGTTCTTTTACTGCTGATTTTTCTTTGATTTGTAACGAAGCTAGTTTGACTTTACGGTCTTCAAAAAGAATTTTCTTTGCCAATGGTGTCAACAATAAGCGCCCTTTTTCGTGAAAACGGATTTCAAGTATCCCCTGATTCACCATTTGAATGATGTATTGCTGCAAATCCAGCCAGGGAATATCTTTGGCTGTACCATAGGTTTTGATGTTTTGATACCCTTTGTCATACACCTGAGCGTTTTTGGAACCTCGCAAGACATCCACCAGCATCCCCAAAGGTTCATTTTCTGAAAGGCGATACACGGCCGAGCAAACTTTTTGTGCCAGAACGGTGCCATCGATAAACTGAGGCGGTGTTTTGCAATTATCACAGTTACCGCAATCTTCAGAGATATGTTCGCCAAAATAATTGAGCAATGCGATGCGTCGGCAACTCAAGGCTTCGGCAAATTGTTGCATACGCTCGAGTTTGGCCAGTTGGAATTCGCGGTTGGGTGATTCCTCAATAAACTGCCGCAATTTCACCACATCGGCAAAGCTATAGAATAATAGGGTTTGAGCCGGAAGGCTGTCACGCCCGCTGCGGCCAATTTCCTGATAATAACCTTCAATGTTTTTAGGCATATTGTAATGAATCACCCAGCGCACATTGCTCTTATCGATGCCCATACCAAAGGCAATGGTAGCCACGATAATGGGTGTGCGGTCGTTGACAAAATTTTCCTGAATACGGCTGCGTTCCTCAGCGTCCAGGCCGGCGTGATAGGCCTGTGCCTTAAATCCACTGGCAACTAATTTGTCGGCAAGGGTTTCTGTGCTTCTTCTGCTGAGGCAGTATATGATGCCACTTTCTTCATTTCTGTTTCTCAAAAACCGAAGGATTTGTGGCAAACGGTTGGTGCCGGGACGAACTTCCAAATAGAGGTTTTTTCGGTCAAATGAAGCCAAATGTTTTTTTGCATCCGGAATGTGCAATTGATTGACAATATCATCTTGTGTGGCAACATCAGCAGTAGCGGTAAATGCGGCTACAGGAATTTCGGGAAAACGCTTTTTGAGATTCCCAAGCTGGGTATAAGCCGGACGAAAATCGTGACCCCAGGCCGAAATACAATGGGCTTCGTCAATGGCAAAAAGGCTGACGTTATTTTCGTTAAGGTGTGGCAACAGAAAGTTCAAACTTTCCGGTGCTACATATAGGAGTTTTATTTTTTCATTATGAAGGCTTTGAAGTACCTCGTTTTGGACATCCTGACTTTGTGTACTGTTATAAAACGCAGCGGGAATGCCATTGGCATGCAGTGCATCCACCTGGTCTTTCATCAGGGCGATGAGTGGCGAAATGACGATGGCCGTCCCGGGCAACATCAAAGCCGGTAGTTGAAAACATAGCGATTTTCCGCCGCCGGTGGGCATAATAGCCAACAGGTCTTTTCCTGAAAGGAGGTTGTTAATAATAGCTTCCTGGTTGGGGCGGAAACTGTCAAAGCCAAAGTGCTTTTTGAGTAAAGATATTGAGGTATCTGTTGTGAACATGATGTAAAAATAAGTTTTATTCCTGATTGATTCAATTTCTCTTAAGGCGCAGTATCTAATTTATCATTTTTTGCGTCTTTGCGCCTTTGCGAGAGATTTATAACAATTTATAAGTTATTGACAATTCGTGTAATCCCGGTCTTAATCAAGGGTTCGTTAAAGTTTATCAACAACCCTAATTTCAATCCGGTGATTTTTAGATAAGTTAGTAATTGTTTAGGATGAACCTCAGCAATTTGCTCAACTGATTTAATTTCAACAATTACTTTATCTTCAATGATTAGGTCTGCCCTGAAACCAAGTTCCATTTTTATTTCATTCCAAAAAACAGGAATGGGTCTTTGTCTTTCAACTTTTAAACCATTTTGTGTGAGTTCGTAATACAATATAGTCTCATACACCGATTCTAAAAGTCCGGGGCCAAGCTGAATGTGAAGTTTGTAACTTACATCAACTAGTATTTTGGCGATTTGATTTTCTGACATGATGGATAGCTTAAAGGTTTCTCGCAAAGGCGCAAAGGCGCAAAGTTCCAATAACCAAATTCCAAACGGATATAGCTTGGAATTTGGAATTTGAAACTTGGAATTTCCCCTATTTGGAAAGCATAAGCATCTCGCTACAAACCACTTCAGTGATGTACCTTTTGACACCTTCTTTATCCTCATAAGAGCGTGAAGTGAGTCTGCCTTCGATGGCAATTTCTTGCCCTTTGTTGACATACTTTTCAATAATTTCGGCAGTTTTACCCCAGGCGACTATATTGTGCCATTCTGTGTTTTCTACTTTTTCACCTTTTGCATTGGTGTAGTTTTCATTGGTGGCCAAAGAAAATTTTGCTAATTTCTTACCACTTTCAAGATTTACGATTTCGGGCTCTTGTCCTAATCTTCCAATCAACTGTACTTTGTTTCTAAGTGCGTTCATAATAATTAAATTTAAAATTAAACAGTTAATACATTTTGTTGTTTCCACCGGTTGGTTTCAATCAACGATGCAAAGATGTGACGGCCGGCAAATTTTATTCGGTTATTACTCATTTACTTTCGTTTATAGTCGTTTGTAAATGTTTGTTGTCGTTTTTATATATGATAATCAATGATTTATAGTTTTTAATTTGATTTATAGAAAAGTTGTATTTTGGTTGTGCAATAAGAGTTATTGCGGATACACGCTAGTTGTGGCACATATGAAAAAAACTTACTTTATAATATTTACACTTGTGATTTCTACAGTATTTTTTTCTTGTAGAACCTATCGAATTGATAAGCAATATTATAATCGTGTACCTTATGACGGAAATGAAATATTAGTATTTCAATCATCTGACGGTCGAAATGATACTATTATTTTAAAAGGAACTGAAACATTTAAAATGTATGGACATCGATTATTTCAGGGTAACAAGCAATATTATACTGTTAGTTGTGATTGTGCTGACCCTTACAGTCCAAATCGTATTTTTAAAGACCAACCATTCGTTAGTTTAAGTGGTAATAAAGACGGAAAAACCTATATATCAATTAGAGCCATTTTAAGAAATGCATATTTTCCATCTGCTCACTTTCCAATGGAAGAATTTGATGATATTCCGTTGAGTACAATTAGTATAAATGATAAAGAATATACCGATGTTAAGATTGTTGAATCTATAAAAAGAAAGAATCACGAGAATTTTGCAATAAGATTTTATTGGAGTGTTAGTGAAGGATTTTTGGGATTAGATAAGAAAGATTTGAAATGGAGACTGACCGAGAAATACGTGCCACAACAGCGCATAAAAAAAATGGCGAATTAGGTGCTGGAACGAAAGTTTTGTGTATTATTAGCAACTTTGAGTTCAATCGAAAAATTTGTGCATTTTAAGTCGCCACTTATGTTATGCGCGAGACGTTAGCAAACTTTTAAAACTGAATAATATGAGCTTTTTAAAAGCAGAATGGAGAAAACTTGCAATAGCAAATTATATAATCGACAAAGAAAAATTAACAGATTATATCCCTGCTGGAACAGAACTTGATTTATGGAACGGGAAATGCTACATTAGCTTGGTTGGATTTATGTTTAAAAACACAAAATTATTAGGCTTTAAGATTCCTTTCCATACTGATTTTGAAGAAGTTAATTTGAGATTTTACGTTAAACGATTTGATAATGGAGAATGGAAGCGTGGCGTAGTGTTTATTAAAGAAATTGTACCCAGGAAAGCATTAACTTTTGTTGCTAACACTATTTACAACGAAAATTATGAAACAATGCCGATGAAACATACTTGGAGCGAAAAAAATGACAAAAGACTGGTTGAATACAAATGGAAAAAATCAGGAGTCGAATATTCATTCAAAATACAGGCAAGTATCAAAGACTATGAAATTCAACAAAATAGCGAAATAGAATTTATAACAGAACATTATTGGGGTTATGCAAAAGTTAATAATGTTAAGTCAAACGAGTATGAAGTTACACACCCAAAATGGAAAGTTTATAAAGTTAAAGATTACGAAATCAATGTAGATTTTGGAGCAGTTTATAATAAAAATTTTGAATTCTTAAATTCATTGAAACCGGACTCCGTTATGCTCGCTGAAGGTTCTGAAATTACTGTAGAAAATAAGAAAGTTATAAAAACAACACCACAACATCAACAATAATCCATGGCTACAATCAACTTATAGCCTAAACATTGCCAGACACTTGAACGAAATGAAAAAAACCCTACTTTATTTTGGTGTTGTAGTACTTCTAATAATCGTTGGATTTACAATCTGGAAGTTTTTCTCAACATATTCACTCAAACAATTAAACATAGAAAATATTAGTGTTGTAACTTTTAATGTTAGCAGTCAATTTAATTCTAATATATTCTTTGCCTTGTCTCTTGGAACTATTCCTTTACTTCATTTAAATATTACCAAACTTGCTAAGCTGAAGTCGCTAAACCAACACCTCATCTCAATCGGAATTATCATTGGTTGCGGAATATTAATTTGGCAATATAGAATATCACAATTGAACAATCTATCAGAAAAACTTTCAGGTTTTAATAACGAAAACGGAATTAGAATGCAGCTTGATTTTGACAATCTGAATTTTGAAAGATACTTATTCATCGGATTTTTAATCGGAGCAATAATAAGTATTTTAATTTTCAGGAATCAAACCAAAAAAATTGCTGAATAAATAAAAAAGTCTTGCTACATCATCAATAACCTATACCATCTACTCAACCACCCTAAAAATTGCTTCCACAGCTTGCCTTCAGGCAATCTCATAATTAAGCACATAATTTTTTAAAATCTTTTCCTATATTTATACCTCTCCCCACAAGCTTAAAATTCAACCTTATGGAAAGAACTTGTCTGGAATGTGGTGACAGACTCCGTGGCCGGGTCGATAAAAAGTTTTGCTGTGACACCTGCCGCAACAGCTACAACAACAAATTTAAAAAAGACAGCAAAAACCTGCTGCGCAATACCAATAATAAATTGCGTAAAAACTACCGCATACTGGAAACCCTCAACCCCGAAGAAAAAACCAAAACCACCCGTGCCAAACTCCTCGCAGAGGGGTTTGACTTTAATTTATTTACCAGCATCTATACCACCAAAGCCGGAACGGTCTATTATTTTGTGTATGACCAGGGATATTTACCCCTCGAAAATGATTTTTTTGCTTTGGTAAAAAGACAATAGATATTAGATGTGAGACGTGAGATGCTAGACTTGAGATTTTAGAAATTTTGTATAATGAAAAAAGAAGAACTTGAAAAAATATCCAACGAGAATCTGGAGAAAAAAATCAAATCCGGCACTTCCATTTTATATGCTGCATTAATGCTTTTTATCATTTATGGGGTGTATATGATTTACCAAATGATTCAAGGCACATGGAAACCTGGCGTGCAAATTGCTGTTCCATTATTTCTTTTTGCAGCTTTGATTCCCAATTGGGTGAATATTAAAAATATGAAGAAAGAGCTTCAAAAAAGAAATCATCAATAATTTGTAACTTTTAACTGTTCCCAATGAAACTAAAATTATTATTTCTTGCCATCTTTATTTCAACTGCTTTGGTCGCCCAGGAAACCAAAACCACTCCACCGGTAATCGTGGCCAAAATAGCTTTGGGCGAAACCGTACATTTTGAAAATACAGCCGTCACATTCAAACAAGTGATGGAAGACTCCCGCTGTCCCAAAGATGTGGATTGTATCTGGGCAGGACAGGCCAAAGTTTTGGTAGCCGTAAAAGCCAACAGCACTTCTATTGAAAAGGAATTGATCTTTCACGGAACTAATTTTGGCACAGAGCGAGAAAATACCTTGTTTGTTTCAGAAACAAGAACTTATATTGGGTACAGATTGTCGCCCTATCCGTTAAGCAGTGTATCTCCGGATAAGAGGAATTACTTTCTTGAAGTGTATCTTAAATAAATTATAGAGGTTTTTACACCAGTTTTGCTTAGGATTCTAAATCATTAATTCCTAATAATTTTCAAGGTTTCATTCTCCGTTCGCACATAATAAACCCCCTTTACATAGTTTGAAAAGTCAATTTGCTTCTCATTATGAGTAAGTAACCCGGAAAACACTTTTTGCCCCAGAGCATTGTAAACGGTATATTGGGTTGGGTTTTGAATGTTTACTGTCACAATGTTTTTAGTGGGGTTAGGATATACAACAGTCGCAAAACTGTTTTCAGGCAACCCAAGCAACTCACACTCAAAGCTGGAAAGAACTTTAGAAGCTGCAGGAGGATCAACCAAAAGCGAATCAGTTAACAAAGGACAATAACAATCATCCTCATCTACATACAATTTAAGCCAGGAAAGGGCAATTTTTCCAACCACTCCATTGGCACCATTGGGTGTGTTGGCAACTGAATGGTTTCCGTTTGCAACTTCAAAAAGAAGTTTGTCAGTGGTGTTGGGTGTAGCGTTATAGTGAAGGTCTGCGTGTTGAGCCGGTGGGGCAGTGGTATCATTTTGACCACTAAATATGAGCACCGGACTCTCGTGGTTTAGTGAAGGGCTTGGCAACCAGGGGCATAGCGCCACCACACCTTTAATGGTGCTGTCTAGTACTGCTGCACGTTGCGCTCCTCCACCACCCATGGACCATCCGCTTACCGCAAATTTATTAATGTCGAGTTTGTCTTCCAGCGGTGATGTGTTTCGGAAATTTTCCTGACGAACAGTTTCTAGGGCATCGATAAGTGCCAAGGCTCTTGCCTCGGGAAAATCAAAAATAGAATTGGTGCCAATAATAATTGCAACTATGCCATGTGAAGCATAAAATGGCCCCCATTCTTGAACACTTGAGGGCAATGCAGTAAATCCGGGAACTATGGCAATACTGGCAAATGGAGGCGTTGCATCTGTGGGATAATAAATCGTGGCGTTCAGATAATCAGGACCATTTCTTATTCCATCAGCTTCAGTAAGTGTTGCTACTTCATAAGGCCCCGGGTTTGTAATACCATCAACGGTTACCCCATCACATTGAGCTAGAATTTCGTTTGGTAAAAGTGAAGTTGCTAAAAAGAAAAGTGCAATAAAGTAGATTTGTTTCATCCCAGTATTTATTTTAAGTTGGTATATACGCGAATTCCGTTTTGGAAAAATAAACCATTTTAAAATGATGACAAAATTTATAATTCAGATTTCTTTTGACAGAGAATGGTTTAGACAAAGTATGCTATAGATTGCTTTGCTCCTCTCGTTGTAGAATCTCAAGGTCTTTCAGCAACCGCTCCATCTCTCCCCAGTCGGTGCCGTCATAAAACCCGCGGATGCGTCTTCGGGTGTCCACCAGTACAAAATTTTCGGTGTGAATCATATCATAGTCACCACCATAAGGTTCGTCTTTCGCGACCAGATAGGACTTTCGGGCAAGGTCATAAATTTGCTTTTTGTCGCCGGTGAGCATGTTCCATTTAGAATCAATAACCCCTTTGCTTTCCGCGTATGCTTTTAAAACGGGAACACTGTCGATCTCGGGCGTTACACTGTGTGACAACAATAGCACATCATCATCCATCAATATATGCTGTAGTTTTACCATGTGGTCTTTCATAATGGGACAAATGGTAGGACAGGTGGTAAAAAAGAAATCGGCTATATAAATCTTGCCTTCATAATCATTTTGGGTTATGGTATCTCCGTTCTGGTTGAGCAGAGCAAAATCTGCAATGGTATGGTATTTTTTTACCCGCCTTTTGGTACTGTCAACCAGTTCATAATTCACCATAGTGGGCTGATAAACAAGTAGTCTGGGTTCAGGTTTTAAAATCTGGTAAATGGCGGTAACGATAATGGCTGAAAGCACCAGCAAAACAACAACAAGAAATTTGTATTTGGAGAAAAAATTGAGCATTATCATGTTTTAAAAACCGTGCAAAATTACTGAATTTGTAAAGGATTTTTTGACTTTTTTGCGTTAAAATAAACTCAAATCAATTTGGGGCTTTAAAAACTAGTTCTAAAACCTTACTTTTGCACGTTCAATGCAAATCTAACTATGGATCCGTTTTTTGTAAAAGCCATTCAGCTTATTTTGAGCTTATCAATACTCATCGTCTTGCACGAATTGGGACACTTTATCCCCGCTAAAATTTTCAAGACCCGGGTGGAGAAATTCTACCTGTTTTTTGACGTGAAATTTTCGTTGTTCAAAAAGAAAATCGGCGAAACTACTTACGGTATCGGCTGGTTGCCACTGGGCGGTTATGTGAAAATTGCAGGGATGATTGATGAGAGTATGGACAAGGAACAAATGGCAAAACCCCCGCAACCGTGGGAATTTCGCTCAAAACCCACCTGGCAGCGACTCATCATTATGGTGGGTGGTGTGACGGTGAATATTCTAGTAGGCTTCTTAATTTATGCATTGATTCTCTTTCATTACGGAAGGGATTTTGTCACCCCCGAAACCATGCCCGACGGATTTGCAGTTCACGAAATTGTAAAACCATACGGATTTCAAGATGGCGACCAATTTCTAAAAGTCAATGGCGCCCATTTTGAAAATGTATTGGACATCAACAAATACCTGTTTTTACGAAACGTAGAAACAGTGGAAGTTTTACGCCAAGACGGAAGAACTGAAACAATTACAGTTCCTGAGGATATTGGTCAACAAATGTTCCAAGCCGGTGTTTTTGAGCCATTTGTTCCTCTGGTTCAGCCAATTGTCGATGTTGTGGCTGAAGATAGCCCTGCAAAAAATGCAGGCCTTAAAAGTGGAGACCGCATTGTATTTATTAACGGAGAAGAAACCGTTTACTGGCACGAGTTTACTCAAAAAATAAGGAGTAGTGAAGGCACCGAACTCAATTTAGTGGTAGATAGAAATGGCGAAATTATTAACATTAAAGTACAGCCTGACGAAAAGGGGGTGATTGGTGTTGGACCATTACTGAATCTGGATTCCATTCACAGGGAATATTCGCTTTGGGAAAGCATCACCCACGGGACCAGCTTTGGCTATGACATCTTGCGGGACTATGTGGCTCAGTTTAAATATGTATTTACCAAAAAAGGAGCCACTCAAGTGGGTGGTTTTGGTGCCATCGGCAATTTATTCCCTGACACCTGGGACTGGAGAAGCTTCTGGATGACAACGGCATTTATTTCAATCATACTGGCATTTATGAATATACTCCCCATACCGGCACTTGATGGTGGCCATGTGGTGTTTCTGTTATATGAAATGGTTACCGGCAGAAAACCTAACGAGAAAGTGATGGAATATGCACAAGTAGCAGGCTTTTTCCTATTGATTGCCCTGGTGCTTTTTGCCAACGGAAATGACATATACCGCTGGCTCTTTGGTTAAAGTTTTAAAAAATATTACAAGATTCGTTGTCATCTTGGCAATAAAATTGTAGTTTCACAACCTTAAATTTAAAAAATTCAATAATGAACAAATTACTCAAACAAAGCAAAAATCTTGTATTGGCATTTATGTTTATCTCCACTGCAGCTTTTGCACAACAAGAAGTCTCTGATGCTGAACTTGGCAATTTTGCAAACGCTGTTATAAGCATTCAGGAAATCAATATGGAAGCTCAAAATACCATGATGGAAGTTGTAAACCAGTCTGGAATAAGTTTAGAGCGTTTCAACGAGCTTTATGAAGCAAGTATGATGGAAAATGAGCAAGTGCTTAATTCAATGACAGCTGAAGAAACAGAGAAAATGGGCAATGTTATGGCCCGTTTTGAAGCGATGTATGCCGTTTTTGAAAAACAAATGGAAGCAGCTATCGCAAAAGAAAACATTACTGTAGAGCGTTTTGAAGCAATCGCCGGGTTGATGGAAACAGATATGGCTCTGCAAATGCGCCTTCAGGCTATGATGGAGCAGTAAAAATCCCATTACTTTAAAAAAACCGATGCCCAACAACATCGGTTTTTTTTATGCCTGATTTTTAAGAATTCCGTTAAACTCAAGCTAAACCTCGCTCACAATTTTGAAATGAAGCACTGCTTTGTAACTTGCGACAAATAATTAAAAACTTTAAACTTATGAATTTTTTCAAAAAACCATTAACCCTTGTATTGGCCATGTTTTTTGTGGCAACTGTAGCTTTTAGTCAAGACAAGGTAACAGACAAAGAATTAACAAATTTTGCTAATGCTTTTACTGAAATACAAATGGTCAACCAAAATGCACAATCTGAAATGGTAAAAGTGATACAGGATTCCGGAATGCAGGTTGAAACTTTCAATGCACTTTATCAGGCTACTCAGTCCCCAACACCTATAATACCGGAAGGTGTCTCACAGGAAGACGCTGAAAATTTTGAAACTGTTGCCACTAAGATTGAGCAAATGCAACCAAAGTTTCAAAAACAAATGGAAGACGCCATTTCCGAAAATGATTTGTCAGTTGAACGCTATCAACAAATGATAGCCATGCTACAAACAGACGAAAAACTGCAACAAAAACTGCAATCCAAACTTCAGTAAAAGCCGTTATATAAAATTTATAGCTTCAAAACCTCCACAAGGAGGTTTTTTTTTGAAAAATCTATATCTTGGTATGGTTTCAAAAACTAAACTTAAATGGAACAAACCATCGTTTTCATCACTTTAGGCGCTTCCCTCATTCTGTTCATTTGGAACAGGTTAAGGTATGATGTAGTCGCCTTTTTTGCCCTGATTACATTGGTGCTCTTCCAAATCATCCCTTCAGAACAGGCCTTCTCAGGATTGAGTCATCCTGCTGTTATTACAGTTGGAGCCGTTTTGATTATCAGCAAGGGCTTACAGTTTTCCGGATTGGTAGATGTGATTGTCAACTGGATCAGTAAAGTTTCTACCAGGCTTTGGGTTCAAATCATTTTACTGTCGTTTATTGTGGCTTTTGCTTCGGCTTTTATCAATAACATAGGTGCTCTGGCCATAATAATGCCTGTAGCACTGCACCTTTCCCGCAAATACAAATTTTCACCTTCACTCATTTTAATGCCCCTGGCTTTTGCGTCCATCCTTGGCGGAATGATAACACTCATTGGCACACCGCCCAATATCATTATTTCAACTTTTAGGGAAGAGGCTGTTGGCGAGCGGTTCGGTATGTTTGACTTTGCTCCTGTGGGAATTGTTTTGACTGTCATTTGCCTGATTTATGTGACACTGGTTGGTTGGCGATTTCTTCCCAAAAGGCAATCAGCCAATGCTTCAGGAAATATGTTTGAAATAGAAAACTACATCACCGAAGTAGCCGTTTCAGAAGATTCTATGTTAGTGGGAACCGCCTTTTCAAAATTTAAAGATACCCTTAAAACCGATGTTGAGATTCTGGGAATTATCAGAAATGACATCCGCATTCACGCGCCATCTCCCTGGGAGGAATTTCATGTAAACGATGTTTTGATTATTGAAGCTGATACCGAGCAACTTAAATCGTTTTTGAAAAGTTCCAAAACCTCACTGTCTGAAGGGAAGCGTTTGAGAGACAAAGCCAAGGGTGCCGAAGATATTCAAACCGTCGAAGCCATTGTTTTGCCCAGCTCTCCGCTTTTGGGTTATACAGTGACTGATTTCCGCCTTAGGCAGCAATACCTCATCAATGTGCTCGCCATTGGAAGGCAAGACCGAACCATTAGCAAACGCATCTCACTAATCAATATTAAAGCCGGAGATGTATTGCTCTTGCAGGGTGAAGAAGCAAATATTCAAGAGGCATTAAAAAATTTAGAGTGCCTTCCACTTGCCAAAAGAGACATTTCCATTGACAGAAAAGATCGAATCCTTGGTGCTTTGGCCATATTTATTGCAGCCATTATGTTGGTGGTCTCAGGAATATTGCGTGTGGAGATTGCTTTTCCACTTGCAGCAGTAGCAATGGTGGTTACCAAAATTTTACCGCTTAAGGAAGTGTACACCAGCATCGATTGGCCGGTAATCATACTGCTTGCAGCTATGATACCCGTTGGGATCGCTTTTGAAACCAGTGGAGGTGCTGAAACCATCACGGGCATTTTGCTTAATTTTGGTGATGACAAGCCGGTGTGGCTAATAGCAGGCTTATTGATGGTTACAACCATTTTGTTGTCTGATGTCATCAATAACTCAGCAACAGTGGTCCTTATGGCCCCCATAGCAATACAAATTGCCAATAACCTGGGCCACTCACCAGACCCGTTTTTGATGATAGTTGCTGTTGCCGGTTCCTGTGCTTTTTTAACCCCCATCGGGCATCACTCGAGCACTTTGGTAATGGGCCCCGGCGGATACAAGTACAGTGACTACTGGAAAATGGGATTGCCCCTCACTTTGGCAATTATTTTTATTGGCGTACCTTTAATCCTGTATTTCTGGCCTATTTAGAAGTTTAAGAAATGAAAAAAATAAATATCATTCCCAAACCCAAGTTTTTCAGAAACAGGGAAAAAATCATCCTTCGTGATTTTCTGGCCATGGAACGCACCTCTCTGGCCAATGAACGCACTTTGTTTTCTTACATCAGGGCATCGCTATATTTGGGGATTGCAGGGGTAGCCATTATAGAATATGAGGGATTTGCCAGTTTTAGTTGGCTGGCTTATACGGTTTTTGGGTTAAGTGGTATATTAATTTTTATTGGTGTATTCAGATACCGTCGGCTAAAAAGAAAGTTGAGCACCTATTACCGCTCAATGAACATTATCCCGGAGGAAAAACCCGAAAATACTGAATAAACTTATTCTTTGCTTTTTTCAATCAGCCTCAATGTTGAAGGATGCAGTTCGCTGTTTGTTTTTTCCTGTATGTTTTCTAAAGTTCCCTCGGCAAGTTTTTTTCCAAGTTCAACCCCCCATTGGTCATAACTAAAAATGTTCCAGATTACCCCTTGCACAAACAATTTGTGTTCATACAAAGCAATAAGTGCCCCTAAACTTTCAGGTGTTAAGCGGTTAATTAATAGCGTATTTGATGGCCTGTTGCCTTCAAATTCACGATAGGGGTCCTGAATGTCCTCCTCTACCGTTCCATTTAATAGTGCTTCCGATTGGGCAAAGCAGTTGGCCAATAGTATTTCGTTGTGATGGTTTTGTTTGTGAAGTGCTTTCGCGAAAGCGATAAAGTCCACGGGAATCAATTTGGTGCCTTGATGCAACAATTGAAAAAAGGCGTGCTGGGCATTGGTGCCTGTACTACCCCAAACTATCGTTCCGGTTTGATATGTCACGGGCAAGCCGTTTCTGTCAATATTTTTGCCATTGCTTTCCATCACAGCCTGCTGCAGGTAAGGCACCAGCTTGCTGAGGTATTGGGAATAAGGCACAATGGCCTCGGTTTCTGCATTAAAAAAATTGTTGTACCACACCGAAACCAAAGCGAGCATAACCGGCATATTTTCCTGAAACGGAGCGGTTTTAAAATACCCGTCCATTTCTTGTGCACCCTTTAAAAGCTTTTCAAAGTTGGGATATCCCACTGCCAAACAAATGCTTAGCCCCGCAGCACTCCATAGAGAAAACCGCCCTCCCACCCAATCCCACATCGGGAAAGTGTTTTCTGAGGTGATGCCAAAATTTTCAACTTCTTTGATGTTTTTGGAAACTGCAACAAAATGGGCTTCTATATCCAAAATAGTCGCCTTTTCCAAAAACCAGTTCCTTACAGCAGATGCATTTGTGAGGGTTTCTTTTGTGGTAAATGATTTGGAAACAATAATAAAAAGGGTCGTTTCCCTATCGAGATTTTTCAAAACTTCCTTTACATGATCGCCATCAACATTGGAGATGAAATGAATTCTCAAGTGGTTTTTATAAAAACTTAGAGCTTCAGTAACCATTGCAGGGCCTAAATCACTTCCGCCAATGCCTATATTCACAACATCTGTAATGGGTTTTCCGGTATAGCCTTTTCGTGATTTATCGATGATGCGCTTGGAAAACACCCGCATATTTTTCAGGGTTCTTTTTACTTCCTTGGGTAAGTTTTCAAAATCGCGCAAGTCAGTATGACGCACTGCCCGGTCTTCAGTTTCATTGATTTTATCTCCTGAAAATTGTGCATCTATGGCTTCCTTCAGTCTTACTTCATCGGCCAATTGCAATAAGAGTTCCCGGGTTTTTGGGTTGATTCTATTTTTGGAGTAATCCAGGTAAAAATTGTTCCAGCTGATTGAAAAATCCTGTGTACGATGAGGATCTTCAGCAAAAAACTGCTGCATTTTACTGTCTTTGATTTCGGTAAAATGCTTGGTTATTTCGGCCCAGGCTTTGGTTGTTACCGGATTTACGTTCGGAAAACTCATTGGTTTAATTTGTTTTTTCTGTAATAGTCTATCAATCCGTCTATGGGTCTTCTAACGATATTTCCAAGTTCCAGATTGTTCCTGTCAAGACAATCTTTAATGATGTCTTTTGAGAAATGTGCAATAGAGCCAATAAAATGTATGGGCAGCTGTTGCGCTTCTTTGTAGCACAAAATCCGGTTTTCTATAAACTTAAGGACTCCTTCGCTAATCAGGTTGTAAAAATAAGGGTTTACATCTTCACTTGTAAAAATAAATTCGGCAAAAGAAGCAAGATAAGCATTGGGATTGGGTCTTTTGTATAAATTGATTTTGATGGCATCGGGATTGAGGTCAAAACGCTTTTCAAAATCTGCTGCGAGTTCAGCCGGCATTTTTTTGTAGAAATAATCCCTGAGAAGTTGTTTTCCGAAATAATTGCCACTGGCTTCATCCATCAAAATAAATCCCAGCGATTCTACATTTGTCGTCGCCTTTTTTCCGTCAAAATAACAGCTGTTTGAGCCGGTGCCAAAAATGCAGACGATACCCGGCCGGTCTGTAACGGCCAATGCTGCTGCCAGCATATCTTCTGCCACGGTGATTTTTGTTTTGGCAAATAGTTGCTGCAGTATGTTGTGAAGTATTTCCCTGGGAGTAACCGTTCCGCAGCCGGCACCATAAAAGTCCAGGGTTGCTACCTGATTAAAAACAGCAACGAGTTCGGGATTGTTATTTATTCGATGACGGAGTTCGTCCTCAGGGACCACAGTGGGGTTTAGCCCCAATGTCTGCGTTTTGAAAAGGATACTACCGGAATGATCAAGCAACACCCAATCACATTTAGTAGAGCCGCCATCTGCGATTAGTGTCATATTATTATTGAATAAAACTTTTAATAGTATAGTTTGACAAATAACCGGAAATTTCTGTCACAAAGCCACGAAGACTCTATCCCGAAAGCTTTCGGGACACAAAGAGTTATTTTATCATTCTTTTAATCCCGTTCTTAATTAATGGAACGTTGAAATTGATTAAATAACCCAACCGTTTATTTGTGAGTTTCAAGTGACTTAAAAGCTGTGCTTCCCATACCGGGTTAACTATTTCCAAGGCTTTTAGTTCACAAATCACCAAATCATTTATAATTACATCCAGTCTTAGTCCCTCATTAAAAACAATTCCATCAAATACCACAGGAACATCAACCTGTCTTTTTTCAAAGAACCCTTTTTCCGTTAGAACGTGACAAAAACAAATTCCATATACCTTTTCAAGTAACCCTGGACCAAGTTCTTTATGAACAATGTATGCAGCATCAACAACTGCTTTGCCAATTGCTTCTTCTTCAGCAGAAAGCGATTCAAATTTGTTCATAAGCCAAATCTCTTAGTGCATCTTTGTGACTTTGTGCCTTAGTGGCTAGAGCAGGATAGCTAAATAAATATCCATCCCTAATTAATCTCTACAATTTAGCAACATGCTCAGCCAAATCTACCAACTTGGCTGAATAGCCATACTCATTGTCATACCAGGCCACTAACTTAAAGAAATTATCGTTCAGGGCAATGCTGGCTTCAGAGTCAAAAACACAAATGTGTTCGTCTGAAACAAAATCCTGGGAAACCACGGCATCTTCAGTATAAGCCACCAGCCCTTTGTAAGCTCCGTTTGATGCTTTTTTTATGGCTGCTTTGACTTCATCAAAAGAAGCTCCTTTTTCAGTGCGCACCGTTAAATCAACAACAGACACATTGGCTGTAGGCACCCTGAAGGCCATCCCGGTGAGTTTTCCTTTCAAATCAGGGATAACTTTTGAAACCGCTTTTGCAGCTCCGGTGGAAGCCGGAATAATATTGATTAAAGCACTTCTTCCGCCACGGTAGTCTTTTCGAGAAGGCCCGTCAACCGTTAACTGCGAAGCCGTCGTGGCATGCACCGTGGTCATCAGGCCTTCCAAAATTCCAAATTCGTCGTGAATGATCTTTGCCAGCGGCGCTAGGCAGTTGGTGGTACAGGAAGCATTTGAAACGATGGTGTCTTCAGCTTTGGCCTCCAAGTGATTTACTCCCATCACAAACATAGGGGCATCTTTTGAAGGTGCTGAAATCACCACTTTTTTCGCTCCGGCCTTGATGTGTTTTTCTGCGCCGGCAAGATCAGTGAAAAATCCGGTGCATTCAATGATGATGTCTGCACCGGCTTCGTTCCATTTTAAGTTTTCAGGGTCGCGTTCTGCTGTGACCCTAATTTTTTTCCCATTGACCAAAAGATGTCCGTCTTTGGTGGAAACCTCTCCGGCAAACCTTCCGTGAACAGAATCATATTTTAATAGATAGGCCAGATGATCTACTTCAAGCAAATCATTTACCGCAACTACCTCAATGTCATCTCGTTGTTCTGCAACCCTTAATACCAGTCTTCCAATACGGCCAAAGCCGTTAATTCCAATTTTAATCATAGTTTTAATTTATATTGATGTGATGTCTGCTACCCTGAGCAGCTCTAAATCTATTTTTTGTTTTTCTTTGATGGCCTCTGCAAATGGCACCTGCACCATTTTATTGTGTTGGGTGCCAATCATAATGTCCCGTTTTCCATCCAGCAAGGCGTCAACTGCTGCAACCCCCATCCTGCTGGCCAGTACCCGGTCATAACAACTCGGTGAGCCTCCTCTTTGAATGTGTCCTAAAACTGTTACGCGCACATCATAGCCTTCGAGGTTTGTTTTGATGAATTCGGCCAGTTCAAAAATGTTTTTACCAATCTGATCGCCTTCAGAAACCACAATTATACTGGATGATTTACCGGATTTCTTACTTCTTTCAAGCGATTCTATCAGACGGTCTTTACCCATATCCTCTTCGGGTATAAGAATTTCTTCCGCTCCGGCACCAATACCTGCATTGAGAGCAATATGTCCGGCATCCCTGCCCATGACCTCCACCAGAAACAGGCGGTTGTGTGAGTTTGCGGTATCCCTAATTTTATCAATGGCTTCAACGACCGTGTTGAGAGCTGTATCATACCCAATTGTATTGTCTGTGCCGTGGATGTCGTTATCGATGGTACCCGGCAGACCAACTATCGGAAAGTCAAACTCTTTGATAAAGATGCTCGCCCCCCTGAAGGTTCCGTCTCCGCCAATAACAATTAATGCATCAATGTTTTCTTTAAGCAAATGTTGGTGAGCCTTTTCACGACCTGCTTTTTCCATAAACTCTTTAGACCGGGCCGATTTTAAAAAGGTGCCTCCGCGGTTGATCAGGTTTTTTACTGATCGGGCATCAAGTGACTTAAAATCACCCTCCAACAATCCTTGTAGCCCCCTGAAAACTCCCACACATTCAATACCGTGATAAGCACAGGAGCGCACCACAGCCCTGATAGCAGCATTCATTCCCGGTGCGTCTCCGCCACTGGTGAGCACAGCTATTTTTTGTAGTTTTTTTGTCATAATGTAAAGCTAAAGCAATTAACTGATTCTTGCAAAAAGATTTGAAAACTCTAAGGTTTTATGTCTGTAAATATAGGGCTTAGGCTATCTTCTAAATATGTCATTGGTCATTTTTAATCGGCTTTTTGAAAAAAATATTCACTGGTTTTCAAATTATTCTTCAAAATGAGGAATCCCGTAAAATTTATTTTATCAGGCGACTTAGGTTTGTAAAGAATTCATTTGTTAAAGGTATGCTTTGGAACTTTTAATTGATCCCGGGCATCTGATTAAATACTCAAATGTCAAATTTGAGTAACCCCAACCTTCCGAAATATAACTATAGGGGATAGTTATCTCGGAAGGACCTGGGGTTTTTTGTTTTTTACGTACTTTTGCTACTCAAATTTTACATTCCACACCTCAATGATTGAATTACTTCAGGAACAATTTGGACATTTATTTGAAGAAGAATTGCTTCAGGAAATCGACAACATTGGCGTACTCAAAGAAATAAAAGAAGGCGAAATGCTCATGGACATTGGCAACTATGTCACTGCTATGCCGCTTTTGATTTCAGGAGCCATAAAAGTGCTGCGTGAAGATGAAGACGGTGACGAACTGCTGCTCTATTTCCTCGAAAGAGGCCACACCTGTGCGATGACACTAAGCTGTTGCCTGGGACATAAAAAAAGTGAAATCAGGGCGGTGGCCGAAACAGACACCCAACTGATTATGATTCCCGTGCAAAAAATGGAGGAGTGGACGTCCAAATACAAAAGCTGGCGCAACTTTGTATTTAACAGCTACCAAAACCGCCTGGATGAAATGCTGGATACCATAGACAGTATCGCCTTTTTAAATATGGATGAACGTCTGTGGAAATACCTGCAGGAAAAGGCCAGAATTGCAAACAGCACCGTTATTAACAACACCCATCAGGAAATAGCCTATGACCTGCATACTTCAAGGGTTGTCGTTTCCCGGCTGTTGAAATCCCTTGAAAACCAAGGAAAAATTAAGCTGCAGCGCAATGCTATTGAGATTTTAAAGTAACCACCATTTTTCTAAATAGTGTGTTGTTATCACCAACTCTACAGATTTTAACACATTTCTTTGAGCTGCTTTGTGACTTCGTGCCTTGGTGGCATTTCATTTTTGCGATATAGCTTTCAAAGACATAGTAATTTTAATTATTTACGTTCCATCCAGCCCTCGCTAATGAAATTCCTTTGTAACTTTGGTTGCAGTATAACAAAAACCAAGAGGATACTTTTGCTGCATAATTTGGATACATGGAGATTTTAGAATTGTTTGGTTACTTGGCAGCACTGCTCATTGGAGTCGTTTTAGGGCTTATCGGCGGTGGTGGCTCCATACTCACCGTACCGGTTTTTGTGTACTTGTTTGCTATCAGCCCTGTCACAGCTACTGCATATTCACTTTTTGTTGTGGGGCTTACGGCTCTAGTAGGTGCATTTCAAAACATCAGAAAAGGACTGGTGGATTTTAAAACCGCCGTTGTTTTTGCCATCCCTTCTTTTATTGCCGTCTATCTCACCCGCAGGTTTATTATGCCGTCCATTCCGGAAAATTTATTTGCAATTGGTGATTTTATGCTGACCAAAAACATCGCCATTATGGTGTTTTTTGCCATCATTATGCTATTGGCATCCTGGTCAATGCTTCGCAACAAACGCCCCGAACCTGAACCCGGCGCAGTCATTGTTTACAATTACCCGCTTATTGTTGTTGAAGGTTTTGTTATTGGAATACTCACCGGTTTGGTGGGTGCCGGCGGCGGATTTTTAATCATTCCCGCTTTGGTGTTACTGGCCAAGCTTCCTATGAAACAAGCAGTAGCCACCTCACTGCTCATCATCGCCGTGAAATCGCTCATTGGGTTTATTGGTGATGTGGAAACAATGGAAATTGACTGGCAATTTTTAATGGTAATTAGTTTACTGTCCATAATTGGTATCTTTGCAGGCGTAAAACTCAATCACCTCATTGACGGGAAAAAACTCAAGAAAGCCTTTGGTTGGTTTGTTTTCATCATGGCAATTTATATCTTGCTGAAAGAAATTTCCAGCCTGCCCGCCGGATAGGTGGGTTTTGTAACCAAAGTCACTGTCAGCTTTAAACCGAGGCTTTAAATTTGCATCAGAAAAAACAAGGGAGGTTTCCCACTAAAAAATTTGAATTATGAACACAGCACAAGAAATTCCAAACTTTGAAGGCATCGAACAAATTTATACCGGATGCCTTGCACAAGGAGCTTACTATATTGAAAATAACGGCGAAGCTGCCATCATTGACCCGTTGCGCGAAGTGCAGCCCTACATTGATCGCGCAGCAAAAGACAATGCTAAAATCAAATACATCTTTGAAACCCATTTTCACGCCGACTTTGTAAGCGGGCATGTGACACTCTCCAAAAGAACCGGAGCACCCATAGTATATGGGCCAACAGCCAATCCGTCATTTGAAGCAATTATAGCTGAAGACGGGCAGGAGTTTAAGGTGGGTGATTTGACCATCGTGGCACTTCACACGCCGGGTCACACCATGGAAAGCACCACTTACCTGTTAAGAGACAAAAACGGAAAAGACATCGCCATCTTTAGCGGTGACACCCTGTTTCTGGGAGATGTGGGACGACCCGATCTGGCTCAGAAAGCCGCTTCCATGACTCAGGAAGAACTAGCCGGTTTGCTCTATGACAGCTTACGCACCAAAATTATGCCTCTGGCCGATGACGTGATTGTTTATCCGGCACACGGTGCGGGTTCTGCTTGCGGGAAGAATATGATGAAAGAAACCGTGGACACCCTGGGCAATCAGAAAAAAATGAACTATGCCCTGCGTGCCGATATGACCAAAGAAGAATTTGTCAAGGAAGTCACTGACGGACTCGCTCCACCACCACTCTATTTTCCGTTGAACGTAAAAATGAACAAGGAAGGTTATGATGACATCGATGACGTTTTGGATAGAGGCACACAAGCCCTTTCAGCAGAAGCTTTTGAAACCGCTGCCAATGAAACCGGGGCTGTTGTCCTGGACGTGCGTCATCAAAACGACTTTGTAAAAGCACATATACCGCGTTCAATATTTATTGGTTTGGACGGTGGTTTTGCACCTTGGGTGGGCGCCTTGATTGCAGATACCGAGCAACCTATTTTATTGGTGACAGACCCGGGCCGCGAGGAAGAAGCCGTGACTCGCTTGTCTCGTGTGGGCTTTGATAAAACCATTGGGTATCTCAAGGGCGGTATCGAAGCATGGATCAAAAGCGGAAAAGAAGTGGATCAAATCACCTCCATTTCAGCAGAACAGTTTAAAAAAGACCTGGAGTCTAAAGATATTCCGGTTTTTGACGTGCGAAAAGAAGGTGAATATGCCTCCTCTCACATTGCACAAGCACATTTAACCCCTCTGGACTTCCTGAATGACCATCTGTCTGAATTCCCTTCAGACAAAGACTTTTATGTGCATTGTGCCGGTGGCTACCGCAGTGTGATAGCCGCTTCCATCTTAAAAAGCCGTGGTATTCACAACCTGATAGATGTTGCAGGCGGTTTTGCCGGTATCAAAAAAGCCGGTATCCCCGTCACCGCAGAGGTGTGCCCCTCAACATTAAAATAAGGGGTGTAACAAATGTTACTGTAAAACATAAAACCCTGATGTAATTTTGTATATGATTAAAAGCTTTAAAATTGATTTTATTCATATTTGGTTGGTTTTTTGAGGGGTTATAAATACGTTTATAATCCCTCAATTTTTAAAAAATTACTTATGTTCATAAGATATATCACAGTCCTGCTTATAGTTTCATCCGGTATTTTAGCTCAGGCTCAGGAATGTCCCGAAGCTTCCCTGCTTATCACCTCTGAATTTAAACAGCATATTTCTTCTGAAAACATTCAACTGCTGGATGTAAGAACAGAAACGGAATATTCCTCCGGACACATTGAAGGTGCAGTGTTAGCAAACGTGATGAATAAATCGCAATTTAGGGAAACCATAGAAAATCTTGATAAAAACAGACCGATATACATATACTGCCGGTCAGGCTCCAGAAGTATAACAGCCGCTCAATTGCTTTGCAAATCCGGATTCAACCAGGTTTATGACCTAAAAGGCGGTTATTTAACCTGGCTATAACAGACTATTTAGTCTTTTATTCATATCTTTATCTGTCAATAAAAATGCAAGAAAATGAACACCACACTACACATACAAAACCTGAAATGCGGCGGTTGTGCACATACTGTAACCACCAAACTTTCAGCCATTGAAAATATAGACAATGTACAGGTTGATGTTGAAAACGATACGGTAACCTTTGACTTTGCTTCAGAAACCGATTTGGAAACTGTAAAGCAAAAACTACTCATGCTGGGTTATCCAGCTGTGGGAGAATCCAATCCGTTGAGTGCTAAAGCCAAATCGTTTGTGAGTTGCGCCGTGGGCAGAATGGCAAAATAAAAAGCACCAAAAGATCAAGTACCAAATTCCAATAATAGTGCTCTGTGTAACTTTGTGGAACCTTTGCGAAACTTTGCGGCACAGCTATAACACAATCCCGAAAGCTTTAGGGATTACAGAGAAGCGCAAAGAATCACAAAGAAAAGTCGTTCAAAATTTATAATGCTTAACTCAGCTAAACAAAAACATCTGATACCATGAAACTACTCGGCATGATTGGTGGCACCTCTTGGCACTCCACCGTTGAATATTACAGATTGATTAACGAACTCGCCGGTCAGGAATTTGGCGGAAGTCAGAATCCGCCCTTGTTGTTGTATAGTTTGAACATTCAGTTGATGCGTGAACAAAATGTAGAGAAAATACAGGCGGCTTATCTGGAAATCAGCCGTAAACTGGAAGTTGCCGGCGCCCAAGCCATTATCATTTGTGCCAACACACCTCATATGATTTATGACTATGTACAACCACAAATCAATATCCCCATACTTCACATCGCCGAAGCCATTGGCTTGGAAGCCCAAAAACAAGGGCTGAAAAATCTCGGCTTGCTGGGCACCAAACCCACGATGACCATGGATTTTATTCCCGGTTACCTGGATAAAAATTTTGGGATACAAACAGTCTATGCAGACCGGAAAGACTTTGGCGAAATCCACCGTTACATTTCTGAAGATTTGACACAAGGCAAATTCACCCCCGAAGCGAAAAAATATTTCATCAATCAAATGGGAAAATTAGAAGAAAAAGGAGCAGATGGCATCATTATGGGTTGCACAGAGTTGCCGATGCTGCTTTCGCAGGAAGATTTTCATTTACCGCTGCTGGACACTACAAAATTGCATGCCCAACTGGCGGTGGATTTTATTTTGTCTTAAACTTATTTCTAAAACAAGTTTGGAGATTTCATAGAGCATAGAATCATTTGATACTACCATAATTACATTTCTTGTAACTCTAGCAAAGATTCCTCTGCGAAACTTTGTGCTTCTTTGTGATCCTCTGTGGTATAGTTATACTCTGTTTTGAAATTAATTTCCCCAACATTACAACAAAATCCCCCTCGGTAACAAAGGTTACTGACCGGTCTGTTTTCTAAATCTACTTTTGCCCTGTCAAATTGAGATAAAATGAAGAAAACATTAGTAGTACTCCTTTCCATAGCAAGCAGCACATTGTTTTTTGCACAAGAGCAAAAACCGCTTTCTAAAGAACAAGCCGTATCAGGCGTATTGGAAAACAACCGCCACCTTAAAATATCTGAACAGCAATTTCTGCAGGCACGTGCAGACTACCGGCAAACCCATGCGGTTTTCCTGCCCAACATCACCGCCTCACATACCGGGTTCACCACCACCAATCCGTTAATGGCATTCGGTTCCAAACTCAATCAGGAAATCCTGACTCAAAATGATTTCAACCCCGCGCTGTTAAACAATCCGGAGCGCACCGATAACTTCGCTACCCGTTTTGAAATCCAACAACCCCTCATCAATATAGACGGCATTTTTCAACGTCAGGCTGCAAAAAACAAGATGCAGGCCACCCAATTGCAGGGGCAACGCACCCAAGACTACATACTCCTGGAAGTGGAAAAAGCCTATATGCAACTCCAGCTGGCTCACAAAGCGGTTGAAGTATTGGAAAAAGCACTCGAGGCCGCCAGGGAAAACAAAAAACTGGCAGAGAACAGCTTTCAACAAGGCTACCTGCAACGCTCAGACGTGCTGGCCGTGGAAGTGCGCGTGAGCGAAGTACAAAATCAATTCCAACAAGCCAAAAGCAATGTGCAAAACGCTTCAGATTACCTTTCGTTCCTGATGGGCGAAACTACCTATACCGTTTGGAATCCCACAGACAACCTGAAAGCAGCCCAATTGGTGACTCTTGAAAAGACCACCTTAAACGAAAACCGTTCAGATATTCAAGCCATGGCGCTGGCTACAGACGCTTACGCGAAAATGAACAAAGCCGATCAAATGGCGTTCCTGCCACGCCTGAATGCCTTTGGAAGCTATGAACTCTATGACAGCGAAATCTTTCAGGGCAACGCCAATGGCTATCTGGTAGGTGCACAACTGAGCTGGGACCTGTTTCAAGGCGGCAAACGCTTTGGTAAAGCCCAAAAAAGCAAAGCAGAACTGGAGCAATCCCGCATTGAGCTGGACCAGTACAAGGCACAAAGCCAAATGGAAATCAACAAAGCCAATCGGTACCTCAACGACCTGCAAGAGCAGTTAAACCGCAGCGAACTGGCCGTGGAACAAAGCGAAGAAGCCCTGCGCATCCGCACCAACCGCTTTGAACAAGGACTGGAAAAAACCACCGAACTCTTACAAAGCGAAACCCAATTTGCCCAAAAACAACTGGAATACTTACAAACCGTATTTGAATACAATTTCGCAAAAGCGTATTTAGAATTTTTAACCAAAGGAGAATAATTAATAACCACTTTGCGCACCCTGCCATCCGTAGCTTTAGCGAAGGTTGGTTTGCGAGAAACCATAAAGTAACTTTTAGAAAATGAAGACAACGATACTAAGTACATTAGCATTAACCGCACTCCTGCTAAGCAGCTGTGGCAACTCAGAAAAAGAAACGGCAACAGACAGCCGCACAGCCATACAAGTCACCACCAAAGCCCCGGCAGCAAGTTCAGGGAGCAACCTTACCGTAAGCGGAGAAGTTGTGGCCGTCAACAACGCCACCCTCAGCACCCGTATGATGGGACACGTCAACCGGGTACACGTCAATATTGGTGATAAAGTGACTCAAGGACAGTTACTGATCTCCATCAACAACAGCGACCTGCAAGCACAACGCGCCCGGGTCAATGCGGGCATCAACGAAGCGCAGGTAGCCGTCAACAATGCCAAAAGAGACTTTGACCGTTTTACCGCCTTGTTTGCACAAAACAGTGCTTCCCAAAAAGAACTGGACGACATCACAGCTCATTATGAAATGGCCAAAGCCCGTCTGCAATCTGCCAAAGCGATGAAAGCTGAGGTGGATGCTCAGTTTGCCTATTCCAACATTACAGCACCCTTTAGCGGTGTGGTGACCAACCGTTTTGTAGAAACCGGAGCGATGGCCAATCCCGGTATGCCTTTGCTAGCTATTGAAGCACCGGGCAATTTTGAAGTCCGCGCCACAGTTCCCGAACGCACCATCAGCCAAATCAAAACCGGGGAAACAGTGGAAGTGCATATCAATGCCATCAACAAAACCATCTCCGGAAAAGTAACCGAAGTGAGCAGCTCATCCAGTATGACCGGCGGACAGTATCCCGTCAAGGTCGTCCTCGAAAAAGATGACGCTCTCAAATCAGGAATGTATGCCACCATGCAGTTTCCGGTCCCACAAACCGATGACACCCCACAACTGGTCACCGTGCCTCAGGAAGCCATCGTTACTCAAGGCGACCTAAGAGGCATTTATACCGTAAGCCAACAAAACACCGCCCTGCTGCGCTGGCTGCGCCTGGGAAGAAGCTTTGGCAACGAAGTAGAAGTCCTCTCCGGATTGAATGCCGAAGAAGCCGTGATAATCAATGCAGAAGGCAAGCTCTACAATGGAGCAAGGGTAGATGTGAGACAATAGATATTAGACATAAGACTAATTTCTTTGCGCCCTTGCGCCTTTGCGAGAAATATTGACTACAATTTAAATGCTCCTAAAAAAGCCCCTCTCCTCGGGAGAGGGGTTTGGGTGAGGATAAAAAATATAAACAAATGAAAGAAGGTTTAGCCGGCAAAATTGCCAAATTATTTATAGACTCAAAACTTACACTACTGCTCATGATGGTATTCCTGGCAGTGGGTATTTACAGTTCCTTTTTAATCCCGCGGGAAGAAGAACCGCAGATTGACGTGCCCATGGCCAACATCTTTATCGGCTATCCCGGTGCAAGTCCGCTGGAAGTTGAGTCACGGGTCATCAAACCCATCGAAAAAATGGTGTCCAACATCAAAGGCGTGGAGTATGTCTATTCCACCTCCATGCAGGAACAAGGCATGTTGATCGTGCAGTTTTATGTGGGTGAAGACATCGAGCGTTCCTACGTCAAACTCTACAACGAGTTGATGAAGCATATGGACCAGATGCCTGCCGGAGTCACACCGCCTTTGGTCAAAACACGCTCCATAGACGATGTGCCCATGCTGGGACTTACGCTCTGGAGCGAAACTTATGACGACTACCAACTGCGCCAAATCGCCAATGAAGTCAACCACGAAATCAGAAAAATAAACGATGTAGCCACTACCCACAAGATTGGCGGACGCAGTCGTGAAATTCGTGTGGTATTGGACAAAAACAAAATGGCCTCAGCCGGTGTGGATATACTGGGTGTCGCCGAAAAAATACAAGCCAACAACACCCAAATGGCTTCCGGGTCGTTCAACCGCAACGATACTGAATTTAAAGTCAATACCGGAAGTTTTTTACAAAGCGTGGACGATGTGGAAAACCTCATTGTGGGCACTTTACAAAACCAGCCGGTCTATCTCAAACAAATCGCACAGGTGCTGGACGGCCCCGAACTGCCCAACGAATATGTGAGTTTCGGCTTTGGGGCCGCTAATGATGTCTTAGCCTCCAAATTCCCTTCAGAATATCCCGCAGTAACCATTTCAGTGGCCAAACGCAAAGGGGCCGACGCCATGAAACTTTCTGACGTTATTCTAGAGAAAATAGCACATTTACGCACCACCATCATCCCTGATGATGTTCAGGTTTCGGTAACCCGTAACTATGGTGAAACGGCTTCGCAGAAAGTAAGCGAACTCCTCCTCCACCTCCTTGGGGCAATCATAGCCGTAACCATCGTGGTGATGCTGGCCATGGGCTGGCGTGGCGGCTTGGTCGTCTTCTTGTCAGTGCCGGTCACCTTTGCGCTTACGATGCTGAGTTACTACCTGATGGATTATACCCTCAACCGCATCACCCTGTTTGCATTGGTATTTGTAACGGGTATCGTGGTGGACGACTCCATCATCATCGCCGAAAACATGCACCGCCACTTCAAAATGAAACGCCTGCCGTTCAAACAGGCCGCCCTCTATGCCATCAACGAAGTGGGGAACCCAACAATATTGGCCACATTCACTGTCATTGCTTCGGTATTGCCCATGGCTTTCGTAAGCGGATTGATGGGGCCCTATATGAGCCCGATGCCCATTGGCGCTTCCATTGCGATGATCCTTTCGCTGCTCATAGCATTGACCATAGTGCCTTATCTGGGCTATATCTTCTTACGCGAAAAAGACAAAAAGAACGCTCAGGGCGAAATTGAAAAACCCCTTGAAATTGAAGACACTAAAATCTACAAGATTTACAGCAAGTTTGAAAAACCCCTTTTGGAGAGTTCACTAAAACGCCGTTTGGCACTTGTTGTAACTGCCTTCCTTTTAATTGGTTCGGTGGGCATGTTTTTTACCCAATCGGTGTTGGTGAAAATGCTTCCTTTTGACAACAAAAACGAGTTTCAGGTAGTCATCGATATGCCCGAAGGCACTACCCTGGAGCGCACCAACGTGGTCACTCAAGAAATTGCACAGTACCTGTCCACCCGTCCGGAAGTGGTCAACTACCAGACCTATGTGGGCACCTCAGCACCCATTACGTTTAACGGCTTGGTGCGTCACTATGACCTGCGCGGTGCTTCCAACACGGCCGACATTCAGGTGAACATCAAAGACAAAGGAGACCGCAAACTGCAAAGTCACGATATTGCCAAATTGCTGCGCCCGGATATTCAGGAAATCGCTTCTAAATATGGGGCCAATGTCAAACTGGTGGAAGTACCGCCCGGACCTCCGGTCTTGAGCACCATCGTGGCCGAAATTTACGGACCCGATTACGATGAACAAATACGCATTGCCGGAGAAGTGAAAAACATCCTCCACAACACCACCGATGTAGTGGACATCGACTGGATGGTGGAAGCCGATCAAACCGAGTTTATTTACGACATCGACCGCGAAAAAGCCATGCGCTTCGGCATTGCACCTCAACAAATCGTACACACGCTCAATATGGCCTTGGGCAACCGTGCCGTGACTCACCTTTATGACGAAAACGCCACCCAACGCGTGGGCATCCTCCTGGCACTGGACGAAAAGGAAAAAGCCGGCCCCGAGGCCATTGCACAAATAGAAATCGCTTCCCAACACGGAAATATGGTTTCTGTAGGCGACTTGGTGACCATTACCGAAAGCACCATTCCCAAGAGCATTTACCGCAAAAACCAGAAGCGCGTGGTCTATGTCCTGGCCGATATGGCCGGAAAGCTGGAAAGCCCCGTCTATGCCATTTTGGGCATGGAACCCAAGCTGAAAGAAATTGAATTGCCCGAAGGCTATACCATAAACGAACTCTATGCCAGTCAACCCGACTTTGAAGACGACTTTACCGTAAAATGGGACGGAGAGTGGCAAATCACCCTGGAGGTGTTCCGCGATTTGGGAATTGCCTTCCTAGGGGTCATTGTAATTATCTATATGCTCATAGTGGGCTGGTTTCAGAACCTGAAAGCCCCCATCGTGATGATGGTCGCCATACCGCTGTCGATGATTGGTATCGTGTTGGGCCACTGGATGATGGGTGCCTTTTTTACCGCCACCTCCTTCATAGGTATGATTGCCCTGGCAGGGATTATGGTGCGGAACTCGGTGTTGCTTATTGACTTTGTCAACCTGCGGCTGGAAGAAGGCATCCCGTTGAAACAAGCTATACTGGAAGCCGGTGCCGTTAGAACCACGCCCATATTGCTCACCGCAGGAACGGTGGTCATTGGTGCATTTGTGATTTTGTTTGACCCCATTTTTCAGGGACTCGCAATCTCGCTCATCGGCGGAACCATCGGCTCAACCTTCCTCACCCTGTTAATCGTGCCATTGGTGTATTACATCATTATGAGAAAACAGTATCCGGAAGTTGTTGTTGAAACAGTTGAAGAAGAAAATAGAACAGAGAACAGAAAATAAAGACAAAAACTTTGCGACTCTGCGCCTTTGCGAGCAACAAAAACTGATTTTCTCGCAAAGCCGCCAAGACGCTAAGAAAATAGTGGTCAGTAGCAGTGGTCAGTAGCAGTGGTCAGTGGTCAGATTGGATGACTTATGACAAAGGACAAAAATCTCTGTGTAACTCTGTGGAACCTCTGCGTAACTCTGTGGTATAACTTTCCTGCCTTGTGCTTCAAAGCTTCCATCGGCCGCCAAGGCTTGCCGACGGCGCGGCAGGCGGCGAAGCGCAAAGTGGCTCAAAGAAGTTCTAAGTACTAAAACAAAAATTAAAACAAGATGAAACTATTAATCGTAACCGCAGTAGAAGAATTCCAAAAGGACGTTCTCAAGCTGTTTAAAAAAGCCGGGATCGAGGCCTTTAGCACCTCAGAAATCGACGGCTACAAAAATGGAAACAGTTCGCTCATCGCAGCTCAAAGCTGGTTTCCCGGAGAGAAAGGCGGCAGTGAGTCGCTTATGGTATTTTCCTTTACGGAAGAAGCCAAAATTGACACCTTTTTCACTCTCGTCACCGAGTTTAATCAAAACCTGGAAACAAACAACCCCGTCCGCGCAGTGGTCGTGCCGATTGAAAGAGCGATTTAGTAATTAGTGGGTAGTGGTGAGAGGTGAGTAAATAGATGTTGAAAACCCTCTGTGAACCTCTGTGCAGCCTCAGTGTTGCTCCGTGGTATAACTTTTTACAGTTTTAATTATTTATAAATAACCTTAAAAACAATACGACTATGTTAAACAGAATCATTAGAGCCGTTGCCGGCACGTTTATTCTCATCAGCCTCTTGCTGGCCGTTTATGTCAACATCAACTGGCTGTGGTTTACCGCCTTTGTGGGTGTCAACCTCTTGCAATCGTCCATCACCAAATGGTGTTTGATGGAAGATATTTTGAAGAAGTTTGGAGTGAAGGATTAGAATTGACTTAGGACTACAAGCATCGCCGTCGGCGCTCCGTCGCTGAAGCTATAAAGCGTAAGTGACAAGCCTATGGCGGCCGAGGGACTTAGGACATATGACTTATTATAATCCTTTGCGGCTTTGCGAGAAACAATATCGGTTTATAGCAATACAAAGTCTCAAAAATCTTTTGTATTTTAGTAAAAATCCGAAAATCACTAAGTTATGAAAGCATTCTGCACCCTCTTCAGTATATTGATAGCCTCAACCCTTTTCGCGCAAAGCTTAGACGGCTCCTGGCAACTCACCCACGAAAACGGCGAAATGCTCACCAAAAACGAAGTCATCGCCATCTATCAGGACGGCTACTTTGCCGTGGGCGCTAAGGAAGCCCGCACCAACAAGTTTCTTTATGCTTATGGCGGGGAATACACCTTCAGAGGCAGAAACTATTCCGAAACTCAGGACTTCAACACCCGCAGCCCACAGCGCATTGGGACGGCTATGGACTTCAGGGCGACCCTGAAAGACGACCAGCTGGAGATCAGCAGTGGCGGCCATACCCAAACCTGGCAGCGGCTCTCTGAAAGCACCGATGCACTCACACGCAATTGGGTCATTACCGGCAGGGAGCGCGACGGACAAATGAACACCATGACTCCGGGCGACCGCAGAACAGTCAAAATACTCAGCGGCGGGCGTTTTCAGTGGATAGCCTTCAACTCGGCCACCAAAGAATTCAGCGGAACAGGCGGCGGAACCTATACCGCACAAAACGGCACCTATACCGAAAACATCACCTTTTTCTCCCGCGACGACAGCCGCGTGGGCGCCAGCCTCCAATTTCAGTATGAAGTCAAAAACGGCCAATGGCACCACCGCGGATTGAGCTCCACCGGAAACCCCATTTATGAAATCTGGAGTCCCTATGGGGAGGCTTACAGGAAGTAGGTTTTAGTGGTTAGTGGTGAGTAAAATTGACTTAGGACTGCAAGCATCGCCGTCGGCGCTCCGTCGCTGAAGCTATAAAGCGTAAGTGACAAGCCTATGGCGACCGATGGACTTAGGACTAATCCTTTGCGGCTCTGCGGCTTTGCGTGAAAATATCTCTCTCGCAAACTGACATTCGCTAAAGCTACTGCAACAGCGTGCGATGAAACTTTAAAGTTGATTAAAAAAGCTCAAAGAGCCACAAAGATTTGTCTATTTTCTCTATTTTATATTCTAAAGCCACCCTCTCAAACACCTATTTAAAGTGATTCTAATTTAACTTATGTATGGCGCATGTATGAAGTATCTATGGAGTATCCATACTTAAGCTATGGAGGTGACCCGTCCTTTGACCCGTCCTAACACTTCGGGACCAAAAACTTACAACGGTCACCGGTCACCCGGCATTTTTTTGTCTCTTTTCTCTTTTCTATTCCTCACAAACTCACAAACTACTTAGTGTGGAATGTGGGAGGAAAGTGGGAGGAGGAGGGATTTTTTTGGCGGAAATGAGGAATCCCGTAAAAATGTTAAATTATAAATTGTTATTTTTGAGCAAGCCTAACTTTTAAAAATATATGACCCAAAAATTAACTGTATTAGATTTCTTTTGTGGTGCTGGGGGGTTCTCCGAAGGATTCAAGCAAATGGGTTATGAAATCGTATATGGTTTCGACCATTGGAAACCTGCCGTAGATACTTTTAACCACAATTTTAATTTGAATTGTGAACCAAAAAATATTCTTGATTTCAATAATTCAATTGAAGAAATTGAAAAACTACCAGACACAGAAATCATCATAGGTAGCCCGCCTTGTGTGAGCTTTTCTAGTTCTAACAAATCAGGAAATGCAGATAAGTCATTAGGAGTTGAATTAACAGAAACATTTTTGAAGATTGTTGCAGTTAAGAAACATCAACCTAATTCGAAACTGAAAGCTTGGTTTATGGAGAATGTCGTAAATTCCAAAAGGTATTTACAAACTGCTTACACATTTAAAGATTTAGGCTTGGCAGATTGGGCAAATAAAAACAGAATTAGTCCTTTAAAAATTGCAATTGATCTTTACGAAAATACAACTGTTATAAACTCCGCTGACTATGGTTCTTTTCAGGCAAGAAAAAGGGTGATTTCAGGTGAAATCACAAAAAAAAGTAAACTTATAATCCCAAGCCCTACACATTCTGACATTGTCCAAAAAGGCAAAATAAATTATTTAACAATAGGTTCAATCAAACAAAGTTTCCCCAATCCATTTACTAAAGAGTCTGACAGAGTTGTTCAGGACCCTCAATACCCAATTACGATTTCTCAGAAACTTATAACAGATCACTTTTACGATACAGGTATCTATAAAGTGGAATGGAAGTTTTCAAAATATTGGAAAACCAATCATCCCTATATGGGAAAAATGTCATTCCCTGAAAATGAGAATAAGCCTAGCAGAACAATAACAGCTACTAAAATTGCAAACTCAAGAGAATCTATAATTTATAAATCTGAAATTGACAGAATTGGTGATGGAGAATATAGATTACCGACAGTAAGAGAAGCGGCAATCATAATGGGATTCCCAATCACTTATCAATTTATTGGAGCAGAAAATAACAAATGGCGTTTGGTTGGAAATGCAGTATGCTGCTCAGTAAGCAGAGCATTTGCTAAAATTGTTCTTGAAGAGCTAAAACTTTCAATTCCAAAATCTCTTGAACTAAATCACAAGCCAAATATTGATGAGGTTATAAACCTAAATACTTATAAATTAAAAACATTTGATAAGCCACCAGTAAAAAACAAGGGTTCTAGGTTTAGAAGGCACGCGATTAAAGATGGAAATTTAACTGTTACTTTATCCAACTACGACATTGAAAAAAACCCAAAATCAGCCGAAGGGAAATGGTTTACTTCTATTCAATATGGAACTGGAAAAGGATTTCCTATCCAAAAAGTAAAAGATAATTACTTCAAAAAGTTAGAGAAGATAATTATAAACCACAAAGAAGGAAATGATTTTCTTAAGTATATAAATAATGGCTTTTCAGAAAAAATTGGCAGTGCCAACGAACTTCAAAAGCTTTATGAACAGCAAAAATCAAATAAAACCTATACAGAACCAACCGAGTTGGTTGATTTAGTTAAAGAAGTAATTGATAAACTCAATTTTGAAAATATTGAAATCAAGCAAACAGAGTCTAAAATTTTCAAACACAAAGAGAAAGTTCCTGTAAAGCAAATTTTCGCATTATATGCAATTAATAAAATTTCTTCCATCGCAAACGCAAATAACGAATCAAATGGATAAACAAAGTAGAATAAATTATTTTGATAATTTGAGGTCAAAAAAACCTTACAGCCACAAAGATATTTACTATAAGGGTAAGAAACAGAAGTTACCTGTATATGAGATTGACCTTGATTATCTTGTATATAACCAATGGAACGGAAGGATTGCAAGTCTGGTTAAATCCCATTTCAAGGAAACTGGTTTTGAAATAGATGCTACTGACCCAAAAGGCATTAAACTCATTGAAAAATTTCTATGGCAGTCAAATGAATCTGCCAATAAAGTGACCGAAAAAAGTATTTTCGATCAAGGTCAGAATGAATATGGTATAGTTACAAGGGATGGTGTTGTCATTGATGGAAACAGGAGATCAATGATCCTTCGCAGGGTAGCACAACAGAAAAAAGAAAGCCCTGTTTATTTCCTTGGTGTTGTATTGGATGAATCTCTTGATGATGACCCAAAAGAAATAATGCGCCTCGAAACCACCTATCAAATGGGTGAGGATGCAAAGGTTGATTACAACGCAATTGAGAAATATCTCAAATGCAAAGATTTAATTAGCTACGGATTTAATGAGAAAGAGATTGGCAAAATGATGGGAGACTCTGAAACAAAGATTAAAGAGTATCTTTCTATCATGAATTTAATGGACGATTATTTAAATAAACTCGGGTATTCAGGCATTTATACCAGATTAGATAAAACTGAAGGGGCGTTTGTTGATCTTAATAACTATCTCAATCGCTATGCAGGAAATAAATCCAAGATAATTCAATGGAATTATGATGAGAGTGACCTGAACGACCTTAAACTGATCTATTTTGATTACATCAGGGGAATTTATAACAGAGGTAAGCAAACTGGCAGCGAGAGTGGAGATTCTAAAGATTATCGCTTCATAGGTCAAACCAGTAAAAAAGGAAGCTTTTTTAGCAATGAGGATGTATGGAACAAATTCCGTGATTCTCATTTTGAGAACATTGATGCGGTCAATGCTGAGGAACCTTCTATTGAAAAAGACAGGGCAGAAAACCCCGGAATGCCATTAGATGATCTTCTAAAACAACGTGATATCAGGTGGGCAAAAAAAGTTGATGGACAATTAAAAAGGAACATGGGTTTATCCCGTGAAGCGTTAGACAACAAAAATAAACAAAACGCCCCATTGGAATTATTGGAAGGAGCGAAAGCTAAATTGGATTCTATTAATACCGGAGTTAAGGCATTCTTGGAAGATGATGATGTTTATCAAATGGTAAGAGAGATCAATAACATGACATATGAATTTACCAATCTCATCAAAGCTCACAAGAAAAAGGTAAGATGAGCATTGTTGAGCTAAATATCAATGAACATAACAAGGAGTTCATAATTAATGGTGACACTCTTGTTATTCATAGCAATAGAAGAGCAAAATACTTTTTTCAAGACTTCTTAAACGCTTCTTTTCTAGAAAGTGGTCAAATATCCATTCCTTATAAGGAAGAGAGAGAGAGGGACAATACATTAAAAAAAATTCAAGCTGCATTAAGAAAATATAAGATTGAACAAACCAATTCAGCCGAGATCAAAGAAGTACTTGACCATTATTATCGAGAGCTTGAAAATTTTGAGATTTTTAGCGAAAAAGCGAGAGGTATTTGGTATAATAATCTTGATGTTGCAGAATTTCAAGCATTTAAGGATGCCGTAAGCAAGCATTTACCCACAAGGACATTATACCCAAAACAATTTTTAGCAGCTTTTCATTTAGCTTTTTCACAGAACGCTTGCAATTTCTCTGTTCCGGGGGCTGGAAAAACCTCGGTAGTTTATGGAGCATATTCATTTTTGAAAAATCTTCCGAAAGATGATTCGAAACATGTAAACAAACTGCTGATTATTGGACCATTAAGTTCCTTCGGGCCTTGGGAAGATGAATATAAAGAGTGCTTTGGAAAGGAAGCGAATTCCAAACGGCTTTCGGGAGGTGTCGAAAAAAGCGAAAGAGAAAATCATTTGCTTTCTATCGAACCGATTGACAATACCCCGGAACTGACTTTAATGTCTTATCAAAGTGTATCATTCAATCTTGAAAGTTTAAGGTATTTCCTACAAAGAGAAGGCAATAACGTAATGGTCGTACTGGATGAAGCTCATAAGATTAAGAATGTTGATGGTGGGGTTTGGGCTGAATCTGTACTTGGACTTGCCAAATACTGTAATTCACGTGTTGTACTGACTGGAACTCCTGTTCCGAATGGCTATGAAGACATATATAACTTGTATGAATTCATCTGGCCGGATAAGAATGTTATAAATTTTAATGTGTTCCAGTTAAAGGATATGTCTGAAAATCGGTTTGATCCCAGAATTGATCAGCTAATTAATGATATATCCCCATTTTTCATTCGCATCAAAAAAAGTGACCTTGGTCTTCCACCGATTGAGAACCTCGAACCTGATTATATTCAGATGGGACCAGTTCAACGTGAGATATATGATTTTATTGAAAATCAATATATGAGGTATTTTGAAGAAAATGAAAGCGTTTTGGCTGCTACTGCTGAGTTGACAAAAGCAAGGTTTATTAGATTAATGCAAGCAGCTACAAACCCCGACCTTTTAAGGCAACCACTTGAATATTTCTTTGCCGAACAAGGAATCAGAGATGATCTCTATATTGACGATAGTGTAGTCATTAATAAAATATTACGATATAAAGAATTAGAGCCAGTTCCAAAGAAATTCGAGCTGATTAAAAATAAAGTACAGAAACTTATACAAAACAATGAAAAAGTAATTCTATGGGGTACATTCATCCGCAACATCAAAGCCCTTCAAAAATATCTGGCTGATAACGGCATACCATCAGAAGTATTGATAGGAGAAGTACCTGTAGAAAGAGATGATTTACCTGAGGAAGTCAAAACTAGAGAAAAGATTATTCGCAGATTCCATCAAGAGGATTGTCCTTTTAAAGTGATAATTGCGAACCCTTTTGCCGTTGCAGAGTCTATTTCGTTGCACAAAGCTTGTCATCATGCAATCTACTTTGAACGAACATTCAACGCTGCAAATTTCATCCAATCTAAAGACCGGATTCACCGAGTTGGCTTAGATCCGGGTGTAATAACGCATTACCATTACCTTCTTTCTGAAAATTCTGTTGACGAAACTATCCATCATAGGTTGATTGAAAAAGAAACACGCATGTTGGAGCTAATAGAAAGTCAAGAAATTCCGTTAATCAGTCAGAATATGAATTTTGAGATTGACTTAGAAAGCGACATTAAAGCCATAATTCGAGATTATGTTAAAAGAACTACTAAAGCATGATAATCTCGGAAATGAGCGTGAATTGGGATTTGTTCTATTTCAAGCTCTAAATCCAGGGCAAAAAATAAGGGTTACAGATTTTACCCGCTTCTGCACGTCTAATGTTTTTTCAATCAGTCGATCAATTAATGGAATTGTTAGCTTGCTTGATTTCATCTCGGTTATACATCTGAAGGATGGTATGATATTTCTAAATCAGAAAATATTTAATCCAAAGAATTTCAAATCTTCAACGGATTATTTTCATGACACTCATTTTTTCAGATGTCTGTTTAAAAAACTCAATGCCATAGGATTAAAAGAACATCTATTTAATAATGAAAATTTGAAATACAATCACACTCTGAACCAATTCTATGTTAAGTCCCATTTGATTAAGTTTGATTTGTTTTCCATTCGCAATTTGCTAATCTCATTGAAATTCTTAGAGCCTGATCAAACAGTTCCTGATCATTTGCTTATTAATTCAAATTTCACGGAATTCTTTCATGAAACCGTAGTTTACGAATTTCAGGAAAAATCGAAAACGAGGAAAGTCTCAATTGAGCAATTGAGGAAAAACCTTCAACAAAAAGATGAAGTCGGAAAACAGGGAGAGCTTTTTGTGTTGCAATATGAGCAAAACCGATTAAAGAAACATCCGCATTATTGCAAAATTGAGCGAATTGCCGAAACATTCACTAATGCGGGCTATGACATTCAATCATTCAATGACTTGGATTCATTCATTCATGATAGATTCATTGAAGTAAAATCTTATAGGGACGAAATCGCCTTCTTTTGGTCGAAAAATGAAGTTGAAAAAGCAAAGCAATTAAAAACTAAGTATTTTCTGTATCTAGTTGACAGGTCATCCATTAATGATGATGATTATGTTCCGAAGATCTTTCAAGATCCATATAAGAAAATATTTGAAAACGATATTTGGAAAAGAGAAACGGAGAATTGGAAAATAACTTTAGATAATGAACAAAACTAATTATGTTCCAATTATGATACAGAATCCATACAAGTAAATACTTAATAATGATGAAAACTGGGATAAGCAAATAGAAAAATATAAAAATATAAAGTCGAATTATTAAATGCCTAAAAACCTCTGGACACGAGAAGAGCTAATTTTAGCTTTTAATCTCTACTTAAAGATACCTTTCGGGAAGATGCATAAGCACAATCCTGATATTATTGAATTGGCTAATCTTTTGGGTAGGACACCCAGTTCTATTGGTATGCGCTTGGGAAACTTTGCCAGTTGTGACCCAGGATTGCAAGCAAGAGGTATTGGTGGCTTAAAAGGAGGGATGAATCAAGTAAAACCCATTTGGGAAGAATTTTATAACAATCAAGAAGAGTTGATTTTTTTAAGTGAACAAATACTTGCTGAAAAGCAAAACACAACTTTAGCAAATAAATATAAAGAACTATTTATTGATATAGATAACCTTGAAGGAAAATCAGCAATAAGGATGGTAAAAACAAGGGTTAATCAATCTGTGTTCAGAACAATTATTTTAAATAACTATTATTCAAAATGCTGCATCACTGGAATTGACATTCCAGAGCTTTTAGTTGCAAGCCATATAATCCCCTGGAGTAAAAATGAAAATGAGCGCTTAAATCCTAGAAATGGTTTATGTCTAAATGCATTACATGACAAAGCGTTTGACAAGGGGTTTCTTACGATTACAACCGATTTTGAGATTATGATATCACCAGAGATATCAAACTCTTCAAAAGATGACTCAATAAATGAGTATTTCTTTAAGTTTAATAAACGAAAAATAAAAGTGCCAGATAAGTTTGTGCCTTCTAAAGAGTTCCTTGATTATCATTATCAAAATATATTTATAAAATGACCTGTTTAACTATAACTTACGGGAAAGAACAAGTTTCCAAAAGGCACAATGGTCAGATATTGACCCAAGAAGAAGAAGCCCAGTTTGTAAAAACATATAATTTTAGCACTGAAAAAGAGGCTCAGGCATTTATAAAAGGCATAGAAGAAGCTGTGGGTTGGCAAGAAGTTTATATTGAAGAATAAATCTAATGTTCACATTGTTATGAATACAATTAATGTTTTAAATACTCAATACCTCCACTCTGCCAACAGAACCATTGAAACCATTTCAATAAATAATAAAGTTTTCTACATCTACAACCACCAAGGCCAATACTTCAGGCTCTTTGACCAAAAAGAGGAGCTTGGCAATTACCTTGATGCTAAGCCATACAAAATGCTATGTGAATTTTATAGTGAAGAGGCGCTGGATAATTATCTACTTCAAGCCAGTAAATAATTCCAATCACCTCCATCACTTTTTTAAACTGCATCAATGCGCAGTCGCCCCTGATTTTGGTTTTTCATATTTGATATAAAATCGTTCCGGGCCATACTTGATGAAATTGGTTCTAGGATAAGGTTCCTTCCTCCCACAAAACTCATCCGGTTCTGTTTTGATAAATTCACCAACAGGATAGTTGGTAATGGCATTCACATAAAAGCTGTTTTCAATGGCAATGCGTTCGTCATTGTTATCAAGACTGTATTTGATTGCGTTTTTAAAAACAACGGGGCTGTTTCTTTCTGTGAAATTCTGGGTTTGAATTTGGTTTCTGTTTGGAAACCGGTACAAATCACAACTCCTGAAAAGTGATGGACTAATGGCATATTCAGCAACTTGTTTTGAGGAGTTTGGGGGTATGGTTATTTTTGGCTTTTCAACATAAGCAACCCCTCTGTCTCCAGTTGTGGCAACCTGTGTCGTACGGGTGGCATACCCGCCAAAGAGCAAGGCCAGACTGTTTGTGGAAGATGTTGCTGTAGAGACTATTCTGGATGTTGAAGTAATACGGTTTTTGTAGTAGTCATAAGCGGTTCCGTTAAGGATATAAAAGCTTTCATCCAGATGCAGCGTCAAATCCTGTTGGGTTTTGTTGTGAATTGTGAACCCGCTGTTGCCCTCATCTGCCCAGAGATTATAAGTGATGATGCAGTTTTGATCTTCATACACCAGTCGGTTGTCTTGCTTTTTGATGGCCTGTTCCGGTTTGACTTCATAAAGCTGGTAAAAAGTGCTGCTGCAAGAGCCAAGCAATACAGGCAAGATAAGTAATAAAAGTACTTTTGATTTCATAATGCTTTAATTTTAAGGTTAGTAAAATCAAAGCTACCGGTCTTTTGTGGGTTTATTTTACGGGATTCCTCATTTAGAAGTGTTTTTTACCACTGTCTTCTTTAAAACCCCTTTAAGACCCCCGTTAAAGGGAACAATAGTTTGCTTTAGTAAAATGTCAAAAACTGAACACTGCCTCTGCCAGCCATCGGCCGCACGCTGTCGCAGAAGCTTTAGCGTAGGCGCCCATAGGCTTGCCGACGGCGATGCTGACCACTAAATCCCGGTTGTTTTAAAGTCCTAAATCAAAACCTACCTTCCCCCTTCCCGTTTTACAGTGAGTCCAACTTTAAGCATTTTTTTAATGGCTTTGGAAGGCTGGAAATTAAGGTGAAATCTTTTGATGCTCTTTTTGGTGAGTTTATCGGGGTGGTCTTCGGCTTTGCATTGAAAGCCAATTTTATAACGCCCCAGGTCGCCCAGCTCCACAATGCGGCCTTCGGCCAGGTGAAACTGGTAAAGTGCCGCCAACTCCATGGCTGCATGCTTTACGTCTCCCGGGGTGAGCGAGCAGCGTTCGCCCACTTCCTTACAAATCTGATCAAAAGAAACAATGCCGGTGTGCACGGCCTGCATGATGTACTGGTCTTTTTTCCCGCCAATGGTGTTTTTGCGTTTGGTGATGCGGTAGCGTAGGGTTTGATTTAATAAAGGTGCCATAAGTGTAACTTTTTGTATGAAACAATGCGTTAAAAAATGTTTTTCTGCCTAAGAAATTATGTTTTTCTGCGTAGCAAACATTGCATACAAACATTTGTATCAGGTAAATATACTAGTATATTTGATATAAAACACTAGTATATACTTATAAAAGTAGTAGTAAATCTTGTAGAATAATGGAGTTGTTTCAAAAGCAACTGTAAGCTACTGCTTATCAGTAGTTTAAAAGAAATGTTTTTTCGTAAAGTGGCTATATATTTCCAATAGCCTCAGCGGTTGCAATGTAAGTTTAAAGATAAGAAAACTTTTTGACTTACAAGGTATTGAATGCCGTTTTGTAACAGACCCTGAGTGAAATTTATATAAAACGCCGTTCCTTATTCGATGCGTTGTGAACTGTATAGCAATTAGGCAGAGGGAAAAAGTGTTACAGTTACAACAATCACTTTTTTATCTCTCATTTCACTAAAAACCGGCTGAGTAACATGTGTTACATAAAGTTTCGGCTTTAGTTTGTAACTTTAGTGGTTAAATAACCAGTCATTATGAAACATACCATCGCCTTACTAAGCCTGATTGTTGTATTGGGCAGCTGCAAAAACAAAACCGAGCGCTATGAGGCGCAGGAAGACGCTCTGCTTGAAGAAAAAACCGAGATTGGTCTCAACTATGTTATGGAAACCCAACAACTGCTGGGGCAAAACCTCATCGGTGCCATACAGCAAGACGGCCTGTTGCACGCCCTGGAGTTTTGCAATATTGAAGCCATTCCCCTCACAAAACAAATGGAAGAAAAACACGGCGCTGTTATCAAACGTGTAAGTGACAAAAACCGCAACCCCAACAATGCCGCCAATGAGGAGGAACTGCACTACATCGCCCACTTTCAAAAAGAAATTGAAGCCGGCAAAGACCCCCGGCCGGTAGTGCTTCCACAAGGAAATAAAACCCGCTTTTACTACCCCATCATAACCAACGCCATGTGCCTGCAATGCCACGGCAAACCCGTACGTATTGATGTTGATGTACTTGAGAAAATCAACCTGCTTTATCCCAACGATCTTGCTACGGGCTATGAAGAGAATGAAGTGAGGGGCATCTGGAGTATTGAGTTTTAACTCAGGGAGGAAAGGGACTTTAAAGCTATCACTTAGAACTACAAGTCTTGAGGCATATGACTAAAAAGGTTGTATGGCTTTGTGTGAGGTGAGTTTCTTAAACTGAATGCTGATTCCAGAGTTATATCTTCATTTTTTAAGTACAAAAAAAATCATTGAGGTGAGACACACTTGAAGTGAGAAACGTTTTTAATAAATAGCCCTTTCCACAGGCAATACTACCACCCGCAAGGGGTTGTGTGTTACTGCATTGCGATTGAAGCTTGTCACCAATTTAAAAAGAGGTGTGATTTTCTCTTCTGTGGTAAAGGAAAAGAACATAAGGGACTTCTTTGTTTCACTTTCTGCATTAAAAAAATCATCAGCTGTCGTGGAGAATTTATGACCCTCAATTTCTGAAGTGCTAAAAGCATTAATCCCTGATTCTTCAAAAATGGACAAGACTTCTTTGCGGTGTGTTTCCAAAAGTGTTACGATTAAAAGCTTCACAGGTATGGTTTTTTTTAGTCAATTTTAAAAACTCCCCATTTGTTATCAGGCATTCTCACGGCGATGAGGTTTTCAGAAATATCTTTAGCAACTATGGGTGGGGCTGTTCTTAACCTTTCAGGCGAAAGAGCAATGGGAAACGGGCCCGCAAAATATTTGACCTCTTGACCGTCACGATCAATCAGCACTACATCATAGGTGTATGAGACCACTCTTTTACCTAAAGGCTCGTTTCTTCCAAGAACAGCTTCTTCCATCTTTAGAGCCAAAGCATATCCGTTTTTAAAAATGGATACATTTAAGTACTTTGGTTCTATGACAATGGTTCCGGAAGCGTTGATAAACCCATAATAAGGAATACCTTCTTTAATTGCCTTTACAATACTACGGCCCTCCCACATAACAGGATAAAGTTGGCTGGCAATTCCCAAATCAACCTGATCTGTTACTTTGTCATTAGCTACCAGATCATTCCTGAAAGAGACCGCCAAATTGCCTTCTTCATCGATAAAACCCCAGGTATTTCCCTTTTTTACAGCAGCATATCCGTCTTCCAGAGGAGCTACAAAATCAACATCTTTTAAGGTTTGCGCACTAATAGCAAACGGCATGACTAATAGCATAAGAATAATTGAACGTACCATTTTATTTATATTTAAAATCAACCATTAAATGTAGAAAAATAAGCATTGAAAAAAAATGATATATATCATTAAACTGTTGTGTATGAAAGTTATAGAATCTGCTTGTTGTTAACTCTTCAAAATATCCTTCTAACTATAACGCCAATACTATTTATTCTTGACAAATGTCATAGTTAACTGTATTTAAACCACTTAACTTTGTTTATCCCCGATGGTAATATTATAAATAATGAGGGGGTTGAGCTATTGCAAGTTTTAGTTTGACAGAAGTGTCTACTAAAACAAATACAGAAGTCATCCAATGCTGTTGCGAAAAAGTAGCGAGTAAAAATTATCAATCATAAAAACCCAAGATTATGGATACTAAAATAAAAATATTGTTGCTTACCGATTTTTCGGAAGTATCAGAACACGCTGCAAACTACGTTTTGCAAATAGCCAAAAAAACCTATGCAAGCGTGCAGGTCATGCACGTAATCAGCACCCCGGTAGATTGGGTGAAGATTCCTTTGGAAAAGGAAAAACTATATCCGGAAACAAAAGCTGAAATAGGTATTGCAAACTTAAAGCTGAATGAATTGACAAAGTGGTTTGAACATGAAGGAATAGAAGCCAAAAAATCGTTGGTTTATAACATTGGTGTTGAAAACGTTTCAGACCATATTAAGGGCAAGGATTTTGACCTTATCGTAATGGGCTCTCACGGCTCAAAAGGTGTTAAAGCATTCCAGATTGGTTCAAATGCACACAAAGTTTTAAGAAGTGTTAGCGTTCCCACGCTCATTATAAAACAAAAGCCGGCAAGCGATGCTATAAAAAATATCGCATTTGCCTCGACCTTTGAGGAAGACCAGGTAAAAGCCTTCAAACAAATACTCAAGTTTACAGAGTTGGTTGAGGCGCAATTGCATCTCTTGTATATCAACACCCCTTATAACTTTAATGAGTCGGCTGAAATAGAGAAACGATTGGTTAAATTTTGTAAATTCAACTCAAGCAACTGCATAAAGCACACTTACAATGCACTCAATGAAGAGCGTGGCATAAGATACTTTATGAAAAAAACAGAAATCGATTTGTTTTCCATAGCGACTGCCGGAAAACCGGGTATTGTACAGATTTTCTCGCCCAGTATCACTGAACAACTCATCAACTATGTGGATGTACCGGTTTTGAGTATTCACAAATAGTCGCCTGTAGCGCATTTTTAAAAAAGAGCCTTTTTGTTCACTTAGGACTTAAGAATAAAAGCTTTGCGACTTTGCAACAAATAATCGATAACATTCCAAATCTAGATTCCACCTGCACGCTTTAGAGCTTGTCCCGAATTTATTTCGGGAGCTGGGGCAAAAGGAAGAATCAGTAGGTGTTGTAAAGAGTAGGTCAAAGACAAACAATAAAAATTTCTAATAACACTTGCAGCAATCTGTCATTGGTAGATGAGTTTTGCGTTTTGAAACCTCTAACTTCTTAATACTGTCCGCCAATAACTGCTGATACCTAAATAATCTAATGCTCCCTGTTGTGCAGCGCTTCTTTGACCATAAGCAGTTCGTTAATGTTTTCCCTGTCCACTATGCCCACAAATTGGCCGTTTTCCAATACCGGGGCCACGGTACATTTATTCATCAAGAGTTTTTGATAGACTTCCTGTAAGGGCATATAGGGCCGCAGGGTTAAAAAATCTGTTCGCATCACACTTGAAACGGGGGAGGTTTTTCCATATTCTGCTAGTCCTTTTATCAATTCGTTGCGGGTAAGTATCCCCACCACTTTATGGTCCTGAGCAACCACAAACTCCTGTTCCTGTCCGTCAAGCAAAACTTCCACGGCTCTTTGCAGCGTGTCCTCAGGCGACAGTAGCGTAAACTTTTTCATCATAGCATCCTTTACCTTATAACCGGTTAAGGCCGATTTGGTCGATTCAAAAGCTGCTTCTGCACCGGCCCCCAGGTAAATAAATATCCCAATAAATATGAGCCAGAAGTTTGCATACAAACCCAAAAGTACAAATGCCAGCGCAAAAACCTGCCCGATACCGGCTGCAATGCTGGTGGCCCTGTCGCGACTTAATTTAAAAGACAGGGCTGCACGCAATATTCTTCCGCCATCCATAGGAAATGCGGGGATTAAGTTAAAAACTACCAGCAGTATATTGATAATGTATAACTGATACCAAAAACTTAACTGCTGCAAATCTCCGGTTTCCTGCATGGCGCTGAGGTCCGGGAGGCTGTTTGTCGCGGCAAGAACAACGTATAGAATAGTTGCTATTACTACGTTTACCATCGGTCCTGCTATAGCTACCAGCAGTTCCTGTTTTGGCTTTTCGGGCATTTTTTCCAGATTTGCCAATCCGCCTATGGGAAGCAGGGTAATGTTTTTGGTTTTTATTTTATAGCGCCGTGCCGTAAGGGCATGGCCCAGCTCATGCAATACCACACATACAAAGAGGGCAAGGATAAACACCACACCCATAAGCCCCTGGTTGATGTCATTTTCAATGCGATAATAAACGAGGAATATCCACCCGACAAGAATTAAAAAAGTCCAGTGAACATATAGCCTGATACTTGCCACTTTACCCAGATTTATAGACCCTTTCAGTTTCATAGTTTAGTATGTTGTCGGTTATTGTTTTCTTAATTTAAATCGTATAAGAATTAGGTGTTGTAATAAAATTAATTGTTTTTATTTAATAAAACAGCGGTGCGTTCAAAGATTTTGTCTGCATAAAGTGCTGCATCCTTTATTTTTGAGGCTCCTGTTATTGCATTCACACCTTCGGGGCCATAAGTGCCATCGCTTGAGGTGGTCAAAATAATTATTTTGTCTTTCTCTGTTTTTGTATGCTCTATAAACTCATTGACTACTTCAGGGGCTGACCATGTCTGCCACTTGTGGATTATAACAATAGCGGTATAAGCCTCCGGGTCCACTTCAGGTAAAGAGGAAATATCAATTAGTTGTACAGGTATGTTCCCCTCATGATACTTGCTGGCGAGGATAGAGGTAACAGAATCCCTAAAATAGCTTTGCTGGGTTACTATCAGTATATGATTTTCTGTTTTGGGAAGACTTGTTTTTATTTCAGACCCCGCATTAAAGGGATACAGAATTAAAAAAATCACAAACACGATTAAAACAAGTAGTAGAAAGGCCACTATCTTGTTTGTACACTGTAAAGAACGATATTTTCTAAACCGGTTTTTTCTCATGATACAACGGCTAAAATACCTGTAAATCCTGTGACAAAGAATGACTTATGTCATTATTTTTCAAGGATTTAAATAGTAGATTTGTTTCAATCTAAAATGAAAAGCTATGAAAAAACTAAAAAACAAAGTCGCAATCATCACCGGAGGAGCAGGAGGAATTGGTTTCGCTACAGCGGAAATATTTTTAAGGGAAGGCGCCAAAGTCATGCTTGTGGACCTGTCAAAAGAAGACCTGCAAAAAGCTGTTAAAGATTTAAACAGTAATGATGCGGCTTTTTGTGCCGCTGATGTTTCCAAATCTGAAGACACCAAGCGCTATATTGCCGAAACGATTTCTAAATTTGGGAAAATTGATATCTTCTTCAACAACGCCGGCATTGAAGGAAAAACCAGCCCGATCATTGATTACCCGGAAGAGGTGTTTGATAAAGTAATTGCAGTAAATGTAAAAGGCGTGTGGCTGGGATGCCAACATGTAATCCCCCAAATGAATGACGGCGGAAGTGTGATTATCACCTCTTCTGTAGCGGGATTAAAAGGATTCAAAGGCCTGGGAGCCTATGTAGCCAGTAAGCACGCAGAGTTAGGTATTATGCGCGTGGCAGCATTGGAAGCTGCAGAGCGGGGAATCAGGGTAAACAGTGTACATCCCGGGCCGGTCAACAACAGGATGATGCGAGCTATCGAAGCAGACATGGCTCCCGGTGCACCGGTTGAAGTTCAAAAAGCCTTTGAAGCGGCAATTCCTTTTGGACGTTATGCCGAGTCATCAGAAATTGGTGACCTCGTGTTGTTTCTGGCTTCAGATGATAGCAAATATATGACAGGCACCATTCAGGTTATTGATGGGGGGATGAGTTTGTAATACAAATGGATATCCTCCGAGAAATAATTTAGAAACTGGTTATGATTGGTAAATAGATTAAAATTACCACATATGAATTTTCCTTAACTCCTGAGTCAAACGTTTATTTGTAAGCAGATTGACTGTGGATTAATACCCCTCATAAGGGATAAGTCCATAGGCCATATTGAGCAGGTACAGACCACACATAAAGAAAAAGATGTACACGGCCTGAACGAGTTTTATATTGATAAACTCAATGCTTTTAACAGCCTTTTGAGGAAAGATAAACATTACAACTCCTTTTAACAAGGCTGCCCATCCCAACAGGGTAATGATAATGGTCCAGTTGGTCTCCCAAATATTGTGCATTAAAACGTTGATTAACCCAACGATAATTGCCAAAAAAGCCGCCAATATTGCAAATTTTTGGTCTTTTAAATATTCGAGAATCTGTTTGATGCGCTTGGGATTGAAACTAAGTATGACAAAAAAGATAATGAGATACCAACCCCAGAATTTGGCTAAGAAAATAGAAGTGTCCATGGTATAATTTATTAATTAATGAATAAAACTAAGCCATTAACAGCAAACCGGCAATGATAAAAGTCAGATTCTTCGCCCGGTATTATTATTTCACTTTTCGCGGGTCGTCTTCATACCAATCCTTAAAGGTTCTTTTGGATTTTCTCTTGTAATGAAGAATCTTAAAGACGGCTATCAGTAAAAGCACAATACCGGCAATCCACAGTATATATGAATAAGGAAATACCGGATTCATAGTCGCAAATATGGAAATGGCCAAAACAGCAAGAACCATTAAAGGAAGCCAGATGTAAAGTTGATTTTTCATATTGAAAAGATACAAAACATTCAACAACCTGACTGTTAATGCTTTGGTAATTTTTGTGAAGCTTCTAAAAAAGATAATTCAACCCAATGTAAAGTCCGCTTTTACCGTCACGGGTGTCCAAAGGTTTGCCATAATCGAAAGCCACAATAAAGTTTTCATTCATCACCACCCGAAGCCCTGCACCCAGCGAGGAATGAAAACCTTCTGCCCCAAGATTGAAATAGTCGGCGCGCTCGTTTTCGGGCACACCTGAGAGATCCAGTTCTATTTTATCAACTACCCTGCCTGTATCAAAAAAAGCATTGATGCCCAAATATAAGTTTTGTTTGAACCACACCCGGCTATTGCTTCTCCATCGCAATTCGGCATTTCCCATTACTATACCGTCGCCCACCACCCGGTTGCGCAACACGCCCCTCAGGGTTCTGGCTCCACCCAAAGCATCGGTATTGGCGGCATTGTAAAACGAACTGATAAGATAAGGCTGCATATAAAACGGCACAGTTCCCGCTATGGTGGTTTGGTAGTGCCCCCTCACTGCCAAAGTGAGCCTCTTTTGAGGAAGAACGGGTATATACTGTCTGTGGGTGATACTCATTTTGGTATAACCAAAATCATTTCCGGCAACATCGGGTGAAATTAAGAAAATCAGTTCACTCCACATTCCCGTTGAGGGGTTGGGCTCAAAATCACGGGTATCATAGACCAGCCCCAACTTGAGGTGATTGTTCCAGCCACCGTCTTTTTCTCTTTCAGAAATCACCCCCCACTCCACATAACTGTCATACAAGCCGGGCACATCGGGCAGCAGGTCGTTGCCGTCCTTGCCTTTGTTAAGCGCATCGATATCCACCGGGGCGATTTGGGTTTTAAAAATGCCAATCCCTGCCAGCCACCTCAGGTGATTGCCGTAAAGCTTTCCCTGAAGATCAACTGAGAATTTGAATTTTTGTCGCTCGTGCCGGTAAAATACCCTTGAGACATAGTCGTCAGGATGGGTGTCATCTTCCCAATCGGGATTGTAAACGGCGTCATAACCGTTGAATCCGTAAAAATTAATCGCTTTTTCTGTGAGAAAACTCAGGTCGGCCGTGGTGCGCAATCCCTGTAGAAGTTGCTCTGAATCATAAAAAAACCGATTAATCCCTGAACCTTTGGTAAAACGGGATATCTCCAGAAACAGGGAATGGTTGTATTTTGGATAGTTGGAGCCATCGCCGTGATGGTAAAAATTCACCACCCCGCCATACTGAAAGCCTAGGTCACTATTGTATGACACCGCTGGCAACAATCCAAACGTCCAGCCTGTTTTGATGTTTTCAGGGGTAGTCAGGGTGTCGTTTTGCGATAACATTAAAGCAGGTAAAAACAATAAAACATACAAAATTCGCATGAACAAAGGTTTAGAATAAATCAAAGAAACAAAAAATATGGCATTTTTTGACACAAGTATTTGTATCGGATAAAAATTCAATTATATTTGCATCCGCTTAGCGAAAGTTGAGTCTTTAAATGGTATAAATTACCTTCCTCCTTAGCTCAGTTGGTTAGAGCATCTGACTGTTAATCAGAGGGTCCTTGGTTCGAGCCCAAGAGGGGGAGCAAAATAGAAAATCCAGCTTAAATAAGCTGGATTTTTTTGTTTGGCCCCATAGTTCAAGGGATAGAACAAAAGTTTCCTAAACTTTAGATCCAGGTTCGAGTCCTGGTGGGGCTACAACATTTAACCGGGCGTTACCCATTCCGGGTTTATAAAAAAGTTTACTCCTTATTTTTAAATTGTAACTGTCAGATACATTTTCAATTCATTACATTTTAAGTGTTTATTTAAACGTATTTTCAAGAAGAATCCTTACTTTTATTGGACAATTTTTCCCCTCTCTTCCTTAAACTTTTCGACTATAAACAAACCTTATTTTCAAATAAAATATATAATTAAAAACAATACATTAATCTATTCTTTATTGCCTTATTTTGTGAGGAAGTAAATCTGAAAAATTAAAAAATTATGGAAAATATGCACAATTCAAATGGCGGTGGAAAATGCCCGTTCCACCACGGCGCCAACACAGGAACCGAAAGAAATGTGATGCAATGGTGGCCAAAATCACTCAACCTCGACATTTTGCATCAGCACGACACCAAGACCGACCCAATGGGTGAAGGTTTTAACTATGCTGAAGAATTCAAAAAACTGGATCTGGAAGCACTGAAAAAAGATTTAAAAGACTTTATGACCGACAGCCAGGATTGGTGGCCCGCTGACTGGGGGCACTATGGCGGGTTAATGATCAGAATGGCCTGGCACGCTGCCGGAACATACAGGGTGGCTGATGGTCGTGGAGGTGGAAATAACGGCAATCAGCGTTTTGCTCCGCTTAACAGTTGGCCCGATAACGGAAACCTTGACAAAGCACGCCGATTACTATGGCCCATCAAGAAAAAATATGGAAACAAAATCTCCTGGTCAGATTTATTTATCCTTGCCGGAAATATGGCTTATGAGTCTATGGGCTTTAAAACCTTTGGTTTTGCCGGTGGGCGCATCGACATCTGGCACCCCGAAAAAGACATCTATTGGGGTTCTGAAAAAGAATGGCTGGCCGAAACCAAAAACCGTTACAACAGTGATCAAGACCGTGAATCACTAGAAAATCCGCTTGCAGCCGTGCAAATGGGACTAATCTACGTAAACCCTGAAGGTGTGGACGGTATACCCGACCCGTTGAAGACTGCAAAAGACGTTCGTTTTACTTTCAAGCGTATGGCAATGAATGATGAAGAAACCGTGGCTCTTACAGCCGGTGGGCATACCGTTGGTAAAGCACACGGTAATGGTGATGCATCCATTTTAGGACAGTCACCGGAGGGCGCCAATATTGAAGACCAGGGGTTTGGATGGTTAAACCCTACCGGGACAGGAAATGCTGCAGACTGTGTAACCAGCGGACTGGAAGGTGCCTGGACTACAAACCCAACCCAATGGGATCACGGCTATTTTGATTTACTGTTTAAATATGAATGGGAATTGAAAAAAAGCCCTGCCGGAGCGTGGCAGTGGGAGCCTGTTAATATCGCTGAAGAAGACAAGCCTTTGGATGCACACGACTCTACAAAGCGTCAAAACCCCATTATGACTGATGCCGATATGGCGATGAAAATGGATCCCGAATACCGCAAAATCTCAGAGCGCTTCCACAAAGATCCTGCTTATTTTGAAGAAGTATTCGCAAGAGCGTGGTTCAAACTGACACACCGTGATTTAGGTCCAAAAAGCCGTTACTTAGGCGCTGATGTACCACAAGAAGACTTAATCTGGCAAGACCCGATTCCAAGTGTAGATTACACCTTAAGCGAAAGCGAAATTGCCGACTTAAAAGAAAAACTACTCAACAGCGGTCTGAGCAGTACAGAACTCATCAACACCGCTTGGGACAGTGCCCGCACCTTTAGAGGTTCTGACTTCAGAGGGGGAGCAAACGGAGCGAGAATCCGTTTAGCACCACAAAAAGACTGGGTGGGTAACGAGCCGGAACGCTTGCAGAAAGTATTGAATAAGCTTACCGAAATCCAATCCGGTTTGAGCAAGAAAGTAAGCATTGCTGATTTGATTGTTTTAGGAGGAACAGCTGCCGTTGAAAAAGCGGCCAATGCTGCCGGTGTGAATGTAACAGTGCCTTTCAGTCCCGGACGTGGTGACGCCACCGATGAAATGACTGATGCCGATTCGTTCTCAGACCTGGAACCCATCCACGATGGTTACAGAAACTGGTTGAAGAAAGACTACACCGTCACTCCTGAAGAACTGATGCTTGACAGAACTCAATTGATGGGTCTTACCGCTCCTGAAATGACCGTTCTTGTTGGTGGAATGCGTGTACTTGGCGCCAATTACGGAGGCGCAAAACAAGGCGTATTTACAGATAAAGCAGGTGTTTTGACAAATGACTTTTTTGTCAACCTCACTGATATGCGTTACAAGTGGATGCCTGCAGGTGAAAACCTCTACAACATCGTAGACAGAAAAACCGGAACAACCAAATGGACTGCTACAAGAGTGGATTTGGTATTTGGTTCCAACTCCATTTTGAGAGCTTACGCTGAATTGTATGCTCAGGATGACAACAAAGAAAAGTTTGTGAAGGACTTTGTCAAAGCCTGGGTAAAAGTGATGAATGCTGATCGTTTTGATTTGGCATAATCATCTTTCGATATTATAAAAAAGGTGGCCTATTGGTCACCTTTTTTCTTTGATTATAATTTGTTTTTCAACATATCCAATGCCACATCCACAATCATATCTTCCTGGCCGCCCACCATTTTGCGTCTGCCCAGTTCTTGAAGGATATCGCCTGTTTTCAATCCGTAAGTTTTAGCCGCTTTTTCTGCGTGGAGTAAAAAGCTGGAATAGATTCCGGCATAGCCCAGCGAAAGTGTTTCCCTATCCACACGCACGGGTCTTTTCTGCAACGGGCGAATGACGTCATCGGCCAAATCCATCAGTTGGTATAAATCGCAGTTTACAGGCACATTCATCCTGTTCAGAACCGCAATAAGCACCTCCAGCGGGCAATTGCCTGCACCGGCGCCCATTCCTGCCAGGGAAGCATCGAGTCGTGTGGCACCGTGTTCCATCGCGACGATGGTGTTTGCAACCCCCAATGATAAATTGTGATGACAATGTATCCCTATTTGTGTTTTGGGATCCAAAGCATCCTTAAAAGCGTTCATTCTGTCCACTACATCCTGCATTAACAACGCGCCAGCAGAATCAGTTACATAAACACAATCTGCACCATAGCTTTCCATCAGCTTGGCCTGTTCTGCCAGTTTCTTCGGGGGATTCATATGTGCCATCATTAAAAATCCGGCAACATCCATCCCCAAATCTTTTGCGGCGGCAATGTGTTGTGCCGCGACATCTGCTTCAGTACAATGCGTGGCAATGCGCACCGATTTTACGCCCAGTTTTGCTGCACGTTTCAAATCGGTTATCGTGCCAATGCCCGGCAATAAAAGGGTGGTTAAAACAGCGTGATTAAGGGTTTCTGCCACGCCTTCCAGCCAGTCCCAGTCTGTATGTGCCCCAAAGCCATAATTAAAACTCCCCCCGGCAAGGCCGTCACCATGGGCGATTTCAATGGCGTCCACTTTTGCATCGTCCAATGCCTTTGCAATTTGAAACACCTGTTCTTTAGTGTATTGATGGCCAATGGCGTGCATGCCATCTCTAAGCGTCACGTCCTGGATATATACCCCCGCTTTCGCGGGGGTCTCGTTATTATTACTCATAATATTAAATTTTACTCTATTAATCCCACTCCGATTTCGGCTCCGCTCAATCTCAGTTCAATTCCGTTGGCTGAGCGAAGTCGAAGCCCTTGTTTTTATAATGACTACTATTTTTGCATTCTGCAAGTTTTGGTAAATCATCGTAATTTCCATTTATTAAAGCTTGCTTTTTTAATCTACTCCATCCCTGAACTTGTTTTTCCCTTTGAAAAGCTACATCAATTCTATCATATTCTTCATAATACAATAGCTTTACCGGTAGTCGATTTTTTGTATAATTTGCCCCTTCTCCGTTTTGATGTTCTACCAATCGTTTTTCTAAATTTTTAGTACTGCCCACATAATAGGTTAAATCAAAACATTCTAATATATACATATATCCTCTCATCTTCAGGTATTTTATTTCATCCCACTCCGATTTCGGCTCCGCTCAATCTCCGTTAGGTTCCGTTTAGCTTAATTCCTCCCCGGTGGGTGAGTTGGTCCCTGAGCGGAGTCGAAGGGGCCACCATCCGTTCCCCCGCTGCCAAAGCCGCTGAGGTCATAATATCCAGATTTCCGGCATACTCAGGCAGGTAATGCCCGGCGCCAATGACTTCCAGTAATATGGTGGTTTTGAGTCCGTGTACTTTCCCAAGGCCTTCTATAAAAACAGGGTTGCTTGCCGGAATATCTTCAAATTGCACTTCTTGTTTTAGTTTGTATCCGGGCACATAGTTTTGTACTTCGGTTTCCATCTCTTTAACGCTTTGGCGAATGGCTTCCCGGTCTGCCGGTTCGCTAAGAGTCAGAATCGTGTCCCGCATGACCAGTGGTGGTTCTGCTGGGTTGAGGATAATGATTGCTTTTCCGCGTGAAGCGCCGCCCACTTTTACGATGGCGTCTGAAGTCGTTTCGGTAAATTCATCAATATTGGCACGCGTTCCAGGTCCGGCCGATTTACTGGCGATGGCAGCGACGATTTCGGCATAATGCACTTTGGCAACACGTGATACCGCAGCGACCATGGGAATGGTTGCCTGCCCGCCACAGGTCACCATATTGACATTGTCCAGTTCAGCGATTCCTTTAAAATTGACTGCGGGAATCAAAAACGGACCGATGGCTGCCGGGGTTAAATCAACCATTTTCTTTCCGGGAAAGGCCTTTGTTTTTTCATAATTGTAATGATGCGCTTTCGCGGAAGTGGCGTCAAAAATGATTTCGATATCTTTAAATTCGGGCATTTCAATAAGGCCGTCAATGCCTTTGGCGGTGGTTTTTACACCCATTCGTTCCGCCCGCTTTAGTCCGTCAGATTCGGGATCAATACCCACAAAAACCGAAGCCTCCAGCACTTTTGAAGTCCGGATGATTTTTATAAGCAAATCGGTTCCAATATTTCCGGAACCGATGATGGCGATTTTGATTTTTTGCATTTAAAAAGTTTTAAATAAAAATAGGTAGCGCATATAAAACGATTCCCAAGATAAAAATCACAGATAGAATATGCACCATTTTATGATTTATTTTCAGGAAAATAAATTGCTCAATGGTTCTTCCGAGCCAAAATAATGACATTCCGGCGAGAAAAAAGTTTCCTAATCATGTGTCAATAAGTTCTTTCGGAAAAATAAAACACAGCACTCCCACAAACAGGAAAAAGTAAATGAGCCTCAAATTGGCAATCTGCACGATGGCACGGTTTGCAATGCTCAAACTCTCCAGGTCTTTTTTCCATCGAAACAATTTCCAGAAAAACATATGAAAAACCGCAAGCCCAATAGAGTAAACCCCACAGAGGTAAACGAGTATTTCAGCGATTTCCATTGTCATTTTATTCAGTAAATTGAACCGAAACCAATCCCAATCCTTCCACAGTGGCTTGTATTCTATCGCCTTCTGCCACATTGACCATAGGGCCCAAAGCACCGGATAAAATGATATCACCGGCTTTAAGCGGTTGACCCATTTTCACCATCTTTTTTGCCAGCCATTGCACGGCGATGAGTGGCGAACCCAAACAAGCGGCCCCGTTTCCCTGAGAGACCAATTTGTCGTTTTGAAAAAGTTGCATTTCGCAGTCAATCAAGTCGATTTCAGTGAGTTGTTTTTTAATGTCCCCCAACACAAAATGACTGGCCGAGGCATTGTCTGCAATGGTATCGGTGATTTTGATGTCCCAGTTTTCGATGCGGCTGCCCACTATTTCTATGGCTGCTACTGCATAATCGATTGCCGCTTCTACTTCCTCAAGGCTTGGGTTTAACGAGTGAATTCCTTTTTTTAGAATGAATGCAATTTCAGCTTCTGCCTTGGGTTGCATGGTTTCGCTGATAGACAATTCCCCTCGATTATCAATTTGCATGTCGTCAAACAGTATTCCAAAATCGGGTTGGTCAACCCCCAATTGCTCCTGAACTTTCAACGAGGTGAGGCCTATTTTTTTTCCTACAATCTTTGCGCCTTGTAATATTCGGCTTTGGGTGATTAGGTTTTGAACGGCATAAGCAGTTTCTTGAGAAGTTTCCCCGATTATGATTCTTACCGGTTCACAAGGTATCTTTGATGCAGCTGCGATTTCCAGTTGAGATGCAGCAGTAAGTATTTCAGTATCCTGAGACATTAATTGTTGTATTTAGGTCCTAAATTTTTGATCATCTCCTCAGTAATGGCATCTAAATCATAGGTATGTTTCCAGCCCCAGTCATCACGAGCTTCCTTGTCATTAATACTCTGCGGCCAGCTGTCTGCAATTGACTGTCTAAAATCAGGCTCATAACTGATTGTAAATTCAGGTATTTGCTTTCTGATACTGGCTGCAATTTCCTCCGGATTAAAACTTATTGCCGCCAAATTGTATGATGATTTAATTTTTATATTTTCTTCCGGAGCACTCATTATATCCATCGTTGCTTTAATGGCATCGTCCATATACATCATTGGCAAAGTGGTTTCACCGTTTAAAAAACAAATGTATTTTTTGTGCTTTAATGCTTTGTGATAGATGTCTATAGCATAGTCTGTAGTTCCTCCACCCGGAAGTGTTTGCCAACTGATGATACCGGGGTAGCGAATGCTTCTCACATCCACATTGTATCTTTTACTGTAATACTCACACCAACGTTCGCCGGTTTGCTTACTAATGCCATAGACCGTTGAAGGTTCCATAACGGTGTATTGTGGCGTGTCTGATTTTGGGGTTGTGGGTCCAAAAACAGCAATGCTTGAGGGCCAGAATATTTTTTCAATCTTTTTGTCCTTTGCTAAATTAAGAACATTAAATAGGGAATTCATATTGAGGTTCCATCCTTTCATTGGGAACTTTTCTGCTGTTGCTGAAAGCATGGCTGCCATTAAATACACTTCGCTTATTTCATATCTAATAACTATGTTTTCTATAGCTTCATAATTGGTGGCATCGACAATTTCAAAAGGGCCACTTTGCATCAATTCAGGCTCGCCTTCCCTAATGTCGCTGGCAATTACTTTGTGGCTTCCGTATTTTTGGCGTAAGGCTGCAGTGAGCTCAGTACCAATCTGACCGCAAGCCCCGAGGATAAGTATTCTGGATTTCATTAAGTTATTTTTTATTGCTCGTAAAGATAAGAAATCACTTTTTCTTGAATTGACCCTTTTGAAAAATATAACAAATCAAAAGGCGTTGTTTTATATACAAGAATAAAACATTCAAAATAATTTAGTTTATTTTCGTAAATTATTTCAACACCTCTAATGAGTTTCAAAAAAGCCATCTTTATAGCGACCTCTTTTGTTTTTTTGGGTTCCTGCAATTCAAATACCGGAAGCAGTACGGATATTTCTTCTGATGATCTGGAAATAGAACTCCCAAAAAGTGATGTTAATTTTCCAAGCCTTTCGGCTGATGCTATGGATAAAATTACTTCCTGGCAGTATTTTCAGGAATTTGAAAATGACCTGAAGCAAATTAACCGGGGCAATGTTAGAAGTTACAGAAGCGAAACCGAGCGTATGTCGGCCGTATCAGATTCCTTATTAAAAAACATTCCCGAAGCATTAAACACCAATGCCATATCATCAAGAATGCGTGTGGTAAACGTAAGGGTTAAATTGCTTGAAGAGAGCATTCATCAGCCCAATGCTGAGCTGGAAGTGATTACAAATCACCTCAAAGAGACCAATAACGCTTTTACAAACCTCATCATTCAACTCAACGAAAAATTTGAAAAAATGCGCATTGATGAACTCGCAAGAACACTCGAAAATCTGGAGCAATCAGAAAGTTCACGCATTTCAGATTCGCTATAATTTTTTTATCTCATCCATTTGCCGGCAAGTTAAAATCTAACCCTAATATAAAGTTGCCATAATAATTTTAAGTTCAGCCTTATAGTCATGATTTACTTCCTCATTTTAAACTTTTTTTAACTATAAAGCTCTAACAATAGTAATATCTTGGGCAGCTATTTAGAATCAACTCCAAAAGTTAAATTAAACATCCAGGGATTTAATAGACTAAATAGAAAAAGGCTTTTCAAGAGGCTCGAGATAACCAATTAAAAACAAATAGAATAGACACATGAAAACCAAAACAATGAAAACTACGCTAGCTCTAGGCGCAGTAATTGCTCTCACGGCTGTAGCTTGTAAAACAGACAAGCAGCAAGTAGACGAAACACCACGAGGCATCAATCTAGCCTATATGGACACCACGGTGAGCCCAACAGAAGATTTTTTCAGGTATGTAAACGGCTCCTGGCTGGATGCTAACCCTATCCCTGAAGACGAAACAAGTTGGGGAAGTTTTGCTGTATTGAGAAAAAAAACCAATGAGGACGTACTCGCCATTTTAAAAAATGCAATGACTGACCCTGACCTTAAAAAGGGCTCAGACCAGGCAAAAGCGGTCTATTTATTTGAGTCAATTGTGGATACAGTTGCAAGAGATGAAGCCGGAGTTGAACCTCTTCTTCCCTATCTGGAGCGAATATCTTCCATTCAAAACATGAATGACCTTCAAGAGTACCTGATTGAAATGCAGTCTATGGGTGGTTCAGACTTTTTTGGATTTTTTGTTTCAGGTGCCCCAACAGACAGCAATATGAATGTTGGCTACTTGGGAGCTTCAGGTCTTGGTCTTCCTGACAGGGATTACTACCTGAACGATGATGAAGATTCCAAAGAAAAAAGACAAAAATATGTAGAGCACATCACCCGTATGCTACAATTTTTGGGTGATACTGAAGAAGAAGCAGCAGCACAGGCACAACGCATTCTTGCATTTGAAACCATTTTGGCAGAACCAAGGATGGACCGCGTTGACCGTCGCGATGCCAGAAAAAGGAATAACCCAAGAACAGTAAACCAACTTCAGGAAATGGTTCCGCAAATCAACTGGAACAAATATTTTGAAGGCATTGGTGCTAAAAAAGTTGATACCATCATCGTTACTGAATTGGCTTACCTTGCTTCCTTAAAGGATGTATTTGCAAAAAATGAAGTAGAAGACTGGAAAACATTCTTGAGATGGTCTGCTTTTAACAGTGCATCAAGTATGCTTTCGATGGAAATCGAAAAAGCAAGCTGGGACTTCTATGCAAAAACCATGACAGGTGCCGAAAAACAACGACCACTTGACGAAAGGGCTTTAGCTGTAGTTAATGGAGTACTTGGAGAAGCTTTAGGTAAATTGTATGTGGACGAAATGTTCCCTCCCGAAGCCAAAAAAACCGCTGAAGATATGATAGACAAAGTGGTTCAGGCATTTGACACAAGAATTAAGGCGCTTGACTGGATGACTGAAGATACCAAGGTGAAAGCACTTGAAAAGCTTCACAGCATGAACATTAAAATTGGCTATCCCGATGTTTGGAAAGACTACTCTGCCCTTGAAGTTGAACAAGGCGCGAGCTATTTTGACAACCGTATGGCTGCCTCTCAGTGGAATTTTAACAGAAGCATTGATAAATTGGGTGAACCAGTTGACAAAACTGAGTGGTTTATGGCGCCCCAAGTAGTAAATGCCTATTACAGCCCTTCTTTTAACGAAATAGTATTTCCTGCAGCGATTTTACAACCTCCTTTCTATGACTACAAGGCAGACCCTGCTGTTAACTTTGGTGGGATAGGCGCAGTAATTGGTCACGAAATTTCTCACGGTTTTGATGACAGTGGAGCTCGTTTTGACAAAGACGGAAACTTAAATAACTGGTGGACTGAAGAAGATCTTACCGCTTTTGAAGCATTGGGACAAGGGTTGGCAGATCAATACAGTGCCATTGAAGTATTGCCCGGTCAGTACATAAACGGCAAACTTGCACTTGGTGAAAACATTGGTGACCTTGGAGGAACAAACGCAGCTCTTGACGGTTTGAGATTACACCTGGAAAAGCACGGTGACCCCGGATTAATTGATGGATTTACTCAGGAACAACGATTTTTCCTTTCCTGGGCAACCATCTGGAGAATTCAATACAGGGAAGAAGCCATGGTGCGTCAATTGCGCTTAGGGCCTCACTCTCCGGGGAATTACAGAGCTTGGGTGCCCATTAGAAACCTGGATGCGTTTCACGAAGCTTTTGGAACCCAAGAAGGAGACCCAATGTATCTTGCTCCTGAAGACAGAATTAAAATTTGGTAACATTTTCCAAATACCTAATAAAAAAAGGGAGCAAAATTGCTCCCTTTTTTATTGCTTTTAATTTAATTATTGTTTACTTAACTCAAGTGTTTGTACTTGATTTTGACCATCAGTAGATCGCCATTTTTGATATCTTCTCCTGTTTTCAACAATAATCCAGGTTTTAATAAAATCTGATTGTTCTTTGTCACCATCAAGGGTCACAAACATATCTGAAGCCACCCATCTAAAAGGTAAATTATCCTCTCTTTTAACTTGAAAAACCTCATAATTCAAATTTTTCTCTCCTCGCCCATTACCTCTAAAGTTCATTGTGCCAATATTGTTTAATTTAACAGATTGTACGCCTTGGGTAGATGTCTCATAACTCGTTACATTCCAAGTACCCACAAGCCTGTGTGAGCAAGAAGTCAATAAAGGCACAGCCATTAAAATCAGTGTTGTGTAAAAAATAGTTCTTTTCATAATAATTCGTTTTTTACGAAAATAACCAAATAAGCAGACATTTAAAAATTAAGCAAATCAGCATTATTGTTACATCCATAGAAAAAAACTATACTATGTTGTGATGAAACTCAAACTGAAGTTCATTTTCAACAACACAACTCCTAATTATTTTTTGAAACTCTTGATTAACTTTTTCGAAATGAGGGGGTGGCAAGTTTCTGGATATTGCTTGTTGCGTATAATAAGCATATCTAGAGGGGTGAGATGGAAAAACCCCGTGAATGGTCTTATCCCAAAAATTTGTTTCAATGACTCTTTCAATTAGCCGGATACAATCATTTCTATGAATTAAATTTACCGGTGTATTGCCACCTGTTAAATTGGTTTTTCCCGAAAGATAGTTTACAGGATGTCTGTCTTCACCTATTAATCCGCCAAAACGAATTACGGTTGTTTTAAAATTGGGATTGGATTTTAAAAGTGCTTCCGTTCTTAGCAAATCCTTTCCGGATAAGGAATCAGGAGTTGGAATTGTGCTTTCATCAACAACCCCCTGGTTGTCTCCAAAGACTGAAGTAGAGCTCACAAACAATACATTTTCTATTCTGGATTGCTGAATAAAAGGAATTAGCTTTTCCATTTTTCTGCTGAACAATTCAAGTGAATTGCCACGCATTCCCGGAGGAACATTGATAATTAAAGTATGGCTGCTTTCAAGGAAACCATATACATCCCCGGTCGTATTTTCGGCGTTAAGCTGAATCAAAAAAGGCCGGATTCCTGCTTTCTTTAAATCTACTATTTTTTGTTCCGATGTTGTGGAGCCTTTAATGCTATATCCCTTTCGCTGTAGCGAAACAGCTAAAGGCAACCCCAACCAGCCACATCCCAAAATGCTAATTTGTGTCATGCTCTTCTTCAATTAATTCTGGAAGGGTTTGGGGTGCAAGAGCATCAATATCTATTGTTTTTTGTAAAATCACAGCATCTGTAGTGATAAATGGTTTGGGCATTTCTGACGGGGAGCGAGCGGGAATAGAAAAACGGTCATGCTCCAGCAAATCAAAGGACATCTCCTGAACGAGAAACGGAATTTTTTGGTCTTTCTGAAAACTGTATTTTATTTCAAGACTATCGCCGTCAGAAACATAATAGCTAAGAAGTATGTTTGTATTTCGGTTTTCAATGGCGTTGCCGGTGGAATCATTTTTTGGGAATGACATCCCGTTTACAACAAATTCTTTAAATACTACATCTTTATCTGCAAACAAAGCAATCCTGTTTACGCGTCGATTGGGTTTAATGATTAGGGTTACATTTCGCCAATCATCGAAAATCGAATCCTGAATTAATTTGACTTCGGGTTTGGGAATGGCTTTATCAGGCGCAACAACCGCATAAGAGAAGCCTGTGCCATACTTGCTTCCTGCAACATTTTCGATAACTTCAGAAGCTATTAGTTTATCATCGCCCAAATAATTTTCAGTCCACGAATCCAGCACCCGGTCATAAGTTACCCAAAAGGATGCCCCGGTATCTGTGTTTTGAAAATAAACCAAACTATTGGGCTTGTGTTGCTCATCGCTAAAACCCGATTGAAAATGGGCAGTCACCAAACTTATGATGCCTAAAACTAAAAACAAGCTTGCAAATGTCTTCTTCATTCTAAAAGAAACCAATAATGGCAAAAGCAAGCCAAACAACAAAACTGAAAAAACCGCACTGCCCACCAGCATTTTTAACCCAAGTCCAACCGGAAAAAACTGAATGAGTGGCGCCAGTATAAAAATTGCAGGAACACTCAATAAAAGCAATACAACCACATTGGGTTGTTTGTATTTTAATTTAAGGAATAACATAACCAACGTGAAGTAAACCGGAACAATAAAAAACGATCCCCCTTTGAGGTATAAAGCCAAAAGTGCACAAATGACAAGCCAGAAAAACACGGGGGCAATAAGCAGGTTAACTGTATTTTCCTTTTTATAAAACCTGTGGTACATCCAAAATGTGATTGCCAGGGAAAGAGCCACAAAGAAAGCGATGTACAAATGCCCGTTGTATGTGAACCCGTGTAAAATTTCGCCATAACCGGGATAAAGTATAAGCAATAACTTCCACCCAAAATGGGCCACCAATCCGCAAATTGCCAGAGAAAAAACAAATGGAACGAAACCTTTCAGGACTTCAACACCATTTAGTTTTTTGATTTTAAAGCCGTAAACAATCAACCCGATAAACAGTAAAACAGCAAAGATTAATAAAGGCATTATCCACGAAAAAGGGTAGTACACCATTTTGATAATGGGCATATTAAAATAGATGTAATCCTCTTCGGCTTTTAGGTTTGACAAATCGCTTTGTGTAAAGTGGTTCAAAATAGCCATGACATAAGTCCCCTGATGCTCCAGCGTGTTTCTGTCCAAATTTTCGTAAGTGTCTTCTGCAGTGTGGTAATGGTAATGGTCATCAATAAAGGCAAAAAAGTAACTGTCAATATCAGCCAATTCTCTGAAAATGGTCGAGTCTGTGTCATTGGGCAACATTTTGTAAACACTGTACATTAGTGATGATGCCACAGGGTGAGAGGGATTAGCTTTCACAAATTCTCTAACCAGCCTGGCGTTGCCCTGATTGGTTTCAAGAATCATATTTGAAGGACCACCGCTGCCTCTGGCCTCAAAGTTGACCACGATGCCAACGTCTTCCACCCAGGGGTGTTCTTCCACAAAAAGCTTGGCTCCCATAAGCCCGATTTCTTCAGCATCGCTAAAAAGGATAATAATGTCATTTTTCGGGATTTCCCCGGAAGCCAGATAGGCCCTGACTCCTTCAAGTATAGCCACTATTCCCGAACCTGCATCACTGGCGCCATGACTTTTTGAATGTGGAGCGCTGTCATAATGTGCTAAAAGCATCAACGCTTTTCCTTGTTCCCTTCCGGGAATGCGAGCAAGGATGTTTTTCGGCTTTGCCAACACTCCCCACTTTCTATTGAGCGTAAAGCCTTCCTGAACGTGAGGTTCCAGCCCAAGTAGCCCAAGTTGGGCAATCAAATATTCACGAACTTCGTCATGAGCATCACTACCGATGTAATGTGGTTTTTCAGAAATTATTTTCAACTGTTCAAGTGCACGTTCAGTTGAAAACAGGGTTTCAGGAGTTGATGCATCAGATATTCTTGAAGGCATCAAAGTCTTAAAACTTAAATAAATAAGCAGTATTATAAACAGAAAAGAGATGAAAGTGGTTTGGTTGGAAAATTTCATTTAGTTTTTTTTTAAGCCGTTTAAAGATACATTTTTTATCTTTTAGGAAAAGGGTATTATATAAAATGAAAATTTTTGCTTATATTTCTTTTCTAAAATATTGAGCTATGGTTAAAAGTTATCAGGGCAAATTTGTCAGGCAAGACAAAAACCCATCACAAAATATAAAAGTGAAAGATTTTATGTCTACAACGTTAACTGTTTTTAGACCGGAACAATCTATTCCCGAAGTAATCAATGTTTTAATCCAGAATAGGATTTCCGGTGGCCCGGTCGTAAATGATAAATTTGAACTCGTGGGGGTTATCTCTGAGGGGGACTGTATAAAACAACTTTCAGAAAGTCAGTACTACAATATGCCCATAGAAAATGTTTTGGTAGAAAGTTGTATGGCAAGAAATGTGGAAACAGTTGACGGGGAAATGACCATTTTTGATGCAGCAAAAAAATTCCTCAATGCCAAACGCAGGAGATTCCCAATTGTAGAGGACAGAAGGCTAATTGGTATGATTAGCCAAAAAGATATTCTCAAAGCTGCTATTGGTATAAAAGCTCAAACCTGGGATCCCAATAAATAAATTTAACTCAGCCCCACATCAAGCATCATCATTAAAATAAACCCGCCAATAAAGCCCATGGTTGCAATGTCGGTATTTTTGTCTTGTTGGGTTTCGGGAATCACTTCTTCAATCACAACAAAAATCATAGCCCCTGCTGCAAAAGCAAGCGCATAAGGCAAAATGGGTTCAAAGGTTAATACTGCCCAAGCCCCTAATACCGCTGCTATGGGTTCAACGATGGCAGATGCCTGGCCTAACATAAAACTTTTCCTTCTGGACATTCCGGCACGTCTTAATGGCATGGCAACCGCTACTCCTTCAGGGAGGTTTTGCAGGCCAATTCCCATAGCTAAGGCCACAGCTCCACCAATGGTTGCGCCATCCATTCCCATAGCCACACCCCCAAACAGTATTCCCAATGCAAGTCCCTCCGGGATGTTGTGCATAGTTATTGCCAGCGTAAGTAAGGTAGATTTATGCCACGGGGTTTTTACTCCCTCCTTTTCACTTTCCTTAAAATTGATGTGCAAGTGTGGCAAAACTTTATCCAACCCAAAAAGAAACAAAGCCCCAAGAAAAAACCCAATAGCGGCCGGAATCACTTTTACAAAGCCTTCGCCCGGACTCATTTCAATACCCGGCTGCAGCAAACTCCAAAAGCTGGCAGCGACCATAACGCCGCCGGTAAAACCAAGCATTCCGTCTAAGGCCACCCTCTTCAGGTTTTTAAACAAAAACACGACAGAAGCACCAAGAGCTGTTAACCCCCAGGTAAATAAGCCCGCATAAAGCGCAGCAACAACAGGGTCAAGTTGCTCAAAATAAGCGATAATTGCATCCATAGGTTAGTTGGTCTTTAAGTAAAGGTTTAAAGCAATCTGATTTGAAATCGTCAGGTTTTCATTGCCTATTTTAATTCTAAAGGAGTCATCAAAATCTTCTTTTTCTATCACCGTGATTTTCTTCCCTAACGAAATTCCATTTTTGTCCAAAAATTTCAAAAAGGAAGTAGAAGTATCTTTCACACCAACACAAACCCCGGTATCACCTGCTTTCAAGGTGCTGAGCAACACTTTATCCCTTTCGGGGAAGGTGCCGTCCTTAGAGGGAATGGGGTCGCCATGTGGGTCAAATTTTGGAAAATCTAGGTGTTTGTCAAGCCGGTCAACCAGTTTGTCAGAGTCGATATGTTCAAGTTGTTCAGCAATTTCGTGAACTTCATCCCAGTTGAAATCAAGCTTCTCAACCAGAAAAACTTCCCACAGGCGGTGCTTTCTAATGATTTTTGCAGCTGTTTTTCTGCCTTCCTTTGACAGGGTTACCCCTTGATATTTCACATAATTCACCAGCTTTTTATCTGCCAGCTTTTTAAGCATATCTGTAACAGACGAAGCTTTGGTATGCATCTGCTCTGCAATCGCATTGGTCGATACGCCATCTTGAGTAAATCGTTCCAGATGAAAAATGGCTTTTAAATAATTTTCTTCAGAATCGCTGAACATACACTTTTTTCTCTCGCAAAAATACAAATTTATATCATATGAAAATACTTTTTTAGTCTTGTCTAAATTTATTTTATATTTTTGCCAAAATTTAAACTGATGAGGTTATTCCCCGCTATATTATTTTCTATTCTTTGTTTGCCAATTTTTGGGCAACAAGCAAACCTGATTGAAGGCACAATCCAAGATATAAATGGCCCGATTCCTTTTGCGACAGTTTTAATTAATAACTCCCATACAGGAACACAGGCAGATAGTAACGGGGTTTTTAAATTAGAAACCACGGCAGTAAACCCTACACTGGAAGTAAGGGCAATAGGCTATCAAACGGTCACAAAAACCATTACTTTTCAAAATGCAAATAACATAGAAGTTACTATTATTTTAACTGCGGCAGATGAGATGCTGGACGAGATTATTATCGACCAACAAAGCGGTCTTACACGCCGCACACCTTATGCGCTCACCCAGGTGGATATGCAGCACATTTCACAAAGCAGTAATGCCGGTGGGATTGCAGGCGTGTTAAAAGAATTGCCGGGCATCAGCGGTGCAGAACTAGGACCGGGAATTGTCAAGCCTTTTATTCGTGGACTGGGTTTCTCCAGAGTAGTCACCCTGTATCAAAACAACAAACTGGAAAATCATCAATGGGGTCAGGATCACGGGCTGGGTTTAAACAGTCTGGGAGTGAAAAGTGTTGATATTATAAAAGGCCCGGCTTCCATTTTATATGGTTCAGGTGCTATTGGCGGAGTTCTTATCATAAAGGATGATGAACCTTATTTAACCACTGAAAACTTCACAGGTTCTGTGGGCGCCACATTCAACAGTACCTCAAACGGCTTTAGAAATTATGGGTCTTTGGGGAAAAAATTCCAAAATAACCTGTTTGTTGCCGTTGATGCAGCCTATGAAAATCATGCCGATTACAAAAACGGGGAAAACCGCCTCATTGGCAACAGCCGGTTTAATTACAGTACACTAAGGTTGCACGCCGGAATTGACAAAGAAAATTATAAAAGCAAACTTTCATTTACTTACCAAAAACAAAACCTGGGAATCATTGAAGATGATGAAATGGAAGAAACCCTTGCAACTACCCGCAATGACCGCAGGATGCAACTACCTTTCCAGGAAGTGAGCGACTACCTGATTTCCTTTAGTGAAGAACGTTTACACGAAAAGTTTCAAACATTTTTACACCTCTCCCATCACTTCAATGACCGAAACGAAATTGAAGACGATTTTGACGAAATCGATTTGGGTTTAAAACAACACCACACCTTTTTTACTGGACGTATAAGCTTTTTCCCGGAGTCTGGATTTACACATACATTTGGGGTACAATCAAGCTTGATAAATACTTCCAACAAAAAAGAGGCCGAAGAAATCCTCATTCCCGATGCGAGAACTACGGATATTGGTGTCTATTATTTAGGCAGCAAACAAATTGAAAAATTTTACCTGCAAGGTGGGCTGCGGTTTGACTATAGAAATGTACAGGCGCTCGCAAATTCTCAAGCACTTATCGATTACGGATTTATCCTTCCCGGAGATCCTGACAACAGAAAGTTAACCACAAATTTTAGCGGGCTGACAGGCTCGTTGGGCGCGAGTTACCGGATTAATCCGAGACATCAAATAAAGCTCAACACCTCAACCGGCTTCAGGGCACCTGACCTAGCCGAGTTGTTCTCAAACGGGCCTCATCCGGGCACAAGTCGTTTTGAAGTGGGCAATGCCAATTTTAAAAGGGAACAAAGTCTCCAAACTGATTTAACATACACTTTTTCAGGGAATTCGCTAAGCTTGGGTGGCTCTCTCTATTTCAACGACATTTCAAACTATATTTTCTTTACCAATACAGGGGAAATCAGGCCCGAAGACGGACTCGAAATATGGGAATTTCAACAAGAGAACGCACTCCTCTATGGTACAGAATGGGAAGTGACTTATAGACCTTTTCAAAACGATGATTTAAAACTGAGAGCGACAGCAGCCCTTGTTAGAGGAGAGTTGAAAGACCAAAATGAAAATTTAACTTTTATCCCGGCAGATCAATATGGTTTTGATTTGGGTTACAAGCCCTTTTTCTCAAAAAGAACACTTTTTACAGCAGGAGTTAACCATACTTCAATGCAAAACCGCCCCGGTTTTAACGAATTGAGTACGCCAGCCTACACTCTTGTCCAGACAGGATTGTCTCACGATTTTGTTTTCGAAAACGGCACATTGAACACAAGCCTACAGGTTAAAAACCTTTTGAATAAAAACTATGTAGACCACCTTTCTATTTTGAGAGCATTTGAAATTACAAATCCCGGGAGAAATATTCAGCTGGCGGTGAGGTATCGGTTTTAGCACTATTTAAATCCCCGCTCTTTTTGCAATTGCTCGTAAGCTTCCTGAACTTTTCTGAACTTTTCCTCCGCCCCTTTTCGGTAAGCTTCATCCATGTGTTGTAGTTTATCGGGATGGTATTTTTTAGCCATGGTGCGGTAAGCCTTTTTTATCTCTTCACTTGTAGCGCTTCTGTCTATTTCCAAAATCTTATAGGCACTGTCAGGGTTTTTAAAAAACATCGCTTTGATACTTTCAAAATCACGTGTATCAATAGACATATAACCGGCTATTTCATTTATTTTATTTACTTCGGGAACAGAAACGTGGCCGTCGGCCTGGGCTATACTAAAAAGGAAATGTATAATTTGTAATCGGGATTCATATCGCATGCGAACCCGTAAATATTCGCAAATAGCTTTTGGGGCCACTTCACGGTTTTTTACCACCTCATTAAAAGTCCTGAAAATAGCGTTTGCCTTTTCCTTGCCATAGGATTGCACAAAATAATTTTGTACAAACTGCATTTCCTGTTGGCTCACTTTACCATCGGCTTTGATGACAATTGCGGCTAGTGAAAGCAAGTTAAGCTCAAAATCTGCAGGCGATACACGGCCACCTGAAGAGGATACATTGGTGCGGTTATTTTTTATAATGCCTTCTATAAAGCTTCCCAACAGATAACCTATAAAAGCCCCAAAAAAGCGGAAGACCATAAAACCTATAATAGCACCAATCCAACGAATCAAAATAAAAATATTAAAATTAAAGAACGGCAAAGATAAGAATTACAAAGAGTAGGGGTATTAGAAATTTAACGTAATCCTAAGAATTCAAGAATTATAAAAGCCGTTTTGAGTATTTAAAATTTATTACCTTTGTACTTTAGAATAATTTTAAATAAGGAAATATATGTACCCACCAGAATTAGTTAGACCCATGCGCGAAGACCTTGCAAATGCAGGCTTTGCAGAATTACATACAGCTTCTGAAGTAGAAGAGGCCATACAAAAAAAAGGAACCACACTTGTAGTGGTTAATTCGGTTTGCGGTTGTGCCGCTGCAAATGCCCGTCCGGGAGCAAAAATGTCTCTTCAAAACAGCAAAAAACCTGACCAACTGGTAACCGTTTTTGCCGGGGTTGACCGGGAAGCCACCGATGCTGCCAGAGCACAAATGATTCCTTTTCCGCCAAGCTCGCCATCAATGGCACTTTTTAAAGACGGAGAATTGGTCCACATGCTGGAGCGTCACCACATTGAAGGACGTCCTGCTCAACTCATAGCAGAAAATTTAATGGATGCTTACAATCAATATTGTTAAGCATAGAAAAACATAGAATGAAGAAACCGCTTTTTATTGAAGCGGTTTTTTTATTTTTGGATGCACGATGAAATTTATATCAAAAATATTAAGCTATCTCCTTTCTGTAGTATTTTTTCTACTCTTTGGGATATTGTTGCTTTTGTTTGACCCCATTCAACGTGTTTGTCTGAATATCTTTGGTTACAACACACACAGAAAAAGCGTGGCTGTTTTTAATTGGTTTACGTTAAGAACACTCCACATTTTAGGGACAACTTTTAAAATAACCCTGCCTAAAAGCTTACCCAAAAACAAGCCCGTTATCATCGTTTCAAATCATCAAAGTATGTGGGACATCCCACCCATAATTTGGTTTTTGAGAAGTCTTCACCCCAAATTCATATCAAAAAAAGAATTGGGTAAAGGAATCCCCACTATTTCTTACAATTTAAAGCACGGCGGTTCAGTTTTGATTGACCGAAATAACCCGGAGCAAGCCACAGAGGAAATCAAAAAAATTGCACAATATATTTCAAAACACAACAGAGGGGTTGTAATTTTTCCGGAAGGTACCCGCAGCAGAACCGGAACGCCAAAACCATTCAAATATAAAGGTCTCAAAACCCTTTTTGAAAATGCCCCTGATGCCTATGTTGTTCCTGTATCCATCAGTAATTCCTGGAAACTGCAGCGTTATGGGATTTTTCCAATTCCACTGGGCACACGTTTGACATTTCAAATACATTCTGCCATCAAAGTGGGAGATTTTGAACACGAAGAACTCATTCAAAAACTCGAGAAACAAATTACTGAGAACGTAACTCATTAAGCCAACATGACTCAAAGTGAAGACAACCTTATTGAAAATACAATTCAGTTTGTGAAAGAAAGACTGGAAAACTCTGAAGGCGGCCACGACTGGTTTCACATTGAGCGGGTTTATAAAAACAGTTGTTTAATTGCCGAAAGCGAAGATTGTAACCTATTGGTTGTAAAACTTAGTGCGTTACTTCACGATATTGCAGACAGCAAATTCCACAATGGTGATGAATCTATTGGTCCCGCTGTAGCGAAAGACTTTATGGAGTCTGAAAAAGTGTCAAATTATATCATCGAGCACGTTGTAAAAATCATTGAGAACATTTCTTTTAAAGGCGGAAATGAGCAAAAATTGTTTCATTCAATAGAATTGGACATTGTTCAGGATGCCGACAGGCTGGATGCTATGGGTGCTATTGGAATTGCTAGGGCTTTTAATTATGGTGGTTTCAAAAACCGAAAACTCTATGACCCGGAAATCAATCCCAATTTAAATTTAACCAAAGAAGAATACAAGAACTCCACAACTCCCACCATCAATCATTTTTATGAAAAACTGTTGTTGCTCAAGGATAAAATGAATACTGAAACCGGTAAAAAGCTGGCACAGAAAAGGCATGATTTTATGGAGATTTACTTAAAGCAGTTTTATAAAGAATGGGAAGGAAACCTCTAAACTTTCAAAACAAACGCATTTGACCGGTTTGGGGAACTGCATATTTTGCCTTTTCTATTTCATATAAAGAGGTATTTAAAGGTTTTAAGTTTTCCTTTGTCAAATATTTCTTTCGGGCAATGGCAAACTGCTGGTGGATTTGCTCTGCGATTGTTCCTTCCCCTTTCATCCTTTTTCCATATCTGGAATCATTTAATTTTCCCCCGTGACAAGACGCTATTTGATGCAACACTTTTTCAGCCCTGTCCGGAAGTGTTTTCTTGATCCATTCAGTAAACACCTCCCAATGGAACCGTTTAAGCGTACAATGGTATAGCCCACAGAAACAGCTCCTCTTTTAGCCACTTCTTTAACCAAAGGCAAAATCTCATGACTATTAATGGCAGGAATTATTGGTGCCATCATGACATTGACCGGAACACCAATGTTGGATAGACCCTGAACTGTCTCCAAGCGTTTAGCAATAGTAGCAGTTCTTGGCTCCAGAATTCGTCTGGTCGATTCATTCAGGGAGGTTATTGAAATAGAAACATGGATTAAATTGTCTTTAGCCAGCTCTTGTAAAATATCCATATCCCGTCGTATTAAGGCATTTTTAGTAATTATCCCAACCGGATGCTTGTACTTCAAGAAAAGCTGTAGCAACTCCCTGGTAATTTTCAATTTCTTCTCTATGGGCTGGTAGCAATCGGTATTCCCTGAAAGTATTATAGTATGTGCTTTCCAGGATTTTTTCTTTAGGTGGTTTTCCAAAAGTTCAGGCGCATTTTTCTTTACGAGAATTTTTTGTTCAAAATCTAGTCCTGCATTATATCCCCAATATTCATGAGAGTTTCTGGCATAACAATACACACAACCGTGCTCACAGCCTTGATAGGGGTTTAGGGAATATCCCATTCCAATATCAGGGCTGGTTACTTTATTAACAATGGTTTTTGGGAAAGTGGGAATGAAATCAGTTTTGGTGTTTTGCGGTTCATCGCCTTCCAAAGCACAGTGATTGAGAAAATCATCACGAAGTTCACTTCTATGCTCTAAAAACTTATTGACCGTGTGGTGTTGCGCTCCACGTCCTTTTATATAACCGGAAGTCATAGGGAAATTGTATTTTCCCAAAAATAGAAATTATTTGGAATAATTCCAAACAATAAAGGACATATTCCTGTTTATCGTCCGGGAAAATCAGCCTTTCTTTTTTCAAGAAACGCCGAGGTACCTTCTCTAAAATCTGCTGTGCCAAAACAATTTCCAAATTCCTCCACTTCAACTGAGAAACCATTTACCCCATCTTTATAATTTGCATTAACTGCACGGATAGCCGCGGCAATGGCAACGGTAGAATTTTTCATTATTTTTTGAGCAATACTCTCAGCAAATGGCAGTAAATCTTCCTGAGTTGTAACATGGTTGACCAATCCATAATTCAAAGCTTGATTGGCATCTATCATCCCAGCGGTCATTATCATTTCCATAGCCCTGCCTTTACCCACAAGATGAGCAAGCCGCTGTGTGCCTCCATAACCCGGAATCACACCAAGGGATACTTCAGGCAAACCCATTTTGGCATTGTCACTTGCAATCCTGAAATGAGCTGCCATAGCCAACTCAAGTCCGCCGCCCAATGCAAATCCATTGACTGCAGCGATTATTGGTGTAGAAAGGTTGGCAGCTAAATCAAAAAGCAATTGCTGCCCTTGTAAAGCCAGCTTTTTACCCTCCTTAACAGAAAAAGAAGCAAATTCACTGATGTCTGCACCTGCAACAAAAGCCTTTTCACCACTTCCTGTAAGAATTATGACTTTAGTATTTTTATCAAGTTCTGAAGCCAAAAGTGCTTTATTCAGTTCCTTTATAGTCTCTAAATTTAGTGCATTAAGCTTTGAAGGTCTGTTAATGGTTATTGTAGTTATTCCTCCTTTAGTTTCGACAAGTATATTCTCAAAATTCATCTGAATGAGTGTTTTTGTTTTAGTCTATAAATTTAGGAAATTCTACCGTAAAAACAGAACCTTTACCTGAATCTGAACTTAAAGTTATTTTGCCTCCATAGTTTTCGATGATGCTTTTTACCATCGCAAGGCCTAAGCCCATTCCGCTGCTTTTTGTTGTGAATTTGGGTTCAAAAATGCGTTCTTTATTTTGCTCGGGAATGCCCACGCCATTGTCTGTAACCTCAATGACTGCTGTTTTGTTTTTACTAAAAACTTTTACAACTACTTCAGGGTTGTCCTTTTCGTCTACAGACTGAACGGCATTTTTAACCAGGTTTGTCACTACCCTGATGAGCTGTGCCCTATCCATTTTTACAATGATTTCTTCCTCACCGGTTTCAAAATGTACATAATCTTCATTAAAAATATCTAAAGCCAGTTTGGTAATTTTAATCAGGTTCAAGGTTTCATCCTTTTGTGCTGGCATATTGGCATAAGTGGAAAAAGCCGAGGCAATCGAACTCATGGTGTCAATTTGTTGGGTCATTGAAGACGAAAACTCCTTTACTTTATGGTGAATTTCCGGGTCATTGGGGTCAAATTTTCGTTCAAAGCTCTGGACACTCAACCGCATTGGTGTTAAGGGGTTTTTGATTTCATGAGCCACCTGTTTGGCCATTTCGCGCCAGGCAGATTCCCGCTCATTGGCCGCCAAAGCTGCTGCACTGCGTTCAAGTTCATCAATCATCCCATTGTATGCCTGAACAAGTGTTGCTATTTCTTCACTTACGTTTGAAATTTCAATTTTTTTATTGGCACTGCCCAATCTGGTTTCCTTGATTTTGTCAGTAATGGTATTGAGCGATTTGGTGATGTGTTTGGATAAAAAATAAGAAAGAACAATAGCAATAAACATCATCAATAAATACACCTGAGCCAATCTCATTAAAAAGTTTTTCAGCTCACGCGAAATAAAATCATCTTCTTCAATATAAGGTAAATTAAGTATGGCAAGTGGCTTAAAATGATGGTCGGTGATGTATGAATATGACGAACGGAATTTTTTATCGCCTTCGCGAAAGCGGACGACATGTTTTTTGTCTGAAGCGTTTTTAAGTTCAATTAAAATGTTTTGAGGAATGGTCTCTGAGGGCCTTTCAAAAAAGGACGCTCTTGAGCTTGACAATACATTTCCCTTAAGATCAAACAATAAAAGTTCCATATTGTGAATGTCCTGAATTTCATAAATCTTATCCTTAAAAATCAGGGGGATGTTATGGGTAACTACTTCATAGGAAGTTTTCCTTAATTCATAATTGATACTGGCCCTTATTTGGTCTTCTTTTCGCTCAAGCCGCTCTTTGTGGTACTGCATGGCATCTTCACTGTACTGATAAATCGTTGCGGTAGCAATCAAAATTGAAGCACCAAGCACCAAAAATATCATCGAAAGAAAAATCTTGGTGCGTAGGGAAGTTTTCGCTTTTAATAATTTATTTATCATCCTATATCGGAGAGTTTTATTTTCAAGGCAATGAGTACCTCAAAGTTCAAGCCAGCTTTATCTTTCGTTTTTTTCTCTGATTCTTTTGTAAATCTTAAACCCAATCATGATTAACAATGAAACGACAATCAATCCCACTGTTCCCCAAAGCCAGTCCATAGTGTATCTGAAATTCACTAAAAATATAACGGCAAACAAGACGATAGTGGCACCTTCATTGAAAAGCCGCATATAATTTGACGAATGCTTCACCACATCATTTTGAAGTTGTTTGAAGTATTTATGACACACAAAATGATAAACAATTAGAAAAGCAACAAATCCAAGTTTGACCTGCATCCATTCGTCAGTCAATAAAACTGCCCTTTGCGAAAGCATCCACACACCAAACAATACTGCCAACACCATTGACGGCCAGGTGATGATGTACCAAAGCCGTTTGGCCATGATTTTGAGTTGTTTGCCAATAATTTCCCTTTCAGGTGATGGTTTGTGAAAGGCTTCAATTTGATAAACAAACAGCCTTACGATATAAAACAATCCCGCAAACCAGGTAATAACAAATATGAGGTGGAGGGCTTTTAAGTAATTGTATATCATAAATCCATTTTAGCGCTTGAGTGAATAAATTTACAAATTCTAAACCATTATTTGGGTGCGGGTTTTAAATTTAACCTCACTTCCTTGTTGAGGAAGTATGCCGTGACTATGGTTGAAAGCAAATCGGCTATGGGGAACGATATCCAAACCCCGATTTCCCCAAAATAAATCGGCAAAATAAGTACCAGTGGCAAAAAGAAAAATCCTTGCCGGGTAAGCGTGAGCAATAAAGCGGGCACTGCTTTGCCAATGGCCTGAAAATAAGCGGCACCAATAAGCTGAATCGAAATAATGGGAATGGCTGCAAACACCCATCTCATAGCGTTAGGAGTGTCTGACAGCACCCGGGCATCGTCCGTAAATACCCTGACAATTTCTTCGGCAAAAAACATGATAAACCCGAAAACAAACAAGCCCAATATTGCTGAAAACAGTATGGCTTTATTTATGCTTTCGCGAACGCGTTGATGATAATTCGCCCCATAATTGTATCCGGCTATCGGTAAAAATCCTTGTGTGACCCCCAAAACAGGAAAGAGTGCAAACAAAAGCATTCTTGCAATAACGGCATACACAGCGACTGATGATTCTCCTCCCAAATCAAACAAAATGTTGTTCATAACCAAATAGGTCACACTCACCACAGCTTGACGTGCAAGGGTAACAAAACCCAACGAACTTATTTCCTTGATGATGGGAAAATCCAGCCTAAAATGTGACAAGTCGATTTTTAATTCAGATTTTTTTGAAAGGAAAAACCAAAGAATATACCCAAAGCACATCCCATAAGAAATTGTGGTGGCCCAGGCGGCACCGTGCATGCCCATATCAAAAACGTAAATCAAAATATAATCCAGCACTAGGTTTCCCACAGAAGGAATAATCATGGCAATCATGGCAAATTTAGGTTTCCCTTCAGCCCTGATTACCGTGTTGCCCATCATACAGAGCGCTAGCAGCGGAACTCCAAACAACACAATGCGGTAATAGTTTTTGGCAGGTTCAAAAATATCGCCTTTGCCTCCAAATGCAGGGATTAAGTCATCGATAAAATACAAGCCAAAAAAGACCAATATAGTAGTGAGTAAAACAGTAATGGCCACCTGATTACCAAAAGTTTTTAAAGCTTTTGATTTGTCACCTGCCCCTAAAGCCCTTGAAATAATTGACGAACCCCCAATCCCGATAGCCATCCCCAGTGCAGCGATGAAAAATGAAACCGGAAGCACCACATTGATGGCCGCAATGGCAATCGAGCCAATCCAGTTGCCAACAAAAATAGTGTCCACCAGAATATTGAGCGACATCACCAAGATGCCGATAGACGCCGGCACTGACTGTTGTATCAGTAATTTTCCGATGGGTTTGGTTCCCAGACTTTCTGAATGGGGGATTTTTCTCATTAGGCGATGGCCGTTTCTACATCTACAATTGCCCAGCGGTCAATCCAGCCACTCAACACCCTCACCCAATCTTCGCGGTCGTTCAGGCAGGGAATGGTGGTAAATTCCTTTCCGCCCACCTCGTGAAACAATTCTTCGCCTTCCATAGCGATTTCTTCAAGGGTTTCCAGACAGTCGCTCACAAAAGCCGGGGTGACAATCGCCATTTTTTTGATGCCTGAGAGGCCTAATTTTTCAATTGTTCGGTCAGTATAGGGTTGTAACCACGGATCAAATCCCAATCTGGACTGAAAGGATGTGGAGAATGTCCCGGGTTTTAAACCTAATTTTTCTGCCACCAAACGTGTGGATTCATAACATTGATGGCGGTAACAAAACTGGTGTGCCGGTGAATGGGTCACACAGCATTGTCCGTCAATTTTACAATGTGATTTGGTAATGTCTCTTTTCTTAATATGCCTTTCGGGAACACCGTGGTAGCTGAACAACAAATGCTCATAATCCAGTCCTTCCAGTTTTTCAGCGATGCTTTTTGAAAGCACTTCAATGTATTCGGGTTTGTTGTAGAAAGCCGGTAACGAATCAAAAGTCATTTCGGGAAAGAACTCTTTGCGCAATTCTTCAGCCAACACTAAAATGGTCTCGGTAGTTGCCATGGCAAATTGTGGATAGAGTGGCACCAGCAATACTTCCGTGACGCCTTGGTCTTTCAACTCCTGCAGCCCTTTTTTGAGGGTCATACTTCCGTAGCGCATCGCCAGGGCAATGGGAACGCCGGTTTGCTTGTCCACTTTTTCGCGTAAGCGCTCTGAAAGCACAATGAGCGGAGAGCCTTCATCCCACCAGATTTTGCTGTATGCTTCAGCCGATTTTTTTGGGCGGGTATTGAGAATGATTCCCCTTACGATAAACGCCCGCAACCAATAGGGCACATCGATAACCCGGGGGTCCATCAAGAATTCGTCGAGGTATTTTTTTACGTCTTTAGGGTCTGTACTGTCAGGCGAACCGAGATTGACTAAAAGAGCTCCTTTTTTCTTCATTGAATTTTAATTTTTTTCAAAAATAATCTTTTAAAAATGGCTATGAACCTTCAAACTTTAATTTATAAATATAGCTGAATAAGTAAAATTAATTTAGACCGAAGCCGACATAGTGGATATGTATTTTTTTGGCGTAGTCCCAAACTTCTTTTTAAAAGCTGCGATAAAATGGCTGGAGGTGCTATACCCCACTTTTAAGCCTACTTCGTTGACATTGTGTGAGCCGGTCTCCAATAGTTTTCGGGCATATTCCATTTTGTAATCCAGTAAAAACCCAAAAACGGTATCGCCATAGACTTCTTTAAATCCTTCCTTGAGTTTCTTTAACGAAAGCCCAATTTCATCTGCCAGTTCCTGAAGTCCGGGTGGTTCAGCCATTTTGCTGATGATAATTTCCTTGGCTTTTCTTATTTTTCTGATGTTTTCTTCATCATTTAAAAACGGGCATTGCTCCACATCCACTTCACCGGGGCGGTTAAAATACAGTGCAACGAGTTCATACAACTTTCCTTTCAAATAAATGTGTTTGACAGATTTGTTGAGGTTGAAATTCAATATCTGACTTAATACCACTGCCATTGCCGGCGAAATCTGCCCTTCCTGATAGTATTTTTTGTCTTTGCTTTCTTCATTTAAAAAGTCAACATAAGAAGCCTCTTCAGAAAAAAGGGTGTGAAATTTTTTAATGCTCACCAGTACAGAAACAGTCCAGGATTTTGGAAAAACACTAATGTTTATGGGCAATTCCCGCTGCGGATTGTAAAGTAACAACGATTTTTCTTCAATCAAAGGCAAGGTATAACGCCCTTCATTAAAAATAAAAACGGCCTGACCTTTTAAGCAGAAATGAAACTGTATGTAATTGCTGTCTGCCCGACGTTCAATTTGCTGTTTTTCAGGAGTATCATTCTGCAAATACATCACCACAAAACCCTCTTCAAACGAAATAGTCTTTAAGGAACTTGTAGCGTTATTTTCTTCAATGATCATAAATTGATTTTTAAATTATTTATTTAGAATCATTCTAAAGAAGGTGCTTCAAACCCCCTTTGTTTACAGCAAAAGTATGACATTTATCATTGTTTTTATGATTTTAGGGTGATTTTAACTCATAACGACATAAAAAGTACTTTTAGCGTTGTTTTTTATCTTTTTGTTCGTTTACATTTGCACAGCTATTGCAAAATGAATTCATGAATACAGCTGTCGCAAAACATCCTTCTTTTTATGCAGTTGGCTTAAGCTATAAAAAAGCCGATGCCGAGGTAAGAGGTAAATTCAGTCTTGACGAAGAAAGCAAAGAAGCTTTATTGTTACAGGCCAAAGCCGAAGGCATAGAAGCCCTTTTGGTCACATCAACCTGTAACCGAACTGAAATTTACGGCTTTGCTTCACACCCTTACCAACTCATTAAACTTCTTTGCGACAATACTTCCGGCACTGCCGAAGAATTTGAAAAGGTGGCTTATGTTTATAAAAACAAAGAAGCCATTTCGTTTATGTTTCAGGTGGGAACCGGTCTGGACAGTCAGATTTTAGGGGACTTTGAAATTATCAGTCAGCTAAAGGCCGCATTCAAGCGTTCAAAAAGACATGGTTTGACCAATCCGTTTCTGGAGCGATTATTGAATTCTGTCATTCAGGCGAGCAAGCGCATAAAAAATGAAACCGAACTTTCTTCAGGAGCTACTTCGGTAAGTTTTGCTTCGGTACAATACATATTAAATAATGTAGAAAACGTTTCCGAAAAAAACATTCTCCTTTTCGGAACCGGGAAAATTGGCCGCAACACTTGCGAAAACCTAATCAAGCACACCAAAAATCCGCATATTACTTTAATCAACAGGACCAAAGACAAAGCCGAAAAAATTGCCGGTAAGTTCAATTTGGTCGTAAAAGACTATGCCGATTTGCAAGCAGAAATCAGAAATACCGACATCCTGATAGTCGCCACCGGTGCACAAACACCTACGATTTCCAGAGAACTGATTTATTCTGACCGAAAGCTATTGATCCTTGACCTTTCGATTCCTAAAAACGTTTCAGACGACGTTTCTGAACTTGAAAATGTGGAGCTCATCCATTTGGATTATCTTTCAAAAGTGACCGATGACACCTTAGAGCGCAGAAAAGCCTTTATTCCACAGGCCGAAGCGATTATTGAAGAAATAAAATACGGGTTCATCTCCTGGCAGGAAACCCGAAAGTTTGCACCCACCATCAGCGCACTCAAGAAAAAACTAAAAACCATCAAAGACGCCGAGCTGGATTATCAGCGTAAAAAAATCGAAAACTTTGATGAATACCAGGCCGAAATCATTACCAGCCGCGTTATTCAAAAAATCACTACCCATTTTGCCAATCACCTCAGAAGTGCTAATGGCAGCACCAATGAAGCCATTGATTTAATCGAAAAAGTTTTCCGTTTGGAAGAAGAGACTTTCACAGAAAAAGAATAGCCTTGGGAAATACAGCTTATAAAGACGAGATTTCTGCCTACGCGGAAATTATAAAAATAGGCACAAGAGATAGTGAACTTGCACTTTGGCAAGCCAACAAGGTGAAATCTGCATTGGAGAATCTGGGTTACAAAACACAACTTGTTCCCGTAAAATCTGAAGGCGACCTCAACCTCGACCAACCTCTTTACGAAATGGGCATCACCGGAATTTTTACCAAAACCCTCGACGTGGCAATGATTACCGGAAAGGTAGATATCGCTGTGCATTCCATGAAAGACGTGCCCACGGCGCTACCAAAAGGAATTGTGGAAGCGGCTGTTTTGGAACGTGCTTCACATAGGGATATTCTTTTACATAAAGGACTGGAGTTTTTAAACGAAGAAAAAGGAATTGTTGCTTCCGGAAGCTTACGCAGGAAGGCACAATGGCTCAATAAATATCCACATCACCAAGTGGTTGATTTACGCGGAAATGTCAACACACGACTACAAAAACTAAAAGACAACAACTGGAACGGTGCCATTTTTGCCGAAGCCGGCCTGGAACGCATCAACTTAAAGCCTAAAGATTTTTTGTCATTAGACTGGATGTTGCCCGCACCCGCTCAAGGTGCAATGCTTGTTATAGCGATGAAAAAAGACACTTACATTCGAGAAGCACTTGTCAAACTCAACCACCGGGAAACCGAAATTTGTGTCCATATTGAACGCGAATTCCTAAAAGTGCTGGAAGGCGGTTGTACCGCGCCGATTGGTGCTTTAGCAACTATCACAGGTGATGAAGTCAATTTTGAAGGAAACCTATTGAGCTTAGACGGAACACAAAAACTTTCCATTAAAAAATCGATGAAGATTGAAGAAAGCAACGGTTTGGGCAAAACATGTGCTGAGGAGCTTTTGGCCAATGGGGGAAGGGAATTGATGGGTGAAATTAAGAGAGAGTTGAACTAATAAAAACGAGACCTCCGCCTACGCGAGGGTTGGGTGTGATATGCCAACAGTATTGTCCACAAAAAAACTAACCGAGCCCCAGCGCAGTCTTTTGCTGCAAGCCGGGATTGGTTTGGTGGAATATGATGCCATTGGCATTGAACTTGTAGAATTTGAGGCGAATGGCATCATAAAAAACGCCATTATTACCAGTCAAAACACAGTTGATGGGTTGATGGACAAAAGAGTTCAGATTGAAAATTGTTTTTGTGTGGGTGAAAAAACCAAAGCGAAGTTACAAGCCAACGGATATGAAGTAAAAGTGATGACCGATTACGGAAAAGAGCTGGCTAAAATCATAGTTAAGGAATATGCCGATGAAGCATTTACCTTTTTTTGCGGAAATTTGCGACGGGATGAACTCCCAACCATGCTGAAAGAAAATAATGTAGCCTTTGATGAAGTTGAAGTGTATAAAACCATTTTAAAACCCAAAAAGTTTGAACGCACTTTTGACGGAGTGTTGTTTTTTAGCCCCAGTGCAGTAGAAAGTTTTACGAAAGAAAATCAACTGAAAAACACCACAGCCTTTTGCATCGGAACCACCACCGCTGCCGAAGCTGAAAAATATACAAATGATATAATCATTGCCACCAAACCCACGATTGAAAATGTGATTGTGCAGGTGGTGAAAAAACTGAAATAATAATTGCTTTGCGCCTTTGCGTCTTTGCGAGATATAGATAATATGATGACGAATAGTACAAACAAGAACGAGATTCCCGCCTCTGCGGGAATAAAGAACGACCTTTTCCTTAGAGCCCTAAAAGGCGAAACCGTCAACCGCCCACCTGTGTGGATGATGCGACAAGCCGGGCGTTATTTACCCGAATTTCAAGAAATCAAACAGAAATATGATTTCTTCACCCGTTGTCAAACCCCTGAATTGGCTTCAGAAATTACCGTGCAACCCATTAGAAGATACGGGATGGATGCCGCGATTTTATTCAGCGACATCCTCGTGATTCCGCAAGCGATGAATATAGAGGTGGAAATGAAACCCGGCGTTGGTCCGTGGTTGCCCAATCCCATACGTACAAAAAAAGATTTGGAGAGTGTTGTAATTCCTGACATCAATGACTCATTGGGCTATGTGATGGAGGCCATCAAGATGACCAAGGAAAAACTGAATAACGAAATTCCGCTAATCGGTTTTGCAGGTTCGCCCTGGACGATTTTGTGCTATTGTGTTCAAGGTCAGGGTTCTAAAAACTTTGACATCGCCAAAGAATTGTGCTTCACCCAACCCGAAGTGGCGCACAGCCTCCTGCAAAAAATCACCGACACAACTATCGCCTATTTAAAGGAAAAAGTAAAAGCCGGTGTGAATGCTGTTCAGCTTTTTGACAGTTGGGGTGGAATGCTTTCGCCCACCGATTATCAGGAGTTTTCCTGGCAGTATATGCAGCAAATCATCGATGCCTTAAAAGGAGAAACCCCTGTGATAGCTTTCGGGAAAGGCTGCTGGTTTGCGCTGGATGTGATGGCGCGTTCAGGAGCTTCGGCTTTGGGCGTGGACTGGACGTGTTCGCCCAGAAATGCACGTTATTTAAGCGGTGGTAACATCACCTTGCAAGGAAATTTTGATCCGGCACGCTTGTTTTCGCCACCGGCGGAAATCAAAAAAATGGTCACGCAAATGATTAACGAATTTGGAAAAGACAAATACATTGTGAATTTAGGTCACGGTATTTTACCCAATATTCCATTGGAAAATGCCGGGGCTTTTGTGGATGCGGTGAAGGAGTATAGATCAAACTAAATTGTTAGTATTAGCAATTAAAGAACGAGACCCCCGCCTTCGCGGGGGTAGGGAAATGAAAGACAAATTTTATAACTACATACAGCAATTACAGGACACTATCACTTCCAAACTGGAAGCAGTTGATGGCAAGGCCACTTTTAAGGAAGACCTCTGGAAGCGTCCAGAAGGCGGTGGCGGCAGAACCCGTGTGATTGAAAACGGAAATGTATTTGAAAAAGGCGGTGTCAATATTTCAGCCGTTCACGGGGAGTTGCCCAAGGCCATGCAAGCTTATTTCAATGTGGGCGATTGCGACTTTTTTGCTTGCGGATTGAGCCTGGTGCTCCACCCCAAAAACCCAATGGCTCCCACAGTGCACGCGAATTGGCGTTATTTTGAAATGTATGACAAAAAAGGAAACATCATCGACAGCTGGTTTGGCGGCGGACAGGATTTGACGCCATATTACCTGTTTGAAGAAGATGCTAAACATTTTCACAGTATCTGTAAAAAAGCCTGTGACAACCATAACCCGGATTTTTATTCGGAATACAAAAAGAAATGCGACGACTATTTTTATAACAGCCATCGTGGGGAAGCACGAGGAATTGGCGGGTTGTTCTTTGACTATTGTAAAGCAAAAGACGATTTCACAATGGAAGACTGGTACAATTTCGTCACCGAAGTGGGCGACAGTTTTCTGGAAGCCTATGTTCCCATCGTAGAAAAAAGAAAAGACTTAACTTACACTCCCGAAAACCGAAACTGGCAGGAGATAAGACGTGGAAGGTATGTCGAATTTAATTTAGTGCATGACAAAGGCACTCTTTTCGGATTAAAAACCAACGGTCGCATTGAAAGTATTTTAATGAGTTTACCGCCGGTAGTCCAATGGAAATATGACCACAATCCTGAGCCGGGAAGTGAGGAAGAAAAACTTTTGGAAGTTTTAAAAAATCCTAAGGATTGGCTATAACTGAACACTGAGACTGAATACTGAACACTATAACTATGTATCCACTAAGAAGAAACCGAAGACTCCGCGCCTCTGAAAGCATCAGAAGCCTCGTGCGCGAAACCATAATTACACCCAATGATTTTCTGGTACCGCTTTTTGTAGTTGAAGGAAAAGGTGTAAAAGAAGAAATCACTTCTATGCCCAATTATTACCGATTGAGTCTGGACAATATTTCAAAAGAGGTGAAAGAACTTTGGAGCTTAGGTTTAAAAGCTGTTTTGTTGTTTGTAAAAGTGGATGACAAGCTCAAAGACAACAAAGGCACAGAAGCTTTAAACCCCAACGGATTGATGCAACGCGCCATCAAAACCGTGAAAGACGCTTGTCCTGATATGCTAGTCATGAGCGATGTGGCATTAGACCCATTCTCCGTTTACGGCCACGACGGTATTGTTGAAAACGGAGAAATTGTCAACGATAAAACCTCAGCCGTTTTAGCGCAAATGTCGCTTTCACACGCCAAAGCCGGTGCCGATTTTGTCGCGCCCAGTGATATGATGGACGGCCGCATTTTTGAGATTCGCACTCTGCTGGAAGATGAAGGCTTTCACAATACCGGGATTATGAGTTACAGTGCCAAGTATGCTTCGGCATATTATGGACCGTTTAGGGATGCGTTGGACTCGGCTCCTGTGGATTTGAAAAACATCCCTAAAGACAAAAAAACCTATCAGATGGATCCCGCCAACCGACAGGAAGCCATCAGGGAAACTTTGATGGACATTGATGAAGGTGCCGACATTGTTATGGTAAAACCGGGACTTTGTTATCTTGACATTGTAAGGGAAATTGCAGATGCCGTCACCGTACCGGTTGCCGTTTACCAAGTGAGTGGTGAATATGCCATGCTCAAAGCTGCCGCCGAAAAAGGCTGGCTCAATCACGATGCCGTGATGATGGAGCAGGTTACCGCTATAAAAAGAGCCGGGGCAAGTATTATTGCGAGTTACTTTGCGAAGGATGTGGTCAAATTAATTTCATAAAAATCACTTACTTGTTGTTGAAATTGACTCTACTTCCCAAAACTCCTGTGGGTCTAAATTTAAATAGTAAATATTCAAATCTAGTTGGGTTTCTAAAAGCAAGTCTTGCGATTCTTCAACAAACTTTCTGTTTAGTTTTTTACCTAAAAATTTTGCCCATAAAATTATAGCAGTTTTTTTATTATTTGTTTGGATTTCTTTAAGTCTATTTCCATCCCCATCAGCTAAGTGTTTTATTAAATCATCTAAGTGGTATAGTTTTTCAGGTGGAATAGTGTCGGTAGAAAACACCTTTTCATAATAATTTTTATACTCTTCTACTTTTAAGTCTCTTGCAACAAAACATACACTATCCAGTTGTTCTTGTATCAAAAACCCGGTTTCGTTAAACAAATAAACATCAGGTATTTTTAAACCCCTATCTCTAACTTCCTGGAGGGCGTAGTAACTACTTAATTCTTTTAAAAAGTAGGTTTTATTTAGATCAATTTCCAGACCCTTTTTATCTATAAAGTTTTCCAAAGTAGTTTTATTCTCAATTTTTGGATTTTTAACACCAAAAATAACTCTTAATACAGGTTGGCAGCCACATAACAAAAGGACTACTATTATAGAAATCAAGTATTTCATAAGAATAGAATCTTACAATTATAAATTATTTTTTTATCTGTTGGGGTTATTGTGAACTATCTCGAAAATTATATAGTTTAAAAGTAGAAAAAAATATCAAGTTAAACAATTATCCCTCCTTTAAGAATCACGAATCGATTTTTGTTGTAATCTTGCAGTGTGAAAAGCAATAAAAATAGCTGGATTCTATCATTTGCCCTTCTGCTGGTTTTCCTGCAGCCACTGGTGTCATTTGGTCATGTTTCAACTGTGCTTTCTGAGATTGTAAATCCTCAGGAAGAGTTTGCTTTAATCAAAACCCAAAGCGCCAAAGCAATTGTTCTTCAGGAAATATCAGTTGCTGCTGCAGAGCTTATTGTCACTTCTGATTCAGGAAAAAAAGGGTTTCTTTTTGAAAATTACAATTCAGAAAATCAACAATATTTTCAAAAGGAATCATGTTACCTCATCGATTTCCGAAGTGTATTAACCTCACAAATATTTCCCTTCCATTTCTTTTTGTAAAGCAGAAATGATCTCTCGTCATTTTAATGGTGCTGTCAAATCAGCAGCAAAACTTTTTACAAAAAATCAAACAATTTAAAATTTAAAAGAAATGGATCTAGTATCAATTGAAATGGGCATTGGCATGTTATTGCTGTTTGTAGTGCCCATAGTATATGCCGTCACCAACCAATCCCGCAAGGAAAAGAACACCATCAAAAAAGTAGAAGCCCTTTGTGGATCAACCAATATAAAGCTAACTGATTCAGCTATATTCCAATCACTTTTCATCGGAATTGATAAAAACTCAAAAACACTGGTCACATCATCAGTTCCCGTAAAAGAAGAGCACATTGATGTCTTCCCTTTAAAGGATGTCAAAGCCTGCAGCGTTTTCAAGTTGGAGGTACCCAAGGCAGGTCAGCCCAAAATGACTTCCATTGAAAAAGTAGCCATCGAGCTTATTTTTAAGGATAAGGCAATAAAGAATCATCACATTGTATTTTTTGATGATGAAATTGGAATGGACCCTCACGCAAGTATGAATCAAGCGGCAACCTGGGTTACTTTAATAAGTAAAAACTTAAATTAAAACTTTTTAGACTTAAGCGGGTTTTAAAAACCCGCTTATTTCTTTGTATTTTAACAGAATATGCGCTTGTAGTTCTAAAAGATATATGTGAATTTTATAAAAATATGTGAAGCCATACAAGAATAATTAAGTAATTTTGTATCAACTTTTAAAACAACTATGGCCTTATTAATTGTATACGCAACAGTATCAATTGTATTTTCTTTTTTATGTTCCATTTTAGAAGCTGCACTTCTAAGTTTTAGCCCTTCTTTTTTAAAAATGAAAATGGACGAAGGCAAGTCGTATGCAAAAACCCTAATCAGTTTCAAAAAAGACATCGATAAGCCCCTAACTGCCATACTTACATTCAACACCATTGCACACACAGTGGGAGCTATACTTGTGGGTGTCCAGGCAGAAAAAACTTTTGGAAATGGCGACAACTCAGTGTTGATTATTTCTGCCGTTATGACCTTTTTAATCCTGGTGATTTCAGAGATTATCCCAAAAACCATTGGTGCTTCTTACTGGAAATCATTAGGTAGCTTTACTGCTTATGGACTCGCTTTATTGATTTTCCCCTTAAAATGGACCGGAATACTTTGGTTTTTAACACTCACCACTAAAATGATTGGAAAATCAACCCATATACAAACTTTTAGCCGTGAGGAATTTTTAGCCATGACTGACACTGCAGAAAAAGAAGGTGTGTTTGAAGGCAGTGAAACTGCTTTTATCAAGAATCTACTGCTTTTTAAAAATGTTTTGGCCAAAGATATTATGACCCCTTTTTCTGTCGTAATTACCGAAGATGAAGATACCAGCATTGAAGAATTTTACAGTGACAACAAACACCTGAAACATTCCCGAATACCTATTTATAAAGACCGCTCAAATAATATTACCGGTTTCATTCTAAAAGACGATGTGCTTGAAGAAATGATTGACCAAAAAGGTCCTGAATCGCTAAGCACGCTTAAACGCGATGTTTTGACAACTTCCAGTGAAACGCCCATCCCTGAACTTTTTGAAATACTGATTGAAAAAAGAGCCCACATTACCATCGTTTCAGATGAATACGGTAATCCGGTAGGAATTGTCACTATGGAGGACATCATTGAGACTCTGCTGGGTCTGGAAATCATGGACGAACATGATAACGTTGCCGATATGCAGGCCATGGCTAGAAAAAACTGGGAAATAAGGGCCAAACGATTGGGGATTATCAGCCCCAAATCAGATTCAGAACCCAAATAAATTTTATCAAAATATTTTGAAACATTTCGACATCATAGGCGTCAAATTGGCTATATTTGAAATTCAAAGATTTTAACAAAAAAACAAAACTATATGGGACTTTTAATTTTTATTGGAATTGTAGCAATACTCGTTATTTGGGTGATTTCCATTTACAACACCCTTGTTAGCCTTCGCAATCACAGGGAAAATGCATTTGCAGACATAGACGTTCAGTTAAAACAACGTCATGACTTGATTCCTCAGTTGATAGGTGCCGTAAAAGGATATATGGAGCACGAAAGAGGAACACTTGAAGCGGTTACAAACGCCAGAACAAGAGCCATTTCAGCCACCGGAATCAATGAAAAAATTGCTGCTGAGCAAGAGCTAACATCTGCAATCAGAGGCTTAAACATTCAGGTGGAAGCTTATCCTGATTTGAAAGCAAGCCAGAATTTTTTACAACTACAGAATGAGATTTCTGATGTGGAAAACAAACTGGCTGCCGTGAGAAGGTTCTTCAATTCTGCTACCAAAGAGTTGAACATTGCTGTTCAAAAATTCCCAAATACCATTTTTGCAGGAATGTTTGGTTTCAAAACCGAGCCTATGTTTGACTTGGGTACTGACCAAAGAGCACAAATGGATATCGCTCCGGAAGTAAAATTCTAAGCAGTGAAGTTTGTCGGCATTCAGCAGCAAATAAGAAGTAACAACCGGAAGTCAATCCTATTATTGATTGCATTTCCGACGCTGATTTTGGCTTCGGTATTTGCAGTGGTTTATCTTTTAACTTTCGATGAATTTGGCAACCCTAGACCCGATGTGGCTTTAGATCTTTTTCTGGGTGCCATTCCTTTTGTACTTACCGTTGTTACTATTTGGTTCATCATTGCTTATTTTGCTCATGGCAAAATGATTTCCATGGCCACCGGTGCCAAAACACTGGAGCGCAAAACCAATATGCGGGTGTACAACCTCGTTGAAAACTTGTGTATGAGTGTGGGGATGACAATGCCCAAAGTACAAATTATTGAAAGTCCTGCCTTGAATGCCTATGCCAGCGGGCTTCGAAAAAAAGACTATACCGTTACCCTCACCCGTGGAATCATAGACACACTTGACGATGACGAACTTGAAGGCGTGATTGCCCACGAGCTGATGCACATTCGCAACAAAGACGTGCGTTTGCTGGTGGTAAGTATCATTTTTGTTGGGATTTTTGCCTTTGTGGTTCAAATAGCTTTCAGAAGTTTCCTTTATGGCGGAATGAGCAGAAGCAGAAACAACCGCGACTCCGGTAAATTGATGATTGTCATTTTACTAGTTTCAGCGATTGCCTATTTCATTTCGCTTTTATTCAAATTTGCATTAAGCCGAAGAAGAGAATATATGGCCGACAGTGGCGCTGCTGAAATGACCCGCAAACCCTGGGCACTGGCTTCAGCTTTGAGAAAAATTTCGCCCAACCATCACGTTGAAACCAAAAGCGAAGAAGTGCAACAAATGTTTATCGAAAACACCCCAAAAGACACTTCTGCAAAGTTTTTTGGAAACATCGGGGGGTTGTTTAGCACCCATCCACCCATTGATAAGCGAATCAAATTCCTCGAGCAATTTTAAACATGGAAACTGCCTTTTTGAAAACCTCGCTTGGTATCGCTGAAATAAAAGGCGATGAGCAAGGGCTGATTTCCATATCCATTTTGGATGAACCGCAACAAGTTTCCGTAGGAATCCCTGATCAATTGCTTGATACTGTTCAACAGCTTCAGGAATATTTCGCCGGTGAGCGAAGAGCGTTTCAATTGAATTTAAACCCTCAGGGCACCCCATTTCAAAAGAGGGTGTGGGAGTCACTTTTAGAGATTCCTTACGGGAAAACCACTTCTTATCTTGAGCTTTCGCGAAAGCTGGGTGATGAAAAAGCAATCAGGGCAGTTGCTGCTGCCAACGGCAAAAACCCTTTTTGGATTGTGGTGCCTTGTCATCGGGTAATTGGAACAGATGGTTCTTTGACTGGTTATGCCGGCGGGCTTTGGCGGAAAAAATGGCTGCTGGAGCATGAAAATCCCTCCCCGCAAACTTCATTGTTTTAGATAGTTTCTAAAACAAACAATTTTTGTTACTTTTATAAGAACAATCCCTTCTGTATGAAAATTTTAAAACGTGTTCTTGTTTCACTGGCCCTTCTTGTGGGCCTGGTCGTTATCCTCGCATATATTTTTGATGTTACTTATTTGTTCAAGGCTGTAAGGACCATTTATCTCAAAGGCCACAAAACAGCCTATCTTGAAGACTATAAAGTGTTTGAAAACGACACCGTTAAAGCCGGAAAAAACACATTTGCCTGGCCGATTCATGCTGACTATAATCAAGTTCCACCTACCAAAAAACTGCTTGAAACCCATCAGAGTGCCGAAACAATTGCCTATATGATTATCAAAAACGACAGCATCTGGCACGAAGCCTATTATGATGGTTTTAACCGAAACAGCAAGAGCAACTCGTTTTCAATGGCCAAGAGTTTTGTTTCAGGTCTATTGGGAAAAGCGATTATGGACGGTTATATTGAAAGCCTCGACCAGCCCTTGGGTGATTTTTTCCCACAATACAAAGACGCTAAAACCACGGTGGGCGACCTTGCTTCAATGGCATCAGGTTTGGACTGGGATGAGGCTTATTACAGCCCGTTTTCCATCACAACCAAGGCCTATTTTTATGATGATTTGAACAAAATGATGCTGGAGCTTGACATCGTCGAAGAACCAGGCAAGGGGTACAATTACCTCAGCGGAAGCACACAATTACTCGCTATGGTGATTGAAAAAGCTTCAGGAAAACGAACAGCCGAATACTTTCAGGAAGCATTCTGGCAGCCCCTGGGCGCGGAAAATGATGCACTTTGGCAAGTGGACAGTGAAAAACATAAAATGGTGAAAGCCTATTGTTGTTTTGCGTCAAACGCAAGGGATTTCGCCCGTTTCGGAAAGCTGTATAAAGACCACGGCAAATGGCAAAACAAGCAGTTGCTCGACTCTGCTTTTGTTGCAAAATCCATCAGACCCCGGTTTGAGGGAGCGCCCTACGGCTATGGCTTTTGGCTGGGAGACTATAACGGCAAGGACTTTTTTGTGATGCGAGGGCATTTGGGGCAGTATGTGATTACAATCCCGGAAGACAACCTGATGATTGTAAGGCTTGGTCATTTAAAAGGCTCGACGGATGGAACAGATGCATTCCCTCAAAACTTTTGGATATATATTGATGAGGCTTATGAAATGTTGAATTAAAAAACCAATGATATGATTTCAAAAATAAATCTTGAAAATATCTTGTTTCTCGACATAGAGACAGTGCCTATTCATGAAAATTTTAATGAGGTTGATGACACCTTAAAAGTACTCTGGGAAAAGAAAACCGAATACCAACGCCGCGATGAACACACACCGGAGGAATTCTATGACCGCGCCGGAATCTGGGCAGAGTTTGGGAAAATCATCTGTATCTCAGTGGGATATTTTGTGTTGAAAGGAAATACAAGAAATTTTAGGGTGACCTCTTTTCACGGAGATGAGATAAAAATTTTAAAAGACTTTAAAAATCTGCTTGAAACCCATTTTAACAGGCCGCATCACGTGCTGTGTGCCCATAACGGCAAAGAATTTGACTTTCCGTTTATTGCCCGCAGGATGATTATCAATAGCATTGACATCCCTGCCAAACTCAATCTCTTTGGGAAAAAGCCCTGGGAAGTGCCCCATCTGGACACATTGGAGCTCTGGAAGTTTGGCGATTACAAGCATTTCACTTCACTAAAGTTGCTCACGCATATATTGGGTATCCCTTCGCCTAAGGAAGACATTGACGGTAGCCAGGTGCGTGATGTTTATTATATCGACAAAGATATCGACCGCATCATCAACTACTGTGAAAAGGATGCCGTTGCTGTGGCACAAGTCTTCCTAAGGCTTAGAAATGAAGAAATTCTTAACGAAAACGAAATAATTTCCGTGTAAAATGCCTAGACAACCCCTGCTTAAAATTTCTGAATTGTCGCTTTCCTTTTTCAACGAAAAAAAAGAAAATGAGGTAGTCAAAAACGTTTCCTTTACACTTGATAAAAATGAAATTCTCGGTATAGTCGGCGAATCAGGATCCGGAAAATCAGTGACTACGTTGGCCATAATGGGGTTGTTGCCCAAAAAAATCGCGAAAATCAAATCGGGAGAAATCCTGTTTAACGGAAAATCGCTTTTAGGTTTGAGTGAAAAAGAATTTCAAAAATTTCGTGGTAACGAAATCTCAATGATTTTTCAGGAACCGATGAGCGCCCTCAACCCTTCCATGCGATGTGGGGTTCAGGTGGCAGAAATATTGATGCATCACAAAAAGCTTTCACGAAAAGCGGCTAAAAAAGAAACCCTTTTGCTTTTTGAAAAAGTAAAACTTCCAATCCCCGAAGAGCTATACAACAAATACCCGCATCAAATCAGTGGCGGGCAAATGCAACGCGTGATGATTGCCATGGCCATTGCCTGCAAACCTCAGGTTTTAATCGCCGATGAGCCCACAACTGCTCTTGATGTAACTGTTCAAAAGGAAATCATCCAGTTGCTCAAAGATCTTCAGCAAGAAACAAATATGAGTATTATTTTCATCTCACATGACCTGGCTCTGGTTTCTGAAATTGTAGACCGTGTACTGGTGATGTATCAGGGTAAAGTGGTTGAGGAAGGGCAAATCCGGGATATTTTTCACAATCCAAAAGAAGATTACACAAAAGCTTTGCTCAACTCCCGCCCATCGCTTGATGAACGTGCAGAAAAACTGGCCACTATTAAGGATTTCCTAAACAATACCTTTGATAAAAAATTGGTTTCCAAAGAACAACGCACACAAAAACACAAAACGCTTTACAGCCGGAAGCCTTTACTTGAAGTCAGAAATCTTGAAAAAGAATACTACACCAATGCCGGATTTTTCAGAGAAAAAAAGGTGACCAAAGCGGTGAATGATGTGAGTTTTGAGCTTTATGAGGGAGAGACTTTAGGTCTTGTTGGCGAATCGGGTTGTGGTAAATCCACATTGGGAAAGGCCATTCTTCAGCTTGACAAAGCCACAAAAGGGAAGATTTTTTACAAGGGCAAGGAAATTTCCGCTTTAAGCGAAAGCGAATTCAAAAAATTCAGGAAAGAGATCCAGATTATTTTTCAGGACCCATATTCCTCCCTCAACCCCAGGGTGCTGGTGGGAGAAGCCATTTTGGAGCCTCTTCAAGTTCACAATCTTTACCTGAATAACAAAAAAAGAAAAGAGCGGGTGCTGGAGTTGCTGGAGCAAGTGGGTCTAGACGCCGGGTTTTATTACCGTTATCCCCACCAACTTTCCGGCGGCCAACGGCAACGTGTGGGTATTGCGCGAACTATTGCTTTGGAACCCAAACTCATTATTTGTGATGAATCGGTTTCTGCTTTGGACATCTCTGTTCAGGCACAGGTGCTTAATCTGCTGAATGATCTTAAGGAAAAATACCAATTCAGTTATTTGTTTATTTCACACGATTTGGCTGTAGTGAAATTTATGGCAGACCAACTGATGGTAATGAATGCCGGGAAGATAGAGGAAATAGGTGAGGCAGATGAAATTTATGCAAATCCGTTAAAGGAGTATACCAGAAAATTGATTGAAGCAATTCCTAAGGGGAAATAGGGTTGAAAAGCTAGGATTCCCTTGTTTATGGAAATAAAAAAATCCCGTTCTAACCTCACAAAGAACGGGATTGACCTTTAAATCTGAAAATGTCAAACAGATTTGGGGTTTATTTTAAATTAAACAAGGTCATTAAATTTTCCTTGTTTAACCTCCATAGCTTAGGTTAAGTAAGCTGGTTTAATTTGGGACTGTAAATATGCAGACAAAAATCTATTTTAACGATTAAATACCTTTATTTTCGTTGTAATGCATATTTTTTTAACATTTGCGTGCTATTTTGCTTACTTTTGATTAGAAATAACCTGTATTTAGATATTCTTTTCAGATTATTTGTTATGAGTCGGTTCACTGCTTGGGAATTGAATTTTTGTCACAGCTGATGAAAAAGTTGAATACTTAATCCAAGCTCGCCTCTTCTTCTAGTTGTATATATCCCTTGATACCCGAAGATGTAGAATATAATAGTATCCTGGGAATATCTTCAAAAATTAAAAAATTGCTTGATGTTTATTAGAAGGGTAAATTCGGCTGGGAAAATTAAGATTCCCGCCTACACGGGAATAAAAAAATCCCGTTCTAACCTCACAAAGAACGGGATTTGACCTTTAAATCTGAAAATGTCAAACAGATTCGGGGTTTATTTTTAGTTACATCAATAAAAAAACTTTTTTGGTAACGTAAAGCAAACTATTTAATAGAATAAAAGTAGGTTTTACTTTTTGCTTCAACGCTTGAAATTGCTTTTTGACTTTTGCCATTATTTCAAATTTCTTTAGTTGTTTTTTAATTTTTGCAACTTGTATAGCTTAGGTTAAGTAAGCCGGTTTAATTTGGGATTGTAAATGTGCAAACAAAAAATCAATTTTCACGATTAAATACATATTTTTTCGTTGTAATGCACTATATTTTAACATTTATGTGGTATTTTTCATGTTTTTGGATAAAAAAAGACCCAAATTAGGGTCTTTTAAATTTTATTTTGAGAATTAATTCTTTTCGTCTAAGCGGAAAATTGCATTTCGGGAACATCCCCTTCTACAATTAAAGTACCTTCTGTTGCCTTTTGGATATCTTCAACTGAAACTCCCGGTGCTCTTTCCAAAAGTATAAATCCTTTATCTGTAACTTCCAGTACAGCAAGATCAGAAACAATTTTCTTGACACACCTTACTCCAGTTAAAGGCAAGGAGCACTTTTTAAGTAGCTTTGACTCACCTGCTCTATTTGTATGCATCATAGCCACAATAATGTTTTCAGCAGAAGCGACAAGGTCCATGGCGCCACCCATACCTTTTACCATTTTCCCGGGAATTTTCCAGTTGGCTATATCACCGTTTTCAGATACTTCCATAGCACCTAGTATGGTCAAATCGACATGCTGACCCCTAATCATTGAAAAGCTCATCGCTGAATCAAAGAATGAGGCGCCGGGCAAAGTGGTTATGGTTTGCTTTCCAGCATTTATTAAATCAGGGTCTTCTTCTCCTTCAAAGGGAAATGGGCCCATTCCTAAAACACCGTTTTCACTTTGAAATTCGACATTAATATCATCACGCACAAAATTGGCCACCAAAGTGGGAATACCAATACCCAGATTAACATAATATCCGTCTTTAACCTCCCGGGCTATGCGTTGTGCAATTTGTTCTTTTGTAAGTCCCATAGTTAATTTCTTTTTCTAACAGTAAGCTGCTCGATTCTTTTTTCATAGTTTGTTCCCTGAAAAATGCGTTGTACAAAAATTCCGGGTATGTGGATATGATTGGGATCAAGCTCTCCGGCTTCAACCAGATGCTCAACTTCAGCAACTGTGATTTTTGCAGCACCACACATATTAGGGTTAAAATTTCTAGCAGTGCCTTTAAAAATCAGATTGCCTGCTGTATCACCTTTCCAGGCCTTGACGAAAGCAAAATCTGCTTCAAAGGCGTTTTCAAGTACATACCATTTGCCGTTAAACTGGCGGGTTTCTTTGCCTTCGGCAACTTCGGTTCCATAACCGGCGGGTGTATAAAATGCAGGAAATCCTGCCTGGGCTGCCTGACAACGCTGAGCCAGTGTTCCCTGAGGAATCAATTCAACATCCAGCTCACCGCTGAGCATTTGTCTTTCAAACTCTGCGTTTTCACCCACATAGGAAGAAATCATTTTTTTGATTTGCCTTTTGTGAAGCAACAAGCCAAGACCAAAATCATCCACACCGGCATTGTTTGAAATACAGGTAAGCCCTTTCACTCCCTTTTTTACAAGTTCGGCGATGGCGTTTTCAGGGATACCGCTTAGGCCAAATCCGCCAAACATCAAAGTCATACCGTCAGTAACTCCATCACAGGCTTCACTGATTCCGGATACAGTTTTATTAATCATTATTTATGTTTTAAAAACTAAATTCGTCAAAGATTTCATCACGCTCCTGACTTTGTTTCCATTTAGTGCAGTCAGTTTCTATGGTGAGGTTTTCAGGCCTTTTAAATGGGTCTTTTGAAACGCCGAGTGCTTCGTCCTGATAACATTGCTTCATAAAATATCCCCAGATAGGCAATGCCATTGTTGCTCCCTGCCCGTATGTAAGGGTTGGAAAACGTGCTGAGCGGTCTTCTGCACCCACCCAAACACCGGTTACCAGATTGGGCACCATTCCCATAAACCAGCCGTCACTTTGGTTTTGAGTTGTTCCGGTTTTTCCGGCTATGGGGTTTGTGAATGCATAGGGATAACCTGTCATGACATTATTATAAAAATCATTGGTCCAAGTTCTGCGCAATCGACCTCCCGAGCCTCCTTGAGTAACTCCTTCCATCAAGCTTGTGGTTACATAGGCACTTTCAGCACTAATCACATCACGTGTTTGAGGTACGTGTTGAAAAAGAACAGTACCGTTTTTGTCTTCTATTCTAAACACCATAACAGGTTCAACATAAATACCTTCATTGGCAAACACACTGTAAGCGGCAACCATTTCAAAAACACTTATATCGGTTGTTCCGAGAGCAATTGCTGGCCCTGTTCCCATTTCAGATGTGTCTATTCCCAGTCTTTTTACCAAATCGATTACAGGTTGTGGACCGGTTTTGTCAATTAAATTGGCTGAAATCACGTTGTATGATTCGGCCAAAGCTAATTTAAGATTAACCATACCGCCATACTTGTCCCCCGCATTTTTAGGTGTCCAGGGCTGCAACAATCCATACTTACCTTCTTCTATGGTATAAGGAGTATTGGGCAGTGTATCACAAGGAGACATATGTAATTGGTCTATAGCTGTGGCATACACAAAGGGCTTAAAAGTTGAGCCCACTTGTCTTCGACCCTGCTTGACCATATCATATTTAAAATGTTTGTAGTTAATGCCCCCCACCCAAGCCTTGACTTCTCCGGTTTGAGGGTTCATGGCCATCATAGATGCTTGTAGAAATGATTTGTAATATCTTATGGAATCAATGGGTTTCATAATGGTATCGATTTCCCCATTCCAGGAAAAGACCCGCATTTCAGCTTCTTTATAGAATGACTCCCTTACTTCTTCATCGCTTAATCCTTGTGCTTTCAGTATTCGCCATCTGTCGCTGCGCCGCATGGCCGCATTGAGGATTCCTTCTGTTTCCTGCTCTGTTATACTTCTAAATGGCGCAGTTTTATTGTTTTGGTTTTGTCTGTCAAATTCCCTTTGCAGGTTTTTGACATGTGCTTTTACGGCTTCTTCACCATATTGTTGCATTTTAGAATCTATGGTAGTATAGATCCTCAATCCGTCTCGGTAAATGTTGTATCGTGTGCCGTCAGGCTTAGGATTTTCGTTAATCCATTTTTGAATTTCGGCACGCACATATTCCCTGAAATATGTGGCCAATCCTTCATCATGTCCTTCCGGATTATAATTGAGGTTTAAAGGAAGTTGTTGCAATGAGTCTTTTACACTACCTGAAAGAAAATTGTTTTTTTCCATTTGACGTAAAACCACGTTTCTTCTGTTTTGCACCATTTCTTCCCTCCTTAACGGATTGAAAAGTGAAGAGTTTTTGAGCATCCCGACAAGCATGGCACTTTCCTCTGTAGTTAAATCGATGGGTTCTTTTCCAAAATATATTCTTGAAGCAGAACGAATCCCTACTGCCTGATTCAGGAAGTCATATTTGTTGAGATACATCGTGATGATTTCCTCTTTGGTATATTGGCGTTCAAGACGAGTAGCTATTACCCATTCCTTCATTTTTTGAAGTACTGCTTCTACTATATTCCTTGAACGAACTCCAGTAAAAAGCTGTTTAGCCAATTGTTGTGTTATTGTACTTGCCCCCCCTCGTTTTCCCAAAAAGATGGTGGCTCTCAATGTTCCTTTAGCATCGATTCCTGCGTGGTTGTAGAAACGTTCGTCTTCAGTTGAGATAAGCGCTTGTATCAAATGCTCAGGAAGGTCTTCATATTTTACCGGAGTTCGGTTTTCTCTGTAAAATTTGCCTAAAGTTTGCCCGTCTGATGAAAGTATTTCTGTAGCCAGATTGGTTTCAGGGTTTTCAAGTTCTTCAAATGTGGGCAGTTTGCCAAACACCCCCCAGGATGCCAAAAGAAAAAGCAGGATTACAAATCCAACTCCTCCGGCTATGGTGAACCAAAACCATTTGATGTATTTCCAGTTTCCTGAACGTGCCTTTTTTGCATTTGACTTTGCCATAGCTACTCTGTTTCCGTCTGACTTTTTTCTAAAATAATACCCACATCTGTAATGCCTTCAAGTTTGCTAACGCCCATAATTGCAGCATTATTGCGCATAGCATGCCTTACTCTCACAGTATAATCACCTTCTTCAAAGAAACGGATATTTTCTTTGTACCAAAGTTTGTTTTCCTTAACCCGGTTGCCTGTGCCCAACCAACTTCCATCAGCCCTGGCCATTTGATACTCCAATGTGTCCACAACAACTTTGCCATTGGGAAACTCAATGCCGGCAATTAAAAATAAGTTGTTGTACTTATACTCATTGGTATTTCTTACGTTGAAAAACAAATTGTATGTATTTACAGAATCCAGCGCAGGTATTGAGAACTCTAATGTTTCCTCAATGGGCCAATGATTGGGAAGAGCTTTGTATTCACTGTACACTTCATTTGTATTACAGCTCAACAGCACTAAAAAAAACAATGAGAGAATTGCTCTACTAATCATTTTTCTGGGGATTTCTTTTTTTTCTTCTTTTGTTTTTCTGACGACTCTTGGAACTTTTGGGCTTGTCAAAACGTGTTAAACTGTCTTGCCCGGCAGCGTTGTTATATACGGCGTCCTGTGCCTCAACAGCCTCTTTGGCATAGGCCTCCAGACTAATGGCCTTTTTGTTTTGCTTGTTGAGTTTGATGATTTCATTGGCGTTTTCAACTGAAACTTCATGCCAGTTCATCCACTCACCTTCATAGCAATACCAAAGCACTCTTTTAAAAATGTCCAGTTTTTGGCAGACAGCTGTTCCCTTTTCAGTAATGAGCTTAACGTCTATACTCGGGAAGGTTTCCAACGATTCCAGATAGGTGTCCAGTTCATAATTCAAACAGCATTTCAGTTTCCCGCATTGGCCTGCTAATTTCTGCGGATTTAACGAAAGCTGTTGATACCTTGCTGCAGATGTGTTCACTGAACGAAAATCTGTTAACCAGGTAGAGCAACACAACTCCCTGCCACAGGAACCAATTCCGCCAAGACGTGATGCCTCCTGTCTAAAACCCACTTGTTTCATTTCAATTCGTGTGCTGAATTCTGCTGCAAATTCTTTAATAAGTTCCCTAAAGTCAACACGCTCTTCTGCTGTGTAGAAAAAAACCGCTTTGGAGCCGTCACCTTGAAATTCAATGTCTGAAATTTTCATTCTAAGATTAAGCCGAATGGCGATTTGCCTTGCTCTAACTTTTACGGCTTCTTCCCTGTTTTTTGCTTTGTGCCAAATGTCAATATCACGCTGGGATGCTTTTCGATAAATTTTTAGGTGGGTCTCTTCAGGCTTTTGCCTTTTCTTTTTCATTTGAATCCTGACCAGTTCGCCGGCCAAGGACACTATCCCGATATCGTGACCGGAAGCGGCTTCTGTGGCAACTACATCGCCCATGCTTAAAGGCAGTTTTTCACTGTTATGAAAAAAATCTTTCCTTCCGTTTTTAAAACGCACTTCAACATACTCAAAAGGTTGCTGATGACCGGGTAAAACCATATTGGCGAGCCAGTCAAAAACGGTGAGTTTGTTGCAGCCGTCTGTTCCGCAGGTGCCATTGTTTTTACACCCTTTGGGTTGTCCGTTATTTGTTGTTGAACAGCTTGTACAGCCCATAATCCAAATATATCTTTAGTTGTGGGTAACCACAATCTTTGTCAATTTTCTTAAAGCGTAAAGATAGTATTTTTGAACTGAAGTTCACCTTCCTTCAAAAAGCTTTGCAAACTAAACTACAAAACTTTATACACTTTATCTGAAAGCCGCAGTCTGAAAGGGAGTTGAAGTGTCACTTTATCCCCCGGAATCGCATTTACTGCAGGGCTTCCATTCACAAAAAAAGCATCAAGTTTCACCTCTTGTTTGCCGGTAGTTGGACCGTAAAAAAGTAAAGTGTCCCCTTTTGAAATGGTTTCGTTTTCCATTAAAAACATTCCCACTTGTGATTTTGGATAGAAATGTTGGCCCTGCCCAACGATCACTTTTTTGATGGCAGACTTAATGATTTTTTCTTTTTTCTTTTCAGCTTTAGCTAAAGGGGTGTCAGAGAGTTTTCCGGAGCTTTTGAATTTTAACGCCGGGGATTTCCCCTTTCTGAAAATTTTATTGCCCATTTGTATTCCTTTTCTGAGCTTGATTTGTTCCACAAGTGGCAGATGGATTACCTCCTGACACTCGGTTGAACAGCAGTTGTCTGTTTTTTCTTTACACGATTCACACTGAATGAAAAGAAGGTGGCAGCCATCATTGGCGCAGTTGGTGTGGTCGTCACAAGGGGTGCCGCACTGGTGGCATCTGGAAACTATATCATCTGTGATGCGCTCTCCCAAACGATTGTCAAACACAAAGTTTTTACCAATGAATTTACTCTCCAGCTTTTGGTTTTCAATCTGGCGTGCATATTCAATGATTCCACCCTCAAGCTGAAACACATTTTTAAATCCTTTATGTTTGAAGTATGCACTGGCTTTTTCACAGCGAATGCCCCCCGTGCAGTACATCAACAGGTTTTTATCCTCTTTAAATTCTGAAAGTTGCTGCTCAATGATGGGCAGCGATTCCCTGAAAGTTTCCACATCGGGAGTAATGGCGCCTTTAAAATGACCTATTTCGCTTTCGTAATGGTTTCTCATATCAACAACCACTGTGTTGGGGTCGTCGAGTAAATCATTGAACTCTTTGGCTTTGAGATGAATTCCTTTATTGGTCACATCAAAGGTTTCGTCTTTAAGTCCGTCCGCCACTATTTTGTTTCTCACTTTGATGGTGAGCTTTAGAAATGAAAAATCGTCGTGTTCCACAGCAATATTCAGGCGGATGCCTTTCATAAAGTCATATTCCTCGATGCTGTTCTTAAAAGTGTAAAAGTTATCTGCCGGCAATGAGAGTTGGGCATTAATTCCTTCTGTAGCGACATAAATCCTGCCGAGTACTTCCAGTGGGTTCCAGGCTAAGAATAGAGCGTCTCTAAAAGCTTTTGGGTCTTCAATTTTGGCGTAGGCATAGAAAGAAAGCGTGAGTCGCTGTTTGCCGGCTTTATCAATGAGTTCGGCTCTTTCATCTGCGCTTAAGGTGTTGTACAGTTGCATGCTATAAACATTTAAGTGAGAATAAATATGTATTGTTCTAAATGGAAGAACAGGCTGCGAAATTAGTAGTTTTATACATTGTATTCAACAAAAAAGCATCAAATAATTGATTTGATGCTTTTTGTGAATGGCTAATTCGGTTATACTTAAATTTTTATTTAATATTAAATTAAGTAACCCCGAACTATCCGCCATCAATTTTACAGCCTTCGCAAACCTGAATTACAACTGCAAAACCGTTGGAATTAAACAATATGTTTCTTTTAGATGATTTCATTAAGTAATTAAAAACTGCTATTTATTTTTTAGATGAAAAATATTTTAAAAGGTTGCGCTGCTCTATTGTTATGCATCAAAAGAAATAGTATTTTAGCATTCATTTTAAATTTAAAAACACAGCAATGAGTAACGAAAAGGACGCCAAATTAAAGGCATTAAAACTCACTTTGGACAAACTTGATAAAACCTATGGCAAAGGTGCGGTAATGAAGCTTGGCGATCAAGCAGTTCAGGAGGTTGAATCCATTTCCACAGGGTCTTTAGGACTTGATATCGCCTTAGGTGTTGGGGGATATCCAAAAGGAAGGGTAATCGAAATCTATGGCCCTGAATCTTCAGGTAAAACCACATTGACACTCCATGCCATCGCCGAAAGTCAAAAAGCGGGGGGTATTGCTGCATTTATTGATGCTGAACATGCTTTTGACCGCGGTTATGCCCAAAAACTGGGGGTGGATATTGAAAACCTGATTATTTCACAACCCGACAATGGAGAGCAAGCGCTTGAAATTGCAGACAATCTGATTCGTTCTGGCGCTATTGATATTGTTGTGATTGACTCAGTTGCAGCACTTACGCCTAAAAGCGAAATTGAAGGTGAAATGGGAGATTCCAAAATGGGGCTTCACGCAAGATTGATGTCTCAGGCGTTAAGAAAGCTCACGGGCTCTATAAGCAAAACACATTGTACAGTAATATTTATTAACCAATTGCGTGAAAAAATTGGGGTGATGTTTGGCAATCCTGAAACCACAACAGGAGGAAATGCGCTGAAGTTTTATGCATCAGTGAGGCTAGATATTAGAAGGGCTACTCAAATTAAAGATACAGACGGTGAGGCTCAGGGCAATAGAACACGAGTAAAAGTCGTTAAGAATAAAGTAGCACCGCCATTTAAAACAGCCGAATTTGACATTATGTATGGTTCGGGGATTTCAAAGGTGGGTGAAATTATTGATTTGGGTGTAGATTATGAAATCATTAAAAAGAGCGGGTCATGGTTTAGTTATGGCGACACTAAACTGGGGCAAGGTAGAGACTCAGTAAAGTCATTGTTACTAGACAATCCTGAGCTTTTTGAAGAACTCGAACAAAAAATTAAAGAAGCAATTGCCTTGTTAAAAAGTTAAATAAAATACAACAACGCAACCCAACTTCATAATTTGCATCTACAGGTAAAGCACCTCATTTTGGTGAAGCTTGTAGATGCATTTTTTTAGAATAACCAACTACAAATTTTTCACTTAAAAACGGGGAAGTGGCTTTAAATGAGCTCATAGAAAAATGCAAGGCCGGGGATATCAAGGCACAGGGTGAACTTTACACGCTTTACGCAAACAAGTTGTACTCTATAAGTCTTAAATATTCCAGAAACGTCGCAGAGGCACAAGACAACCTCCAGGACGCTTTCCTCACCATTTTTAAAAGTATTGGGCAGTATAAGCATAAGGGTTCTTTTGAAGGTTGGATGAAACGAATAACTGTAAACACCGTTTTACAGAAATACCGCAAAGAACGCTACTTTGAAATCGTGAATGACCAGTTAGCTGAAGAAGCTGAAGCAGAAATCGAAGAGCAAAATGTGTCACTCGATTACCTGCTAAAGTTAATTCAGGAATTGCCCGACAGATACCGTTTGGTCTTTAACCTGTATGTATTGGATGATTATTCACATCAGGAAATAGCAGATATGATTGGGATTACAGTGGGCACATCAAAGTCAAACCTGGCAAGAGCGCGAATGATATTAAAAAACAAACTTGAAGAAAGTAAACCGGCTCAGGTAAAGAGCAATACTTAATGAAAACAAAAAAGCACATAGACCGGCTTTTCAAAGAGCAGTTTAAACATCTGGATGTTACCCCACCTCCGGTTGTTTGGGAAAACATTTCAGCTGCACTTCAAAAAGAAAAGGCTCCAAAACGCGTTGTCCCCCTTTGGTACAAACTCGCCGGAGTTGCTGCTGCGCTTGTTTTGTTTTTAGGCATTGGAAATTTCTTCATTGATTCTCCTTTTGGAAATCAAATCACCTCTGAAGACACTCAACCCAAACAACAGGTTGAAATTATTCAACCAGATGATTCTATAATTGTCAATGACTCACAGAACGACGCCATTGTTCAGCAACAAGGCGAGTTGACAAATGAAAATGAAACCTCAGAATTTGTTAATCAACCCAAAACTGCAGATAAAATCAGCGATAAAATTGAAACTCAAGCTGTAGCCACAAAACCTGCAGATCAAAAAAGTGTTGATAATAAGCAACCAAAGACTTCTGTCCCTTCCACTAAAACAGATATTGCACAAACAACTATTCATCAAAAAGATGCTGAAACAATAACAAGTCCTGAAGCGAAACCGTCTGATATCATAACTGACCCATTAACTGAAGAAAAAGATGCTGTTGCACTTACAGAAATTAAGGAAGACGACAAGAAAATTTCATTACTTGATTACATCGCTCAAAAGCACGAGGATGAAATTGCCTCTAATCAACAACCTCAAACAGGCTCCCGTTGGGAAGTTTCACCAAATTTTGCACCTGTTTATTACAACACCCTTGGAAGTGGATCATCCATAGACCCACAATTTTCAAACAATTCCAAGTCTGGCGATATTAACTACAGCTATGGCATTAATGTGAGTTATGCCATCAATGATAAACTAAGCATTAGAACAGGTGTTAACAGGGTTGACTTAAGTTATTCAACAAACAATATTGAATTTGCAGTAGCTGAAGCTTCTGACGGATTGCGATCCATTGATTATGGAAACAGAAATTTTGTTGTAGCCATAGGGAATCGAGGAACATTGCGTCCTCCTCCCGGTGCACTCCCAACAGTGTCAGAAGATGGCAGTGTAATTGTTCCCAGGAATGGAATCATACCAGGAACTATGCAACAAGAATTAAATTATTTTGAAGTTCCGTTGGAATTAAAATACAATTTATCAAACAACCGAGTGGGAGTCAACATTGTTGGAGGAATGAGCACGTTGTTACTTGGAAACAACAGTATAAGTGTGATGTCTGACGGTTTCCGTTCTGAAATTGGAAGTGCCAACAATTTGAATAATTTAAGCTTTAGCACCAATTTGGGGCTTGGCTTTGACTATAAGTTTACAAATAGGTTTATTTTTAACCTTGAGCCGGTATTTAAATATCAATTGAATGCCTATAATGATAGTGCCATCGACTTTAAACCTTATATTTTTGGGGTTTATAGTGGGTTTAGTTATAAGTTTTAGTTAAGTTTAATTTAGGTTGCCGGTTTATTGTTTTTGGATAACTAAAAAATAATAAGCTAATGAGAAAGCTACTCAACTGTGCCAACGAGTAGCTTTTTTAGTTTTAAACTGTAGGGTGTTGAAGCTCTTTCAAAATAATCTCTCTTACCTCATCCTTGATTAATCGTTTGTTTTCTTTTGAAAACTCTTCAGTAAATATTCTTTTATGCCTCTTAACCCTTAATACCCCGGGTCCTCCTCTAAAAAACGCATATGAAAACCGTTTTTTATTATCGTGAAATGTTAAGGGAACTATTGGAATATCATGATCAATAGCAAGGCGAAAAGCCCCATCTTTGAATGAATCCAAAATGATGCTTTCATCTTCCGGGACACCACCTTCGGGAAAAATGCAAATACTCAATCCGGCTTTTAACCGTTCCTGAGCAGCATCAAAAACTTCTTTTTTACTTCTGGCATTTTTTCTGTCAACCAATATACAGGTGCGTTTATAGAAATATCCAAAAAGTGGCAATCTTGCCAATTCTTTTTTCCCTACAAAAACGAATGGTCGTCTCACTGCATAAAACATCAACATAATGTCTGTCATTGAAGTGTGATTAGCAACAAACATATAGCTTTTACCTTTTTCAAGAGGCTCTTCTCTTTTTATTTTCGGAATGAACCCCATTCCAAACAAGATGATGGATGCCCAAATGCGCGCAAAAACAAAAAAGCCTTTGTACCATTCTTTTTTAGAAATACTAATGAACAAAAAAGGAAACAATAGTATAATAGCTACACCAATGAGTACATAAAACCAGATTCGCCATAGCGGAACAAATATGTAGTTCTTTAAAAACATCGCCCTCAAAAATACACAATTGTATTGAGCCATTAGAACAAAAAAATTACCTTTGTTACAAATCAATTTTGACGTTAAAAATTTATTCATGGCGAGAGTTTTAACCGGCATTCAGAGCACAGGCACACCACACCTTGGCAACATACTTGGAGCGATAGTACCTGCAATAGAAATGGCCAACCGGCCCGAAAACGAGAGTTTTCTTTTTATTGCTGATATGCATTCCCTTACACAAATTAAAAACCCTGAGGTTTTACGAGAAAATACATACAGCGTTGCAGCTGCTTGGTTGGCTTTTGGGCTTGACATCAACAAGTCTGTCTTTTACAGGCAAAGTGACGTCCCAATGGTTACAGAGCTTTCGTGGTATTTAAGCTGTATGTTTCCTTATCAGAGACTCACTCTTGCACATTCATTTAAAGATAAAGCCGACCGTCTCGAAGACGTTAATGCAGGCTTGTTTACTTACCCGATGTTGATGGCCGCAGACATCCTGCTCTATGATGCTGAGTTTGTCCCTGTGGGAAAAGACCAATTACAGCATCTTGAAATGACCCGTGATGTTGCAACACGATTTCACGCTAAATATGGTGAAACCTTTGTTTTACCCGAAGCCAAAGTACAAGAGGAAAGCATGTATATTCCGGGAACTGACGGTGCTAAAATGAGTAAATCCAAAGACAATACCATTAATATTTTCCTTCCTGAAAAGCAACTGAGGAAACAAATCATGAGTATTGAGACCGACAGCACACCTCTGGAAGAACCTAAAAATCCTGAATCCTGCAACGTGTTTGCATTGTACAAACTACTAGCTTCAAAAGAAGAAACTGCAGCGATGCACACCAACTATGAAAGAGGAAATTATGGTTATGGACATGCCAAACAAGCGCTCTTTGAATTGATAATTACCCGTTTTGAAAATCAGCGTGCTCAATTCAATTACTATATGCAAAATATAAATGAACTTGAGCAGGCCCTTAAATTGGGCGCAGAAAAAGCAAAGACAGTTGCCGGTGAAGTTTTAAGCCGGGTAAGGAATAAAGTGGGTTATTAAAATCAAAAACCTCTTAGCTTTCGCTAAGAGGTTTTTTATTAAGAGATGGTTGGTTTTATCTCTTGATGATATTGAAACTACCAACGTTACCGTTAACAGTAGCTTTCATTACATACATACCTGCACTCAAGTTTGACAAATCTATTTTTGCAGTTAAGTTGTCAGGAGTAACATTAATTAATTGCTGACCCAATACATTGAAAATAGTGATGTTTTCAATGTTTGACTTGGCATTTACATTTAGTATGTTAGTCGTTGGGTTTGGGTAGTAGCTAAAGCCTTCAAACGAGTTGTCAACTAGACTTAAAACAGTGCCTGTTACATCAAAAGGAATTCCTTGAGTTTCAAAATTTCCTGAATCTTCTAGGGGTGCCCAAGATGAAGTAGTAGCATTATATTGTAGAGCATCACCAGTATTAGCCTGACCAAGAATTGCTATTGGTGGTGCCCAAGGACCTGAACCTAATGTCCCTCCAGCATCCCAATCAAACCAATATGTTCCGGGAGTAAGTGTCAATCCGGGAGTTTCAACTGTGTTTCTCATTATCGGTCTTGAGTTATCTAAAGGAGTAGTTTCCAGGGCTCTATATGCTCCTGAAAATTCAGTATTTATAAGCACGCTAATTGCGTCGTCCCCGAAGATAACATTACTTCCAGGCTCTCCGGGAACACCATCCCAAACACGTAAAGTCATAAAATTAATTGTTGATGTTGTAGTAGAACCTGTTTGGTAAGCATAAAAATCAACTGAAGTCACTTCCACAGCTTCAGAAACTGTCCAATCATCAGCAATTCTCCAACCTCCTGAACTAAATGCTGCAAACCCATAAACATTAGCATTAAGTGTAACACTTTCTAATACGCTTAGGTCTGCGCCACCAAATCCACCTCCGGCAACGCTAAAATAAGGGCCATTAGAATAGATAACTCCTCCGGCTACTTGATAATTTATTCCCGGATTGATAAATTCAGTACCCACTGGATTTGGATTTGGATTCGGATTTTGAAGAGGTTCAAAATCTGTCGATTGTGCAGACATTTGCGTAGTCACCGCCAATACTGCCAAAGAAAATAAAGATAAAGTAATTTTTTTCATAGTGTCAAATTGTTTAGTTAATAAGAGTAAAAGTAGTAATTATTTTAATTTGTTCTTAAATTTTTTATAACAATTCAAATATTTTTCCCGGAAGGGGTTTTACAAGCCCTTTTAACTCGAGGTTAAGAAGTAGTGAAGTGGCTTTAAATATGGGGATTTCACAAGCAATAGCAATTTCATCCAGATGGGCTTTTTGTTTGGTTTTTAAAATGTTAAATATTACTTTTTCATCATCAGTTAATTCAACAAAGAGCTGTTTTTGTATGGGTTTCTTCGTATTTTCCTGCAATTTCCAGTTTAAAATATATACCAAATCGGCTACTGAGGTGAGTAAATGTGCCCTTTGGGTTTTAATTAAATTATTACACCCTCTACTTTGGTTGTCACTCGTTCTTCCGGGAACAGCAAAAACATCCCGGTTGTATGAGTTGGCCAGCTCTGCAGTGACAAGGCTACCTCCTTTTTCAGCAGATTCTATTACAATAGTGGCTTCAGAAATTCCTGCAATAATGCGGTTGCGTTTTAAGAAGTTGGTTTTGTCAAAAGGGTCACTGCTCCAGAATTCGGTTATAAATCCGCCATTGTATTCTACCTCATTGACAAACTTTTTATGGGTTTTTGGATAGATTTGATTCAAGCCATGTGCCAGGCAGGCAACAGTCTGCAACTTATTCTTTATTGCTGCTTTATGTGCGGTTATGTCAACGCCATAAGCAAATCCTGAAACAATCAATGCATCCAATGGCGCCAAATCTTCAACCAGTTTTTCGCAAAAAGCGGCCCCATAAGAAGTAATGTTCCTGGTCCCAACTATACTGATGATTCTTTTTTTATTGAGGTTGATGTTTCCGCGATGGAATATAAGAATCGGGCCGTCTATACAATGTTTTAAGTTTTCGGGATAATCCTCATCCTTAAAAAAACTTGTGGAAATGTTATTGTCTTCAATAAACTTAAGTTCCTCTTCGGCTAACGAAAAATTATCTTTGTTTTGAAGTTCTTTCAGTTTGAATTCGCCTATGCCGTCAATTTTGAGCAGTTTGCTTTTCTTTTCCTTAAATACTGCTGAAGCACTTCCTGTTTTATGAATGAGCTTTTTTGCAGAGGCGTCACCCAAGTTGGGTACCTTTTGAAGTATAAGGGTATGGAATAGTTCTTCTTTTGTCACGTTTTAAAGCTTGTATGATAATTGGTTTAATAATTCATATTTGATCAATTATTTGTGGAATAAAAAAGCCACTAATGCACTAATGTTTTGAAAGTGCTTGTTTTGTGAAATTAAAAATTATTTGTGAATTGGGGTTAAAAAAACAACAAGGAATTTCAGTATAGGTATAAAAGTCACTTATGCACTACTGTTTGTTTTAAAAGTTTGTTGTGTGAAATTAAAATTATTCGTGCATTTGTGGCGGGAATAATTGTTAAAAACTTATGTGTTTTAAAATTTTGAAAGTCGAAAAAAGTGCTAAATTTGTTTGTGATGCAACTATCCAATTACATCTGCAATTTGCTTTACCGGTATGAATGTGTAATTCTTCCCGGTCTTGGGGCTTTTATTACCCAAACCAAGCCTGCATATATTGACCTAAAAACCCACACTTTTTACCCACCTGCAAAAACGCTTTCATTTAATCGTCATCTGCAGACCAACGACGGTTTGCTGGCCAATCATATTGCGGGTGCTGAAAACATTACTTATGAGCTTGCACTCTCAAGGCTCAGGACTCAAATCAAAAATTATAAATCAGCACTTGAAAATGGCGAGGTTGTAATGATTGAATCCATTGGCGAATTGAGGTCTGTGAGGAACAGTCATATTGAATTTTCGCCACTAAGCAATGCAAACTTCCTTACAGATTCATTTGGACTTGCTCCGTTTGTTTCAGCTGAAGTTGCCCGTGTTTCTGAAATTTCTTCTGAAAAGGAAACAGTTGTTGTGCCTATTAAAAAATCATCAATTCCTGTGTGGCGTTATGCCGCCATTGGTTTGATTGCCATTGGGTTTGCTTCTATGGGTGGGTTGTTTGTTTACAACAATCAGGTTCAGGAACACAATTTAACCGAAAAGCAAAAGGCCAACACCCTTGTTGAAAATCAAATACAGCAGGCCTCTTTTGTGGTAAATCCATCGCTTTCTCCTGTTTCCATTGAGGTTAAAAAGCCTAAAGGAAGTTTTCACATCATCGCCGGTGCTTTTAGAATGGAAGAAAATGCCGATTCCAAAATTGAGCAACTGAAAGAAATGGGTTATCCCGCAAGACTTCTGGGAGTAAACCGCTACGGACTTCATCAGGTGGTTTACAACAGCTTTGAAAACAGGGAAGAAGCTTTAATCGAACTTCGCAAAGTGCAACGCACCGAAAACCCTGATGCCTGGTTATTGGTTCAGGAAGTAGAATAACAATCCCTACGTTTTTATTTTTCTCATTTTTTATTCGGGATTTCCAAAAGGCATTACCTTTGCAAAAACTTTTGTTATGCAAGCCAGAACACCCAAAGATTCTCTTACTATACTTACAGATATTGTTTTGCCCAGTGAAACCAATCCCATTGGCAACATGTTTGGGGGCGAACTTTTAGCCAGAATGGACCGGGCGGCCAGTATTTCTGCCAGGAGGCATTCACGCCGCATTGTGGTTACGGCTTCGGTCAATCACGTTGCCTTCAACAAAATGATTCCCGTGGGCAGTGTGGTTACTGTAGAAGCTAAAGTTTCCCGTGCATTTAAAACTTCGATGGAAGTCTATATGGATGTGTGGATTGAAGACCGTGAAAGTGGAATTAAATCAAAAGCCAATGAGGCTATCTATACTTTTGTTGCCGTAAACGAAATGGGGGTTCCTATGGAAGTTCCTGAAATCATTCCCGAAACTGAACTTGAAAAAGAACGATTTGCAGCTGCCTTAAGGCGAAAGCAACTCAGCCTTGTCCTTGCCGGAAAAATGAAACCTAAAGATGCTACTGAATTGAAGGCGCTCTTTATGTAAAATTACATTTGAAAAATCCAGTCGGCCGGATTGAGCTTGTTGGTGTTCTGGAAAATCAGGAATTTTAAGATGGTTCTACCTGTTGTGGGATTGGTAAACACACGTCCGATTTCCTGTTTTGTCGTTACCTTGTCGCCTCTTTTCACATACACCTCATCTATGTTTTGATATACGGTGATGTAGTCTCCATGCCTGATTTGCACAGCCCTGTTTGCTCCCCGGATTACGGTAACAGCAAGTACTTCGCCGTCAAAAGCAGCTCTTGCTTTTGCTCCTTCTTCAGTAGCGATTTCCACACCGCTACTATAGGTTTTTATATTTGGAAGTGTGGGATGCTGTGTGGTTCCAAAACGGGTAACTACCACGCCGCGTTCAACCGGCCAGGGGAGTTTGCCTTTGTTACCGGTAAAGTTTGCCGCCAGTGCTTTTGCCTCGGCAGTCATCACAAATGTAGTGCTGGCACGTTCGCGCGCAGTTCCTCCTGCCGCTCGGTTTGCCTCAGCAATTGCTGCTTTAATGAGGTCTTCAATTTGTTTGTCAATAGCAGCGGCTTCACGTTGTCTTTCCCTTATTTGAGCAGCATATTTGCTTTCGTCGCGCCTTAAAGTTGCCATCAATTCTTCCTGTTGCTTTCGCTCTTCAAGAAGTTGATTGCGTGCAATTCTGTTTTCTTCAATTAAAGCCTGTTGTTGTCGTTGCTGGACCAGAAGATTTTGGTTCAATTCCTGAAGTTCAAGTGTTTTGCTTTCAATTTCCTCACCTTGCTTTTTTCGGTGGCTGGCATATTGCTGCATATATTGCACCCTTTTGTATGCCTGAAGAAAGCTTTCTGAAGACAACAAAAACATGATCCTGCTTTGGTCTGACCTGCTTTTGTATGTTTGTACAATCAGCTTGGCATAATCTTCTTTCAGTACTTCAAGTTCATTACGCATTTGTTGGATTCTGGACTGATTGGCGTTGATTTCTCGGGTAATTAAGTTGGCCTGTTGATTAGTGACCCTTATGAGGTTTTCCCTCACCTGAATGCGACTTGCAATGTTTTCAACTTGTGTAAGTACAGATTGCTCTTGTTGTCTTGTGGATCTAAGCAAGGTGTTAATTTGCCTGATTTCATCCTGTAATTTTTGGCGTTGTTGTTCCAGTTCGGCTTGTTTTGCAGGCTGGGCAAAGAGCAACTGTGCTGAAAACATCAGCGTTATGCAAAATAGTATGTGTTTCAACTTGTATGGCATTAGTCAAGTCTTATTTGGTCATATCCTCCGGGAATCCTGAATGGGAAGGTTACAACCGGATTTACATCTACTGTTCTAAAATCCAGGATTATACGGGTTTGTTCATTTCGTTCAATAGCATTTAACCTGATTTCTTTGGGAAACAGGAATAGTCCGGCATTTTGATAAGAAGCATAATCAACTGTAAGAACTCGCTGCTCTTCTTCTTGTAATATTTGCTGGGAAGCCATACGGTTGTTACCGGGGTTCACCAAAAAAATGTGTTTGAACAACTGGTGTTGTGTTTTAGGTGTAAGTCTGTAATTTGAACCAAAAACAGAAGCGTCATATTTATCGCTGCTTATTGGAAGAACTGCCTGTCCCAATAAAATATTTTGCACCATCTGAAAATCTACATCCACGCCCAACCAACTGCTCAGAAGGCTGAAATCACCGTCAAAATAGGTCCTGTTGATGGTTTCATAATAACTCACATTCTCAGGCGTAATGAGTAGTCTGGCAATGCTTATGCCCAGTATGGAGGCACTCACCCAAATGGTTTCATCCTTTTGCATTCTTAGACTCACGGTGATACTTTGTGCCCGACTCCCATCATCATAATTGACATTTACACGACTTGCCAGCGTTGTAAAACGGGGTTCTGTGTTGTTGTGAAGGTTGACCAGCTCTGCCGAATTTATAGCTCCATCAAGATCTGCAACCCTTTTTGCCGATTTACAAGAAACCATAAATGTGGCTGATATTAAAATTAAAAGCAGGATTCGGGTCACTTTCATAAATGGTAATTAATTTTTAATTGTGATATTATTTGCACGATCTAAATATGCTGCGGCTCTTTGGGCGTTACCTTCCTTCTCATAAACTTTACTGAGTTGTAGATAAAAGTCACGCTCCATTTGGGGGTCGTCTATCAGGTAATCCAGACCTGTTTCAAACATTGTTTTGGCTCTTGATGGATTGTTGATGTTGAGATTGGCCACACCATTCAGCAAATATAAAATTGGTTGAGAAGGAAATAAATCCAGACTGCTTTGAGTAAGTTTTGCCGCTTCAGTAAATTTCTTGGTTTCAATTTGAAGCAGTGCCGTTTTTCTAATGAGTTCAAAGTTGCCGGAGTCGTTTTTCAGACCCAACTCATAATAATTCAATGCCTCATCGTTCATTTGTTTGTCAAGATAGTAATCACCCAACTGCTGAAAAACTTTTGCGTTTTTGGCTTCCTTTGAAAACAGGGTGACCATATTTTCCAATTCATTTTCAAATTGCGGATTTTCGTTGACGAAAAGCAAAAAATCATTCAGTACTTTATACTTGCTGTCCATATCAATTTTATCACTACTGAATACTTTCTGCATCGAGTTGAGTGACTCTGCTGTTTTCCCTTGTTCCAAATAGAATTTATACAAGGCCAGATGTGCTACATCTGCATTGGGGTTTAATTCAATGAGTTTTTGGGCCGTTTCAAAAGCAGCCTGGGTGTTGTTTTGTTCGCTGTAAAGAAAAATCAGGTTTAGAAAATCCTGTTCGTTTACAGGACTGCGGTTGATGCGGTTTTCTAAGTCTGAAATCTGGGAGTTGGGATTGCCACTTTTTACGTAAATCTGCTGCCTTAGTTGGTTTCTGTAATCATTGTGCCCTAATTCCAGATCTAGTTCGTCAAGAATTTGAAGGGCTTTTTCATATTGCTCAGTGCGTTCATAGAGATTGGCCAGGTCTTCTTTATATTCCCTGTCAAAGGGAATGAGTTTCTGAACCACCTCAATGGCTTTTTGATAATCGTTGGTGTTGTAATAGACATCATACAAGCCCTCATAAGCTTCTATTCTACCTGGCTCCATTTGAAGCACTTTGTTATAATGTGATTCGGCTTTTTCCCATTGCTTTAAAAAGCCGTGATTTTTAGCCATTTCATAATAAACGGCAATTTCGTTAGGCGATTCTTGTGCAGCTCTTTCCAATGAACGTAATGCCCTGTCATAATTTTCAATTCCTTTCTGCTTAAGGGCCTCAAAAAAATGGTCTTGAAAACGGTCTGTTACTATGCCCAATTCATCCATGATTTCTTCATTTTCTTTTTCCTCTTGAGCAAAAAGAGTTAGGGGAATGAATATCATTCCTAAAATCATAAAAGCCGTATGTTTGAAATATAATTTCAATCTTATTCCATAGTTGAGTAATCTCCTAAACTTATAGACGTAAAGTTCCCGTCAAACATAACGTGATTACCTATCATTGCATTGTCTAAGCTTGCGTTTTTAATTGTACTGTTGGTTTGAATCAAGCTGTTCTTGATGGTACTGTTTTCAACCACACACCCGTCACCCAGTGATACATTGGGGCCAATTGTTGCGTTTTTCAGTGTTACATTTTCGCCGATATAACAAGGCTCGATGATTTTTGAACTTTCTTCATTGATTACGCTTGAAATCAACGGCATTCCTTCATTCATCAAGTGGTTGAGCATACGGCTATTGGTTTCAACTGTCACATTTTTGTTGCCACAGTCCATCCATTCATCAATTTTACCGGGCACAAAAACCTTGCCTTGATTCATCATGGCTTTGATTCCGTCGTTAATTTGGTACTCACCTCCGTGGGTTAGGTTGTCATCGAGTACTTTTTGAAGTTGGGCTTTTAATTCGGCTCCTTCTTTGAAGTAATAAATCCCAATAACAGCGAGGTTGGATACAAACTCCTTTGGTTTTTCAACCAGTCCGGTGATAATGTTGTTGGGGTCTAAACTCACTACCCCATATTGTGAGGGGTCTTCTACCTCTTTTACCCAAATGACACTGTCTGCTTTTTCGTCCAATTTAAAATCTGCCCTAAAAAGGGTATCGGCATAAGCAATGACACAAGGCCCTTCCAGGGATTCTTTGGCACACATGATGGCGTGACCGGTGCCCAGTGGTTTATCCTGATAATAAATAGTGCCTTTGGCGTCAAGGGTTTCAGCAATTTCGACAAGGCTTTTTTCCACTTCTTCACCAAAATCTTCGGCTATGATAAATGCCACTTCGGTTATGGTTCTGTTGAGTACTTTGGCAATGTCTTTCACCAGCCGGTGCACGATGGGTTTGCCTGCAACAGGAATGAGTGGTTTGGGTACTGTGAGTGTGTGGGGCCTTAGGCGGCTTCCGCGTCCGGCCATTGGGACTATTATTTTCATATTTAATGCCCGCGCAGGCGGGTATCTTTTTTTAGATTATACTTTTTTGTTTATTAAAAGCTCCTTGTTTTATATTGTCAAGGCATTTTAACGCCGAGATTTCCGCCTTCGCGGAAATTACTTTATTCCGGTGCTTCCGAATCCTCCGGCTCCGCGAGAGGTTTCAGAAAGTTCATCCACCTCTTGCCATTGGGCGCGCTCGTGTTTTGCAATGATTAGCTGGGCTATACGCTCTCCGCTTTCTACTGTGAAAGGCTCATTTGACAGATTCACCAGAATCACACCAATTTCACCACGGTAATCAGCATCAATGGTTCCGGGGGCATTTAAGACCGTGACTCCTTTTTTGGCAGCCAAGCCACTTCGCGGTCTCACCTGAGCCTCATAGCCCACAGGCAACTCTAAAAAAAGTCCGGTTTTAACTATGGCTCGTTCCAGTGGTTTTAGAGTCATCGATTCATTAATTGAAGCCCTTAAATCCATCCCGGCAGAGGCTATAGTTTCATAATTGGGCAATTCAAAACCCGATTTGTTGATGATTTTTATGGTCATTTTTTAAAACGTAATAGTTGTTTTACTGCTTGTTTTTCCTGTACAAGTACCAAAGTTAAAAAACCTAACCACAAAGGTATGGTCAACTCATAAATATTTCTGAAAAAATAAAAACTTAAAGCTGAAACTAGAACAGAACCCATCAAATAAATCCCGATTTTTTTTACATCATAAGGGATGGGAAAAAACCTCTGTCCGTAATAATAGGAAATCAACATCATGCTTCCGTAAGCCGCCAGTGTAGCTATAGCAGAACCCATAAAGCTCATTGATGGTATGAGCGTAAAATTAATAACGAGGGTTATCACAGCCCCAACAATCGATATATAAGCGCCAAACTTTGTGCGGTCTGTCACTTTGTACCACACCGAAAGGTTGTGATAAATACCAAGAAAAAAATTAGCCAATAATATTAGTGGCACAATTTTCATGGCCACCCAATAATCACTGTCGCGAATGAGGATGATTTTCAACACATCGGCAAATACGACCACAGTAATTAGTATGACAGACCCAAATGCAATGAAATAGCGCGTTATGAGCGCATAAGTCTCCGGTGCATTTTTTTCTTTGGCCTGACTGAAAAAAAACGGTTCAATTCCCAGACGGAATGCTGTGGCAAAAAGCGTCATAAAAATGGCGAGTTTGTAGCAGGCGGCATAAGCACCCACGGCTTCTTCTGCAATTCCGGGAGGAAGGAGCCAGCCTAATAAAATTCGATCAAAAGCCTCATTGATTGCAAAAGCAATACCGGCAATCAAAACAGGATAGGCATACCGCATCATCTCCACCCAAAGCGGTTTACTGAATTTGTAAACCAGATTAAAGTAGAAGGGCAACAACAGCAAAAAGGTCAATGCGCTGGCCGATACCATCGAAATGAAAATATAGGAAAGTTCAAAGCCTTCAATGTAGATGGTGCTCCATAATCCATCACCTGCAAGTTCCGGTAAAGCCAGTAAAAAAAAGACATTTAAACCCAGGTTTACGCTCACATTAAAAATTTTAATCACTGCATAACGCACCGGTTTTTCATTGGCCCTCAACCAGGCAAAGGGAATAATCACCAAAGCATCAAGAGTAAGCACAAAAATGGTGTATGTGACAAATTCAACCGCTATACCAGACAAAGCTGAAAGCCCTTCCCTGAATGTAAAAGCGGCTGCAAGAAAGAGCAGCGTTGTAAAAATCAACGATATTGTAGAAGTTGAAACGACAGCGCTTTTATTATTTTCTTTGGTAAAAAACCTGAAAAACGCGGTTTCCATGCCATAAGCCAAAATCACATTAAACAAAATAATCCAGGAAAACACGATGGAAATTTCACCAAATTCGCTTGTGGGCAATACTGCAGTATAAAGCGGTACCAAAAGAAAACTCAGCATACGAGGCAAAACCGTTGCCAGTCCGTAGATAAACGTGTGTTGAAAAAGTTTTTTTAAGGCCGTCAAAAGCAGTGAATTTGAATAGTAAAAGTATTTAAAAACTGCTTATGTACATCAGGTTTTGGCTAATTGTTGTCCACAGGTTTTGAAGAAGGGTAAGCCACGGCTTCCCTTTTGCTGAGCAACACTTTATAATGAACCGTTTTGCCGTTTTTCGCGTAAGCGATTACCGCTTCATCGGGCTTAAGATGGAATGGATACTCATTGTCCAGAGCTGGTCTTGGATTGTCCATTTCCATTACTGAATCGCTGTCAAGAATTACATCTTCTTTTGGCGGAAAAGTATAGCTTGCGCGAAAAGTCTTTTGGTCATTTTTATCCTGAATTAAAAGGTGCTTTTGGCCTCTGAAATAAATGTTTTCTATACTTACCCCTTGGCCAATTTCAGAAAAATTCAATTCAATATGAATGCCTCTTCCGGCCTCTTGCACTCCTGCCAGCCAGTATTGATATGAAGCTGCCTGCACTTTAAACGGCGGGTTTTCCTCAAAAACCGGTTTATTTGAGTTGCAGGAAACGGTAAATATTCCGAAAAGGATAAAAAAGAATCGGGTCATCGTTTTAATTATTTATTAGCAAAATGACAATTACTATGCCGTAAAGGTATGAAAAAACCCTCTCAAGGTTTAAATTCCTGAGAGGGTTGATATATCTAACATTTGGCTTCGCCTAATTATTCAACGCTTCGCTCTTGAATATTTGGCTTCGCCTAATTATTCAGTGCCTCAGCACCACCAACAATTTCTAAAATCTCGTTTGTGATAGAAGCCTGACGGGCTTTGTTGTAAGAAAGCTTGAGGTCGTCCCTTAGCTGTGTGGCATTGTCGGTTGCTTTGTGCATCGCCGTCATTCGTGCACCGTGCTCACTAGCTACAGAATCCCTGATGGCTGTGAAAAACTGGGTTTTTAAACTCTTGGGAATCAATTGCTCAATAATTTCTTCTTTTGAGGGTTCAAAAATATAGTCCAGATTTGTTGCTGAAGGGTTGTTTTCTTCAGTTGCTACCGGCATAATGGGTAGAAATTGTTCACGGGCTATGAGTTGTGTTGCTGCATTTTTAAATTGGTTGTAAACCAAAATAATCTTATCATACTTGCCTGAAGTAAACAACTCCATTAGCTTTTCAGCAATCACAGCAACATTTTCATAATTTAATTCATCAAAAATAATATTGTTATTTTCAACAATATTGTGGCCTTTTTTGAGAAGATCATTCCCTTTTTTACCAACTGTAAAGAAATCGACATTTTGATTTTGAAATCCGGCAGCAAGGGTTTTAGCCTCCTTGTAAATATTTGAATTGAATGCACCTGCAAGACCCCTATTTGAAGTAATAGCAACTATCAACACATTTTTCACTTCACGTTGGTCGGCATATTTGCTTCCGGCATCACCTTCAAGGGAAGCACTTAATGTTTGCAGTAATTCAGTTAATTTATCAGCATAAGGGCGCATAGCCGTGATGGCGTCCTGAGCCTTTTTCAACTTGGCAGCAGAAACCATTTTCATGGCACTGGTAATCTGCATCGTTGAAGATACTGATGTAATCCGGTTGCGTATTTCTTTTAAGTTTGCCATTTTAATAGAGTATCAAGTATTAAGCACTAAGTATTAAGACTCATCTATTGTCATAATACATAATTCTCAAATCTAGTTGTATTTCGCTGAAAGCTCCTTGGCAACATGAGCAAGTGTGTCCATTACCTCATCGGTCAATTTACCTGCTTTAATGTCATCCAGAATATTTCTGTGTTTTGCATTCAGGAATTCCAAATATTCCACTTCAAATTCTTTTACTTTATCAACAGGAACACTTCTTAACAAGTTTTTAGAACCTGCATAGATGATTGCCACCTGATCTTCTACCGTAAAAGGACTTGCTTCTGCCTGTTTCAGGATTTCAACGTTACGTCTTCCTTTTTCGATTACATTACGTGTAGCGGCATCAAGGTCTGATCCAAACTTAGCAAAAGCTTCAAGCTCACGGAACTGTGCCTGGTCAAGTTTTAATGTACCTGCTACTTTCTTCATCGATTTAATCTGAGCGTTACCACCCACACGCGATACCGAGATACCCACGTTGATTGCGGGTCTCACACCAGCATTAAATAAATCTGATTCAAGGAAAATCTGACCGTCTGTAATCGAAATTACGTTGGTTGGGATATATGCAGAAACGTCACCTGCCTGTGTTTCAATAATTGGAAGAGCGGTAAGTGATCCGCCACCTTTTACTTTTCCTTTTAATGGTTCAGGAAGGTCGTTCATATTTTTTGCAATAGAATCGTCGTTGATGATTTTAGCCGAACGCTCAAGCAATCTTGAGTGCAGGTAAAAAACGTCACCGGGGTATGCTTCACGTCCCGGAGGTCTTCTTAAAAGAAGTGACACCTCACGGTATGCTACGGCTTGTTTTGACAAGTCATCATAAACAATTAGTGCTGGACGTCCTGTGTCTCTAAAGTATTCACCGATTGCAGCTCCTGCCATTGGCGCATAAACCTGCATTGGTGCAGGGTCACTTGCGTTTGCAGCAACAATAGTGGTATATGCCATAGCACCTTTTTCCTCGAGAACACGAGCAATGTTTGCAACTGTGGATGCTTTTTGGCCAATTGCCACATAAATACAATATACGGGCTGACCGGCGTCGTAAAACTCTTTCTGGTTGATGATGGTATCAATACAAACGGTTGTTTTTCCTGTTTGACGGTCACCAATCACCAACTCACGCTGACCTCTTCCAACAGGAATCATCGCATCAATTGCTTTGATACCGGTTTGAAGCGGCTCAGTTACAGGCTCTCTATAGATTACCCCGGGAGCTTTACGCTCAAGTGGCAATTCATAAGTTTCACCTTGAATGGGTCCTTTACCGTCAATGGGCTGACCAAGGGTGTTAACCACACGACCTGCAATGCCTTCACCTACCTTGATAGAGGCTATTCGTTTTGTGCGCTTTACGGTTGTACCTTCTTTTACTAATTTGGAGTCACCTAAAAGAACAACACCCACGTTGTCTTCTTCGAGGTTTAGTACAATCCCTTCCAGTCCTGCGCCAAAATCCACAAGTTCTCCATACTGCACATTTGAAAGTCCATACACACGAGCGATACCATCACCCACGGTTAAAACAGTTCCCACTTCATCAAGAGAAGCTGATGCTTCAAATCCTGAAAGTTGTTTCTTTAAGATTGCTGATACTTCAGCCGGTTTTACTTCTGCCATTGTATTAAAATATAAAGTTAAAGCCGCCTAAGGCGTACTTTTTTAATTATATGCTTGTTTAAATTTTTTTCTAAGTTGTTCAAAATTGTTGGCAATACTCGCGTCATATTGCATATCGCCCACTCTTAAAACAAATCCGCCGATAAGGTCAGGATCAACTTTGTTGATTAAGCTCACATCGGTTGCGCCTGTTAATTCCTTTAATTTTTCAAACACTTTTTGCTCAAGGTTTGAATCCAGAGGAACTGCAGTGATTACCAACGCCTCAACTGCGCCAATGCTTCTGTTGTAAATTGAAACAAAGTTTTCGGCAATTGCCTCAATCAAGCTACTGCGTTTATTATCGACAAGGATGTCCATTAGGCTTAAAATATCTTCAGTACTGTTGCTGAAAACTTCTTTTAAAACCGCTCTTTTATCCTCTTGTTTTACTACCGGACTTTTGAGCATTAAACGCAATTCTTTACTGTCCTGAAGTGTTTTCAGCACCCCTTTCATTTGCTCAAAAGTCTCCTTTTGGGTTCCTCTTTGAGTTGAAAGCTCTAAAACTGCCTTTGCATATCTTACTGCTGCTCTGCTCATGTGTTGTTTAGTTTAAAGTCGCTTTACCCAACATCTCTTCAACAAGTTTTTCTTGTTGTCCCTTGTTAGCCAATTCCTGTTTTACAACTTTTTCTGCAATCTCAAGTGAGAGTGATGCCACCTGGCCTTTTAATTCGGCAATAGCAGCTTTTTTCTCGCTGGCAATAGCCTCCTGAGCCTGGGCAATCATAGCATCTGCACTTGCTCTGGCCTCTTCTTTTGCGTCAGCAATCATTTTGTTTTTGATTTCGCGGGCTTCTTTCATCATTGCCTCACGTTCAGCGCGTGCTTCCTGCAGGATTCTTTCATTGTCTGCCTGAAGGTTTTCCATTTCGCGACGAGCGGCTTCTGCTGCTGCAAGTGCGTTGATGATGGACTCTTCACGTGAGCTTACGGCGCCAAGAATGGGTTTCCAGGCAAATTTCTTTAATATAAAAAGAAGTATCAGGAAAGTGATGACCGTCCAAAATACCAATCCAAATCCGGGAGTTATTAAATCCATTTTTTATACTTTTTAATCATTTAAATTTTTTTAAAAACACAGAAACAACCAACCGTTGCTTCTGTGTTTTTTTGAGTCTTAACCTTGTAATAAGGCAACAACAACACCAAATAATGCAACCGCTTCAACGAAGGCTGCAAGAATTAGTGCAGATGTTTGAATCTTACCTTGGATTTCGGGTTGACGAGCCATAGCTTCCATAGCCGCTCCACCAATACGTCCGATACCCATTCCGGCACCGATAACTGCAATACCAGCTCCTATAGCTGCAATTCCTGTAATAGTCATAGTTATAAAATTTAAATTAATTAATGATGTTCGTGTTCTTCAACTGCCATTCCAATGTATAAGGCAGACAAAATGGTAAATATATATGCTTGAATTGCTGTTACAACAATTTCAATGACGATAATAAAAAGTGAAAATGCTACAGAAATCGGTGCCACAGCTAATGATTTAAAAATAAAAATCAACGACATTAATGACAAAACGATGATGTGGCCTGCTGTGATGTTTGCAAATAAACGTATCATCAGCGAGATGGGCTTGGTGAAAATCCCAACTAATTCGATTGGAGCAAGGAATATTTTCATGGGTACAGGCACTCCAGGCATCCAGAAAATGTGCTTCCAATAGTGCTTGTTTCCACTAAAGGTGGTGATAATGAATGTAAATACTGCCATTGTCATGGTGAATGCAATATTGCCCGTAAGGTTGGCAGCATTAATAATCGGTATCAAACCAAAAACATTGTTTAACCAGATAAAGAAAAATACAGTCAACAGGTATGGCATATAGCGTGCATACTTCTTTTCGCCAATCATTGGTCTTGCTATATCATCCCTAACGAAAAGCACCAAAGGCTCAACAAAGCTGGCAATACCTTTGGGAACAAAGCTTTCAGATTTTTTATATTTTCTTGCAGCACCAATAAAAATCAGGAACAGAACCAGCATTGACACCCACATCATAAATACGTTTTTTGTGATTGAAATATCAAGGATTGGCTTTGAAGCATTGGTAGGATAGCCGTCTTCGCCTTTGACTAAAGCAGTTTCACCGGCATTGAGTTGGTAAATTTTTTCCTTGTAGTTCACAAAACGCATGCCGTCTTTTTCAACCACTACGTTTCCATAATAATCATGGTCAAAAGCTGACGACATAAAAGTGACCAAGCCGTTATCTGTCCACAATATAATGGGTAATGAAATGGAATATTGCTTTTCACCTATATCGATAATGTGAAAGCCGTATGCATCTTTAACGTGGTGCATTATTAACGCTTTGGGGTCAAAATCGTGTTTTTCCTGAAGTTCCTCCTGAAGGGTTTCCTCTTCCTGCGAAAACGAGGTGAATGAGGCAATTAAAAATATTCCTAAAAAAAGTGTCTTGATGGCGCTTAATTTCATTGTTTTCAATAAGATAATAATGCGTTCCTGAAAATCGGTGCAAATATAGTACTACTTAATGAAATGGCAAACAATAAAATGAAGGTTTCTTAGTCTTTTAAGAAACGGATAATATTAACGATTTCAAAGGCCAGAAAAAGGAAGTAGGGGATAAAGAAATTAAACACTTCCATAGTGGCATTTTCATTGGGACTGAGGAGTACCGGAAGCAAAAAAACAAGGCATAAAATCATCTTAAAAAGGGTAGCTCCCAAAAAGATTGAAAAGATTTCTCTTTTACCTGACGAATACCTAAAATTGACAATAGTATAAACAACAAGTACTGTAAAAAAGTGAAAACCGTAGATGGTGTATAACGGAAGTATGAGCTCTACTTGACTAAAAAAATGATGTGTGATGTACCAGTGTGTGGCAAAAAGCAAAGCAGTAAAAAGAGCTAAAAACAGCAAGAAAGTGCTTTCCCTTTTTTTAAAATCTGGATTCATTCGTTGTCTTTTTTGGAATTTGAAATCAGTTGTCTGATGACGACAAAGATGGCAATTAAAACTGAAAGTAACGAAAGTCCTGCAGTATAAACAGGTTTTGAAGTCTCAAAATGTTCATCGAGCAGGCTGCCCACAAAAGTGCCAATCCCAATGATTGCAATCATTTGAAATGCAATACCGGAATAAACAGCATAGCTGCTAAATGCTTTGCCCTGCTTTTTGAGCGGGGTTTCTTTCTTGTCTTTCAAAAATTTGAGTTTGAGGTGTAGCTTCTTCCTTAGTTTCCTCTTTTTTATCTAATTTCTGCATTGCTGATCCTTTCATCACACAAGTTGCATTAAAGGCTGCTCCGGGTTCTATGGCAAGTTTACCCACAACCACGTCTCCATCAACCTGAGCAGTTGCTCTTAGTGTCAAAGTGCCTGTAATTGTCATCTGCCCTGAAAACTTTCCTTCAATATCGGCATTTTCACACTCCAGGGTTCCTTTAATTACTCCTGTTTCCCCAAGTACTACCTTGGAAGGTGTTCTGACATTTCCCTGAACAGTTCCGTCAATCCGCATACCGGATTTTGCAACAATATCACCGGTAATGCTAGTTCCTTCGGTAATTCTGTTTTGCTGGTTTCCAATGATAGCTGGGGCTTTCGATTTTTTGTCAGTAAACATACTTAATTGATTTTGGCGTTATACAAATCCAAATTTTTATGCACTTGAACGACTGCATAATTTGATGAAGAAATTTCTATATAGGGGTGAGCAACTCTGTATTTTCTGTTTTCCTTGAGTCTTTCGGCAAAACCTTTGGCTCCATCGCGGCTTAGAAGACCATGTACAACCACAAAAATCATATTTGGGTTGTAATAATCAATTGAGGTGTCCAGGTAACCAAAGCCTAGCTCTACAATAGCTTCATCTAATTTCTTTTTGAACGTTTCTGCTTCCTCTCTAGAACTTGCGCTAAACTCATACAGTAATTTCCAACGGTCTGATTCATTGTTGGATTCAAAGTCATACTTCTCGAGCTTGGGAAGTTGTGCATGGTAGATGTTGTTGGCTTTCCTGCCTTCGGGGGTATTGGTATAATTCAAAGAAATGAAATTTATGGCCTGCTTATAGGCTTCAAAACCATCCTGTCTTCCAATTGCAGTGGCCTTTAGCATTTCAAACTTGGGCACCATTTCGTCACCAAAAAACTGGTTGATGTATATGTCTGATTTTTCAATTACCTCTGCATACTGTTGTTGCTCAAAAAGCCTGAAGAGTTCAACATATCTGTATTCCGGAGTAGATTCGTCTGCTGCCAATATGGCGTTTGGGTTAAGGATAATTTCAGCATAACGCGACTCTGGGTGATTGGTCACGATATCATTCCGGTACTGTTGCATTTTAGAAGCATTTCCTAAAATTTCATATGTCTTGTAAAGGTGATATTTTGATGGAATTTCAAGTCTTTCTTCAGGTTTATAAGTGAGAAGCTTTTCCAATCTGTCAATGGCCAACTCATAGACCCTGAATTTTTCTTTATAGATTAAACCGAGCTGGTAATATGCTATATCCCTTTCTCTTGTGATACTGTCCACCACTTTCTGATCACTTGGAATTAATGCAATATATGTTTCAGGTTTGAAGCGATCGCTTACAACACCAGGTTTTGCTTCTTGATTATCTCTGGATGCAATTTCATCAGATTCAAGAACTGTGCTTTTGTTTGATCTGCGCCAGTCGTCTTCCAGTCTTCTGTCACCCCATTGCCTTCTGAATTCTTGCCTTCCGAAAGCCACAGCACTTGTATTGTAGAAATAAAATTTGCCGCCAGTTGCCTCTTGACCACCTCTTCTTCCTGCCCTGAAGAATTCATCGCTCTTGAATGCTTGTTCTTGTTTAACACTGGCCAGTGAATCTTCTATGGCTTTTTGCCTCAGGTTTGCTGTATAATTAGTAAAATAAGCCAATCGTTCTCCTTCACTCATAGCAACAAGCGAGAGAATGCTGTCATTTCTCATTGCAAGGTCTTCATATTTAATTACGTCTTCAAGATTGTCGCGCTTTCTTTTGATTTGTCTGTAATCCCTCGTGTTTTCAACCAATCTTTGTAACGTACTGTCATAATAACTTCCTGCCGTTCTGTACTCAGCTTGGTCAAAATAAATGTCGCCCAATGAAGAATAGTTCAAAGCCTGTAGCTTTTGGTTTTGCCTAAACTCTTTAATTGCTTTATTGTATGAAACTATAGCTTTTTTAGTTTCGCCAATTTCGGCAAGAAATGCACCTTTATGATGATAGATTACATCCAAATATGGTCTGTTTTCCCGGTCTCTGGTTAATTTTTCAAATTTTTCTTTTATATCTTCAGTATCACCTGAAGCATAATCAAAGTTTTTGATTTTCCCCATCTTTGCGTGAATCATATAGATTCTGGGAGAACGTCTGTTTAGGGCAATAACTTCATCAAAAGCCATGTTTGCACTGTCCTTTTGATTCAGTCTGTCATAAATTTGAGCTTTTATGAAAAGTAAACGTCCCTTTTGCTCATTGTCTCGAGTATATTTTGCGGCATCTTTAATGTGAACAATAGCATTATCGAGCGAATCTAAATTTATATATGCTTGAGCCATCATTGCTGATGCATCGGCAAAGTCATCATCCCTTAGGTTTGCTTTTTCAAATAACTCTTTAAGGTTTCTTAGTGCCACCTCTTCATTTTGAAGGCGAATGTTTGTTTTTTCTCTCCAGATTTTAGCGGCATTAACACTATTGCTTGTGGGGTATCTGTGAAGTATAAAATTAAACGCTTCAATAGCGGGTATAAATCTTGAATCATAATACCGTGCTTTTCCAAGTAACATATAAGCCTCATCAATTTGAGGGTTGTGTTCTTTGCCATCAAAATATATAGAATGCTTTTGAACGGCAATGACGGCTTTATCCTCTGCTCTTTCAAAGTCAGTATTTCTGGATTGACCCGGTAATTGTATATCATCTTTAACCTGAATCAACTCAACAGGAAGTATGTCAAAATAGTCGTCTTTTACATTTTGACTTAAGCTTTTTAGGCCTTGTTCCAAAGCCAGGTTACCGTTGTAAAGTGCATTAAACTCTGCGTTAATTGCTCGGTAGCTTCTGGTCATAAAAGTGCTCTTTTTTCGGGAGCATGATGAGGCAACCAAAATAAAGACTAGAAGAAAAATTGAAAATTTAAAAATGGGTTTCAAATTCAATGGTGTTTGTTTATGATAACTAACTAAAATCGTAAGGTTTTAGTATATAAAATTTTATGCGAGGTGTAAAAATACGTTTCTTTTTGTAATATTTTAAAATGTGCAATTATTTTTTAACCTTTAGTGGGCTGAGCCTTATTTTATCAATTGAAATTTTAAAGTTTTTTTAATACTTTGAGAAGTCTCAATCAAGATTGTATTTTTGCAAAAAAAAGTATGTCCAAATTACACCCGCTAACTGTACAAAAAATCCTTAGAGAAACCCCCGATGCAGTTTCCATTCATTTTGAAATACCTCAACAACTCAAAGATACTTTTCAATTTAAGGCCGGTCAATATTTAACCCTTGAAGCTTCCCTTAATGGAAAAACTATCAGAAGGGCTTATTCACTTTGTTCAACACCACAGAGCAATGCATACAGTGTAGTGGTTAAAGAGGTTAAAAAAGGGGAATTTTCAGTTTATGCAAACAGGGATTTGAGGGAAGGAGATTCACTTTTAGTACTTCCGCCGGAAGGCAAGTTTATTTTTGAACCTAACACGAGCAGCAAAAAAAATTATGTGGCATTTGCAGCAGGCAGCGGCATCACGCCGGTAATTTCAATCATAAAAACTGCTCTGGAACAAGAACCGGAAAGTAAATTTTTACTGGTTTACGGAAACAAATCTCCTGAGGACACCATCTTTATGAAAACGTTGATGGACTTGCAACAAAAGTATCCACAGCGATTTATGCTTGAATTTGTTTTTAGCCGAAAGGAACTTGAAGGTTATCAGTTTGGCAGAATAAGCAAGGCGATAGCCAATTATTTTCTGAAGAATAAATACAAAGATCTTGCATTTAACACTTTCTTTCTGTGTGGACCTGAAGCAATGATTGACGAAATAAAAACAATGCTTGTTGAAAGTGGTGTAGATAAAGAAAACATCCTTTTTGAATTGTTTTCCACATCTGTTGAATCAGCCCCGGCAAATATCGTTGAAAATGGCACCACAGTGGTTACCGTTGTCCTGGATGATGAAGAAACCTCATTTATCATGCCCCAAGGCAAAACTGTTCTTGAAGCTGTTTTAGAGCAAAATCTTGATGCTCCATATTCCTGCCAGGGAGGCATTTGCAGCACCTGTATTGCCCGCATCAAAGAAGGAGCTGCCACGATGCGCAAAAATCAAATTCTTACAGATGGTGAAGTCGCTGAGGGACTCATTTTAACCTGCCAGGCACAACCCACAACCTCTGTGCTAAAGGTAGATTATGATGATGTTTAATCTTCCTCTTAGCACCTCAAAGGAGGTGTATTAGATGTTTAAATTAAGTACTTTCTTTAACTTGTCAATAATGTGCTGTGGCGAAATCGTCTTGATAGCGTTTTCATACCCTTTCGGAAAAGTATTGCCATAAATTGAAGTGGGAATCAATGGAAATAGTTCCCGGTCTGCCAATAAAGCGTTTTCCATCGGCTGGTTAAATGGGTAAAACCCGGCATTAGGATGAGTAACCCCCCAAATGGTGATGGTGGGCACATTGTATATTGCAGCCAGATGTGCATTGCCACTGTCCATCGCCAGCATGGCATCGAGGTTTGAAATCATTGCCAGTTCCTGATCAAACGAAAGTGTGCCCGCTAAATTTGTCACTGAATTGTATTTTTGGGCAATCTCATTTAGCACTGTTTCTTCCTGTTTTCCCCCGCCAAAGAGAAAGATTTGAACCTGCTTTTCTTTATCTAATTCGGCAATAACTTCATCCATCAAATCCATTGGATACATTTTGCCCGTATGTGCCGCAAAAGGGGCGATACCAAAATGTTTTTTATAGGTGTTGTCAAAAAGCGGTATCACTTTACCGGGAATTTGCTTTCTTAATGGAAATTGGTGGGTTGACAAATCGATGGGGTAACCCAGCTTTTCAAATACTTCGGCATAGCGCTCAATCGCAGTTTTCAAAGGCCTGAAATCTTTGTTCTTTGACCGTGTCAATGCTTTTTTTTCGGCCCTTCCTTTGTCAATTTTCACAACAGGAATGTTGTTGAGCTTGAAGTAGCCGCCCATTACGTTTGAGCGCAGCACATTGTGCAAATCGGCTACTGCAGTAATGCCTTGTTTTTTAAAATCTTTGGATAACCTGAACAAGCCGTTAAGCCCTTTGTGTTTGCCTTTTACATCAGCCGGATAAAACTGAACTTTTTTAAATTCTTTAAAAAGCGGCTCGTGAAACGGTTTTGAAAGCACCGTAATTTTTACATGGGGATAAGTTGCAGTGAACGCCCTCAATACAGGAATAATCATCGCCACATCGCCCAAAGCGGAGAGACGGATGACAAGTATGTTTGTGGGTTTTGGGTTCAAGGTTTAAAATTCAAGGTTCAAAGTATTTTTTTAGGTGTCTAATATCTCATATCTAACGTCTAAAATCTACTTTCTCCGCAACACAGGATTCATCTCATCGTCGTTATACATTTTCATTTGTTTGTAAACCTTCATGTATTTTTCGCCTTGAGCGATATCTTCCAGCAATTGATCGATGGCGGTTGACAAGTCGATGCGTTGTTCCAGCAACACGTCAAGTTTTTCTTTGCATTTCAATCTGTATTCAGGTGAAGCATCTGTCCGGTTTGCCTCTTCTTCCATATGGTAGATTTTCAATGCAAGGATAGAAAGCCTGTCGATTCCCCAAGCAGGGCTTTCGGTATTGATTTTTGCGTTTCTCTTTACTTCAACGTCTTTGTGCTTGTCCAAAAAATAACTATCGATATACTCGACAGTGTCTGTTCTGTCCTGATTGGAAGCATCAATTTGACGTTTCAGCTTTAAAGCGGCAACAGGGTCGATATTGGGGTCGCGAATGATGTCTTCATAATGCCACTGCACGGTATCAATCCAACATTTTCTGTAGAGCAAATGTTCAATCAGCTGGGCGTTTTTGTCATAAGGATTTGTAAACGGCTGATCCACTGTATTGATGACGTGGTATTTACTGATGACTTCTTGAAATATTTTGTTTGCTTTGTTTGTGAACATAATCTATCTTTTTGCTAAAATATGCAAATACTCAAATGTAGCATCTGCTGTGTGGTTTCTGTTTTCGGTTTTATCAGCTTTGAAGCGTTGGTACTTTTTTGTTTTAAGTGTGTATTTTCCATAGCGCTTCATTATGGTTTTCACTTCCTCTTCTGTCATTAAACCTTCGTTATTGTAACTTAAAAACACATATTGAAATTGTGCATTTTTAATCAGGTCTTCAAAGGATTTTGTGACTACACCTTTTTTGCAATAATTGCTTTTTTCATAGGAGCGTAAACCGGTTTTACCTTGCGGCACAAAGGTATCATATTTTGCAATGGTATTCAAAAGATGATAGTTTGCGCCATACTGGCGGGAATTGTATGGTGGATCTAGATACAACACATCGCCGCTTATTTTTTTTATAAGTGCATTGGCATCTTCCTGAAAAACAGGGTGTGATTGTGGCGTGACATCAAATTGAGCGGGTTCAAGAATCAAGGTTTTTGCGGCAGATTTTTTTATTTTCTTCAGGTAAGCTCCATAAACCGAAGCCGTGTTGGCAACCTTATCGGCACTTTCAATCAGGGAAGCCAAAAGAAAATAATACAATTCATTTTGGATTGTTTTATCAGTCTTCCAGCGTTCTATTTGAACACGCATAGCGTCTATTTTTTGACCGTTTTCTTTTGAAAAATAAAGCCTTCCCGCAGCACCTTCTTCTGAGTAATTTTCATAAACAAATCCCTTTTTGCCCGGAAGCCGGTTCAATTGGTTTATATAATTCTCAAAATCCAACTGTTTGTGATTCCCAATATAATTTTGAAGTAAAACATAACTGTAAAACTCAATGTCATTGGCGATGACTTGTTTTACAAGCGGCTTGAGATTTCTGCCTACTGCCCCGGTGCCGGCAAAAAGGTCGCAGAAAACAACTTCCTCAAGTGGCTTTTTTACCACTTGTTTAATGTTTTCAAGTATCCATTGATTGAGTTTATGTTTTGAACCTATGTAATTCATTGGGTAACCCAGATGATGTCTGAAAGGGCTTTTTTGTTGTTGGGAAAATTGAGTTCAGTCAACTGACTTGCGTCAAAATTAGCAACATATTCTGAAATGGCATTGTAAAGCAGAGAAATTTCTGCCTTGAGTTTCCAGTGATTCCCGCTTGAATTATGAACCACTACAAATAATCGGTTGGCCAAATGATGTCGTTGCTGGCTGCTTTGTTGTGTATAAAGCCACTCCATTAGCTGGGTTTTGTTTGCTTTCGCGTAAGCGAACTCTTTTCCAAAGCCTTTCGGGAAAATAGAAGTTTTATGGTCAAACGGAATGTTATTGATGGAAAAGTCCACAAGTTTGTCTTTAGAATTTTCAGCCGGAATTACGCCGGGGAGTGAGCAGAATATTTCTTCAACCGCTACAGAACTCCAGAAATTGTACCAACGATTTATGGCATAATAAAAGGCTTCTTCTTTGTTGAGTTTTTCCTTTTGGACCAGTTGTGCAATAGCCTGGATAAGTTCCTCCCAGTCAGTTGTTTTGTATATAAAGTTGGTATAGGAATCCCAGTGGTCATTTTGTTTCCTGAGCCATTTGTAGCTGTAGGGCCAGCGTTTTTTTAATTGGTTTTCTATGTGAATCAACCTGTTGTTCATCACATAAAAAATAGTGCAAAGGGCATTAACAGGAACACCCAAAGCAGGATTTCTTTAAACATCTTCTCGTCGGGGAATTCAACAAAATTTGAGGTAAATACGGCAAATGGAAACGCCAAGTATATCAATTCAGAGCCGTTTTTTTGCAGTGATAGAACCGGGATAAGCATTGCCGTTAGTAACCCCAGAAGGATAAGTCGTGTAGATTTGATATTTTTCTTGCTGCGCTGATTGATTTTCGAAAAATAACTGCCTGTCATCCATACAACCAATGCAATTAAAAACGACAATGGAAGCAGTACCGAAAATGTATTGTAGTATGAAAAATCAAAACCAATGCTGCCCACCCAATCGAGCGGAAGGTAAAACGCATTTTGAAAATAGAGGGTAAACACATTGGTCAACATTATAACCGCGCCAAAACTCACAAAAGGAATGAAGTAGTGTTTATAACTGTCCCCGGCTTCAAAAATGATATTGAGATAAAGTATTATTATAAATGCAAAAGCCCAAAAGTCAAAACAGGATGCTATGGCTATCCATAGAGCAGCGTCAAGAATTTTCTTTTGGATGTCTTTTTTGGTTTTAAGGCTAATGATGCGCCGCAAGGCCAGCAATATAAAAAAATGAGCGATGAATACATCGGGCTTTAATACAGTATCGGGAAACAACATGCAATAAGTTGCATAGAAAAAAATCACGTAGGTATTTTTTATTGTCAAGTCATTTTTTCTGGTGATAAAATCTGCCAGAAGCATTGAAAATAAAAACAAAATAAGTAAAACAAACTGAATAACAAAATCAGTAATTGATACAAACAACCGGCCGGATTTCAAACTGTAAGCTATAAAGACAATTGCCATAAAAGCAGCAACTATCAAATAGTTTACGGGTTTTGATTTGCCAAAAAAGCCGGTGAGCATAGCGTTTAATTCAGTTTAATTATTAAAATTCTAAAGTTGTTGCTTTCTCAATTATAATTTTATTAGAGTGATTGTGTATATTTGCAATTAAAAATTGATTGTTTTATTTATACGTAAATATAAGAACTTATGAGTTTCAAAGCATTTTTTGAGGGAATTGAATCAATAACTGAAGCTATTTTATTAAACCCGTTGGATGGGGTTCGTGATCTTGAATTAACCAACTGGTTTATTGCTAACGGATTAAATTGGATTTTTGTGATTATTGGTTTTGCAGCCCTTATCTATTGGCTTAAAGAACTTAAAAAGTATGATGAAGCAGGCACCGAAGATTATTCTTCAACTTCACATGCTTACTTAGGCTAAATCAAATCCTATATCTTTTCTAAAATATTTCCTGTCAAAGTTGATTAATTCAGCATTTTGATAGGATTTTTTTATGGCTTTTTTCCATTTGTCATCCAGTGATGTAATCGCGATTACCCTTCCACCGTTTGTAAGGATTTTACCTTCTTTTTCAATAGTTCCTGCATGAAAAATGATGGAGTCTTCTGTTTTATCAATTCCGGAAATCTCTTTTTCCTTTTCATAGCCTTCCGGATATCCTCCGGAAACCAGCATCACAGTTGTTGCAGCTCTTGAGTCAATTTCAAGAGTAACTTTATCAAGATTTTCTTCATAAGTTGCTTTCAGCAGTTCAGCAAGGTCGCTTTTTATTCTTGGGAGCACGACTTCGGTTTCGGGGTCACCCATTCTGACATTATACTCAATCACATAGGGCTCATCTTCCACTTTAATCAAACCGATAAACACAAACCCCTTGTAATTCATATTTCTTTTTCTGATGCCTTCAATGGTTGGCTTTACAATACGGTTTTCAATTTTTTGCATCAATACCTCATCTGCAAACGGCACCGGTGAAACGGCTCCCATTCCCCCGGTGTTTAATCCGGTATCGCCTTCGCCTATGCGCTTATAGTCTTTGGCTGTTGGCAAGATCTTGTAATTTTTTCCATCGGTAAGGACAAAAACAGAAAGTTCAATTCCTTTTAAAAATTGCTCAATCACAACCGTCTTGCTTGCTGCCCCAAATTTTTCTTCTACCAGCATCCGCTTCAATTCGGCTTTGGCTTCTTCGGCAGTATCTAAAATCACCACACCCTTTCCGGCAGCGAGTCCGTCAGCTTTTAAAACGTAAGGTGGGGAAGTGCTTTCAATATATTGTAACCCCTGAATGATTTCATTTTTAGTGAAGCTTTGGTAAGCCGCAGTTGGAATATTAAACTCCATCAAAAACTCTTTGGCAAACTCTTTACTGCCCTCAAGTTGAGCCGCTTCCTTTGATGGGCCAATGATGATGGTGTTTTTTAGTTCATCTTCAGACATAAAATAATCCACAATGCCATTTACAAGCGGGTCTTCCGGCCCCACTACCACCATATCCACCTTATTTTTGATGACAAAACTTTTAATTGTCTCAAAATCATTTACGCCAATAGCTACATTTTCAGCAATTTGCGAGGTCCCTGCATTACCGGGTGCCACAAACAACTTTTCACAAAATGAGCTTTTTGCAATCTGAAATGCAAAAGCGTGTTCCCTTCCTCCCGAGCCTAGAATCAAAATATTCATAATGTATTTTTTAAAGTGTGGATTGCGACTTCAAAAATAATTGTTTGTAACTTGTCCTACTAATTTTTTTAGCGTATTCCACAAATTAATGTACACCCATTTTTTAAATAAAGTTTTACTGCCTTTAGGTTCTATTTTCTTTTCGGGAAATTATTCTCGATATTTAAACGTATGGGAATCTTATGATAAAATGAGTGAAGAAGACTTGCATAAACTGCAACAGGAACGTCTCCAAAAAATGCTTAATTATGCTAAAACTCACGTGCCTTATTATGCTGAATTAAACATACCTGAAAACACCCGGCTGAGCCATTTTCCGGTTTTAACAAAAGAAATTCTCAGGAATGAAAGTAAAAACCTGATTTCCAAAAAAATGAAGCTTGAAAAACTGGATAAAAACTTTAGCAGCGGAAGTAGTGGAATTCAGTCATTTACATATATGACCAAAGAACACAAAGCCTACTTAAGGGCTTTGCAAACCCATTGGTGGAAATGGGGAGGGTTTACTCCCGGCGAACCTCTGTTACAGTTGGGTATTTCGCCTCAGCGAACATTTGTAAAAAAATTGAAAGATGTGTTTTTTAGAGTACACTATTTAAATGCTTTTAGTTTGACTGAAAAAAGTATGAAAAGTGCATTGAAAACTGTTTCAAAAAAATCACCCAAACACATTGCCGGCTATCCTTCAGCAATTTATGAACTAGCAAAATATGCTGAGAAAGAAGGCTTACATACCTCTTTTAAAAGCTTAATTTCTTTTGGCGACAAATTGTTTTCTCACTATCATCCACATTTTAATGAAGCTTTTGATACGCCAAAAGTCATCAACACATATGGTTGTGCTGAAGGCATTTTAGCTGCTTGCCAAAATGATTTGCCTTATTATTACATCATGGCGCCACACGTTTTTATTGAAATTGTAAATGACAAAAACGAAAAGCTGCAGGCCGGTGAACATGGACATATACTTATCACTTGCTTAACTAATTTTGCCATGCCGCTTATCAGGTATAAATTGGGTGACATGGGCACCCTGTTACCCAAAAGTGAATATCCTGAGCATAGAAGGTATAATTATCCCTTGCTTAAAGAGCTCACCGGAAGAGAAACCGACATTTTAAAAACGCCTAATGGCAGGGTTTTAACCGTTCACAGTTTTACCGGAATTTTTGAATTTTATCCTGAAATTTATCAGTATGCCATTGTGCAAACACAGGCAAATGTGTTAACGATTCAATATATTACAGATTCAGCTAATGCGACAAATTTGAAATGTTTGCCTGAAATTGAAAACAAAATAAATAGTTTGACCAATCACTCCATGGAACTCCACTTTCAAAAAGTTAGCTCTATAGAAAATTCGCCCTCGGGGAAGCCACAAATTATAAGAAGCTTGGTTAAAAGATCCTCAGATGCGATTTAATTTATTTCAGAAATTGGTTTGATTTGTTTGGACTTGACAAAAAAATGCTCCCATAAAAACATCCCCATTAAGAACAAGCTTTTTAGAGTGCTAAACCCCAAGACTTTATTGTAAACAGCATAATTATACTTTAGTAAACCCATCTTGTTTTCAGAAATGGAATTTTTTCTCACTCTGTAATAAGCCAGTGGCTCTTTGATTCCCAATGCTTCCTTTTCGATTTTAAGGGCTGTGAGCCACAACGCCCAATCTTGCCTTTTTCTGATCACCGGCGCATAGATTTTTCCCAATGTTTCAGTATTGTAAATTCCGGTGAGATTGCCAATATAATTTGACTTTAAAAGCTTATTATAGGATAGTAAGTCTAAAGCCTCGACGATTTTGGATTGTAAGGTCCCGTCTTCATTCATTAACTGATAACTGGAAAAACAGATGTTGCAGTTGTTATTTATCATAAAGTCCACTTGCTTTTGAAGCTTTTCGGGAAACCAAAGATCGTCTGCATCGAGAAATGCAATAAAAGTACCTTTGGCTTCTTTAATCCCAAAGTTTCTTGCAATTCCAGCTCCTTGATTTTCTGAAAGTTGAAAGCATTTAATGCGGAAATCATCTGTACTGTATGCTTTTGCTATTTCAAATGATCCATCACTTGAGCAATCATCTATCAGTATTAGCTCCCAGTGAGGATAGGTTTGATTTAAAACAGACTGGATTGTTTCTTCCAGAAAATTAGCCGCATTATAAACCGGTGTAACAACGGAAACAATTGGGCTAGTTTTCATTTTAATAAGCTTTATCTTCTCCTTTCAGTGCGTTATAAACCGTTTGGAAAACAATTTTTAAATCCAGCAACAGCGACCAGTTTTCGAGATAAAAAATATCGAGTCGCACACGATTGATGATATCATCATCGGTTTCAACCTCGCCTCGATAACCGCTTACCTGTGCCAGGCCGGTAATTCCTGGCTTTATAAAGTGACGCACCATAAACTTATCTATGCGCTCTGCATACATATGGGTGTGGCTAACCATATGCGGGCGGGGACCAACAACTGACATATCTCCCTTTAACACATTAATAAATTGCGGGAGTTCATCAATACTTGTTTTTCTTAGGAACTTTCCTATTCTGGTGATGCGTTCATCTCCTTTGGTAACCTGGTATAAGTCTGCCACGGGATTTGGTTTCATTGAGCGAAATTTGTAACAGAAAAATTCTTCATAATCAAGTCCGTTTCGCTTTTGTTTAAAGAAAACAGGGCCTTTGGAGTCCAGTTTAATTAAAATGGCCAGTATGGGAGTGAGCCAGGACAATACTCCCACAATAACAAAAAGAGAAATAAATATATCAAACACTCTTTTAATAAAGAGGTTAAAAGGTTCCTGAATGGGTATTTTTCTTAGCGAAAGTATAGGTAAATACCCGTAATAGTCAAATTCAAGCTTTTTTGTATAAATTTCCTTATTGTCCGGAAGGAATTTCAGGATTTTCAGGTTATTGTCTGCAAAATCAATCAGCATGAGAATTTCCCTGTTGGTGAGTTCGGCTACAGAGGAGTAAATTTCATCCACTTCATTTTTTTGGATGAATTCAAAACAATCCTCGATTTCTACTTTTTCGTCACCTCTCAGGTCAAATACTTTTTGCAACTGATACCCATATTCAGGATTGTCCTTAAAAAACTTTTCGAGTTGTTCTGTTTTTTTGTTTTTCCCGATGATAACCGTGTTCCTGTAATTACCACCAAGGACCGTTCGGTATTTTTTGAGCAAATAGTAAATGGTAAGCTTGGATGCTGTAATTAACAAAAAAGTGTAAATTACATATTTAAAAACCGTATTGGTATGAATACTAAACTGGTTGTAAAACCCAAAAAAGGCAAAAACCACCAAAACAAATAAGCCCATTTGTTTTCCGATAAGGGAGAAAATTTTTACCACTTGAGTATATCTGTAAATCTCATAAAAATTAGACTTGAGAGACATAAAAATCCATACCGCTGTTGTAAAAAACAGGAAATTGAAGTTGATGCTTAAGCTAAAGAAAAGATAATAGGCCATAACCTGAATAATGAATAGGTCAATGGCATATGAAATGGGTCTTAAATACCCTGAATATCTTCCTCTTTTAAAAAACATCATTTTTTAATGTGTTTGGAAAAATCTTTGTGTTCACTTTTTTCCAGTTCTTCTTTGGAGAGCCCTTTAAAATAGTCATACGTAATTTTCATCCCTTTTTCCCTGGAGACTTTGGGTTCCCAACCTAGTATGCTTTTTGCTCTTGAAATATCAGGCTGTCTTTGCATTGGGTCATCCTGGGGCAAGGGCTTATAAACAATTTTTTGATTGGTGCCCGTCAATTTTATAATTTCTTCTGCAAATTCAAGTATCGTAATCTCATCGGGGTTCCCTATGTTTACCGGGTCTGAAAAATCACTTAACAATAGTTTGTAAAGGCCTTCTACCTGATCATCCACGTAACAAAAAGAACGGGTTTGACTGCCATCGCCAAAAACCGTTAAATCTTCCCCACGTAGCGCCTGACCAATAAAAGCCGGAATCACCCTGCCGTCATTTAAGCGCATTCTGGGACCATAGGTGTTAAAAATTCTTGCGATACGGGTTTCCAGCCCGTGATACCGGTGATATGCCATGGTGATGGACTCCTGAAACCTTTTGGCTTCATCATATACTCCGCGAGGCCCAATGGTGTTTACATTGCCATAATATTCCTCGGTTTGCGGGTGAACTTCGGGGTCACCATATACTTCAGAAGTTGAAGCGATGAGGATTCTTGCTTTTTTTTCTTTGGCTAAGCCTAAAAGATTATGTGTACCCAAAGAGCCCACTTTTAATGTTTGTATTGGAATTTTTAAATAATCGATGGGGCTGGCCGGTGAAGCAAAATGCAGTATGTAGTCTAATTTACCGGGAACGTGAACAAAGGTGGTCACATCGTGATGGTAGAATTCAAACTCCGGAAGCTTAAAAAGATGTTCAATATTCTTTAAATCACCGGTGATGAGGTTATCCATCCCGATAACGTGATAGCCTTCTTTGATGAATCTGTCACACAAATGAGATCCTAAAAAGCCTGCGGCTCCAGTAATTAAAACTCGTTTTTTCATGAACGACCAATTGAATAGTATTCAAAGCCCAACTCTACAATTTCATTGACTTCATAAAGATTCCTGCCGTCAAAAATCACCTTATTATTCAATAATGATTTTATTTTTTCAAAGTCAGGTGTTCTAAAAATGCTCCATTCGGTGCAAATGACTAAAGCATCTGCGCCTTCAAGTGCTTTATACATAGATATTGCATATTCAATTTGGTTGCCTAGTTTTCGCTCAACATTATTCATTGCTTCGGGATCATAAGCAGAGACTGATGCTCCTTTTTGTAGCAGTGCGTCAATCACATCAAGTGCCGGCGCTTCCCTGATATCATCTGTTTCAGGTTTAAAAGCCAGTCCCCAAAGGGCTATTTTTTTTCCTTTCAGGTTATTATTAAAATGCTTTTCAATTTTTGGAATCAGTATTGTTTTTTGCTTTTTGTTGACCTCTAAAACGGAATTCAGTATTTTGAATTCGTGGTTTTCATCTTTTCCGGATTTGTAAAGCGCTTTCACGTCTTTTGGAAAACAAGAGCCCCCATAACCAATCCCCGGAAAAAGAAATCGTTTGCCTATCCTAGAGTCTGTTCCCATCCCGATGCGCACTTTATCAACGTCTGCACCCACGAGTTCACAATAATTGGCAATCTCGTTCATAAAGGTGATTTTGGTTGCTAAAAAAGCATTGGATGCATATTTAGTCAACTCTGCAGACTTTTCATCCATGATGATGATGGGATTTCCTGAACGCACAAATGGTGCATATAGTTTTTTCATCAACGCCGTCGCACGCTCTGAACTTGAACCCACAACAATGCGCTCGGGTTTCATAAAATCGTCAACCGCAAAGCCTTCCCTTAAAAATTCAGGATTGGAAACCACGTCGAATTCACTCTTGGCGTGTTTGGCAATCGTTGCTTTTACTTTATCTGAAGTACCAACAGGAACAGTGCTTTTGTCAACGATGACTTTGTATGAAGTTATTTTTTTTCCGATTTCATCGGCAACGCCCAAAACATATTTTAAGTCAGCTGAGCCGTCTTCATCTTCGGGGGTGGGTAGTGCCAGAAAAATGATTTCGCCGTGAGCGAGACCTTCATCCAGCGAAGTGGTAAAACTCAGCCTGCCTGCTTTGATGTTGCGATCAAAAAGAACATCGAGGTGAGGTTCATAGATGGGCACCTCACCGTTTTTCATGCGTTCCACTTTGTTTGCGTCAATATCTACACACACCACTTCGTTTCCTGTTTCTGCCAGGCAAGTGCCTGTTACCAGGCCCACATAGCCTGTTCCTATTACTGCTATTTTCATATCCATATACCCGCGAAAGCGGGTATCTCGTTATTTAAATTTCCGATTATCATCAAAGTCAACAGAGTTAGCTAACTGTTTTTAACCACAAAGAGCACAAAGTTTTTACACAAAGGGCACAAAGAAGTCTAAAATATAAATTCGGAAAATGATTTTTATTTTTTGAATTTTTCTTTAAGCACCAAAAATAAGAATTTTGTATTGCCCACGAGGTATCTTTTCCACATTCTTTTAGGCTCTTGCAGAAAGCGGTAGAACCATTCCATACCTATTTTTTGCATCCAGAGCGGAGCGCGTTTGGTTTTACCGGCAAAGACGTCAAAGCTGCCGCCAACGCCCATGATGAAATTGACTTTGGAAAGTGCGGATTTATGTTTGTGGAGAAAGTTCTCTTTTTTTGGGGAGGTAATCGCCACAAATAACATTTGGGCGCCTGAATTGACAATGTCATTTACAATGTCACACTCTTCTTCTTCTGTAAAATAACCATTGCGATACCCGGCAAGTAGTTCCGGGCTATATTGATTTGAGTAAATAGAAGCCAACTTAGAAACGACCTCCTCTTTTGCCCCAAGCAGATATATTTTATAATTTTTTTTGTGAGCCAGTTCAACCAGATGTGCCATAAGGTCAATGCCTGCTACGCGCTCCTTTAACGGCACTCCAAGGAATTTTGAGGCCCACACCACGGCCTGCCCGTCTGCGTTGATGATATCAGCACTGTTGACACTCTCTCTTAGCTCATCGTCTTTTTGAAGGGTGACCAGTTTACCGGCATTCACTACCATATGGTGCAGTTGTTTGTTTTCTGCAATGGCCTGCTCCACCAATGCCAGAGTATCCTGCATGGAAAGGTTGTGAATATTGGTTTTTAATAAACTGATTTTGGGACTCATAGTGCCATTTAAAAACTTGGCGGCAAAAGTAGGGGTATTTGGGGAGATTTAAAAGGTTATTTTTGTTTGGTATTTATAAAATAAAAAGTGAAGCAATAAAACATCCAAGCTTGTGCCCATCTCATGTATGGAATTTTAGAATTGAAGAATCTGTTTTTTTGATAATAGAAAAAACCTCTTTTGTCTTGCATGTTTTCAATGGTCCAAAGCAAAACTTTTTCAGCTAATATTTTGTTTTCAATTAGAACCCCCAACTTGCTTAATGTAACTATCAATTGTGCCGGGGCATGTATGTCTATTGGATATATAGAATTGTTGTAGTATTTTGAAATGCCTTCTTCTGTAAAAAAAGTCTTCAGGTAATAAGAAAGGCCTTTGTCAATATGCCCTTCAAACTGTGTATCACCTGAAACTTTTTGATAAGAATAAACACATTCCAAGTTATAACCCGTGTGAAAATTGTCCACCCATTGATGGTAAGGAAGTGTTCCATAAGCCCAGGCCCCGTTTTCCTGCTGAAATTTACAGGCATAGCTAACGGCCTTTTTTGCTTCTTTCAATAAATTATCGTCTTTTGTAAATTCATACACTAAACACAAAAGCTTTGCCCCCAATAAAGAAGCGTTAAAAACCTGTGTTTTGTCTAATGGGGAGTAGGAAAAAGAAAAGTTTCCATAATCATCAAAAGTTCTGTTTAAATCATTTAAAATAAAATTTGAAGAGCTGATGGCAGTTTCAAGATATAATTTGTTGTGCGTTATTTTATAAGCTTCAATCAATGCTTCAGCAATAAATGTAGTAGCTACCACGGTGGGGGTGCCTTTGGGTTGGAAAAAAGCGCGTGCCTGCCAATCAAAATTATACCCCCAGCAAGCTCCTGAATAACCCTCGGTTTGTAATTTCATTAAATGGCTTGAAAGTAAATTGATTTTTTCTAAATATTCCGGCTTGGGTTCCTTTTTATAAAGATTACAATATCCTGTTAAAAAAAGACCTAAGCCTTTAGGGTTATACTCTTTTTTAACTCCTGTAATTTTCCTCAAATTTAGTGGGCTTCTCTTAAAAAACTGTATCCATGCAAGTCTGAAAAAACGGCTTTTAGACAGAAAAGGTATTGCTTGAAAAAAAGTGCTGTTTAGACCGTCATAAGGATCCCAGCCTTTGTAATTTTCTTTTTCGCAAAAACCCTTTAGTTTTAAGAAACTTTTTTTAATAGTATTCACTTGTTTAAATTTCTATTGACTTTTAAGAAATTATAATTTCTGAGGTAAGCCAGTTGCTAATGAGTCCAATATTTTAAAAGTGGTAAGTGTAGTAAGGTAAATGGAATCAAAAGAAATTGGCGAATTAATATTTGATTTTAGAGATGTAAGAAATGATTGCACTTCTTGCCTATGTCCTTTCCCATCTAATTTTAGCTGTGTAACTTTATTACCTTTGTGAATTTCACCTTTTCTAAAGTCATGAATTCTACCGACTTTACCCCCAGAGAATACTTCAACCAATTCCTTGGGAAGCGATTTATCCCCGTTTCCTAAATACAACAGGTTTCCGATAGAACCATCTTCAAAAGAAATCGTAATACTTATATTATCTTCAGCTGTTAAAGTTTCATTGGATGTTTTTATGCAATCAGCATATACTTTTATGGGTTTTGCATCTGTGAAATATTGCATTAAGTCTATAAAATGACACATCTCGCCAATAATCCTCCCACCACCAAGATTAGCATTTTGTGTCCAGTGATCTTTTGGTATAAACCCGGCATTAATCCGAATGTTTACAACTTTGGGCTCGCCGTTATTTTTAAATTCTTCTTTAATTTTTACTGCAACCGGGGAAAATCTTCTGTTAAACCCAACCATAAGCCGGGAATTGCCATTCTCATAGGTCTTTTTCACCGCCTCCAGTTCGTCATAGTTCATTGCCAATGGCTTTTCCACAAAAACATTCTTACCTGCTTTAATTGCTTCAATAACATAAGAAGCATGCGAATTATGAGGGGTGGCAATAAAAATGGTATTGATTTTCTTATTGTCCAGTATATCCTGTGCATCAGAGGATGCATTGTTAAAGTTAAATTTTTGAGCTACATTTTTGGCTGTAATTCCTTTAGAGGTCACCACTGTATCCAAAGAAGCTCCTTCAGATTTTGTATATGGTATCAAATAACTTTGTGCAAAACTTCCGGCACCTATAAAACCAATATTTATATCTTTTAAAGGTTCTGTTTTTAAGTTTACTATACTGACAGATTTATTTTCACTATCAGGATAGGATAATAAAATCCCTATATGTGGCTCTTCCACTTTTCCTAACACGATATCATATGCTTTTTCTGCCTCATTAATATCAAATGTATGTGTAATCAGGTTTTTAAGTTGAATTGCGCCAGAAGAAACAAGGTCGAGAAAGGTTTCCATATTTCGTTGCTCTGTGTATCTCACATAGGCATACGGATAGTCTTGTCCGTCTTCTTCATAACTTACATCATAACGCCCTGGACCGTAGGAACATGACATTCTTAAATCGAGTTCTTTTCTATAAAAATCCGGATCTCTGGGCACATCCATTTTCACGGCACCCACCACTATGACCTTCCCCTTTTTTCTGCTTATTACTGCCGAAAGTTCAATGGGGTCGTTAGTTGGTGCAGCTGCGGTTATAATTACACTGTCAAAACCATGACCATTTGTGAAGTTGTCTATAGCTGTGAGTAAATTGGAATCGTTGCGCAATAAAGCTTGTTCTGCACCACTTTCTTTTGAAAGATCCACAAGGCCTTTGGAAAGGTCAATTCCAAACACCTGACAGCCGTTAGCTTTCAGCAATTGTACGGTAAGTTGGCCAAGCAACCCAAGGCCAATTACACACACCTTATCCCCTAACCTAGGTTCTGCCTGGCGAACACCCTGTAAGGCAATGGCTCCAAGGGTGGTGAAGCTTGCTTCTTCAAAAGAGACATTATCCGGGATTTTTGCAATCAGGTTTTGAGGTATACTTACCACCTCAGCGTGGGATGCATAGTCCTGTCCTGCACAAGCTACCCTGTCACCGGGCTTGAATTTACTATTGCTGTCCAAGGATGCTGCTACCACACCTGCAGTACTATAGCCTAAGGCTTTTAAAGAATCCAGCTTGGTCTTTACTTTTTCCATAGTAGCCTTTATTCCTTCTTTTTTTATGTTCTGAAGTACTTGTGCCACAAGATCGGGGCGTTGTTTTGCTTTTCCTATAAGGCTTGCTTTTCCTACTTTTACAGTACCTCTTTCTGTACCTGCGCTTATTAGGGAAAATTTATTTTCTACCAACACCATTCTGTCTGTAATAGACGGTTTAGGTACTTCATCTACATATAACTCCCCGGTTTTAAAGTTTTGGATTACTTGTTTCATTATGCCGAATTTTGGTGCAAAAGTAAGGTTTTGATTTTAATCCTATTTACAAAGTCTGCCCTTCTTTGTACATATTGCATTATTACAACTATTATTTATTATCTTTAAAATTACAAAATAGTCATTTTATGAAAAATATTTACATCATATACGCACTATTAATTTGTGCTTTGAGCCACGCCCAAATTGTCAATATTCCGGATACTAATTTTAAAAATGCCTTGCTAAACCACGATCCTGTTATTGATACCAATGGGGATGGTGAAATACAGGTTAACGAGGCTGAAGCAACTTTAAGCTTGAACGTTTCTTCTCAAAACATAGTATCTTTATCAGGAATAGAATACTTTACAAACCTGCTCAACCTAAATTGTAGCCATAACAATATTACCGATTTGGATTTAAGTCAAAACATTAATCTTGAAGGTCTTGGTTGTAATAGTAATTTTATTACTAATTTATCACTTAATAACAATACAAGTTTAAAAAATTTGTCTTGTTATAGCAATCAATTAATTAGTTTGGATTTAAGTCAAAACCATAATCTTGAATCTCTTGGAGCCACTAATAATCAATTGGTGGATATAAATTTAAGTAATGCTACGAATATTTGGTATTTACGAATCGATAATAATAATTTAGAAAATATAGATGTAAGTGATTGTCTAGCATTAGCGTGGGTTTTTGCAGCGCACAATCAATTGGAAAGTTTTGATATCAGTCAAAACCCAAATGTTCATTATTTGGACCTAAATAATAACAATCTTACATCAATAAATATTAAAAACAACAATATGCACTCAATTACATTAATTGATACGCGTCTCAACCCTAATTTAGGTTGTATTATGGTAGATAATATCAATTATCCAGCCACTAGGCACTGTGATGGTAATTCTGATTTTTGGTGTATGGGACCGCCTATTTGGAATCCAAATTCATATTACAGTGAAGATTGTTCTTTAAACGCCGAAGGATTTACTAAAGTTGAATTTGATGTATATTCAAATCCGGTAAAAGATATTTTAACGGTTAATAGCCAAGAAACCATAAATTTCTTAAAAATATATTCCACAGATGGCAAACTGCTTATAGAGACCACAGAATCAAGAATCAACGTTTCTGAATTGGCTTCAGGCTTCTACTTAGTCATGGTATCAATAGATGGAAGGAAGGGTATTAAAAAATTTATTAAGTCGTAAATTAAAATTGTGTGATATCTATTCTTATTCAAAACATTGGGTTATAGGAAATTATTTTAAATTCTCGAGATAAATATCAATCAATACTTCAAGATGATTTAAGATTTCTTTGTCCTTTAAAACCTCTGTTTTAGTTGTATTTAAAATATAATGAATGCTTTGGGCTAAATTTTTAAATCACTTTTATCACCTAAAATGAAGTATTCTGAATTAAAAATACATGTTTTCCTCTATGTGTTTTAAGAATGAAAGGAACAACATACAAATTTATCTCAATTTTGTTTTGTACAGATTTTTTCAATTTAGCAATAAACTTTTCTTTGTTTAATTCTGAATCTTTATTCAAGGTAATCCTAATATCTATTTTTCCCAGCTCATTTTGCTCTAATTGAATTTCATTGATGAGAGAAAACTCTTCAAAATGCTGTCCAAAAATAAATGCAGTTAAAGACACTTTGGTTTTGTCATTCAAATAAATATAATCCTGATTTCTGCCATAGATTGTTTTAAAACTTTTTCCTTTGAAGCCACACGCACATACTTGTGAATCGGAATATTCAGCTTCATCTCCTGTATCATATCTTATAAAAGGCATGACGGAATTGTCAAACCCTGTTGCTATGATTCTGCCCTTTTTGGAGGGTTTTTCAATTATTTTCCCATCATCATCTAGAAGCTCTACATATCCATAAAAAGGAAAAATGTGAAATTCATCAGTATATGGACAATTGCCTGCATGAATTAATCTTTCAGAATGCCCATACCAATGACAAATCTTTGTTTTAAAAAATGAGGCTATTAATTGTCTGTCATTTTCATACAGCCCCTCAGAGCCTAAAAATGATGCTTGAATGTTTGTTTTTAAAGGAATCGAAGCTGTTTTTACTAAGCTTATAAAGTTTTTTAAAGCAGAAGGATAAGCGTGTATAAATCTGGGATTGAAGATATTGATTTTTGAAATGGTCTCATTTATATTGTGTTCATTTAGCAAGTAACAAGAAATGGCCAACTTGTTTTCAAGGGCTTGATATTCAACTATTTTGTCTCCAACTAATGATTCTCCCCGTATCATTAAAATTTTATCTCCGGGTGTATATCCAAATTGTTTCCAATACCAGTCAAAATGAGCTTTTTCCTTTGGTCTTGAAATCCCTTTTTCCAGGTAAAAATCCAGTGGGTTTCCACTTGATCCACCTGTATTTGTTTTTATCCTATTTGGGTTTTCCGGGTTTACAAAATCCTGGTGTGAATTTGAAATGGTTTCTTTTTTAATAATTGGAAATTCAGTTATATCTTTATATTCCCTATGTTTATAATAGTTTATTTTATTGAGAGCTATTTTTATTTGTTTGCTTAATAAAACCTGTTCTTTTTCTTCATTAAAATTAGTTATTCTCTTCAGATAGGAATAATAAAATTTTCCGAATTTTAATTTAACCGGAAGCAGATTATATATTTTGCCCATTAAAAATTTAACAGGATATGGCAAACTTTTATAGAGTTTTAAAAAAGGATATAGTCTATCTTCTAAACTCATTGATAATTTTGGTTTCAATAGAAAAATAGAATATTTATTTATTTTTGAATATTATTTTAATATGTTTAAATTCCAAGTAAGAACAATAATGTTTAATTGTCTTAAAAGGGTCTTTTTTCAATCGCTGAAAAAAAGATACTATCTCTCTTTTTATAAGTTGCTTTTTTATTTTCTTGTAATATAAATCAGGGTGACCCACCCATTTATTAAGATTTGAAAAATAGCCATTTTCTTCTTTATATGGAATAGGGATGAGCTTCTGATGATCTAATTTATAATAATAAAAATTTTGGGCGACAAGTTCATCTTTACTAAAAGAAAGGTTTAAACAAATGGAGAATTCTCTTTCTTTTCCTTGTTTTTTAGAATAACCCACTTCATACTCTGGTAAATAAATAAAACTACCTAGGCTATAGGCAATTATTCTATTTTTATAATTCTCAAATCCTTGTATAATATGCGGGTGATGACCAATTACAGCAGTTGCTCCTGCGTCTATAAAGCTCCTACACGTGTCTATATCTTGCGGTGATGGAACGTCAACTAATTCACTGCCTATGTGTGGAAAAACAATAACATGATCAACCTTGTTTTTTGCTGCTTCAATTTCATTGATCACCAAGTCTTTATTATATAAATTAGGGCTAAAGGCGCCTTCTTGAATCCACCTTCCGTTTTTTACGCATCCAATAACAGCAAACGAAATAGTATCAACTGTAAATTCTAAAACATTGTATGCCTGCTCGCCTATCCCAAAGTGTTTGATGTTTTTGCTTTCCAAAATGCTTATTACATCATCAATACCTTCCCTGCCATAATCCATTGCATGATTATTAGCAAATCCCAAAGCGTTAAAACGCTCGATTTTCATCTTTGAAAAAAAATCATAGTCAACTTTATATTCTTCAGATACATCAAAAAAAAAATTTTCTCTTTTATTCGGTATAATAAATTCAAAATTTCCAATATTAAAATCACTTTTTGGCAGGCATATATCCTGCATAGGATCCACATTTCTTCTTTGAAATTCTTTAAATAATGCTATATCCCCAACAAAGTTTATTTTTACCATTATTACATAATTAATTCAATTGCGTGTATAATTAGCTTATGATTACAAATTGCTTTTATATATCTCTATTAGTTTAAGATGATAAGTCAATTTTTCTTTGCTCTTAAGGAGTTCTTCCTTATTGGCATGTATAATGTAATCAATTTTATTTGTAAGATCTTCAATATCGTTATCACGGAATAGTATTGTTCCTTTAGGTCTTGAACAAACATCTGTGGCAATGGCAGGGACGCCTAGATCCATAGCTTCCTGTAAAGAAATTCCATAACCGTCAGCTGAATTGGTGCGCAAAAGAAAACTGCCGTTTTGTACATAATCAACTAAGTTTTTGCCATATAAAACTAACACTGACCCTTTAATTTCATATTTGGTCAAAAGTTCATTTAAATATTGTACATCAGAACCCTTTTCATCCCCAATCATGAAAATCATTTTAAAATTATCTTTATTCCTTTTTAAAAAACTGAAGGCAAGAGGGACGTTGTAGGAGCCATTTGCAGTGTTCTTATTAAATTTCCACATACTAAACACAAAATGTATTCTGCTGTCTTTTTTTAAGGCAATAAAGGAGATCTTTTTAGGCGGAACATAAGCGGGCAAAAAAATAGTATTAATTTTTCTTTCCAACAAAAATTCATTTAAATTTTCAGATACTGAAACCACCCGCATTCTTTTAGTGTTTTTGATTAAAAATAATGCTATGTTTCTTTTAAAAGATCCACAATTCAAAAGTGTTTCATTGTGTAAAGTAATTAAAAATGGAGTTCTATTAACAGAAGAAAAGAGTAAATAGAATAAAAACTCAAAGAAAAATATTTGATGAAAGTGAAACAGGCTAAATTTTTTAGTAAATAAAATTTTTATATAAAAAAGGGGATTCTTGTTTGTTGGTATAACATTTAAATTTTTAGAGAATCCGTGATTAAAAATGACATATGGTATTCCGGCTTCAATTAAAAAATATTCCAATCTTTGAGTATGTACAGACATACCCCCTAATGGTGGTGGATAAGGACCGAAAATCGCAAGTTGTTTTTTCATTGATTTTCAATTTTATTTAAAAAAAGGCAGTAAAAAAAAGCAAAGAAAATGATTCCTTGGGCAAAGAAAATAGTTTCAGTGATTGATGTTAAAGAAATAATTATAAAAAAGGAAAAAATTACTTTGTCATTTTCCTTTAGTGCAACTTTAAAAAGGGAAAATAATATAAGAATATAAATTAACAATAGTGGTATTCCGCCAATCAATAAAAGTTCTAAATACATATTGTGGGCATTAAATCTGTTTTCAAGGAAAAGTGTATGTCCTTTTTCTTCATATTTTTCCAATAAAACATCTCTTGAAGAGCCAGTTCCATAACCCAATAATGGTTTTTCTTTTATTAATTCAAGTGCATCCTGCCATTTTAAGAGCCTTCCTTTTTCTTCGGGAGTCTTTTCTTTAATAAACTCTTTCTCATTAAATTTATAATCATATTTTACCCCTAAAGTGTATAAAACCCTTTCCTTAATAATGGGAACATTCCAGCCGGCATAAAGAATTGACATAAAAAGCATAATCAAAATAATCAGCTCTCTGAATCTCCCTGACCTAAAAATCTGTATCAGGTAAATAATAACGAGGACGAAAAATATAATGTATGCTATTCTACTTCCGTAAAATAAAATGGCAAGAATATGAATTAACATTAATAAAATACTCAAAGGTTTACTTTTTATTAAAACATTTGCTTTATCACTGAAAACTAAAAAGCTTAATGAAAGCAAAGTAAACATAGATATGTATGTGGGATGTTGTGAAAATATTTCCAGAAAATCATACCGGTAAAAAAAATACCAATTAAAAATTCCCCCTTCATTAAAAAAAACTATTTGTCTATGTATTGCATTTAATAAACATATAGCAAAGAAAATCATGAGAGAATAAGTAAAAACTTTAAAAATAATCCTTATTTCCCTTCTGTTAAAGGGTTTAATCGTAACAAATAAAAAGGGGATTATCACAAATGATAAATGTCTAATTATCTCCCTATGAGCTTGATTAATATTAACTGAATATGCCGCTCCAATCAATAAAAATATAAAGAAGGATGCAAGTAAATTATAACTTCTGTTCCTAAACAGGTTATTAAATTCATGGTTTTTAAAGTTTATTAACCAAGCAAATATAAAAATCATTATTCCTATGGAGCCTGATGCTATAGAAAATATATAACCAACAGAGGCGCAAGCTGCACCAAAAACTAAGAGGGTTCTTTTATTTAGCATTTTGAGATACTTCTGTACTTACAATAGTTTGTGGTTTCATCCTGCTTATTAACAGTAGAAAGATAAAATGAATACCTACTATTCCACTTTCAAAAAAATGCCCCGCTGTAGCTATAATAATCATCAAGCTTAAGCCAAAAAATATTTTAAAGCGTATCGCGAAAGAAATTAAATTGAATATTTTATAATAAACAAAAAGATATAGCAAACTTCCTATCAATCCAAAAAACAAAAAAAGGTCAATAAATCCCATCTCTATATAATGAGCAGTTACATCCTGGCCTCCAAAAAGGAAATTAGGGAAAGTCCAAATCTCAGTAATCAAAGGCACTAATTTTTCGTCAATAAAAGCATTTCTTCCCGATAGTAAGGCATTCCAGAGCCCTCCTCTATTATACATATACATAAAAACAGCCCACGAATTTTCTATGATTTCATTAATTAATCTGCTAAAAACAAGGTAGCCGGAGAGCATCAACACACCAGCATACATAAGTATATTTTTTAAAGCAACTTTTTGAAAAATATGAAATAATAAAAGCAATATAAGGTATAAATAAACTGCTTTTGTAGCAACAAGAAGAGAAGGCAATAAAACTATCCAAAAGAAATATTCCTTAATCCCCAAGTAAAACCTCCTATAGTAAACTGTAGTTAAAGCAAATATAAAAATAAATGAAGCTTCATTTTGCGCAAAAATTAGACCATCATATCCAAACCTATAAATACTGGTATATGTAGTAAGAAATTTATTGTTTGTCAAAAACCCAAGAACAATAAAAAAAGAGTTAATTCCAATAATCCACTTATAAACAAAAAGTAATATTTTTTTTGATTTTTTTGAAGAAAGAATATCTATTACTAACAGAAAAAAAATAAAAGTAAATAAGTATTTAAATAATGTGTTGAAATTTTCAGGGAAATTAATTCCTTCAAAATTTAATCCAAGAAAAAATTGTCCTATTAAAAAAACTCCAGTTAAAATTCCAATTGCGGAGAGAATACTTGCTTTTGCTCTATTAAAGGTTATAATTGCATAAAGTAAAATGACAATTTCAAAAAGACCTTTAATAATAAGCCCAAATCTATAAAACCCCGATCCACTCCTGTATGAAATTTTGCTTAAACCGTCTGAAAAGTAAAACAATACAAATGCAAAAAGCAGTATTCCTAATGAAATACTAAAGAGTGTTTTACTATTAATTAGTAATTTTTTCATTTAAAGATTTGTGTAAAAATGCTCTTAAATTCATTTGGTGTAAACCAAGAATATATTCCCATTTTTTTATAGACAAAATAACTTCCAATAACGGTCCAGAACCCTAAACCTATAAAACTGGCTAGGGCTATGCCTTCCAATCCCCATCTTTTCACTAAAATCAATGAAAGTATTAATTTTAACCCTAATGTTATAATAAGAATATTTTGAAATAGTTTTTGATAATCGGTCATTTGAAGTAATAAACTAACAGGGCCAAAAATCCCATTAATCAAATACCCCAGTGAGAGTAAAATTAAGACGAGCCAACCTGATTCAAATTCAGACCCAAATAGTAACATTAAGTCTTTGCTAAAAAAAAGAATCCCTATAAAAGGAAAGATTATCATTGGAAAAACTAAAATAAAGTTTTGGGTTAAAATTCTTTGCAGTTTTTTGATATTGTTTTGATTATATATCTCTGAAATTTTAGGCGCTAGAAAAGCATTAAAAGCAGTAAAGCCAAAAGAGATAAGCGTTGCTAATTTTAATGCAACACTATAAATCCCGGCTTGTTTTTCATCCAAAAAATAATCAATTAAAATAAAATCCATCCAAACAAGTGAAATTATTATAATTGAGGAGAAAAAAAACTCTTTTGAACTTTTAATTATAGAAAAAATTGATATTTTATAGTTTGATAACGGCTTGCTTTGGGGAATTTTTTTATTAAAGATATTTGTAATTATCAAAAAAGACAGTAAAGCATTTAGTAATAAACTTATTAAATATAGATAGAGAATTTCATCTTTATTGTTAATTGAAAAAGGGATTAAAAACAATAAAACTGCAAAAAAGTATTTTGAGCATTGAGAAAAAAAGCTGAACCATTCTGCTTTTTTCATTCCCCTAAAAATTGCACTGTTAATGTCTATAAAAACATTTAAAACAATTGCCAATGAAATAATAAAAATTATTTTCTGATCAAAAATCCCCTTAAGGAAAAACCCAATTATTAAAAGAAAAACTGAAACAGGTAAAATATAAGATTTTGATATTATTAAATATAAATTCTTTACATCTTTAAAATGAGATTGATTTACTAAAACTGAAACTTTTTTAATTAAAAAAAAATCCATCCCCATATAGAAAAAAGTGCTTAGTATCAAAGTATAAGTGAGAAAGATAGCAAAAACACCGTTTCCTTCAGCACCATATTTTATCGCTATTAAATATGTAAGTGCATAACTGAAGAATGCCCCGGCCAATTTAATAATTGTTGAGGCAACACCTTTTACGAGAATGTTATCCTTATTATTGTTAATGTGTTTATAAATCCTCAAATTAAACTTTCTTTAAACACTCCACAAAAATCCAAAACAGGTTTTTCTGTTTTCAATTTGAAAAACTCTTTATGAGCTACTAAGAAAACAATAATGTCTGCTTTTTGCAGGGCATCATTATAATCTGTGAGTCCTTGAGCACGGCCGTTATGCAGGTTGGGCTCTACTTTTAAAAGTTGAAGCCCTTCTCTTTCCATAGCTTCCACGACTTTAACTGCAGGTGATTCTCGTAAATCATCAATATTGGGTTTAAACGCCAAGCCCAAACAAGCAATTAATGGTTTGCGCTTGTTTTCAATTTCAAAAGCCAGGGCTTTGTTTTTTATTTTTTCAATGACCCATTGGGTTTTGTAATTGTTGATTTCACGGGCCGCACGCATTAATTTACTTTCTCCGGGAAATTCTGAAACGATAAACCAAGGGTCAACGGCGATGCAGTGTCCGCCCACACCGGTTCCGGGTTGCAATATATTTACCCGGGGATGCTTGTTAGCAAGTTTAATTAATTCCCATACATTAATTCCGGCTTTGTCACAAATCATAGAAAGTTCATTTGCAAAGGCAATCTGACCATCTCTGGAAGCGTTTTCCACGAGTTTACACATTTCTGCGGTCCTTGCATTGGTGGCGTGCAGCTCTCCCTTTACAAAGTGTTTATAGAAGGCGATAGCCTTTTGGGTCGAGGCCTCATTAATACCTCCAATAGCACGGTCGTTGTGTTCCAGTTCATAGATAATATTTCCGGGCAGAACGCGCTCGGGACAATAGGCCATATAAAATTTCCCCTTGAGCTCCGGGCGGTTTTTATGTATGAGTTCCTGCATTTTTTCAGTGGTACCAACGGGGCTGGTGGACTCAATAATGACCAGTGCCCCCGCTTTTAAATAAGGCATAATTGCACTGATTGCACTTTCGACGTAAGTCAAGTCCGGCTGGTAATTTTCTTTAAAAGGGGTGGGAACTGCTATCAAGAACACATCTGCTTCTACAGGCACGGTAGATGCTTTGAGACGTCCTTTTTTGACTACATGATGCACTAGACCATCCAAATCGGGTTCTACAATATGAATCTCACCCTTGTTGATGGTATTGACCACTTCTTTACTCACATCAACGCCGGTTATCTGGAGTCCTTTCCCTGCAATTAATGCTGCTGTGGGAAGGCCAATATAACCCAAACCTACCATTACAACATCGGGTTTATTATTAATCATAATTTATTGATTTTTTATGAATTCGACAATCCTATTGCACGCATTACCATCTCCATAGGGGTTATGCGTTTTAGTCATTGTTTCATAATGTATATTATCTTTCAGTAATCGCTCAGTTTCTTCCACAATTTTTTTTGAGTTTGTTCCAACAAGAATTACTGTGCCGGCCTCAACGGCTTCCGGTCGCTCAGTGGTGTTGCGCATTACCAGGACAGGCTTACCCAGACTTGGTGCTTCTTCCTGCACTCCGCCACTATCTGTAATGATTAAATAACTTTTTTCCATCAACCATACAAATGCCGGATAGCTCAACGGGTCAATCAATTTAATGTTTGAAATATTTCCAAGTAAATCATAAACCGGTTTTTGAACGTTGGGGTTTAAATGCACCGGATACACTAACAAAGTTTCCGGATGACTTTCAGCTATTTCCTTTAAGGCTTTACATATATCAATAAATCCTTGACCGTGGTTCTCCCGACGATGGCCGGTAATTAAAATGATTTTTTTTGAAAAGTCCAGGGTATTTTCCAGAACATGAATTTCTTTGTCTGTATAATTCTTGCCTTTCAGTTTTTTAACACTGAAGTGCAGCGCATCAATGACTGTATTCCCGGTCACAACGATGTCTTTGTCCGCCACGTTTTCCTTAATCAGGTTTTGTTTTGAACTTGCTGTTGGCGCAAAATGAAAATCAGTCAACCGCCCCGCAAGGCTTCTATTCATTTCTTCGGGAAAGGGGTTTCTTTTTTTAAAGGTACGCAAACCTGCTTCCACATGACATATTTTTGCACCACTGTAAAAGGCCGAAAGTGCTGCGGCCATCGTGGTGGTGGTATCGCCATGAACATACACGAAATCCGGTTTAAAATCCTCAAGAACCGGCTTCAAGCTTTCAATGATTGTTGCCGTTAGTGTGTATAAGTTTTGGTTAGGGCGCATCAAATTGAGATCATATTCAGGACTAATTTCAAAAAAATCAAGCACCTGATCCAACATATCCCGGTGTTGTGCTGTGATACAAACCCGGGTTTCAAAATCATTTTCCTGCTCAAATGCTTTAACCAAGGGAGCCATTTTAATGGCTTCGGGGCGGGTGCCAAACACAATTAAATTTTTTTTCTTCATTACGGTATCATCCTTACCTCTTTTGAGGATTAATTGCTCTCCACTATTGCCTTTAATTTTTTATAAGCATAACCTATAAAGAAAACAAGTGAGAACAAAAAGATTAACACTAATGGGTATTTTACTTTATTACTTAAAACAATACCATCTGGTTTTAGATTGTAATTTGCACTTACCAACTTTATAACATCTGTCTCATCAATATATCGCATTTTCAACTTCATCCTATCCTCTAAAAGTTCTCTTTTTGATGTAAGTAAATCGTTTAATTGGCTGTTGTCATTGATAAAAAAGGACTGGTTGCTTTTTTCTTTTGAAGGAAACGAAGAAACCGCTTTAAAAACAGAGTCTACTTGAGCAATCATTCTAGCATTTTCAGCAATCTCTAAAGATGTATTCGCACGTATTTCCTCTTGATATTCCAAAAAATGACTATTAGAATTAAAATGATTTAAAATATCCTGGATTATTCTTTCCGAGCTTTCATCTCCTATTGTTGTAAAGTCAAGCTTGTGATATTTGTAATATTTGCTTGTGGTCATATCTTCAACAAATTCAGACATATCCTGATTTTGAAATAGGACTCTGAAGATGTCTATGTGTTCCCTGGACCTAGAAATAAAATTATATATATCCACTATGGGCTCAACCTCTATTTTTCTAATTTTTAGATAATTTGTATCCAGAATTTTCTTTAAAAAAACTGTATCCTTGAGTGATATTTTTTGATTTAATGCTTCAACCTTTCCATAAAGGTAATCCACACTTTCAAAATTAGGAATCACAATCGTCTCATTTGAATATATCTTAAATGATGTTCTATCTTTAAAATATCCGTAGGAAAAGCCTATTATAATTAGCACTATAACAATAATGATATACTTTTGAAAAAAAGCAAGGATTAAAAAAAATACCTTAACGAGGTTTTTAAAAAAAACGCCTGTTTTATTGACAAGATACCCTAAGTCTATTTCTTCAGGGTGTTCATTGGATGCTGGTTTGTTGCTCATTATTTATCTGATTAGCTTACTATTTGTTCTAAAATTTTTTCTGTAATTAAATAGGTGGGCTTTACGCCGGTCATTCCCAGTCCGCCGGAGGCCAGTGTGCTTCCTGTTTCAAGCGGGTTGTCTGAGGCATAATAGGCATATCTCACTTCTGCTTTAGAACTAATGCTGCCCCTGATTTTTGATGCTGCCTGTATGGCCTTTTGATAGTGTGCCCCTTCCATTTCAAGACCTATAACGTTCCAAGTAGAATCGTGGAAAAATTTCAAAATATCTTTGTTTTGAAGCGATGTGCCCAATACCGATATCATACTGCCTTCACTCACTTTTATCCCGTTGCCTTCAAAATGTGATTTCTTTAATTTGTTTTTAAAAGGGTAATTGTCTGCTGTTCCTTCAAACAGATGGGCATTGGGAATCATTATATCCCCTTTGCCCCCTTCAAGTATCCCGGCTTTACCCATAATTGAAATGGATTTTACATTCAAAAAGTGAGTCTTTTTATGCTCACATCTGTAAGGCTTCAGCAGTTCTTCCATAGTTTCATAAGCCTGTTCACCAAAGGCATAGTCCATCACAATAATTACAGGTGTTTCTTCTTTGGCTTTCCCTGCAAAAGCGTTTGTAATTAGATGCGAACAATCGATTTGGGTTGCGTCAAAAATCTGCACATCAATATTGGTACCGCTGCTGTCTTCAATAAAAAGCATACCACATTCTTTGGCCAACTTTTCAACTTTTGCCCTCAAAACAACATTTTCATTTCTACTCAATTGCTCAAACACTTCTAACGGACTTGCTTTCTTCAACTCATTTTTCAAAGCCTGAGCAGCAAAGAGTGTATTCATAACACTATGCATATTTGCACTGATAATATGAATTGGACGTTCCAACAGCCCTTTGGAATGCATCATTTTTTTGATGTTACTTGCCCATATTTCACCGTGGATGTGATGCCCCAAGCGCTCTCTCAATACAGGGCTGAAGGTAATCACGCGCTTATTGTCTTCCACCATTTCCTGAATAGCAATTTTTCCCAGATAATAAATGATATTCAGAAACCTATTTGGGTTTTCCTTGGTGGCAAATATTGGGTAAATAGCATTTACCTCAGCAAATGTGCGCCCCAGTATGTTTGCGGTGTGAGTAACAGCTACTTCTTTTTCCTTTTCAGAGAGATCGTTGTTTTTCTTTACGGCTTCTTCCAGTTTTTTCCAGTCGCGTGTTACAGCACCATTATCATCAATCACTACACGCTTTACGATTTTGTGAGACTCGATATACAGAAAAGTGAGGTGGGTTAAAATATCATATATTTCAGAACGACCTCTTGTAATTTCAATATTCATCTGCTCCTCATCAATGCGGTAGCAATTTCTTCTCCGCTTTGGCGGAATAATTACCTTAAAGTGTGATTTTGAATAACCTTCATCACTGGTCAGGTTGATATACCTGCACTCTTCAATGCCATTGGGAAGTCGTTCAATGACATACAACAATCCCTGTAATTCTATTTTATCTTCTGCTATTGAGCCGTAAATTTCAGGTCTTAAAGTGAGTAGGGCTTCTCTTAATGTTTCACCAGACACGCCCATGGGTTTATAAAACCCACGGTTAAACAGGTGGCGCATAGTAATGTACATTCGCTCAATGGCGTTTGAACTTTCCTGTGCTCTTGTTCTTGTATGTGTGGTAATTCTGGTCATAAATTGCTGCAAATATAGAATTTATTGGTCATTAAGCTTGGTAAGCATCTCTGCTATTTTCCTGTCATTGGACAATCGGGGCAGTTTGTTTTGTCCGCCCAACTTGCCTTGCGTTTTCATATAATCATTGAAGGTGTCTTTTCTAACGGGAACAATTTTCAACCTCTGAAGTATTTTTCCTCTTATTAAGTCATCATAATAGCTGTTTTGATTTTGAAGGGCTTCATCCATTTTTTTCGCAAAAGCGTTTAAATCTGCAGGTGCTTTTTCAAACTCAATAAACCACTCGTGAAATGGCAATTCCCCATCGGGTGGGGTGACTTGAGGTGCAACCGTGAATTCACTGATGCGAACCTCCTCAAAAACAGCCACTGCTTCCTCTAGTGCAGATTCAACTTCTTTTGCAATGACGTGCTCACCAAATGCAGAAATAAAATGCTTGATCCTTCCGGAAACAATTACGCGATAAGGTTTTAATGAAGTAAATTGTATGGTATCCCCTATATTGTATGCCCAAAGACCGGCATTGGTTGAGATAATCATCACATAATTCACGCCTTTTTTAACTTCGCCAATCGTCAATCGTTTTGGGTTGTCACTAAAAAACTCATCACTTTTAATAAATTCATAGAATATTCCTGCATTAAGCAAAAGGAGCATGCCTTTTTCATCCTGTTTGTCCTGATAGGCAAAAAATCCTTCCGATGCCGGAAAAAGCTCAATACTATCTACTTTTCTTCCAATAAGGTTTTCAAATTTTGCGCGGTATGGTTCATAGTTGACGCCGCCATAGATAAAAAGGTTAAAACCCGGAAAAAGGTCTCCAATTTTCTTTCCTGTTTTTTCCTGCAGCCTCTCAAAGTACATTTGCACCCACGAAGGTATTCCGCTAATGACGCTCATGTTTTGCTTGTAAGTTTCTTCAACAATAGCATCAACTTTGGTTTCCCAGTCATCTATACAGTTGGTATCCCAGCTTGGCAGGCGGTTTCTTTGTAGGTATCCCGGGACATAGTGGGCTGCAATACCGGATAGACGGCCCAGTTTGATGCCGTTTTTTTCTTCCATTTCGGGGCTTCCTTGCAGGAAAATCATCTTCCCGTCAACAAATTTTGCATTTCCGGTTTCGGCGATATACATTAAAATGGCGTTTCGGGCTGCTTCAATGTGATAAGGCATTGATTCTTTGGTTAAAGGAATGTATTTTGCTCCCGAGGTTGTTCCGGAGGTTTTGGCAAAATATAAGGGCTTACCCGGCCATAAAATGTCTTTTTCACCGGCTACCACCCGGTCAACATAGTTTCTTAATTCTTCATAATCCCTTATGGGAACACGTTTCTGAAAATCACTATAAGAATTGATGTTTTGAAAATCGTGGTCTTTGCCAAACGAAGTGTGTTTTGCTTTTTGGATAAGTTCATTAAACGCTTGAAGTTGAACCTCCTCAGGCCTTGAAGCCCATTTATAGGTTTTTCTTTGAATATAATTCGCAAACAGTTTGGCCGCAAATGATTTTATTGACATAGTGCCTGCAATTGTTTAGTTAAAATCTATAAAATTGGTTGGGTTAACGGGATAACCGTTGCTCCACAATTCAAAATGCAAGTGCGGCCCCGTCGATAAATCCCCCGTTGATCCGGCTGTGGCTATCACTTCACCGGCTCTTACTAAATCACCTTGTTGTTTTATAAGTTTTGAATTGTGTTTATAAACCGAGATGAGGTTGTTTGGATGCTCTATGATAATCACAAACCCGGTTTGTGCTGTCCATTCGGCGAAAATAACAGTTCCCGCTGCAGTTGCTTTTACCGGGGTGTTTTCGGCTACAACAATATCAACGGCATAATGCCTGTTTTTTACGTCATAGGGTTCAGATATGGGCCCGGTTACGGGGGGAAAGAGAACGCTAGTAATCATGTTGGCAGAGGACTCAAAAATGTTGTATTTATCTTCCTGTGCCACTCGTTCACGAAGCAGGGAATCCCTTCGGGAAGGTGCTAGATTAATACTTTCCACATCAAGCCGCACAGCGTTCATAATCGAATCACGATTGACTTGTTCCATTTGAATATCACCGGTAAGTACTTGCTTAATAGATGAGAGAAACTGTTCATTTAGGTAAAGCACCCTTTGCATGGAATCTGTTCTGTATGCCAAATCAACAGCTTGTTGTTTAAGCTGAGTTGATGAATAGCCGGGAATGTATTCCCTTAAGGGTGTAAATGCAATGATTACAGTTGTAATTCCAACAAGAAACATAGCCGAAAGCATAGAAAAAACAAATACGTTGAGCCTATTCAGCTTGAATGAGACCTTCTCCTCAAAAGTGTCTTCGTTTAAAATGACCAGCCTATACTTGTGAAGCAGCTTTTTGACAATCCGTTTTCTCTTTTTTTCTTCAGCCATTGTCTAAATTCTTAAATAGCAAATATAAAACAAAAAGGACGGGCATTTCGTATAATTGGAAGGAAGAAAATCCCTAAAAAAGCAGTGCATTGGATTTTTCTTGTTAACTTTGCATTCTAAATTTAAGTGTTATGACATCTCTATTTCTCCCATTAGCTATTGGCCCCTGGCAAATTGTACTGATTGTTGTTGTTGTGCTGCTGCTCTTTGGCGGAAAGAAAATTCCTGAGCTAATGCGTGGCTTGGGTAGTGGAATCAAAGAATTTAAAGACGCTTCCAAAGAAGACAAAAAGGAAGAAGAAAAAGACAAATTAGAAAAATAATTTTTCAATCATAAAAACAAAAAATCCGCTATTACTAGCGGATTTTTTTATTGTATTCTTATCGATTGAATGATGGCTTCCAGCTCAAACTGGTGGTCTCGCTTGTCCACCGAAGGTGCAAAAGTAAATCCTTCAACAACCAGATATCTATTGTTTTTCTCATCTTTAATGATATAGTTTTCAAAAGGGCCTGCCATAAAAAAATTATAGACTTCCCAGGTGCCCTTTGTCAAATAGGCAAATTTTCCGTCAACTTCAGACTCAAAAAGATATGGAGTAAAAGCCATTTCGGTAATCATATGGCTGTTTTCCACCGGTCCGGGTATATGTGTTAGGCCGATTGAATCACGCATCCTAATAATGTCCTGCATTCTGGTGGATTCTTCTTCAAAATAGTTTAGAGGCATTTCATAAATAAGCAGGTTTAAATCGCCTGAACGCAAGTCTTTTCGCAACCACGCAAAATCCTCAGTAAGTTTTCCAATGCGGTAGGCAGAGGGCATAATAAAATCAACTTTGAGATTTTCCCTAACTGGGGCAGTATTGAATCGTGACAACGACATTCTTCGTTGTTTTTCTTTGATTTCAGTTTTGCGAAAACTTTCAATCATTTTTGATGTGTTTTCTTCAATGGCTTCAATGATTTCTTCATTGGTTTGCCCGCTAATAAAAAACCCGTTTTGAGGCTTGGCATAAAAGTCATCTGCAATTCTGAATTGCTGCTGTTCTCCTTTTTTCACATATAGAAAAATGCGGTGTCTTTGGGTGAACCCATCAAAGGCGTGAAGTGGCAACTGGCTGATTGAGAAGAGAGGCTCTTCCTGTGGCAGACCTTCTACGGTAGCGGCAAAATGCCTTCTAATAACTTCCCCCACTTCGCCTTCCCAAAGCTCATTGTCTATAACAATTTGAAGGTTATTGATGTTTCCAGAAGAAGAGGGCAACATTGCGTGACGGTCACTACTGCTTTCTTTACAAGAAAAAAGGACAAATGATGTCAAAAGCAGCAAGAATATCTTTTTCATAACATTGTATTTTAAAAATTACTTTAAAGATTTTTTACCCGCCTGAAAGCTTTAGTTTCATTCCGGGTCTTAAAGTAGTACCGCTAATACCGTTCCAATTTTTTAAATTCTCAATAGTTACACCGGGATGTTTGTTTGCAATGCTCCAAAGCGTATCGCCTTGTTTAACTACATATTCATTTGTTCCCGTGTTGGTGGATGTATTTTGAGCAACTGCTGTTGATGTATTTCTTTGCCCTCTGGGATAGATCACCAATCGCTGGCCAATTCTTAGATTGTTGCTTCTCAGGTTGTTCCAGGTCTTTATATTATTTACCGTCACCCCATATTGATTTGCAATTTTTCCAAGAAAGTCGCCGCTTTTTACCCTGTAAGTAATTTGCTGGTCTTGTGCATAAAACTCCGGAGTGGGCTTGTTGTTTTTTTCGGCTTTGGAATCTATATAGGCATAAACTAAGTCTTCATTGCTCACAAAAGTTCCAAGCACATCAAGAGGGAGCCTCAGGTAATAGTTTTTTCCTTCAATGTATGGTATGATATCCAATTTATAAGACGGATTCAAAAATTGCAATTCTTCAATTGGTATGTCAAGCAATTCTGAAAGGTCTGCAAACCTAAGGGTTTGTTTCACGTGAATGGTATCAGTTTCATAATAAGGCAAACCTGTTTTTGGCAATTTAAATCCGTGCTCTTCTGCATATTCAAAAATGTACATAGTTGCAAGAAAAGCAGGAACATAGCCGGCTGTTTCACGCGGCAAATTATGTCTCATTTTCCAATAATTGGTTTCCCCTCCTGATCTGCGAATGGCGTTTGAAACTCTTCCCGGACCGGCATTGTATGATGCTAACGCCAAGTCCCAGTTGTTGAACATGTTGTAAAGGGCTCCTAAATATTTAGCCGCAGACTCTGTTGCCCGTAAAGGGTCTGAGCGTTCATCGACATAGGAAGTGACTTCCATGCCATACATTCTTCCTGTAGGATACATAAACTGCCACAATCCTGTTGCCCCCACTCTAGATCTCGCCCTGGGGTTTAATGCAGACTCTACAATGGCCAGGTATTTCAACTCCAACGGAAGGTTATGCTTATCGAGCTCTTGCTCAAACATGGGGAAATAAAAATTGCTTAAGTTCATTAAGCGCTGAAGGGAATTTCTGCGTCGGCTTAAATAGCTTTTAATGATGTTTTCCAAAGCCGGGGAATAAGCCACATCAAAAGGGGTTTTAGCGTCAAGCAAAGCGAGGCGAAGCTTAAGTGTTTCTGTAGTAAGTTCTTCCAGTTCAACGGTTTCGCCTTCGTTAATGTCTATCTCGGTGACAAAAGCATACATTTCGTCAAACAACTCTGAATTGTAAAGTTCCTTTTTCCAGAGACTGTCAATTTCTGAGCTTATCTGGTGAACCCTAAATATAGAGCGGATGCTGTCAAGTAAAGAAAGTGGTTCTTGTTCAACAATATCTTCGGCTTCCAGTGAATCGGCTACTTCTAGTTGAGGGTCATAACTATCTTCCTGAGCATAGGCCAGAGAAAATAACATAGTAAAAATCAGGGGAGTTAGTATTTTACTCATTATTGTTTTTTGTTAGAATGGTGTTGCAAAATAATAAAAAATAATGATTAAAACGCAGTCATTCAAAGGGTATTGCCCTAATCCAAAATAGCTTCTATTCCGGGGAGCGATTTCCCCTCTAGCATCTCCAGCATAGCACCTCCTCCGGTTGACACATAACTCACTTTTTTCTCAAGCCCAAATTGCTTTACCGCTGCAACAGAATCGCCACCACCAACTAATGAAAATGCTCCTTTTTTTGTAGCATCAGCAATGGCATTACCCAATGAGATTGTACCGTTTGCAAATGATTTCATTTCAAAAACACCCACAGGTCCGTTCCATAAAATGGTGTTTGATTTTTTTATTACATCTGCAAAAAGTGCGTTGGTTTTTTTGCCGGTATCCAGTCCCATCCAGCCGTCGGGAATGTTGTCAATGCTACATTCATCTTTTGCTGCAGTTTCAGAAAAACTGTCGGCTATTAACGCGTCTACGGGTAAATGAATTTCAACGTTTTTATTTTTTGCCGCCTCAAGTATGGTAAGTGCCAATTCTTGTTTATCTTCTTCTACCAACGAATCTCCCACTTTTCCGCCAAGGGCTTTTACAAAGGTGAAGGACATTCCGCCACCAATAATCAGGTGGTCGATTTTATCTAAAATATTTTCAATTATTGTGATTTTTGAAGACACTTTTGCGCCACCAATTATGGCGGTTACAGGCTTTTTACTGTCTCTCATTACCTTGTTCAGGCTGTTGATTTCTTTCTCCAGAAGCAATCCAAAACTTTTGTTGTCAGGGAAAAATTCTGTAATAACAGCGGTTGAGGCATGAGCACGGTGGGCTGCACCAAAGGCATCATTTACATAAAAGTCTCCAAGGCTTGCTAACTTTTTGGCAAACAGCTTGTCGCCTTCGGTTTCTTCTTTGTGAAATCTCAGGTTTTCCAGAAGAAGTATTTCCCCGGGCATTAATTTTGAAACCGCTTCCTCAGCAACAGAGCCCACACAATCTGATGCAAACTTAACTTTTACGCCAATAATTTCAGAAACCTTATTGACAACATGTTTTAACGAAAATTCGTCTTCCTTTTCTTTTGGACGACCAAAATGCGACATTAATATGCAACTTCCTCCGTCTTCGAGTATTTTAATAATTGTGGGTTTGGCAGCTCTGATTCGGCTGTCGTCCGTCACTTGTAGGCTTTGGTTTAGTGGAACGTTAAAATCGACTCTTACGAGTACTTTTTTCTTTTTAAAATTGAAGCTATTCAGGGTTTTCATAAATAAAATATTCTAGAGACAAAGATACTTTTTTCTAAGAATTGAGAGCAATCGTTTGGCCTGAAATATCCTATATTTGCATATGTACTATTCTGAAGTTTTAGGCCTAGAACATCTTAAAAACCATTTGAAAACCGGAGTTGAAAACGGAAGGATTCCGCATGCACAACTTTTTGTGGGTCAAGGTGTTTTACCGCTCGCTTTAGCATATGCCCGAAACATTCTGTGTGGCGCATTTTCACAATCAGAAACTGAAAACAACACTTCTTGTAACTTAAAAATCAATAAACTATCACACCCTGATTTGCATTTTGTGTTTCCGGTTTCCACCAATGATAAAATAAAAAAACACCCTGTATCAAGCATGTTTTTAGAGGATTGGCGCAACTTTGTTCTGGCCAATCCCTACGCCGGTTTGTTTGAATGGTACAATCACATTGGTATTGAGAAAAAGCAAGGTCAAATTAGTGTGGATGAAGCTCAGGATATGGTAAAATCGCTTTCGCTTAAAGCTTATGAAGGTGGATATAAAGTAATGATTGTCTGGATGGCAGATAAAATGAACATCTCCTGTTCAAATAAAATATTAAAGCTGCTGGAAGAGCCGCCGGAAAAAACAGTTTTTTTATTAATTACTGAAGACGATGAGCAAATTATTGACACGATTAAGTCGCGTTGCCAATTGATAAGATTTCCGTTATTGCCGGAAGAAATCATTGCCAATGGATTGGCACAAAAAGAAGGGGCTGCTTATGAAACCGCCAAGGAGTTTGCCAGACAAGCATCAGGCGATTACAACAAGGCATTGCACCTTTATAAAAACAGTAGTGAAGACACACACTTTGAAGAATGGGTAATTTTCTGGATCAGGGCAGCCTTTAGGGCAAAAGGGAACAAAACAGTAATCAACGATTTGTTGGCGTGGAGCGAAAGTATAGCGGGAACAGGCCGTGAAGTTCAAAAACAATTTTTGGACTATTGCATTTCTTTCTTCCGCCAAGCCTTGTTATTAAATTACAAAACTCCTTCTCTAGTCTATTTGAGATTTAAGGATGCCAACTTTGCGCTTGAAAAATTTGCTCCCTATGTTCATGGAGCTAATGTATTGGAAATTATCTCAGCATTGGAAGATGCCGTTTATCATATAGAGCGAAACGGAAATGCAAAAATCATTTTTACCGACCTCTCCATTCAACTCACCCGCTTGCTGCATAAAGCTGCCTAAAATTAATTATAAATATTTCTTATTCGATTCAAGCGCGGCTATTTGGTTTGCTTATAAAAATTGGCTCTGTTTTCTTCGATTTAAGCGAGGATTTCCATTGAGACAACCAAAACCCTGTTTTGTAGAGTTTGGAGGTGATTTTGGGCCTAAAACCACGTTACTCCTCTTTTTTTAGTATATAAATGTGTGAAGAATACTCTTTGGTGAAGATTCCGGACAGATTTGAATGAGTTCCATGCCAAATGGCTTTGATCCAGTTTGCTTTTCCGGTTTTGTATTTTTCAGAAAGCAGGCTCACATAAAAAGCGTCAAACCACATGGGTTTTGTTTGAATGAGTTTAAAATGATGAGGGGTGAAAATTCGTTCAATTGAATTTTTTGAAAAATGCCACAAATGTCTGGGCACATCAAAAGCTGCCCAATGCTCTTTATAATGCAATGCATCATTAGACTTAAAATTGGGCACGGCAACAATTAAAGTTCCGCCGGGTTTTAGTCTTTTTTTGATTTCTAAAATATAAGCGTCATAATCCTCGACATGTTCAAGTACATGCCAAAGCGTGATGACATCAAATTGCATTTCTTCAACATCCTGTAAAAATTCATTGACAATTATTCCTTTTTTTTCGGAAAGTTGCCTGGCCTTTTCTCCGGGTTCAACTCCTTGAACATTCCAGTTTTTGCTTTTTGCGTAAACCAAAAAATCACCTGTACCCGATCCAATATCCAAAAGTAAGCCTTCCCCTTTATTCAACTTTTTTATCAAACTCTCCTTTTGACTCAGGGAAACTTTTTTCACAAGTTGATAAGCCTTATCAAAAAATGATTTGTTAGAGTCAGTATGGGAAATGTAGTTTTCGCTTTTATAGTAATCTGACACATTCTCGGGAACGGGAATTGTCTTCAGCAAGTCCTTTTCTTCATTTGCCACTAAGGTAAATTCCTCGCCGGATAGCAGAAAATCTTTTGTTTTGATGTAGCTATTTACAGTTGATTTCAATTTAAAATAATTAAATGTTTCACGTGGAACATTACCTTCCCATATAGACTAACATGACAGAAATATCATTTGGAGAAACACCGCTGATGCGGGAAGCTTGAGAAATAGTAGCGGGGCGAATATTGCTCAACTTCTCTCTGGCCTCATGGGAAAGAGACTTCAATTTTGTATAATCAAAATTCTCGGGAATTTTTATTCCTTCAAGGCGATTGAGCTTGTCTGCGTTGTTCTTTTCTTTATCGATATATCCGGAATACTTGACCTGAATTTCCACTTGCTCGAGTATCTCTTTGTCTAAATCGCTCTCCTGAATGTAAGCCTCTACTTCAGGAATTTTGCGCATATCCTCTAGTGTGATGTTAGGCCTTGAAAACACTTTAAACATTTTATCAGCCTGATTTACCGGGGCTGATTCTTTCTCTTCAAGAATCGGGTTAATTACTTCCGGGGCAAAACTGGTTTCTTTAAAAAACGAAACAAATGCTGCCGATTTTTTTTCTTTCTCTTCCATTCTACGCATTCGGTCTTCTTTGGCTAAGCCAATTTCAAATGATTTTGGCGTAAGCCTAAAGTCGGCATTGTCTTGTCTCAATAGTGTCCTGTATTCTGCCCTTGAGGTAAACATTCTGTAGGGCTCTTCTGTTCCTTTTGTAATTAAATCATCAACCAAAACACCTATATAAGCTTCATTTCTTTTAAGAATAAACGGTTCTTTTTCGTGCACTTTTAAGTGTGCATTAATTCCGGCCATTAAGCCCTGAGAAGCGGCTTCTTCATAACCCGTGGTTCCGTTTATTTGACCTGCAAAATATAAGCCTTCAACAAGTTTGGTTTCTAAAGTATGTTTTAACTGAGTTGGCGGAAAATAATCATATTCAATAGCATAACCGGGACGGAAAAACTTGACATTTTCAAATCCGGGAACAGAGCGCAAGGCTTTGTATTGCACTTCCTCGGGCAATGAGGTGGAGAATCCGTTGATGTAAAATTCAACCGTATTCCAACCTTCGGGCTCGGCAAAAAGCTGGTGCCTGTCCTTATCTGCAAACCGATTGATTTTGTCTTCAATTGAAGGGCAGTATCTGGGGCCAATGCTTTTTATTCTTCCGTTAAACATGGGCGATCTGTCAAATCCTTCGCGCAACAAATCGTGCACTTGCGGACTTGTGTAACTGATATAACAAGAGCGTTGCGTTTTTAAAGGCTGTGTTATGTTGCTGTAAGAGAATTTATCGGGGACATCATCGCCGGGTTGTTCTTCCATTTTGGAAAAGTCAAGTGACCTGCCATCAACCCTAGGAGGTGTACCAGTTTTCATTCTTCCGGCATCAAAACCAAATTTTACTAAATCTTCTGTAATGCCAGTTGCTGCTTTTTCACCTGCTCTTCCGCCGCCAAATTGCTTTTCGCCTATGTGGATTAATCCGTTTAGAAAAGTGCCGTTGGTAAGGACTACACTTTTGGCTTTGATTTCAATTCCCAGAGATGTTTTTACTCCAACAATTCTATTGTTTTGTACAATAAGCCCAGATACCATTTCTTGGTAAAAATCAAGGTTGGGGGTTTGTTCAAGCATCAATCGCCATTCTTCTGCAAACCGCATTCTGTCACTTTGAACCCTGGGACTCCACATTGCAGGTCCTTTGGATTTGTTGAGCATTTTAAACTGTATAGCTGTTTTGTCTGAAACGATCCCGCTGTAACCACCCAAAGCGTCTATTTCACGCACAATTTGTCCTTTGGCAATTCCGCCCATAGCAGGATTGCAGGACATCTGGGCAATGTTCTGAAGGTTCATGGTAACCAACAGGGTTTTTGAACCTAAATTAGCAGCAGCAGCAGCAGCCTCTGAGCCCGCATGCCCTCCTCCCACAACCAGTACGTCATACTCTTTTTCAAACATAAAAAAATCAAATATAGATTTGTTCCACGTGGAACGTTGTTGTTTTCCTAAAACGGGCGCAAATATAAGCTAAATATCAGAATATCAGATTGTTAAAATATACTTCATTGATTATCAGCAACATGCCGTTATTCATCCAAATGTTGCAATCGCTTCATTCTCCCTTTTCCGCATTAATTTCTCCTCTTCAGGGGTTTTGTCTTTGTAACCCATAAAATGTAGAATTCCGTGGATTATTACTCGCTTTAATTCATTGTCAAATGGCTCGTTGAATTCTAATGCATTCTCTTTTACACGTTCAATAGAAATATATATTTCACCGTGAACCTGTTTTCCAACAGAATAATCAAAACTGATAATATCGGTTAAGGTGTCATGACTGAGATATTCAAGATTGATTTTGTGAAGGTAATCATCATCACAAAAAATATAGGAAATGTCCCCCTCAGTAAACCCTTCAGATTTCAAAACTGTATTAATCCATTTTGAAAATATTTCAGGCTCTTCAAGTGAAAAGTCGGTTTCAGAAAAAAACTCAATCATTGGGTGTGTTAAAATATTCCTGAACTTTTTGTTTATAGGTTTGCCTAAAAGGAAGTTGTTGACGGTTTAAAATTTCAACGTTGTTGAAATAGTTTCTTGCATTTTCGAGTTGTCTGTTTAACGTGTTTTGGTAATCTTCACGATTCGTTCTTCCTTGCCTTCTTTCGTCTTCACCTTGCTGAAAAGCAGCCTGTTCTAACTTCATTAACTGGTGCTTAATTTCGTTCATCTTTCTCAAAGTTGCCTGATTGAATCCGCGTTCAAGGAGTTCCTGTTCCACTTGTTCCATTTGACGCATCAATTCTCTTGCGTCAGCTGGTAATCCTTCCTGTCTAAGCCTGTCTTCAAGTTGCATTCTAAGCATTTGCTGCTGCTTGTAAATTTCAAACAACAAACCTTTCATTTCTTCCGACTCAAGATTTCCTCCTTCTTTGCTGCCTTCTCCTTCTTTGTTATTTTCACCGCTTTTTCCGTCATTCCCATCGCCATCTGAGCCGGTTTGTCCGTCTCCTTCGCCCTCACCATCGCCTTGTCCTTCACCCTCCCCCTGTTCTTCACCATCATCACCTTCTTCCCCAGGATTGGTGCCTTGTTCCATTTTCTCTATCAAACTCTCCTGCTGTTTAATAATATCAGGCAATTGAAAGCCTCTGCCTTGCCCCTGGCCTTGACCGGCTGCACCTGCCATTTGCATTTGCATATTATTAAGTGCATTGCTTAACAGTACAGCTAAATCATTTGCTCCGGTAAAGGCGTACTGCTGTGAAGCAACCCCATTTCTGATGCGGTTTTGGGCTAGCTCCTCCATGGACTTATCCATATTGTAATGCACTTCTTCAATTAAATCGTTTATAACTGTTCCAATCATTGGATTTCTTAATGCTAAAGCGAAAAGACTATCGTCAACGTGCTGGAAATTTTGCTTGAGCTCGCTTTGTCTGACAAGTTTTCTTCCAAAAAGAGGATTGCCATATCTTGCTTCCCTGAAGTTTTCCATCAAATCTTCTTGCGAGTGTGAGTATATTACAAGATTGTCGAGAATCTGTCGCAACATATCCATGTCTTCTTGGGCTCCCTGAGAGGCCGAAGCCGACATTTGCATTTGCATTTGCTGGCTCATTTCACGCATTTTATCTGCCGCACGTTGCTGCTTTTCTTTAGCTCCTTCTTGTTGTTGTTGCTCCAACTGGTCAGTAGCATCTTGTTGGTCCTGTTGAACTTCTTGTTCCTGAGCGCTATTGTCCGGAAGGTCCATCGGGCTTTTGAGTTCTTGATTGTCCTCCCTCAATTGCTCCATCTCTTCCATATACTCCTCAAACTCCTTATTGAGCTCTTCTTGCTTTTCTTTGGTGTTCTCTTCCTTAGGCGACTTGGAAAGCGCTTCTTGTTTATCGGCCAATTTCTCGAGTTCCTCTGCTAATTTTTGGGCCTTTTTTTCTACATAATACCTTTTGGTTAACTCCAGTAGTTGTTCAAGGTTGCGTTGTTGCTTTTTGTTTTGTTGGCTGAGTTGTTCTAGTTTGTCAAAAAGTTCTTCCTCTTCAATTTTATCTTTTAGATTTTGTAATTCTTCAAGCAAGTCTTCATTTTCCTTTGAACGCTGTTGGTTTTCTTCATAGCGATCCAAAAGTTCTTCTTTTTGAGGGTCTGTTTCATTTTCCTTTTGAAAGTTTTCAAGGTTTTCCTTGGCTTTTTCCGAGAACTTTTTCATCATTTCCTCCTGAAGCTTTTGGCGCTTTAAAAACTCTTCTACCTTTTGTTTGTCATTCCAGTTGAGTTCACTTTTTTCTTTTTGCATGCGCGAAAGCTCTTCCAGCGATTTTTTCTGCTGCTCCATATTTTGGAGTGTACTGTTCAATCCTTGAATGGCTTCTCTTTGTTCTTCCAGTTGTTGTCTTTCCAATTCTTCCCTGGTCAACTTTCTGAACGAAAAAACTGTTGATTTGGAACTTTTCGGGCCATTTATGCCATCATTGTCAAACACTTCAAAATAGTAGCTATAGGTTTTTCCCGGCTCCAATTCTAGTTCACCCGGGAAAACATATAAAAACTGATCAAAAGTCCCCTTGTTTACTGAAAGCGGTTCAATGGTTTTTTTCTCCTCATCGTCTGTGGGATAATAAATGAGCCGGAGCTTGGTAAGGCCATAATCATCTGAAACCCTTCCTGAAAAATAAGTGATTTGACTGTTGAGTGTGTCTTGTCTGGCATCCACAACAATTTCCGGATGTTGATCTCTAACTACATTAATGGAAAAATTCAGGTTTTCATAGTCATCCAAGAGTTCGTTTGAAGTAGAAATGGTATAGTCCAGCTTTGAAAACACAGGTTTTGAATATACAAAATGTGGAGATTCCTTTTTAAAATTGACAATGGAATCGTATGTTTTAAGTTTTACATTATTGGTTTCGCGTGTGTTGAGTTTCCAATTGATTCTTGTTCCTTCCGGAACAGTGGCATTACCGGTGCTTTTAAGGGTCTCATTAGCTTTCTGGGTGTATCTTGGGTATTGAAGTTCCATTTCGAAAGACAAAAGTGTTGGCACTTTAATTACATCTATTGTGTAAGGTCTTGAGGTGACTTCATTGGCCTGAAGCCTGAAAATAATGTCTTCAACAGGACGGGAAAACGTGTATTGAAATTCGCCTTTTGCGGTTTGTTGCAGAAAATAGGTTTCGTTATTAAAAATTATGGATGCTGTTTCGGGAATGACATCTCCGGCGACTTTTACGTTTAATACGAATGGCCTGTTTTCAAGAGCTTCCAGTTTTTCATTTACTACAAAAAAACTAAAAGGAGCGGGCGGTTCATAGGCTGTTTTATAATTTACCACGCGCTCATAACTACCCGAAATGACATTAATGTTTCCGGTCAAAACAAGCAATAATATAATGACTACGGGTATTGCAGCATACTTCAGATACCTCAGGTTATTTTTATAATCAACGGCATTTACAAAGGGAATTGGTTGTAGTTCTCTGGATTTCTGCTCGATGCTGGCAAGTAAAAGTTCAGACTGCTGTTTGTTTTCCTTTAACTGAAGCACGTTTAGCAATTTATCATTGACTTCAGGGAAATGATTGCCAATAATTTTTGATGCCTGCGAAAAATCAATTCCTTCTTTTAGTTTGAAAAGTTTCGCCAAAGGAAAGGCTATAAATCTTGCGAACAGAATAACTTCTACGGCAATAAACAACCAGAACAAAATTGTTCTGCCGGCTTGTGAGAGCCACAAAAAGTGTTCAATCAAAACAGTGGCAATAAAATACAACAGACCGATAGCAAAAAACAAAATTGTGCCTTTTATCAGTTCATTTGTATAAAACTTCCTGATAAATTGCTCCAGTTTTTCCTGTATTTGTAAAAAGTGGTTCAAAAGCGTTTGTTTTGTCTTAACCGATAAAAGTAATCATTTTATATTTTATAAATCAATACTTAAGACTTAGTTAAACAAACTTTAACAGCTATTTATTGTGTCTATACAAGTTCAGTGGAAATTATGCTGAAACCTTTTAAAATGTGCCATTAATCGTATCTTTGTTAGATTGTTTTTTGAATCAATTCAAGGTATATATTATGAGTAATAAAGATATAGCAAATTCAGGCCAAAATCATGTGAGGGTGAGGTTTGCGCCCAGTCCAACAGGTCCACTTCACATTGGTGGGGTGCGCACGGCGCTTTTTAATTATTTGTTTGCAAAAAAACACAACGGCAGTTTTATCTTAAGAATTGAAGATACTGACCAAACCCGCTATGTGGAAGGTGCTGAACAATATATTGTTGATGCCTTGAATTGGTGCGGAATTCCATATGATGAAGGTATTGAAAAAGAAAAAGGTTGTGGCCCATACCGCCAAAGCGAAAGAAAACATTTATACAAACAATTTGCTGACTCGCTTGTGGCTTCCGGAAATGCTTATTATGCTTTTGATACAAATGAAAGTTTGGAAAATCACAGAAAAGAACACGAAAGCAAAGGAAAAACATTTATCTATAACCATCACAACAGGGAAAAGCTGGACAATTCCCTTGTTTTAAATGAAGCTGCTTTAACTAGTCGCCTTCAAAGTGGGGAGCCTTATGTTGTCCGGTTCAAAACCCCTGTGAATCAAACTTTAGTTTTAAACGACATCGTCAGGGGGCAAATGGAAATCGACACCAATGTACTTGATGATAAAGTTTTGTTTAAAAGCGATGGTATGCCAACCTACCATCTTGCCAACGTTGTGGATGATCATTTAATGGGAATTTCACACGTGATTCGTGGTGAAGAGTGGCTGCCTTCCTTGGCGCTGCATCAGTTGCTTTATGATGCTTTTGATTGGAAAGCTCCGCAATTTGCACATTTGCCGCTTATAATGAAGCCTGTTGGCAAGGGCAAACTCAGCAAACGGGACGGTGATAAAATGGGCTTTCCGGTTTTTCCATTAGAATGGAAAAGTGCTGAAGGCGAAATTTTTTCAGGCTATAGAGAAGATGGTTACCTTCCGGAGGCAGTTGTGAATATGCTGGCATTGCTGGGGTGGAATCCCGGAACAGAACAGGAAATATTTAGTTTGGAAGAACTCATTGAGTCATTTGAGTTGGATCGCGTAAACAAAAGTGGCGCTAAATTTGACCCCGAAAAAACCAAATGGTTTCAGCACCATTATTTTCAACAATTACCCGAAAGTGAAATTGAAAATCAATTTAAAAACCTAATTGATTCAAAAGGAGTAACAACATCTTTGAACCTACTCACTATTGTTGGACTCGTTAAAGAGCGTGCTTCTTTTATAAATGATCTATGGGAACAAAGCAGTTTTTTCTTTAATGTACCAGAAATGTATGATGAGGCCGCTGCAAAAAAGTGCTGGAAAGCTGAAACAAATAAAATTATTCACGCAGCTATCATTGTGTTAAACAATGTTTCTGATTTTAAGCAAGAAATCATATCAGATAGTGTAAAGGCCTGGATTACTGAAAGCGGAATTGGGTTTGGAAGTATCATGCAGCCTTTACGCCTTTCGCTTGTAGGCGAAATGAAAGGCCCTGATGTTTTTGCCATTATGGAAATTTTAGGCAAAGACGAATCCATAAAAAGACTAGAGAACTCGGTTAAAATGTTGGGTTAAAAGTAGGCGGTTATCCCAATGGCAAACAAACTGTTTTGACCCTTAAAATTGCTTTTTTCAAAGTCTTGCTTATTTAGTTTATTAAGCATATTTGTTACTCCATATTGATACTGCCCAAAAACCCTGAAGTTTTTAAAGCCCGCTGTTAATCCCCCTGCGAGGTGAAAATTAATCCTTGAAACATCTTCTACATCCACCGCACTTAAAGCAGAATACCCGTCAATGATATAGTCGTCATATTGGGTGTCTTTAAGGGTAAGTTTACCGCTAACGTTTAAAACGGGACCGGCTTCAATACTTAGATGTTGACGGATGATCTTATACCCCCATAATACAGAAATCTGGGCAGACTGAAGGCTGTAGTTTAATTCCCTTTTTTGACCTGCTGTGGCATTGCTTTGAGCAGCAATACCAATTTGAGTGTCATAAAAAGAGATACCATAAATCATATCAAAATTATTGTAAACATTTCCCCTCATCTGAAACCCAAACATAAAGCCTTCGCGCTTTGTAGTAGAAAAGTCAGAGGTCTTGATATCAAACATTGTCAGCCCACCGGAGATGCCAATTACGTTGTATTCTTTAAAGTTTTTTTGTGCAGATAGTTCATTGGTCCCAAAGAAAAGGAGAACTATGCAGAACAGGGCTGAGGTTTTCAATTATTTAATTATTTGTCGCCCAAATGTAAACTTAATTTTCGTAAATTGAGGGTTCAAAAATTTAAACTATGGGAAATGTAATTTTAATCTTCGGTATTATCATTTTTGTGCTATTATTATTTGGCACTTTCTTTATTGTGAAACAACAAACATCAGCAGTTGTTGAACGCTTTGGTCGATATACAAGTATAAGAAAGTCAGGGTTGCAACTGAAAATTCCGATAGTTGACAGGGTTGCAGGAAGGGTAAATCTTAGGGTACAGCAGCTAGATGTCATTGTGGAAACCAAAACCAAAGACGACGTTTTTGTAAAACTAAAAGTTTCTGTTCAATTTAAAGTGATTGAAGAGCATGTTTACAACGCCTTCTATAAACTTGAATACCCACACGACCAAATTACTTCTTACATTTTTGATGTGGTGCGTGCTGAAGTACCTAAACTGAGGCTGGATTATGTTTTTGAACGCAAAGATGATATTGCCAATGCCGTTAAAAAAGAGCTCAACGAGGCCATGACACGTTATGGCTATGATATCATTAATACATTAATCACAGATATCGACCCTGACCAGCAAGTTAAAAACGCCATGAACCGAATCAATGCCTCTGAACGTGAAAAAACTGCTGCAGAATTTGAAGCAGAAGCTCAACGCATAAAAATTGTTGCCAAAGCCCGTGCAGAAGCTGAAAGCAAAAGGCTTCAAGGACAGGGTATTGCAGATCAGCGACGGGAAATTGCTCGCGGACTTGAAGAAAGTGTAAATGTGTTAAATAACGTTGGTATAAATTCACAAGAAGCATCGGCACTTATAGTGGTAACCCAGCATTATGACACACTACAGTCTTTGGGTGAAGAGACAAATTCAAATTTAATCTTACTTCCCAACTCGCCTCAGGCGGGTAGTGATATGCTCAACAATATGGTGGCTTCTTTTACTGCCTCAAATATGATTGGCGAACAAATGAAAAAGGACAAGATAGTTCAAAACAAAAAGGAAAGCGACTCTAAATCCAAAAAAAATAACACTTCTGAGTAAAGCAAATAAAAAAGCCCCGAAAATTCGGGGCTTTTAAATTTATTTTCTTCTAAATAATCTCTGTAACGCTCTACCGTACAATAACTTTTGAACCAAAGCTAACGCTACTTCAACACCAATATTGGTGGGGGAAAGTGAGTTTTTAATCACTTTAACGTTTAACTTCATTTTCTCTTTGTCAATTTCAGCTTGAAGTTTATGGATTTCAAGTTCACGGTCTATTTCCTCAAAAGATGAATAAATTATCATAATTCTGTTTCTGTTATTTAGTCATTAAAGAATAACTTTGAAGTGCTTCTCAATACCCTGCGTTCAATAAACTTTCTTCCGAATGTCAATGCAAAAATGAACACTAAAATATAAAAGCCTGCAATAATTAAAAATCCTTGGCCTATATTTCCCACTGCTTCTCCAATGAGATATGCAGCAGCAAAGGAGACAAAAAAGAGCATCAACATCGCCACTCCGCCAAGAAAAAATATTCTGAAGAATGACACCATCGACTTGGTCATCTTTTTATACAAGTACAACTTGTAATACTCTAGTTTACTGTGAATATATGAGTCAAGATTGTCCGGTATCTCCTCTGCACTGTTAGTTAGATTCTCAAACACGTTAATGAATTTTGGTTAGTTCTATTTTTACTTTTTCTGAAGCTTAGCATTTTGAGCTCTCAATGCTTCCAGCTTTTCTTCCATTGCCTTTAGGATATCGTCAGCCTTGTAGCTGGCATTGGATAAGGTTTCTTCCAGTTTTTCTTCAAAACTTAACTTTGCTGCATTTGCTTTAGAAGATAAGTTGTTCTTAGTTTCATTGAGCTTCGCCTGAAGTTCTTTTTGAGCTTTTTTAGCGCTTTTTTCAATTTTCTTTCTGGTGTTTATCCCTTTATCAGGAGCATAAAGTATTCCAATTCCTGCGCCGATGGCTGCTCCGGTTAATAATGCTAAAAGGGTTTGTCCTGTGTTATTTGCCATGATAAATATAAATTAAAAGGTTAGTAATTCTAATACCTCTAATTTACAAATTAAAACAGACAAAATTGTTAATAACCGGTTAATAAATACCGAATTGTCTTAAACTTTCTTAATATTTCACAAGATGGCTTAATCAGATTTAGAGCCCCAAGAATCCCTGAGCCCCACAGTCTTATTAAAAACAAGTTTATTTGGAGTACTTTCCTTATCAACAGCAAAATAGCCAATGCGCTGAAACTGAAATATTTCTTCCGGCTTGCTTTCTTTTAACGAAGGCTCCAGATATCCGGTTGTGATTTGTAAAGAGTCCGGGTTTATGTATTCCATAAAGTCTTTTTCTTTGTTGGTGTCCGGGGATTCTACAAGAAAAAGGCGTTCATAAACTCGAATTTCTGCAGGAATTGCATGCTGGATTGAAACCCAGTGTAATGTTCCCTTTACTTTGCGCTGTGATGCTTCTGTTCCACTTCCGCTTCGTGATTCGGGGTCATAGGTACAGTGAATTTCAGTGATGTTTCCTTCAGAATCTTTTATGACACTTTCTGCCTGAATGATGTATGCATTTTTTAAACGCACTTCTTTGCCAATTGAAAGTCTGAAAAACTTTCTGTTGGCTTCTTCTTTAAAGTCTTCTCTTTCGATATAAAGCTCACGCGAAAAGGGAACCTTTCTGTTTCCTGCATTTTCATCTTCCGGGTTATTTTCGGCGTCAAGCCATTCTTCTTTGCCTTCGGGATAGTTTGTAATGATAACTTTCACCGGGTCCAAAACAGCCATCACTCTTGGGGCAACTTTGTTTAAATCTTCCCTCACACAAAACTCTAGATGTGCTACATCCACAAGGTTATCCCGTTTTGCTATACCAATACTGTCTGCAAAGTTTCTGATGGAAGCCGGGGTATAACCCCTTCTTCTCATTCCTGAAATTGTGGGCATTCTGGGGTCATCCCAACCGGAAACAACGCCCTCTTGAACCAAGCGAAGCAACTTGCGCTTGCTCACAACAGTGTGACTAACGTTTCTGCGGGCAAATTCGCGTTGTTTTGGCCTTACTAAAGTACTATCATAGATTTGGTCTAAAAACCAATCATAAAGCTCCCTGTGGGGTAAAAACTCCAGGGTACAAAGCGAGTGTGAGACCTGTTCTACATAATCACTTTCGCCATGGGCCCAGTCATACATGGGGTAAATGTTCCAGTTGTCCCCGGTTCTATGATGATGTTTGTGAAGCACCCGGTACATTACCGGATCTCGCATCAACATATTGGTAGAAGCCATGTTGATTTTAGCACGCAATACATGTTCACCTTCTCCCACTTCACCGTTTTTCATTTTTTCAAACAATGCCAGGTTTTCTTCAACTGAACGATTTCTATAAGGGCTTTCTTTGCCGGGCTCGGTGGGTGTTCCCTTTTGGTCGGCCATAGCTTGTGATGACTGAGAGTCCACATAGGCTTTTCCTTCTTTAATTAATAAAACTGCCCAGTCATATAGCTCCTGAAAATAATCAGACGCATAACATTCTTTGTCCCACTCAAAACCCAGCCATTCAACATCTTTTTTAATGGCATCCACAAATTCCTGCTCTTCTTTGGCGGGATTGGTATCATCAAATCTTAGATTAACAGGGGCATTATATTTTAAACCTAATCCAAAATTCAAACAAATGGATGTAGCGTGGCCAATGTGTAAATAACCGTTAGGTTCAGGTGGGAAACGAAAACGCAGTTTGTCTTTCGGGAAACCGGCCTTTAAATCGTCTTCGATAATATGCTCTATAAAATTGAGTGATTTTACTTCTGTTGACATAGTTTAAATTTGAAGTACAAAGGTATTAAAATTATGGGCTTATGTGAATGTAAAGCCGTTGCAAGTTTTATCTTTGCAGCGGACTAAAATAAATTGATTTGGGAATCATCCGTCTTAAAAAAATTAAAGTATATGCCTTCCACGGTTGCCTGATAGAAGAAGGTCGCATTGGCTCTGAATATCTGGTTGACCTAAAAGTAAAGGCCAGCCTTGCTGAAGCCGCAAAAACCGATGAACTGAAGGATACCGTTGATTATGTTCGCTTGAACAAAATCGTCAAAGAAGAAATGGCAGTGCGCTCAAAACTGCTTGAACATGTTGGAAAGCGAATTATAGACAGAATATTTAGCGAGCTTTTATTGGTCAATGAGGTAAAGGTAAAGGTTTCAAAGGTCAACCCGCCCATTGGTGGAAATGTTGCTGAAGTGGTTGTTGTAATGAAAGCTATTCGCTAAATTCAATATTTAGATAGCAATTGAATTTAAATTTTTTTACATTTGCTGACTCTTATTGAGGAATCAATTAACGAGATACCCGCGCAGGCGAGTATAGGGCATCGTGGCCGAGGGGCTAGGCACCGGTCTGCAAAACCGTCTACTCCGGTTCGAATCCGGACGATGCCTCAAAATGAATTAAAACTCCTTCATTGAAAAATGAGGGAGTTTTTTATATAGTTGGAATTCTTCTTTCTATTTGAGATTCTATTGTGCCGTTAATTTGTTTTGGTAAAATGCCTTTAATTAACAGGAAGCCACCGCTCACAATAATAATTATACTTATAATCTTCTTGATCCGGTAAATCCTATATGGGGTGAGTTTGTTGTTAAGTTTTTTTGCAGCAAGTATTTTAAAAATATCAACCACAAAATATGTGACTAAAATCGCACCAAAGAAATAAGTGATGCGGCCTGTATTCATTTCAAGTTGAGGGCCAAAAACTATTAATATTCCCAACCAAAACCCTAACACACCAATATTTATAAAATTGAGGAAAAATCCTTTTATAAACAGCTCGATGTAGTTATTTTTTTTAATAATAACAATTGTGGGGTCTTCCTGAAGTTGATAGTTTTTCTTGTTTTTTATTAACGAGATAATACCATAAGTAATTAGTATTACCCCTCCAAATATGTATAAAGCAGGATCGTCTTTTATTTTTTCCAGTAATTGACTTGTACTGAAATAGGCAATAAAAATAAATACTATGTCTGCAAAAATCACTCCCAGGTCTAAGGCAATTGCAGCCCTTACTCCCTTAACAGCAGCTGTTTCAAGAAGTATAAAAAATACAGGCCCAATTAAAAATGCAAGAAAAAACCCTAAAGGAATTGCGGCTATTAAATCTTCAATCATAGACTTTGTCTGTAAAACAAATGTAGCTATTCTTATTAAAAAAATAAAAACCTATCGTTCTACATCTTCCCTGCTGCCAATTAAAGTGAAGTCAAGTTGTTTTTTCACCAAATCGGCATGTTTTACTTTAACGTAAACTTCATCGCCCAGCTGATATACTTTTTTTGTTTTACTGCCAATAACGGCATATTCGTTTCTATCAAAGGTATAATGGTCGTCCCTAAGTTCTCTAAGACTTACCATGCCCTCACATTTGTTTTCTATGATTTCAACATAAATGCCCCATTCTGTAACACCTGAAATTACACCAAGAAATTGCTGGTCCTTATGGTCAAGCATATATTTTACCTGCATATACTTGATGCTGTCACGCTCGGCACTTGAGGCCAGGTTTTCCATATCACTGGAGTGCCGGCATTTTTCTTCATAAACCTCTTCTTTTTGTGAAGGCTTGCCATCCAGATACATTTGAAGTAAACGATGCACCATCACATCAGGATAGCGACGTATGGGTGATGTAAAGTGAGAATAGTAATCAAAGGCTAAACCATAGTGACCAATATTTTGTGTGGTGTATTCAGCTTTGCTCATACTTCTGATAGCCAGGGTGTCTATCAGGTTTTGTTCTTTCTTTCCTTTTACTTCTTCTAAAAGTTTATTTAAAGAGTCGTTTGTTGACTTTCTGTCGCGAGTATTTAGTTTATAACCAAAACGTTTGATAATTCCTTCAAGAGCTGCAATTTTTTCATCATTGGGTTCATCGTGGACACGATATACAAACGTTTTTTTAGGACTTTGTTTTCCAATAAATTCAGCTACTTTTTTATTGGCAAGCAACATAAATTCTTCAATGAGGTGGTTGGCCTCTTTGCTTTCTTTAAAATAAACACCTGTTGGATTTTTTTCTTTGTCCAGCTTAAATTTTACCTCTACTTTATCAAATGAAATCGCCCCGTTTTGCATACGTTTTCTGCGCATGCTTTTAGCGAGTTTATTCAACGTTTTTATAGCTTCTACAATGGTTTCCTTGGCATGATAAGTTTCTCCTGTGAGTGATAAATGTGCCGGTATTTCCCCCTTTCCGGTTTCTATAATGTGTTGTGCTTCTTCATAAGCAAAGCGTGCGTCACTAAATGTCACCGTTCTTCCAAACCACTCTTTTTTTATATCTGCTTTTTCATTGATTTCAAAAACTGCCGAGAAGGTGAATTTTTCTTCATTTGGCCTTAAGGAACAGGCAAAGTTTGATAAAACTTCAGGAAGCATCGGTACCACACGATCAACCAAATACACAGATGTTGCCCTTTCATAAGCTTCTTCATCAAGTATTGTATCGGGTTTTACATAATGCGAAACATCGGCAATATGTATTCCTATTTCATAATTTCCATTTTCCAATACCTGAAAACTCAAGGCATCATCAAAATCTTTTGCATCTGCAGGATCTATCGTAAAGGTTAATACATCACGCATATCCCTGCGTTTTTTTATTTCTTCATTATTGATTTTAGTATCAATTTTTTCTGCAAATTCTTCTACTTCCGGTGGAAAATCATATGGCAATCCATATTGTGCAAGTATTGAATGTATTTCAGTATTGTGCTCTCCAGGTTTTCCAAGCACTTTAATCACAGTTCCATAAGGTGAATCGGCTTTTTCCGGCCATTCATCCATACTCACCAATACTTTATCTCCTTGCTGGGCTTCTCCTATTTTGTCTTTGGAAACAAAAATATCTGTATACATTTTTACATCAGATGTTGCCACAAAAGCGAAGTTTTTCTGAATGTCAATTACTCCTACAAATTCTGTTTTGTTTCTTTTTATTATTCCTGTTATTTCGCCTTCAAGGGTTGCGTTTTTTCTTCTTTTAAAAACATACACTTCCACTTCATCGCCGTGTAATGCTTTATTGATGTTTTTACTTGTTACAAAAACATCATCTTCAAAACCTTCAACAATTACATAACCCTGGCCTCTGGTGGTCATATCGAGCTTTCCTGTGTGGTATTGATTTCCTTTTTTTATGCGGTATTTTCCTCTTTCTATTTCTTCTATTTGTTGTTTTCCTTGAAGATCTTTCAGTTTTTTAATTATCTGGTTTCTACTACTTGCATCATCCAGACCAAGTTTAGCAGAAATTTGTTTGTAGTTGAAAGTACTGGTTGGATTTAAAAGTAATATTTTTAAGATGCTTTCAGATAAATTGGGTATCTTATTACTTGATTTTTTTCTTTTTTTATTTGCAGACATGCAATGTATTTTTTGGATGTTAAAATTACGTCATAATTGTCTAAATATACAGTATTTACTGTAAAGTTTTCTTAAATTAGTATGGCTTTCTTAAATAGCAATTTTAGTATGAATAATTATGTTGTGGCAGCTGTGTTTACCTATTCCTATGAGTTTGCAGTATTAAGGCTCATACTGGAACAACGTGAAATCTCCCATTTCTTCCAAAACGAAACCATGCTTAATATACTTCCGTTCCACTCCCATGCCCTGGGAGGAATAAGATTGATGGTTCATCCAAATGACTTAAATGAAGTATTGGAAATAATAGACGATTTAAAATACAACAAGGATTTAAAAAAAGTTTAGTTATCAACACCTATTAATATTCATTTTATTTTTATTTAAATTTTAAAAAAGAGATTAT
>CAYXXY010000006.1:0-188034 GCA_964469175.1 uncultured Flavobacteriaceae bacterium
ATTTTAATAACACCGTAACAACAAATACCAGCGGAACCCTGACCGGTACTTTTTCAGGAATTGTTGAAAATAATGACGGGGGTCAGATTGGGTTGACAAACGGGAATTTTGATCTAAGTTATTGATAAACCCGCTTCTACCGGAAAAGGTAGTTTTCTAAATTTTTTACCAAAGACCACTGTGAAAAACCACAGTGGTCTTTCATTTTATGTCAATCTCCCCCTCCCCGCTTCCCTTTTTTTTTAGAATAAAGTACTTTTTTCTAAACACTTCAATGATGGTTCTTTTGGAATTTCCTTGCTTCACTGATTTGAAATAGAAAAAATACGGGAAATCCCGCATTGACTTTTTCAATTTTATGGTTGAACTTTGAAAGAAACTTCTTTTAAAGTTTAAAAGAAGTAAGTCTTAAACTTATCTTGACTTTTGTTTGTAATAAAAATTAACTGATATATCTTATTGAGGGCTTTTTGGGCCGCACATTTGGGTTAGGAATAAAGAAAAAAGACTTTAGACTCTAAACGATTTTTTGACATACTCAGAGAGAACATGAATGCATTAAAAACTTAAATTATTGTTAAATTTTATTTTAAAATGCTTATATTTAGGCAACTATTAATTCTCAGCCCTATGAAAACAATACTCCAAACCCTATTGCTATTATGTACCGTTAATTTTGCTAACGCACAAATAGTCAACATTCCCGACCCACATTTTAAAGATGCATTACTAAACCACGATCTATTTGGTGGTGATATCATTGACACTAATGGTGACGGTGAGATTCAAGTAAGCGAAGCCGAAGCCATTACTGTTTTGATTGTAGGCGATCCATTTATACAGGGGCAAATACAGGATATGACCGGGATTGAAGCTTTTGTCAATATAACTGAGCTATATTGCTTTAGAAATCAAATTAGTTCCTTGGATCTTAGCGAGAATATAGCTCTGACATTTTTGGAGTGTCAAGAAAATCAATTATCATCTTTAAATCTTTCGGAAAATATAGCATTAGAATATTTGGATTGTTCAGATAACCTTTTAGTTAGCTTGGATGTAAGAAATGGTAATAATCATAATATTGATAACGCTAGTTTTAGATCTCAATCTAATCCCGACCTTAAATGCATTTTTGTGGATGATACCGCATATAGTGATGCTAATTGGTTTCTAATTGACCCCGCATCCACTTTTGTAGAGACACAACAAGAATGTGATAACTTGGGGTTTAGTGATTTTTTTCTTCAATACACAAAAATATATCCAAATCCGGTGCAAAACATATTAAATATTGAATTGCCGGAGCATCCCTTTCAAATCCTAAGCGTTAATATCATAGATGCCGCTGGTAAAGCGGTATTCCAAACAACAAAAATTGGGACAGATTCTCAAATAGATTTAACTTCTCTACCACCGGGGTTTTATTTCTTAATCCTTTATAATGAAAATGGACTAATACTAACCAAAAAACTTGTCAAATCATGAAAAATCTTACTCCTTTTTTATGGATAATAATTATTCTACTAAGCTTTGATATTCAAGCACAACAACTTACAAGACAGATTTCTTACTCTGTAAATAATGTGGATGTACAGCAAGTCGATGGGTATGATGTTATCAACCTTGCGAATGCTATGCATCTAGAGGATGAAGATATTGCAGGCAACCCGCAACTACCGGTAATAACCATTAATTTATTATTGCCCCAAGGGGCAGCTATGACTGGGGTAAGCATTAACGTTGGGCAGGAATCCCAACTTGCAGGCAGTTTTAACCTGTTCCCAGCACAACCACCCTCCTATCCCGATTTTAGCGAATCACTGCCTTTTGTACAACAAAAAACCTCAGTTTATAACTCCAATGACCCGTTCCCAGAGGAATCTCTTTTAAGTTATGAGGTTCATGGATTTCGCGATTATACTTATATCAGTATCAGCTATATTCCTTTTCGCTATATTCCGGCAAGCGGGGAGTTATATTTGGCAAGCGAGCTAACGCTTACAGTAAATTATACCAGTAATCCGCCCGCCGAACCCTATAAACAAAGGAGTTATAACCATCAAGACGAAGCGGCCTACCGCTACATACAAAAAACCGTTGCCAATACTGCTGACTTAGATACTTTTTATCCCGCTGTGGTTGCTCAATTGGATACTTGGCGAAACGCTGGCGTAATTCTGGGCCGTCAATTTGAAACCACTGACTTGCCCTCCCCCTACGGTAGCCGGGTGGAATATGTGATTATCACCAACAATACCGATATATCAGGCACTTCCGTAGGTGACTTTACAGGTAAATTTCAGGAATTTGCCGAATGGAAAACCCAAAGCGGGACTCCCGCCAAGGTTGTAACCGTGGATGTCATCAGGCAAAACTATCCCGGCCTGGATGTACCGGAGCAGATACGCCGTTTTATTCAGGAAGCCCATGAACTTTGGGGTACTGAATATATACTCTTGGGAGGTTCCGCTAAAATCATACCAGTCAGGTGGATCAAACACTCTCAAGATATGCCAACAGACTTGTACTATTCTGCTATTTTTCCCTATGAAGATAATTGGAACGCCAATGGCAACCACTTATTCGGGCAAAATACAACAGGCAATACCGCTCCTGATTATGCAGATTATACGGCTGATATTGCCATTGGCCGGGCACCAGTAGGCACAGAAAGTCAAGTGGATTTGTTCCTTCATAAAAATTTTACATATACTCGTAATTCACTTGCATCAAATATTCCTAACGGAACTTGGTTGGGCAAACAACTGGGGGGTTATGGGGCATGTTTCAACACCCCCTGGAATGGAACTGGTTTAAAGGTTGGTTTCGAAATAATACAAGCACATCACAATAATATAGATATTTATGGGATGTTTGAGTATAATGTAGACTGGAATAATTCATTAAGTAATTATTATAGACCTGATTGGTGTTATGCCTATTATGATACCGACCCCAATGCCTGTACCGATAATCAAGTAGTCATTAATGACGAAAATCAATCTCATGCCGGATTTTTAAGCCAAATCAATCAAGGTTTTGGGCTAATAAATGTATTGGACCACGGCGGGCCCTACCGTATCGGACTGCGAAAAGTAACTCACCTACCCGGATTGTCCATGCAAGATTTTCAGAATTTACCTGACACCGGGAAATATGGGATTTTTCTTGCAGGAGGTTGTCATACTGCTGCAATAGAACGGGAAGGTTATATTGGTGAACGTTGGCTAAATTCCCCTGGGGGAGGTGTTGGCTACTATGGTGCTTCTGCAAGTATTTTTGCAACACCCAGCTATCATTTTAACAAACAGTTTTTTAATTCCCTCCATAGTGAAGGTGTGTTTAAACAGGGTTGGTTGCATAGTTATACAGCTCAAAATGCTCAAACAAGTAGTAGTTATCAAAATTATCTACTTAAAATATTCCAACTTCTCGGGGATCCCGATTTATCTGTTTACACTGAAACACCTACTAACTTAGCAGTTACCCATGCTTCTACAATTGCAAACGGCAACCAAGATTTCCAAGTCAATGTTTCCGGGTTTCCAGTTGGGAACACGGTAAAAGTAAGCCTGTATAAAGAGGGCGAGGTACTTGCTTATACTGAAACAGATGATTTTCCGGTAACCTTTAATATTACCCCTGATACCACAGGAGATCTTTATGTTACGGCAACCAGTCGTAATAAAGAACCTTACGAGGCTGCAGTTTCCGTAACACAGTTTACGGGTACACATTTATACAAAAGCAACCTGAGTTTTACAGATGCAAATGGCAATGGCATCATTGAGCCGGGTGAAAGCGTGGATATTACTTTTGACTTGAGCAATACCGGGGCAACTGATGCTACCAATATCTCTGCCCAGCTAACTGTTATCGGCACCAACACACAAGTGACACAAAACACTTCAGGATATAATGACATTGCTTCCGGTCAAACCGGAAACTCCTTGGTGAGTTATACTTTTACCGCAAGTGATGAGGACAACCTGCGGGCAATACCGTTTGAGTTGGTGATCACCACGGCACAAGGCACTTTTACAGAACCTTTTTTAATGCCACTGAGCAGGGCACAGTTGGAACCGGGCAACAGAAGCACCTTGGTAAATGGAGTGGAGACGAGCACCTTTGCCCCAAACGATATAGTACAATTGTACATGGATATACGCAACACCGGGCAGGTAACGGCGGAAGCCGTTAATGCAGAATTGGCCACGACCCTGCCCGCAAACATTGCTTCGGTCACCAATTCTACTTTTGTTTATGGCAATATAGAACCCGGTGAAGAACTGACCAATACCACAGCTTTTACAGTGGAAATAGGATCAGGCTATACAGGAGGGGCATTGATTTTTGAATTGACCCTTACCGATGCCTTTGGTGTGGAAAAAATATTTGAAATAGACTTGGCAGAAGCCCTTCCACCGCTGATAAGCGGTTTTGATTATACCTCAAGCAACAATCATATTACACCCATCTGGAATCCTGTACAGCAGATGGGCGGGTACCACATATATCGCAGTGATACCGAAACGGGGGTTTTTGAAAGGGTCAATGATATGTTGGTAACCACAGCCTCCACTTACACTGACTTATCCGTTTCGCCATTGTCAGAATATTGGTATAAAATAAGTGTGGTCTCACCCACCGGGAACGAACTGCCATTAGCAGCTTTAGTGGCTTATCCGGCTAATACAACCTTAGGAGGTCATGGAGGTTTTCCAATACAAACAAATCCTGGTGCAGCAAGATCTGCCCGAACCTCTCCGATAGCCTATGATATAAATGGAGATGGCAAAAAAGAAATTTTCTTAACACAATCAAACGAACATCAGTTTAATATTCCCTCCTTAGGGCGCATTATGGCTTTTTATGAATCCGGTGAAGAACTTTTTGATATTGACGGAAATGCGACAGAAGTTTGGGGTTTTGCCGAAACATTACTGGCATCATGGTCAAGCCCCGCTATTGGCGATATAGATAACAACGGACAGGCAGAGGTTTTTGCCATAGGAAGAGACAATACGGCTAACGCCGGGGTTCTTTATGGTTTTAGGACCGTTGATACTAATAATGACAACAAACCCGATCTTTTATGGAACAACACCTTTTTACCTGGTCAAATTAATATTGGGCACAGAACACTAAGAAATCCCGTTTTAGCAGACTTGAACAGTAATGGGTATCTTGAAATCATCATTTTAGATGAAAAACAACGTATTTCAATCTATGACCGGAATAAAAACCTGTTGGGACAAAAACAGTTGGGCAATACAGACTGGGCAGAGGGTGAAATTGCGGTGGCAGATGTGGATGGAGACGGATATAAAGAAATTGTTGTCGGCTTTAAAGAGGTAACAACCGGGAGAGGAGCGGTATATATTTGGGATCATAATGGCAATTTTTCAACAAACTTGACTTTGGTCAAAGAATTTGCTACCGGACAAAGGGCTGATACAGGCATTGTCTTGGCAGACATAGACAACGACGGAAAACTCGAAGCACTACTGATTACCAAAAACGGGGCAAATGGCTATGTATATGCTTTGAACCTAGAAAATGGGAGTTACGTTAACAGTAACTGGGGAGGAAATATGGTAATTACTCTTCCAAATGGTAATAACGAAGGTCATATTATTCCCAGAATGGCAGTAGGCGATCTTAATAGAAATGGTAATCTTGAAGTGATTTTTGGTAGTAGGAATAAACTATATGCCCTGGATAAGAACGGTGTTTTGTTGGCAGGATTTCCTGTTGATATAGATGATATGCGTGATACTGCACCTGTACTTGCAGATATAGACCAAGATGATACTATTGAAATAATTGTAAATTCAGGAGGCACAATAAGGGCTTTTAAGTATGATGGCTCTGAAAGTATAGGATGGGGGTTGCAGCCGAATGACCCTGAAGCTGATTTTGTAGGAACCCCTTATGTGGGAGATATTAATAATAATGGTAAAAGCGAAGTAATAGCGGGTAGTAGTAAAGCAGTCACTTATGTTTGGGAATCTTTGGGTGATGCAGATAAAGTAGAATGGGGAAGCTATAGGGCCAATGCCCAAAATACAGGTGTTTATCGTGAAGAATGTACTTTTAAAAGTGAAGAATCGGTTGAAGTACTTGGTTTTTTGAGTACAATATGGGAAGAGGATAAGCATATTCAAGGGGATTTAATAGTTAAGGCAAACGCCAACTTAACCATAAAATCAAAAATTAGTTTTACCAAAAAAGGAAAACTCATCATAGAACCCGGGGCAAAATTAATTGTTGATGGTGGAGAACTAAACAGCTCCTGCGGTGGCTTTTGGGAAGGTGTCAAAGTTTTAGGAAATAAAAACCTTCCTCAAACTGCATCTAATCAAGGAACCATAGAGTTAAAGAACAATGCAACCATTAAGCATGCAAAAATTGCTATTTCAGCTGGAAATCATCCTTTATCTCGTGGAGTAAGCAATCCTATTTCAGGAGGTATCGTGAAAATTGATGATGCAATATTCACCGATAATATCCTTGGTGTATTAATCTCTGATTACTCATACCAGAACAACTCTTATATACAGAATAGTCATTTTGAAACAACTTCATTTATGGCAGATATAGATGTTCATCCAAATAGGTTTGTTTATTTATGGAAAATAAGTCCGATAAATATCCTTAACAATACATTTATCAATCATAATCCTTTAGGTCCTGTCAATGTCCCACTCCCTAGCAATCAGGGTAAAGGAATTGTGCTTCACGATACGGGATCAAATATTAAAGAGAACCTATTTGAAAACCTATATTCTGCTATTGAGGTTCAGGGAACTGGAATTTCATTTATTAATCCATTGCTTACAATTAATGAAAATATATTTAACGTTAATTGGAACGCAGTGTATCTAAACAATTTCTATGGAGCGAAAATCACTTCTAATGAGGTCAACGTACATAGTGCTTTCGTTGATGGTAACGGCTTAAACAGTCCATCTGGCTTATATATTGCTAATAGCAACGGCTTCCATATTGAAGCAAACAGTTTTCAATCATCAATGGAGCAAACTTATTCAACAGGAATTTTCATTCGGGATTGCAAGTCAGCAAATGTTATATACAGAAATGAATTCTCAGATTTATTTACCGGTATTTATGCCTATGGAAAAAATACTGTTCAAAACCCTGATATAGATGAAATAACTGAAGGTTTAGTGTTTTCGTGCAATGAATTTAATAATTATGTTACAGCAATTTATGTGGCTCCTAATTCTTTCATCGCCCCATTTCAGGAAGGTCAAAATAATGATACTGCAGGTAATGTATTTAACGACGATTGTTATGATTTCGTAAGTAATTCTCACCAAATTTATTATCTGGCTGAAAACTCCCCCCAATATGTTCCTGATTGCAACATAAATGTAAATATATTTTACTCACAATTACAAAACCCTTGTTCATCAACTTTAAATGGCTTTGGCTCGATATCAGATAAATCCACAATTGAAAATAATATAGAAGATTTAAAAATAGACTATATGATATTAACCGACGGAGGGGACACAGAGGACCTACACGAAGAGATAGAAGAAACAGAACCTGAAAACGCTTTAGCTTTGCGCAATACTCTATTGAGTGAGTCTCCCTTTTTGTCAGACACTATTATGGTTAAGGCCACAACAGTGGAAGATGTCTTGCCTTCAATTATGCTAAAAGAAGTTTTATCAGCCAATCCCAAATCAGCAAAATCCTTGAAAATCCAACATGCATTGGAAAATAGGCAAAATCCACTTCCGGGATATATGCTTGATGAAATTAATATGGGACGTGACTCACTGTCATTAAAAGAAAATTTAGAAGGTAAAATTTCATCTTTAATCCACAAAAGAGAAAACCTAATAAACAATCTTATAGATTCATTGATGAACGATGCATCTGGAGTATCTATGGTGCTACTTGAAGATTTGTTAGTAGATGAAGCTCAGAAAAGAATTCAACGTAGTTACCAATTGATTGATTTCTATCTGTCAAATGCTGATTTTCAACAAGCACAATCAGTTTTAAATGAGATGCCTAATAATTTTGGGTTCTCAGTTGCAGAACAAAATGAATATAATAAGTTTTCCCAATTGTTTGACATTAAACTAGCATTGAATAATGCTAATAAAAACTGGTCTGAACTAAGCGAAGAACAAGAAAGTACAATTTACACACTTGCATTGGATAGCACCTCTATTGCTGGCATGCAATCAAGGGCTGTATTATCTCTTATTAATGATGTAGACTATGGTTTTCCGATTCCAGCTATTGAAGATTTGGAAAACAGGAGTACAGCAACTGAATTAGTCTCTGAAACATTTATGATTTACCCTCAACTTCCAAACAATTATTTTATTGTTGATTATGCTCTTGCAGATCATGAGTGGGCTGATGAAGTAGATATAGTAATTTTTGACAATAATGGAACAGAAGTTAAAAAATTGGATGTTTTGACAAGGGCCAATCAATTTTTGATTGAGTGCAAAGATTGGGAAGAAGGAACCTACTGGGCAAAAAAAATAACAGCAGGTTACATTGGATCTGAAGAAAAAATTATTATTAATCGTGGAAGTTTGTCTGAAACAGATTTAAATGAGATTCAAATTACAGATAACCTTGTTATTTACCCTATTCCTGCAAAAGAGTATTTTTTCGTTAGATGTAGTAACTATAACAAAAATTTGCGCCTACAGATTTCTAGTAGTTCAGGTGCAATGATAAAATCTCTTAGAATTGAATCTGAAATAACTAAAATTGAAACCGAATCTTGGAGCAACGGGATTTATTATGTTAGTTTAATGGAAAACAACAAAGTGGTAAATACAGTCAAAATTATAGTTGCCAACTGATAATAGTCTTTAAAAGTAATGACATAGGCCTCTTTTTGTTAATCTTCAAAAAAACCGTTATGAATTTTCATAGCGGTTTTTTAATTTTTAAATCTTCAACTTATCAATAAAATTTAACAAAAATTGGCTGTACTTCAACATGTTATGCTCCTTTTTGACAAGTATTATAGATAGGATACCTGTTACCTTTGAGGTGTCCCGTATTGCATATTTACCTTCAGAATATGTTGTGCCGGCAACAAAAGGATAAACATAATGAAATTAAGTACTTCAACAAAAAGCAATATAGTAACAGGCATGTGTTATCTTTTTGTTTTGCTATTTGTGTATGCTGCTGTCAGTAAACTTCTTGATTTTAATACTTTTCAAAACCAATTAGGGCAATCACCGCTGCTTAGTGCTTATGCACACTGGGTGGTATGGGCTGTACCTATATCTGAAATACTAATAGCAATATTGCTATGTATCGGTCGATTTAGAATTCTGGGTTTATATGGGTTTTATGGATTGATGGTCATGTTTACAGCTTATATCATTATTATTTTAAACTTCACTTCTTTTGTTCCTTGTTCTTGTGGGGGTGTATTAGAAGAACTTGGTTGGACGGAACACTTGATTTTTAATATTGTCTTTATCCTACTATCGGGAATCTCAATTTTATTTCTTTCTACTAAAAAGAGTAAAACCCTACTAAAATTATCCATATTGACCATCTTTGGTATAATCGTAGTAACCATTATTTTCTTGAGTTCAGAAAAACAAATCAAACGCAACAATGCTTTTATAAGGAGGTATATGCCCCACCCTATTGAAAAAATTGGTGAATTCGACCTGGAATATAATTCCTATTACATTGCAGGAATGGATGATGATACTATTTATTTGGGGAACTATAACGCACCCCTTTTTATGATGAGTTTGGACACTTCACTTAAACATGCAAATAAATTCCAGGTTGCCATAGATAGTATGCACTTACCTTATCGTAGGGTAAGAATTTCAGTAAATCCACCTTATTTTTATGTAGGGGACGGCACTGTGCCAGTATTATTCATTGGAAAAATAAGTAATTGGAGAGCAAAAGTGTATTCTTATGATAATGCCTATTTTACCCAGTCTGTTGCAGCAGATTCAGTACATATTGGTATTTTGACTGTAAGCAGTGAAACAATGAGCAATACATTCGGATTGATGCAAAAAGGTAAGGACTCCATTGTAACGATTTTAAATACAGACATTCTTGAAAAACAAACAGACGGTACATTTGGTACTGACGGCATATTACTTTGGAATGATGCTCATCAACAATTTATATATACCTATTTCTATCAAAATAGTTATGAGGTGACCGATAGGGATATGTCCTACCAATTTACAGGGAAGACCATAGATACTATTCGCAAACCTGTACTGGATATAGCCCATTATAAGACCATGGATGAATACAAATTAGGTGCGGCAAAGTCTATAACGGTAAACAAACAAAGTGCTACTTATGGAGATTATTTGTATATCCATAGTGACCGGTTAGGAAGGTATGAGGATGAAGAGGTATTGCAGGCTGCTGGGATTATTGATGTCTATAATATAACAGACAACTCTTATGTATTTAGTTTTTATCTCTACCACCAGGCGGAAAAAAAACTAAGTGAGTTTCGGATTCACAAGGATTTATTAGTAGCGATAGTAGGTAATAGATTATGGTTATACCGTTTAAAGCCGGAATATTTTTATCCCGGTTCTAACGCAAAACATACTGTGCAGTTTCAGGAAGAAGACCGAACACCTGTAGAAAAAAGTAGGTCACAAATCAAATAAATATTTTAAGTCATGAAAACAAAATTTTTGAAAATCGGAATGCCTCTTCTGGTATTTATGCTGGCAATAGTATTTGCTTTTGCTACTTCAACAAAAGAGGAAAAAAACAGTGCCCAGATTGCAGGGTACATACAACAATCCAATGATTGTGTTCAGGTACTTCACAATTGTACCACTGTTTCTGGCCGTGTTTGTACTACAGATGATGGAAGTACAATCTTTAGGACTAAGGCAGGCACACTTTGCCTAGATCAAATGTTCTGGCCGTAACCTTAGAATGAGGAAGAGAAGAGGATAATTTATTATCCTCTTCTTATATCTTTACAATTTCTCATTTACAATATGAATCAAACCATTCTTTTATGGATTTTGATAAATATCTTCTATTTTCTATATTTAGTATAGTATGTTGTTCGTTTTCAAAAAGTAATAGTTTCCCTGTTTTGTTGAGTCTTCTTAGTGCTAAATATAAGCGGATACTTTCATTATAATTAACGTGTAAATCTTTTTTTCCTGCCCATAATAATAAAGGGGTAGAAATATTCTTCACATGCTGAAAAGGAGAGTTTCTCAAATAACTGTCTTCCAATTCATAATAAGAACCTCCCATTCTCATTTGATTGGATTCAAACCTCCACATTTCTTCATGCCCCACGTCCCAATTTATGGTATGGTAAAAATTAACCATATCCGTAATAGCAGCTCCCGCCACCGCTGCAACAAACATATCTGTTTGAGTAATAATAAATGTAGTCTCATAGCCCCCAAACGAATGACCTATTAAACCGATTCTATTTTTGTCTATTTTTACTTTTTTAGAAATATTATTGATACTTTCTTTAACATGCTGAAGTGCTGAAATTCCCGGGTTTCCGATTTCAAAACTGATAAATGGATATAATACAAAATAGCCGTCTAAAGCATAATGAGCAGGATTTAAACCAACTTCTGAGTGCCAAGAAACAGGAAAGAATTCATGAAGTTTTCGAGGTTGCTTTTGATAAATAGAAATGATCATTGGGTATTCTTTAGCCGGGTTGTAACTGGCAGGATAAATAAGTACGGATTTTGAGTGTGTACCGTTTTCCATAGAATATTCAATCATTTCTGCCTTACCCCAGTCATTTATTTTTTTACTTCTGTTTGATTCTACCATTAATGTATTTATATTATCTTTTTTAGAATAAAACAAAATTTTTGGAGGCATATCATAGCTTTGAATCCTGTAGGTAAAATATTTCATATCTGAAGTCCACTTTAACGCATCAACTTGAGCTGCCTCAAAGACTATTTTCTCAATAAGATCAGGTGACCAATAAAAATAACCGGACTTCATATCCTCATCCACTGTGTGTAGTAAAAAGCCTTGTTTTAGGTTCACCACATTCGGATTTATTTTTTTAGGAATTAAAAAATCCCGGTATATTCTATAGGTTCTTTTTAATTCCCTTCCTTTTGTCAATCGCTGTTTTATTTTTCCATCCAAAGAAAATTTCCATACATCAAATTCATCATATATTAGTATGGTATCTTTTTCCTCATCCCACAAAATAAATGAACTGTAAGGTTTCTTTAAATCATCTTGGTCGTTGTTTACATCCAAAAAAGAATTATTTAGACTTGCTGTTAAATTAATAAAGGCGTTGTTATTTACATTATAAACTCGCCAGTCTTCCTTATCAAAGAAGACAATCGACTTGCCGTTGGGAGACACAAAAACCTCATCCAACCCCTTTTTACTTAATAATAAACGGCTGTCACCTGTTTTTAAATTATACAAATACATATCCACATCACCCCTGTATTTATACTGTGGCTCATAGGCAAGCTTATCATATTTTAAAACAAGATCTTCGTTGACCTTTATTACTTGTGGTAATGATGTATCACTTATTGGTAAAACCTTATTGGCATAAGGTTCCCAATACCACAACAACGGAACTTCCCCTAAGAGATTATTAAGTTTTCGCATCGGATATATCCATTTATCATAAGTGTTCCATACTTGTATATTTGCTGGTTCCCGATCATTGGTCAAATCTTGTTTTGAAATTACTTTAAAATAGACCCTATTTCCTTTTTGAGATAAATCCAAATAATTTCCTTCTATTTGATGGTTGCTATATAATTCAGGGTTCTGATTAAAATCCAGTTCCCAATCACATTGTTCATCCACACAATAAAAGATATTTTGATTGGTTGAATCTCCTGTTTTTGTTTCTCCAAAAAAGGACAGGTTAATTCCGTTGGAGCTCCATACCAAATTTTTATAATGGACATTGCCATGCTTTTTTACTGTTTTTAGTTTATTGCCCTCTAAGTCTAATACCCTTACGGAATATGAATCACCTTCTTTTGAGACTAATGCCACTTTATTTTCAGAAGGATGAATTAAATACTCTTCAACATAAGAAATTGAAATCTCCGTGCCTTTTAAGAGGCCTTTAATAATCAGACTATTTTTACCCTTTACAGTGGTTGAAACAATTAAATATGTTTCATCTGAAGTATAGCTATATCTTTTTACATCGCTTATATAGCTTAAAGTGTCGTTATTTAAATCAATGACCTGAAGCCTGATATCCTTCAAAAATGCAGTAAACCACCTACTATTATCTGAAAATTTTCCCCACTTACCTTCAGGAATCTGATACTTTTTGTTGCCTGAAGTTTTTAGTACAATCAACGTGTCCGGTAAAGTTTGATAATTTGAATTATAGAACATCCACTTACCATCATTTGATATATCCCCATTATAGACGTACTCCCAAACACCATAATCTAAAGTGTCTAAAGCCTTTTGAGCAGAGACATTCCAAACCAAAAACACTATAAATAATAAAAAATCATACCTCATAATTACAATGTGTTTTTAATATCCAGGATTTTGTGGATTTAGATTGGGATTCATCAGCAATTCTGATTCTGGTACTGGTAAAAGCACATTAGTCGGTTTCCAACCGGGTTTAATGGAAGCCAATACTTCTCCGGCAACTCCAAACCTGCGTATATCAAACCAGCGATGCCCATGCTCGGTAAACAGTTCAAACCGCCTTTCATCCAGAATTGCCTGAAGTAATTCCTCTGTTGTAGAAGCTGGTGTGTCTTGCAGTCCGGCACGCTGGCGAATGGTGTTAATATCTTGTTGTGCTCCGCCAAAATTACTTTGCATAGCACGGGCTTCGGCACGAATTAAATATTGTTCTGCCAGTCGGAAAACAATGGAATATTCCAAGCTTATCCCTGTATTTGTGTTCTGTTTGTATTTGTTAGGATAATAGAAAACATTTGTTCCATCGGTAACAAATCCTATCCAATGTTCTCTGCGTAGATCACCAACTTCCATACTTTCTACTAGGCTTTGGTTTAATGCTGCAAATGGGGGCATACCTGATGAAAATATAAAAATAGAAGCCTCAAGAGTGTTGTCTCCTGCATTTTTAGGTGTTAGCTGTAAAATGGTTGAAAGGCTCTCTCTCAAAAATTCGTTTTCTATATTTGTTTCCATGTTGAATAAGGAGCTATTGTTGATGAGTAAACTACTTTCGTTCTCCGCATTTTCCCATTGCCTTATGTATAGATATACCTTGGCGAGCATTGCAGATACCACCCAACGATTAGCACGTGTACGCTCACCGGTAACATAAGCATCACCAAGCAATGATTTAGCTTCTGTTAAATCCATTAGGATATTCTCGTACACTATATCTATTGGCATTCTGGAAACCCGGCTGTTCACTTCATAGTCCGTCGTAGTAATATAAGGCACGTCTCCATAAAGGTTTACCAAATAAAAATGGGTCAGTGCACGAATAAATAAGACCTCACCTCTTAGCTGATTTTTAACGGCTTCCGGCAGGGTTTCTGATGCATCGAGACCTTCTAAAGCTACATTACTCAAATAAATAAGGTGATATGAACTGTTCCATGTGGATTCAACCACCGAGTTAGAAGGTAAAACCTGGTGCTGGTAAAGTAGTTCCAGTGCGTGCCCGGGGATATTGTAATAATCCAGTTCATCGGCATATAAACCCATAGTGAATCCTACTCCGGAAAAATTACCTGTAAGTAGTATCTGGTCTCTAAGTTTACTGTAAAGAGTAGTAACAGCTGCTGTAGCGGTAGTTTCATCTTCAAAAACTTCCTGATGAGGTATCTGACCAAAAGGGTCATCAACTTCCAGAAAGTCCTCACAACCTAACATAAGGAACAGGCAAACCGACAAACAAATGGTTTGTATGATGATTTGTAATCGGCATAATATATTTGTTGTATTCATTATCTGTTTTTTTAATTGATTTATAAGTGTAGTTGTACTCCAAGGATAATCCTTCTTAAAGGAGGTAAATAACCCCTGGTTTGTTCAGGGTCACCACCTTTAAATCGGGTAAAGGTCAACAGGTTTTGTCCCTGTACAGAAATCCGGCAGGAATTATTAGATTTGTCAAGCGGTAGTGTATAGGAGAGCGCCATAGACTTTAACCTGATAAAAGAAGCATCCGATACAGTCCCACTACTTTGTCTGAACTGCGAATAGGTCAGAAAAGCCACAGGATTAGCACCAGATGTAAAATGTTGAATAGAAGCGTTATCTCCTGTTTGCTGCCAGCGGTCAAGTGCTTCAATCGGCTGATTGTACATCATTCCGGGTGGGTTACTTGCAAAGAAATGATTGTACCCTTTCTTCTTAACAAATTGAAAAAACACATCAAGATTCCAATTCTTATAGCTCAAAGTATTGGAGAACCCCCCGTAAAATTTTGGTGTCAGGTCTGCGATATATTGCCGGTCTTCTGCACTTGTAATCATTCCGTCACCGTTATAATCTTCAAACTCAAAAATCCCCGTGTCCGGGTTCACTCCGTTTAATTTGTAAAGTCTGGCTATGGATAAGGGCTCGCCTATTACAAAACGATTGGCATAAGTAGAATTTTCAAGTCCCGGAAATTCTAACAATTTGTTTTTAGGCAACGATATATTAAATGCTGTATCCCATTTAAGATCATTGCCACGAATGATTACCCCTGTCAGTTCAAATTCCCACCCTGAATTTTCCACCAAAGCATCTAAATTGGCTTGAATGGAAGCAAATCCTGTAGTACCTGGTAGGGCATAATTGATTAACTGGTTAGAAGAACGATTGTTATAATATGCCGAAGACAATGATATTCGGTGATTCAGAAATCTTAATTCAAGTGCAGCCTCCATCTTTTTGTTTTCCTCCCACTTAAAATGTGGATTATGAAGACGTGCTGGCTCTAAACCAATGTTTCCATCATAAGGAAAATCACTGACAATATAGTTTTGCAAGTATTGATAGTCCCCAATTTGATCGTTCCCTGTAATCCCATAACTTCCCCTTAGTTTACCAAAACTTAACCATGATAAGCTCAGTTCTTCAGAGAATATCCAAGCCGCTCCAATAGCCCCAAAATTTCCATATTTATTTCCTGTACCAAAACGACTGGAACCGTCACGCCTACCGGTTGCGTTCAAAAATACTTTATCCCGAAATGTGTAATTTATCCTTGTATAAAAGGACTGGTAATTATAAACCGTTTCATTTTCATTCAGTATTATTACAGTAGTTGCTGAGCTCAGATTATTAATGAAACTGTTGTTGGGGAATCCAATACCTATAAACGTTTCCTGATCATTTACATTCTTTTGAAAGGTTGTTCCCATCAGGATACTAAGCCTGTCCTTTTTGAGTGTTTTTTTCCATTCTATCTGGGGCTCTGCTATCCAGTAATTATTTTCTCCCCTGTTCATAAACAGTTGTGATGCACTGCTGTCTAAACCAAAAGCCGGATCATGTACTGTATGTGGTGATGTATAACTTTCATCTGTTTTATTATTCCCATAGCCTAAATTTATTTTAGTTTCAAGATTAGGTACAGGCAAAAACGAAATCACCGCATTTGACAGTAACCCGTTGATGTTGTTTTTATAAGGTGCTTGTAATCTTGCCAATGGGTTTGTCCATGTACTGTTTTCCCAGTTAAGATTCCCGTTATCATCATACAATTCAGGAGCGTTAGGTGGCAACAATATGGCATCAAAGGTCAAATCCTTCATCGGAAGGTTATTATTTTCAATATTATATCCTACATTAAACAATAGATTAAACTGTTTATCAAAACTACTGTGATGTATATTGGAATTGACATTGATCCGGTCATAATTAAAATCTCCGGGAAATACAGTTGTTTCATTCTGATACATTCCACTAAGTAAAAATTGGGTGTGTTCATTTCCACCTGAAACACTGGCTTGTATATTATGTGTACTTGCTGTCCCTCCTATCAGTACTTTCTGCCAGTCAGTATATCTGTTTTGGTCCCATGTCCCGTTCACATCATATGCATTAACTGGGTAATCTGTAATACCATCATTGGCAAAAGCTTCACGCCGCATTTCCAGATATTGTTCCGTATTCATCAAGTCCATTTTTCTGGTGATATTTGCAACACCTGTACTACTGTTGATTGTAAAGCTGGTTTTGCCTTGTTTTCCTCTTTTAGTAGTAATCAATACAACACCGTTGGCTCCCCTAGAACCATATATAGCAGTAGCATCAGCATCCTTCAACACTTCAATACTTTCAATTGTAGCTGGATTAATAGCATTTAATGGGCTTACATTTCCCATTGGAAGTATTTGAGCGGAAACATTGGGATTACTGAATGATTTTGAATCATAGGGCACCCCGTCAATAATATAGAGTGGTGCATTGCCTGCCATAATACTGTTTTGACCTCGTATTTTTATATCAAAACCACCTCCCGGAGCCCCGGAAGTTTGCACAATATCCACACCCGCCATTCTCCCTTGAAGGGCTTCCAGCGGATTATTGACAGGCTGCTTTTCTATTTCTTTAGCCGTAACCCTTGCAATACTCCCTGTCCTTTCACGGTCTTTTACTGAGTAATAGCCGGCATTGATGACCACTTCACCCAACATTGTGCTATCAATTTCCAGTTGAATATCTATGGTCAGACGATCAGTAACAGGGATTTCAACGGTTTTGTAACCGATATAGGAAAAAACAAGAATATCACCGGATGTTGCCGCAAGGGAAAAATGACCGTTCAGATCAGTAATGGTGCCGGAGGGTTTTCCTTTTACCGAAACAGTTACTCCGGGAAGGGGTCCATCAACATGAGTTACGGTACCCGAGATTTGTTGCTGCTGTGTTTGAAGTGTGCTTATAGCAGCTTTATAAGCATAGGTAGGCGAATGTGCAAGGCATATTGCCACTATTGGCAAATACCAAAGCACACCCCATCCTTTGATGAGTAAAAATTTATTCATAATTTTGAATGAGTTTAAAATGAAACAATAGTTTTGTTTTACAAATTGGCTCTCTATGCTTATGTTCCACCACGAGATAGAGGGCTTTTTTCTGCTTCATAGTGCAGTACTGGACTTACACCCTGATCAAGTTTGTAAAATATTTAATGGCCTGCCACTGTACCGGCTAATTCATTTTAAGAGACAGCGCAGGCATTAAATAGCATATAGATTATTTCCATAGGCACAATAGGTTTTTAAGTTAAACACCGTATTGCGAAACTCTTGTAAACTATGAAGTATGCTAAGAATAGTAAGAAGAGTATTGCCTTGATTTTGGCCAAAAAAATAGGCGTGAAACTCAACTTACCGAACTGGGGTACTGGCATACCTTTACCACGATAAGAGAGCTCACGCCCGGGTCGTGAGCCTTCTACTTATCCTCTCGTGGTTATAAAAACGCCAGTTTTCAGTTCGAGATTCAAAGCGAATGCTTCTAATATTTTACTAAAGAAGTAAACGCAAATTTATATAATTAGGAGCTAATATATAAAAAATATTCAAAAGGATACATATAGGTATCCTAAATTTTGTTTTTTTAACTTGAAATTTATCCTAATGAAAAAAAAGAGCTTTATAAATGAGAAGAAAGCATTAGGATATAGAATTACTGAACTGAGAAAAAAAGTAATTAATCCTGATACTGGAAAGCCTATTTCACAAGAAGAATTGGGATTAAGGACGGGTCATGCAAAAAAGACTATTGGGGAGCTCGAAAGAGGCAATACAAATCCGAGATATGAAACTCTTTTACTCCTTTCAAAAGAATTAAAAGTTTCAATCAATGAGTTATTCAATTTTAATATGACTAAATATATAAAGGCATCAAAAGAAAAATAATAAATATTAGGATATTTTTTTTTGATTTTAATTAGCAGCTTTATAGAGAAATATTCAGCCAATATTTCTTCGAAAGAAAGCATACTTATCAAGGAGTTCTCCGTTTTCAAAACTTATCCGGTGTTATAATATGTTGCCTTGTGTACAAAGGCCTATAACTAATGGAGTTAGCAAAAAATGAAATATTAAAAAAGTTTGGAATGCATATAAGAGATATTAGAATGAAATCAGGTCTAAGTCAGGACGATGTTGTACTAAATAGTAGCCGAATTACAAAGGGCACCGTTAGTGATATAGAAAATGGGAAAAGAAACTTGTCTTTTACCACACTAATAGATTTAGCAAAAGGATTAGGCAAACCTCCTAAGGAGTTATTGGATTTTAAATTTGAATTGGATAAAAATTGAGTGCCAACTTATTCATTTTGATTTCCAAAAGAAAATGTATTTTTCTATGAATTCTCCATCTTCAAAACTTATCAAGTTTTTTACTTTATATTTCTCAATTCTCATTAAAAACTCTGTAAGTATTCTCAAAATAAGGGTGAGTTACAAAATATTTTTCTCCCGTCGATTCTCTAGTAAATTCAAACTGAACATCTACATATTCTCCTTTCAGGAGGAAAGAAATATCTTTAATCGTAAAAGCTCTGTATTTACCATTATACATATAAATTGTTGGAGCATTAATAATAAAAATTCCCCGCACATCATAACCTTGTAGCTGTTCTGTAAAATTACCGCCATATAACTGTTCAAAATGTTCCTGAATTACATTTTTATTCTTTTCTGCCCATTTTGTTTTTCGCTCCAATTGGCTTTCATATTTGGCTTTAAAATTGGAGTAGTCTCTCCGCCAGTTATTATAATCAAATCTGGATTTGTTATGTTTCAGTTCACAAACGTAAATTAGTTTGTTTTTTACATCTAAAAACAATATATCTAAATCACCAACAGTATTGGCAATATTAATATTTGTTCCTGTTATAGTTTTAAAAGATTTTACCCCTGTATCATAAAAAATTCCATGCTGATTCAACAAATCTGTAATAGGCTCTTCAAGGATTTGATCGTGAGTATTATCTAATTTCTGAACAAAATCTTTAATAGGTCTAAATTGTTTCCATTCATCAGGGAACGCTCCAAAAGGAAATGCATTTGTACTCAAAGTCATCATGCTTTCTGCCCACTTATAATATGGAATCATATAATAGTATTTATCCTCAATCAAAAATCTAACGATTGGACGGTATATAAATCTTCGTGTATCCTGATTTCTGATTATACAATCTTCTACAGATAGAGCATTGTCCTTCGATAGAGTCAATCCTTCATAAAAAATTTCAAGAAATCCTTTGTCATACTCAAATTCTTCATGCAACAATTCTATCAGGTTGTCAATAAATACTAAGCCAAACCGATATTGTGGGGTTTTTACCTGTTCTTGGGTAAAACCGAATAAAGTATCATATTCTACTGCAAATTCATTTTTAAGTAAATCTTTAAATTCGATGAGAGACTTTGATACAGCGACCTGGGAGTCATGTTTAGGAATATCTTTTCCAATGAATTTGAATAATTCAGGATAGGGTTGATAAGTATTTATAACAAGTTCCCCATCTTCAATTCTTAAACCTGTTGAACCTGGAAATAACTTATTCTTTGCAATAGATTCACTAAATGAATAAGCCCATTCACCTATATAAAGTAGCTCTTCAGTAGTGCTAATATATTTTTTTAAATTACCTTTTATTTCTTTGAAAAAATTAGGGCAGCCTTTTAAATTGTGTTGACACCCTTGCTCAATTATTATTTTTAATATACGCCTTGATAATGCAAAAGCATTTTCATCAATCCCTAATGGGATTCTTTTTAACTGTAATTCATATAATTCAAGAGAATCTTCATGTAAACAATTTATAAACACGTAAAAAGATGAATTTAAATTTTGTTGAATTACTTCTTCGAAACTCTTGCATAAATATTGAAACCCTGTTTTTAGTAGCCTATCGACTTCATCTGCATCTTTTATTTCATTCTGGTCAATTTCAGATTCAATGATTATGGATAGCTCTGACCAATATTTTTCTGAATAGTTATAATCAGTTGTGATTACTCTTTTATTGTGGGATACGTGTAATGGCATAATTGTATTTATGTAGTTTTTTAACAGCAATTGTATTAAAATTAGAACTTATTTGAGCACCTTAGATCTCTTTACAATATAAAGGTTATTTTTTTGGTTTGTTTTTCATGGTTAAAAACTAATTTTCAAATATAGAATTATACCTTTATCTTTTTTAAGATTGCTAAAGTATGAATGGAAAAGTTAGAATGCACCTAATTGAAGCAGCTAGACAAAAAGATAAATTCGTTTATTATAGTGACGTAGTAAAAGATTGTGAACTGAATTTTTACATAGCTACGGAGAGTGGAAGAAAGCAACTTAGGGACGTTTTAGGTGAAGTGTCAGCTTTTGAAAATTTTGCAGTCATCTTAACTTTATAATTACCTGATTGTATGCTACCATAACAAAGTTTTTAGATGAAACAAGAGATTGAACTTGCCGGACCTCCTTATATTTTTCGTTATAGACCAAATAATGATTTCACATTGGATGAGTTAGAAAACAACTATATATACTTTTCTGATATAGACTCTTTAAATGACCCCTTTGACTCCAGTCCAAAATTAATCAGGCTTACAGAAAACAAAGAAGAATGGGAAAATTTTTACAGTGTTATGAGCAATAATATTAAAGAAGAACTGACTCAATCTTATTTTCAGAGGAATTTTACTTCTGAGAATTTAGAAAAGTTTGTTCAGGAAAATATAGAAAGGTTTATAAAAAGATTTGGAATAGCGTGTTTTTCAATAAACCCGATAAATCTTCCTCTATGGGGAAATTATGCCGGAAATTACAAAGGAGTTTGCTTACAGTTCAATGCAGATTTAGATACTGATTTTTTCTCCGGATTAAGGATTGTTCAATATGAGAATAATCTTACTCAAAAGGAATTCAAGCCATTTTCAAATGAAAACGACATCATAGAGTTATTCTATAGAAAGCAAGAGAACTGGCATTATGAATTTGAGGTTCGGCTTATCAAAAACTTTCAAGGAAAAGCACAATTTAAAAAAGAAGCTCTTAGAAATGTGATATTCGGATATAACACAGATATTGAATATATAGAGAAAGCGTCTGGAATTATTAAACAAAATTACCCACACGTAAAAGCTTATCAATTAAAAAAACCAACAGAAATCAATACTTTTAGTTTTGTTGAAATATAAGGTTCTTATAAAAAAAGAAATATAAATCAAATGAGATTCATACCAGAAAAGATGATACCTAAATACTGAGAAGGATTTACGAAAAGGAAGTAAGATTGTAACCTTCCCCTTAACTAAACAGGAAACTTCGGGCAGAGGATTGATTAAAATATAATGACACCATCAGAAAAATATGTAGCCGATTTATGTAAAAATTCCTTTTTACCATTTTGGAGCTTCCCAAACCCTTTAGGCAAGAAAGAAAAAGAACTATGCGATGTACTCGTTGTATGTGGTAATACAATTATCTTGATTTCCGTAAAAGATATTAAAGTTTCAAACCACAACGATAAAAGGATTCAATACGATAGGTGGGTTAAAAAGGCTGTGGATGACTCAATTCAACAGCTTTACGGTGCAGAAAGGTTTTTAAAGAATGTTGATGAAATTAAACTAAAAAACCGTGTTACAAAGGTTGCTCTACCAAGTAAAAAATCGCGAATTATTTATAGGATTGCAATTGCATTTGGAAGTGATAATGACTTTCCATTGCCAATGGGATTTGGCGATAGAGGTTTTGTGCACGTATTTGACGAAAAGTCAACAGCGACCATTATAAGCGAACTTGATACAATAACTGATTTTACAAGATATTTAACAGCCAAAGAAAATTTTCTTGTTTCAAATCATTTGTTACTTCCGGAAGAAACTGATTTTTTGGCACTATATATTCAAACGGGTCTTGAGTTTGATCATCCTATTGATTTAGTTGCTGGTTCTGGGGGACTTTGGGAAAGTTACATTCAGTCAAAGGATTATAGCGATTGGAGAAAACAGATTATACCTAGTTTTATTTGGGATTATATGATAAAACAGTTACACGCCTACCACATAAAAGACGAAACAAATAATGAACAGATTCGGGATTTAGAGAATGCAATTCGGATAATAAACCAAGAAGATAGAATATATAGGACTGAATTAGGGCTGACTCTTGATAATGCAATAAATAAGAAGTCAAAAGGCAGAATGTTGCTTCCACAGAAAGGTGCCACACATATGTATGTCTTTATGCCTTTAACCCAAAAAAATTGGGAAGGAAAGGAGAAAGAACTAGAATTGAGATGTATTGTTGCCCGATACTTAAACCCCTCTGTGAATACAGTTATTGGACTAGGCATTGGAACAAACGGAAAAGAAGAGAGCGTCTATGATATTTGCTATCACTATTTTCCTGAGATTTCTGATGATTTTGTTAAGCACGCTAAAGAGATTCAGCAAGAACTTGGATATTTCAAAAATCCCTTACAATCTAGTAATTCCGATTATTCCTTAAAAGATTTTAATGGATTTGGAATTAACAAACAATAATTTCAGGCTTCGATTTAGCTAATCTGTTTTAGGGGTTCAGCACATTCCCCTCCATTTCGCGAAAAGCTGCATTCCGGGAAAAGAGCTTCCCTAAAAAGTCTTGGACACCATTCCCAATTTCTCCTTTCCATTTCGTTAATCCTTCCCGATGCTCTGGGAAGGAACACTTCATTCCCAATCCGAAATCGTGAACGGAGTCCGCTTATTTGGAATTCATAAAAACATTTACAGCACCTTACCACAACAATGTTTATGAAAATAAACGTTTTGTGTGTTTTGTAAACAATTTTGTATATTTATAATTCAAAGCTTTATTATTTAAGCCTTTAGCTTGTTATTTTGTTATGCACTATTTCACTAACGAACAATTTACCAACATCTGCCGGGTGCTCAATGAGCTTTCACTAGGCAACCTGAATTACCGATTGGAATTTACAGACGAAGGCGATGATTATGAAATGCTGGTCACCTATCTCAACCTTATTGGAGAAATGGGAATGATGTACCTCTCTGAATTATTGTCCCATAACGAGGAGATAGAAGCTTTTACAGAAATAAACCTCCACCTTTACGAAAATTTCAAGGTTAAATCCAATAGCGAAAGCCTATCAAAAATACTGAATAAAACCCCGGAAGAACTGAAAGGCAAGCCTTTTGAAAAACTGATTACCTTGGAATCTCTACAAGCCTGGTCCAATATAAAGCGTAATCTTACTTACTACAATATGCCGAGCTCCGGTTGCAGGATTTTCTTTAAAGTAAATTCCTCCATACATTATGATTGCTTCTGTTATTTTTCGAGACTACCCGATAACAGTATATACATCTCCACACACAAGGCTAAAACACATACCTTGAAGGCTGTTATGGAACGATTGGGTATAGCCCCGCCAAAACAAAAGGGAAAGCCCCTACCCCATTTATCAGAAGAAGATAAAATCAAAGTCCTGATGCTCGAAATTATCCTGTACTTTGAGCAACACCTGGACGGCTCCTTAACCGATATGAAAACCATTTCCCGGAATTTTGGCATCAATGAAAAAAAATTAAAGCAGTATTTTAAAAAATTCTATAACCAGACTCCTTATGCCTTTTATATAAACAAGAAACTGGACCGGGCTATGGAACTGCTCAAAAAATCACATCTGAGTATTGAAGAAGTAGCTTATTCCGTTGGCTATAATACCAAATCGGGCTTTAATGAGGCATTCAAGAAAAAGTTTGGTATGACGCCGGGGAAGGTGGTTAGGGAGGGGTGATTATTAAAGTAGGGGTTAGTGTTGTAAGAAAGGGATATAACAATCTAATGAGGTTTTTAGACAGTTTGACGTTTTGGCGCTGGCGCAGTGGCGGAATTAAAAGCACGAAACTGTCAGTCTGCACACATGTACAATAGAAGCACTTGACTTAACCATATCATCCCCCGCTATTAAACCAAACGAGTGTTGACGGTTCGTTTTTTTTCTTGTCGTTTCGTTGTCATTTTTATCAGTGTCTTTTTAGCCCTTTTTTTAAATTATGCTTTTCTGTCTGTCCACGTAATGTTTATCAATTCAAAATCTGCAACTGTTACAGAAACATCGTTGTCTAAAGTTATGGAGTGTTCGCAAGTAACGTAGTCTTTATTGCATTTTGAGCAAATTAGCTTTTTATGCAAATAACCACAAGCAACGTCTATTTTACGGTCTTGGTAAGCCATTGCTAAATCATATTGGTCTTTTGTAAAGGCAAAACCAATAGTAAGTCCGTTAGCCTCTGTCTTTAATTGATATTTAATTTCAGGTGCAATTCCTCTTCTTCTTATATATTGTACTCCGTCCACATAAACCATTTCAAAAAGTGGTGGTTTGTCTTCTTTTACAGGATATTTGTTGATAAAGACACTTTGCTTTTCAAGCCAACCCTTAAATTCAGTTTTGTCAATAGGGATTGTCTTATTTTCAGTTAACCATTTTAAAATATCAACGGAGTGTCCCATTACAGAAACCGAAACTTGCTTTTCATCTTGCCTTTCCCAACTCAATGTGAAAGCAGCAACAGTATTTTGGTTTTTTGAAACCTTGGCTTCAAAAATTGTTTCTAACGCTTGTAAAGTTTTGGAAACATTAGATAATGTATTTTCATTCATTCCGTGATTTATTGTTGGAATGTTCCAATACATATCTTCTGAACACGCAAGAGATACATTTTTTGGTAAATCTAATTTTTCACCTAATCTATTTAGTGATTTTACAACTTCAAGAATATCAGTTTCCATTACTCTAAGGCTTCTTTCTCCAATAGATAGCACGTCATATCCTGAAATGTATCTTTCTGTTTGAGTGTCATCTTCTCGTTTCTGAATTTCGTGATAGGAAACCAATAAGCGTATTCCATCTCCTACGTTTATTGAATAAGGAACGAGTTCCTCAAAAATTGATTTTGTTTTTTCTTCAATAATGTACGGTTCGTTTGCTTCTTCCCCTTTTGCTTCATCAAAGTATTCGTGAATTAAGGGATTTGCTTGAAAATAATGACAAACCATAGTTTTCCAATCTTCAATGGGTAGTTCTCCGTCAACTCTAAATAGCTTTGTATATTTTGATTGCTTTCCTGCACTTTTAATGTCATTGTCAATTCTAATCAGCATTTTTTCTGTATCATACATTCGAATAGCACCGTCAAAATGCTCAAATGAATTTGTCGCTTCGTCAAAAATAGAGTGAACATAACGGCAACCGTAGTTATCAATATCAATTCCGTCAGACGGATGCTCTTTTATTTCTTCCACTTCTAACGTCTGTTTTCCTTCTTCGTGCTTCCACCAAAATTCTGTCTGACTTATACCGTAGTAAAATTTTTGATATTCGCTACTACCATAAACAGTAACGCCTGATTTTATTTTTGAAACATCATTATTGAATTTAGGTCCTCGCCAATACTCTAATTCAATGGTGTCATAATAGGTTTTCGCAAGACCAATCAGATTTCTGTCAAGTGAAATTCTAACTTTAATTTTGTCGTTTTTAGCTTGCTTAACTAACTCATCAATCAAGAAGTAATTGAGGTTGTTATGTAATGATAATGATTTTCGGAAAAATTGATGAGCAATTACAGCAAATTCAGAGTTATTATCCTTAAAAACTCCGTGCCCTTTGTATGTAAATTGTTGAAGTAAATCTGATAAATAAATCAGTCCGTCTTTGTCTTGTTTTTCAAATATCTTAGGGTAAACTCGCTCAACAATATTTTCGTCAAGATAACACACACAACCTGCATAAAGATAATTTGCATTCTCAGTTAAAAGTTCTCCTAAAAGAGTTTTCAACTCGTCAATATGAGGTGAACATTGATCGTAGTATCTTTTTTTTAACGCTGATAAGTGAGCTTTATTTATAAACTTTTGTTCTTCGTCAGTTACGGCAATCATTTGATTTCCGACTAAACGGCACATTCCAGGTTCAAAATACAAACCAAAAGGAACTGTCCACCCTAAAGGTTTGTGCATATCGTGTCCTAAGCAAGTAGGAACACCTTCCAAAGCTTTTTGCTCCAAAGCGTCTTCTAATGCTCCGACTGTAAAGCGATAACCATATCGGTTTATTGTGTCTGAATTAAGAACGGCTCTATTTTTAATCATCGCTTATGTTGGTGAATGTTGTCTTAAAATCGCTAATGTGTTGTATCATCACAAATATACCTTTTCATCATATAAAGTTACAGGATAACAGCACTTTTTATTTCTCCTTTCCAATATATATTTATGGCCTCAATCGACTGAACTGCAAAGGTTACTATATATCTATTGATTCTAATTTAGTTTGACCACGACTTTACTTTTGTACTTTTCCTATACCAATATATTGGATTAAGCTTGGGATGTCATCCATTGAATAAGGCCCGTTAATGACGCACTTTATTTTGTATTGCCTGAAAAGGTTTAATAAAATCCATACCTTCATAATAATACGGTATTCCGTAATCTACATTAAAGTTTTATACTTTTGTATTATGAACAAAATCCAAAAAATCATCATAAAGAAAATGGCCGACGGTTACACGCAACCGGAAGTTGCTCAATATTTAAAAAAAAGAGAGATTACCCCCAACAGTTTAAGTATGGTTGAAAAAGAGCTGGTCAAATTAAGAAAGGAACACGGAGCTCATACCCTGATCCATCTATTTGTGTTGCTTATTCGACAGGGACACCTGAAATTATAGTTTTTAAAACACTAAGTTTTAGCGATTATTAGAACTGAAAAAAAAATCTAGAAAAATCATCATAAGAAATAGCAAATGACTGAAAATCGAAAGCAAAAAATTAATGACTTCATTAATGAATTTACCAAATTTTCAATAGACTGTTCTGCTGACACTTTTCCAGGTTTGACTTTGCCTAGTACTTTGAATCAAGAAGAAATTATCTATCTTAATAAAATACTAGAAATTCATAAAATTTGTGGCTACCCCAAGAAAGATTTAATACACGAATTACTGCAGAACCCCAAAAATGATAATCTAACATTTTACCTTCTAAGATACCCACAACTAGATTATGAAGTAAATAGTTACGACAGACTAAATTCTACAGTATTTATGAAATTGGCAATGAAATTTTTCTTTACTTATGAAATATTTTTTCAATCGCATATTTGTAATCTGTTCATAAAAGGATACAATATTAAACAAGAAGACATTAAATACGTAAATGGGCTTTACAACACAAATGCTAATCTGCAAGAGTTCGAGAAGTGGGCTTTCTTAAGGTTCGCAGTAAAATTAAATGACGGACAAAAGCTTGATAAAGCATATTTAAATATGAATAAAATGCTGACTTTATTATCGATAAAAACTAACAAGCATTTAATATTTAATTATCCAGACTTGTTGAAAGTAGCTATAAACGGATTATCAAATTATCAAGACTGTGGCGAAATAATATTAGAGACAATTGATAAGTCTAAATACAAAGATCTTATTTACAATTTGGACATTAAAAATAAAACCTTTCAGAAAAAAAAAGATGCGTTTTTAAAAAACAAACCTCATCAAGATACTGATCTAAAAGAAATTGCCAAATTGATATTAGCCTAAAAATGAAGATAAAACAATCATTATTTTAATTTTTTATACTTGTTGAAATACATTTCAATTTAAGTAGTATTTCAATAGCTAAAAAATTAATTTATACCTTCCAATCTATTGGCTTCAATCTTTTTCCAATGGTCATTAGTGACTCAAGCACATCCTTTTCCTCAGGAAGTTCCCCCGTTATCAACCCCTTAAAAGGACCAACATAGGTTTTGCTCAACGTTTCCCAAACTTTCTCTGTTTTGTTAAAAATTAAGGATTCTGATGGATGTTTGCACAACCATTCCTTATCGTTGGGAATGGCTTTATCATCATCTTTTCCCACTTGTAAAAGCATTCTTTCAAAATCATCTGATTTCAAAAAAGTGGAAATTCTGTCTATTTGTAACAATTGGTGCAAGTCGTAGGTATGGCGCACTTTATTGGTCAAATCCTCTAAAGGATTTTGAGTATATGAAAACCTAACCAGGCTTATTATTTTTTCACAAAATGTTCGCTCAACGCTGATTACCGTTACCTTAAATGGTTCAAGTTGATATTCTTTGATAAGGTCCGGGTTATTGGTTGTGGCAATAAACTCAGTAACCATAGAGTGAATGCTTACAATTTCAGAAGGATGCGAATTACCCAAACTTGAGACTTCCAATACAATTTGGTCACGTACCTGGCCAAACACCCCTTTGACCCCAACCTTGTCATAACCATAGACTACTTTCCGGATTTTTCCACGCTTGTTTTCCAAAAGGTGGTTTGGAACGACAGTCATAACAGCATCCAATACAGATGTCACTTTTTTAAGCTTTCGTTTTAATGAATTGTCACTTTCCCCCTCTTCCTTAATAACGACTATATCAATGTCTTCTGAAAAACGCTCAATGATCCTAAAACATTTGGAAAGGGACGTGCCTCCTTTAAAAACAGCAATACTCTTGGAATTGGCATCTGTAAAAATCTGTTTGAGGGCAAAAGTTACCCAATAGTCTTTTTCAACATAGATTTCGGCAATTTTGAAGTGTTGGGCGGTTGCAACAATTGCACCTTCAAAGGCATCTTTGTAGTGATGTAATTTCATTAGGAAATGTTCCAGTTTGTGATGGTGGGTAATGTAGTTTCAGGTATTCCAAAATCATAACTGCTTAAATAATTAATGGTTTCCTTAAGTAATTCGCTCAACTCATAGAGCGAAAGGACCTCAAGTATTGCTCCCAATAAAGCCCTAACCTTTGGTGGATATGCTTTTGCTATATTGGTCAATTTGTCCTTATCCTCATCCGAAAGGTTTTCTATTTTTCCCTTTAGAAAATCAATCCCTTTCTTTTTATCCATATCCGGAATGTTCTTAAAATCCTTCATTACATCCAATAGTTGCAATAAAGGCACATTCTTTCTGGTAATAGGCACATAACTCTTTGCGGGTTTAATAACAAGGTTTCCTACCTTCGTTTTTATCTCTTTATCCCTGCTTGCCAACCTCACTACATTTGGGACTTGAGTGGTCAGCCCAAATTGATTGTATAATCGAACCCCTGTTATGTATGCAATTTGCTTATTGTTTTCAAAGAGATAATTTTTAAGCAATTCGTCCTCTCTTGGTTTTAGTTCACCAAACGCAGTTTGTTTGGGTTTATAGTACATCCCATTTTTATATCTTTTGATGACACCGTTGGCAACCAATCTGCTTAAAGCTTTTGCAGCAGCAGAAAATTCACTTTGAGGAATAGACAAAGTATCATATGTAAATACCTCTCCAGTATCTATACGAGCTACTTTTGTTTTTATGGATGTTGTTATATTCATAATTCCAATAGTACAAAGATAATCATTTAAAACAATATTTGTCAAGTATTTTCCACTATTTACTTGACAAGTATAAACAATAACCGTTCTACTATAAACCTTACCTATACTATATTAAGTTTGATTTCCTTTTAGAAATTTATGAGCTATAGCCAAAACAGGTGTATGTTTATTTATAATACTTTTATTTTTTATTCTATTCCACTCCCTTATTCTAAACGTAATCAATTGTTTTAAAATCTCATGTTTGAGGATACTTAATAAAATATTCTGTGCCTATTTCAGAAAGCCAAAATACGGGAAAACCCGCATTGACAATCAATGATATATGTTGTAGTTTTATCAGGATAACCAACTAAAATCTAATATTATGGAAACAATAAACATACCTGACGGGGCTCAGGTTAAATTACAAGTGGCAATAAGCTCTGATGCACTTGTTGCTACTAATATACGTATAGGAAAAACAATTACTTCTAGCAAACAATACAATTTCACCAAGGATCTAGGAAACATTTCAGAATTGGAAAACAGTAAAATGACCATAGGGGCAAATTTTTATGTGTCAGATGATAATATTAACCAAATAATGAATGCTACCCATGTGATTTTTAAAATTTCATATGATGGGGAAAGTCAAGAACTCTCAATTCAAAAGAAAAAAAGAACAGATGATTTTTTCACTGTCTATGCTTACGTAAAATTTACAAAATTATAAATAAATGAAAAAGAGTTATTTATTAATATTCCTGGTATGCAATCCTTGGTATTTCCATGCACAAAAAAATGTCAGCTTAAGTGAGTATCAAATGTCCAACATCACGAGTCCAGCCTTTCAGTTATTGGAAGAGACTGTAACTGATATTTATACTCCCGAAAATGTAAAAGCCTTAGCTCTTCATGTTCAAAATAATTTTGGGGAGAGTATGGCTATAGAAGTAGCACCTTATTTTTTCATCAATACCAAGAGTAAAAATCGAACCTATTACAAATACATTGGTGTTACAAAAGAAAATAATGTTTTAAAACAGAATCCTTTCAGCGGACTTAATACAACTACCTTATCATTTGCATATTTAAAAAAAGATTTTGAAACTATTGCTAATGATGATGAACATAAGACCTTTTCAATTGGGGCAAGAACTACATTATTGCGTTTTTTTAATAAAGAAAAAATACATAAAAATGCGGAGAGTGTTTTAAATATATTATCAGATCCAAATTTGTTGCTTCCTGAAGAAATCTTAGACATGCAGGAGGGGCCAGAAAAAGATGAAGCAGAAAAAAAATTCTATATTGAACAACAAAAAATTGATGAGCGCTTTAAACCGTTTCAAAAAACCATTAAACCCATTTTCAAACTTGACGGAGCTGTTGCATATAGTAGCCTTTTCGTCGACAATTCCATTTATGCAAAAACTGTAAATCGTTTTGGCTCTTGGTTGACCAGTGAATTTAGCTTGATTCTAAATGAAGGGGATGAAGAAAGTGCCACTAATAATTATGTCAACCTTTTATTTATTGCACGTTATATTGAGGACGAGTTTAATTCAGAAACCCAAGATACCTTCACAACAAATTATTATCGTGATTATGGAGGCAAAATAAGTTTTGAACTTGGAAAATTTACACTGGGTTATGAATATCTTAAGCGCCACGGAACTATTACGAGTGAAAGGTCTGTAGGTAATATAAGTTTTGCTTTGGATAAAAACATTAGTATTACAGGAGGTTTTGGAAAGGACTTTCAGTTAGGGGATAATCTCTTGACGATATTCGGAATCAACTGGGGTTTGAACCTGGGGGATTCCTCCGCAGCTATTAGTAATTAACCATGCATACTTCAAAAGAAAAAGTTATTTAATTTACAATAACCAACCACTATGACAAAAGAAATAAGGTACAAATTGATTGAACTGGCCAGGCTTAAAACCCCGTGGAGCTATTCGCAATTAAATGAGCAATTATTGTTGGGGTTTAACTTCAAGAATGGCTATGACAGGGATTTAATTGGGGAATGGCTTGGTGAGATTTCTTTGCATGAATATAAAAAAGGAAGACCATTATTGAGTTCTTTGATTATTCATAAGTCCAGTGACAGGGAACAAGGTGATGGCTACTATAAGCTTTGTGGTGAAATTTATGGTGAAGACTGGAAAACCCTAAAAGCTGACCCAAATTTTGAGTTGGAGCGGATGAAAGAGTGTTATTCTTTTTGGAAAGATAATGATAATTATAAGAAATATAAAGGCGATTATTAATTTAAGACGATAAGTGCCCATACCTCCTTGCCTTACTCCTTTTCTTTTTTTAGCTCCTGAATAAAATAAGAAGGTGATATCCCGGTTCTTGAAATAAATGCATTGGTAAAACGCTGGGTACTGCTGAATCCTGCTTCTTCTGCCAATGCCCCATTCGTATAATTTCTGATTTTCTTATCGTTCTTTAATAACTCAATGATATGGTCAATCTTTAAATCGTTCAAGTATTCTACAATTTTTTTTCCTCTATGGTATGACACTATCTTTGAAAGATAATTTGTATTGGAATTAAAGGCCGCTGACAGCTTTACCAAGGTCCAGTTTTTTTCAAGAAATTTTTTATCCCGTTCAAACTTTTCAAGCTGTTTCAGGACTGTTGCAACTGCCTCAGGGTTTATATCCAAATCTGTTTTATTGGTCTTTTTTGCTTCGACAGCAGCTTGAGCCTTTTCATTCTTTTTCATTAATTCCTCATATCGTTGCCTGTAAAGCTTTTTGTTCCTTAAGTACCGATAAGCAAGAAATAGTAATAAAAAGAACAAAAGGAAAATAATTGAAATAAGTATGATCGTGTTTCTTTTTCTTTTATCTAAGAGGTTTTGAATACGGTCTCTTTCATTGACCAATTCTCTTGTGTCATATTCTTTATGGATTCTTCCGGACAAATACCTATAGTTCACACTTAAGATGCTATCTGCTTTAAGAAGCTTTTTAATGTAATGTAACTTGGCTTTAGGGTTGTCTTTATTTTTATAATATTCAATGAGCAATTCAAAATTCTCCCTCAGATCTGGGCGGATATAGTCTTTTTCCTCAAATACTTGATCTACTTTCTTGAAATAAGTTACAGCCTTCTCGTGTTTTCTAAGATCCCAATAACTTTTTCCTATATAAAAATTCCCAACGGCTTCATTTGCAAAGTCCTTATTCTGTTGTATGGCAGGTAATGAACGGGTTATTTTTTCTATGGCCGTAGCGAAATTGTTTTTAAAATAGTGATTGATGCCTTCCAAATGGATAAAATAAGGTTCCATCGCGTTATTTGAAAGCCTGTTGCCTTCGGTCAATCCCAATTCATTCATTTCAGTACTTAAGCCAAAATCACCAATCCTGTTATAACACAATGCGATAGAGTGAATGGTATTGAGATAAGCCCTAGTGTTTTCCTTTTTGAAGTAGTCTAAGCACTCTTCAAACAGGGTAATTGCTTCATCATAAAATCCCAAATAATACTTCACGTGCGCAAGATTGTATTGTGCTTTATATTTTTGATACTGGTCATTGGTCTTGGAAATGAAATCATGGGCAATCAGGTAATTGTCCAATGCCTCCATATGTTTTTTCTGACCATAAAACACAATCCCTTTTGAAAGGTATGCAGAGCCAATCAAAGCCGTATCTTTTGAGGCCTTTGCCATATAAATCATACTATCTGCATATATTAACTTTAGATGATCAGGGGAATGATGAAGGTAGTTTTTAAAACCATTTACAATTTCTTGCCAATTTTCTTCATTTCTGGCATTTGTTAGGTACGCCCTTAGGTATTGTGCTTGCTTGACGGAATCATTTTGATGTTCCTCTACCCTATTAAAGAGGTAATCATAATTTTTATAAAGTAGTGTATCGGGAATCTGGTAAACTATTTCTCCTCTGGCATAGAAGTGTTGTCCTAAAGACAGACATACTATTAAAAAATACTTTTTAATCATTATAGTAGGTAAAAAAGGGGATATAAAGTCTTATTCTTAATCACACACAACTGTTTTAGTTTAAGACTATTACAAAATTCATTGTTCTCTCAAATTTAAAGGAAACCAATGATAAAGGGTAACAATTTAACAGAAAATAACTATGTGGATTTCCATTAAATCCATATCGTAAATAATGAAAATCAACACATAATGCTTTGTTTTATAATGTTTTAGCCCATAGTTTTGAACCGAATTCAAAAGTAAAAAGTTTAGCCTCGTGCTAATCTTTAGTTCTACTTTCCCGGGTAAAATGAACTGACGAAAAAAAGTAATCAGTAACATTTTAAAACATTTTAATCATGAAAAAAGTATCATTATGGGTTATCCTATTCTCATTCCCTGTCTTATTAATTTCTTGTAGCATTCCTGATGAAATAACAGAAGAAACCGAAGTTATAACAAAATTAAATGAAGTTCTATTAAAGAACTCTGAGCTAATCCCTCAAAACAATGCCAATGAATATGACAGTATAGGAATATTACAAAATCATTTGCTCGATATTTATTTATCGGCAAACCACAATCATACATCGATTGAAGAAGTCAATGATGAAATACAGTCTCTTATTTTTGTTGGAACAGGGTTATTCAATAGTATCCCGACGCATTTAGTTGTTGACCAGATAATTGATATTATGAACTCGCCGGAAAGCAGTCTTAATACTATCATTTCAAACTCACATCTGACAAATGAAGCAAAATCAAACCTTACAGATTTTATCGATTCCCTATTGCTCTTACAAGACGAAGAATATGAAGATATATATCAATTTATAATCTTTTATGAATCTTCGGTTATTGAAAATCGCCTATTGAACAATGAAGACAAACGGGTAATTCTTATTACCTCTTCCATAGCACGACATTCTATTTATTATGAAAGAAACCAAAATGACAAGGATTGGGAAGTTTCTGTTGGAAATATTACCGCTGCGGTTTACGGCGCTTTAGAGGATTCGTTAACTGCAATTAATTTCTCCCTTGTAACAGGAATCAGTCTAAATATCCCTTTTGAATATTAAAAATGTTTAGGATTTTAATAAATGAAATGAAGCTTGTAGTAGTCTTTTCCTTGCTTCTGATCATCCTGAACTTGATTAGCCTTTATTTCATCATAGACCTCTTAAGCTATGATGAAATAATTGGCTATCTCTCAAACGGAAAGGAAAAAAGTTGTGATCCCAGGGTACTTGCCTTTCTGTTTTTAGCGACTGGCGCCTGTAACTTATTGTTCATCTCCATTACAATCTTATCACGATGGCTGTCTGAAAAACAGTAAGTAAAATAGGATAACATCATTAACAAATAAGAGGATTATTTTGATAAATAAATACCCTATATATCACAACAATCAGGATCTTAAAATCCACATTTTCAAAAAATGTACTTTGGAGGATTTATCTGAAGGACTCGTGGATGTCAGTTGTTTTTCTTTAGTATTGGTGATATCAGGTGAATTAAGCATTGTAGTGAATGAAACAACTAAAAAAATTACAGCATATGAGCTTATTGTAATCCCTATAAAAGCTACCTGTAAAGTTCTGGTCGTACATACCAATTTACAGGTGTTTATAGTGTCTTTCACTTCAGAGTTTGCATTCAAAAACAGTATAAGAAAATCACATTTAGGTTATTTTGAATTTTTCATAACAAGGTACCCTCCTATTATTTCCATTAAAAAAAAAGAAGCTTTACATATAGCCAATCTGATTGAATTTTTGGACCTAAAAAGAAAGAATTCAAAGCATTTATTTCAAAAGGAAATAGTTCTGTTCAGCTTCAATTTATTAATATACGAAATAGCTGCAATGTATTTTAAACATTCTAATTATAAGGGAGGCATTCGACATACCAAAAAAGAAAAACTAGTAATGCGCTTTTTTAAACTCTTGGAAAACAATTGCCGTAAACACCATCAAATTGCGTTTTATGCAGATCTATTGTTTGTTACCGGGCGCCATCTTAGCAGGACAGTGAAGGAAGTTACAGGAAAAACCGCAAAACAATGTATTGAAGAAGCAATTGTTTTAGAGGCAAAAACACTTCTTCAAGATGACAACTTGAGCATTACTGATATAATTGAAGAATTGGAATTCAGTGACTCCTCATTTTTTAGCAAGTTTTTTAAAAGACATACTGCTATGACACCCACTGAATATCGTTTAAAATTAAACTTTTAACTCAAGAACAATTAAAAGTAAATAAACAGGATATACACTCAGTACAGAAGTATAATTCTAAAACATTCTTCTTGTTTTTTACTTCAGATCTAAACTCCTATTCATTTGAATTCATTGTTTAACTAAATGTTACCTATGATACAGTCGATTTACAGGGATGCGTTGCTTAGTATTCGAAAAGCAGAACAGGAAATCAGCCTAGAATCCACTCATGTGATTGAAGAATCCTATAATATGATAGTTTTTCTTCGGGATCTCCTATCAAACATGAAAACACATGTTTTAAAACACGGTTTTATAAATGAAAATGAGGAGGTTGAATTTTTTAAAACTGTCAAGCCACAAATTCTTGGGAAGTTGATCTACTATAATAAAGTTTTCCGAATTGAAACTTCCTGCCCCGTAAGCACCGGTATTATGTATCAAAAATATTTTGGAAATGAACTTCAGGAATTAAAACAGGAATACAAAGAACATATTTGTAATACTGATTTCTACCGGTATTACAGGTCAGGTCGAACGGATAGGGACCATGATTTTTTTCAACTGGGAAAAATCAACCTTCATATAGGATTGAATAGTTTTGTTTTTGAAATTGACGCTGAGTTTTCAACCTATTATGATTATAAAATTTCCCGGATAATTGCCAATGAACTGCTTTATTCTTACCTCCTATCCAAAATCACTCCGGAGGATTCAGATAGCAACTTTAACTATGCCCCGGCTGATGGAAAAGAATTTTTCTGGACTGATTCCAAAAATACCCTTATCGAGTTGATCTATGCTTTGTATGCTGCAGGATGTATCTCTCACGGTAAAATCGGAATCCGAAAAATAACGATGATGTTTCAGGTACTTTTTAAAATCCAGCTAGGGGATGTCCATCATTCTTTCCACCGGATGAAAACCAGAATAGGCAACCGAACCATTTTTTTGGATCAGCTTAAAGCTTCAATAGAACAATATATGGACAAAGAACTTTAACTCCCCATTATGTTTGAATGAAGGTTTTATCCCAAACTCCCTTTTGCCAATAACTGCCAATGGGCTACTGATCTGTTTATTTCTATATTCATCAACGTATGCTCTTGATTTTAACTCTTTTTTATTGACTTCTAGCTGGTTACGCATTTTTGTTAATTTTTTTGAAATCCCCTTTTTCAATGGGTATGCCTTGGCAAAAAAAGAGTTTGATAAGACGCAATTTTGTCCTGTATTCACTCTCTAAATATGAATGTTATGAATATTGACAAAATTGAATTTATGGCCTGGATGAATCGCATAATGGAACGGCTTGATATTCTTAGTGAAAATTTCAATACTAACCGTAAGCAGCGGAGTAGTATTGATGGTGAAGAGCTCTTGGATAATCAGGATTTACTTCAAATGCTAAAAGTAAGTCCCCGTTCCCTACAACGGTATCGCTCTTCTAGAAAGCTACCTTACTACACCATAAGTGGAAAAATTTATTATAAGTTGTCTGATATCCAAAATTTTATCCGGGAGGGTTTTTCTGCTCCAATACAAAAAGACCGTGACAATAAAAGACAAACAAAGCCCGAAAAAGACAACAAATGAAAAAATGGCCGTGCTCATTTTATTTTCGATCATTGAAAGTTAACTAGTGTAATATGGTTATGGAACAAAATCCCAAACAAAAATCCCCGGAGCAGTTCTCGGATATTTTAATGGTATTGGATAAGGAAAATGAAAAAATTCATGCTGTAAAGGGGATAACTAAAAAGGGAGCGTTGAAAACGGTTTCTCCTGATAAAAAAAACCAAAATCAATTTATCCGGGTGGACAAGCATGGGGATGTTTTTTCCAACTTCATTTCCAATTTCAAAAGTCAATTAAAGAACCCCACACGATTTTTATTTTTTATCATCCCGGAAGCTACTGCCTTACAAAAAACCAAGAAACTTGAACATTCTATCAAATCGCCAATCAAAGACAATAGAAAGCCAAAGTCGGGACATAATGTACATAAACAAAAAAATCATCATACTATGGAAACAACACAAACAACACCGGAAACAAGTGACTACCGCTATCAAGTTGATCAAATTGATTGGAAAACAATATCCGAACTTGGGCTTAGTAAAGAAAAGCTTGAAAAAATGAACCTCCTTGATCCATTACTGAAAGGGTACAAAACGACGAGCCTTGTGCCAATCAGTATTCATATGGGAACAGCCATAACACGTACGGACGCAAGACTTTCCTTACAGCCAAATGACAAAGGGCAAATTGTAATGGCCGTTCACGGTATACGCAAAGAACCGGCGTTAGACTACCCCTTTTTCGGACACGAATTCAGTCCTGAGGACAAGAAAAATTTACAGCAAACAGGCAATATGGGTCGCATTGTTGATTTATACAATTCAAAAACGGGTGAAACGATCCCTTCTATTGTCAGTGTGGACCGGTTAACCAATGAACTAATTGCACTGCGGGCGGAATGGATCAAAATCCCGGATGTAATTAAAGGCGTGAAACTCAACGAAGATCAGAAACAAAGCTTAATGGAAGGAAAACCTATCCACCTTGAAGGGATGATATCTAAAAAAGGAACCCCTTTCAACGCAGAGGTACAGTTTAATGCAGATAAGCGGTATGTCGAGTTCTTATTTGACAAGAAAACTTTTAAACAAACACAAAGTGAAACCCTTTATGAAGCTCCCCGGAATGTCCGAGGAAAAGAATTGGACGAAGCACAATATAAAGAGTTTAAGGAAGGCAAAACAATCTATGTGGATGATTTGGTTTCCAAGGATGGTAAAGAATACAAAGGCTACCTGACATTTAACAAAGAAACTGGAAAAACTGATTTTAACTTTGGTAAAACAAAAAAAATAAATGATAAAGAGAAAATAAAAACTTCCTCTGAGAACAAATCAAAGGAGAATCTTCAAACCAAAAAACCGGTAAAACAATCCGGAAAGGTAAAAACGAATACCAAACAAGTTAAGCCCACTTCGGCTACCAAAACAAAGAGTAGAAAATTGTAATAGTATAACAGGATAAGTTCTTGAAACATCCATAGCAAACCTTACCCAATTAGAATTCGAGGGGATGTTCCGGTTGAATGTCTTAAGCAAATTTTATAGACCTATGAAAACTGTTATTGCAGAAAAGCCGAGCGTGGCCCGTGAATTAGCCTATTGGTTGGGAGCTACTGAGAAAAAGGAAGGATACTTAACTGGAAATGGTTATTGTGTAACTTGGGCCTTAGGCCATTTGGTGGACTTGGGGATGCCGGAGGATTATGGTATTTCAGGATTTCAAAAAGAATCCTTACCGGTATTGCCCAATCCCTTTTTATTGACTGTACGGAAAGTCAAAAAAAGTAAAAACTACAGGGATGGTACGAATGCCTTAAACCAACTCAAAATCATTGAACAGTTACTAAACTCTTGCGATAGCATCATCGTAGCTACAGATGCAGGGCGCGAAGGCGAACTAATTTTCCGCTATATTTACTCCTACCTGAAATGCAATAAACCTTTTCAACGTCTATGGATGAACTCATTGACCGAAAAGGCCATTCGTCGAGGATTTGACAACCTGAAACCCGGTAGCGATTTTGACGGGCTATTCCAAGCTGCCCAAAGTCGTAGCCGGGCTGATTGGCTGGTGGGTATCAATGCCTCACAGGCATTAAGTGTTGCCGCAGGTAATGGAACCTATTCACTTGGAAGGGTTCAAACGCCCACTTTAGCTATGATTTGTAAACGCTATGTTGAGCATACCAACTTCAAGTCACAGAAATATTGGCAACTACAACTGGAGCACCAAAAGGATTTTTTTTATTTTAAAAGTCTTTCCACAAATAAATGGCAAAATAAAAAATCGGCTGAGGAAGCATTGAAGTCAATACTTCGAAACAAGATGGTTACGGTAAAAGAAGTGATAAATAAAACAATAACAGAACAACCCCCATTGTTGTATGATCTTACAGGACTACAGAAAGATGCCAACAAAAAACTGAACTTTTCCGCAGAAGAAACATTATCGATTGCCCAAAAACTGTATGAAAAAAAATTCATCACCTATCCCAGAACAGGAAGTAAACACATCCCAAATGATATATGGCACGAAATACCCGAACTTATCCGATTACTGGAAATTAAGGACAGATTTAAAGCGTATGTTAACAAAATAAAATTTGTAAAACCCATTAAACGCATTGTCAACGATTTAAAAGTGACCGACCATCATGGACTTCTTATTACACATCGTATTCCCTCTGCTTTATCTGTCAAGGAAGAAGCAATTTATCAAATGATTGCTTCCCGTTTGCTCGAAGCTGTTTCCCCGTCATGTATAAGGGAAACAATTGACGTTACCCTTCAAGTGCTACATTATGATTTTAGACTAAAAGGCTCCAAGATTTTAGAACCGGGTTGGCGTGAAGTCAACGGGCACTTTTCGGAAGAAGGGAGCAATGAATCCCAGGATTTACCTAATCTTCAAAAAGGTGATGAATTAAAAATCAAGAATGCAGTAGTGCTGGAAAAGAAAACTAGACCGCCTTTACTTTATTCGGAAGCCGGATTATTATCCGCTATGGAAAACGCGGGAAAAGAAATCGAAAATGGAAAGGAGCGTAAAGCTCTACAAAATATAGGGATCGGTACTCCGGCTACAAGGGCTACCATAATTGAAACCCTCTTTAAAAGGAAGTATATCAAACGACAAAACAAATGCCTTGTGCCAACCGAAAAAGGAATACAGGTCTATCTTCTGGTAAAGGACAAAAAAATTGCTGATGTGTCAATGACAGCCAATTGGGAATTGACTTTACAGAAAATTGAAAAAAAAGAAATTGATGCTGAAATTTTTCAAAAAGAAATGGAAACCTATGCCACTTTGATTACGAATGAACTGTTACAAACAACTATCGCAAAAGAAAACTTGCCTAAATTGCTGTGCCCAAAATGCCAAAAGCGGCAAATTATTATCAAAGATAAAATTGTCAAATGCCCTGATAAGGATTGCGGTTGGTTTCAGTTTCGAAATATTTGTGGGGTACAAATGACCTTGAGTGATATAGAGTCATTGATAAAAAAGAAGAAAACTCCTCTAATTAAAGGAATGAAGAGCCGGTCTGGAAAAATATTTGACGCCTACATTGTTCTCAATGAAAATGCAAAAAGTTATTTTGAGTTTGAGAATACTAAAATGAATAAAAAATAATTGTGAACAAATCACTTATATTTTAAAATGAGATGAATGGTTAGAACTCTATCATATCTCACTAACAAGTTATATTGCATCATAATATTGCACCATTTTATTAGATAAAACATAAAATTTGAATCAGGCGAATTACTATTAGTTGTTGAAATATTTATTGCATAGTTCCTTTATCCTCTTTTTCTAACTGTTTCAATGCGGTCAAGTCTACTAATATGCGTTTTGGAGTAAAACCTTTTATCTTTCTATAAGCTTCCAGATGGCATCGCTTAAACTTGAGACCAGACTCACAAAAGCATAGATCATTCCTGTTCATTTTGTTTGTGCTTAAAAAAGAAAGTAATTCTATTGCCTCTTCTATTCTCTCTACTTTGAATAGTTCGCGGTAAAATTGGAAAATTCCATATATCCCATGCTCATAATCCCCGTTTGCCCATTTGCCAGTATGGTCAAAATAAATCTGGTTCGCCAAATAAGGAATTACATATAACCTGAAATAATCTATAATAGAAATGCCTTTCTGTCCCATCATATCTGCTTCTTGCAATGAACATACACAACAGCTTCCGTCATCGCTTATATGACGGTCGGCAATATGAGGGAATTTTTGACTCGTTTCAAATAGCTCCGGAAAGGAATATGGATAATTGACGGGTATGTTTACCCTAATTCCATAGCTGTCGAGATATGTCCCTTTGGAATCAAAAACGTCAATATCTCCAATCAAACACTTGCTATTCTTTTTTTTTACAAGCGCAAGTTTTGGATAACAGTCCAAAACTTGCGCAATATCCTTATTTATCTTTGAATTTTGCATATGGTCTGTTTTCTCCAATTACCTGTTTTAGCAATTCAGGGTTTGGAACTGCCGCCACCTGAGGTTTAATTGTTATTTCTCCTGTCGTAGAAGTAGCAATGTACTGTGAAGTCCTTAAAAGCTTCAGCCAGTTGAATTTATATTGAGTATAATAAAAACCCTGATCCGGATCTGTAAAAATGTAGCGCTTATCCTCAACTACTGAAAACAGAGAGTCTTCCACATTTGCCTTATCCTTGATATTCTGCCCTACAACTATCTCATTGCTTCCTGCATATGCTTGCATTTTGGCAGCAAGACTCGTATGGAGGCTATAAGTTGTGATCTCACTGGTATTACCTTTACCGGCCACAGCCCAAAGCACCTTGTCGTCACCACCGAAATCAATTCCTATCCTTGTATATATCTTCTCAATTCCATGTTGCTCGAAAGCCCTCTTCAAATCATTTTTTACAAAATACGAGAACAAGCTTAATGCGGTAAGACAGTGTTGAATAACTTGGTTTTTGTCTCTGTTTTTTCCGCCGAAATAAACAAACAATCCATCACCTTGTATTCTTTGAATGAAGCCCCCAAATAGCTGGCAGACATTAATAGCTGCCAACTGTATAGTGTTGGTAATTATCATATTTGTTTCCTCGTCATATTTCTTGAAAAGATTCGTTGAGCCTTTGATATCTATGAAGGCCGAAATTATATAATGCTTTTCTATATTACCAGTATTCTTAAGATGACTGAAATCAGGATGATGACCAATAGTCTGGTTACTGAACGGCACTGCTCCCATCTTATTTGCAATTCCGACCAAATCAGAAGAGAAAGACAGTTCTGCCCTATTGGCCCTGTAATCACTGAAAGTATATTTTCTAAGTACTGATGCAGGACCATTCAATCCGGCAGCATCTTTAAAGGACTCATTCATCCCCTTACTGATGTCATTTCTGTTTAACGCTTTTTCAATGATATTTTGGTATTCAAAAAATGGATTCATAATTATATAGATTTAGTTATTAATAGTATTACATAAATGAACAGTAAAGCAAATTCCAAGAGTAATATCCTTCCTGCATAATAAAGTTTTTGATATTTTCCTCTCAGGGCGATCGCTAAGCTATATGCTTGGCAGTTCAGGTCCTTTAGTAGTTTCTTATCTGAAATATTGTCGACCTTTTTAGCGTATCCTTTAAAAGTATAGCTTGAAACTTCATTAAAAAAAACTATAGAGTCACTCTTTTTGGAAACACTCTTGAGATAAGGGGTTATCGCAATAAGCGTTATTGCAATACTAATAACAGCCAATAGCGATATAAGACCTAAGATGACTGGGTAAAGATTATCAAGTTGTTCTGGGTTGGATGCCGCTACCAGCGTTATTATACCAGCGACTATTGCTGTATTTAAAGCCAGGTAAAGATTGCTTTTCGTCTGGGTACTTTCAATATAAGTATCATATCTTGATATTATGTACCTTGCTTGTTCAATTTTTTCTTTCATTCTACAGTGAATATTTAATTGGTTTCTTATTTTTTTGAGAATCATATTATATATTTGAAAAGTATATAGGTGCTTTCTCATTTATATACTTAAACCGTTACTAACGCTTTTGGTATATCTATGAAAACAGGCGTAAAAGAGAAAATAGATTTTGGGAATATGTGTAGCATTGAGCTTTTGGAATACATTTCTTTCAAAAATGACTTTAAGGAAGAGGCTGAAAGCGCTTTCATTGAATTTTGCAGTCGTTTTGAAAGAAAAATGATTGAGAAAGCTGAAATCTATTGTTTGAAATTTAATTATAGTACTGTGATAGCTATGGATATTGCAAATTGTACTTTTGCAAGAGTCTGGAAATACCCAACTTTTAAGTTAGAGAAATCAAGCTCAAAGAATATTGAAAAAGCCATATTGATGTGGCTCAATAGGATTATGTTTACTCAACTTGTCAAATACGAAAAAGTTGATACTTGTACTGAACCATCCACGGAGGAAGATCTATCCTTGATTTCAACAATAGATGGACTAGTTGATATTAAATCCGATTTTGATGAAGAAACCAAAAAAAAATTACGTGAAAGGCTTTCGATTTTAGATAGTGCTTTTTTGGGACTATCTGATAAGCATCGCATAATATATTTAACTTATAAGGCTTATGAAACAGTTGGCAAAAACCTCCCCACCTCCCTTTTAAAAAAACTGCAGAAAGAGTTACAGCTTACCCAATCAACTATAAGAGTATACAAAAAAGAAGCTATTAATCATGTTGACAACTACCTAAAAGCAAGGAATGGCACAAAATAAAAAACCTAGGATAAATTTGGATGTTTTAGATCATTACTATTGCTCCATGGGATTCCTATTTCCTACGAATGAGGAACAGCTAGACTTGTTCGATAAGATTTATGGCGACTACAATTTTTTATTGAAAGATTTTACTTTAGATATCGATGCCATCGTAAATGGAAATTTAAAAAAGAAAAACTTCAAAATTGATCCTTTTATCAATGACCTCAAAGATATTGAAGAATTGAAAATGGTAGCTAGAAAGGGAGTTCAAGATTTGCCGCAAGATGTTATTGACAAAATGCTAAGTAAACATAAAAAGAAACCTAATGATAAGGAATAGCTCAGATATGCTGATAAAAAGCCTAGCTGAATCAATTGCTTTAGAATATCCCCAAATCATCCTTCCTATCGATAAAATCATAGAACAGGAAGAAATTAAATTATTCTACGATTCATATGGAGATACATTTGACGGGATGACAATATATGATGATTCAGATTTTTACATGCATATAAATTCCTTCCGTGGGAATAAGCCCGACACGGCTCGTGCAAGATTTACCATTGCCCACGAACTTGGTCATTATTTTATTGACAATCATAGGATTGGGTTAATGGAAGGAGTACTAAAACCTCATCCTTCAAGAAACAACGAAAATTCTCATGCCAAAATCGAACGTGAAGCTGATTACTTTGCTTCATGTTTATTAATGCCAGAAGAGAGATTTATAAAGTCATTTCATAAAAGGAAATTTGACTTTGAGATTATCAAAAATTTATCTGAGCAATTCCATACCAGTGTAACTGCAACTGCTATCAGGTTTGCAAATATTGGAAATCATGCTATAATGATAGTATGTGGTGAAAACGGACAAATTAAATGGCGTTGGAACAGTGAAGATTTTATGTATAAGTACCTTCTGTATTCTAACAAAATACCTGAAAATTCAGTCATGGGTGAATATTTCTACAAGGCAAGGCAAACAAGTGGTACTGAAGATGTGTGGGCTATTGACTGGTTCAATTATGTCGACGACAGTAACATAAATAAAAAATTAAAAGAACACTGCATAACGCATAAAAACATGGCTTTGAGTATCATATGGTAGCTAGTTAATATATTAAGAGTGATTGCATTTGATGGCTTAATAGCTCCAAATGAAGCACATTTTGAATGAATTTTCAATAAAATTTCATTCAAGTAAAAATATTTATTATCTTTGTCATATGGCAAAGTTACAAGAACTTAAAAAGCATCTAAGACGAGGGCGTGTTTATCGCCGATCCGACTTATCCAAGTGGTCACGTTCAGTTGATCGCCACTTGGATGAACTTGTCAATGAAGGTACTCTTGAAAAGCTCTCTCAGGGCTTGTATTATTATCCTGAATTATCTTCTTTTGGCAAGACTCCTCCCAACGAAGAAGTTTTGGTAAAAAGTTTTCTTAAAGACGACCGTTTCCTACTGACCTCCTTAAATGCTTACAACATATTAGGGGTTGGAACCACACAGCTTTACAACAAGCAAACGGTTTACAATCATAAGCGTCACGGTGATTTCACATTGGGAAACAGGACTTTCTCTTTTCGTGTAAAACCTCACTTTCCTAAAAAAGCCACCTTGGAATTCCTGTTGGTTGATTTGGTCAATAACCTGGATCAATTGGCAGAAGATCATGATGAAATTTTACAAAAAGTCAAAAGCAAGGTACGCGATATGAATCCTCAAAAATTAGAACATGCATTGCGTGAATATGGAAATGCAAAAACAAAAAAAGTACTTGAACAGGTTTTAGCCACTTCTCATGCCTGATTATCTCCACAACCATAAGGATTTTCCAGAACTCCTGCGCATCGTGGGTGATGAAAGAAACATTCTTCCCGGCCTTATCGAGAAAGATTACTGGATTATGCATACTCTGTATGGACTTCAGCAAAATGGATTTGAGTTTGAATTAAAAGGTGGAACCTCATTATCTAAAGGATACGGAATCATACATCGATTTTCGGAGGATATTGACATCCATATCAAACCGCCGTCTGAAATGAAAATCAATGTAAATCCCAATAATACAAAAGCAGGTGCAGTCGCTGGCAGAAGAGCTTTTTATGATTGGCTTTCAAAGAACATAACGATTGAAGGAATTGAAGATGTTCAACGTGACATAGAATTTGACAATGTGAAATCATACTTGAGTGGAGGTATTCGTCTTTATTACAAAAGCTTTACAGAAATTATTGACGGAGTCAAAGAAGGTATTCTCCTTGAGGCAGGATTTGATAAAGTCACTCCAAACGACAAGCTTACAATAAGTTCATGGGCATATGAAAAAGCCATTGAAAGTAATGTCAAGGTCAAAGATAACCGAGCAATGGAAATCGCATGCTACCATCCTGGATATACCTTTGTTGAGAAGTTGCAAACCATCGCCACCAAATTCAGAAATGAACAGGAAGATGGCAAGCAACGCCTAAACTTAATGCGACAATACTACGATGTCCATAGTTTACTTCAGGATAAAAGTGTCCAGCAATTTATAGGAACGGATGATTATCTAAAACATAAGGAAAGTCGCTTTCCAAAAACCGATTTTCAAATTCCTATTTCAGAAAACCCGGCATTTTTACTTGAGGAAGAAGGACTTAAAGACAAGTTCAAAGCAAGGTATCAAAAAACTAAGGCGCTATATTATAATGGGCAGCCGCCTTTTGAAGATTTAATAGAAACAATCAATAGTTGGCTTAAAAAATTATAGTTCAATTATCAAATCATTCAAAATCAACAAATACAAAATTTCTCAGTTCTTGAGTTCTTTTGCACTTATCTATATTCAAATTTTTGCTCTCTTACCTTAATTTTTTATAGCTTTGCATCAACCACTGTTTAATATGTTCTTTCAAATACTTCTGAGGCTGAAAAGTTTTATCAACATTGCATAGGTATTTGTTTGTTAAATTTTGTTCTTATTTTGTTTGGATTTGTACCCCTGGTGTACCTCGAAATTCCTAAATGCCTGTAAACATTAAGTAGTTACTTTCTGTATCGGGAAGTAAGTTATCATTCCCTCTTGTTTGTAAACCGCTTAGACACTTTCAGTTAAAGGATAATAAGAAATTAACATCAAAAATGTTAGCTAAGCTTTTGTAATATTCTTTTAAATCGTAATATTGCAATGTATTTATGGAGCTTACAAACACTAAAAGCAATTATTATGGGCGTAACAAAAACTGATTTATTTAACAGCACACAAAATGAACTGGCGGCCTATGCAAAAGTGCTGGCGCATCCTGCACGCATAGCAATCATACAATTTTTACTTAAATCTGATACTTGCTGCAATTCCACCCTTGTTGGTGACCTTGGACTGGCGCAGGCCACTATCAGTCAGCATTTAAAGGAACTCAAAAATGTGGGAATCATACAGGGAACGGTGGAAGGCGTTTCTGTAAACTATTGCATCAATCCCGAAAAATGGAGTGAAATCAAGGAAAAGTTTAACCAACTATTTGACAAGTTTAATCCTCCCAATTGCCCTGTTTGCTAAACGCTTATTTATGAAAAACACTATTTTCCCAAAAATTGGAGAAACAATACAGTCACTGGATATTCATTCCATTCCCGAAGAAAGAAAAGCAATTTTACATTTTCTGACAGACTATATTCAATCCAAAGTACAACAAAATGAAGAGGTTCGTTTAAATTTTATTTGTACGCACAATTCCCGAAGAAGTCATCTTTCACAAGTTTGGGCACAGGTTATGGCAGCCTTTTTTGATATTCCAAAAGTATATTCTTATTCCGGTGGAACTGAGGCCACTGCTATGTTTTCAATTGTGAGCGAGACATTGAAAAAGCAAGGCTTTGAAATTGAAACCCTTTCAGAGGGGAACAATCCTGTTTATGCCATCGCTTTTGACGAAAACTCCCACCCTGTTGTTGGATTTTCAAAAACCTTTGACAACCCTTTTAATCCTGTTTCGGGTTTTGCAGCCATTATGACCTGCTCACAGGCCGATGAAGGTTGCCCCTTTATTGCAGGAGCCGAAAAACGGATTCCCATTACCTATGATGACCCCAAAGCTTTTGACAACACTCCTCAACAAGTTGAAAAATACTGCGAACGCAGTTTGCAAATTGCTACAGAACTATATTATGTCTTTTCAAAAATCACTAAATAATGACCGAAATTAAAAGACAAATCCCATTTTTTGAACGTTACCTGAGTTTGTGGGTGGTTTTGTGTATTGCTGTCGGAATTGGCATCGGGCAAATTGCCGGTGATGGTATGCAATTTTTAGCTGATTTAGAAATCTATAATGTCAATATCCCTATTGCGATTTTAATCTGGCTGATGATTTACCCCATGATGTTGCAGATTGATTTCAGTAGCATTAAAAAAGCCGGCAGGGCACCCAAAGGACTTATATTAACACTGGTGGTCAATTGGTTGATCAAGCCGTTTACTATGGCCTTTTTTGCCTGGATTTTTTTTGAACATCTTTACTCTGCCTGGATTGAACCTGACCTGGCCGGGGAATATATTGCCGGAGCCATACTTCTTGGTGTAGCACCTTGTACCGCTATGGTTTTTGTGTGGTCATACCTCACTGATGGAGACCCCAATTACACGCTGCTTCAGGTTTCGGTCAATGACCTGATTATACTTATAGCTTTTGTACCGCTTGTAGGTTTATTGTTGGGCATCACTGATGTGACCGTTCCTTATGATACCTTGGTCGCTTCGGTGTTGATTTTTGTTGTGGTTCCTTTGGTGGCGGGTGTAGTAACAAATAAAATACTTGTTAAGAAGCATGGGGAGGATTGGTTTAAAACCATCTTTTTGCCCCGCTTTAAGCCCATGAGTATTTTAGCACTGCTGCTTACGCTAGTCCTGTTGTTTGCTTTTCAAGGCACCAACATCCTTGACAACCCGTTTATTATTCTATTGATAGCTGTGCCCCTGATCATTCAGTCTTATTTTATTTTCTTCATTACCTGGTTTGGTGGGAGAAAACTCAAATTGCCACATGCGATATGCTCACCGGCTGCTATGATTGGTACCAGTAATTTCTTTGAACTGGCAGTAGCTGTTGCCATTGCTCTATTTGGACTTCAAAGCCCTGCCGCATTGGTAACAGTAGTGGGTGTATTGGTAGAAGTTCCCATTATGTTGAGTTTGGTGGCTTTGGCTAATAAGTGGCGTTACTAAATAGTGAATTGAGGCAATAAAAAAACGAATTCAGTTAGTTTAAAGTCGTAATTTTGCGCCGATTTTCATGTACAGTCCAAATACAAAATACAGTGATTAGCAAACAACACCTCATCAACCGTTTTATTTCTTACGTAACCGTAGATACTCAAAGTGACCCTGAGAATGAGAGCACTCCGAGTACAGAAAAACAATGGAATCTGGCCAACAAATTGGTTGACGAACTCAAATCCATTGGGATGGAAGAGGTCACACTGGATAACAAATGCTATGTGATGGCAACACTTTCCTCTAATGTTGCACACGACGTACCGGCGATTGGTTTTGTTTCACATATCGATACTTCGCCTGATTTTAGCGGCAAAAATGTCAAACCTCAAATCATCGAAAATTACAACGGTGAAGACATCGTTTTAAACGAAAAGGAAAATAGCATCCTCTCCCCTTCATACTTTGAGGATTTACTGCAATACAAAGGGCAAACACTCATCACAACAGATGGCACAACCTTATTGGGTGCTGATGACAAAGCAGGTATTTGCGAAATTGTTTCCGCAATGGAATACCTCATACAACACCCGGAAATCAAACACGGAAAAATACGCATTTGCTTTACACCCGATGAAGAAATTGGTCGAGGGGCACATCATTTTGATGTTGAAAAATTTGGTGCTGAGTGGGCATACACTATGGACGGAAGTGAAATTGGCGAACTGGAATATGAAAACTTCAATGCCGCCAAAGCCATTGTCACTATAAAAGGCATAAGTGTACACCCCGGTTATGCCAAAGGAAAGATGATCAATAGTATGTACATTACCACCGATTTTATCAATTCACTTCCCCGGCTTGAAACCCCGGAGCATACAGAAGACCGTCAGGGCTTTTTTCATCTATCTTCAATAAATGGTGAAGTGGGTCAAACTATTTTGGAGTATATCATTCGTGACCATGACAAAGAAAAGTTTGAAGCCAGGAAAGAAGTATTTGAAAAGTTAGCCTTTGAGTTGAATCAACAATTTGAAAAGCAACTCATAGATGTGAAAATAACTGATCAATACTACAATATGCGTGAAAAGATTGAGCCCGTGATGCATATTGTCGATATTGCTGAAGAAGCCATTAAACTCGCAGGAGTAACTCCAATCATAAAACCCATCAGAGGTGGCACAGACGGCTCGCAATTGAGCTACAAAGGTTTGCCTTGTCCAAATATTTTTGCCGGTGGACACAATTTTCACGGTCCGTTTGAATATGTGCCGGTGGAAAGTATGCTTAAGGCTGTTGAAGTAATTGTAAATATTGCTAAATTAACAGCAGAAAAATATGAATAGTGAGATACCTTTGGGCATACAGCATTCCTATAATTACTTTTCTTGCCATCAGTTTGCAGGGCTTTTTTAGCTTTGCTACTGTTGTATTTTCCTTTATTCTTATTCCTATAGTTGAAACACTGCTCCCCGTAGATAAAAACAATTTAAAAGATGAGGAGTATGACCTTATAAGGGTTTCGCGTTGGTATGACGCTTTGTTATATTTTAATGTGGTGATTGTTTATGGGTTGTTGTTCTATTTTTTCTTTATCGCAAGCACAACGCCTCTTAAAATTTATGAATTGGTTGGACTCACACTATGTATGGGTTTGGTCTTAGGCACAAACGGTATCAATGTGGGTCATGAACTGGGACATCGTTCAAATTATTTTGAAAAGTTCCTGGCTAAAATGCTTTTACTTCCCTCTTTTTATATGCATTTTTTTATTGAACACAACAACGGCCACCATCTTGAAGTGGGCACCCCTGAAGATCCTTCAACAGCAAGATACAATCAGACCATTTTTGGTTTTTGGGCGCAGTCTGTTTTCAAAACTTATTTCAAATCATGGCAAATACAAATGAGACTGAATCGCGTGGAAAACAGAAGTTTTTTTTCTTTAAAGAATGATATGTTTTGGTTTACAGTTATTCAATTGTTGTATATATTCGGGGTCTATTATTTCTTTGGCACAACATCCCTAATGGTTGCTTTTGGTGCAGGAGTTTTTGGGTTTTTGCTTCTGGAAACCATCAACTATATTGAGCATTATGGCTTACGCCGAAAAAAATTAGCCTCCGGAAGGTATGAACGTGTGAGTACAATTCATTCCTGGAATTCAAATCATATTTTGGGCAGGATTATACTTTATGAACTCACTCGACATAGCGACCACCATTACAAATCATCAAAAAAATACCAAACCCTGAAACACCATGACGAAAGCCCGCAATTGCCTTATGGTTATCCAACTTCTATGGCGCTTGCTTTAATTCCTCCGTTATGGTTTAAAGTAATGAATAAGCGAGTACCTGAAAATATGAAATAAAAAAAAGCCACTATATTGAAAGTGGCTTTTATATAAATCGTAAATGGGTTATTTAGCAGACTCTTTATTCAGTCTTTCCGTTCTTTCCATCGAAAGTCCTGAACGTTCAAACTTCATCTTTCCGGCACCTGATTCCAGGATTACTGTCCCATCATCATTAAGTTCAAGGATTTTCGCATGCATTCCACCAACGGTGATTACCTTATCCCCCTTTTTTAAAGACTCTGAAAAGCGTTTTTCCTTTTTAGTTTTTTGAATTTGTGGCCTGATCATAAACAGATACACCACCAAAAACATTAATATTATAAAGGGTAACTGGCCTCCTAAAATATCGCCCATAGTATAGTTTTATTTAAAAAAATTGTATGCAATTATGATGTTGGTTCAACAAAAGCCTTAACAGTAACTCTTTCAGTTCCTCTTTGAGTATTTGCTGTAATGTTAATGCTTATGTTTCTTTGGTTTTGACCTGTACCGTTGAATTTAACAAGCATTTCACCTCTTTCACCCGGTGCAATTGGGTCTTTTGTAAATGTGGGTACAGTACATCCACAACTTCCTTTGGCATCAGAAACAATAAGTGGAGCATCACCTGTGTTAGTGAACTTGAACAAGTGCTCAACGTTTGTTCCCTGAGCGATTCTTCCAAAATCCCATTCAGACTCATCAAAAGTCATTACAGGGTATTTACCTGTACTTGCCTGATTAGATAATTCTTTTGAAATTTCCTGATTTGCTATTGCAGCATTATTTTCATTTACCTTGTCTGCAGCATTTTCTTTGCAAGAAACAAAGATAAAAGAGATTGCTAAAGCAACTGTAAAAATTAATTTTTTCATAAGTATATTTTTTATTTTTAACGGATGCTAAAATAATAAAAAAAAATGGTTTACTGTAAGCCTCTTCCGGTTTTGTTCAGTTTATTATCTGCAGCATATTCTTTTGACATTTTATCTAGTAGGCCATTGATAAACAAGCTACTTTTTGGTGTAGAATACTCCTTGGCTATTTCAAGATATTCATTGATAGTTACTTTTACCGGCACAGATGGAAAATACAAAAATTCTGTAATGGCCATTTTTATGAATAATAAATCGAGTTCAGCTATTCGCTCTCTGTCCCAATTTGGGGTTTTCCCTTCAATTTCATCCATCAACATTTCATCTTCAGTAACCGTTTTTTGAAGCAATAACGTTGCAAATTCCTTGTCATCATCATTTTTATAAAGGTTTGGCACCCATTTATGATCAGGAGTTCCGGGCTTTAATTCTCCAAACAACTTAACTATAGCAGTATTTACAATAGGGAAATCGTCTGTCCAGGTGATTTGTTTGTCCTCAAGATATTCATACAATTTTTCATTAGGTGCTATCACCTCTTTGTAAAGGAAGATGATAAAATCCCTGTCTTGATTAAATGTTGGGTTTATCAGGTTGAGGTAATTTTGATAGGTTTCGTTTTGCCTTAATTCCCTGAATAGTATTTGAGGGTATTCATTGTCAAGCTGCCAGCTGTTGATTTTGTGTTTTTCGGTTTGCTTTTGCAACAAGCTGTTGCTTTCAAGCATTTGAAGCACTTTGTTATCCACAAAATTTCTTCTTGGCTTGATGTCATCTGCAGTGGGAAGGTGTTTATTTTTGGATGCTTCCATAAAGTTTTCTGCCTGTGTTTTGATAGCAGGAAAAAGATCCAGCATAAGCAAATAAAGGTCATACATTTTTTCCATGCTGTTAAGCAGGAATTTTTGCTGAGAATCAAGTGTTGTATTTTCTTGATTGTGATAGGCATATAGTGCCTGAAGGACTTTTACGCGGATGTGTCTTCTGGTGAGCATTTTTTAGAACTTATTTAAAACAAAGAACAGGCTAAACAATTAGCCTGTTCTTATAAATTTTATGATTTGGTATCCATTTTTCTGGCATCAATGCGAGCCTGAGCCACATTGAAAGCTGCCTGGTGTGTGGTAATATCCTTCTCGTCAGCATGCTGGAGAATTTCAAGTGTGGTGTTGTAAATATTTTCGGTTTTTCTCATAATTTCTTGTCTGCCATAATTCTCCAACTCAGCATACACATTAATAATTCCACCGGCATTGATTAAGAAATCCGGAGCATAAACGATTCCTTTTTCTCTTAATAGTTGACCGTGTTTTTGCTCATTGGCCAACTGGTTATTTGCACCACCGGCAATGATTTTTGCTGTAATTTGATTAATGGTTGTATCATTAATTGTAGCACCTAAAGCACAAGGGGCATAAATATCCATTTCTTCAGCATACAAATTTTGACCGCCATAAATTACTGCACCATATTTATCTCTAACAGTCTCAAGACGCTCCTGATTGATATCAGCAATAAATACTTTGGCGCCTTCATTGGTCAAATGCTCAACAAGTGCCTCCCCAACATTGCCTATACCTTCTACAAAAATCACTTTGTCTTCAAGTACATCGCTTCCATATGTGTATTTAGCAGCAGCTTTCATTCCCATAAACACACCATAGGCGGTAATGGGTGAAGGATTTCCTGCTCCTCCCAATGATTCTGAAATTCCGGTAACATAAGGGGTTACTGTTCTTACCAAATCCATATCGCTAGTGGCCATTCCCACATCTTCGGCAGTGATGTATTTTCCGCCAAGAGAGTGAACAAACTCACCAAATTTTTTCATCAACTCAGGAGTTTTCTGAGTTTTTGCATCTCCAATGATTACAGCTTTTCCACCTCCCAGGTTCAATCCTGTAACTGCAGATTTATAAGTCATTCCTCTTGAAAGACGCAATACATCATTAAGCGCATCCCACTCAGAATCATATTGCCACATTCTGGTACCACCAAGTGCAGGTCCCAAAACCGAGTTATGAATTCCAATGATTGCCTTTAATCCTGTATCTTTATCGTTACAAAAAACGATTTGCTCGTGATTGTCAAATGACAGTTGCCCAAAAACAGGATCAACCTTGTGAAGTTCATTTGCTTTTATTACTTCTGTAATCATATTTATATTTAGGTTTTGAATTGTGCCAACTATTCAATTTTGGCGGTGCAAAAGTAGGAGATTATTTCATGAGTTTCAACAAATATCTGTTAAAAAGGTGTTTTTCGCGTGAGCGACAGAAACCAAGTAATTTTAACCTTTTTTTGTTTGTTTTTGAGAACAGGAATTGACAAGCAAAACCCTATTTTTGCGTGACGTTTATGAAAGAGTTAAAGCATCTCAATAAATATTTTGTCAAGTACCGCGGCATGCTCTTGCTAGGACTGGTAATCACTATCTGTGCCAGACTCTTTGCCTTATTTACCCCCATTCTTATAGGAAATTCGGTCACTCTTGTGGAAAATGCCATCAACAGTGAGTTTTTTGATAAAGATGAAGTAAGAAATGATTTGCTCATCAATATCGGTTTGATTATAGGCGCCACGATGCTTGCGGCCCTGTTCACATTCTTGATGCGACAGACCTTCATAGTTGTTTCCAGACGTGTTGAGTTTGATTTAAAAAATGAAGTGTACCGGCAATATCAAAATTTATCCCTTGCTTTTTACAAACAAAACCGCACCGGAGACCTGATGAACCGCATCAGCGAGGATGTTTCAAAAGTGCGGATGTATGCCGGGCCTGCACTGATGTATAGTGTGCAAACCATCACACTGTTTATCGTTGTTATCAGTTATATGTACAGTCAGGCACCAACACTAACGCTGTATGCCATAATGCCCTTCCCGGTTTTATCGATAGCTATATACAAACTGAGTGTTGCCATCAATCAAAAAAGCACAGTTGTGCAGCAATACCTCTCCAAGCTCACTACTTTTTCACAGGAAACTTTTAGTGGTATTTCAGTAATTAAAGCCTATGCCCTCGAACCCAAAACAGGGACTAGTTTTGTCACTCTTGCCGAAGAAAGCAAAGAGAAGAACATCGATCTGGTTAAAGTACAGGCCTTGTTTTTTCCATTGATGATACTCCTTATTGGTGCAAGTAACCTTTTGGTAATTTTTATTGGTGGAAAACAATACATCAGCGGTGAAATAGCTGAGTTGGGAACGATTGTAGAATTTATCATTTTTGTGAATATGCTCACCTGGCCGGTTGCTGTTGTGGGCTGGGTCACTTCTATGGTGCAGCAAGCCGAAGCTTCCCAAAAACGCATCAACGAATTTTTAAAAGAAGAACCTCAGGTAAAAAACAGCGTGACTGAGCTGACTCCCATTAAAGGAAAAATCGAATTCAGAAATGTTACCTTTACCTACCCTGATACCAACATTACGGCCTTAAAAAACCTTTCATTTACCATCAATTCCGGTGAGACTCTCGCCATATTGGGTAGAACCGGTTCAGGAAAATCGACCATACTGGAGTTGATTGGCAGGCTATATGATGTAAGCTCAGGTGAGATTTTAGTCGATGACAAGCCTCTGGAAACACTTCACCTGAAAAGTTTGAGGGAAGCAATTGGTTATGTGCCTCAAGATGCTTTCCTTTTTAGCGACAGTATAAAAAACAACATCAAGTTTGGCAAAGAGGAAGCCACAGATGAAGAAGTAATCAACGCTGCAAAAATGGCCTATGTGCACAAGAACATTATGGGCTTTACCAATAAATATGAAACCATTTTGGGAGAAAGGGGAATAACGCTTAGCGGCGGACAAAAACAACGGGTTTCCATAGCAAGGGCTTTGATCAAAGACCCAAATATTTATTTGTTTGATGATTGCCTTTCGGCAGTGGATACAGACACTGAAGAAAAAATCATCAGCAATCTGAACAAAATATCACGTGAAAAAACTACAATTATTGTTAGTCACAGAATTTTTTCAGCAATGAATGCCAATAAAATTCTTGTCCTAAAAGACGGTGAAATTCTGCAACAAGGCACTCACAGTCAACTCATAGAAACTGAAGGTTACTATAAAGAATTATATGCCAAACAACTTTTAGAAAAAGAAAATTAAAATTTGTTGCTCAATACTATTTTTTTTTAGATTTTTGGCTAGAATTAATTTTAAATAATTTAAAGACTATGAGCGAAAAAGATATGATGGAGCAAGAAGAAATCTACTCAAAAGTATTGCGTGCCGGAAGAAGGACTTATTTTTTTGATGTTAGGGCAACAAGGGCGGGTGACTACTACTTAACCATTACTGAAAGTAAAAAATTCACAAATGAAGACGGTTCTTTTCACTATAAAAAACACAAGATTTACCTCTATAAAGAAGACTTTGAAAGTTTTAAGGAAAACATTGATGAAATGATTGATTACATCATTAATGAGAAAGGTGAGGAAGTCATAAGTGAAAGACATCAAAAAGATTTCAAAAAAGAGGTCGATGATGTATTTGAGAATGAAAGCTCAAACGAAGAAGACAAAAAAAGAAACTCAGGAAGTTTTACAGACATTGACTTTGACGACATTTAATTTCAAAAACCTTATAAAATAAACTAAACCGCTCCCAATTTAAAGAGCGGTTTTTTTATATTTAAACTTTCCTAAAAAGATATATTCATATGAAAAAGATTTTCTCACTTCTGTTTCTTATACCTGTAACATTTTTTGCTCAAATACCTGAAGTTGACTTAAGCTACTACCTTCCTGAAAATGTAACTTACAATCCCAACATACCCACGCCCAAGAGTGTCATTGGCCACGAAGTGGGTGAATGGCATATCACTCACGACAAACTGGTGTTTTATATGCAGGCCCTTGCTGATGCCAGTGATCGCATCAGCATTGAAAATCGCGGCTATACTTATGAAGGGCGTCCCTTAATACTTCTCACCATTACATCACCTGAAAATCATCAAATCCTGGAGACCATTAGGCAAAAACATTTGAAGTTATCACAACCCAACTCAGCTTCCATTGACATTTCAAATATGCCGGTAATCATCAATCAAGGATTTTCCATACATGGCAACGAGCCCAGCGGTACTAATGCAGCCCTGGCGGTGGCTTATTATCTCGCTGCTGCTCAAGGCCCAAAAATTGACAACATACTCAAAAACGCCGTTATACTCTTTGACCCCTGCTTTAATCCCGACGGACTGCAACGATTTGCCTCTTGGGTAAATATGCACAAAAGTAAACACATCAACCCCGACCCGAATGACAGGGAATACAGCGAGGCCTGGCCGGGGTCACGAACCAACCACTACTGGTTTGACATGAACCGCGACTGGCTGCCTTCTCAACATCCTGATAGCCGGGCTCGCATTGCTACCTATCACAAATGGTATCCCAACATTTTGACAGACCATCACGAGATGGGTACCAACTCCACCTTTTTCTTTCAGCCGGGCATACCTTCAAGAACACACCCGCTTACACCTCAAAAAAACCAGGATTTAACCGGTGAAATTGCCAACTTTCACGCTGCAGCTCTTGACAAAATTGGCAGTTTGTATTATGCTAAAGAAGATTTTGACGATTTTTACTACGGCAAAGGCTCTACTTTTCCCGATATCAACGGTGGCATCGGGATTCTTTTTGAACAGGCATCCTCACGCGGGCACGCACAGGAAAGCAACAACGGGCTTCTCACTTTTCCATTCACGATTAGAAATCAGTTTGTTACTGCTCTTTCAACTATTGATGCCGGTGTCGCTTTACGCGAAAAACTACTTAACTATCAGCGACAGTTTTATCAGGATGCCGCCCGGGAAGCAAAAAACGGAGCAATTGTTTTCGGAAATGAAAAAGACGCTGCAACAGCCTACCATCTCGCAGAAATCCTGCAACAACACAAAATTAAAGTACACGAAATCAAAAGTAATTTTTCGCTTGACGGAAAAAATTACAAAAAAGGCTTTAGTTATATCGTCCCTAAAAACCAACGCCAGTCCAGGCTAATCAATGCCATTTTTGAAAAACGCACTACCTTTGAAGACAGCTTGTTTTATGACGTCTCCGCCTGGACGTTTCCGCTGGCATTCAATCTCGATTACAGTGAAAATGCTCCTGTTGCACAAATTGGCAATGAAATAACTGAAGTCGCTTTACGCGAAATAAAATCTATTCCTGCTTCAAACTATGCCTATTTAATGGAATGGCACGAATATTATTCCCCAAAAGCGCTTAACCAAATACTGGGAAAAGGAATCAGGGCTAAAGTGGCCTTGAAAACCTTCTCAATGAACGGAAAAAACTATGATTACGGCACCATCATGATTCCGGTGCAAAATCAGGTTTTAAATACACTGGAAATGGGAGAATTTCTTAACAAGGTAGCTCAGGAATCACATATAGACATCACTCCTGTTTCTACCGGTTTAACCGATGGCATTGATTTGGGAAGCAATAATTTCAGAACCATAAAAACACCGTCAGTAGCAGTAATTGTGGGCGACGGTATAACGCCTTCAGATGCCGGTGAAATTTGGCATTTGTTTGACCAGCGGTTTGCCATGAGGATTACCAAACTGGACACCCGTAATTTCAACCGCTTTGATTTAAGCAGGTATACCCACATCATACTTCCCAATTCTTGGGGAGTCGCCCTCAGCAAAAGCGATACCGACAAAATCAGTGATTGGGTTAGGTCTGGTGGAGTCCTGATTGGTTATAAAAATGCTGCTCAGTGGCTCAACAATAATGAACTTTTGAAATTAACCCTCAAGAGAAGCAGCGATACTGCTACCGCTATCACATTTGAAGAAAGAAGGGATTTTGCCGGCGCAAAACGTATTGGAGGTGCTATTTTTCAGGCCAGGATTGACCGTTCTCACCCGGTAAATTTTGGTTATAAAAATGACATTTTACCCATTTTCAAAAACTCAAACCTAATGCTTGAGCCAGACAGTCAAAGTTTTAACAATCCCATACTGTTTACCTCTTCACCGTTAATGAGCGGTTACATTCATGCTGAAACCTTGAAAGAACTCTCCGAAACCTCAGCCTTTAAAACCGGGAATCTGGGACGTGGAAAAGTGATACTCTTTTTGGAAAACACCAATTTCAGGGCATTTTGGTTTGGCACAAACAAACTGTTAATGAATGCAATATTTTTTGGTGATCATATGTAATCATGCAATGCGAAGACCATTTTTGATTTGGCTATCCGGCTGAAGTAAAATTACATCTTGGTTATCATTAACGGCCCCCAACACAAGACATTCACTCATAAAATTGGCAATTTGCTTGGGAGGAAAGTTAACTACCGCTACAACTTGCCGTTGAAGCAACTGGGCTTCAGTATAGCGTTTTGTGATTTGAGCCGAAGATTTTTTAATGCCTATTATTTCACCAAAATCAATTGTGAGTTTATAAGCCGGATTCTTGGCTTCGGGAAAGGGTTCAACCTTTATGATTGTACCCACTCTCATCTCAACTGCGGTAAACTGATTCCATTCAATGCTCATGGTTTGACGTCCATTTTAATCTTTCTAATGATTTCAGTAGAAATACCTCCGTGTTCTGCGCCATAGCTGTCAACTAACAATCCTTTGCTGCCATCGGGTGTTTCAATGAGGTATAAGATAGAATTGTCTGAGGGGTTTGATGCGCCTTCAAAACGGTAAAACTTTACAATTGTAAGCTCTTCCGGCTTCCAGGACCTCTTGGTTGACAAACATTCAATTTGATTTTTCATCAAATTAAAATCAATGCTATATCCCCTTTTACGGCTATCGTTTATAGCTTCAACCAAAGTGTTGTATGATGCTTTCATATCCTTAAAATTTCTTTTCCTAAAATTACAATCAATTGAATGACAAACCAAAACTTTCACAAAGTTTTAAACTACTTTAATTACAGTAATGTCAATTTATCGTAAATTAGAACCTAAAAAAGAAACAAATGGCACGCACCGAATCAAACATGCTTCCATTAGGAACTATTTCACCTGATTTTAAGCTTATAAATGTAGTGACTAATGAATTTGTCACCCTTGATGATGTTTATGGAAAGCATGGTTTGGTGGTGATGTTTTTATGCAATCACTGCCCTTTTGTCAAGCATGTGATGGATGAAGTTATTAGAACAGCCAATGACTACCGGGTACAGGGATTTGGTTTTGTAGCCATAAGCAGTAACGATGTTGAAAAATACCCTCAGGACGGTCCTGAAGAAATGTACAAACTTGCTGAAAAGCACCACTACCCTTTCCCCTATTTGTATGACGAGACCCAGGAAGTAGCCAAAGCTTATGACGCAGCCTGCACACCAGATTTTTATGTATTTGACGAAGAGCAAAAACTGGTTTATCGTGGGCAACTGGACAATTCACGTCCCGGAAACAGCATACAGGTTACCGGGAGGGATTTGCGTGAAGCACTTGACAATTTAATGAGCAACAGCCCGCAGCGCAAGGATCAAAAACCAAGTATGGGATGTAATATCAAGTGGAAAGAGTGAGAAGTTTTTGGAAAGCTAAGGTATAAAACATTGTAAATGTGTCTATTGTTTTTCCATTAAAAAAGCCTGTATTGCCAATTCATAACTCTGCAACCCAAAACCGGCGATAACGCCTTTGGCATGTGGTGCAATATATGAAACCTGCCTAAATTCTTCCCGTGCAAAAGTATTGGAAATGTGTACCTCAATCACCGGAGTAGAAATTGCCCTGACAGCGTCACCAATGCCAACTGAAGTATGTGTATAAGCAGCCGCATTCAAAATAATCCCATCAAAACTAAAGCCTACTTCCTGGATTTTATCAATGAGTTCACCTTCAATATTGGACTGAAAATGTGATAATTCAAGTTCGCGGTATTTAAACTGCATTTCAACAAAAAAATCATTAAAGCTTTTGGCTCCATAAATATCTGTTTCCCGCTTTCCAAGCAGGTTTAAATTGGGTCCATTGATGATGATGATTTTCATAGTAAAAATTAAAATGCAACTTCAAAACCTAATTGCACTGTACTGAAAGTTTCAAATTCTCCAATAATAGAGGAGTATGAAAGTATAGTACTTAAAGGTCCCCAACTTAAACCAACTTTTGGCTTGAAGTAGAAACCGCTCTCACTTTCAAGGCTTTTGTCCAGATGAAGCCCATATCCCAAATCTGTTCCAATAAAAAACTCTTCAACAAAATAATATCTGGCTGATGCTGAAATGGGAAGCACCTGAATGTCTTTAGCACTTCCACCTCCCAGGGCCGGTGGAAGTGAACTTCCCTGTCCAAAATAATTGTGATAACCCACCGAAGGCCCAAGCTGCAAAGTACTTGTGATATCAAACAAATAACTCAAATCCAAACCAAGCCCAAAAACTGTTTCTATAGGGTAATCAACCGTTACAATTCCAACTGAACCTTCTAGCTTAATCCCTTGTTTTTGTTGAGCTAATAGAGTTGAAGATGCTGTTGATAAAATGATTGAAAGGACAACTATTATTTTTTTCATTTTTATTTTTTAGACTTGCTAAAGTAAATAAAAAAAGCAAGAACTAAGTTCTTGCTTTTTATAATTGTTAAACATTGTATTAAAAGGAATACCCAGCTGAAATCTGGAAAACGTTGTTTTGGTTTTTCAAATTATCATTGTCATTGTCATTAATATTCATTATCCCTTTGTTGTAACGTAAACTAAAGAAAACACCCATATCAAGCCTGTAAGTAGCTCCTATAGCAAAGGCTGCATCAATAGTAGAAAAATTGTCTTTAACATCTTCACCATCTACTTTTGCATTTACCAGAACACCAATAACAGGTCCTGCTTCAGCACTTAAACCCGGTATAAAAGTATATTTTCCCAATAAAGGAACATTTACATAATCCAGAATTAAATCCTCAGACCCAAAGCCTGCAAAATTCCATCTACTCCCCTGTGATGAATACAATAATTCGGGTTGAAATGAGAAATCACCGCTAACTGGAACAACTAAAAGGCCACCAATGTGAAAGCTCACACGGGAATCCAAACCTCCCACAAATGTGTCACCGCCCAATGAGGCCACGTTAACACCGGCTTTAACACCAAAACTAAATTCTTGTGCTTGAGTACTCGTCAAAGAAAATACTGCAATTACAGCAATAATAAATACTTTTTTCATGATTTTAATTTGTTAGTTATGACTCAAACATACAAAAAAAATCATTCTAATAAAAAAGGAGAGCAAATGCTCTCCTTTCTTTTATTAATGTTTTGCTTTTACTAAAAGCTAAATTCAGCACCAAGAGTGATTGCGGAAAAAGTTCCTCCCCCTGTTGTAATTTCAACACCCATGAAAGTCTCTGTAGACTTAGCAATGCTCACACCTGTATATGAAGCGATTAAGCTTAAGGGGCCAAAATTATAACCAATTTTAGGTCTGTAATAAAAACCGCCATCCATTCCATCACCAATCCCTATGGCATAACCTAAATCTGCACCAAAAAATAAAGTGTCTAGACTAAATCTTGCAGAAGCAGCTAAAGGAATAAATTGAATATCTTCATATTCAATATCAATGCCCATAAAAGTCTCTGTTTTACCAAAATAATGCGAATAACCTGTTGCCGGACCCACTTGAAAAGAATCTGCTACAGTAAACAAATAAGCAAAATCAAGAGCAGCACCAAATGAAGATACATCACCTGCATCACCTACAGGTAAACCTACATTAATTCCAAGCTTAATTCCACCCTCCTGCGCTTGCACAGAAGTGAATCCAAAAACTGCGATTGCAGCAATAAGTAATACTTTTTTCATAATGTCTATAAATTTGTTAGTTAATGAATTCAAAGGTATAAAAAAATTGAAGCAAAAAATTTATTTTCAACAAAAATACGTCAATTGCCCTATGTTCATAAATGCGAAAGACCGCGCATTATGCGGTCTTTCAAATGTTTAAATGTTAATATCTTTAAAGGAAAGAATACCCTAAAGCCAGGGAGAATACCGAGTTTTTACCACTTGAATCTTTCACGACGTCGTTGAATCCAAAATTATAACGTGCATCTATACGTAGTCCAAATGGCAAATCAACCCCTGCACCAACAATACCGCTTAAATCAAAGTTTTCTGTTTCAACATCGCCTACAATACCTGCAAACGATACTTCATCATTGATCACAAAGCCAAACTGTGGCCCCACTTGAATATTCAAGCCCTGTACTAAATAGTATTTCAATACAACAGGAATGTTTATGTAATCGAGATTGAATTTTCCCAAATCAAAATCGGCTCCCTGCTGAGAGTAAAGTAACTCAGGCTGCAAGGCAATTTTATCGTTAAACTTTAAACCCAAGAACACGCCTGCATGAAAACCGGTTCTTGTATCAAGGCTTACAGAGGCATCATTAATCGTCGCAAAATTCATACCTGCTTTGAACCCAAAATCAATTTCTTGAGCATAGGTTGAAATTGCAAAAAAAGATGCAAATAATACTAAAATGATTCGTTTCATAGTGAATATTTTTAAAGATTTCTATAACAAATATAGCTGCTTCAAATTCATATTTTATTAAAAGTTCTTTAAAATAACACTATTCATCCCTTACTTTTACAAAATGAATTGGCAACAGGCTTTAAAGGATTATCAAAATTACCTGCGCATAGAGCGTGGGCTATCTGAAAACACCATATTCAATTATTCTTTTGACATCAAAAAATTAATTAAGTGGCTTGAGTCAAACCAAATTCAGGTCTCACCGGTTCAAATTGATGAAAACCAAGTTCAGGAATTTATTTACCAACTCGCCAAAACTGTCAATCCACGCACACAAAGCAGGGTGATTTCAGGGCTGAAAGGCTTTTTCAACTACCTGATTTTTGAGGATTACCGTAAGACCAATCCGCTGGAACTCATTGAGTCGCCCAAAACCGGTCGCAAGTTGCCGGACACTTTGTCTCAACAGGAGATTGACGCCATCATTAATGCCATAGATTTAAGCTCTGCTCAAGGCGAAAGAAACCGGGCTATACTGGAAACGCTTTACAGTTGCGGTTTAAGGGTTTCAGAATTAATCAATTTAAAAATATCTGATTTGTTTTTTGATGAAGGGTTTATACAGGTAACCGGAAAAGGAAACAAACAGCGCTTTGTGCCAATTGCAAAGGTCACAATGAAATATATTTTAATTTATATAAACGAAGTTAGGGTTCACGATAGCGTGATTAAAGAGCATCAAGATGTACTATTCCTAAATCGACGGGGCAAAAAACTCACCCGTGCCATGATTTTTACCATCATCAAACAACTGGCTGAAAAAGCCGGGGTTAGAAAAACAATCAGTCCGCATACATTCAGGCATTCATTTGCCACACATTTACTTGAAAACGGGGCAGATTTGAGGGCCATCCAACAAATGCTGGGTCACGAAAGCATCACAACCACAGAGATTTATATGCACGTGGATAGGAAACACTTAAGTGATGTGTTGATGAAGTTTCATCCGAGGAGGTGATTTGGTGAAGGGGTGACGTGGAGAAAACTAGAAGTACAAAGTTAGAAGTAAATCTCTGTGTAATAACTTTAAACCCTATGAGAGTTTGCCCAATGGGGAAAACAAGCTTTATCTATCGCTGCATAATAATTAAAATTCCTGTTTACCGAGAATAATTAGGTGCTTCCTTAGTGATAAACACGTCGTGAGGGTGGCTTTCATTAATTCCTGAAGTTGTTATTCTAATAAATCTTCCAGTAGTTTTAAGAGTTTCAACGTCTTTGGCACCACAATATCCCATTCCTGCTCTCAATCCGCCGATGAATTGGGTCATGCTTTCAGACAAATCACCTTTGTATGGCACTCTGCCCACTATACCTTCGGGAACAAGCTTTTTGATATCGTCTTCAACATCCTGAAAATAACGGTCTTTTGAACCGTGTTGCATAGCCTCAACTGATCCCATACCCCGGTAAGACTTGAATTTTCTACCTTCATAGATGATGGTTTCGCCCGGACTTTCCTTGGTCCCTGCCAGCAACGAGCCTAACATCACAGAATCTGCACCTGCAGCAATTGCTTTGGGAATATCTCCTGTATACCTAACACCTCCATCGGCAATCACCGGAACACCGCTTCCTTTAATGGCAGCAGCCACCTCAAGTACTGCTGAAAACTGTGGAGCTCCCACTCCGGCAATAACCCTCGTGGTACAAATTGAGCCGGGGCCAATTCCCACCTTTACAGCGTCTGCACCTGCCTCAACAAGGTATTTCGCAGCTTCTGCAGTAGCGATATTACCTACCACAACATCTAGGTTTGGGTATTCGGCTTTAACTTTTTTCAAAACATCCACTACACCTTTGGTATGGCCGTGAGCAGTATCAATTATAACAGCATCCACTCCGGCATTTACAAGTGCTGTTGTGCGCTCTAAGGCATCTGCTGTAACACCAAGGGCCGCCGCTACCCGCAAACGACCATACTGATCTTTATTTGCTATAGGCTTTAAGGAAAGCTTGGTGATGTCCCTAAAAGTGATTAAGCCCACTAAGGTATTGTCATCTTTAACTACAGGGAGTTTTTCAATTTTATGTTTTTGTAGAATGATCTCTGCTTGTTCCAATGAAGTGCCTTCTGAAACTGTAACGAGTTTGTCTGAGGTCATTACTTCACTAATGGGGCGCTTGTTGTCTTTTTCAAATCTTAGGTCGCGATTAGTAACGATGCCTATGAGTTTTCCTTTCTCATCTGTAATGGGAATACCTCCAATGCTGTATTCACGCATTACGTTTTTTGCGTCGCCGACAACTGCTGAAGTTGGAAGTGTAACCGGATCGATTATCATTCCGCTTTCGGCACGTTTTACTTTTCTCACCTCACCGGCCTGCTGTTCAATGGTCATATTCTTGTGAAGCACACCAATTCCTCCTTCTCTGGCAATTGCTATTGCCATAGCGCTTTCAGTAACCGTATCCATAGCTGCTGAAATGATGGGCACATTTATGGTGATGTTACGTGTAAATTTAGTTGTAATTGATACTTCGCGTGGTAAAACTTCAGAATAAGCCGGAACCAAAAGTACGTCATCATAAGTGAGACCTTCGCCTATGATTTTATTGAGATGAGCAGTCATTGCAATTAGTTTTTAATTGCGTGCAAATATACTACTTTTTATCGTGCAATGATTTAGGTTGAACAATTATATTTTGATTAACTTTTTCACTGTTGATTTACCTTCACCTTGAATCACAATCAAATATGTGGATGCTGCCAAATGCTTCACATTGATTTTATTAATTTCTGTATAGTCATTGTAATCGATTTTATTCAAAAGCCTTCCATTAAGATCAAAAATGGAAATGGTTTCAAAGTTGAATTCATTAGAATTTGAAATTTTGAAATAGTCAGTTGTTGGGTTAGGATGAATAATCAAATCAAAATCGCTAGTAAAGTCTGTTGTGCCTAAGAGTGTCTCAACAATAATTTCAAATGAAAGTATTGAAGTATTTCCAAATTCATCACTTGCAGAGAGAATAATCAAATATGTTCCGGCTTCAAGTAATGTGCCCGGAAGTGGCGTCTGTTCAAGATCTGTAACAATTGTAGTGCAATTATCCAAAGCAAAAGCGCTACCATTTAAAAAATAATCCGGTAGAGTGTAAGGTTGATTATTTGTAATTTGCTGAATATTTGATTCCAATTCAATAAAAATTTCAGGTGCAATATTGTCTTCAACCAAAACAACTGTTGTACAAGTACTGCTGTTTCCTGATTGGTCAATTACAGTGAGTGTGACAATATTTTCGCCAATATCAGAACACCCAAATTCTGTGATATCGATGTATATTTCTGCAATAGCATCATTATCAAATGAACCATTATCAACCATTTCAGAAGTTAAATATGCAAACCCAAACTCATCTAGCTCCAATACAATGTTTTCAAAACAAATAGCAACCGGAGGGATTGTATCAATTTCAGTGAGGGTGGTAAATGACTCCCAGTTGAGATGTGTTGTACCGTGTTGATTTGTGGCATAAGCACCAAAATAGTAGGTTGTTTGGGGCTGAAGGGATTCCAGCTCCAAAACCATTTGGCCCATTTCCCCCGGCACTGTTATCTCGTTTTCTATAGAAAGAGTATCTGTTCCAAAATAAAAGCCACGTTCAATAATTGTTGAACCGCCATCTGAAGTAATTAATACTTGAAGAGTTCCTGAATTGTCAGTAATGTTTGATACAGACAACTGTTGTAATTTTGGTGGTGCTTGAGAGACCAGATTAGTAATTATATTGGGCAAGCCTAATTGTGCAGAAGCTGAACCTAACGGCTGGGAATTTAAAACAAATTGTGCCAGTACTCCGGGTTGATTTGGTTGATGAATTACATCCAAAGCAGTTGCACCATACCTGCTTGAATATATTTTTCCATTGGGTGCTATTTGAATGGCACCGTTTACCAAATTACTTAAGGTGAATACTGAAGCCTGAATTTGAGCTGCTGTATTGCCGGCTTCCAAATCATATTGTTTAACACCCTGATTGCTGTATCCAGATATGTATAAGAATCTGTTGTTTGGCGAAAACTCTGCTCCATATGCAGCCTGAAATGGTAATGTAATTGTATTTGAAACCTGACCTGTGACATTATCAAAAGTGCTTATATCAAAATGGTGTTGGGTATAAGAAGTCCTGACAACACGCGATCCAAGATTGTTGAATTTTATAAAACCAATATTGCCTAAAGCCGAAGAGACAGTTCCCGTTGATGAAATAACCGGATTATTAATATCAACACCATTTTGTGTAACTTTATATGCATAATAATCTGATGTCCCGCTTTTGTGTGTGAGCACCCACCAAAAACTTCCATCTGCTGATGGTGTTGCCTGTATGTATTCCCCTGTTCCATTTAATACCGGAATGGCTTTATGGTTTTCTACTATGTCTCCCAATCCTTTGTTGAGATTCATATCCAGTAAAGAATACACCAAATCTGAATTTATGTATTCAGAAACTGCAAAAATCAAAAACAAATTGCTACTCCCCGGATAAGGAACGATTAATGCAGATTGTGCACTTGATGAATTTCCACCCAGCCCTTCCTGGCCATTTGGCATAAGACTATGCGTTGTTGTGTATAAGCTAACCCCATCAGTATAAAACATTAAATTTCCGTTTTCATCTGCGATTGAAGCAGTTCCTTCCAATGTGTTTAACTGCCCGTCACTTAAAACAGTTGGTGGGTTAGTGTTAAAGTCAAGACCCGCATTTGACCCAAAGTACCAGATGCTCCCTTGTTCTTGTGAAAATAATGCAATTGAAAAAAATTGAATTATTATTACAAACAGAGTTGTACGTACTTTTTTTAATATATTGTATTTAGTTTTCATAAGCATATAAAAATGAGATTTGAAAATGGTGTTATTTGAAATCCACTTTTACGATATAACCAAATTATAGCTTATAGGGTAGTTACAATTAAGATGAATCGATCTAAGATTGAGAATATAGAAGTTTGTTGTTCTCAATTTTTTTATTGAAGGTTTCCATAGTATTTCATTTTGCGGTTAAATTCAGTTTTTGTTTGGGACAAAAGTTTTAACTTGTTGATAATATTTTTAACAAATTAAAGAATAAATAATTTAAAATAAGGTTGATTTACATATATTTTCGATATAATGTATTATTTTGTAATACTTTACCTACTATCAATTGTATTTTCATCAAAAAATTACTTTGCTATTAATATGTGTTAATGAATTTGCCAAGGCAATGACTTTAACTATTTTAGCAATCCTTTAAATTTATTCCTGATGATAAAAAAAATTACACTTCTCTTTATTTGTTTTGCAACTGCATTGCAAGCTCAAACCCCGTTTAGCAATAATCACGATAAATTTGATGATTTCACTTACCGCCAAGGAAACAGTTATAGAACTGCGTCAGGTAATCCCGGACCTGATTACTGGCAAAATGGTGCAGATTATGTAATTGAAGTAGAACTGGTTGAGCAAAATGAAAGCATAAACGGAAAGATTCAAATAACTTACCACAACAATAGCCCTGAACCTCTTAATTTTATCTGGCTTCATCTTGAACAGAACAGATTTACACCAGACTCACGTGGAGCACTCACCACACCCATTCAAGGCTATAGGTTTGACGGCGATCTTGATGGCGGTTACTCCATTTCAAACTTAAGTGCTGAAACCGGCAAATCAAAATCAAACCGGCATCTTATTACAGACACCAGAATGCAAGTGTTTTTTGATGAGCCCATTGCCCCAAAAGGTGGAAAGGGTATAATTTCAATGAACTTTACTTATAAAATCCCGGGAAAAGGATTGGACAGAATGGGAAGACTAGATGTAGAAAAAGGCACTATTTATTCAATGGCACAGTGGTATCCCAGGGTAGCTGTTTTTGATGATGTAAAAGGATGGAATACTGAGCCTTATCTTGGTGCAGGTGAGTTTTATCTGGGCTATGGCGATTTTGATTACAAAGTTACTGTGCCTTATGACCATATTGTAGTAGGCTCAGGAGCTTTACAAAACGAACGGGAAGTTTTACCCGCAGCATTGATGAAGAGAATGCGTGAGGCTGAAGCCAGTGACAAAACCGTATTTATCATTAAGCCTGAAGAAGTGGGTAACACTAACATTACACGACCCAAACAAAACGGTAAAATTACTTGGCATTTTAAAATGGAAAACACCCGTGATGTTGCATTTGCAAGTTCAAAAGCCTTTATATGGGATGCCGCCCGTATAAATTTACCCGGCGGAAAAAAAGCCATCGCTCAATCGGCTTATCCAATAGAAAGTTTTGGAGACAATGGTTGGGAGCGTTCAACCGAATACACTAAATTTTCAATTGAATATTATTCTGAAAACATATTTCCATATCCCTACCCTGCTGCTGTAAATGTAGCATCCAATGTTGGTGGAATGGAATACCCGGGTATTTCGTTTTGCGGATTTAATAGAAAAGGACAAAGTTTGTGGGGAGTTACCGACCACGAATTTGGACACATGTGGTTTCCTATGATAGTGGGTACAGATGAAAAAAGATATGCATGGATGGATGAAGGTATGACCACATTTATTAATTATTACTCAACAAAAGCATTCAACAAAGGAGAATACAGCCCAAGATTGTCGAGGGATCTACTGTCAAATTGGCTTAGAAGCCCAAACAGGGAACCTATTGCAACACATCCAGACGTTACTCAAAGCAATAATCTGGGTATGACAGCTTACTGGAAACCCGGTTACGGATTTATAATGTTGAGGGAATATATTCTAGGTCCTGAACGGTTTGATAACGCACTTAAATCCTATGTGAATGCCTGGGCATACAAACACCCGCAACCTAATGACCTTTTCAATCATTTTGAAAATGCATCCGGAGAAGACCTTAGCTGGTTCTGGAAACATTGGTTTTATACCAATGAAAATATCGATTTATCCATTGAAAATGTAACTACAGTGGGAAGTGATTACCTGCTCACTTTTATTAACAAAGGCTTTCCTTTTCCATTAAAGTTTGAGGTAACTTATGAAGACGGCACTAAAGAACGAAAAGAGCTACCAGTTGAAATCTGGCAACGCGGCAACCGATGGATTTACTTATTGGAAACAAACAAAAAACTGGCGAGAATTGAAATTGATCCAGACCAGATTGTTGCTGATATAGATTTATCTAATAACGTTTGGGAAAAGCAATAGAATATTTCAACTACAAAAAAATCCCCTGAAAATTCAGGGGATTTTTTTATTAGTTATTTGGATAAGTCGGATCGAGATAATCCGGAATCCCGTTTCCATTTGAATCAGGAAATTCTAGAGTTCCGTCAGGATGTATGATTATTTCATCACGAGTTAAAACACCGTCTCCATCATCATCAGAATCAAGAAAATTTGGAATACCATCTCCATCTGTATCATCATCCAACAAGTACCCATTGTTATTAAGGTCTTCCATAAATGAAGGAATCCCATCGTTATCGTGATCTATTTCCTGGGTAACGTCATATAATTTGTAAGTGAAAATTAACTGTGAATAAACAGGTATTCCCGGTGGGGAATTTATCCAGTATCCAATTCCGGAAGGAACAAAAACTGCCCCAACCCCAAAATTTTGAAAAGTAATTGTTCCATCAGGATTTTCCACAAAAGAAGTAGCAGCATTTAATTCAACTATTCCTTCCATAAAACCGGGAACTACCTGAGTTAAGTCAAACTTTACGGGTGCATCTGAAGCATCAAAAGCATTCAGGTTTAAAAATTGTCCTTTTAAAGAGACCAAAACCTCATCAGCAAAAATGGGTGACTCTCCCTCACCTTGAATGGCATTTAAGTAATACAAAGTATAAATAACGTCCGGCTCTGACCTGTCAAACACTTGTTTGGTCTGAACCATCTCAATCAATGGGGTTTTGTTTGCATTTTCACCTGCTATGGTATCAAAAACAATTTTATAATCAAATCCGGCTGATGGATTTTGAAAATCTTCATAATTGTAAAAATGTGTTTGCAGGAAAGCTTCAATTTCTGCTTTGGCAGCAAGAGCTTCCACACCTCTATCTCTTGGAGGAATTGGATCAGGCCCATCATCATCTTTTTTACAGGAAACAGCAATGATGGTTACTATGAAAAGTAAAAAAACTACCTTATAAATAAATTTCATTCTATATTAATTTAAGTGGTGCAAGATACAATAAACTCTTATTTTTGCCTAAAGCATTAACTAAAATTAAAAGCTTGTAGTATGAGAGTGGATAAATATTTATGGTGTATACGTTTTTTCAAAACCAGAAGCATTGCCACTACTGCTTGTAGAACAGGAAAAGTTAAGATAAAAGGAGACAATGTAAAGCCATCCAGAGAAGTGTATCCGGGAGATCAAATCCAGATTCGCAAAGACCAAGTGGACTATATTATTGAAGTTCTCGATGTCCCTGAATCAAGATTGGGAGCTAAATTGGTGGACATTTACAGAAAAGACATCACCCCTAAAGAAAACCTGGAGAAACTTGAACTGCTCAAATACTCAAAAGATTACTACCGCAAAAAAGGCACCGGACGCCCCACCAAAAAAGACCGCCGTGAGTTGGATGATTATACTGAAGAAGATTAAACATTAGTGCCTCAACCAGTTTTCAAGAATTTGCCTGCCTAAAGGAGTAAGAATGGATTCCGGATGATACTGCACTCCTCTTATATCAAAAATCTGATGCTTAAAGCTCATCACATTTCCAAATTCATCCATCGAAGTTGCTTGCAAAACCTCAGGCAATGGTTGTTTTACCACCCAGGAATGGTAATGCCCAATTTCAAACGATTCCGGTAAATTATCAAACAAATAATCATCTGAAATAACTTTAACCCTTGTAGAAATTCCGTGTAACGGATTTTCTAAATTCTTAAGTGAACCACCAAAATGCTCAACAATGGCCTGATGGCCTAAACAAACACCTAGAATGGGCTTTTTAAAAATGTATTTATTGATTAATTCAGGCATCAAACCCGCATCTCCTGGAAGTCCGGGACCCGGGGAAAGCACAATTTTATCAAACTGATTGACACTTTCCAGATGCAAAGCGTCGTTTTTAACTACTGTGATTTTTGCAATATTGAACGCATCCAGCAAATGAACGATATTGTACACAAAAGAGTCGTGATTGTCAACAACAAGGATGTTCATTTTCAGTATAAATTAGTTGTCAAAAATAGTTTATAATTTTTAATTCAAATGGGCTGATTTCCCTTATAAAAATTCTATTTTTAGCACCAAATCCTTTTCAGGATAAAACTCCAACAATACATTACAAGTCAATATTTTAGACCATTATGATAAGCCTATACAACACCCAAATCCAATCGCTTTCCATCCACAAAGTGGGTAATAAAAATAAAACTGAAGGAGTCATTCTCTCCAAAGAACCTTATAAACTGGATGACGAACTCACCGCCGTTCTTAAGGAATATTTCTTTAAACCTTTCAGGGATAAGGAAGAGAGCTACTACAATTTTTCACACGAAGCTGACCTTGAGTTCCATACCCTTTACAAGCTGGTGAGTGATTTGTTTGACAACCCCGGTAAGACCCACGAACTGAGTCTGGAAATTGCCAAACACTTATATGAACAATCAGAACATCCTCATATTAAAAGTGGAGAATTGTATGTCGCTTATCTTGAAAATCTTCAAATCGATAACGAAAAAGTGGACGGAATAGGTATTTTTAAGTCTGAAATCAAACAGGATTTCCTGCTTTTTCAAGAGAAAGAAAATCATCTGGACATGATGTTGCAACAAGGGATTAACCTTAATAAACTGGACAAAGGTTGCCTGATTTTCAACACCAAAAAAGAAGAAGGCTACAAAGTGCTTTCCATAGACTCCAACAAATATGACACCCGCTACTGGCTTGAAAGTTTTCTGGGAGTAGAAGTGCTTGCCGATGAAATTTTCTACACCAAAAAATACCTTAAATTCTGTCAGGATTTTGCGAAAAATGTAGTGCTTCCGGCAGAAGACAAACAACAAGAGGTTATGTTTATGAACAGAAGTGTCAATTATTTCGCCAAAAACGACGAGTTTGAGGAAACCAATTTCATGAATGAGGTGATTGACAATCCTGAATTACATCCTGAATTCAGGCACTTCAAACAGGAAAAAGCGCCGAAGTATCATATTGAAGACATTTCAAATTTTCCGATAGCAAATCAGGCTGTAACTGCTGCGAGAAAATCCATCAAGAATGTGATTAACCTCGACACCAACATTCAGATCAAGTTGGACTTTATCAATCCCGACTCAGCAGACCGTTTCATTGAAAAGGGCTGGGACGAGGAAAAACAAATGTATTACTATCTGGTGTATTTTAATAAAGAACAAAAAGCTTAAGTGAGAGTGCTTTTTATTTCAGCCAGCTTGCGGGCACTCACGTTTTCATAGTTTCTTTTGACAAATTCAAGGGCTGTCTTGACGATTTGCCCCATTGACCTGCATCGTTTGAACTTCATATCATAAGTGAGTTCATACAATTGAGTGCGTAATTCATGAAGGTTTGAAGTGGACGAAATTTGATCCTGCATCATGCACCTCACTATAGCCCTTAAGCGGTTTTGGGAGGATATGATACGTTTTGCTAAAAGCGATCGCTCTTCTTTTCGATACTGTTCGATAGAGGTTTCCTGAAGGTGGTCTGCCACCAGTTTTACCATCCTGAAATTTTCCTTAAAGAACTGTGGCCTGTACACTTTTAAGTTACCTTCATAACACTGCTGGTCAAAATCAATGGCCCTGATTTTATACTTTATCTGGTCAAAATCGTGGGTGGGTATAATCACATAATTGTAGGAACGCATATCGCCCAAAAGCAGCATCATACAACGCTCATTAAACTTGACAAACTCTTTGGCAATTTGTGTTTTACCGTTGGCATCCAGGGTATCAAACTCCTTTTCGATAAAAACATCACCCGGAATTCCCGGAATATGTTCTTCAATCAAGGTGTCGCCATGCACCAAAAAATTTATCCGGTTGGGAGAAAGTATGTGCTCCAGCTCCAATCCGTAAATTCGCGATGCATCTGCCCTTTTTACATAAAAATAAGTGTAATTGTCGTTCAGTATGTTTCTGATTTTGATGCGAAAAGGCTTGGAATTCCCAAACGTACAGTAATCAATGGCATCCACATTTAAAAACTCTAGGATATCATCATCCCCGTCAGAGAAAAGTATGGTGTAAATGCGCTTTAAACTAATATCCAATTCTTCCCGTTCAGAATCTGAATAATAAACACTCACCCAAAGCGTGTCATTATCTTCTTTGTCATAAACCGCTACCGAACCCGAAAAACGAAGTAAATCATCATAAAAAACCGGAATGGTCATATCACGGTTATACCGTTTTAAATATTGAATCAAAAAATCCTTTACGGGAAAGGAGGGCTTTTTCTTGGACATTAACTTTTCTTCCATAATCTTATAGAGGGGACAATTTATTAACTTTAGTGATTTGTAACAATATACCATTAATTTCGTCAGATACAAACAACAACCCAAAATATTCTCTCTTGGAAACAATTCTCACCATAAACAACTTAACCAAACATTTTGGCCCCATCAAAGCGGTTCAGGATTTGTCCTTTACCATCGAAAAAGGAAATGTTTACGGCATCTTGGGCCCCAACGGAAGCGGTAAGTCCACCACGCTAGGTATGGTCCTGAACGTAGTCAACAAAACCTCAGGTGATTTTTTCTGGTTTGACGGCAGTGATTCCACACACAATGCACTTAAAAAAGTAGGTGCCATTATCGAGCGACCCAATTTTTACCCGTTTATGACTGCGATTCAAAATCTTGCTTTAGTGTGTAAAATTAAAGAGGTTGATACTTCAAAAATTGAAGAAAAACTGGAACTGGTGGGTTTGCTGGAGCGAAAAAACAGCAAATTCAGCACTTTCTCTTTGGGAATGAAACAACGTCTCGCCATCGCTTCTGCCCTGCTTAACGACCCGGAAATATTAATCCTCGACGAACCCACCAACGGACTTGACCCTCAGGGGATTCACCAAATCAGGGAAATCATCAGAAAAATTGCGTCTACCGGCACAACTATTTTACTTGCTTCACACCTGCTGGACGAAGTTGAAAAAGTATGTACCCACGTGGTCATCCTAAGAAAAGGTGTAAAGTTGTATTCCGGTACCGTGGACGGGATGAACGCCAGTCACGGGTTCTTTACGCTGAAAAGCGAAAATATGGAAAACCTTAAAACCTTTTTGGAAAGTCATACTGACATCAGTTCGGTTAAGGAAGAAAACGGTCATTTACTGGCTTATCTGAAAAAACCGGTTGACCCGGCTGAATTCAACAGTTCCCTTTTTAAGCAAGGCATCACGCTTTCCCACCTGGTTCACCGCAAAGAAAGCCTGGAAGAACAATTTTTAGAACTCACTAAATCCCTCAACTGATATGCTGCGCCTTTTATCCATAGAACTCCACAAACTGAGATACAACCGCTCTGCGAAGGTGATTTCAATAGTTTATTTTATTTTAATCACTTTTATAGCACTCATTGCTTCCATTGAATTCAAATTTGGCTCAGTGAATTTCAGGGTAGCCGATCAGGGCATTTTTAATTTTCCGTACATCTGGCATTTCAACACTTACATTGCAGCCATTTTAAAAATATTCCTCGCCATCGTCATCGTGTCAATGATGGCCAATGAATACAGCTACAGAACCCTGAAACAAAACCTCATCGACGGACTAAGCAAAAAAGAATTTATACTATCCAAGTTTTTTACTGTAATAGGTTTTGCTACTATTTCAACACTTTTTGTGTTCATCGTCTCAATGATTTTGGGACTGATCTTTTCAGATTTTAATGAAGTGGGTATCATCTTTTCAGATATGGAATACCTGCTTGCCTATTTTATAAAACTGGTCGGGTTTTTCTCCTTTTGTTTGTTTCTGGGCATACTGGTAAAACGTTCGGCATTTGCCTTGGGGTTTCTTTTTATCTGGTTTATTGGAGAAAGTATAGCTTATGGCTTGTTAAAATGGCAAATGTTTAAAGGCACCGATATCGCCGAAAATATTGCACAATTTTTTCCGCTTCAGGCGATGTCGAGCATGATTGTGGAACCCATTTCGCGTTTAAACGCCATCAAAACCGCGGCATCTCAACTGGGTGAAGGCTTTCAGAAAAGTTATGAAGTGCCGGTTAGCTCCACGCTTATCGTAATCGGCTGGACAGTAGTCTTTATTTGGCTTTCCTATGTGATTGTGAAGAAAAGGGATTTGTAAAATTTGATTTTACTTTTTCGTTTTAGTTTATTATTAACGAGATTCCTGCCTTCGCAGGAATTTGCCTTGCAACATCACTTTATCAATATGGTTACTTCCAAAAGAATAAGGCAAATAACCGTAAGAAGGAATTGCTTTTGTGAAAATCAAATTAGCAACTTTTCCCTTGGCAATACTTCCGTGGGTTTCTGAAAGCTCCATAGCAGCTGCACCGTTGATAGTGGCGGCGTTGATGGCTTCTTCAGGTGTCATTTTCATTTTGATGCAGGCCGTGGCTACCACAAAATTCATATTCCCACTGGGTGTCGAACCCGGGTTGTAATCTGTAGCCAAAGCGAGTGGCAAACCGGCATTGAGTAAGTCTCTTGCAGGCGTGTACGGAATGCTTAGAAAATAAGAACAGGATGGCAGCGCTACCGGAATGGTATTTCCGTTTTTAAGGGCTTCAATATCTTCAGGGTTCAATACTTCTAGGTGATCCACACTTAGTGCACCATGGTCAACAGCAGCCCTGATTCCGCCAATAGCGGTAAATTGATTGACGTGTATTTTTGATTTGAGTCCGTAACGATTTCCGGCTTCCATAATGCGGATGGTTTCAGCCACGGTAAAATAACCCGTTTCACAAAACACATCGATATAATCGGCCAGTTGTTCTTCGGCGATTTTAGGGAGCATTTCGTTAAGCAACAAATCCAAATAAACCTCGCGGTTATTTTTGTATTCAGCCGGTATAGCGTGTGCGCCCAGAAATGTAGCTTTGATGGCAACAGGATAATTTTGTTTCAGCTTTTTAATCACACGCAGCATCTTCAACTCAGCGGCAGTGGTCAGTCCGTAACCACTTTTGATTTCGATGGCACCGGTGCCCAAACGCATCACTTCTTCCAGTCGCTTGGCACTTTGGTTATACAAATCTTCTTCATCGGTTTCCTGCAGTTTTTTTGCTGAGTTTAAAATTCCGCCACCGCGGTTGGCAATTTCTTCATAAGCCATTCCGTTGATTCTGTCCACAAATTCCTGTTCGCGGTTTCCGGCATAGACAATGTGTGTATGTGAATCACACCAGGCCGGCAGTACTCTCGATTCAGAAACATCTGTGACCTCCTTATAGTTCTCAACATGAACATCTTCCATTTTACCAAAGTCAAGGATTTTACCGTTTTCAACAACGAGAAATGCATTTTTTATAGTGTTCAAGCTTTTCATTTCGCTTCCGCGAAGGATTGATTTTTCAGTAATTCCGATGAGTTCTTTGATATTGATGTACAGATGAGACATAGCTGAAATTAGAAGTTTGAAGTACAAAGTTAGAAATATGCCACGAATGCACGAATGTTTTTGTTTTTTATTCGTGCATTTGTTGCAACAAAGCCCAACTCCACTCCTGAAGATTATATTTTTGTTAAGCCGGTAATTAAAAGAAGCAGTTTTCTTAACTTGCTACTCTCTAAAAAACCAGCGATGAACAACAATTCCAAACCGGGAATCAACACCATTTGCACCCACAGTGGTGAACTGGAAGATACCCAATTCAAAGGGGCGGTCTCCCCACTTTATATGTCCACTTCTTATGCGTTTACTGAGGTGGACGTCAAACGCTATCCGCGTTATTTTAATACTCCCAACCAGGAGGCATTGGCGATAAAAATAGCAGCACTTGAACATACAGAAGCAGCACTTGTTTTTGGTAGCGGAATGGCCGCTGTAAGCACTTCACTTTTGGCCTTTTTAAAACAAGGCGACCACGTGTTGCTTCAAAAAACACTTTACGGGGGCACGTTTAATCTGGTGACTGAAGAGTTTGAAAAATTCGGTATTGAATTTTCGTTTACAAACGATTTATCTGAAGCTGCTTTCACCGAAAAAATACAACCCAATACCAAGGTTATTTATATAGAAACCCCTTCAAACCCCTTAATGACGATTACCGATATGGAAATGGTAGCCAAACTGGCAAAAAAACACGGTATTGTCACTATGATCGACAACACCTTTGCCTCGCCGGTGAACCAAAACCCAATTGACTTTGGCATTGACATTGTCATTCACAGTGCCACCAAATATATGGGTGGTCACAGTGATATCCTTGCCGGGGCAGTAGCGGCGTCACAGGAGCATATTGACCGCATTTTCCATATCGGGAAAAATCTGGGGGGCAACCTTAGTGATTACACCGTTTGGCTATTAGACCGCAGTATCAAGACCATGGGTATCCGGGTAAAAGCACAAAACCGAAATGCCAAGCGTCTGGCTAAATTCCTAAACAATCATCCCGATATAAAAACAGTATTTTACCCCGGATTAAAATCTCATCCTGATTATGAACTTGCAAAAAAGCAAATGAGAGGCTTTGGCGGAATGCTTTCGTTTGAACTGCAAGAAGGTTTGGACGCGAAAGCCTTCATGAAAAACCTGAAGCTGATCAAACCCTCTATGAGTCTTGCCGGGGTGGAATCCACCATCCTGCTTCCTTCAGAAACCTCACATGCACTTTTGACTCCTGAAGAGCGCGCAGCGCAGGGTATTTCAGAAAATTTATTACGGTTTTCTGTTGGAATTGAAGACAAAAAAGATTTAATTGCAGATATTGAGCGGGCTATAAAAGCTTGTAAGTAAGACGTGAGATGTGAGACGTAAGATTTGAGACTGCAAGACTTAGGACGTATGATAAAATGGTTGGGTGCCGGATGTTGGGTGTTTGAAAGTCAAGATTTGTTTAGTTAATGACTAACCATTTGGAATTTGGTGCTTGGTGTTTGGTGCTTGGAATTAGCCCGTAGATTAAGCAAATGGAGGCAGATTGGTTCGTTACAAGTAAATTTGAAAATAATATAAAAACTCAAAAAGTGAAACTAGATATACTAGCCATAGGCGCACATCCCGATGATGTGGAATTGGGTTGCGGGGCAACACTTGCCAAGGAAATTGCCAACGGGAAAAAGGTGGGGATACTCGATTTGACCCGTGGTGAACTGGGCACACGTGGCACAGCTGAAATTCGCGACAAAGAAGCTGCCAAAGCCGCTGAAATTTTGGGTGTGGTAATTAGAAAAAACCTGGAATTCCCGGATGGCTTTCTGGAAAATAACCCTGCTTCTCAGCTTGAAATCATAAAGATTATCAGAAAATACAAACCGGAAGTCGTGTTTTGCAACGCCATAGACGACCGCCACATTGACCATCCGAAAGCAGCGAAATTGGCGAGCGACGCCTGCTTTTTAAGCGGTTTACGAAAAATTGAAACCATATTTAAAGGCAATAAACAAGAAGCCTGGAGGCCGAAACATGTTTACCATTACATTCAATGGAAAAACATAGAACCTGATTTTGTGGTGGATGTTACAGGCTTTATGGATAAAAAAATGGAAGCTATAATGGCTTACGAAAGTCAGTTTTTTGACCCAAAAAGCAACGAGCCCGAAACTCCCATCAGCAGTCAAAACTTTTTGGACAGTTTGACTTACCGTGCACGTGATTTGGGAAGATTAACAGGGGTTGAATATGCCGAAGGTTTTAATGTGGAGCGCTACATCACAGTGAATTCTGTTTTTGATTTAAAATAATCATGATTTTGTTTTGAAATTGACTGTAAATTGAATTAAATTTGCATCCGCTTTCGGGAAGCTTTCTCGGGAGTTGTAAATGGTGGTTGTAGCTCAGTTGGTTAGAGCGCTAGATTGTGGTTCTAGAGGTCGCCGGTTCGAGACCGGTCTTCCACCCAGGATATAAGTCTCTGTGAAAGCAGGGACTTTTTTTGTGATAACTATTTTATTAAAACTAAAATAGATCTTAACCGGCCTTGTCCACCGAAATGAAATGAAGGTGGATCTTCCACCCAGGATATAAGTCTCTGTGAAAGCAGGGACTTTTTTTGTGTCTTTAAATGGATTCGCTTGCTTTTTGTATATTTAGCAGTTACAATCCCCTTCACAATGAAAGTAAGACCATACCTTTTTTCTCTACTCTCAGCTATGCTATGGGTTTATGCTTTTGCTTTTTCACAGGAAATAGAATTGTATGAACAGTTCAACGGTAGGTATGACTACAAAGCAATAGGTAACACTATGAATCTCCAGGAAAATGGCAGCGGCGTTCCCTGTTTGATTTTAACCGAGTCTTCGGCCGAACTGCAATTACAACCGGGGCAAATCATAACTGCCGCTTACCTATATTGGGCAGGTTCAGGACCGGGCGATTTTAATGTGACTCTAAACGGCACAGCTATAGCTGCTGAAAGAACTTTTGCTTATGAACTAGATGCTACTAGAGAATTTTTTGCTGCCTTTACAGATGTAACTGCTTTTTTACAATCAACCGGTAATGGAATTTATACACTTTCTGATCTCGATTTAACCAATGTTATTGGCTCATATTGCGCCACGGGAACTAATTTTGCAGGGTGGTCAATTGTAATCATTTTTGAAGACCCAAATTTGCCACTCAATCAACTCAACGTCTATGACGGGCTTGAAAGTGTTTCCAGTTTTAATACTTCACTTACCATTGAACTTGAAAACCTCAATGTCATTGACAATCAGGGTGCCAAAATTGGGTTTCTTGCCTGGGAAGGTGACGCAGCCATAGCTGTAAATGAAACACTGCAAGTGAATGGAAACATAATCAGTAATCCTCCTTTAAATCCCCCAAACAACGCCTTCAACAGTACCAATAGTTTTACAAACAGCAACGAATTATGGAATATGGATATTGATGTATATGATATTCAGGACAATATTCAGGTTGGGGATACATCAGCAACGATAATGCTAACTTCAGGTCAGGATTTCGTAATGATCAATAATATCGTAACTGTCTTGAACAGCCAGCTTCCCGATGCCACTGTTGAAATTGACGCCGTCATCGCCTGTGAGGATTGCGGCAACAGAGAGGTATTTTTAGAATACACAGTTTACAATGTCAATAGTACTGATGTTCTGCCAGCAGCTACACCCATTGCTTTTTATGCCAACAGCACGCTCATTGGCAATGCAGCAACAATCAATGAAATTCCTATTGACGGATCTGAAACACAGACAATCAATTTAATCATTCCAACAAGCATCCCCAATGAATTTACATTAACTATTGCCGTTGATGACCTTGGAAATGGCACTGGCATAATCACCGAAATCGACGAAACAAACAATGAAGACAGCATAGATGTGAGGCTCATTGATTTTCCTGATATAACAGGCCTAATAAATCAGGAAAAATGTGACGCTGTTGGTATTGAAACATTTGACTTGACAGTTTCAACCCAACAAATAGATCCTTCAAACACAATAACGTTTCACATTTCGGAAGAAGATGCTGAAAACAATGTCAATGCCATACAAAACCCTGAAGCTTATGTAAACTTTGAAAACCCACAAACCATTTATGTTAGAGTTGACAATGGTGATTGTTATCTAGTGGGGAGTTTCACCATAGAAGTCATTTTGTGTCCGTTGCCCGATGCTACCATTTTTATCACTAATGATTTAAACGCCTGCAGGCAACGTCAGCTCGAGGTAAAATATGTTGTTGCAAATACTAATGGAACTGCTCCGTTACCCGCTCAAACTCCCATTGCATTTTATATTGATGAAGTGCTTTATGCAACAGATTTTACTCCAATACTAATTCCTATAGGAGGTCAGATTAATATGACCACACTGATTGAATTATCTGACAATGTTCCTGATGTTTTTGAACTAAAACTAAGTGTTGACGACATTGGCGATGGCACCGGTATTGTTGAAGAACTGGATGAAACTAACAATACCTTCTTGACTACTGTAACCTTTCAAACTATTCCCGACTTACCCCCTCTTCCCGATATTGAGTTATGTAATGAGGGCTTTGGTTTTGCTGAGTTTGACCTGACTACACAGTATGAAAACATCCAGCCGCAAACCGGTGATCAAATTGCTTTTTACACCTCTTTTCAAGATGCACTGGATCAAAACAATGCCATATTTATGCCATATGCATACAGAAGCACTGCAAATCCGCAAACAATATATGTTAGGCTTGATAACCAAATTTGTTTTACAATCACTTCTTTCCAAATAAAAACAAATGACTGCCCGCCTTGGATTCCCGAAGGGTTTTCACCAAACAATGATGGAATCAACGATTTCTTTGAGATTTCAGGATTATTGGATATTTATCCAAATCACGAAATTTTGATTTACACCCGAAAAGGCAACCTGATTTTTATAGGAAATAACCAAACCGGTTTCTGGAATGGCAAAGCAAATACCGGTTTGCTTTATGAAGGCTCTATGCCTACAGGGGTTTACTATTATGTTTTAAATCTAAACCATCCTGATTATGAAATCATTACAGGATGGGTTTATCTCAACAAATAAAATTCACATGGTTTTAAGGTTTCCAAAAATTAATTTCTAAATTGAGGCAATTAAAAACTAAAGTCATCCCTAAAACCACCAAACTGATAATGAACCCTTTAAAAATTTATTCACAAAAAAACATTCAAAAATTTATTGCTAAACGAGCCGGAGAGACCAAATTTGGTGAGTCTGTTGGTTTTGTTTATGAGCTAAATGATTTAAAAACTTCTCCGGCAAAATATGTTTTAATTGGAATTCCTGAGGACATAGGTGTGCTGGCCAATCAAGGGATTCCCGGAACAAAAAATGCATGGAATGTTTGCTTAAAATACCTCTTAAACATTCAGGCAAATGACTATACAAATGCTCAAAATCTAATTTTATTGGGTGAAATTGATTGCAGTGTTGAAATCAAGGCAGCCGGTACACTTGACAAAGAAGATGAACATTATTATGAAGAGCTGGGGCAAATTGTAACCCAGATTGATGCAAAAGTAGCACTGGTTATAGAACAGGTTGTGGCAACAGGTAAAATTCCAATTGTGATTGGGGGCGGACACAACAACAGTTATGGGATTATAAAAGGCTGTTCACAGGCTTTTCAGAAACCAGTCAATGTCATCAATTTTGATGCCCATTCAGATTTTAGGCAATTGGAACACCGTCATAGCGGCAACGGATTTTCTTACGCCTTTGCGGAAGGACATCTCAACAAGTATTTTGTTTTTGGATTACATAAAAACTACAATTCGCAATATGTCATAGAAGATATGAATTCTAAATCAAAAAATATTTCATACAATCTTTATGATTGTATTTCCATTAAAAAAACGAAACCATTCGGGCAAGCATTAAAAGAAGCTGAGTCATTTACTGAAACAACTAATCGTTTGGGAATCGAGCTTGATTTAGACAGTATTCAAGATATTCCAAGTAGTGCAAGAACCCCCAGTGGATTCAGTGTAAATGAGGCCAGAAGGTTTGTTTGTCATTTTTCCGGGAAAGAAAACATTGCTTACCTTCATTTATGTGAAGCAGCCCCAAAACCGGGCACAGACGAAGAAAAGCAAGTTGGAAAAATTCTCGCATACCTTGTAACTGATTTTATCAATTAGTTAACATATTGATTTACAGATATTTTGTATCTTATTATCATAACCAAAAACAAAACAAGTTATGAGAAAACTGACAATTATACTTTCATTGTGCATTGCAATTTCATCTTGTAAAAACACTACTGAAAAAGATCAAATTGCTGATGAAGTCGAAGAAAAATCTCATTTTGAATTAAACATAATTCCCATTTCTCACGCCACTATGGTCATAGAATGGGGCGATACTGTGATGTATACCGACCCTGTTGGTGGTGGTGAAGCCTTTGAAGGACAACCCGAACCAAATTTGATTCTCGTTACTGACATTCACGGCGATCACCTCAATGTGGAAACTCTTGAAGCTGTTGTAACCGAATCATCAATAATCATTGTGCCTGCTGCTGTTTTTGACCTTTTGCCGGAAAATTTACTTTTAAATACCTTTGTTCTGGCTAATGATGAAACCACCCAGCAATTGGATTTCGCCATCACCGGAGTGCCGATGTACAATTTAAGGGAAGAAGCCCTGCAGTTTCATGAAAAAGGACGCGGCAACGGCTATGTCATTGAAAGAGACGGATATAGAATTTACATTTCAGGAGATACCGAAGACATCCCCGAAATGCGCAATCTTGAAAATATCGATCTGGCTTTTGTTTGTATGAATCTGCCGTTTACCATGACAGTCGAAAGCGCAGCTTCAGCAGTAGCTGACTTTAAGCCAAAAACCGTTATCCCCTATCACTACCGTGGTCGGGAAGGATTTGCTGATGTGGACACCTTTGAACGTTTAGTCAATGAAAAAGCACCTGAAGTAGAAGTGAGACGCATCGACTTCTACCCAAATGAATAATTAAGTTAAACTATTTACCAACAATGAGATTCCACACCCGAAAATGGATCAAACCACAAGACCTAAACCCAAACGGAACTCTTTTTGGCGGTCGCCTGCTGGAATGGATTGATGAAGAGGCAGCTTTGTATGCTATCATCCAACTGGAAAATCCTAAAACTGTCACTAAATTCATGAGTGAGATTGACTTTAAAAGTTCGGCTGCTCCCGGTGATATTGTGGAAATAGGGCTTGATGTGGTCGCATTTGGCAAGGCCTCACTCACCTTGCGTTGTGAAGTGAGAAATATTATGACACGGGAAACCATCATCTCCATTGATAGAATTGTAATGGTGGGTCTGGATGAAAAAGGCAAACCCAAACCCCACGGCAAAACCGAAATTGAGTTTGTTAGAAACAGAATAAAATAGTGGATCAACAAATATAATTGAAGTTCAAAATATCAGGATTATTCTTCTTTTTCTAATAAATATGTGACTACTAAATCTTGAGCAACATGCAAAATTATAATCGGAATTAGGGAATCAAAGAGTATGTAAGAAAATCCAAAAAACAATCCTAAGACGGTGGGCTTCACCATTTCTTTACCTTGGTAAACATGACCCAAACCAAAAAGAAATGTGGAAATAAGTAATATGAGAAAGACGGAAAGCGAAGGAAAAAGTACCCCCAATGCAAAAAACAAATACCCCCTGTACACTATTTCTTCAGTAATTCCGGCAGAAAAAGCCACATAGACCCAGGTTCTTTTCTCTTGATTTGTGATTGGTAATAAGGCTTTAACATATTCCGGAAGATTTTGTGAAGCTTCAAACCTTGCCTTTTGATTGGTTTTTAATAATATGATTGAATATACATTGTATAAAAGGTATAGAAAAAACAAGGTGATCGTTGGAATTACAATCCAATAACTAAGCGAGGAAGCCTTTAAATTAATCCATCTAAATCCAAGGCCATAGAGCGTGAGTTCGGAAAACGGGATTAGCAGGATTATAACCATTACAGGTATCCAGGACCAGAGAATTGTATGGCGATATACACTAAGCTTTTTATTCAGACCATCTGCCAGGTTTTGTTTTAATTTTTTATGCTCAATATAACCTGCTACAGGAGCTACAACAGCTAAATAAAGTATTAATACAACAAAAACCACCGGAAAAAAACCAATCTCAAAATTCATACAATCATCTTAGCAGTCTCAAAAGTAATAAAACCTTTAATTTTCAATGTTTAATTTTAGGTTTAAAAAAAAAGTGTTAATCCGTATTATCCATCCCGATAGTTAACAGAATCAGCGTACCAAAAAAACAAAGTGAATTAAACATCCATGCAACAGTCTCTTATAGTAAAACCCCTGCTTTAATTAAATAGGGATGGTTCACTCATACTTCGCCACTGCACCCTTTTTACTGGTTCTTAAAATAAACTCCCTTAAATCGTCATTGGACTTTTTCAGGTCTTCGCGGCGCAGGTACATCATATGTCCGCTGCGGTAGCCTTTAAAATCCAGACGGTCTTTCAGTTTGCCTGTGGGGTCCATTTGCCACATGGTGTATTTGGCGTGAAAATAAGTCGTTGCCCCGTCATAATAACCGCTTTGAAACAGTACGTTTAAATAAGGGTTTTGTGCCATGGCCTGCCGTAAGTCATCGCGGGTGTTGTCATTTTCCATATCCCAGGGGCGCACATTGCCAAACACATTGTATTTGACATCGGTTCTAAAACCCAGATCGTTTTGAAAATAATGGTTGATGGCCGGGGTGAAGGAGTGTAGCCAGGAGGTGAGTTCGGCACTATAGTCCGGGCTTACACCGGCTTCCTGACGGTCAATCCCCAAATAACGGGAATCAAGCCTGCCAATGGTATAGCCGCTTTCATCCCTAAGCAAGGCTTTCCAGAAATAACTCGTGGGAACTACCAGGTTGTGCTGAAGGATTTCCTTTTCGGATAAACCGGAATAAAAAGCCATTTTCTCAGCAATCTGTTTGCGCTCTGCATCATCGATGAATCCACCTTTGGCAATGGCGGGCATTAATTCATTGATGGTAAAGTCTTCCACTTCGGGGAGGATGTCATACAAGTCCTTTTGCTGCAATTGTGGCGACAGTTGTTTGTGAAACCAGGCCGTAGCCGCAAAATAAGGCAGATTGAGCGAATGGTCTTCCAGATTATTGCTGCGCATAGTTTTATAATCGGCGGGAGATACAAGTATCACCCCGTTGAGATACATCCAGTGGCGGTTTTGCAATGCCAGTGCCAGCCCGGAAACTCGTGTCCCACCATAGCTTTCACCAATGAGGTACTTGGGCGAAAGCCAGCGATGGTGGCGTGTCACAAAGGTGTTGAGCCATTCGGCCAAATAGGTGATGTCTGCATTGATGCCAAAAAACTTCTTGCGGTCTACCCCTTCCCCATCTGCCGGAATCATTCTTGAATAACCGGTATTCACCGGGTTCACATACACAATATCGGCCACATCGAGTATGGAATAGGGATTCTCCTTAAATCCGTATGGCTGTATGGGATAGCCTTCATCATCGATGTTTAAAATACGCGGACCTGTATAAGCAAGATGCATCCATACGGAAGCCGATCCAGGGCCCCCATTAAACGAAATCACCAGCGGACGGTGCTCTTTGTTTTGCACATTGTTTCGGGTATAATAAGTATAATGCAGCGTGGCAATGGGGGTTCCGGCTTCATCCCAAACCGGTTGGGTGCCGGTATTGACTGTGTAATTGATTTGTGTTCCGTTTATAGTAACCCTGTTTTGAGTGATAATGGTGGTATCAACGGGAATGGTTCGGTTTTGGCTAAATACCAAAGTGGTTAACAAAAGGAAAATTACACCGGAAAGCAGGAACTGATTACGCATATCAATATTTTTAGTGAAAGACCAAATATAATGAAATGCAGGTTTATAATGCAATTGCTGAATTCAAATAGAGTGGTCAGTGGCAGTATTCAGTGGTCAGTGTCAGTGGTCAGTGTTCAGTTGGTTGAGTGATTGAGCAGAACTTAATACTAAGGAACTTAGGACGTAAGACCAAAAAGAAAAAAGTGCCAAAAAACAAGTGCCAAATTCCATGGTGATTAAACCTTGAACCTTAAATCTTGAACCTTAAACCAATTCGCTGCTTACATATTTCGTCGATACTGCCCGCCCACTTCAAATAAAGAGGAAGTGATTTGACCCAGCGAACACACCTTAGTGGCTTCCATCAATTCTGCAAACATATTGCGGTTGTTGATGGCGGCATCTTTCACTTTGTTAAGTGCGGTTTCTGCCCGGTCTTCATAAGTCTGATGAAGGCTTTTCAACGTCTGAATCTGAAATTCCTTCTCTTCTTCCGTGGCTCGAATCACCTCAGCGGGAATCACGGTTGGCGAACCTTTGGAACTTAAGAAGGTATTCACTCCAATTATCGGGAATTCGCCGGTATGTTTCAGGGTTTCGTAATACAAACTCTCTTCCTGAATCTTACTGCGCTGGTACATGGTTTCCATAGCACCTAACACGCCCCCTCGTTCTGTGATACGATCAAATTCCAATAAAACGGCTTCTTCCACAAGGTCTGTCAGTTCTTCGATAATAAATGCACCTTGAATTGGGTTTTCGTTTTTTGCCAAACCAAGTTCTTTGTTGATAATCAACTGTATCGCCATGGCTCTTCGTACCGATTCTTCGGTTGGTGTGGTAATGGCTTCATCATAGGCGTTGGTATGCAATGAGTTGCAGTTGTCATAAATGGCATACAAAGCCTGCAGCGTGGTTCTGATGTCGTTAAAGTCAATTTCCTGTGCGTGTAACGACCTTCCGGAAGTCTGAATATGGTATTTCAGCATTTGTGCACGTGGATTGGCACCGTATTTTTCTTTTAGGGCTTTTGCCCAAATACGCCTTGCCACACGGCCAATCACGGCATATTCGGGATCAATTCCGTTGGAGAAAAAGAATGATAGATTAGGTCCAAAATCGTTGATGTCCATTCCCCTGCTCAAATAGTATTCCACGTAAGTGAAACCGTTGGATAAAGTCAACGCCAATTGGGTAATCGGGTTGGCTCCTGCTTCGGCTATGTGATATCCTGAAATAGAGACCGAATAGAAGTTTCTCACCTTGTTTTCAATAAAATATTCCTGCACGTCACCCATCAATCGTAGGGCAAACTCCGTAGAGAAAATACAGGTATTTTGCGCCTGGTCTTCTTTTAAAATATCTGCCTGAACGGTACCGCGTACCTGCATCAGGGTTTCGGTTTTTATTTTTTCATACACCTCTTTGGGTAACACCAAATCACCGGTTAAACCCAGCAACATCAAGCCTAAACCATTGTTTCCTTCCGGTAAAGGGCCATTGTATCTGGGACGATCAACACCTTTGTCCTTGAATATTTTAGCAATTTTGGCTTCTACTTCTTTTTCAAGCCCGTTTTCTTTGATGTATTTTTCACAGTTTTGGTCGATGGCGGCATTCATAAAAAAGCCAAGCAACATCGGCGCCGGACCATTGATGGTCATACTCACCGAAGTCATAGGATGGCTTAAATCAAAGCCCGAATACAATTTTTTAGCATCGTCCAAGCAACAGATGGACACCCCTGCATTCCCTATTTTTCCGTAAATATCAGGGCGGTAATCGGGGTCGTTTCCGTAAAGGGTAACACTGTCAAAGGCGGTGGAAAGGCGTTTGGCATCCATACCCAAACTCACATAGTGAAAACGGCGGTTGGTGCGCTCCGGGCCACCTTCCCCGGCAAACATACGTGTGGGGTCTTCACCCTGGCGCTTGAACGGATAAAGTCCCGAAGTATAAGGAAACTCACCGGGTACATTTTCCTGCAACATCCACTTCAGCAAATCACCCCAGGCCTGGTATTTTGGAAGGGCAACTTTCGGAATTTGCAAATGTGAAAGTGACTCGGTATGGGTTTCGATTTTGATTTCTTTGTCACGCACTTTAAAGCGATAGACTGGACCTTTGTACTTTCCTACTACCTCCTGCCAGTTGACGATTTTTTCCCAGTTGTAAGGGTCCATATCCATTTTCAGACGGTCAAATTCAGCTAAAAGCAATTTTGAAAGTTCCTTATCGGAAGCCTTGTTGTTTCCAAATTCCAGTCCGTTTGAAGAAATACCGATTTTGGTCCCTGAAACCGATTCCAGGGTTTTATAAATTCCGTACAGTCGTTGTGCTACTTCCACCTGTTCGTTTACTTTTTTGTCGTAAGCGCGGTTGTTTTCGGCAATTTCTGAAAGGTAGCGGGTTCTCGCCGGAGGAATGACAAATATCTTTTCAGACATTTCGTCGGTGATTTCAAAAGTGCTTTTTAAATCGGTTTCGGTTTTTTCCACCAACACATCCATCACTTTTTTGTAAAGGGTGTTCATTCCGGGGTCATTGAACTGTGAGGCGATGGTTCCAAAAACGGGAAGGGTTTCCGGTTTGGCATCCCACAACTGGTGGTTGCGCTGGTATTGTTTTTTTACGTCACGCAGGGCATCCAGTGCTCCGCGTTTGTCAAATTTGTTGATGGCCACGATATCGGCAAAGTCGAGCATGTCGATTTTTTCAAGCTGGGTGGCGGCACCAAATTCGGGAGTCATTACATAAAGGGACACATCGCTGTGTTCAATAATTTCGGTATCACTCTGCCCGATTCCTGAAGTTTCCAGGATAATCAGGTCATATTTTGCGGCTTTTAAAACTTCGATGGCTTCAGCCACATATTTTGAAAGTGCCAGATTGGACTGACGGGTTGCTAGCGAACGCATATAAACCCGTGGATTGTTGATGGCATTCATCCGGATGCGGTCACCCAGTAAAGCACCACCTGTTTTTCTTTTGGAAGGATCCACAGAAATGATACCTACTGTTTTTTCGGGAAAATCGATGAGAAAACGACGCACCAGCTCGTCCACCAGCGATGACTTTCCGGCGCCACCTGTTCCGGTGATTCCCAGTACCGGGGTTTTTGTGTTTTTATTTTTTTGATGGATATCCTCTAAAGCTGCTTTGGCAACATCGGGAAAGTTTTCTGCAGAGGAAATCATACGGGCAATAACAGTAGGTTTTTTAGCTTCCAGTTCTTTGACTTCGCCATTCAGTTTATCACCAATGGGATAATCCGATTGCTGTACCAAATCGTTGATCATGCCTTGTAAACCAAGTTCACGGCCATCATCCGGGGAGTAAATTCTGGTGATACCATAATCCATCAAGTCTTTAATTTCTTCCGGAAGGATTACACCACCGCCGCCGCCAAAAATTTTGATGTGACCGGCACCTTTTTCCTGAAGCAAATCATACATATACTTGAAGTACTCGTTGTGGCCGCCTTGATAGGAAGTCAAAGCAATGGCATTGGCATCTTCCTGAATGGCTGTATTAACCACCTCATCCACACTTCTATCATGGCCCAGGTGAATGACCTCGACGCCGGTGGACTGAATGATGCGGCGCATAATGTTGATGGCGGCATCGTGCCCATCAAAAAGCGAGGCTGCAGTTACAATTCTTACTTTATTCTTTGGTGTATATGGTGCTTGATTATTCATTTTTATTAGTAAAAATTAAAGTGTTGCAATTTACAAAATCTAGACAATGAAAGTCACTTAAAGATTTGTAAAATTGAAGATTTGACTATTTACTTCTATCTTCATTTGTTTTTTTTATCTTTATTCAAAAAAAACAACTCTATGAAAAAACTAATTCTCGTATTTATTGCTTTTGGACTTTTTTCCTGTGCAGAATTGCAACAAGCTGTCAATACATTGCCTCAAGGAGGAAGTATTACAAATGCTGATATTGCTGCCGGCTTGCGACAAGCACTTGATAACGGTATTGACAAGCAAGTTTCAAAGCTTACCCAAACAGACGGTTTTTACCGCAACGAACTGGTAAAAATCATGCTCCCACAGGAATTACAACGGGTGGACAGAACCCTAAGGGATATTGGAATGGGAGCTCTAGCTGATGAGGGTTTACGCGTCTTAAACCGAGCAGCTGAAGATGCAGTTAAAGAAGCCACCCCCATTTTTGTAAACGCTGTTAGACAAATCACCTTTGACGATGCCCGGAACATTTTAATGGGACCTGACAATTCTGCTACCCAATACCTTTCCAACAAAACCACTCAGGAGTTATATGGAAGGTTTAACCCCGTTATATCCAATTCGTTGGACAAAGTGGGTGCAACACAGGTATGGAGCAACATAATAACACAGTACAACGCCTTACCGCTCACAAACAATGTTAACCCTGATTTAGCCGACTATGTGACTCAGGAGGCATTGAAAGGAGTTTTTACAATGATAGCCGTGGAAGAAAAAGAAATCAGGAATAATTTTTCAGCCAGAACTTCTGATTTATTAAGAAGGGTATTTGCTCTACAAGATGGCCGCTAATGAATTGTTTTCTGTAAGCTTTTAAAGTACTCAAAGGCATATTGCAGTCGGGACCCATACCAACTGAAATACTCCCCGTCAACGAGGAGTATTTTTTTATTCCCCAATGCTTGGAATAATTCGTCAATGTGCTTTTGCCGAAACGGATAAGGCTCTGAGGAGAGCAATATTATATCTGCTGCTTTGAGTTGTTCGACAGAAACTTCGGGATAACGTTCATCTTTGTCTGTAAAAATGTTTTGGAATTTATTCAATGCAAGCAGCGTGTTGATGAAGGTATCGTTTCCGGCAGCCATATAAGGGTCTTTCCAGATGAGATAGGCAACTTTTAATTCAGGTATGTGTTTTACCGCATCGACAAATAAATTGTGTTCTGTTTTAATTTTTGAAACGAGTTTATTTGCCCGGATTTCCACTGAAAACAGTTCACCAAAACATTGAATCATATTCAGGCAGTCTTCAATACCCTTAATGTCACTCACCCATGCCGGGGCAATGGCTTCCAGTTCTGTAACCATTTCTTTGGTGTTTTCTTCTTTGTTGCAAAGAATAATGTCGGGGTTTAAATCGCGAATACGATCTACCTTCACTTGTTTTGTGCCTCCCACTATGTTTTTTTCCTTTCTTAAATGTTCCGGGTGAACACAAAATTTGGTAACCCCCACTATTGAAGCTTCAAGGCCTAATTCAACAAGTAACTCAGTTTGGGAAGGTACCAGGGAAACAATTCTGCAAGGTGTTTTGGAAATAAAAATTTTTCTATGGAGTTGGTCTGAAAATTCCATAGGGAAGTCATAAATAATCCTTCAGGATTTGTTTCATTTCCAGTTGTAGTTTTTCGGCTTCGGCTGCTGCTTTATTCGCAAAATCACTTTCGCTTGAAGCGTAAATAATACCTCTGGAAGAATTGACAAGTAAACCAACATCTTTGTTTAAACCATATTTACATACTTCCTGAAGGCTTCCGCCCTGTGCACCCACACCCGGAACTAACAGGAAACTATCGGGAACAATTTTTCGAATTTCTTTAAAATATTCGGCTTTGGTGGCACCTACAACATACATCAACCTGTTGGAGTTTTTCCAAGATTTTGAAGTTTCAAGGACTCTTTTGTAAAGTTGTAAATCGTCTGTTTGTAACGTTTGAAAATCATAAGCCCCTTCATTGGAAGTCAATGCCAGCAAGATGGTAAATTTATCCTTAAAATTCAAAAAAGGCTCGACTGAATCTTTCCCCATATAAGGGGCCACGGTGACAGCATCAAAAGCCAGATCTTCAAAAAACGCTTTGGCATACATAGCAGATGTGTTTCCGATATCGCCTCTTTTTGCATCTGCTATTGTTAATATTTCCGGATAGTGTTGATTAAGGTAATTGATGGTTTTTTGGAGTGATGTCCAGCCTTTTACTCCGTCTGCTTCATAAAACGCCGTGTTGGGTTTGTATGCAACAGCATATTGATGTGTTGCATCTATAATGGCTTTGTTGAAATCAAAAACGGGGTCGTCAACATCCAGGTGATGTCTTGGGATTTTTTGCATATCAGCATCCAGACCAATGCAGAGAAATGACTGCTTTTTCCTGATTTGTTCTATGAGTTTTTCCCGTGTCAAAATAATTTATTTAATACTTGAATATTTTTTAATCTTTGGTAATACTTTTACCTAAATTACTCAAAATAAACTCTCGCAAAGGCACAGAGTCGCAAAGTTTTAATGTTGTAACTAAGAAATAACTATTTTAACTTTGAAGAAAAGCACAAAGTATAACTCATCTCTCACCTCTCACAACTATTAAAAAACATCGCTGTTTACTTTCAGTTTTTCAGTATTGTCAACCAACTGAAGTTCGTCAATAATTTTCTGTATATCGCCGTTGATTATATTTCCTAAGTCATACAAAGTCAAACCAATTCTGTGGTCTGTCACCCGTCCTTGCGGGTAATTGTAAGTTCTAATTTTTGCACTTCGGTCACCGCTGCTCACCTGTGAGTTTCGCTTGGCGGCATCTGCTTCCTGACGCTTGGCCAACTCGATATCATACAATCGCGAACGTAACACTTTAAATGCTTTGTCTTTATTCTTGTGCTGTGACTTTTCGTCCTGACATTGTGCTACAATTCCTGTGGGAATGTGAGTCAATCGCACTGCTGAATAGGTAGTGTTTACCGACTGCCCACCCGGTCCAGAGGAGCAGAAAAAGTCAATGCGTACGTCTTTGGGTTCAATGTGTACGTCAAACTCTTCGGCTTCGGGAAGCACCATAACCGTTGCGGCACTGGTGTGCACACGTCCCTGGGTTTCAGTTTGCGGAACACGCTGCACACGATGTACACCGGCTTCAAACTTAAGGGTTCCGTAAACATCCTCGCCGTTGACCTCAAACTGGATTTCTTTATAACCGCCATTGGTGCCTTCACTAAAATCCATCACGTGAGTACTCCAGCCTTTGCTTTCACAATATTTTGAATACATCCTGTATAAATCACCCGCAAAGATGGATGCTTCATCGCCACCGGTTCCTGCACGGATTTCCATCACAACGTTTTTGGCATCTTCAGGGTCTTTGGGGATGAGCATAAATTTGATTTCCTCTTCCAATTTTGGGATGCGGCTTTTGGCAGATTCCAGCTCCATTTTAGCCATCTCCACCATTTCGGCATCGCTACCGTCATTGATGATTTCCTCTGCCTCTTTGATGCTGTTTGTCAAGGTAACATATTCCTCGCGTTTGTTCATTAAGGCACGTAAGTCTTTGTATTCCTTGTTGAGCTGAACGTATTTTTTTTGATCTGAAATTATATCCGGTTGAATGATTAAATCACTCACTTCATCAAAGCGCTGCTTTACAATTTGCAATTTTTCTAACATAATCTCCCTCTGTTTTGGGTGTTGCAAATTTAATATAATTAAATGTAAATAATAAGATATCGCATTGAAATGAAGTTTTATTGGAATAAGTATCTATGTGCTATTGATTGCCTATAGATAACTATCATATTCTATGCGCAATTCACCTTCATTTCCGGCTGAAGCAACAGTAAAAGCAAAGTTAACTAGAAGATACAATCCAAGGACATAAAAAAACCTTTCAAAATAGTAGGCGACTTCTATCTCGTAAAAATAACCTGCCAATCCGCTAAGGTCACAAAAAACAAAACAGATTACAAAAAACAGATAATGCAAAGGTGTTTTTCCAAAAAAACGGTCGTAATACAAATAAGCCACAAACGCCAGAATCAATAAGACAATGCCTTGTATATAAAACAGAGTCAGTTGCAATCCGTTATCCAGATTATTTGATAATATTTCAGATAAATAGTATAAATTAAAGAGGTTTAAACTCACAAAAGCCAAAATAAAAACAATTAGTGCAGGAGTAAACTTTATGATTTTTAATTTTTGTAAACCATAGTATATCAAGGCTGTATAAGCAAGTATGGTAAATATAAATGCAGAGGTTTTATAACTACTTATTTCATAATTTAAAATAAATAGATCTCTTAATATGAAGAGAATCAATGCCAGAAAAATAAATCCTTTCCAGAAATTTCTAAAAAAAACAAAGAAAACAAAAAAAGTAAAAGCAGTGAGCACCCTTACCATTCTTGATATTTCAATATTAAATTTTGTAATTGCAATAGTATTTATTGCAATAAGAACGAGCACCACAATAAATAGCAGTATATCTTTTGAGCGTAGATTTTGAATCATGTTGGTTTTAGTTAAGTTAGTTGATAAGAATTTTCTTACACAACTACTTACGTAAAACTACCAATCCCGGTTTTAGAACATTTTTAAAAGTATTATCAAAATTTAAGTTATATCAATATTCAAAAACCCCAAAATCACTTTTTACAGTAAGTTTCTTTTCATCTGAAGCCTCTACCCTGCCTACAATTTGAGCATCAATATTGAAACTTTTGGAAATGGAAATGAGGTCTTCAGCAATTGAAGGTTTACAATAAATCTCCATTCGGTGACCCATATTGAATACCTGATACATTTCTTTCCAGTCGGTTTTGGATTCTTCCTGAATGAGTTTAAAAAGTGGCGGCACTTCAAAAAGGTTGTCCTTGATGATGTGTAAATTATCTATAAAATGAAGAATTTTTGTTTGTGCCCCCCCACTGCAATGCACCATTCCATGGATGTCTTTTGCATTGTATTTGAACAAGATTTTTTTAATCACCGGCGCATAAGTTCGTGTGGGAGACAACACTAACTTTCCGGCATCAAGCGGACTGTTTTCAACGGTATCTGTAAGTTTTTTGCTTCCGGAATAGACCAATTCACCGGGTACTGCGGCATCAAAGCTTTCCGGAAATTTTTCTGCAAGGTATTTTGAAAACACATCGTGACGCGCCGAGGTAAGTCCATTACTGCCCATCCCCCCGTTGTATTCTTTCTCGTAAGTGGCTTGTCCAAACGAAGCAAAACCAACAATCACATCGCCGGGTTGAATGTTGGCATTGTCAATCACATCGCTGCGTTTCATCCGGGCTGTTACAGTGGAGTCAACAATAATGGTTCTCACTAAATCGCCCACATCAGCCGTTTCGCCTCCTGTGGAGTGTATGGTGATGCCAAAAGATTTTAGGTCTTCAATCAATTCTTCGGTTCCGTTGATTATGGCTGAAATGACTTCCCCCGGAATCAGGTTTTTGTTTCTTCCGATAGTGGATGACAGTAAAATATTATCTGTAGCACCCACACACAGCAAATCGTCAACGTTCATAATCAAAGCGTCCTGAGCGATGCCTTTCCAAACTGACAGGTCACCGGTTTCTTTCCAGTACATATAAGCCAAAGAAGATTTTGTTCCTGCGCCATCGGCATGCATTATCAGACAGTAGTCCTCGTCATTGGTTAAATAATCGGGGATTATTTTACAGAAGGCTTTTGGAAAAAGACCTTTATCGACATTTTTGATGGCGTTGTGCACGTCTTCCTTTCCGGCAGAAACACCTCTTTGGCTGTATCGTTTACTTATATCCTGATTCATTGCTAGAGTTTGTGCTGCAAATATACTTACTTTAACTAAGCTTGTAAAAATAAAAAAGGCAGTACTTCTTAGCACTGCCTTTTCAGTTAATTGTTTACATTTGTTTATTCCCAGTCAGGCATAAAACCATTTGAAAAGAGCAGCTCTCTTGAATTGGTATCGTTGAGGGTAATTTTCCAGATATTCTTTTGAGATATTCCGTCGTTTGAAGTATTTACAAAAATAATTTCGGCTTCGTTTGGTGAAAACCTTACGTCCAGATCATTTGTGCCTCCCGGTTTATCTTCAGAGACGTCGGTAGTGGTTTCAGCGGGAATATTGTAAATGAAAGCTCTGGAGTTCAACCTTCTGTATGTTGCATTTTGATTTGCTGATACATCATAGGTATAAAGAACGTTTTGACCGTCAAACGAGAGGTTTAAACCGCTAGCGGCACCTTGAACCCCTGTTAAGGCAGTAGCTATAAGGTTTCCACTAAAATCTATGACAAAGATGTTAATGTTATACCCGTTTTGATTGTTTGTTTTAAGTGCTATTCTATTGACATTCTCATTGACATCCACTTCAGAAATAAAAGACCCGTCAGGCGTTTGGTAAACAAGCTGAAGTCCCTGCCCGTTTGAATTGATACTGTATAATCTGTCAAAGTTTGGGAAATAAATTTTATCGCTGTTTTCAGGCCAGGAGATATTGATTTCGTTAAAGTTAAAACCTGCCGGTTTGACTGAAGATGTAACTTTAAATTTTCCTGAACCATCTCTGTTCATAGTATAAATATCAACCTGAGCACCATTGGTCTGCAGGTAGGCAATTTTATTTGCAGCTATATTGCGTCTGGCTCTAAAGCTGTTCATAGTTTGAGATGTTAACTGAAATTCTGCTCCATCCTGATCTGCAGAAAAAATAACATTGTTACCATTGATTTCTCTTGTAAACAAAAAACGGTTATCAGTAGGTGCCGGAATTACCTCAAAGCTTTTCACGGGACTAAATACCGGCGCATTAATGCCGTCATCTGCGCTTACCTGCCAGAAATACTTGGCACCAAGCAACAGAGGAGAATAAGTTAAAACAGGTTCAGTGAGGTCTTCAAAAAGTAAGACATCATTGTTTTGGTCGTTTCTAAGTTCAAGGGTAAATATCAATTCATCCTCATCTGGATCTGTTGCAAGCCATACAAATGTGGCTTCAATGCTCTCCAGAATTTGCCCTTCACCGGGAGATAGTAATTGAGGAACGTCAGGGGGTCTGTTTGTTGCAGTTGACAAATCAAGTTCAAAAACCACGTTGTTTGTTTGACCGGCAACAACTCTTGAAGCTTTAAAGGCTGTTAAGTATCCTTCCAATTGTGCTTGAACAGAGTATTCACCCTCAATAACATCATTGATAATAAAGTCTCCGTTTTCATCTGTAAACACAGTATTTGAAACAGGGGTTGTTTCTATTTTTACATTTGCCAGTGGAGTATTAGTTCCTTTGGCAACTACTTTTCCGGTAATTGTTCCCGTTCCGGATTCATCTATACCTTCTTCACTACAGCTACTTAAAAGTAGTAAAACAAAAACCCAGCTATATTTTATCAAAAATTTCTTCATTTTCATTAAGGTGTTTCGGTTGTTTCTCTATTTCTACTACCTAAATTAAAATAATATTTTAATCCTATTCCAAAGTTAAAGTAAAAGTCATCCCTCTTACCGCTAACAACTTTATCCAATTCGTCTGTAAAAGACAGATTGTGTTCTGCAAATCCTCTAATACCTATACGTTCGGTTACAAAATACTCTAAAGCAAGACCATATTGTGCTTTAAAGAAGGTGTCTCCAAATTGTAAATTATTGCCCGGTTTTACTAAATCATTAATGAGACCAAATCCACCATAGATGTAGGGTGAAAAGTTGTCATCGGGCAAAATTTTATACTCAAGATTTGCATCAACGCTTATCATTCTGTTTGTATATGATTGTCCGGTCCTGAATTGAAATGCATTTGCGTTCAGGTTTAATCCAAAAGAGCGGGATAATTTTCTTGTGTAATCTATGCGTGCAAGGTATCCGGCCCGTTTTTTGGAATAATCACCATCTAGAATATTTGCACCACCATAAAGACCAATGGAATTTTCAAATCCTCTATCTACCTGTTCACGGTGGTATAACAACATAGACTCTTCTCTTCTTTTTTCTTCAAGATAGGCCTCAACGAGTCTCTCATTGGTTTCTTTTCCTTCTTTTGTTGACCAAAGGTTGTCTTTTATACCCTCAATAATAAGAGCTTCAACAGCCTTTTCAATGGCATCTTTCATGGCTAGTTGTACCGGTTCATTTACGGTGAAGCCCGTTTCCACTTCCAACAGTCGCTGAAAATTGACATACCTGAATAGGTTTGCACTTACCGCCTGAGAGAGTATTGTTTTTGAAACATAGACTGTTTTTAAAATCTTTCCGCTTGAAGTGGAAACTGCCCTGAGGTAAACGGTTATTCTGTCTTCTCTATACTGTGTAGACCCACCCACTCCAAAATATCTGGCACCGGCACCTCCTGTAATAATGTTTGAATCATAGGAAATAATCCCTCCTTCAAGCAAAACCCCGGCAAAAAGTAAAGGAGGCAATGTGGGTTCATTGGGGTTGGTTGTACTTCTGAACTCATCTCTTGTGGCCCTGATAATGTTTCTCTCATTTAATAAATTCCCCAGATTTTCCCTTTCAATGGGTGTAAACCATTTTGAGTCTTCCAGCGCTTTTATCAAAATAGTTGTTGCTCCTTGAGAAACAGCGGTACTGAAGGAACTACCTGATTCAATGTTTTTGTATTGTCCTGTTTGATCCTTAAAGTTATAAACACCCACTACCACAGGTTCTGCGGGAAGCGGTAAATCTCTTAAGGTTTGGGACTTAGGTGTAAGTTCTCCAAACCGAGCATCCTGTTTTACAACAGGCTGGTTAAAATAAGCACCACACCCTGACAAAAAAAGACACAAAAAAAGCCAAACTAAACTGTAATTTCTACTCATGAAAATATTTTAATTGGGTATAATAATTTGGGTTTGCTCTCCTGTACTTATATCTAAAATATTAATGACCAGACCCTCCAAGGTTTCAAAAATTTCAAGAGCCAAAGTTCCAAAAGTAAAAGTACCCTCTTCAAGTCCTTGACCCAGCTGACCTGCAAATAGTCCTCTGGATAATTGATTGAGCAATTGTCTGTTGAGGTTTTCTGCAAATTGATCCAGAGATGATCTGTCCTGCCTGCCTGCGTCGGGGTCTTTAAATGAATTTTGTGCATTTGCAGAACTCAACAACCACTGGTAATTAAATGTATCACCTCCAAAAGCCGGGTTTATGGGTTTATAGGTAAGCTGTTGCCCAAATCCATAGGAAAAAAAGAACAGTATTATTATGGTTAAGGTTGTTTTCATTTTTAAAGTTTTAATTTAAACAAACAAACTGTAATGATTAATAACGTCTAATGATATGGGCTTCCCTTCTTAAACGCTCAAAATGTTGAGCTACTCTGCGTATAGATGCATCAGCCATCGACCTTAAAAAATCGTTTTGGGGTCTTAAAAAAAACTCCACTACTTTATCATCTCCTACAAATATCTCAATTTTTGTGTTATTTCCCATAGCAATCACCTCTTTTACGGCAACTATTTTATCGCCATTGATATTTTGGGTATTGTACAAAGAATAAAACATGGAATAAAAATCCCTTCCTGGTTTGGTTTTGGTGTCTTCTGTAACGATTCCCCTCAAAGTGATTCCGTCTCGGGAAGCAGCATCTACATCATTTGCGTGGATGGTTTGTTCTACTTGCTTTTGAAGTTGTTCTTTAACAACCTCATCAGATAAGTTATCGTTTATGACAATGCGATCCTGACCCACAATTTGATCTTCTGTGTTGTAAATCAACAAAAGGAGGATAACACGGTCTTCATCATTGACATTGATGGTTGTGGACGAAAGGTTTTGTTGCTCGCCGGGTTCAAGAACAATCCTGCCACTTTGATCGTTTTTTGAAGTATTTGAATTTTCAGGATTTGTCCTGATTACTGAAAGCACATAGCGCAAGCTTTGGCTAATTTCAGTCTTGTTAAATGCCGTTCCTGTCACCTGAAGGAGTTCATTTCTTTCTTCTGCGACAATTTTAGCTTCAACTTCTGTATTGTATATTTGAGAGAATCCTTGTAATGAGAAAAGAAATATGACCAAAAAAAGCAGGTGTTTTTTTTGAGAAAGGTGCATGATTTTGATTTTTTAATTAAAATTTCTGACGATAATCGAACGATCACTGCCTTGCATGTAAATTTTTAAGTTTTCTGAAAGCGAATTGCTTCCAAAAACAGTAATGTCTTGATTGATCCCATTTTGCAGCACTTCCATATTCTGAACGGCTGCCGGGTTATTTGAAAAATTATAATAACGGTTACTTTCACCGTTTTGAGTGATATTTTGAGTAATATCAAGTGCAGTTATATCTATAAGCATTTCATTGCTAAAGCCATTTTGCAACACATTGACAAAACTGCTTGGTGCATTGACACGTATTTCTACATCATTGTTACTGCCTATCTGATTGATAAACACAGAACTGCCCGATGTGGCTTGATTGCTTCTTGCGGCTTGTTGGTTTTGGGAAGAGATATAAGAAAGCGCAGAAGCCCTTGATTGAAAACTTTCTATTTCAGCTTGTTCAGGTTCTGAAAAGGTTTGCGCATCGACAGTCACAAGCATACAAAAAAGAGCCAGGACCGTGAGTGTGTGTTTTAAAGTTTTCATAATCAATGATTTTTAATTTTAATTTTCACAATATAAATGTACTGAAATAAAATAACTTACTCAATACATCTTTTTAAAAATAGGTATAAGAGCAGGTTTTAGCTGCTCTTATACCATTTTTGATTATCCTAAAGTGATATTAACCTCTCAGGTAATCTTATTTTTGTTCTTAGTTGTTTTGGATAACTGTTGAAACGTTACCGTTTCCAATTTGGTTAACAAGACTGTCATGGCCGTTACCGGTTTGAAGAACAGTACTAGTATTGTTGTTACCTACTTGGTTTACTTCACTAGTGTGCATAAAACCAGTTTGGATTACCCCACTAATGTTAAAGTTTCCAGATTGATTTACATCAGACCAGTTATCATCACCAAACTGCTTAACATCGCTAAAGTTACCCATTCCTATTTGTTCAACCTCAGAATAGTTGTTATTACCGGATTGTAAAACACTACTATTGTTTAGCATGCCATCTTGAAAAACAATACTTTCATTGTCATTGCCAACCTGCGCAACTCCTGAACTGTTATTGTTTCCTATTTGATCAACATCAGAGGAGTTATCGTTACCTGTTTGGTTTACCAAAGAATTATTGGCATTACCATTTTGGATAACATCACTCGTGTTATCATTTCCAGTTTGATTAACTGCACTACCATTAAACATTCCAAATTGACCTACATAAGAGTTGTTATCATTTCCAGACTGGTTAACAACAGAGATATTAGAGTCTCCAATTTGGTCTGTCCAAGAAACATTATCATTTCCTGTTTGAGTAGTAAAAGAAGAATTTGAATTCCCAAATTGCTGAACAATTGAACCATTATCATTACCTGTTTGCGAAACAGTAGAAGCATTGTTATCTCCAACTTGTAATGTGAATGCTAAATTGTCATTGCCTAATTGAACAATTGAAGAATTATTACTATCACCAAATTGTTGTGCAAATGCATCGTTGTCATTACCTGTTTGAGAAACTGTTGAATTATTGTCGTCTCCTTCTTGCAATACAAACGAGAAATTATCATTTCCATTTTGAGAAACAACAGATGTATTATTATTTCCAATCTGCTGTACAATAGATTCATTGTCTAACCCAATTTGATCAACATCAGAGTCATTGTCATCTCCTGTTTGAATAACAAGTGAACTGTTATCATCACCTAGTTGAAACACATTTGAGTCGTTATCATCGCCAAACTGACCAACACCCGAATAGTTGTCATTTCCTAATTGAGTTACTTCACTATCATTTCCATCACCTGTTTGGTACACTTCAGAAAAGTTTGAGTCTCCGTCTTGACCTACCCAAGATGTATTATCATCTCCAGTTTGTACAACAATGCTGGTATGGTTGTTACCATTGTAACCTTGATAAACTTCAGACGTATTATTATCTCCTATTTGATCAACACTACTATCATTGCTGTCACCCCATTGATCCACATAGGAATCATTGTTATTTCCGTCTTGATTTACAGAAGAGTCATTGTTATCTCCATCTTGCCAAACAAAAGACTCATTGTCATTCCCGGTTTGGGTTACAACACTCTCATTATCGTTACTTGCAGGACCTTGTAAAACATTTGAATCGTTGTTTGCACCCACTTGAGTCACTTCACTATCGTTGTCATTACCCTGTTGAGTGACCAAAGATTCATTGCTTAGACCTGTTTGACTAACAGCAGATGCGTTACCGTTTCCGGTTTGATTAACCGTGCTGTTATTAAATTGTGCAAAGCCAATTGCTCCTACAAAAAGAGCTGCTATGCTTAAAGCTATTTTTTTCATAATTGTAATTAAATATTATTAGATAATTAAAGGAAGCTGCCTGATAAAAATCAAGCAGCATTCTTCTAAAAAATTATTAGTTGCTTTGAGTTACAATTGAACCGTTACCGTTACCAACTTGGTTCACTAAGCTCATGTGATTGTTACCAGTTTGAGAAACTGAACTTGTGTTCAAGTTACCAGTTTGGTTCACATCAGAGTTATTTAAGAAACCATTTTGACCAACTGAACTAGTGTTTTCATCTCCAATTTGATCAACAGTTGAAATGTTGTCATTTCCTTGCTGGAAAACAAATGAAGTATTGTCATCTCCATCCTGTAAAACGATACTGGAGTTACCAGAACCAATATAACCCTGGAAAACTTGAGAAGTATTACCGTCACCTAGCTGGTCAACATCACTGAAGTTATTATTACCCCATTGGTCTACATAAGAAGAGTTGTTATCTCCATTTTGAAATACATCAGAAAGGTTGTCATTTCCATCATTCCAAACAAAAGAGTCGTTGTTATCACCTATTTGTAAAACAGTACTGTCGTTGTCATTTCCTGTTTGCCAAACAGTAGACTCATTGCCCATACCGATTTGATCAACATCTGAATCGTTGTTATTACCAATCTGTATAACTTCAGAATCATTTCCATCTCCGGTTTGGAAAACACTAGAATCGTTGTTGTTACCACTCTGACTTACAGAACTGGAGTGATTATTTCCATTATAACCCTGTAAAACTAAAGAGTTATTAGAAGTACCAGACTGAGCTACAGAACTCTCATTGTTGTTACCCCACTGATCAACATAAGAATCATTTGTGGTTCCATTTTGATTTACAGAACTTTCATTGTCATCACCATCTTGCCAAACGAAAGAATCATTTGATGTACCATTTTGTTCTACAGAACTGGTATTGTTGTTTCTGTTTCCAAATAGAAACCCTTGAGACTGCCACACGACAGACTCGTTGGTTGTTCCAACCTGATCTACTGATGAATCATTACCGTCACCAACTTGCTCCACATAAGAGTCATTGGATAAACCTGTTTGTCCTACAGCTGAGGTATTTCCATCCCCGATTTGCTGTACTTCACTGTTGTTGAATTGTGCAAACGCTATGGCTCCCACAAAAAGCGCTGCTACGCTTAAAACTACTTTTTTCATAATAAAAAAAATTAAAAATTGGTTAATAAATATATTTCCGGTTAATAAATAATATTTTAAATTAAGTGGCTTGTTATGAGAAAAGCCACTTAATTATTTCTAGTTACTTTGAGTTACAGTTGAACCGTTACCGTTACCAATTTGGTTCACTAAACTGTTGTGAGATAAACCGGTTTGAGAAACTGAACTTGTGTTCATATCTCCTGTTTGGTTAACAACACTCATATTAGTAAGACCGTCCTGGAATACAATACTGATGTTACCATCACCATTTTGATTAACATCAGAGTTATTTAAATCACCTCTTTGTTGTACAAATGAGGTGTTTCCATCTCCAATTTGATCAACAGTACTCAAGTTGTTGTCTCCAACACCAACAAAACCTTGAAAAACAGTAGAAGAGTTCCCATCCCCCACTTGGTTCACATAACTCTCATTGGCATCACCCCATTGGTCAACAACAGAATTGTTTCCATCTCCATTTTGATTTACAACGCTAATGTTATCATCGTTAAAAAACCCTTGTATAACATATGAGTTATTAGCATCACCAATTTGATCAACATCAGAGTTGTTGTTATTTCCTCCTTGATAAACTTGAGAGGAGTTTGCATCTCCTACTTGATCTACATTAGAAATGTTATCATCACCTTCTTGTTCTACTATAGATGAATTTCCAAAACCTGGCGTAGAACCTGCGAAAGGTGTACCAGCCTGCCATACCCAGCTGCTGTTACTTGTTCCGTTTTGATCTACTTCACTGGAGTTATCATCTCCAACTTGATAAGCTGTAGACGCATTAGTGGTGCCATTTTGATTTACATCTGAATAATTAGAATCACCAAATTGCTGTAAAAAAGCAAAGTTTGAAGTCCCAGATTGAACAACAAAAGATTCGTTGTCGTTAGAACCAGAAGCTATAAAGGCAGTTTGGTAAACTTGCGACAAATTTCCTGTACCATCCTGAACTACTGAGCTTTCATTACCATCTCCGTTTTCGCCATAATAATGACCTTGATAAGTAAGGGCTATGTTGGAAGTTCCATCCTGATCGATTGAGGATGTATTCCCATCTCCTTGTTGGTAAGTGTCTGCATCGTTAGTAGTACCAACTTGTTCTACTGTTGAACCGTTGCCATCACCTAATTGCATTACATAAGAGTCATTTGAAAGTCCTGTTTGACTTACAGAAGAGGAATTTCCATCCCCGGTTTGATCAACAACACTGTTGTTGAATTGTGCAAACGCTATGGCTCCCACAAAAAGTGCTGCTACACTTAAAACTACTTTTTTCATAAAAAATTTAAAATTGGTTAATAAATATATTTCTGGTTAATAAATAAAATTCTAAACAAAAAAAACCATAAGTATTTGCTTATGGCTTAGATAAATAAAAAATCTTCTTCTTCAATTCCGCTATTATTATTGGAATTGTGATTTGATTGATTCGACTGCTGCCACAGTGAGTCTTTAAAAAAGATTTTATAAAATATAGTATTACTCATAATAATGTTTGCCTTACTTAAAAAAGTTAAACTTTAGAGCCTCAACCCTAAATCTGCTTAACAGCACATTTAGGTTATTGTTTATGTAATTGGGGATTAAATCTTGCAAAGTTTCCTGAGCAATCAGATAAATTGGGGATCAATTTTTCTTGTCTGGAATGTAAACTTACTCAAACATCCCACTTTAAAAAAACAAAAAAAGACCTTTTCGTTATCTTGTAAGAAAAAAACGATGAAGTGTAAGAAATAACATGTTTTTAACTTAAGTTATTGAAAAACATATACGTACAAATACGTAGGTATATCAATACTTATGTTAAGACAGGGTTATTTTAATCTCATCCAAAGGTTTTGTAAGAACACAACTAGTTATAATTTATATAAAAATTTTGAATTCGTAGTCGCAAAATCTAATACAAAAAACTAAAAAAAGCCACTGAAGAAAACTATTCGGTGGCTTTTTAAAATTTAAAGAACTGTATTCTAAGAAATTTTAGTTGCTTTGAGTAACTACAGAACCGTTACCGTTTCCAACTTGGTTAACTAAACTATTGTGAGATAAACCTGTTTGAGAAACTGAACTGGTGTTCATATCTCCGGTTTGAAATACTCGGCTAAAGTTTGTTAAACCATCTTGGTCAACTGTACTCATATTCATATCACCAGACTGGAAAGTTTCACTATCATTCTCATCTCCTGATTGAGTAGTTGATGCATTGTTATTATTCCCTTGCTGGTTGTTGTGAGCATAGTTTTCATCACCAAACTGACCAATGTAGGCTATGTTATCATCACCAAACTGATAGTTCCCGAAAAACCCGCCATTTGCCATGTTATCATCACCTACTTGCTCAATTGTAGCCAAGTTTCCATCTCCATACTGACCCGTACCTGAGTTGTTGTCATCACCAATCGACGAACTTGAAGCCGTGTTCATGTTTCCTTGCTGATTGATACCCCAGATTAAAGGACTCCCACCGCTGTTTCTATCACCAATTTGAACTGAAGATGCTGTGTTGTCATCACCTGTTTGTGTTATTAAAAACTGGTTGTCATCTCCTGATTGAGAACTGGTTGCCAGATTAAAGTCACCTGTTTGTTGTATAATTGCATTGTTGTCATTTCCAGACTGATTAATACCCCAAAGTACACCATTGGCAATGTTTCCATTTCCTAGCTGGTCAATTTCAGCATAGTTGTCATTACCGTCTTGCCTGGTACCTGCATTGTTGTTATCACCTACAGAAGTGGTTGTGGAATAGTTTTCATTACCTATTTGGAGTGTACCCCAAACAAAAGATGATCCACCACCTTGGTTTCCATTTCCATCTTGTAGAACAACCGATTCATTTTCTGTACCATCTTGGGTTACTTTAAAATCATTGTCATTACCCAATTGAACAAGGTCTGAGTCATTTTCAGTTCCTGTTTGTTCAACATCGGCATCGTTGTCATTCCCGTCTTGTAAAACATAAGAGTTGTTCATCAATCCGGTCTGAGAAACAACTGAGTTGTTACCATCTCCTAATTGTTGAACTTCACTGTCATTGGATTGTGAAAATCCTGTTGCTGCAAAAATTAGCGCTGCTACGCTTAAAACTACTTTTTTCATAATAAAAAAATTTAAAATTAATTAATAAATATATTTCTGGTTAATAAATAAGATTCAAACAAAAAAGCCACAAGAATGTCTTATGGCTTAGATAAATAATATAGCTTCTTTCTCAATTCCGCTTTCATTACTCGAATTGGAATTGAAATCAAATTGCTCCCACTCCAGCCAAAATGGGTTTCTAAATAAAACTTTATTTAATACTGTATTACTCATAATAAACTATCTAATAACTTTTTAAGTTAAAAGTTATAATGCTTCCTCCTCTCCTTAAACATGTCTAAAACATGCTTCAGGTTTAAGATTTATGTAAATCGGGGATTAAACCTGTATAGCTGAACTATACATTATTGAAGTTGGGAATCAACTTCTTTTCTTTTGGACTGTAAACATACATAAAGAAATAGCTTTAGAGAAATCAGAAGAGCCCTTTTCGCTGTCTCGTTGCATATACTCGATAAAGTGTAAGTACTTTTTCTTCAAATCTTAAAATATTGAAATTTAACTAAGTGTATACACGTAGTAAAATCTACAACTGTGTTTCTATTGCCAGTCTAAGAGCAACTAACAATTTTGTAAGAACAAAAAAACCCATCACTTTAAAAGGATGGGTTTTTAATTAAGTATAATCATTTTTACTTCGTAAACAACAACTCCCTATACTTTGTCAATGGCCAAAGTTCATCGTCTACCAGGAGTTCCAGCTTATCACAGTGGTATCTTATCTCATCAAAATAAGGTTTCACTTTCTCACAATAAGCTTTTGCCGCTTTTTCAAAATCATCCATGTTATTGGCTTTTTTGCGTTCTTCAGTCATTTCAGTCACACCTTGATTGATTTTTTCAATGTGGTTGCTGATGGCTTCAATGATTTCCAATTGCTGCTCAGCCATTTTAGTAAAACTGTTACCGTAAATTTCCTTTAAACCTCTTACGTTATTTACAACCACACTTTGGTATTTAATCGCAGTAGGTATCACGTGGTTTCTGGCAATATCCCCAAGAACACGTCCCTCAATCTGTATGCGCTTGGTGTATTCTTCCACTTCAATCTCATAACGGGCTTTGGATTCTATTTCGGTCATGATTCCCATTTCCTTGAAAAGGGCAATGTTTTTCTTGGAGACTTTCGCTTTAAGCGCTTCAGGAGTGGTTTTGTGATTGCTCAACTTGCGCTTTTTAGCTTCTTTTTCCCAGGCATCGCTGTAACCGTCGCCTTCAAACAAAATGCGCTTTGATTCTTTAATATACTCTCTGAGCACATTAAAAATAGCGTCATCTTTTTTCATTTTCTTGTCTTTAATCAACGCATCTACGGCTACTTTGAATTCTTTGAGCTGTTTTGCCACAATGGTATTTAAAACGGTCATCGGGTTGGCACAGTTTGCTTTTGAGCCCACTGCCCTGAATTCCCATTTATTTCCGGTAAAGGCAAAAGGCGATGTGCGGTTTCTATCTGTGTTGTCTAAAAGAATTTCAGGTATTTTACCAACGATGTTTAATTTTAAATCTGTTTTTTCTTCCGGCGAAAGCTTTCCTTTAGTCACATTCTCTAAATTGTCAAGCACTTTTGTCAACTGCTCTCCAATAAAAACCGAAATAATTGCAGGGGGTGCTTCATTAGCACCAAGACGGTGGTCGTTACTCGCGCTGGCAATACTCGCTCTTATCAATTCTTCATTCTCATTCATCGCTTTGATGGTATTGATAAAGAACGTTAAAAACTGAAGATTGCTCATTGGGGTGCTTCCGGGGCCTAATAAATTGACCCCTGTATTGGTAGCAAGTGACCAGTTGTTGTGCTTTCCTGAACCGTTGACTCCTTTAAAAGGCTTTTCGTGAAACAAAACGGTAAAGTTGTGACGCTCTGCCACTTTTGCCATCACATCCATTAATAAGGAGTTGTGGTCAACAGCCAGGTTTGATTCTTCAAATATGGGTGCCAACTCAAACTGATTGGGAGCTACCTCGTTGTGCCTGGTTTTCACCGGAATACCCAGTAACATACAATCCCTTTCCAAATCACGCATATAGTTCAATACACGAGTGGGAATCGATCCAAAATAATGGTCTTCCAACTGCTGTCCCTTTGCTGAAGTGTGCCCAAGCAATGTTCTTCCTGTCATCATTAAGTCTGGCCTTGAAGCAGCTAAAGCGGAATCAATTAAAAAATATTCCTGTTCCCAGCCTAAAGTTGCCTGAACTTTAGTCACATTTTTATCAAAATATTTAGCAACAGCCGTCGCTGCCTCATCAACTGCCGAAAGTGCTTTTAAAAGAGGGGTTTTATAATCAAGCGCCTCACCGGTGTATGACACAAAAACCGTGGGAATACAAAGTGTGGTTCCAATGATAAAAGCCGGTGATGTGGGATCCCAGGCTGTGTAACCTCTTGCTTCAAATGTATTTCTGATTCCGCCGCTTGGAAAACTTGATGCATCGGGCTCTTGCTGAACCAACTGTCCACCTCCAAACTTCTCAATTGCCGAACCATTTGAAGTGGTTTCGAAAAAGGCATCGTGCTTTTCTGCAGTAGCACCTGTTAATGGTTGAAACCAGTGTGTATAATGGGTCACTCCTTTTGAAATTGCCCATTCTTTCATTCCCGTGGAAATGTGGTCTGCGAGATCTCTTGGAATCTTGGTCCCATATTCGTAAGCGTTCATTACTGCCTGGTAAGCCTCCTTAGTGAGGTACTGACGCATAGCATGTTCATTAAAAACGTTTTTCCCAAAAAGATTGGAACGTCTTTCTTTTTCTTCAATAAATACTGGTTTTCTGTTTAGGGTTTCGGTAATTGCGCGAAAGCGAAGCGTTGACATAAAAATAGATTTTTAAGTTTTACTGGGCAAAACTACAACTATTTTCTATTTTACAACAATACACCCCTTCTTTTTTAGGGGTAATTATCAACAATTTGTTTATTTTTTAATAGAGACCCCCTATTTTTTGAGATTAATTTACAAAAGCTAATACTACAAATGCTACATACCCCCCAAATAGCAGGAGTCCTTTAGTTCTTCCCAAACGAAATGCCTTTGGTAAAAAAGCCAATGGTAAAAGTATGAGGGAAAAACCGAGCATCCAGAAAATATCACTGGAGAGCACTTCTTTACTTTGCACAGCGATGGGATGAATGATAGCCGTAAGACCCAACACAGAACCTATATTGAAAATGTTTGAGCCTATTAAATTACCAAACGAAATAGCTTTTTCCTTTTTCAGTGCTGCCACAACCGATGCTGCCAACTCCGGAACACTAGTGCCAACTGCTATCATAGTCACCGCTATCACCCGGTCAGTAACACCAATGGATACAGCCAGATCCACTGCGCCTTTTACAAGCAATTCAGACCCAATCCATAGCGACAGGCCACCAATGACGAGCCAAATTAATATCTTTAAATTTGATATGCGGTCAGGAATTTCAACATCACTCTCAAGCAACTCTTCATTCTCTGCAGCTCTAACTTGCTTGCGCGAACGCCTTACAAGGACAAAAAGATAAACCGCCAAAAGAACCATTAGTATCACACCTTCATAAAAGGTCAAAATGTTTCCGTTAGAAAGAAACAAATATAAAAGCACTGAAAACAACATCATCACCGGCCAGTTGAATTTGTAAAAATCCCTGTCGAAAAAAATGGGGGAAATTAGTGCCGTCAAACCCATTACCAAACCAATATTGGCTATGTTAGACCCGATTATGTTACCCAATGCAATGTCTGAAAACCCTTTGAGTGCCGCCTGAACACTTACCACCAACTCAGGAAGTGAAGTTGCAAAAGATACCACGGTCAAGCCAATAACCATTTTTGACACCTTGAATTTCACTGACATCCCCACCGAAGAACGAACTAAATATTCGCCCCCAACGACCAACAAAGTCAATCCAATCAGGATAAAAACAACACTCATTCAGTAATTTTTTGCTAAGATATGTAAAGTGACCGCATAAAAAAAGCCCTGAAACTTTCAGGGCTTTATTATTTATTTGGATTTGTTTTTAACCGTTCATTGAGATTAAAAACTCTTCGTTATTTCGGGTTTGCTTGAAACGTTCATTGATGAATTCCATAGCCTCCACAGGATTCATATCGGCAAGGTATTTTCTCATTACCCACATACGCTGAAGTGTTTTTTCGTCAAGCAACAAGTCATCACGTCTTGTACTGGAAGCATTCAAATCAATTGCAGGAAAAATACGTCTGTTGGCAATTTTTCTATCCAACTGCAACTCCATATTTCCTGTACCTTTAAATTCTTCAAAGATTACTTCATCCATTTTTGATCCGGTATCGGTCAAAGCTGTAGCAATGATACTTAATGAGCCGCCGTTTTCAATGTTTCGGGCAGCTCCAAAGAAACGCTTGGGTTTATGAAGTGCATTGGCGTCCACACCTCCACTCAATATTTTTCCTGATGCAGGCTGAACGGTATTGTATGCACGCGCCAAACGGGTAATAGAATCCAATAAAATCACTACATCATGACCGCATTCAACCAATCGCTTGGCTTTTTCAAGTACGATGTTTGCTACACGCACGTGTTCATTGGCCTCTTTATCAAAAGTGGATGCAACCACTTCGCCGCTTACGTTTCGTTGCATATCTGTAACCTCTTCCGGGCGCTCGTCGATAAGCAAAATCATTTGATACACCTCAGGGTGATTGGCCGCTATGGCGTTGGCTATTTCTTTTAGTAAAACTGTTTTACCGGTTTTGGGTTGGGAAACTATCATTCCACGCTGACCTTTACCGATTGGGGAAAACAAGTCCATAATACGTGTTGAAATAGTACTTTGCTTTTCGGCCAATTTAAATTTTTCCTGTGGGAAAAGTGGCGTTAAATGTTCAAAAGAAATCCGGTCTCTCACCACATTGGGGCTTAAACCATTTATTCTGATTACTTTGATTAAAGGGAAATATTTTTCACCTTCTTTTGGAGGTCTCACTTCCCCTAAAACGGTATCACCTGTTTTTAAACCAAACAAACGGATTTGCGATTGCGACACATAAATGTCATCAGGTGAAGAAAGGTAGTTGTAATCGCTTGAGCGTAAAAACCCATACCCGTCTTGCATAATATCCAGCACGCCTTCACTCTGAATGATGCCATCAAACTCATAATCAGGCTCACGGTAGCGGTTACGCTTGTCTTTGTTGCCCTGATCTTTATTGCTCTGGTCTTTATGAGTATTCCCGTTCTGAGGGTTATTGCTCTTTTGTGGGTTGTTTTGTTGAGTGTTACGGGGCTCCTTGGAATGCTGTTGCTGCCTGTTCTCAGTTTTGGGTTCAGCGGCTTCGCTTTTTACCTCTTTATGATCAGGTTTTGGGCTTTCCGGGCTCTTTTGATGCGGAGGCCTGTTGGTTTGAGGACGTTGCTGATTTTGCTCTTTGCGCTCGGGAGCATTCTTTTGGGGTTCTTTCTCTTTAACCTCTGAAGGACTTGAATCTTTTTTAGCTTCTGTGTCTTCCTTTTTCTGATGCTTTGCTTTTTGAGGTCTTTTGCCTTTTTGCTCTTTTGTATCTTTTCGGTCTTGCTTTGGCTGAGGTTTTGCTTCCTCTTTGACCTCGCCTTTAAAATCTTTCAAAAGCGGCTCAACAGCTTTGGGATTGGCAGCTTGTTGATCAAGGATTTGATAAACCAGTTCATCCTTTTTAAGTGAACGGTATTTGGGGACTCCAAGCGTTTTAGCGATTTCCTGAAGTTCAGGTAGCTTCTGCTCTTTTAAATCTGAAATTTCAAACATGAATAATATTGAATTATGTTGTTGTAATAGTTTTTACAAATAAATTATAAGAAGATGGTAATTTGAATTTATCCGGAAGATAACCAACCGCAGTTGAATGGGTTGCGAATTACTGTTGCAATAATACAACAATATTTTAATTATTGATAGGATTTTTTTTAAAAAGAAACATTATTTTTGCATCACAAAACAAGAATTTGAGATGATTCAACGCATTCAAACAGTATATATGATTCTGGTTGTGCTTTTAATAGGCGCACTGTTTGTATGGTTTCCCGATGTGAAGGATACGGCGGGCAATGCTTTGTATTCAATCAATGAGCCTTTGTTTTTAATCCTGATGATAGCATCGCTTGTACTGGCTATTACAGCGATTTTTTCATATAAAAAAAGACAAAAACAGTTTGTTCTCAATAGATTGAACATACTGTGTAACTTTATTTTACTAGGAGTTTTCGTTTATCGGTCGCTAACGGTATCCGGAGAGACTTTTGTTTCTGAGAAGGGTATTGGGATGTTTCTTCCTATTCTTTCTATCGTTTTTTTAGTGTTGGCCAACCGTGCCATCCAAAAGGATGAAAATCTCGTAAAATCTGTTGACAGATTGCGCTAAACCTTAAATCTTAGTAGTATTAGTGAAAAAGCCCCAAAGCATGCCAACTTTGGGGTTTTTGTTTTTTATCTTTTGAACTCCACCACTTCCAGATTCTTGATTTCTCCATTTTCCACTACAAACCTCAACATGGTACGCACTTTATGAAAACCATGCTTGCCCACCGCACCCGGGTTCATAAATAGTAATCCGTGCTTTTTGTCGTGCATCACTTTTAAAATATGGGAATGGCCGCAGATAAAAAGTTTGGGCGGATTTTGACTCATCTCCTCCCGGATGTCCCGATTGTATCTTCCGGGCGAACCGCCAATGTGGGTCATCCACACATCGACACCTTCACAAACAAACCGCTGGTGCAAGGGAAACTCACCCCTGATTTTGGCTTCGTCAATATTGCCAAAAACCGCCCGCAAAGGCTTCAGTTTTTTGATGGCATCAGTCACCTCAAGACTACCAATATCACCTGCATGCCAAACCTCATCGGCCTGGGCGACATATTTTAAAATGGTGTCATCTATATGACTGTGGGTGTCTGAAAGTAACAGTATTTTTTTCACGTTTATTTATGAAAGGGATTTCAACAAACCATATTCAGGTTTATGTATCTTTGCTTTGTTTACAAAAATAGAGGAATCTTTGCGATATTTTATCGAAATAGCTTACAACGGAAAAAACTACCACGGATGGCAAGTGCAGCCTGATGCTGCTTCTGTCCAACAAACCATTGAAGAGGCGTTGAGCACACTCTTAAGGGCAAAAACAGAAATCGTGGGTGCCGGTCGCACCGATGCAGGAGTGCATGCCAAACAGATTTTTGCACATTTTGATTTCGCGGAAGCGATTCAATCCGTTGACCTTGTCTATAAACTCAACTCCTTTTTACCGCCGGATATCGCCATTAAAAATATTTTAACCGTTAAGGAAGATGCACACGCCCGATTTGATGCCCTTTCACGAACTTATGAATATCATATTTGCCTGGAAAAAGACCCTTTTGCCATTGACTTTTGCCACAAATTGCACCACAGTCCTGATGTGGTAAAAATGAATCAGGCAGCAGAAATTTTATATACCTATAACGATTTTCAATGCTTTTCAAAATCAAAAACCGATGTAAAGACCTATAATTGCAGTGTGACTATGGCAAAATGGGAAAAGACGGGAAACAAACTGGTTTTCACCATTACGGCCGATAGATTTTTAAGGAATATGGTGCGTGCCATCGTGGGAACCCTGCTCGATATTGGGTTTGAAAAAATCACCCTTGATGATTTGCACAACATCATAACAAGTAAAAATCGCAGCAACGCCGGGACATCAGTGCCCGCAGAGGGATTGTATTTAACTGAAGTGACATACCCCAAAGAATTGTTTCTATAACCTATGGCAAAAACAGGACAGGCATTTGATTATAATTTGTTTAAAAGGCTGTTGCATTTCACCAGGCCTTACAAAGTCACGTTTTGGTTTGTGGGTATATCTGCAGTTCTGGTTTCAGGATTTTCAGTGATGCAGCCCATCTTGCTGGAAAGTATTATCGATGACTCCATCATTCCGATGGACTATGAAAACCTGGTGTTTTACATCACCCTGATGATTGCCTTTCTTTTTGCCGAGGTGTTTTTTCAGTTTTCGTTCCTCTACTATTCCAACTGGCTGGGTTTTAATGTGGTGCGGGACATCCGTGTCAAGCTGTTTGACAAGATTTTGAACTTCAAAATGAAGTATTTTGATAAAAGTTCGGTGGGAAGACTCACGACCCGTGCGGTAAATGATATTGAAACTATTGCCAGCGTGTTTAGCGACGGTCTCTTCAACATCTCCAGTGATTTGTTGAAAATGGGGGTCATACTTGGCTTTATGTTTTACAGAAGCTGGGAACTTACACTTATTGTTTTGGCCGTGTTTCCGCTTATTTTGTATGCTACAAGGCTGTTCCAAAAAGCAATGAAAAAAGCCTTTGAGGAAGTGCGTAATCAGGTGGCCAACCTCAACACTTTTGTCCAGGAGCGCATCACGGGAATGAAAATCGTGCAATTGTTTACCCGCGAGGAAACCGAGGAAAAAAACTTTACTGAAATCAACAGAAAACACAAAACAGCCTGGATTAAAACCGTTTGGTACAACTCCATCTTTTTTGCGGTGACTGAAATGACCGCCTCCATCACTATAGGTTTAATTATGTGGTATGGCGGTTTACAGGTACTTGCCGGTGGAAGTGCAATCACCCTGGGATTGATTGTTGCTTTTATCAGGTTGTCCCAAATGCTGTTCCGGCCACTCAACCAGATTGCTGATAAATTCAACACCCTGCAAATGGGAATGGTAGCTGCCAACCGGGTGTTTGAAATCTTGGATACAGAGGCTTCCATAGAAGACAAAGGAAACGAAACCCTGACTGACGTTAAAGGACACATAGTTTTTGACAAGGTGTATTTCAGTTATGACGATGCCGAAATGGTTATTAAAGGGATTTCATTTGAAGTGCAGCCCAATCAAACAGTAGCTTTTGTGGGTGCAACCGGAGCCGGAAAATCGACGATTATCAATTTGCTTTCCCGCTTTTACGAAATCAAAAGCGGCACCATTACCGTTGACGGAAAAAACATCAAAGAGGTTTCTTTGAGTGATTTGCGAAAAAACATTGGTGTGGTATTGCAGGATGTCTTTTTGTTTGCAGATACGATAATGAACAACATCACCCTCAACAACCCCGATATTAAAGAAGAAGATGTTATAATGGCAGCAAAGGACATTGGGGTGCACGATTTTTTTATGACCCTGCCAGACGGCTACCATTACAATGTTAAAGAACGGGGCAGTATGTTGTCATCGGGACAACGCCAACTCATTGCCTTTTTGAGGGCTTACGTCAGTAACCCCGGTATACTGGTGCTTGACGAAGCCACTTCATCTGTAGATTCCTATTCTGAACAGTTGATCCAAAAAGCTACTGCAAAACTCACTCAGGGACGCACCTCTATAGTCATTGCGCACCGCTTGGCCACCATTAAAAAAGCCGATGTCATTATCGTGATGGAAGCCGGTAAAATTGTTGAAATGGGCAACCACAAAGAATTGCTAAAAATCGAAAACGGCCACTACCGCAACCTCTATGAAGTACAGTTTATGAAGGAGGAGGTTTTGGATAAGTAACGGGGTTTCTGGTTTCTGGTTTCTGGTTTCTGGTTTCTCGTTTCAGGTTATGGTTCAAATTACAAAGTTTGGAATTTGGTGCTTGGAATTTGGTGCTTGGAATTTGGTGCTTGGCGTTTGGTGCTTACAATATTCCATTAAGAAATCCTTAATACACTCCCATTCATTAAAGTGGTAATTTTGTACTTCTAAAATTCAAACTTATGTCAGCCATCAAAAAAATCAAGCAACTTGGGTTTCACTGGGAAACGCAAGACCCCTTTTTGTTTTGTGCCTATCACAACGACCAATTCCCAAAAGGAAATGAACACTTAGGACCCGATCCTTCTCAGCTAAGAGGAAGAAACATCGGACAGGATTTTACCATCAAGGATGGCTGGCGCATGTATCACGGTCAGCGTGTTCCCGGATTTCCTGCACATCCCCACAGCGGATTTGAAACCGTGACATTGGTCGAGCAAGGCTTTGCAGACCACAGCGACTCACTGGGTGCCGCAGGACGTTTTGGCAATGGTGACGTGCAATGGATGACCGCCGGTAAAGGCGTGATGCATTGTGAGATGTTTCCTCTATTGAATCAGGAAAAAGACAATCCTTTTCTCTTGTTTCAGTTGTGGCTGAATTTACCACGAAAAAGCAAAGGCGTTGACCCTTACTTCCGCATGTTGTGGAATGAAGAAATCCCAATCGTTGAGGACAATGGTGTACAACTAAAAATCGTCGCCGGCAACTACAAAGGCACTCCCGCAGCTGCTCCTACCCCCAATTCGTGGGCGGCAGACCCTGCCAATGAGGTAGCCATCTGGACCCTCAAAATGGAGCCCGGAGCCGAATGGGAAATCCCAACTGCTTCTGAAGGCACCAACAGAACCTTGTTTTTTTATAACGGTAACGAAATTGAAACTGAAGGCTTTACCATTCCCAAAGAACATTCGCTGGACTTATTCCCCACAGAAATAATCACCATCAAAAACGGTAATGCTCATGCCGAATTGTTGTTCCTGCAGGGAAAACCCATAGGCGAACCGGTAGTACAACAAGGGCCTTTTGTAGCCAATTCCCAACAAGGCATTCAGGAAGCCATTATGCAATACCAGAAAGACCAGTTTGGCGGCTGGCCTTGGGAAAGCTATGAAAACGTGCACGATGCCAAAAGAGGGCGGTTTGCCATCCATGCTGATGGGCGGGAGGAAGTGAAGGGTTAAATTCCAAATCTAAAAGCACCAAATTCCAAAAGTAATCAGTGGCAGTCCCGATAGCTATCGGGAGTGGTCAGATTTTTTGATGCATTAATCCAGATTTCTCTGTGAAACTCTGTGGCTACTCTGTGTGACTCTGAGGTATAGCTTAAGCCAAAATGATTTTATGGTAAGAAGTGAGTATTGAAATACCTCTTGGAATTTGGTGCTTGGGATTTGGAGCTTCTATTATTGGAATTTATTTCACTGCCATTTCAGCACACTTCTCCCCATCAATTGCAGCAGAAACAATACCTCCCGCATAGCCGGCACCTTCACCGCAGGGATACAAACCTTTGATTTGGATATGCTCAAGGGTCACCCTATCCCTGGGAATGCGAACGGGTGAAGATGTTCTCGACTCAGTGGCGTGTACCACGGCTTCATTGGTGAAATAGCCTTTCATGCTTTTTCCAAATTCCACAAAACCTTTTTGAAGACTGGTATAAATAAACCCCGGCAACACACCCCCCAACTCCACCGATTTTACTCCGGGTGTGTAAGATGTTTTCGGTAAGTCAGTGGATAGTTTTCCGGAGCTGAAATCCGCCAGACGTTGAGCGGGAGCCGTTTGGGTTTTGCCTCCTTCCAGCCAGGCTTTTTGTTCCACCTGCTGCTGAAAATACATGGCTGCCAGAGGTGTATCTCCAAACTTGTTAAAGTCCTTTGGCCCCACTTCCACCACGATACCTGAATTGGCCGTTGCCTGATCGCGTTTGCTGGGTGACCAGCCGTTGGTAACCACTTCACCGGGCAAGGTGGCACAAGGTGCAATAATGCCTCCGGGACACATACAAAAGGAATACACTCCCCGCCCATCCACTTGTTTCACTATGCTGTAAGGTGCCGGTGGAAGAAATTCGCCACGGTAATCACATTTGTATTGGATGCTGTCTATCAATTCCTGTGGATGTTCTACCCTTACGCCAAGTGCAAAAGGTTTGGCTTCAATGGCAATTCCCTTTTGGTAAAGCATTTCAAAAATATCCCTGGCAGAATGACCTGTAGCAAGTATGAGCTTTTTGGCATTTATCTTTTCACCGTTTTGAAGTATTACACCTTCAACAGCATGGTTTTTGAGAAGAATGTCTACTACCCGACTGTTAAAGAGCACTTCTCCGCCCCGTTCAATAATCGTTTGTGTAATTTCCTGAATAATCCCGGGAAGTTTATTGGTGCCAATATGCGGATGGGCTTCCACCAAAATCTCTTTGGTGGCGCCAAAAGCAACGAGCAATTCTAAAATGCGCTGCACATCACCGCGCTTTTTGCTTCGTGTATAAAGTTTTCCGTCAGAATAAGTTCCGGCACCGCCTTCGCCAAAACAATAGTTGGAATCTTCATTGACGATGTGCTCGATATTCAGCTTTTTCAAATCACGTCTTCGGGACCGCACGTCTTTACCGCGTTCCAATACGATGGGTTTTTTACCCAGTTCAATACAGCGCAAAGCAGCAAACAAACCTGCCGGTCCGGCGCCAATGATTATAATGGGTTCCGCTTTGGAGACGTCTTTGTAATCGGGTTTTTGTATTGTGGTTTCAGTAAAATCTTCATTAACAAAAACCAACACTTTCAGGTTGATTTTAATGGTTTTCTGACGGGCGTCAATACTGCGTTTCAAAATTTCGATATGCTTGATTTCGTTAAACGAAATACCGGAATGTTTAGAAACATGGTGATGCAAGGCTAATGTATTTGCAGCAACTTCGGGAGGCACCTGAATGGAAAATTCTTTTTGCATCTTGTTGATTGAATTCTGCAAATATAGCTTATCAAAAACACTTATTTTTTAGGTATTGTATGGGATTTGCTTATTTTTGGAGTTCTTAAAAAAATTTAATTGGAAGATTCTACAAAAAAGATTGTCAAAAATACCCGCTGGCACCGTAAAATACATAAATATATAGCTATTTCGCTTTTTGTTTTTATGTTTATCATAGCAGCCACCGGACTCTTGTTGGCCTGGAAAAAAGAGTTCAATTTTGTACCGCCCACCCAACGCGACACCTCTGAATTACCATCACTTCCCATTGAAAGCATCGCTGAAATCGCCCAAACTTATATTATTGAAAACACCGACTTAGACCCGGAAATCAACCGTATAGATATAAGGTTGAGGCAAGGAGCCGCCAAAGTGCGCTTTGAACACCACTACAGCGAGGTTCAGGTGGGAATCAAAAGTGGTGAAATTCTTTCGGTGAAAACCAGAACATCAGATATTATTGAGCAAATTCACGACGGTTCCATTGTTGACTTTTTGTTTAAAACCAAAAATGAAGAGGTTAAAAAAATCTATGTCACCATCACTTGCTTGGGGTTGATGATACTTTCAATTACAGGATTTTACCTTTGGCTAAACCCCAGAAGAATCAAGAAAAGGAAAAAAGAAAACCGACTAAACAGGTAATTTTAACACCTTGCTTCTCTGTTATTTCATTACCTTAGTAGCAATTAATAACCAAAATTTATCAATCAATGAAACAAATCAGTTTAGTTACAGCTATGCTGTTGCTGCTTGTTTCCTGTGGAAAGAAGGAAACAAAAACAGAACGCGAGATAGCTCAGTACACCATTGCCCAATTCATGGACAATGAAGCCGTTTTTGGAAGTGGCTTTTCACCTGACAATTCCAAAGTGCTTATAACCAGCAACCGTTCAGGCATCTACAATATGTACACCTTGCCTTCAGCAGGAGGTGAAAGGACTCCTTTAACGGCATCAGACTCATCTTCAGTGTATTCAATCTCTTATTTTCCTAACGATGAGAGAATCCTTTTTAGAATGGATGGTAACGGAGATGAAATATACAAACTCTTTGTAATGGATGGAGACGAAATCACACGCCTTACCCCTGCTCAAAATGCCCGTGCCCTTTTTTATGGCTGGTCAAAAGAAGGTGATAAATTTTATTACGGAAGCAATGAAAGAGACCCCCGCTTTACAGACATTTATGAGATGGATGTGGAAACTTTTACTTCTAAAATGGTTTTTGACAATACTGAAGCTTACGAGTTTGGAGGGGTCTCAAATACCGGAAATTACATTGCCCTATCCAAAGTAATCAACACCAATGATTCAGATTTATTCCTTTATGACAGAAATGAAAATTCGTTTACTAAAATCAACAGCACCCAAAGCGGAAATGCAGCTCAAAGCTTTTCAATTGACGATGCTTATCTGTATTATACTTCAGATGCGGATGGTGAATTTTCTGTAGCAATGCGTTATAACATTGCAAACAAGACTTCAGAAAAAGTACTTGAAAAAGACTGGGACATTTTGGGTTTAGCGTTTAGCCATAATGGAAAATACCGAACGGTTTTTATCAATGAAGATGCCGCAAACACCCTTGAAATTACTGAAACTGAAACAGGTAAAAAAGTGGATTTTCCAAAATTCGACAACGCCTATATCACCGGCCTCCGGTTTTCACTTGATGAATCTATGGCACTTCTCAATGTGGGCGGCTCTCATACTCCCACTAATTTATATGCCTATAACCTGAAGAGCAAAGAGGTGGTCAAGTTAACTGATGCACTCAACGACGAAATCAATCCTGAAGATTTAGTGGCAGCAAAAATCATCAGGTATCCCTCATTTGACGGATTGGATATTCCTTCAGTTTATTATGTGCCACACAATGCTTCAGCAGACAATCCTGTTCCTGCATTGGTATGGGTGCACGGCGGCCCGGGCGGACAATCAAGGATGGGCTATAGTTCTTTAATTCAATACCTGGTCAATCATGGTTATGCTGTTTTAGCTGTAAACAATCGAGGCAGCAGCGGTTATGGAAAAACATTCTTTCAACTTGACGACCAAAATCATGGTGAGGGCGACTTGCAGGATTGTATTGAAGGTAAAAACTGGCTGGCACAACAACCTTATATTGACGGCGACAGAATTGGAATCATTGGTGGCTCTTATGGTGGGTTTATGACCATGGCAGCACTCACATTTGCTCCTGAAGAATTTGATGTTGGCGTGAATATATTTGGTGTAACCAACTGGCTGCGCACTTTAAAAAGCATTCCACCATGGTGGGAGTCTTTCCGTGAAGCACTTTACCTGGAAATGGGAGATCCTTATACTGAAGACAGTATCAGGCTTCACCGCATTTCACCTTTATTCCACACAGAAAATGTGACCAAACCTTTATTGGTACTTCAAGGAGCCACAGATCCCAGGGTCTTACAAATTGAATCTGATGAAATCGTGGAAAACGTAAGAAAAAATGGTGTTCCGGTTGAATATGTCCTGTTTGAAGACGAAGGCCACGGTTTTGTGAAAAGGGAAAACCAAATCAAGGCCAATGAAAGTATACTGGATTTTTTAAACACTTATCTTAAAGGAAAAGAAACTGATGTTCAATAGATAATCAAATGTTTTAAAACTTTATTAAAATTTTGCATTTACAAATAAGTAATTTTAAATTGGGAACAATTAACCAAAATAGATTTATATGAGAACTAAATATTTAATTTTTATACTATCAATTGCTTTTGCTTTTTCTGCCTGTAAAAACACTTCCGAAAAAGAAAAAAGTGAGGAAATTGAAGAGGTAGTTGAGAAAAAAGCAGAAACAATAACATTGAGTATCCCGCTTGAACCCCGCAGTGGTTCTGAAGCCTCCGGGAAAGTAGTATTTACTGAAGAAGATGGTGTAGTCACTATGTATGGTGAAGTACACGGACTCACCTCCGGATTACATGCTGTTCACCTGCACGAAAGTTCAGATTGTTCAGACCCTGAGGGAATGTCAACCGGTGGACACTGGAATCCCACTTTTGAACGCCATGGAAAATGGGGGGATGCAGAAGGTTATCACAAAGGTGATATTGGAAACTTCAAAGCCGACGAAAATGGGTTTGGAGTAATCAATTTTGCTACAGATCAATGGTGCATTGGCTGTGGTGATGAAACCAAAGACATTTTAGGCAAATCAGTCATTGTCCACGAAGGTGTGGATGACTTTGTAACTCAACCCACAGGAGATGCCGGAGGACGCATCAGTTGCGGTGGAATTATACAATAATTTGATATAAGAAGTTATTTTCACAAAAAAGACCCTGAAAAAATCAGGGTCTTTTTTTGTTTAAATAGTTTGAAGGTGTTTCTCTTTAGGGACACTCACTCACTTTGAATGTTTACTGTATGTTTCACTTTCATACCTTATTATATTATTTATAACGCAATAAGGATGCCAAAATTGTATTTCAATACCTATTTCTTCTATTCCTCGTCCAGCAATAAATTAAGTGTCACATCTATATTATCCCTGGTCGCCCTTGAAAATGGACAAATCTCGTGAGCTGCATTGACCAGCTTTTCACCGGTGGCTATATCATGTCCTGGTAAATAGCAATCCATTACTGCTTTTAAATTTAAGTCACCTTCATCAGATTTGGTTAAACTGATGTTTGCCGTTACCGTAAAATTACCCAATGTGACTTTATGGTCTTTCGCGACAGCAAGCAATGCACTACCAAAACAGGCTGCATAAGCCCCACCAAAAAGTTGCTCGGGATTGGTACCGTCACCTCCGTCTCCACCCATGGATTTTGGTACTGAAAGATTCATATCTATTTTTCCGTCTTCAGATTTAATGTGTCCGGCTCTTGCGCCCGAAGCGGTTACCGCTGTTTTGTACAAAGTTTTCATGATTGTGGTTTTAAATTTTTGAGATTTAAATATACGGGAGAAAACAATGCATATCAAATTCATATTATTAAATTTGTCTTAAACAAAGCAAATGACTGCAAAGCAGAAAGAAAATTCCAACCCAAACAAAGGGAATGACACCTCCAAAACCATGGATGTTTCTGCCGCTGAACATATTAAGAAACTACGAAGAAGAAAAACCGATACCCCTGAAATCATTTCAGAAATTTTAAAAGGAAATCAAACCTCACTGAGCCGTGCCATCACTCTGGTGGAAAGCACCTCAGAAAAGCACCGAAGTGACGCACAACAAATCATTGAAGCCTGTTTACCACATGCCAACAAATCCATTCGCATTGGCATTACCGGTGTTCCGGGAGTGGGAAAAAGCACCTTTATTGAAAGTTTTGGAAAACTGTTGGTGTCCATCGGCAAAAAAGTAGCCGTTCTGGCGGTTGACCCCAGCAGCACTGTTAGTGGTGGCAGCATACTGGGCGATAAAACCCGTATGGAGGAACTGGTCAAAGAGAAAAACGCCTTTATACGACCTTCAGCTTCGGGAAATTCATTGGGCGGTGTGGCGCGAAAAACCCGCGAGAGCATCATACTGTGTGAAGCAGCAGGTTTTGACGTCATTCTTATCGAGACCGTGGGTGTGGGCCAAAGCGAAACCGCCGTGCATTCCATGACCGACTTCTTTTTACTGCTCAAACTTGCCGGTGCCGGTGATGAGTTACAAGGCATCAAACGCGGCATTATGGAAATGGCCGATGTCATTGTCATTAACAAAGCCGATGGTGAAAATCTAAAAGCAGCAAAACAAGCAAAAGTGGAATTTCAACGGGCTTTGCACCTGTTCCCTGCCAAAGAAAGCGGCTGGACCCCAAAAACCACTACCTGCAGCGCCTTGAAAAACGAAGGCATTGAAGCTATTTGGGAAATTATTGAAGAATATGTCTCCCTGACCAAAGCCAATGGTTTTTTTGAACAGGAACGTGACGAGCAGAATAAATTCTGGTTGCATCAAACCATAGAAGAAAAACTAAAAACCGATTTTTATACACATCCGAAAATCAAAAAAGAACTCCCCAACATTCTTCGGGATATTGAAACACACAAGACCACGCCATTTGAGGCGGCAAAAAAGCTGTTCAGCCTTTTTACAAAAAAGTAGCCTTATACCAGTCCACCTGGTGCTGTAATCCTGTTTTCAGACTTGTCTGCGGATTGTAATTCAGTAGTTTTCGGGCTTTGTCAATCACCGCCCTGGTGCGCAACTGGTCTCCCGTCCTGCTGCTGGTTAAATGATTCATTTGAATGGTTTTCCCCAATAGTTCTTCCACTACCTGAATTCCGGTTTGGGTAGTGTTTTCTTCTTCCGTCCCAAGATTGATGATTTCACCGTTGCAACCGTCAAAATGATTCAGCACACCCACTATACCGTCAACTATATCCTGAACGTAAGTAAAACTCCTCAAATGCTCCAAACTTCCCGGGTACAACGGAAACGCCTCGTCTTTAAGTCCGCAGGCAATGAGCTTGGTGTACAATTTATCAGGGCGTTCTCTTGGTCCGTACACCGAGTATAACCTGAGCGAACACCCCTGAAGCTGATTTAATCTCACTTTTGCCAGAACGAGTTGTTCTGCGGCCAGCTTGGTGACGCCATAAAACGATGTGGGTTTTGGGGCTGTGGTTTCACCAAATGCAGCTTCAGCACCATAAATGGATGAGGTGGCTATATTAATAAAATAAGGATGTTTTTCACAGCTTTCGACAAAATCCAACAGATTTTTTGTTGCCACTATATTGTTTGATGAATAATCTTCAAATGAAGAACTTTCAGAGATTCCGGGGTGGGCAGCAAAATGAATCACTACATCAAAATCCTTGGGTAACAGTTTAAACGAAATGGGTTCCCTTAAATCACATTCCAGTAATTGAATGCCTTTTTCACGCAATTCACCGGCATTGATTTGTTTTAATTCTTCACTGTAATAGGGTGAAAAATTATCCAATCCCACTACTTCGTGACCCATATCATGAAGTCTTTCGGCGGTATGGGAACCAATAAATCCGGCAGCACCGGTAACAAGTATTTTCATTAAAAATACAGCTTAAAAATGTGCCCACAAGTTAAGAAGTTTTTAGTTTTAGGGTAAATAAAATTCATAGTTTTAAAAAAAGAAATACTTTTGTTGTTACAACCAAAACAGCATGAATGTAGCTTTTACGATTATTGTTCCCATATACAATGAAGAAGACAATATGTTGCGGCTGGAACAGGAACTGAGTGATTACCTTAAGATTGCTACGCTTAAAACTTCGGTTTTATTTGTCAACGACGGCTCAAAAGACAACAGCCAGCAATTCATAGAAGAAATTTGTTCCCGCAGAAATGATTTTCAATATATTTCTTTCGAAAAAAACTGCGGACTCAGCGCTGCCATCAAAGCCGGGTTTGACCACGTGAATTCGCCTCTTGTGGGGTATATCGATGCCGACCTGCAAACAACTCCAGAAGATTTTAACCTGCTGCTTGCAGAAATTGAACATTATGACTTGGTAACCGGAGTGCGCTCCAACCGAAAAGACAGTTTTGTCAAAAATATGTCATCCAGAATTGCAAACGGAATACGCAGAACCTTTACTAAAGACGGCATGGACGATACCGGCTGCCCGCTCAAAGTCATTAAATCCGATTATGCCAAACGCATCCCGATGTTCAAAGGGCTGCACCGCTTCTTGCCGGCAATGGTCCTCCTGCAAAACGGAAGAATCAAACAAGTGCCCGTGAGGCATTTTCCGCGCATTGCAGGCCAGGCCAAGTTTGGGTTATGGAATCGGCTTTTCGGTCCGTTAGTAGATTGTTTTGCCTATTTGTGGATGAAGAAAAAGTATATCAACTACACTATCGCTAAAAAATCATGAGTGACTGGATGATTTATTCCATTGGGTTTATTGCCCAGATGCTCTTCTCCGGAAGACTGCTCTTCCAGTGGATTATTTCCGAAAAAAACAAAAAAGTCCTTACCCCCACCTTATTCTGGCAACTCTCGCTTCTGGCGTCGTTTTTATTATTTGTTTACGGCTATCTGCGTGATGATTTTGCCATTATGCTGGGGCAAACACTCACTTATTTTATTTACATCAGAAACCTGCAATTGCAGGGGCAATGGAAACTCGTTCACCGCTATTTCAGGTGGTTTGTGTTTGCGTTTCCCTTTTTGGTGGTCATTTATTCGTTTTATTCCAGCACATTCGATTTTGAAAACCTCTTTAAAAATGAAGCCATTCCGTTTTGGCTGCTGGTATTGGGAACAGTGGCGCAAATCACTTTTACCTTCAGGTTTATTTACCAATGGATTTATTCCGAAAGGAAAAAAGAATCTTCCCTGCCTTTGGGCTTTTGGTTATTGAGTTTAACCGGCAGCACCCTGATTTTAATCTATGCCATTTTCAGGGAAGACCCGGTACTGCTTGCAGGCCATATTTTTGGCTCGGTGGTTTACGTTAGAAACATCTATTTGAATTATCATGAGAAAAGACAATAAGGAAATCCTCTGGTTGCTTCTGGCTTGTGTCCTGATCTTTTTTGTAAATCTGGACGCCATTTTTGTCAATATCATGGAAGCGCGCAATTTCATCACGGCACGCGAAATGCTCCAAAACAACAACTGGATTTTCACCACCATCAACGAACTGCCCCGCTATGAAAAGCCGCCACTACCCACTTGGTTGACGGCGTTTTCTGCAGTTGTTTTTGGGCTGGACAGCCTTTTTGCCATGCGGCTGCCTGCTGCCATTTTAGGAACCATCGGCGTATTGATGACTTACAACATCGCTTTTAAAATCACCCAAAAGAAATCCTTCGCCCTCATTGCCGGACTCATTGCCGTAACGTCGTTTCACATCATCCTTTCCGGGAGGGATGGCCAATGGGACATTTTTACCCACGGCTTTATGCTGGTGAGCATCCTGTTTATCATCAAGCTTTTCAGCGAAAGCAAAAAACAATACCAAAATGCACTAATCGCAGGACTCTTTTTTGGCTTTTCGTTTTTGAGCAAAGGACCTGTCTCGCTCTATGCACTGCTCCTGCCCTTTTTGATTGCTTATGGAGTGGTGTTTAAATTCAAGAAAGGTAAGTTGATGCCCATACTCTCCGGACTCCTGCTTGCCGTTGTTGTCTCGGCATCCTGGAATGTCTATGTCTATTTGTTTGACACACAAGCCGTAAAAGAAATCACCACCCGTGAAACCGCAAACTGGCTCAACTACAACGTGAGGCCGTTTTACTATTACTGGAGTTTTGTGGTCCAAAGCGGTCTGTGGACCATTCCGGCTTTTGTGGGTTTGCTCTACCCTTACCTCAAGGACAAAGTGTTTCACAAAAAAGGATATAAATTCAGCTTGTTGTGGACGCTGGCAGCGGTTGTTTTGCTGTCGCTCATCCCCGAAAAAAAATCGCGTTACCTCCTGCCTGTTTTGTTTCCGTTAGCCATCAATACTGCATTTTATATGGAATACCTGTTCAGGAGTTTTAAGTCGCTTAAAGCGAAAGAAACCTGGCCGGTGTATCTGCATTTTGGAATCATTTCGCTTATCGGACTGGCGTTTCCGGTGGCGGGATTTGTTTATTTCGGTGAAAGCCTGGAAGGGAACTTTTTTTGGTATTTGCTTACTGCCATTGCTTTGTTTGGAATTGGGGTTTTTGTACTCCTGAACCTGTTCCGAAAGCAAATTAAAAAATCGTTTTACGGAACCATACTGTTCATTATAGCTGTTATTTGCTTTGGCTTGCCTTTGGCAAAAGAAATCAACCCCAATACCGACTACCGCGGACCTGAAATTTTAACTGCTAATCTGGAAACTTATAAAGTACCGGTGTATGAGTTTAACGAATTTATTCCGGAGTTTATCTGGGAATATGGCCATGCCATTCCGGTGGTTTTTGACGGAAACGAATATATACTCCCTGAAGAAAACGCCTTTTTACTTTTGACTGAAATATCAGAAAGTGAAGCCCAAAACGCCCGAGAAGTTTTTGACGGTTATCATCTGCAAGCCGTTGACAGTATTGACATTAACCCCGTAAATAAGAAAAAAGCACGTTTGAAACGGGTGGTTTTTTTTGTGGAAAGAAATTAAACTAAGGCTTTGTATTCTTATTACCGCAGTGACGCGGTGAACGCAAAGAAAATACGAAATAATAACTCTGCGAACTTTGCGCCTTCGCGGTGAATTATTTAGATGATTTAATCTCTTCTTTTCTTAACCTTAAACCTTATAGCAATTTTATAAAACCCATAACCCACAACAGCCCCGATAATCATACCCGTGAAAGTGTCCAGCGGATAATGCACTCCCACATAAATGCGGCTATACCCCACTATGGCTGCCCAAAACAGCATGAAGAACCCCAAGTACTTATATGTGTTTCTGAAGAGTAACCCGAGAAATACCGCCAAAGCCATAGAGCTCCCGGCGTGAGCCGAAAAATAGCCATAACGCCCGCATCGTGGGGCTATGTATCTGATGAGGTCGCTTAAATGCTCCTCCCGGCAAGGTCTGGGCCGCCCAAAACCGTGCTTGAAAAGGTTGGCCAACTGGTCAGTAAACGTAATCATCACACCCACCAGCACCATCACTATCAGCATGTTTTTTAATCCAAAGTTTTTAAAAACCAGATACAACAGTAAGGCATAAAGTGGAACCCACGCAAATTTATTGGTTATAAACAGCCACAGCCCGTCCCAACGTTCTGAACCCATGGAGTTCAGATAGACAAAGAGTTGTTCATCCAGCTGTAAGAGTTGTTCCAGCATCTTTATACATCATTATAACGTTCCACTTCCCGGTCATAGAAGTCGGTGGCTTGTTGAATGAGGTTTTCGGTTTCGGCTTCCAGTTCCTTTTGGTCTTCATCATCAAACTCTTCCAGCCATTCCACTTCGTCGTTCTCCAAATTGATAATAAACCTCGGAAACTCGGTATGAATGACATAGATGGCATCAGGATAATCGGTATTGTCGCCTAAGATGAATTTTGGTATGTTAGACATGAGATGTTAGATTTGAGACGTGAGACATAAGATGTGAGACTTTGGAGCTTATCTTTATATGATAAAATTCAGGCTAATTTACAAAAAAATAGCCTGACCACAGTTTTGCTTTTAGATTACTTAAATCTTAATCCTTTTTAAACACATTGACTATTTGGTATATTTATTTATGAGTGTAAAATTCATTTTTTGCACCTCGATTATTTCATCTATAATTGGATTTACAGTTGATTCTGGTACCAGATTTAACCTTTGTGACAAAAGTAGTTGTGTACATAATTCATTTGATGATCCGTTTGCTATACCTAAAAAGTGTTTTAATTCATTACAGAATTCCTGCCGGCTCCTTCGGCAATGTTTGATGGAATTGAAACAGCACTCCGTCTAATTTGATTAATCAATCCATATTTTTCCTCCTTTGGAAATTCAGCAGTAATGAGATAACATTGAACAACAATATCCATTGCCTTTTGCCAAACTTTTAATTTTTGAAAATTGTGCATAACTTTAAAATTTAGAATTAAACATAAAACTAAATTACTATTTTAAAGTCAAATCTCATATCTCACGTCTCAAATCTCATGTCTAAAAATCAATCGTTTTGTCAAAAAGTCAAATCTCCAATACAGCATCAAAGCCGAAGCGGTCAAGCCTGCAAATAAGCCTAACCAAATTCCCATAGCACCCAGCGCTTCTTCTTTCCCCAAAAACCAGCACACCGGAAAGCCCACCAGCCAGTAGGCCACAAAACAAATCCAGGAAGGTATTTTCACATCCTGAAGTCCTCGTAAAGCACCCAGAAACACCACTTGCAAGCCGTCACTCAATTGGAAAATAGCCGCTACAATTAACAAGCTCGAAGCTATAGAAATCACTTCAGCATTGTCAATATAAAAAGTGGGTAGTAAGCCTTTGGTCAGAATAAACATAATTGCAAAAACAGCCTGTATGACCAAAACCATAAAGAAAATAGAGAAGGCAATGCGCCGGAGTTCGGTGAAGTTTCGTTTTCCTTTTTGATTCCCCACCCTGATGGTTGCTGTCACACTAAAACCAACAGCAATCATAAACGTCATAGAAGCCAGGTTAAGCGCAATCTGGTTGGCTGCCTGCGAATTGGTACCCAGCATTCCGGCAAGGAAAATAGAGGCGGTGAAAAGAGCTACTTCAAAAAACATCTGCATAGCTGTGGGCAGTCCCAAACCAAACAAACGTTTAAATATCGACTTGTTCAGGTGCTCCCGTTTAGACCAAACAAAATAAGCCGTGAATTTCTTCCTGTTTTTCAAAATAAAATAGATAAACGCCAGCATAAAAAAGCGCGAAATCAGTGTGCCAAGTGCAGCACCTTCCAGTTCCAGACGTGGGAAAATCCAGATACCATAGATGAGCAGGTAATTGAATACAATGTTAACCACATTAGCGATAAGCGTGGCATACATGGCATACCGTGTTTCTGAAAGCCCGTCTGCAAATTGTTTGAACCCCTGAAACAACATCAACGGTATCATCGAAAACGCCACTATCTCCAGATAAGGTATTGCCAGGTCCACCACTTCGGGTGGCTGGTTGAGCTGATACAACAACGGTTTGGCAAACAGCAAAAGTATAAAAAGTACCAGCCCATTAATACCGCAAAGAATCATCCCATGGTGGAAAAAGCTGCGTCCATTTTCGATATTGTTTTCACCATCAGCTTCGGCGATAAGCGGAGTGATGGCAAATGAAAATCCGATACCGATAGATAAAGCTATAAAAATCAAACTGTTGCCCAATGAGATGGCAGCCAGCTCGGCGGCACCCAGTTGCCCCACCATCAGGTTATCCACCAGCCCCACCATGACATGCCCCAACTGCCCCAGCATAACGGGATAAGCCAGTTTGAAGTTGTACCGGAATTCTTTAGTGTAGGCACTAAGTGGCATGAGTCTGTTTTTTTAACGCGCAAAGTTAGCGGTATTTCAAGAATGGATGCCATGCTTTTATCTAAAATTATTTTGTTCGATTATTCCAAGGATAAATTTGTGGGCTATGTGGTTGACATTGATTCGGATGTTGATAATCAATATTCCTGTAATCAAATATAATAACCCACGGAATAGCCCACGGTTTCAACAATAGCCCACGGATTTATCCGTGGGTAATATAAAAAACACCCCCATATCCATTGAAACCGTTTTAACGGTTTTTAAATCACGGTTTACGTGATTTAAATGGTTAAAACCATTCATTTCATAACGCATTGAATTTTGTTGCCCACGGATAAATCCGTGGGCTAAATAAAAAAACACCCCACATCAATTGAAACCGTTTTAACGGTTTTATGTATATTTAAAATTAAAAACAATCAACCATGCCACATTCATTCAACAAAATATGGATTCATGCCATTTGGGCAACAAAGGAGCGATTTCCCTTCATCCACCAAAACATTGAGCAGAAGGTGTATCAATTCATTTCAGATCAATTACGAGAGTTGGGATGCCAGGTAAGAATCATAAACGGAATGCCGGACCATATTCATTGTTTGTTTTTGTTAAACCCACAAAAATCCATAGCCGAGGTAATCAAACAAATAAAAGGCAGCTGTTCTCATTTTGTTAACCAAAATAATTTAACACCCGAAAAGTTTTCCTGGCAAACAGGATATGCTGCCTATTCAGTTTCTGAATCGGTTGCTGATAAGGTTTTTAGATACATTAAAAACCAAAAACAACATCATAAAAAGAAATCCTTTCAAGAAGAATATGATGCTTTTTTAAAGCTTGTTGGTTTTGAACAATCCGGCTCTTGGCAGCAAAATTCAAATTGACAAAATCCCGATTTAGTCTAAAAATCATATTACAACAACCATGGACAATCAAGAAACCTTAACCCCTGAACAAAGTACAACCCTTATCAACACCTTAAAAACCCGATTTGAAAAAAACGGCAATCGCCATCCGGAACTTGAGTGGTCACCCATCAAAACCAAACTGGAGGCCAACCCAAAAAAATTGGTTTCACTATTTAAAATGGAAGCAACCGGTGGTGAACCTGATGTGATCGAGCAAGATCCTGCAACCGGTGAGTATGTGTTTTATGACTGTGCACCGGAAAGCCCCAAAGGCCGCAGGAGCATCTGTTATGACCCCGAAGCAAGAGCTGCAAGAAAGAAGTTCCCGCCGGAAGACAGTGCGCTGGGTATGGCAAGTGAGATGGGAATCAATCTTTTAGACGAAACGGCTTACTTCAAATTACAACAGACCGGAAACTATGACCAAAAAACATCCAGTTGGGTTGCCACCCCTGACGAACTCAGGCAACTTGGAGGTGCTTTATTTGGCGACAGACGTTGGGGTCGGGTTTTTATCTATCACAACGGTGCAGAATCTTATTATGCCTCAAGAGGCTTTAGGGGGATGCTTAAAGTTTAGTGTTGGGCTTTTTATAAAGGTATATTCCCGTGTTTCCTGTCCGGTCTGACCACCCTTTTACTTTCCAGCAAACTAAACGCTTTCAGCAACTTTCTGCGGGTTTCTCGAGGGGGTATCACCTCATCGATAAATCCGCGTTGTGCGGCTTCAAAAGGGGTGGCGAATTTTTCGGCATATTCGGCTTCCTTTTCTTTGAGCTTGGCTTCGGGGTCATCAGCATTTTGGATTTCTTTTCTGAAAATGATTTCACTGGCACCTTTGGCACCCATCACGGCAATTTCAGCTGTGGGCCAGGCGTAGTTGAAGTCGGCACCAATGTGTTTGGAATTCATCACATCATAAGCACCTCCATAAGCTTTTCGGGTAATCACGGTCACTCTCGGAACGGTGGCTTCGCTTAACGCGTAAAGCAATTTGGCACCGTGCAAAATGATACCGTTCCACTCCTGGTCTGTTCCCGGAAGGAAACCGGGTACATCCACCAAGACCAGTAAAGGGATATTAAAACAATCGCAGAAACGGGTAAAGCGCGCCGCCTTTTTGGAGGCATCCACATCCAGCACTCCTGCCAGGCTCATCGGCTGATTGGCAACGATGCCAATGCTGCGCCCACCTAAACGGGCAAAGCCCACTATAATATTGTCTGCATAGTCCTTATGGATTTCAAAAAAGCTGTCGGTATCGATAATACCTTTGATAACTGCATGCATATCATAAGGTTTGTTTGCACTATCAGGCACGATGGTTTCCAGTTCATCGCGGTATTCTTCTTGAGGGGTAAATGGTAATTTTGCGGTAGTTTCCTTGTTGTTTTGAGGAATATAACTCAACAACTTTTTTACATCTTCCAAGCAAGCAATATCACTCACCGAAGTCACATGCGTCACCCCCGATTTGGTGGCATGGGTACTTGCACCGCCCAGTTCTTCCGAAGTTACGTTTTCATTGGTCACGGTTTTTACCACATTGGGTCCGGTGACAAACATATAACTGGTGTCCTGAACCATCAGGGTAAAATCGGTCATTGCAGGAGAATACACGGCTCCCCCGGCACAGGGTCCCATAATGGCTGATAGCTGCGGAATCACTCCCGAAGCCTGTACATTGCGGTAAAAAATATCGGCATAACCGCCCAGCGAACGCACACCTTCCTGTATGCGTGCCCCACCGGAGTCATTAAGGCCAATCATTGGCACACCCAGCTTAACAGCCAGATCCATGGTTTTACAAATCTTCTCAGCGTGAGTTTCTGAAAGTGCTCCGCCAAAAACGGTAAAGTCCTGTGCAAACACACATACTGCACGCCCATTGATGGTGCCATAGCCGGTCACTACCCCATCGCCATAATAAATTTCTTTATCCATACCAAAGTCGGTCGTACGGTGAGTCACGAGAATACCGATTTCCTCAAAAGAGCCTTCGTCCATCAGGTATTCCACACGCTCACGGGCGGTGAGTTTTTTCTTTTCGTGTTGTTTGGCAATGCGTTGCTGCCCGCCGCCCAATTTGGCAAGGGCTATTTTTTCCTGTAGTTGTTTTCTGTTGTCACTCATATCAAATGCCCGTCCCCAACCCCGATAGCTATCGGGACTATCAGGAGGTTTCTCGTTGTTTATCTTCCAATTCTTTTCAAATCCATTTTCTATTTTAAAAGTCTTTGCTTATTTCGATGTTTTATGCTTTGGTTTTACCGCAAAGAAGCGCAAAGGTTTCGCAAAGGGTCGCAAAGAAATATCAAATCTCAAGTCTCAAATCTCATGTCTAATGTCTCACATCTAAAGTCTCAACCACCATACAACGGCTTATCAGCCATCAGGCTCACCACTTTTTTACCGATTTCTTTTAAGCGAGCTTCGTCTTCAAAATGGGTAATGGCGTCGTCCATCAAATCAACAATGTAATTCATATCGGCTTCTTTGAGTCCGCGTGTGGTTACTGCCGGTGTTCCAATCCTAATACCGGAAGTAACGAAAGGCGATTTGTCGTCAAAAGGCACCATGTTTTTGTTTACGGTAATGTCAGCCTTGCCAAGAGCTTCCTCGGCTTGCTTGCCGGAAAGGCCTTTGTTTCTCAGGTCAATCAACATCATATGGTTATCGGTTCCGCCGGAAATGACCTTGTAGTCTTTGTCCATAAAAGCCTGAGCCATCACTTTGGCGTTTTTCTTTACCTGAACCATATAGTGTAAAAAGTCATCGGTCAGGGCCTCGCCAAAAGCGACTGCTTTGGCAGCGATGATATGTTCCAACGGTCCGCCTTGGTTACCGGGGAAAATCCCGCTGTCCAACAAGGATGACATTTTACGAAGGCTGCCGTCTTTCAGTTTTATACCAAAAGGATTGTCAAAGTCTTTGCCCATCACGATAATCCCGCCACGGGGTCCGCGCAGGGTTTTGTGTGTAGTACTGGTGCACACATGGCAATGAGGCACGGGGTCTGAAAGTATGCCTTTGGCAATGAGTCCGGCTGGATGTGCCATATCAGCCAAAAGGATGGCTCCGACCTTATCTGCTATTTCGCGAAAGCGTTTGTAATCAATCTCACGAGAGTATGCTGATGCCCCGGCGATAATCATTTTTGGCTTTTCGCGTAAAGCGATTTCTTCAATTTTATCATAATCAAGCATACCGGTTTGTTCATCCACGCCATAAAACACCGGATTGTAAAGCTTACCTGAAAAGTTTACAGGTGAACCGTGCGTGAGGTGACCGCCGTGAGACAGATCAAAACCCAAAAATTTATCGCCCGGTTTCAAACAAACCGAAAACACCGCCGTATTGGCCTGAGAACCGGAATGGGGCTGTACATTGACATATTCAGCACCAAACAATTCTTTGGCACGGTCAATGGCCAATTGCTCCACTTGATCAACAATCTGGCAACCGCCATAATAACGTTTACCGGGATAGCCCTCTGCATATTTATTTGTTAAAACAGAGCCTGCCGCGGCAAGTACGTCGGGACTAACAAAGTTTTCGGAAGCAATGAGTTCGAGGCCGTTTTTTTGGCGGTTTTCCTCGGCTTTGATGAGGTCAAATATTTCGGTATCGTGATGCATAGTTTATTGAATTGTAAATTGTGCTTCAAAAATAAGAATTACATTCGGTTAGTGTTCTTAAAATTTAAGATTTCCTGCTTGAAAATAAAAAAATCATGTATGTTTGAATAGAATTATTTTAACACTAACAAAAACTTAAGTTATGCCTATTACAGCAAATGATCCCAACAGAAAATCGTGGTTACCCATTGATAAAGATTCTGATTTCCCCATTCAGAACATTCCGTTTGGCGTTTTTTTAACCCGCGATGATGTGATTACCGTGGGAACCCGCATTGGTGATTATGCCATTGATTTGGGTGCTTTGCATCAGCTAGGTTATTTTGAAGGCATTGAATTGACCGATGATATTTTTCTTCAGGATACTTTAAACGATTTTATTTCAGACGGAAAGAAAACCTGGCGACTGGTACGCAACCGCATTGCCGATATTTTTGACGAAAAAAACACAGCCCTGAAAGACAATAAAGACCATCACGACCGCGTGATCTTTACACTTGACGAAATCGAAATGCAAATGCCTGTTCAGGTGGGTGATTATACTGATTTTTATTCCAGTAAAGAGCACGCCACTAATGTGGGTATGATGTTCCGTGACCCGGAAAACGCTTTGTTGCCCAACTGGCTGCACCTTCCTGTAGGCTATCATGGCAGAAGCTCATCAATTATTCCCAGTGGGATAAACGTAAGGAGACCCAACGGTCAAACACTACCGGCGGGTGCCGACAAGCCGGTTTTTGGCCCCTCAAAGCTAATTGATTTCGAACTTGAAATGGCTTTTATCACTACAGATGCCAATGATTTGGGTGAACCCATCGCCATCGATGAAGCTGAAGACTATATTTTTGGATTGGTTTTATTTAACGACTGGAGTGCCAGAGACATTCAAAAATGGGAATATGTTCCTCTGGGGCCTTTTTTGGCAAAGAGTTTTGCTTCTTCTATTTCGCCCTGGATTGTTACGTTAGATGCTTTACAACCTTTTAAAACTGAAAGCCCTAAACCCATCGTTGAACCACTTCCCTATTTACAAAGTAGCGGAAAGAGGAGCTATGATATTCATCTGGAGGCATATATCACTCCCGAAAACGGAACGCCAAACCTAGTTAGCCGCTCCAATTTCAAGTATATGTATTGGAATATGAGCCAACAACTTGCACATCATACAAGCAATGGCTGCGCAGTAAAAAGTGGTGATTTGATGGGCAGCGGAACCATTTCAGGGCCAACACCCGACTCATATGGCTCGATGCTCGAAATCACTTGGCGTGGTGAAAAACCTATCAAACTCAATGACGGTACTGAACGTAAATTTATCAATGACCATGATACCGTCATCCTGAAAGGCTATTGCAAAAACGACAACGTGCGCATTGGTTTTGGTGAATGTGCCACCAAGATTTTACCGGCTTTGAAGATGTAATTTTTTAGTGGTCAGTATTCAGTAACAGTGATCAGTTTGAGCATGTCTGACCGAAGGTTAACCTCGATAAATCAATTCTGCCCACTGCTTCTGAACACTGAATACTTTAGAATTTGGTGCTTAGAATTTGTGAATTAATCTATTTTTGGCATCACAATTGTAAACCCACTAACATAACCAACACCTTACTGTTATGAAAAAAGCAGTCCTAATGCTGATTTTAGCAACCGTGTTTGTTGCTTGCAGCAGTGTAAAACGCAGTCAGAAAGAGCTCAACAGAGGCAACTATGTGGAGGCGATGAATCTGGCCATCAAAAAACTTCAGAAAGACAAAACCAACAAAAGGAGTCAGGAATTGATTCCTATTCTGGAAGATGCCTTTGCCAAATACACTGAAGAGTCGCTCAACAGAATTGCTTTTCTTGAAAAAGAAAATAGTCCGGCTTCAAAACGCGAAATTTTCAACTTGTATTCCCGTTTAGACCGAATTCAAAACAGCATCAGGCCTTTATTGCCTCTTTACAGATTTGGTGGTGAAGCACAATTTCAATTGAACGATTACAGCAACCAACTCATTGAAGCCAAAGGCGAATATGCTGTATTCCTTTATGAAAGGGCACAAAGCTTGATGGACACCGGCGACAAGCTGCAGTACCGAAATGCACATAAAACATTAAACGAACTTCAAAAACTGTCACCCAATTTTAGGGATACCGATCAGTTATTAAGGGAAGCTCATTACTTTGGCACCGACTATGTGTTTGTAGAAATTAAAAACGCTACCAACCTCATCATTCCCCAGCGACTTGAGCGCGATTTGCTGGACTTTAATACTTACAGGCTGGATGATTTCTGGACAGAATACCACAGCATCAACCGCAGGGATATTGATTATGATTTTGAGGTTTTGCTTCAATTCAGGGACATTATGATTTCGCCTGAACGTGTTCACGAGCGGGAAGTCCGTTTGGAACGGGAAATCCTTGATGGATATACCTATGAAATAGACCGCAACGGCAACTATGTATTGGACAGCGAAGGTAATAGAAAAAGAATAGACCGCTATGTGGTGGTGAAAGGTACACTCTATGAAACCACCCAATCCAAAGCCATAGCAGTAAACGGCATGGTGGACTATTATGACGTTAAAAGAAGGCAATTGATGAACAGCCACCCGCTGGAAACCGAGTTTATTTTTGAAAACATTTTTGCCACATTCAAAGGCGATGAACGCGTGTTGAACAGTGATGAACGTCGCTTATTAAGAAACCGCCCGGTTCCTTTTCCAAGCAACGAGCAAATGCTTTTTGACGCTTCAAGCGAAATCAAAAACCGCCTGAGTGCTATTTTAAAGCGAAATAAATTCAGGTAAACGCTTACGCGAAAGCAAAATATATAAAGAATCCTCTGCGAAAATCTGCGAAATCTGCGGGAAATAATTAGCCCGTTGATTACGCAGATAATCGCAGATTTTTTATTATAACTTCATTTCCAATATCTCATAATGCGAGCCGTGCGCAACACAGACTCCATTCTTTACAACCAATAGCTGTGGCGACTGGTGCATCACCTGAAAACGGGCAGCGATTTCATCTGAAACACTCCTGTAAGAAAGTAAATCGAGGTAATACAGTTCTAAGTTTCCATCTTTCAAATCAAAATCACTCTCAAACTGCTTCAACACCATCCGGCTGATGCCACAACGGGTGGAATGCTTGAAAATAACAACCGACTTGGTTTTGGAGGTTTCAATAATCTCATCCAGTTGAGACGTTGATGTTAAAGATTTCCAGGGAAGACTTTTTGGAGCTTCCTTTTCAGATTTGTTAGTGTTGAAGAGGTTTTTGAAGAGGGACATAAAGTTATGATTATTTTTACAAAGATAGGTCTTGTATAACTATTATAGGATTTATTTATTAACCTGTATAGCTATTTCAGGACGGGTCAAAATGTAGACTCATGTATGGATACTCCCACCTTACTCCCTGGATACTCCCATGATAAAGCCATCCTTAGCTTCTTTAGATTCAATTTAAATAAAGGGCGTCAATGCTATAAAACGGTCAAAAAGGCATCCACAACACCCTGTTTTTAAGACATTTTGTCGTAAATTGGGATTGGTGCGGGATTTGAAGAATGAGACGTGAGACATTAGATTTTAGACATAAATTAGAACTAAATAGTAACGAGATACCCGCCTGCGCGGGTATGAAAAACGAGGTACCCTCATACGCGGGTATGGAAAATATGAATTTCAACAAATTTACCATCAAATCACAGGAAGCCGTGCAGCAGGCACAGCAACTGGCTCAAAGCTTTGAGCAACAGCAAATCGAACCCGAGCACCTTTTAAAGGCTATGCTCGAGGTGGATGAAAACGTCATTCCGTTTTTGTTGAAGAAACTCAACGTCAATCTGCAAACGCTCCAACAAGTGCTGGACGCCTCCATAAAAGGGTTCCCCAAAGTGAGCGGCGGACAACTCATGCTGTCCCGCACAGCGCAAACCGTATTGAACGACGCCAACATTATCGCTGAAAAACGCAAGGATGAATTTGTGTCTATAGAACATTTACTCCTGGCCCTCTTTAAATCGGGCGGAAAAGTGGCGCAGCTGTTAAAAGATCAGGGCGTCACCCAAAAAGGACTGGATGCCGCCATTGACGAACTCCGTAAAGGCGATCGCGTTACCTCACAAAGTGCTGAGGAAACGTATAATGCCTTGAACAAATATGCCAAAAACCTCAACCAACTGGCAAGGGACAACAAGCTTGACCCCGTCATAGGGCGTGATGAAGAAATAAGACGTATTCTGCAAATCCTTACCCGAAGAACCAAAAACAACCCAATGCTCGTCGGTGAACCCGGAACCGGTAAAACCGCTATTGCGGAAGGATTGGCACACCGTATTGTGGACGGCGACGTGCCCGAAAACCTGAAAACCAAAGAAATCTACTCCCTCGATATGGGAGCACTCATTGCCGGTGCCAAATACAAAGGAGAGTTTGAAGAGCGTCTCAAAGCGGTCATCAAAGAAGTGACCTCAAGTGACGGAAACATCGTCTTATTTATTGACGAAATCCACACCCTTGTGGGTGCCGGTGGCGGTGAAGGGGCGATGGATGCTGCCAATATTTTAAAACCCGCGCTTGCCCGTGGTGAACTGAGAGCTATCGGTGCCACTACGCTGGATGAATATCAAAAGTATTTTGAAAAAGACAAAGCCCTGGAACGCCGTTTCCAGAAAGTGACCGTGGATGAACCTGATACTGAAAGTGCGATTTCGATACTGCGCGGTATCAAGGAAAAATATGAAACCCACCACAAAGTGCGCATCAAAGACGACGCGATTATCGCCGCCGTAGAACTTTCACAACGCTATATCACCAACCGCTTTTTACCCGATAAAGCCATCGATTTAATGGATGAAGCCGCTTCTAAACTGCGTATGGAAATCAATTCCAAACCGGAAGAACTGGATGTTTTGGACAGAAAAATCATGCAACTGGAAATCGAGATTGAGGCCATCAAAAGAGAAAAAGATGAAACCAAATTAAAATCCCTGCGTTCAGAACTTGGCAACTTAAAAGAAGAACGCAACGAGCTGAACGCGAAATGGAAAAGCGAAAAGGAAGTGGTCGAAAGCATTCAAAGCATCAAAACCGCCATTGAAGAATACAAACTCGAAGCAGAACGCGCCGAGCGTGATGGTGATTATGGCAAAGTGGCCGAGTTGCGTTACGGAAAAATCAAAGAAGCTCAGGAAAATCTGGAAGAACAACAAAAACTGGTGGCTCAGCAGGAAAGCTCTATGATTAAAGAGGAAGTCACCCACGAAGACATCGCCGAAGTGGTAGCCAAATGGACCGGAATTCCGGTGACCAAAATGCTGCAAAGCGACCGGGAGAAACTCCTGAAACTGGAAGACCACCTGCACAAACGCGTGGTGGGTCAGGATGAAGCGATAGTAGCTGTAAGTGACGCCATTAGAAGAAGCCGCGCCGGTTTGCAGGATCCTAAAAAACCTTTGGGCTCCTTCCTCTTTTTGGGAACCACCGGTGTGGGTAAAACAGAGCTCGCCAAAGCCCTGGCAGAATACCTCTTTGACGATGAAAACGCAATGACGCGCATCGATATGAGTGAATATCAGGAACGCCATAGTGTGAGCCGACTGGTGGGAGCACCTCCGGGTTATGTTGGTTATGATGAAGGTGGCCAATTAACTGAGGCCGTAAGACGACGCCCCTACTCTGTTGTGTTGCTTGACGAAATCGAAAAAGCACATCCGGACACGTTTAATGTCCTTTTACAGGTACTCGACGAAGGCCGTTTAACAGATAACAAAGGCCGTGTAGCCGATTTTAAAAACACCATCATCATCATGACTTCCAATATGGGAAGCCATATCATACAAGAGAAATTTGACACCATCAAAAATATAGATGCTGCAATGGAAGGTTCCAAAATAGAAGTCCTTGCATTACTAAAACAAAGCGTGCGCCCGGAATTTTTGAACCGTATTGATGACATTGTGATGTTCACGCCACTAAACAAATCCAACATCAAAGAGATTGTGGGCCTGCAGTTGAAAGGCTTAAGCAAAATGCTGAGCAAACAAAACATCACCCTCGATGCCACGGAAGAAGCTATCAATTACCTTTCAGAACGAGGCTTTGACCCGCAATATGGTGCCAGACCGGTGAAACGTGTCATTCAAAGGGAAGTGTTAAATGAACTTTCCAGAGAAATCCTCGCCGGCAACATCACGACAGAAAGTATTATTTTACTGGATGCTTTTGATGATAAACTGGTGTTTAGAAATCAGGTGAACGAAGGTCCGGTGGTTTAGTAAAGTTGGCAGTAGCAGTGTTCAGTAGGCAGACATTACTGAACACTAAAACTGAGTATTCTCATATGATTTTGGTCTTAAAAAAAGTATCTTTGTTAATTATGAAAAATCTCAATCAATACATCGACCATACACTTTTAAAACCTACCGCTACCGAAAATGACATCAAAAAACTTTGTGAGGAAGCGCTGGAGTATCAATTTTATTCTGTTTGTGTCAACAGTGGCTATGTCGCTTTCGCGAAAGCACAATTAGAGCAAAGCAATGTAAAGGTATGCAGTGTCGTGGGCTTTCCTTTGGGTGCTATGAGCACTCAAGCTAAAGTGATGGAAGCCAATAAGGCCATTGTTGACGGTGCCGATGAAATCGATATGGTTATCAATATTGGCAGGTTGAAAAGCGAAAACTTTGATGCCGTTTGGAAAGAAATCGAGATGGTAAAAAAAGTGATTGGCAACAAGGTGTTGAAAGTTATACTGGAAACCTGCTACCTCGATAAAGCCGAAATCATCAAAGCCAGTGAGCTTGCTATGCTTTCCGGGGCTGATTTTGTCAAAACCTCAACGGGGTTTGGAACCCGCGGTGCCACTTTCGAGGACGTACAATTGATGAAATCAGCAGTGAAGGATCAGGTAAAAATAAAAGCATCAGGCGGAATCAGAGACCGGTTTACCGCTTTGGAATATATTGCATTGGGGGTGGAGAGAATTGGAACTTCTTCGGGAATTGATATTGTAACAAACAAAAACACAGAAAATGAGCATACATATTAACGCCAAAAAAGGCGATATCGCTGAAACCATTTTATTACCGGGTGACCCCCTAAGAGCCAAATGGATTGCCGAAACCTACTTTGAAAACCCGGTTTGTTTTAACGAAGTGCGGGGAATGCTGGGTTTCACAGGCACCTATAATGGCAAAAAAATATCTGCAATGGGCACCGGCATGGGTGTTCCTTCCATTTCAATTTACGCTCACGAATTGATTACTGAATTTGGGGTAAAGAACCTTATACGTGTTGGAAGTGCAGGCTCTTATCAAAAAGAAGTCAAAGTTAGGGATATTGTTTTGGCTATGGCAGCCTCTTCCACTTCGGGTGTCAATGAATTGCGTTTTGGTGGTGCAGATTTTGCCCCAACAGCAAATTTTGGGTTGTTTCAGAAAGCTGTAGAAATTGCCAAACAAAAAAACATCCCGATTAAAGCGGGAAATGTTTTGACTAGCGACGAGTTTTATGCCGACGAGTTTGAGAGTTATAAAAAGTGGTCAAAATTTGGGATACTTTGTGTTGAAATGGAATCGGCCGGGTTGTATACTGTTGCTGCTAAGCACCGCGTAAATGCTTTATCTATTTTAACAATTTCAGACTCATTGGTTACCGGGGAAAAAACCACTTCAAAAGAACGGGAAACCACTTTTGATGAAATGATTAAAATCGCTTTGGAGCTTGCATAAAAAAAAGCCGGATTTAATAAATCAAATCCGACTTTCTTCTTAATAATTGGGGATTATTAATAATAACTTTAGAAGTTTTCAATTTCTTCTATAAGTTCTTTTTTGGCTTTTCCGGTTTTCTCCTGAAGACGACCTAACAATTCGTCAGATTTACCTTCGGCATATTTTAAATCGTCATCAGTAAGCTCTGCATATTTTTGCTTCAATTTACCTTTAGCCTGATTCCATTTTCCTTTAAATTGTTCCTCGTTCATAACATTTGGATTTTAATGATTAATAATACCGCAAGATACTGTAAGTGAGATGCTTTTTGAGCCAATGAAATATTAAAAAGGCCTAAAGTTCCGTTAAGTTTTAAAGTGAACAGGCTTTTTTATATAAATATTTTTGTGCCGAAATCAGAAGTGTGTATTTTTAACAAACTAAAATTTTACGAAAATGAAATACCTCTATGCCATTGTTTTTTCATTCCTATTGTTTTCTTGCAACCAAACAAATACCACTCCGGTTGATGAACCTGAAGCAGACATAGAAATCACCACTTATTACCTCATTCGCCACGCAGAAAAAGACCGTACCAACCCGGATGATGAAGACCCAAATCTTGATGCTGACGGAATATTAAGAGCTCAAAACTGGGCAAAAATATTTTCTGAGTTGGATATTGACATCATTTATTCATCAAACTATAAAAGAACCCAACAAACTGCAACTCCCATCGCTGAATCAAAAGGTTTTCCTGTAAACACATATGACCCGCACAAAGTCTATGACACCGATTTCTTTGAAATTACCAAAGGTTTAAGTGTTTTGGTTGTGGGACACAGCAATACAGTACCGGTTTTTGCAAATCATGTACTTCAAGAGCAACGTTATGAAAACATCCCTGACAGTATTGACGGGAGGTTGTATGTGGTCACAAAAATGGGCAATCAGGCAAGCAGCTTTATTCTGAACCTGGAATAAGAATTTTAACGTTGATTTTTTCTTTTTTAATATCTGAAAGCTCAATGAGCTCTCCGCGCTCAAAAAGTTCATCCACCCTGTAAAAATCAACATCGGTAGTTTGAGTGCGGTAGTTTTTGTAGTCTGCAAACCTGATGCCTTCAATAACACGTGGGTTATAGCTTTCGCGAAAGCGAATGCCTCCCTGGTCTGTGAAAAATCGGTATGCCAGGTAATCAATGGTAAAATCGTCTTTTGAAATCCAATAGATGAAAATATCCTGAAAATCGACACCTCCGCCCTCTTCCTCAAAAGTGACCTCAACTTTATGGTAGTCTTTCCCTTTGATGGTCACAGGATCAAGTAAACGCTTTTTAACCGCCAAATCATTCAAACCATAAGGAAGATGCATAAAGTAATGAACTGAATTAACACTTTCTGAATAGCGAATTACCAAAGAATCCGGAAGTTGCACTTTTTCATTTTTCTGGATGCGCGCAAATCCGGTATTGGTAATAATATCAGTGGTATTCAAGGTGTCAGGCAGGATGCGTTGCAGAGAAAACTGCCCGTTTTGCCTGATGCTTTTGTAGATAATATTTCTGAATGTAAATGTGATTTCAGCATTGTTATAACGTTCACCACCGGCATTTTCAATGGCTTTGTCTATAATATCCTGAGCAGTAAGCACTTTTTCTTCACCTTTGCAGGCCACCAACACTATCAAAAATAACAGGGATAAGTACTTCATCTTTTTTTTGTAAAAATAAGTTTAATAAATGATTTTTTATATCAAAATATTTGACTATTTTTGTCAAGTTTATTTTTGTCAATTAATGAAAGCGCTATTAAAAGAAGCCAGAATTCAAAGAAAACTAAAATTAAAAGACGTATCGATTCAAACAGGAATTGATCAGGCATTAATCAGTAAATTTGAAAACGGCAGCAGAAAACCAACTAGGGAGCAACTTAACAAGTTAGCTCAAGTGCTGAATATTGACATAACCCAATTGACCATAGCCTGGCTGAAGGAAAAAATCCTTTATGAAATTGACGACGACCATATGGGTCTGGAAGCCTTAAAACTTGCTGAGGCCGATTTGAAATACAAAATCAGCAGTGCTAAAAAGAATGTTTCAAAATCCCTTAAAAGCATTTTGGATGAAATTGATATATTAAAAGCACAGTTGAATGCTTTGAGGTCATTTGACAGCTTCAGGATTGCTCAGGCCTTGGAGCTGGAATACACTTTTGAAAGTAACCGGATTGAAGGCAACACGCTCACTTTGAGAGAAACCGATTTGGTCATTAATGAAGGCATCACGGTTTCCGGGAAAAGTATGCGTGAGCATTTGGAAGCCATCAATCACACAGAGGCCATAGCTTTTATTAAAGATTTGGTTCAAAAAAAGATGCTTTTTAATGAGCACAATCTTTTGAATATCCACCATTTGATCTTGCGGGGCATCATTCCTGAAGAAGCCGGTAAATACAGAACGGTTCAAGTAATGATTCAGGGAAGCAAGCATATGCCACCTCAACCCTACTTGGTGAGAAAACAAATGGAAGAGTTGTTTTTCTGGTATGAAAACAAGAAAAACTTGTTACATCCGGTATTGCTTGCTGCAGAAATGCACTACAGGCTGGTAAGTATTCATCCATTTATTGATGGCAACGGCAGGACATCGCGGCTGGTTATGAATTTAATTTTGTTGCAGCACGGTTTTGTGATTGCAAACATTAAAGGCGATTATCCTTCAAGAATGCAGTATTATCAAGCACTTGAAGCGGTTCAAACCTCAAACAAGAAAGAGCCTTTCCTTCAGTTTATAGCCGAAGTAGAGCGCGATTCATTGAAACGTTATCTTGAAATCTTAAGCCCTTAATTTTATAAGGGCTTATTTTTTATTATTATACTATTTTTGCAGCTTAATTGTTATTCTGAAAGACATACTCAATTTTGAAACAACAAAAACCCATACACATCAAAAACCGAAAGGCCAAATTCAACTATGAATTTCTCGAAAAATTCACAGCCGGAATTGTACTTAAAGGAACTGAAATAAAATCCCTGAGAGAAGGCAAGGCGTCCATAGCCGAAAGTTTTTGTGAATTTCAGGACGGTGAATTGTTTGTTATCAATATGAATGTGGAGGAATACTCACACGCTTCACATTTTAACCACGCACCAAAAAGTGAGCGCAAGTTGTTACTCAACAAGCGCGAACTCAAAAAACTGGAAAAGGAAGTCCGCAACTCGGGGCTTACCATTATTCCTCTTGAACTGTTTATCAATGAAAAAGGTCTGGCAAAACTCGAAATTGCACTATCAAGGGGAAAAAAGGAATATGATAAGCGGGAAACCATGAAAGAGCGTGACACCAAAAGGGATTTAAACCGAATTAAAAAATCATTTAACCAACGATAATGAGAAAGCCGTTTCTATTCATTTTACTTTTAGCTCCTGTTTTTGCTTTTGCTCAACTTGTTGGTAAAGTTTCAGATACTGAAGGCAACCCCCTGCCTTTTGTGAATGTTTATATCGAAAATTCATACACCGGCACCACCACAAACGATGATGGAAATTACCGCATGGAATTTAAAGATAGGGAAAATGCAACGGTGGTTTTTCAATATCTCGGCTTCAAAACCTTAAAGAAAGAGCTAATTCTCGACAAAAAATTAATAGTCCTCAATGTCACTTTACAACCCGAAACTTTCAGTCTCGATCAGGTGGTTATTACATCGGGTGAAAATCCGGCAGACCGCATTGTGAGAAACGCCATTGCCGTGAGAAGGCAAAACCTTGAAAAACTGAATGCATTTACTGCTGATTTTTATTCGCGTGGGTTATGGAAAATGAAAGACGTACCCGAGCGCATTCTGGGGCAAGAAGTGGGTGATTTTGAAGGTGCCCTTGACTCTACCCGCACCGGGATTGTTTATTTAAGTGAAACCATTTCCCACATTGCTTATCGTAAACCCAACGATTTTTTTGAACGCATAGTCGCTTCAAAAGTGAGTGGAAATGATAACGGCTTCAGCTTTAACAGTGCGCGTGATGCCAATTTCAGTTTTTATGAAAACACACTTGAACTCAATGCATCAATTGTTTCCCCCATTGCCAATAATGCTTTTGGCTATTACAATTACAAACTTGAAGGTGTTTTTTATGAAAACAGTCAACTCATCAATAAAATCAGGGTAACGCCAAAAAGACCTAACGACCGTGTTTTTAATGGCGTTATTTACATTGTAGAAGACAGTTGGCAATTGTATGGTGTTGAATTATCCACAACGGGTGCCGCTATTCAGGTGCCATTTGTGGAAGAGCTGGTTTTTATACAAAATTTCAGTTATGATGAAAATGAAGACTACTGGGTAAAGCGTTCTCAAACCATAGATTTCAGTTTTGGCTTTATGGGTTTTAAAGGTGACGGACGCTTTACAGCCGTTTACAGCAATTATGATTTCAACCCCAATTTTGACCCAAAATACTTTACCAACGAAGTCTTGTTTTTTGAACCTGAAGCCAATAAAAAAGACACCCTGTTTTGGTCCGGAATTAGACCGGTACCGTTAACTGATGAAGAAATTAATGATTACATCAGGCGTGACAGTATTCAAACCCTGCGTCAATCAAAAGCTTATTTGGATTCCATTGACAGCAGAAACAATAAGTTTAGAATTCTGAGCCCCATAACCGGTTACAGTTATGCAAACACATATAAAAAATGGCGTTTGAGTTATGACGGGGTACTTACAAACATTTATTTCAACACACTTCAAGGATGGAATGCCTCTACAGGTTTGTCATTTAGTAAATGGTATGACGACAACAGGACCCGTGCACTTTCCGCCAACCTAAATGCCAATTACGGTTTTGCAGACGACAGGTTGCGGTTTACCGGAAGCGTCTCCAAACGTTTTAACAGGTTTAATCGGAATACACTAACACTCGCAGGAGGCAGGAAAGTAGAGCAGTTTAACAGCTCTGAACCCATTTCGCCATTGATCAATTCAATCAGCAGTTTGTATTTTGAGCGCAACTTCCTTAAAGGTTATGACCTCACTTATGCACGGGTGGGATATGGACAGGAAGTGTTTAACGGCTTAAGGGCATCAGGAGTGCTGGGTTATGAGGAACGCAATCCGTTATTTAACCAAAGTGAACAAGTAATGATAAGAAATAAAGGGGTGAGTTATACTTCAAACAACCCTCTTGCACCGGATGATTTTGAAAATGCGGCGATTGACTCACACGAAATTTTTAAATTCAGATTGCAGGGAAGAATCACTTTCGGTCAAAAATATTTCACTTATCCCGACGGAAAATTCAATATAGAAGATGGCCGGTTTCCGGTTTTAAACCTGTATTATGAAAAAGGGTTTGCAGCGTCAAACAGCGACTTTAATTTTGACAAACTTTCTGCCCGAATCACACAAAACATCAATACCGGAACCACCGGAAGAATGAGTTATAACCTAAGGGGAGGTACATTTTTAAATGGTGAAAACATTTCATTTGTGGACTTTCAGCACTTTAACGGAAACCAAACCCGGGTGGGAACCACATTTAGTTATACCAATGTGTTCAATCTTCTGCCCTATTATGCTCTAAGTACCAATGGCAGCTTTTTTGAAGCACATATGGAGCATGATTTTAAAGGGTTTATCATAGGAAGAATCCCGCTTTTGAATAAACTTAACTACAATCTTGTGGCCGGAGCCCACTTTTTAAGCACTGAAAACAACAAACCTTATTCTGAAGTTTCTATCGGAATTAACAATCTTGGATTTGGTAAGTTTCGCTTTTTAAGGCTCGATTATGTGCATTCCTTTTTTGACGGAAACGATAAAGGAGCCTTTATTTTCGGCTTAAAGTTTTTGAATATTATCGAGTAAACACTGATTTACGAATTTTAACTGATCAGGCTTTACTTTTTCGTAATCTTAAAAACCCTGCTTCCACTTTCGTCTGTGGCTTTAACAAAATACACCCCATTGCTTTGAGAAGAAAAGTCTATGGTTTTGTGTAAACCCGATTTTTTGTTGATTATTTTTTGCCCAAATATGTTGTAAACTTCAAGTTTAAGGGGTTGGTCATAGATGATTTGCAGCACATCTGTTACAGGATTGGGAGTCATTGTTAAATTGTTTAAGGCGTGATCTTCAACAGAAACAATAGAGCAATCGATGGGAATCCCGGGTTCTGCAATAAAATTTCCGTTTTCAACATACCAATGTTCCCAGGTACCACCATTCCCATTTTCCCAGAAATCAAGTTTAAAATAATTTTCCCCTGTTATGGTTCCCGGAACTTTATAAACCTTTACGGCTTCATTATCGCGCTGCCAATGCAACGGTACACCGGCAACACATATTTCAGGTTCAAATTCGGTAGTACAATTGGCTTGTAAAAAGTAAGCAAAATCCTGAAAAGCCGGATACTCGCCAAAAACCCTAGCAGTTCCATCAGGTTCAACACAAACTGCGGTATATTCTTCACTGGCAATACCAAATGACCTCACCCCGTGGTCTGTAGTCATTCTGGCTAAAAAAACCGTATGCCTACCCCTTCTGTCGGGATTATCATAGTGAGTGTCTGTTACGACATTTTCGAGATAGGGAATTTCAAGAAAATCGTTGTATCCTAATGAAACATTTGCTGCATAAGGATTAAAAAGTGCTTGCGCTGAATTTACTGTTCCGTTTTGTGCATCAAAATAATAACTTCCCAATATGGCCATACCGGCACTAGTGCCTCCAATAACAGCTTGTTTCACGTTTACATGGTGATTTAGTGCGTCCTGCATGGCATTGCCTTTAAAATAATTGACATAATTCCACTGATTTCCACCGGCAAACCAGATTGCTTCAGCCTGTGCTACTTTTTGTAATACATAGGGATCAACGGCACCATCTGCATTATGTATGACAATTGTTTCTACAGAATTGACTGTTACACCCAATTCAGTATAAAAATAATCATTGTATCCGTCGCTACCGGAAGCCCTTAACACAAGGATATCACCTCCATCTGCTTTTTCGAGAAACCAGATCATGGCCTCATCACTTTCAGTTGCCCCGCCCATCAGGCAAATTCCAAATTGGTGATTGGTAGTTACGTCAACCGGATTTCCGGTGAAGTAACTGGTGTAGTTTTGGCTGAAAAGCAAAACAGGAACTATAAAAAAGAAAAGGGTAATTTTTTTCATGTTGCATTGATTTACAATTGTCTAAAAATAGCTGAAAAAATAATAATGTATATGAAAAATAAAAAATTAATTCTTATCCTCTAAGAGCGGTACAAAGCGATATTCCCCATATTCCTTTTTCTCAAACTCCTTTTCTGAAAGACGTCTAAATACTGTCATTATTTGTACATTTCCCCCCACGGGAATTACCAGTCTTCCGCCCACTTTGAGTTGTTCCATAAGGGGCTTTGGCACAAAGGGTGCTCCGGCTGTCACAATGATACCGTCAAAAGGGGCTTGTTCCGGCAAGCCTTTGTAGCCGTCGCCGAACACCATTTTCTTTGGTCGGTAACCAATTTTAGGAAGAAACAAGCTGGTTTTTTTAAACAGCTCCTTTTGGCGTTCTATGGTAAATACCTGGGCTCCCAATTCGATAAGCACGGCTGCCTGATAGCCACTTCCGGTACCAATTTCAAGGATTTTATCACCGGGTTTTACCTCCAAAAGCTCCGTTTGTCTGGCTACAGTGTAAGGTTGTGAAATGGTTTGGTCGGCAGCTATGGGAAAAGGTTTGTCTTCATAAGCATGGTCTTCAAAACCGGAATCCATAAACAAATGCCGGGGAATTTTATTGATAGCCTCCAGCACTTTTTCATTTTCAATGCCTTTGGCTTTGATGATTTTAACCAGATTTTTTCGCTTTCCCTGATGTCTGTGTGTGTCTTTCAAAATAGTTAGTGAGTTTATGAGTCTTTGAGTTGGTGAGTATATAACTATTTCCTCAAATCAATAAAGTATTGGACAAAAATCGGAAAGTTTCTCAGGGATTGCAAGTTTTTGTTAAACTTAAAATCAGTAATATGTTGCAATCAGACAAGGCACAGAATATCAGAAATTGATGTTTCAAGTATTCTTCATTCTTCCAAAAAAACCTTATTTTTGCTTCAAACATAAAATCCTATGCTAAAAGCAGGAGTTGTGGGTGCCGGGCACCTTGGAAAAATTCACTTGAGATTATTGCAGCAGTCAGACCAATATGAACTTATTGGCTTCTATGACGCTGATGCTTCCACAAGAAAAAAAATCAATGAAGAGCTTGGCTACCAAGCCTTTGAAACTGTTGAACAGCTAATTGAAGCCTGCGACATGGTGGATGTGGTTACACCTACAGTATCTCATTTTGAAACGGCTAAAAAAGTAATCACTGCCGGCAAGCACCTTTTTATTGAAAAACCCATCACCCAAACCGTTGCTGAAGCCGAAGAATTAATCCGGCTGGCAAATGAACACAACGTCAAAGGGCAGGTGGGACATGTTGAGCGCTTTAATCCGGCGTTTATGGCTGTTAATGATTTGATAACAAGTCCAATGTTTATCGAAACCCACAGGCTGGCAGAGTTCAACCCGCGAGGGACTGATGTTTCAGTGGTGCTTGATTTGATGATACATGATATCGATGCTATATTAAGCGTTGTAAAATCAAAAGTAAAAAACATTCACGCCAGTGGGGTTTCAGTGATTAGTGAAACACCTGATATTGCCAATGCCCGTATAGAGTTTGAAAATGGTTGTGTTGCCAATCTGACCGCTAGTCGTATTTCGTTAAAGAATATGCGTAAATCAAGATTCTTTCAGCGGGATGCCTATATTTCAGTCGATTTCCTCGAAAAGAAATGTGAAGTGGTAAGGATGAAGGATGCCCCTGAAACACCAGGCGAATTTGATATGATACTACAGAATGCCGAAGGCATCAAAAAACAAATTTATTTTGAGAACCCTAAAGTAAATGCAAACAACGCCATACTTGACGAACTCAACACTTTTGCCGATGCCATCAACAACAATACAACACCTGTTGTGACACTGGAGCAAGGTACAGATGCATTAAGAGTAGCGTTGATGGTGCTTGAAAATTTTAAGAAAATATAATGTTTAACTAAAAAAAGAGACACCCGCCTTCGCGGGTGATGTTTATGAAAAATGTAGCAGTTATTGGAGCCGGGACTATGGGTAACGGCATTGCACACACTTTCGCGCAAAGCGGATATAAAGTACAACTTATTGATGTTTCTGAAGAATCGCTTAAACGCGGTCTGGCAACCATAGCGAAAAACCTGGACAGAATGGTCGCCAAAGAAAAAATCACCGAAGCTCAAAAAAATGAAACCCTGGGCAATATATCCACTTTCACAAACCTGGAAGAAGGTGTTGAATATGCCAGTTTGGTCGTGGAGGCTGCCACAGAAAATGTGGATTTAAAGCTGAAAATATTCAGGGATTTGGATAAGTTTTGTCCGGATGACACCATTTTGGCGACCAATACCTCCTCGATTTCTATTACTAAAATTGCCGCCGTTACATCAAGGCCTCAGCAGGTGATTGGTATGCATTTTATGAATCCGGTGCCAATTATGAAACTTGTTGAACTCATCAAAGGGTACAACACTTCTCCCGAAATCTACAATACCGTAGCCGAAATTTCCAAAAAATTAGGGAAAGTTCCTGTTGAAGTCAATGATTACCCCGGATTTGTGGCCAACAGAATATTGATGCCTATGATTAATGAGGCAATTGAAACGCTGTACAACGGCGTGGCCGGCGTGGAAGAAATCGACACAGTGATGAAACTGGGTATGGCCCACCCGATGGGTCCTTTGCAACTGGCAGATTTTATTGGTTTGGACGTTTGTCTATCCATACTTGAAGTAATGTATGACGGATTTAAAAACCCGAAATATGCTCCTTGCCCGCTACTTGTTAATATGGTGATGGCCGGAAAACTGGGAGTAAAGAGCAAAGAAGGTTTTTATGACTATAAAGAATCGCCAAAAGCAGAAAAAGTGGCAGCTATGTTTTCGTAAAAGTAAAACTTCAAAACTTAATAAGACAACTCAAAAGGTTGTCTTTTTTTATTGGAATTTTACCCAAAAAGAACAAGGCATTTAGTAATTTTGTATTGCTAAAAAATCCGATTGCAAATATGGAATACAGAATAGAAAAAGACACTATGGGCGAGGTAAAAGTACCCGCAGATAAACTATGGGGAGCGCAAACCGAACGTTCAAGAAGCAACTTTAAAATTGGGGCTCCTGCATCTATGCCTATGGAAATTATCCACGGGTTTGCATACCTGAAAAAAGCGGCTGCTTATACTAACAGGGAGTTGGGGGATTTAACTTCAGAAAAAAGAGATTATATCGCTAAGGTGTGTGACGAAATTCTGGAAGGGGTTCACAATGAACAATTCCCTTTAGTTATTTGGCAAACCGGAAGCGGCACCCAAAGCAACATGAACGTCAATGAAGTGATTGCCAACCGTGCACAACAACTGGCCGGCAAAGAGATTGGAGTGGGCGAAAAAACTTTGCAACCCAATGATGATGTCAATAAATCACAATCGTCAAACGACACCTTCCCCACGGCTATGCACATTGCAGCCTATAAAAAAGTAGTGGAAGTGACTATTCCGGGAGTAACTCAACTAAGAAACACGCTTAAGAAAAAATCTGAAGAGTTTAAATCAATTGTCAAAATTGGCCGTACCCATTTAATGGATGCCACTCCCCTGACTTTAGGACAGGAGTTTAGCGGTTATGTCTCACAATTGGACCACGGGTTGAAGGCACTAAACAATACACTGGACCACCTTTCAGAAATTGCATTGGGTGGAACAGCTGTTGGAACCGGAATCAACACCCCAAAAGGTTATTCAAAACGTGTGGCAGAATACATTGCCACTTTTACAGGGCTTCCTTTTAAATCTGCTGAAAATAAATTTGAAGCACTTGCGGCACATGATGCTATAGTAGAAACTCACGGAGCCTTAAAACAACTTGCAGTTTCATTGAACAAAATTGCAAACGACATCCGTATGCTTGCGAGCGGCCCCAGAAGTGGGATTGGTGAACTGATATTGCCTGCCAATGAACCCGGCTCTTCTATTATGCCGGGAAAAGTAAACCCTACCCAGTGTGAAGCACTTACTATGGTCTGTGCCCAGGTAATTGGAAACGATATGGCTATAGCTGTTGGCGGGATGCAAGGACATTATGAACTCAATGTTTTTAAACCGGTGATGGCGGCAAACATTCTTCAGTCTGCACAATTACTGGGCGATGCCTGTATCTCTTTTGATGAACATTGCGCCAAGGGCATTGAAGCCAATAATGAGGTTATCAAAAAACAATTAAACAATTCCTTGATGTTGGTTACAGCCTTGAATCCTAAAATTGGTTATTATAAAGCTGCTGAAATTGCCAATACAGCCCACAAGAACGGAACCACATTAAAAGAAGAAGCCATTAATCTGGGCTATTTAACAGCCGAAGAATTTGATGAATGGGTAAAACCGGAGGAAATGGTTAAATAAATGTTAAATTTTTATTGAGTTCAATTTTTAATCCCTAAAGTTCATTTTGAATTTTAGGGATTTTATATTCTATTGTTTATCAGCAGATTAATTGCATTTAATTAATAATTTATTTTATAATTTCGAGTTTAAAAGTCCCATTTTTATACAGTTTTCAGAAATACTATTTTTTACATTTTATCGATTAAATGTATATTTTTTAAGTTAAAGTGATTTTTTATTTATATTGGTAGTCCCAAACCGTATTAAAATTTAACCTATGAGAACTATTTACCTTAGTGTTTTGCTCTTGTTTTGTGCAAATATTTATGCTCAAAATTCAATTCATTTTTTAAAAGACACATACCTTGAACATAAGATAGACAACATTCATGATGCTGATTTCAAACTATTTACTACAAATAATTTTGGATTGGAGAATGGTATCTATTGGTTTAAAATCTCAGGTCGTTCAAACAATGGAAATGTACTTCACATTCCCTCTGCGCATATAAACGATATAAAGTTGTTTTCAGCATCAAAAAAGCAAATTGAAGAAATTTCCTACACAAGATACCCTTCTTTTCATCTGGATGAGTTTGAAGAGTTTCCAATATATTTATTGGTCAATTTTGAAAAAGAGGCTTATTTTCCAATTCAAATAACATCTGAAGAGGAATTTGCTAAAGCAAACCAACAAACCCTATTTAAGTTAGGTTCATATTATGGTTTTGCTATTATGGTAATAATAATTAATCTAATGTGTTTTTTCTTGTTTGATGAAAAAGTATTTTTATACTATAGTGCCGTTTTGACAACTCTCACGCTTTCATTCTTTTATAGTGACGGTTTATTCAGACTAATGGGACTTAATAACACATTTACAAATATCTACCTTGAACCATTATTGCATATTTCTCTGGCATTATTTGCAGCTCATTTTGCAACCAAGTTTTTAAAACTTGATGATTTAATGCCAAATCTAAAATGGCTAACTTTTGGGTTAATCAGTGCAGGGGTGATTTCATTCATTAGCTATTGGCTTACAAATAATTGGTTACTGGCTGCTATTGGAAATGCCTTCATTTGGGCAGTATTATTAAACTACTTGATTGCCGGCGCAAAATTATTCAAACAAAAAGTCTATGCACGTTTTTATGTAGTAGCATATAGCCTGCTTTTTGTTTTAATGGTTGACTTCTATGTATTGACCGGATTTGGAATTACATTTCTTGGAATTACCCCTGTTCATTTAAAAACCGCAGGTATTCTTGAAATGCTAGTGTTAACCTATGCTATCATGTATAGAATGCGTGCAATTAAAGAAGAAAATGAACTGATGCAAATTGAAATGCGTTTATACTTAAGAAGAATTGAACTTTTAAGAAGCCCTGACAATATACAAATGGTAGATGATTTGTATCTTGAAAACTTAATCAACCTTCACGATTTGAGTAATCTAGAGACCAAGATTCTTCAATATATATCAAAGGGTAAGGACAATGCAAAAATTGCATTAAAACTCAATATCACTGAAAAAGAAGTTGAGAAAATCACAAAACAACTTTACAAAAAACTAGACATCAGTGAACAAATTCAGGAAGACCATCGAATGATTGATGAACAACCTGATTACGTATACAATTAAAGCACTACTGGATATTTTTAAGGGTTTCTGAAATGTGTATATTTACATTTTAGAAACCCTTTTTTATGCCAAAATTTAAAAAGTCTTTTCTCTTACTTTTTTTACTGTTATACTTTCCGCTTATACTCTTTTGTGTAGTCGGATATTTTTTTTCTGCCCAACCTAAATACTTTTTAAAGGAAATCGTTGAATTTTTTCTATTCAGTAGTATTGTTTATGCCATCGGCCTAATAATTTTTAGAGGGATTTTCAGGTTATGTTGGTTTGTTTTTTCAACTTTATTTTTGTTTGTAATTGCGTTTTTCAAAACGGCTTTCTACTATTTGTATCAATCTAAGTTAACGATTTCAGCCTTTTACATTATTTTTGAAACAACGGGATATGAGTCTTCAGGATATTTATCTACTTATTATGACAACTATTTGATTTTACTGACTATTGTAACATTTGTGTTTCTTTTTCTGACTTGGAGGCAATTGCTTCTGCTTTATAAAAAAGAGATTAAATGGTTCTATTTTCCCACTTTTAACAAAAAAGGAATTTTAATTTACCTATTGACTATTTCTTGTATAACCGGATCTATTTATATTATTGATTTAAAGCTAAAGCATAACAATATCATTTTTTTGATTAAAGATGCTTATGTTTCTTATCAAGAAGCCAAAGAACTCTTTCAGACTAATCTAGTTGAGCCGAAAAACGAACATATCAAAAATGTAAGTTCAAAAGAAGAACCGCAAACTTATGTAGTTATTATTGGAGAGTCAACCTCTGCAAGAAATATGGGGCTCTATGGTTATTACCGAAATACCAATCCTCTTCTATCTGAAATCAAAGATGAATTACTCATTTTTGAAGATGTTATTTCACCACACACCCATACTATTTCGTCATTAAATAAAATGCTCTCATTGTCAAATTATGAAAATCCTGATGCCATTTATTGCGGAAGCATCGTTCAACTCGCCAATGCAGCTGGGTTTTCAACTTACTGGGTTTCAAACCAGCAGCCCATTGGTATCAATGAAACACTTGTTACAACCATAAGTAAAGCCACTAAGGAACAATATTTTACTAATGCCTTAACAAATCGTCAGGTTGAATATGATGAAGCCCTTTTTCCATTTATTGATAAGGTTTTAGATTATGAAGATAAGAAGAAGGTGATTTTCATCCACCTTTATGGCACCCATATTACCTATAAACATTCATACCCTCCACATTTTTCAACCTTTACAGACACACCTGTCACAAACTTTCCATCAGCCAGGAGTACAGAGCAAATCAATCATTATGACAACTCTATAGTTTACAATGATTTTATTGTGCGCTCTATCATTGAAAAGGTAAGGGCTAAAAATGAAAAATCCTATGTTATGTATTTTTCAGATCATGGCGACGAGGTTTTTCAAGACATTGACTTTGTAGGGCACAGTGAATATCATGGTACTGACCCTATGTATGAAATTCCGTTTATAGTATGGACATCAGAAAAATTCAGGGAATTTTATCCAACCCTAGATTCATTGACCAACTATCTCGACCGAAAATACATGCTGGATGACCTGATTCACAGTTTTTCGAATTTATCCCAAATTAAATTTAACCAATATCAACCGGAAAGGAGTATTTTTAATGAACAATTCCGTTACAGAAACCGAATGTTAAATTCAAGAGTAAATTTTGATGACAGGTAGTTTAACCAAACTTATAATTTTTATATTTCTGGCAATTATAATGGTAGTTGTATATCATTTTGCCACATTTAAATTTGATTATATGGGTTACCAAGATAAAATATGGGCACACCGTGTGAACAGTATTGAAAAACTTCAATTCACTCAACATCGGTATTCAGGAATTGAGCTTGACCTTGTCTTTGATGAAAAAACCGGAACCTTTGATGTCAATCATCCACCTGCAACTTCAATTGACTTAACACTAGATTCTTTCTTTTCACATTATGACTCTAAAAATCAAGGCGGTATTTGGCTGGATTTTAAAAATCTAAACGAAACTAACTCTGAAAGCTCATTGAACCGCTTATTGTTGCTTACTGAAAAATACAATCTTGATAAAAGTAAAATTATTGTTGAATCTCAACAGCCTGAATTTCTTGGTGATTTTGAAAATGCCGGCTTTAAAACAAGTTATTACCTGCCGGTTTTTTTAAATCAACTTTCGGAAGAAAACCTGAACATAAAACTTTTGGAAATAGAGCAAAACATAGAAAATAACCCCACTAAAGCCATTTCAACTAACATTGTTGATTACGAAATCATTGCTAAGCATTTTCCTAATCACACCAAATACCTTTGGTCAATCGATAAAACGTTTACATCAAGAATGTTTAAAAACTACTTCAGAAACCGCAGAGCACTTAAGGACCCTAAAGTAGAAGTCCTTTTGGTGCGGGTGAATCGTCAAGCAGGTAATCGCTGATTAGTTTTTACTGTAGTATTTTTTGTGTTTAAAGTATGCCAATGTTGAAATAATTGCAACAAAAGCCAAACTGTAATATACAAATCCGGGTGTGATGGGTTTATCTCCACTTGCGTAAGAGTGTAATCCCACAAGATAGAAATTCACCCCAAAATAAGTCATCATTATCGACGCAAAAGCCAGCACGGCCATCACATTGTACCACCATCTGCTGCGCAATCCCGGAATGAGTCTCATATGAACCACAAAAGCATAAATCATAATGCTGATGAGAGCCCAGGTTTCCTTAGGATCCCAGCCCCAATAGCGACCCCAGCTTTCATTGGCCCACATACCGCCAAGGAAGTTCCCGATAGTCAATAAACCTATACCTAATATTAAGGCTAATTCATTGATAATAGTCAACTCCTTGATGTTTAAATCCATTTTCTTTTTGTTCTTTTCGTTGGTGAGTATCATCAAAATGAGTGCAACCAGGCCTAAAATCATCCCAAGTGTAAACGGCCCATAACTACCCACAATCACAGAAACGTGTATCATTAGCCAGTAAGAGTCCAATACAGGAACAAGTGTTGTAATGGCCGGATCCATCCAGTTTTGATGGGCAACCCATAAAACGATGGCTGCCACAAAAGCAGTAGAAGCAATTGTCAAATTTGATTTTCGGCCAAAGGCCAATCCAAAAAATACCGTTGCCCACGCCACGTAAATCACAGATTCATAAGCATCACTCCAAGGGGCATGACCACTTACATACCATCTTAGTATCAACCCAAAGGTCATCAAAGCAAAGAACACCCAGATGATGTATTTGCAAATTTTGACCAGCATGTCAAGCATTTTATTTTTTTCTTTGAGTATCTGAAAAATTAAAAACACAAACATCAGGATACCTATCATTAAAAAGTACTTGTATAATCTGTTGAAAATATCAATTTTGTTATAGAGTATTTCAGCTTTTATCCTGTTTTCTGTGGGCATTATTGAGCTGCCGTATCGCTTTTGGTAAGTAGTGATGTCACTTATTATTTTATCGACAACGCTGTAATCACCTGTTCTTCTTGCCTCTCTTAATTCCTGAAAATATTGTGGCAAGATGTTTCTTGTAAACATTGAATCAACTCCTTTTATGCCTGCAAATTCAAGTTCGGGGAAGGAAACCCAGGTATTGTTTTCGTCGTTGGGAATGGGAAAAATTCTCAAAATACTTCCGCTTAAACCCTGATTTAATAAATAGAGTGCTTCGTAAGTTTTTAAAAGGTCTTTTTCATATTGATTGGGTGTGGATTTTTTTGAGGCCTCTTCAAGGTAGGGCCCAATCTTGCTATTGCCCATTTCATCAAACATCTGAATCAATGACACCCTGCGTGTATCATCAGGCACACCAATAAGTCTTCGGAGGCTGTCATTACCGCGTTTAAGATTAATCAGCGGTATCTCTACCCAAAGTCGCGGAAACTCACTCATCGATAAAAACGCCTGATTGGCATCCAGGCCTTTGTAGTGGTCGCTTCTGCTTACTTTTCTGAGCAATTCTGAGGCAAAGGTATTGACAGGCTTCATACGCCCACCTTCATCCTGAATAACAAGCTGACCAAATCTGGCTGCGTGGTCTTTATCTACTTTATTGGCAAATATGATTGAATCAAGCACTTCAAAATCAACTTCACGGTGTTGATGGGATTCTTGCTCTTGTGCAAAACCAAAACTTCCCATCATCAAAAGGGCCAAAGTAGCCAGTTTGGCCTTTTTTGCTTTGACTTTATCCAGCATTTTCTTTAAAGCAGTAAAACGCGAATTGGGGTCAAACCAGATAGCCATCAAACTAATGTAAAGTAAGATATAACCAATGTAAGTAATCCAGGTACCCCAAAAATCGTGATTGACTGAAAGAATGGTTCCCTTTTCATCGGGGTCAAAACTTGCCTGAAAAAACCGGTACCCTTTGTGGTCGAGAATGTTGTTCATAAAAATGTCATAATCAAACGATGTGTTGTCAGGATTATTCACGGTGACTTTACTCATAAATGACTTATAAGCTGTCTCAGTACCCGGATATTTCTCAGCTATAAATTCATTTAGCGTAATGCTAAATGGAAGTTCGATTAATTTTGAACCATAGGTAAAATGAAACTCAAGCCCGCCCAGTTCAACCGTTGTGGGTTTTGGGGTAAAGCCCTGACCACCAAGCATTTTTACGATTTTTGCCTCGTTGTTGGTGGTTACTTTCAGGGTGAGGGCATTCATATTTGACGGTTGATCTTCTGTGGCACGCACCAAATCAAAGGTGCCTTGTGTTATGGGTGCGGGAAAGACAAACGACATTCCGGCCATTTCATAGCGGGATACCAAGCTAAGCGGTTGCAGGCTGTCTGAAGGCACCTCGTGCTGATACTCTTCAATGAGGTTAAAGAAGCTTTCAGAAAATGTTATCCGGTCGGGATCTATACCGGCGGCACGCAGGTCAGACATTCGCATATAAGTACCTGAAAAAGGTGAGTGGATTTTATAACCATCTTCTTCATCATAGATGATATTGATGGCTCCTTCGGTAAAATTGTTTACTGCAAACAGCACACCATGCACACTTGAAACTTGTCCTTCTTTAAGCCAGTGTGATTGACGGATACCCCCTTCAGATTCTACCATTTCAAGATAAAAGTCACCTTCATCGCCGGGCACAAGTGACTCTACGGCTCCTTGCATATAATCGACAAATTCTATTTTTACCGGTTGTTTATTATAATCAATGTTGATGGTAAATTTGTTATTAAGTCGTTCAGAAAGTAGCAATCTTTTTGAATGAGTTCTTCGCTGTGCTACCCCGTTAATTTTGAAATCACCGTCAATGAAAGTGTTCAAATATACTTTTTCTGAAATCAGCATATTTTCGGTTTCGCCTTCCCTGATGGCAATTACTCCTTCATAGCCAATATATCTGGTAATAAATGCCCCCACCAAAATAAAAATGAACGACAAGTGAATGAGTAATGTGGCCCACTTTTCTTTTCTAAATAACCGGTATTTGAAAATATTTCCCACAAAATTGATTGCAAAGAGCACCATGATCGCTTCAAACCACCAAGCATTGTAAACCAATGTCCTTGAATAGGGAGTTGGGGAGGTTGTTTGCTGCATATCGAGAAACGTACCGATGGCCATCGCAACAGCAAAAACTATAAATAAAATTCCGGTAAGTCTGGTGGAGAATAAAATAGAAGCAATCTTTTTGAGCATGATTACAAATTGAAGGGTAAATAAATTGTCGCAAATTTACTGAATTTTGTCCACTTAAAGACCAGATTATGCTTTCGTAATAAGTTAAAAATTGATTAATTTTTAACAGATTGACAAAGTTTACAGCGTTTTGATAGTCCATTTGTAATAAAGGGCTTTTAATCATATTTCTTCTTATTTTAGCCAAATGATTCAAGTTGTCATTTTAGGCACCGGAAATGTGGCCTCTCATCTGATTAAATCTTTTGAAAGCGCTTCCAATGTGGAAGTCGTTCAGGTCTTTAACAGAAATTGCAGCGGGTTTGATGAATTGTCTTTTAAGGGAAAAACAACTACCGAAATAAGCAATCTGGTAAATGCCGATTGCTACATCATCGCTGTTCCCGACGATGCCGTGCAGACACTTTCTGCCCATATTCCGTTTGAAAACAGGCTTGTTGTTCACACTTCAGGCAGTGTTTCGTTAAACGAACTTGATTCAAAAAACCGGCGCGGGGTGTTTTATCCGCTACAGACATTCTCAAAGGAGCGCGAAGTTGATTTTTCGGAAATTCCGGTATGTATTGAGGCTGAACATGCAGCAGATTTAAAAATTTTAAATACACTTGCCCTTTCGGTTACAAAATCAGTGTTTGAGGTCAATTCTGACAAACGAAAGCAACTGCATCTGGCTGCTGTTTTTATATGTAATTTTGTCAATCATTTATACCAGATTGGCTATGAGCTAACGGAAGATAACGGCATTCCTTTTTCGATTTTAAAACCCTTGATAAGGGAAACAGCAAGCAAAATTGAACATGCAAGCCCTGAAGCTATGCAAACCGGCCCGGCAAAAAGAAATGACATAAAAACCATTGAAAAGCATCTCCACTTGCTTGACCAACCTTTACAAAAAGAAATTTATAAACTTTTATCCCAATCAATTCAAGAAACTTATGGAAGAGAAAAGTTATAAGGAATATTTGCAGCACATCACCACCTTTGTTTTTGATGTGGACGGTGTATTGACAGACGGCACCATAATCATCACTACCGAAGGCGAAATGTTGCGCAATATGAGTATCAAAGACGGCTATGCTTTAAAAACTGCCGTTGATCTTGGTTACAATGTTTGTATCATTTCCGGCGGAAGCAATGAAGGCGTGCGCAAACGCCTGCGTGGTTTGGGTGTTACAGACATCCACCTTGGAGTACACCACAAAACCGACACCCTCGATGAGTATATGGATGTATATGGAATCAAACCCGAGCAAGTGCTTTATATGGGTGACGACATTCCTGATTTGTATGTGATGCAAAAAGTAGGATTGCCGGCCTGTCCACAGGATGCCGCCACTGAAATAAAAGCCATTTCAAAATACATCTCACACCGAAAAGGCGGTAAAGGCTGTGTGAGGGACGTCATTGAACAAGTGCTCAGGGTGCAGGAAAAATGGAATGTTAACCCCGATGCCAAAATGGATTAAACCCCTTTTTTATGCTTGCTTTTTTAAAACTCATTAGATACAAAAACCTGCTTATAATTATTCTTGTTCAATGGCTGATTAAATATGGGCTGTTTGAATCTTTAGGGGTCGCTACCACTTTGGATTACCTTCATTTTGTTCTTTTAGTGCTGGCAACGGTTTTTATAGCAGCAGGTGGTTACATTATCAATGATATTTATGATGTGGATATCGACAAAATCAACAAACCTGAAAAAGTAATCATCAATAAAAAAATAAGCGAAAGCACTGCTTACAATCTGTATCTGATATTTACTTTTTTGGGCGTGCTTACAGGGTTCTATCTTTCAAACCACATTGGCACTCCAGGATTTGCAGCCTTATTCATACTTTCGGCCGCTTTGTTGTATATGTATGCAACTTTTATCAAGTCCATTTTGCTTGTGGCCACTTTGGTCATTTCAATACTTGTTACTTTAAGTCTAATCATAATTGGGGTATTTGAATTGGTTCCGGCGATTGATTATTTAAATCAGGCTATACAACTTGAGGCTTTTTCAATCCTGATTTATTATTCATTTTTTGCATTTATACTCACCTTCATACGGGAAATTGTAAAAGATATTGAAGACATTAATGGAGATAAAAATGGTGGTCGACAAACGTTACCCATAGTCATTGGAAGAAAAAGAACAGCCATTGTTTGTTTTGTCCTTGCGATAGCCTCAATTGCCCTCATATTGATGTATATGTATGAGTTTCTTTACCGCACCCCGTGGGTGATGCTATACTTTTTGATTGCCGTTATAGGTCCGTTGCTTTATTTTGTAACTAAAATTTTCACTGCCGAAACCAAACAAGAATTTCAACATCTTTCAGTTATTTTAAAAATCGTCATGGTTCTGGGTTTGCTCTCCTTGCTTTTTTACAAATTTAACCTGCTTTAACTTAAGTTTCACTTTGTTTAATGTTGATTAAATTTTGGGTAACATTTAACAAGAATTTAAGCGTAGAGCCTTAAACCAAGTTTTATTTTCGCAGTCTAATAAGTGGTTTACAAAAGCCAATCAAAATTTACCACTTTAACTTCTATGAAAAAATATATTTTATTTCTTACCGCATTTTTTATCAGTTTTATTTCATTTTCACAAACAGGAAATTTCACAGTCTCGGGAAAAGTTTTGGATAATTCGACGGGAGCACCACTTGAATTTGCTACTGTTTCCTTAACAAAATCAGGCACAACTGAACTTGTTAATGGAGGAATCACTGACATGGATGGCAACTATGCTTTGAATGTTCCTGCCGGAACTTATGACATTAAGTTTGAATTTATTTCATTCAACTCAGTGACTCTTTCAAACAGGAATATTACAGAAAACACTCAAATGCCTCCGGTAAACCTTGAAATGGACGCAGAAAGTCTTGATGAAGTTGTGGTAAGGGCCGAAACTACCGAAGTTCAGGTGAGATTAGACAAAAGAATTTACAACATTGGCCGTGATTTAACCACACGCGGGGCTACTATTGGTGATGCACTTGGAAATATCCCTTCAGTTGATGTGGATATTGAAGGAGGCGTAAGCTTACGCGGAAATCAAAACGTCACCATTCTAATCAACGGAAGACCCTCTGCACTTGCCGGTTTTGGCGACACCAATGCTTTAACTCAATTGCCCGCGGAGGCCATTGAGCGTGTAGAGGTAATTACAAGCCCCTCTGCCCGCTATGATGCTGAAGGTACTGCCGGTATTTTGAACATCATTTTAAAACAAGACCGGATTTTAGGGTTTAACGGCTCAGTAAATATCAGCGGAGGGTACCCAATCAATTCAAGTATTACTGCCAATCTGAACTACCGCACCAGAAAGTTCAACATATTCAGCACAACAGGATATTTCTACAGGGACCAACCCGGTAATGCATTTTTTGACAACACCTTTGAAGAAGGTGAATTCTCAAGAACCATTGAAGACCGTGATATACAACGAAATCGCCAGGGTTTTAACAGCCTGCTGGGAATGGAATATTTCATCAACGACCGTTCATCTATCACCGCCAGCGGATTTATAAGGGTGAGTGATTATGACGATGGTGTGACAGCAACAACCCGAAAATTTGCAAATGGTGCGTTAACAGAAACTTCAAGACGTATTCAGGAAGAAACCGAAAAGGATACCAGATATCAACTGGCGCTTAATTATATAAACAGGTTCAATGATGACGGTCACAACCTCACCATTGATTTTCAATATGACAACAAGGCCGAAACAGAAAATACTTTTATTTCAGAGAGCAATATCGTTGGGCCGAACATTCAATATCCATCAGAAGACATAACAACGGTTGAGGATCAAAATACATTCCTTTTCCAGGCCGATTATGTGTTGCCCATTGGCGAAGATTCTCAATTTGAAGCAGGTTACCGTGGAAACTTCAGAAATACAATTACTGACTATACGCTACTTGGGGAAAATCTGGAAACCGGAAACTTTGAAAGAAATGATTTGCTGAGCAATGTTTTTGATTACACTGAAAATATTCAGGCAGTTTATACCCAGTATGGAACTAAATTCGGGAATTTTTCTTTCCTTCTGGGTCTAAGACTTGAAAGCACAATACTAAAAGGCGACATCAGCTCTGAGCTCAGTCAGGAAGAACTTGTGGACCTTTTGGGTGTTAATCCTAATTTTGATAAAGACTACTTAGGACTTTTCCCAACGGTCAATTTAATTTATCAACTTCGTGAAGGTGAGGATATCACTTTAGGCTTTAACCGAAGAATCAACAGGCCACGCGGTTGGTTTATCAACCCTTTCCCTTCGAGGGCGAGTGTCACAAATATTTTTCAAGGAAACCCTGATCTTGACCCGGCTTATGCCAGCACCTTTGATTTGGGATACCTGAGACGTTTTGGAAAGCTTACCCTAACCTCATCGGTTTATTACCAATATGAAACCAATGCTTTTGAGCGCGTTCAAATTCGCAGGGAAGGTGAAACCGTAAACGGCATACAAGTGGTGAGAACCATACCCATAAACCTTTCAACCAATCAGCGTATTGGTGCGGAAGCCGGGGTGATCTATAACCCACAACGCTGGTTGCGTTTAAATGGTAGTTTCAACTTTTTCAGGTTTGAGACTGATGGGCAGTTTGAAGGAGTTGAATATGGCACTACAAACACCAGTTGGTTTACCCGTTTTAGTTCAAGGATTACACTTCCCGGACAAATTGACTGGCAAACCAATATGTTTTACCGTGGCCCTACAGAAAATGCACAAACCCGGTCAAAAGGAATGGTTTCACTGGACATTGGCTTCAGCAAAGACATCTTAAATGACAATGCCTCTATTGCTTTAAACGTTAGTGACCTGCTAAACACCCGTAAACGTATGTCGTTTACCCAGGGAGACGGATTTACTTCAGACAGCGAGTTTCAATGGCGCCAAAGACAAATCACTGCTATTTTCATATACAGATTCAATCAGCAGAAAAACCAGAGGGACCGCAGACAGCGTGAACGAGGGATGAACGGTGATGATTTTGAAGGAGAGTTTTAGAAAATCAAAAAGGTATAAAAATGAAAAAGGGAACCCGATTGGATTCCCTTTTTACTTTATATAATGTGGTGTGAATTATTCTTCGTCTTTATTATTCTTAGCTGCTTTTTTCTCCTTAACCATTTCCATGATAGCTCCGCCTATCCAGTATGGCACAAAAAGCATCAGAAAAATCATTAGCCAAAATCCAATTAAAAGTATAACGGCAAAAGCTAAAAACCCAAGGTATTGATCAAATTCAAACATAATTTCAGATATAAAATATAACCGGTTACAAATATACAAGGAAAAAATTAATTTCAACAAGCAAAAAAACCGGAATTACTCAAAAAGTTTTAAACCTAAAGTGAACAATCACCCACTGTGTTTAAAGTTTTGATTCCTTGCGCAACTGCGCCATTTTGATTGCAGCCACAGCAGCTTCTGTGCCTTTATTGCCATGCTTGCCGCCACTTCGGTCAATGGATTGTTGCATTGTGTTGTCAGTTAAAACACAAAAAATCACCGGAATATCACCCTGAAGATTCAAGTCTTTAATGCCCTGGGTCACTCCTTCACATACAAAATCAAAATGCTTGGTTTCTCCCTGAATGACAACGCCAACAGCTATAACGGCATCCAGCATGTCATAACATTGGGTCATACGCTTACAGCCGTAAATAAGTTCAAAGCTTCCGGGCACATTCCAGCGCACAATGTTGTCGTTGATGGCCCCGTGCTCCTTTAGTGTGTCAAAAGCCCCCTGAAACAGGTTTTCAGTAATTTCGGGATTCCATTCAGAAACAACAATCCCAAACCGAAAATTCTTCGCGTTTGGGATTGATGCCTTATCGTAAGTGGATAAATTTTTATTTACAGTTGCCATTAAGCAATGGTTTTAATGACAAAATCAAATGCTTCCAAGATCTTATTTCATTGCCTCAGCCATTCCGATATAAATATCGATTTGGCCTGCTTCTGCTGATTCCGGAAAGTCTGATTTTATTTTGTTTAAAGATGAAAGAGCGTCTCCAGCTTTACCTAATTCAAGTGCAACTATTGCTGACTTCAATAAATATTTTGGTGCCGTAAACTCGTTTGCACTCATTGAAGCCGCTTGCTTGTAGTACTTCAATGCATCTTCCAATTGGTTCAATTCTGCAAATGCATCACCAATATTTCCCTTGGCTATGGGGCCTACAATTTCATCTTTAGACTTATGCTTGTCCAAGTGGATAATGGCTTCCTTGTAATTTCCAAGGTGCATATAGGCAATACCTGCATAATACCTTGAATTGTTGGCAGCATCTGTACCACCATAGTTGTCAATGATATCAAGAAAACCGTATTTGCCCATACCACCATTAAGCGAAAGGATAAATAAAGAATCTTTTTGCTGTGCGCTTAGCGCTTGCTCAAAATAAATCTGTGCTTGGTACATTTCATTTGCAGCCTCTGTTTCTTTTGGTTTTTGTATAAACTGGTTGTATGCCAGCCACCCCAATACAGCCACAGCAACAACTGCTATGATGATGTAAATATATTTTTGATTTTTAGCAACCCACTCCTCAGTTTTTGATGCCTTTTCATCAAGTGTGTTAAACACTTCTGCTGTTGTGCTTTCCTTTTCTATCGCAGATTGTTTTTCTTCTTTAGTTTGAGGCTTGTGACCTCTCTTTTTATATGTTGCCATAATAATTCTTTAATGAAGGGCAAAAATAAAATTTTTATTATAATTTGAAAGCTAAAATATTTGTTATTTTTCAATAATTTGCAGTGCTCCAATTATGGGTTTCAGCTAAAATATTCAGAATATAACACTCAAGTTATCAATAATTTATGTATTTATCCAAGCTTTCACTCCTCAACTATAAAAACTTTGAAGCAGTAAATTTTGACCTCGACCATAAAATAAACTGTTTTGTGGGCAACAATGGAGTGGGAAAAACCAACGTTCTGGACGCAGTATATCATCTTTCTTTCGGAAAAAGCTATTTTAATCCCATTACTACCCAAAACATCAACCACAACGCCGATTTTTTTGTGATTGACGGAACTTATTCCAAAGAAGAAAAGACTGAACGCATCATCGTAAGCGCCAAACGTGGTCAGAAAAAAATCATCAAACGCAACGGCAAGGAATATGAGAAATTTGCCGACCATGTGGGCTTTCTTCCGTTGGTCATCATTTCCCCGGCTGACCGCGACTTGATCACTGAAGGCAGCGACACGCGCAGAAAATTCATGGACGGCGTGATTTCACAAGGCGACACTAAATACCTCAACACCCTGATTGCTTATAACAAAGTACTGGCACAACGCAATGCCCTGCTGAAATACTTTGCTGCAAACAACACCCGAAATAACGAAACCCTTGAAATTTACAACACCCAGTTGAATGAATTCGGCACTGTGATCTATCAAAAAAGAAACGCTTTTATTGAAACATTTATACCCATTTTTAATGAGCGACACCAATCCATTTCAATGGGTAATGAGCAGGTGCATCTGGTATATAAAAGCCAACTTGAAGCAGACAGTTTACTCAACCTTTTACAACAAAGTTACCCCAAAGACAAGGCCTTGCAATACACAAGCACAGGCATTCACAAAGACGACTTGCATTTTGAAATTGACGGGCATCCCATTAAAAAATTCGGTTCGCAGGGGCAGCAAAAATCTTATCTCATCGCTTTGAAACTGGCGCAATTTGATTTTTTGAAAGCCCAAAGCAAAATCAACCCCATTCTTTTGCTTGACGATATTTTTGACAAACTGGACGAAAGCCGTGTGGAGCAAATCATCACGCTGGTCGAGCGTGAAAATTTTGGGCAGCTTTTTATTAGCGACACCCATCCCGAGCGTACCGAAATCATTGTTAAAAAAGTGCATCAGACTTATAAAATGTTTAGGCTGGATTAGTGCAGCCTTATTGAAATGATTAACTTTGGATAAAATTTTGTGAGATATGCTTACGCGAAAAACAACCCTTTATCCGCTTATCTTTATCTGTTTACTTTTAATAACCTTTTCGTGTAAACAGGAAAATCCTGATAAAATCCTTAAACACGTTTCAGGTTACTGGGAAATTGAAGAAGTAAGGACTACAGAAGGCGAAAGCAAAACATTTACAATGAATATGGTGGTGGACTATATTGAAATCGACGACAAAAAAGGTTTCAGAAAAAAAGTAGCCCCACAACCCGACGGTACTTATCTCGTTAACGATGATGCCGAAGCCATTTTCGTTGAAATCAAGGATAATATAGTTCAGTTGTTATACTCCACCCCTTTTGACCAATGGACCGAAACGGTTATTAAAGCCAATAAAAGCCAGTTGGTGGTCAAAAACACTGACGGAACCGTTTACAGTTACAAACGTTTTGAAAATATACCCCTCATAAAATGAAAAAACGCCACGGAGAAGAAGTATCCATCAAAGATGTGCTGAAGGATTTTGTTTCAGTCAACAAACTCGACAAAGGTTTAAAACAGGTGCAGGTAGTTGACGCCTGGAACAAACTGATGGGGCCCGCTATTGAAAAATACACCACCAACGTCAAACTGAACCGCGAGAAACTTTATGTGGAGCTTAGCTCCAGCGTGCTTAGAGAGGAACTAAGCTACGGCAAACAAAAGATTGTCAAACTGATGAATGAAGAACTGGGTGAGGAAATCATTAAAGAAATTGTATTGAGATAAAAAAAACGCCACAAAATTGTGGCGTCTTCACTATATATAAACACTCAAAGATTAAAACATCTCTCTTCCTGAAAAGTGAAAAGCACCTTCAATGGCTGCATTTTCATCGCTGTCACTACCGTGAACGGCATTTTCGCCAATAGAAGCGGCATACAATTTTCTGATAGTACCTTCTGCAGCTTCCGCAGGGTTGGTAGCACCAATTAATTTTCTGAAATCATCTACGGCATTGTCTTTTTCAAGTATGGCGGCAACAATGGGTCCACGAGTCATATATTCTACCAATTCACCAAAAAACGGACGCTCTTTATGCACTGCATAAAACGCCTGGGCATTAGCTGTGGTCATTTGGGTCATCTTCATTGACACGATGCGGAAGCCCGCCTGATTGATCATATTAAGTATTGCCCCTGTGTTTCCTTTCTCCACACTGTCGGGCTTAAGCATTGTAAATGTTCTGTTTGTTGCCATTGTTTTCTTTTTAAATTTTTGCGCAAAAATAGGCATTTATAGTTGAATCTTACAAGGAAAACAGGCACCCATTTCAGAAAAATTTATTCATAAATTAAATTGAATATGTAAAAAAGTTTCACCTCTCTTAATGAATCCCATTTTTGAATTCATTTTTTTTATATCTTCATATTTAATTAACACATAACCACCATATTATGAAATCAAAACAATTCGCATTTAAAATATTTTTAATGTTGTTTTTGGTAACTGCCTGCAACAATATCCCTTGCCCTGAACCCGAAGCTCACGAAAAAGAAACCATTGACAATAAGCAACTCAAAGCTGAAATTGAAGAAATCTTTGTTTTAACTCAAACCCTAATAAAAGAAAAAGACGTGGAAGGCCTGGTTCAAAGATTTACTGCCAACGGAACACTTAAACTTCCTATGTCTCCGCTAATGCAAGGGCACGACGCTTTACGCGAAAACTATAAAAACACAACCGAACTGGAAGATTTTAACCTTAACATCAGCACCCTGAATGTTGAAATCAGCGAAGCGGGCGATATGGCATCTGTGTTAGGCGAATTTGCTGTGTCTTTCAATACTCCGGGAGGATCATTTCAGGACAACGGTTATTCATTATTGACAATGGTGAGGGAAAATAACCAATGGAAAATTGCCGCAGAAGTGCTGAGCTCGATGCCACAAGTTCAATAACAATTAAAATATTATACTTTGAAATGCCCACAAACGAATAGCAAACCACCCAAAATGATTAAAAGGGCATTACTCGCGGTCTAAATATTTTAGAAGATGGAGTTCATGAATCTTCGATTTCCATCTGACTAATTAAAAACAAATCGAAGATTCAACGACACTAAAACAAATAAAAACTGGAGTTAAATAAATACAAACAGATGAAAAAAGAAATGGATTTAAAAATGAATCGACGTGAATATCTTACCAAAGCTTCAATCCTTGCGGGCAGCGCAATGCTACCGTTGGTCACTCCCTTCTCGATGAGGGCCTTTGGGTCTGATGAGGCATCATTTGCAACCAAAAATGAGAATAGTGAGCTGAGCAGCGCTGACTGGGTCGGGCTACGAAAGCTGTTCAAACTTCGCCCGGACTATATACACCTGGCCACTTTTCTGTTGTCCTCCCATCCCAAGCCGGTTGCTGATGCTATAGAGCGCCATCGAAAGGCATTCGACCTAGATCCGGTCGAGCACTACTATGAAAATTCGCGACAAATGGAGGAGGCTATTGTGAATTCCGCAGCGGAATATATGGGTGGTAAGGCCACGCAAATTGCAATGACCGATAGTACAACGATGGGTTTGGCGATGGTGGCTAGTGGTCTTGTTCTTCGTCCGGAAGACGAGATCCTGCATAGCGAACACGATCATTACTCGATGGAAATGTCCTTGCACTTCAGTGCTGAACGTTCAGGCGCAAAGCTGCGCAGGGTGGCGCTTTATGACGAACCAGCAAATGCATCTGTGGATGAGATATTATCCAGACTAAAAGCGGCCATCAGCTCTTCGACAAGGGTTGTGGCTATGACTTGGGTGCATTCCCTAAGTGGTGTCAAGCTGCCAATTCACGCAATAGGCGCGATGCTGGCCGAAATGAACGGATCGCGTTCTGACGCTGATCAGATTCTGTTTATGGTGGACGGTGTACATGGATTTGGTATTGAGGATGTCGATGTATCAAGCATTGGCTGTGATTTTTTTATTGCCGGCACCCACAAATGGATATTTGGCCCTCGTGGCACCGGACTAATCTGGGGCAGTGACCGGGGCTGGGCTCGCTGCAATCCAGTGGTGCCGAGTTTCGGGCAGTCTTACGGGGTATGGCTGGGCTACCGGACTCAGGATGAAGTATCGATGGGTGACCACATGACACCGGGTGGTTTTCACGCCTTTGATCACCGCTGGGCGCTGCCAGAGGCATTCAAACTGCATCTGCAACTGGGCAAGAGCAATGTGCAAAAACGCATTCATGAGTTAAATACACTCACAAAAGAGGGTCTGAAAGATATTGACGGTGTAACATTACATACTCCGATGTCACCGGAGCTTTCATCAGGTATGATCTGTTTTGATTACAAGGACATGGATCCCTGGCCTGTGGCAGGAGCACTTTACGAAAAAGGCATTATTGCCAGTACTACGCCATATCGCCGTTCCTACGCCCGTCTCGCCCCCAGCCTAATTAACAACGAAGAAGAAATCAATCGCACTTTGGAAGTGATTGCTCAAATTTAGTTGCTTTTAAAAGTGATTATTAATTCGATTGCAAAAACTAATAAATTCTAGGAGCAAATTTGCCTTGTATGCATCATAAGCATTAATAATTAGTTGATTAAAAATAATTCTCATGAAAAAAATTTGTTATTCTATTGGTTTAGCTACCTTAATTTTTTCCTGCTCACCCCCCCAACACGACCTCCTTATCACCAACGTCAACATCATTGACGTGGTCACAGGTGAAGTACTTTCCAGCCACACCGTGGCCGTTGATGGGGATTCAATTACTGCCATTTACAAAAAATTCAACAAGCCCGGCAAGCAAACAGAGGTGGTGGATGGCACGGGTAAATACTTGATTCCCGGGTTGTGGGATATGCATGCCCATCATCACTTTTGGTATCAGGATGTTAATCCCATTTTGCTTTATAACGGGGTAACAGGAATTCGAGAGCTTAGAAGTTACATGCCTTTGACAAAATTTCTCCGCCAACAAAATACTTCAGGGGCTTTTACAGGGGTTGATATTTATTCAACAGGTGTACCCATCAATAGCACAATGGAAGCTGTTAAACATTTTGGTCCTTTAATATTTGTTTTTGTTGAAAATGCTGAAGAGGCTGCTGAAGCGGCCAATTGCCAAATTTCTACAGGAGTTGATTTCATAAAAGTATATTCGTTGAGTTTGGAGGCCTTTGATGCCATTATGGAAGTTGCTGCAAAAGCCAATATTCCTGTAGCTGGTCATGTTCCTGAAATTGTTCCAATACGTCATGCCATAAAAGCAGGAATGCGCAGTATGGAACACTTATATGGAATTGCCGATGCTTCTATTTCAGGTGAAGCAAAAGTTCGACTTGATTCAATAAAGGGTTTACTTCTAAGAATGGAAACTTTTGAATCATTAATGAACACTTTATGGGTAATTGATGACCTATTCTATAACCATTTAGATTTAACTCTTTTAGATAATATTTCTGCAGAATTAGCGAAAAGTGATGTTTGGATCACTCCTACTATGGTGGAAAAGCGCTCTAATTTTTATGAGTTTGACAGTTCACTAATTTATGATTCACGTCAGGAATATTTGCCTCGATTTATGCGGGTCAATTTGGAAGAACATGAAATATCAAAACCAGATGAACAAACTATCGAAACAAGGAAAAGATATTACAAAACAAATGAAATAGTTTTACAGTATTTGGTCAAAAATGGTGTTAAAATCCTAGCCGGAACAGATTATGGGGTGCCATTTATTTACCCTGGGTTCAGTCTTCACGATGAATTGGAGATTTTTGTCCAGCATGGTATGACACCCTTACAGGCATTGCAAACAGCCACCATCAATCCATCACTAGCCATGAAAAATGACCGAATTGGCAGCATCTCTATAGGCAAGCTAGCAAGTCTGGTATTGCTTAATCAGAATCCATTGGATGATATCAATGCTCTCAGGGATATTAAGAGTGTCATTCTTCGGGGGAAGGTTTTTAGCAGATGGGAATTAGATGAAATGTTAACCCAAACCAAAAGGAGAGCAGATTTACCTGATGCTATGGACCTCTTCAAGGATTTGGAGGCAAAGAGTTCTTTTCCCGATTCATTTTTTGCTTTAGAGAATAACTTAGATAGTCTATCTGAATCTTACAATTTAAGCCAGCTCGCAAGAACTATCAACCGATTTGGCTACAGCTATTTAAACAAAGATGATACTGATAATGCCAGAAAGGTCTTTGAGTCCAATATAAGACTACATCCTTATAATCAATTGGCATGGAGTGGCTTTGCCGAAAGTTTTCTAAAACAAGGGGATACGTTAAAAGCTGTGCAGTATTATCAAAAAGCATTAAACATATATCCCTGTAATATTGAATTGGAGAAAAAACTAAAGGAACTTGTCCAATGATGCACCTGCTAAATTTTAAGACTTATCCGCCACACGTGGCACTCCGTCACTTAATTAAAAATGTGGTGGTGCTGGAGTCTGACTATATAAAAAGCAGCACACATTCTGACGAAAGTATCTACTTCCCCACTCCTGATGAAAGTATCTACATCCACATAAACACGCGGTTTTTGTCCCGAAAAATGGATCAGGATTCCCAAAGGTTGTGCAGCAATTTTGTAGTAGTTACACCGCAAATTACTCCTAAATTGCTAAGCTTTAAAGAGAAACACCTTGCAGTGGGTGTTCATTTTCATCCCGGAGGTTTGTATCAGTTTTTGGGTATTCCCATCACTGAAATTTATGATGATGGTTTTGACGGTGAAGACTTGTTGGGCAACGAAATCAGGGAGTTTATAGAAAAATGCCATGACAAGCAAAGCGATTTTGGATATTTGAATACAACTGTTCAACAGTTTTTTCTCCAAAGACTTTATAAAATGAAAGAACGCTTGCCGGTAGATAGGGCCCTAAGCTTTTTAATGACCCATCACAATGCTTCCATAGACCAAGCCGCATCCATTGCCTGTTTGAGTCCACGTCAGTTTGAACGCAAATGCAAGGAAAGACTGGGGATGACACCCAAAGTGTATGCCCGTTTATCCCGATTTTTCAAAGCTTTTCACCAAATTGAAGCCAATCAAAATACTCCTTGGACTGATATTGTTTACGGGCTGGGATATTATGACCAGATGCACTTTATCAAAGATTTTAAAGATTTTACCGGGCACACCCCTAACGGAATAAAAACCAAGCTGGAAGAAATCAATGTGCGCTTTCAACTGGAATGGGACAAACTTTAACATGTCGGTTTTTTACTATCACAACTTTTTTGATTCCCTCAATTTTGCTTCATAGTAACTCAAAATTTTGAAATCATGAGAAAGTTTCTTCTACCAAAATTTAATTTAATTTTTAAAACTATGATTGTAATAATGTTATTGGCTTGCACTAAAAATGATGACCAAGGCGAAAGTCATATTGAACTTGCCAAAAAGGAGTATGAAACACTTAAAGCAAGTGGAAACTTTATTGAATTTTCTACTCCTGAACAAAATCCCGGTCCGCCATTTTATGCCCGCATTGCAGAAATGAGTGCAGAAGAGCGATTGTTTATGGAGTCCGGCAATACAGTTATCATACCTATGATGCGGAATGTGGAGTGCATCAACCCCGAATTCAACTTATTACAATTCTTTGATGTACCGGCGGCATTTGGCTGTTCACTTACCGTTTACGGAAAAGGACTTATTGAGCCGGATGCCCCACCAACAGCTTTTCCGATTATTGCCTATTTGCAAAGTGAAAATATGCCTATGTGGTTTGTCGATAAAGGACCACTCTTAAATGCTATGCAGGACGGCATATTAACCCTTGCCGAGTTGGAAAGCCTGAATCCGAAAAAAGGAGTGGCTTCCTGGTATCTTGAATACAACAAACCCAGAACCACTGAAGATCACTTACTGGTGATTGAATCACGAGGCACCATACCGGCAACCGGACAAACTTTTGAATATACTGCTTATTCCATTACCAAAGCACAACAAAAGGTCAAGTTAACCATCCGATAATTGTAAATGGTCAAAAAGTACTTTCTGAAACCTCTTTCAGAAAGTACTTTTATTTTTTTACCAGCCGCCACCGCCGCCACCGCCACCGCCACCACCAGACGATCCTCCTCCCCCGCTGCCCGACGAACTGCCGGGTGGTGTGGATGCAGATGAAATGGCTGATGAAAAACTTCTTCCCATATCGCTGCTAAAGCTTGTGGGTGAAAACATCATAGCCCCCGCAGCACCGGTGTACCAACTTGGGCTGTAACTCTTGGTTTCCTGAAGTGAGGACGCAAGTGCCCGTTCAAATTTGCTGCCCCAACGGTTTTCAACACCCAGCGCAATGGCAAAAGGAAGTAGCGCCTCAAATCGCTCCGGGGTCAATTTAGGTTCGTGCATGGCATCCAGTTGTTTTTGTTCGGCGACGTTCACATACATTTTAAAGCCTTCAATGTCGTCCATTACTGCCCGGCCTTTTACGGTGGGTGCTTTGATGAGATAAGTGAATACTGACACCAAAACAATTAGAACAATGAGCATCAAAATTGGAATAATGGGTGAAGGAGAAATAATAAACATAAAAATGACCAACACCACCGAAGCAATTATCCCTTTAGTCAAATGGCTGTAGTTAAAACTAAAGTAAGCGGGTTTCAATTTTTTCTTGATTGCATTGTATGCATTCGTTCGGGCTTTGGTAAAAGTGGCGTGGTTTTTATTGTCCAGTGCAATTTTTTCCCCTTTTGAAAATAAGGAGGTTGCAATTGCTTTTTCTTCCTCAGTAAGCAGGCTTGTATCATTTGAGATTTTTTCGAGACTGTACTTTTTCTTTAAATAAATAATTTTGATATGCCCTTTTATGGCCATATTCACTATAGCAGCAGTAATGGCGCGTTGTGACATCGCTAAACGACTCAGTATAGCCACATCGGCGGGGCTGAAACCTTCCGGCGGGTCAAACTGCGGGAAAATAGTGCCTTTGGGCGGGTCCACTCCCACTTTTCGCCAGGCCCTGTAATACACCAATGTGACCACCAGTAAACCTATTAAAGCAACGAGTACGTGAAAATTGCTTTTAAAAAAGAACCAGAATTTTTCAGCAGTAGTGGGCTCTTTCACAAAACCCTTGGGCCAAGCAACGGCAAAAGTGAGTTGCTCACGGGGTTGTAAAGTCCTTGATGTGGTGATTTTTACCCGGTTGTCACCGGAAACCAGTTCACAATCACACGTAGTAGTACCCTCCCTACCTGAAAAAGCGTCAAGCTGAACAACTTCGGCACCTTGGGGCAACTCGACAAGAACCATCGCTCTTTCAATAGGAAAAACCCAATCCCCTCCAATGGCGTTAAAATACAATTCATCAAAATCCTCAAAAAAACCAATCTGACGGGTGGTTCGGTAAGTCAACGAATAAGTATAAACCCCTCTCGACAAAAAGGTTTTTTCATCGCCAATATAAACGGCAATTCCATTGCTTTGCTTTTTAGTAAAAAACGGCTCTGCCACCCCATCTTTTAAGACTTCGACAACGTCAAAACCCACCTCAAAACGGGTGCCCACTTTGTCCCTGTATTTTGTAGGGAATATCCGGTAAATTCCTCTTCTAATTTCGCGGCCCTCTGCCTGTACCGTAATGTCTTCCCTCACCAGCAAATCCCCCGATTCTTCAACTTTGATATGGGAATCGTATGAAATAATACGCTCCTGCGAAAACCCTATAACACTAAAAAACAGGCAGACAAGCAGTGATACAATCTGTTTCATAATCTTAGAGTTTAACTTGAGGAACAGCGCGTTCGGTTTCATTTTTAATGTCAAAAAAGTCGCGGGTGTTGTGATTAAACATTTTTGCGACAAACATGGATGGAAACTGCTCGATAAGGATGTTGTAATTTCTCACGCTGCCATTGTAATAGCGGCGGGCGCGTTGCAAATCGTTCTCCACTGCCGACAGGTCGCGTTGAAGTTCCAGGAAGTTTTGGTTGGCTTTTAGTTCGGGATAATTTTCCACCACCACAAACAGTTGGCCCAATTCTTTGGAAAGGCCCACTTCGGCGGCTTCCTGTTCTTTTACATTGTCTGCATTTATTCCCCGGGTACGGAGTTGGGTAATACTCTCAAACAGGTTTTTTTCGTGGGTAGCATAGCCCTGCACTACTTTAACGATATTGGGTATCAGGTCGTGCCGCTTTTGCAACTGCACATCGATACCGCTCCAGGCCTCGTTGACCAAAGCCCGCAACCGGATCAGATAGTTGTAGGTATAAATAAAATAGACAATGGTAAGAATGACCAGCGAAATGATAACAACAGCCATAAAAAAGTGTTTAAAATGCTGTTTAAAGATATAGATTTTAATCGAACCCGAAAGGGGTTGGAAAAATTAACCAAAGAAGGAAAACACAAGATTGTGTGCTTGTGTCTTAAATTAAGCATCTTCATTTAAAATTTGCAGTTAGAGTAACCAACAAAATCTCTACTAACTGACGATCATCTAAATTGAAATTTTATTGTTTGGCGAATTTTAAATTGTCTAATAGATTTGTTGTATAATCAAATTTTCTAAAGTAAAAAAAAACTATAAATAGCAGTTGTTTAAGACTCAAAAAACTATGTATCCAAATTTTGTTTTATAATTAATATGGGATAAGGAACATAAGAATCTAAGTAGTCACTAAATAATAAAACCACCCTTACAGGTGGTTTTATTATTTAACAAATTTAAAGTTAATGGTGTATTAAAAATCACCATTAAAGCAATAAACTAAAGTGCGTGCTTAATATAAAACTCTCCTGAAATTGTGTGAGTCTTATAGTCATCAGGGTCATCAATACTCACAGCACGTACCGAACCACTAAAATTACCTTTGATTTCTTTTAAAAGAGGTGTTTGTGAATAACTAACCATAGCTGTTTCATATTGGGAAACACTTAGGTTAAAATTTTCTTCAGGTATAAATGGAGAAAATCCATAAATACCGGCTAAAATTTGAAAATTTATTAATTCAACCTGACCCACTTCAACAACAAACGACATTATTGAGAGCAAATTTTGATTTTCGTCTGAAAAGGTCAACATTGCAGTAAATAAATCAGGATTATTACTCGGAAGTAGAGTCCCACTAACAGAGCCTCCGGAGTAGTTGGGATTAATAAGATAATCTGAAGTTTGTTCTATTCTGAAATCACCGTTCTTCAACTCACCATTTATCGTGAATTCAAGCCAGCCAGTGTCAGTATCGCTGGAACCTTCAGAATCATCACTACTACAACCAACAAACAAAAATGATAATAATACAGCAGAAAAAATAAATTTAATAAGTTTCATAATTTTAAGATTTTAGTTAGTATTTATAATGTTTGAAAATATGCAATAAAAAACAATTCAATTAAAATTTTGACGAACAAATATAAAATTTTCAATTAAAATTTTGTTTTTTTTCACAATTTGAAATGATTCTAAAAAAAGTATGTGTTCAAAATGCTTATTCTGAAGCATCTAATTAAATATTCTACAACCCATTTTTCTGGCTGTTGTTCTGAACGCATCGGCTGCTTTCTTATCTAAAACGCAAACATACCACCCACTATAATTTCCTTTTTATACCATTTAAAATTCCACAGAAAAAAGTTACCTTTGCAGCTGTTCCAACAACACTATATTCAGGCTGTAATGATTCACTTTTTCAGTAAGCAAAACCACACCATTTACGCGGTGCAAACGCACCAAAACCTCAACCCGCAAGACATTCAAAAACTCAACTGGCTCTTTGGCAACGCCACTCCCCTGGAAGGCGTAATTGCCACTGCACAAGCCGGCTATTGCTTTATCGGGCCCCGCGCGGCTATGGTGACACCCTGGAGCACCAATGCGGTGGAAATCACCCAAAATATGGGTATTGAAGGCATCACGCGCATTGAAGAATTTCAAATCACCAATGAAAAAGAAGCCGACTTTGACCCGATGCTGTTGCAGCAATATACTGAGTTGAATCAGGATCTTTTTACTATTAATATTCAACCGGAAGCGATTCAGGACATCACAGACATCGCCGGTTACAACAAACAGGAAGGGCTTGCACTTAATGATGAAGAAGTAAACTATTTGGAAGAATTATCAAAACGCCTGAAACGCCCCCTTACAGATTCTGAAGTTTTTGGATTTTCACAAGTCAATTCTGAACACTGCCGCCATAAAATTTTCAATGGCACCTTTGTGATTGATGGCGTTGAAAAACCATCTTCGCTTTTTAAACTCATCAAGAAAACTTCGGCTGAAAACCCTAACACCATTGTTTCAGCTTATAAAGACAATGTGGCGTTTATTGACGGCCCCACCGTTGAACAATTTGCCCCCAAAAGTGCCGATAAACCAGATTTCTACGCGAAGAAACCTTTTGACAGTGTGATTTCGCTGAAAGCGGAAACCCATAACTTCCCCACTACAGTAGAACCCTTTAACGGTGCAGCAACGGGAAGCGGTGGAGAAATACGCGACCGCCTCGCCGGTGGAAAAGGCTCGTTACCATTAGCCGGAACTGCAGTTTATATGACCTCTTATCCAAGGTTGGAAGGAAACAGGATGTGGGAACAAAAAATTGAAGCCAGAAAGTGGTTGTATCAAACCCCTTTGGATATTTTAATCAAAGCATCAAACGGTGCTTCAGACTTTGGAAATAAATTTGGACAACCATTGATTTCAGGTTCTGTTCTCACTTTTGAGCATCAGGAGTCCCCTTCCAACTCCCCCAAAGGGGGAGAGCAAGCCGGTAGATTTTTGGGGTATGATAAAGTGATCATGCTCGCCGGGGGAATCGGTTATGGAAAAAAAGACCAAAGCATCAAAGACAAACCTAATGTGGGTGACGATATCGTTATTCTGGGTGGTGATAATTACCGCATTGGGATGGGTGGTGCCGCTGTGTCATCGGCAGATACCGGGGCATTTTCAAGTGGTATTGAACTCAACGCCATTCAACGCTCCAACCCCGAAATGCAAAAACGTGCTGCAAACGCCATTCGTGGTTTGGTAGAAAGTGACATCAATCCCATCGTCTCCATACACGACCACGGCGCCGGAGGGCATCTCAATTGCTTGAGCGAACTCGTGGAAGAAACAGGCGGCGAAATCGCTTTGGAAAAACTCCCTGTGGGTGACCCAACCCTTTCGGCTAAGGAAATTATTGGCAACGAATCACAGGAGCGTATGGGACTTGTGATTGGTAAAAAAGATACCGAAACCTTACGTCGCATCGCCGAGCGTGAACGCTCACCTATGTATGAAGTGGGAACCGTCACAGGTGATCACCGTTTTGTATTTAAAGCCAATCCCGATAGCTATCGGGATGGGAAAAACCCCATGGATCTTGCTCTGGCAGATATGTTTGGGAGTTCGCCAAAAACAGTGATGACTGATAAGACCATTAAACGAAACTACCCTGAACTCACCTATTCATCAAATAAAATAAAAGAATATATCACGCAAGTTCTCCAGCTGGAAGCCGTGGCGTGTAAGGACTGGCTTACCAACAAGGTGGACCGCTGTGTAACCGGGCGTGTCGCCAAGCAGCAATGTGTGGGACCTTTACAAATTCCGTTAAATAATTGTGGTGTGATGGCGCTGGATTACAACGGCAAGGAAGGTGTTGCAACCAGTATTGGACACTCCCCCATTTCGGGCTTGATTGATCCTGCGGCGGGTTCAAAGAACTCCATTGCCGAGGCATTGACAAACATCGTTTGGGCACCCTTGAAAGACGGTTTGCAATCGGTTTCTCTTTCGGCCAACTGGATGTGGCCTTGTAACAATCCCGGTGAAGATGCACGTTTGTATGCCGCTGTGGAAGCTGTTTCAGAGTTTTCGATTGCTTTGGGTATCAATGTTCCCACGGGGAAAGATTCGCTTTCGATGAAACAAAAATACCCCGATGGTGATGTGATTTCCCCCGGGACGGTTATTATTTCGGCAGCCGGAAACTGTGATGCCATCACCCAAGTGGTGGAACCTGTGTTGCAAAAAGGAAAGGGCAGTATTTACTATCTCAACTTGAGTCAAGACGACTTCAAACTGGGCGGTTCTTCATTTGCACAAATCCTTAACGAAATTGGCGATGAAGCCCCTTCAGTAAACGATGCGGCTTATTTTAAAAACGCTTTCAATACGATACAGAACTTAATAAGAAACAATCAAATTGCCGCCGGGCACGATATTTCTTCGGGCGGTTTGTTGACAGCAATACTTGAAATGTGTTTTGCAGATAACAATTTGGGTGCGAACATAAATCTTTCCGCTTTAAGCGAAAACGACCTCATCAAAATTCTCTTTGCTGAAAACACCGGTGTTTTGATTCAGTCAAATAGCGATTCTGAGGTTGAAAATGCTTTCGCGAAAGCGAATATTGAAGCCTTCAAAATTGGAACTGTGACCGAAAGCAACACCCTTTCAATTAAACATGGAGCTACTACCGAAAGCTTTAAAATCCCTGAAATGCGTGATGTTTGGTACAAAACGTCGCACCTTCTAGACAGAAAACAAAGCGGAAAAGAAAATGCCGATGCCCGTTTTGAGAATTATAAGAAACAGCCGCTGGAGTTTAAATTTCCAAAACACTTTACAGGTCGCTTCGACTCCGCTCAGCAACCGAGAGGCAAGCGCATTAAAGCAGCTATTCTTCGTGAAAAGGGAAGTAACAGCGAGCGCGAAATGGCAAATGCCATGTACCTCGCCGGTTTTGATGTGAAGGACGTGCATATGACCGATTTGATTTCGGGACGTGAGACATTGGAAGATATTCAATTTATTGCTGCCGTGGGCGGATTCTCAAACAGCGATGTTTTGGGAAGTGCCAAAGGCTGGGCCGGTGCATTTTTATACAATGAAAAAGCCAACAAAGCCCTGAAAGACTTTTTTGCAAAACCTGACACTTTATCTTTAGGTGTCTGTAACGGTTGTCAATTATTTATCGAGTTGGGGTTGATCAATCCAGACCACGATGAAAAACCCAGAATGCTACACAACGACAGTGGTAAGTTTGAATGTACCTTCACTTCAGTGGAGATTACTGAGAACAAGTCGGTTATGCTATCAACATTGGCCGGAAGCAAGCTGGGGATCTGGTCTGCACACGGTGAAGGCAAATTCAGTTTCCCTTACGAAAAAGAAAAGTATAATATTGTGGGGACTTATGGTTATGAAGGCTACCCTGCCAATCCTAACGGTTCTGATTTTAATACCGCCATGATGGCCGATGACACCGGGAGACACTTGGTGATGATGCCACACTTAGAACGCTCGACCTTCCCTTGGAACTGGGCCTATTATCCAAAAGACCGAAATGATGAAGTTTCGCCTTGGGTTGAGGCATTTGTGAATGCCAGGGAGTGGTTGGGGAAAGTGAACAATTAGTTACTTTTCCTTTTGGCTTTATTGGTTGTTTTCAGCGTTTAACTCTTGAAGTTTCTTGTGATAAATTAAAATGGAGTCACAACTTGTGGTATTGGCAATCTGATATGTGTTCATAGAATCTACCTTTTTAACAAAATTATCAAGTAATATTTGGTTTGAATGTTTTGTATATAAATTAATAGATTGCTTGTTTTCATAATCAACAATATTTTTCCCAGAAAATAAAGTACTAATCCCTCCAGTTAAACTTGCCAAAAAAACTACTACAAAAAATATAATATGGAGTGAATTAATTTTTTTATTGTCTTTTAATTGGTAAAAAGCACTTAAATCTTTTGAATATGAAGGATTGGTTTTAGTTATAACAAATTTTTTTTTTATAAATGAAAAATACATCAGGCATGAGGATGCTAGAATAAACAAAAAAACACTTATTATGTAATAAAAGTTTATTATTGGCTGAAATAAAATGTTTACAATAACTCCTACACTTAAACCTCCAATTATATAATCAACTATGGTTGAATTGGTGTTTTTTAAAATAAATAATACCCGTAGTGCATTATAGAAAAAGTTGCTCAAAATACTAAAAATTAGTATATTG
>CAYXXY010000007.1:0-165301 GCA_964469175.1 uncultured Flavobacteriaceae bacterium
AGGTAGTGAATGGCAGCGAGGGTTGCTTGAAGCTACCTTTAGGTTTAGTTCAACAATGTGTATAATCAATGGCTTGTCCTCGCCTACTTGGAAATTCCTGCGGAATTTCCAATGGCAAGTACCTGTTTGCAATTGTCAGTGTCGAACCACGCCACTGCTCATACACTAAACGTTATAGCCAATGCTGAAAGAACAACAGAGAATGAAAAGAAAGACTTTATTCATATTTTTTGCAATTTTGCTCATATGTAAACAGGGATTTGCACAGCCCTCGCCATATGAGAGTACTTTATTTTTTAATTTAACAAAGGATGACAATAAATGGACTCACATTAAGCCTAAAGAATTTGAAAGTAATGATATCCAAATTTTGTCAGCAGTTAATAGTAAATTTAAATATGATACAATTCGTAAAGCGTTTTCCTTTACTACAAACGGTTTTGAGAAAAAAGCATTTGCAATTGTTCATAAAAAAGACACTATCTATATAGAATATCCTTCGACAGAATATACAACAGGAGTTTTTGTAGTAACACCAATACCGTTAAATCAGAAAAGCTATTCTTTTTTTGATTGGAAAATATATGATGCTATGTACAATAACCACAGACATAATCATCTGAATGTTTTTTATTTATGCTCGTTAGGCTATTTACAAACTTACGAAATGCAGAATGAAACAATTGAAAGATTAGAAAAATATATAAAATGGTGGCATCCTATTAAACTTGAAGAATGAAAAACCTAATTTACATAATGATTATTTTAGTTTTTACAAGTTGTAGCAATAAACTCTTCATTCCATATAAAAAGGACGGGGAAAAACTTGAAAGAATAGATTTGGTAATACTAAATAAATATGCCAATCTCGATAATAAGAAGTTCGATAAAACAACTGCCTGGGGAAGTAGTGACAGACCTGATGGGAGTTATATACTAACTTCTAAAAATGAAACAACTAAAATTGCAGTAACTAAAAAAGACGGTATTTATATTTTCCTCAAAAAAGTTAAAAAACAGAAAGACCAATATATTGTAACAAAGTACAATCCTGATGGAAGTTTTAAAAGCAAAACTATCCACAAAAAAACAACTGATAATATTATTCCAAAAATAGAAGTTAATTATGAAAATCTTGTGCCAAGTTTTACCTATGAAAATTTTGAAGGCGGAACAACATCATTAACTGATTTTATAGGGAGTTACGTTTATATTAACCTTTGGGCTACTTGGAGCAAACCCTCTGAAAACGAATTAAAACACTTTAGTCAAATTGTAGAAGAATTTAGCAATAATAAAAACATAGTGTTTATAAATCTTTCGATAGATGACCATAAAAATTATTCAAAATGGCGAGAAAGAGTTGAAAATGAAAATTTAAAAGGAATTCACTTAATAGCGTCTGATGGGTGGGATTCTGAATTTCTAAAAAATTTAAAAATAACTTATATCCCTTGTGCTGTAATAATTGATCCAAAGGGTGACGTTGTTGAAATTTATACGTTTACACATACTAATCATAAACTGAAAGAGAAACTTCATAAACTTTTAGAGAAAAAAACTAAATGAAAAAAACAGCCATTTTACTCTTTGTATTTTCTGTGGTTTTTGTTTAATCATAAGCAAACTTGGATAATATTGCTATTGTAAAAGATTCTGGTTCCGAATTTCATACAGAAATCATCAAACCGTGGAGAGCCAACCGAGAAAGAGGAAAATTTGAAAATAAATAACCGTAAAATAACTATATGCGGTAATGAAAGCTATGGAATATAGAAACCCAAAAAAGCACTGGCTATAACACGGTATATAAAAAATAGCGGGTTCGGTGCTAAATTGAAAGTTTTGGCATATTAATAAAATTAGTTATAATCCGAAAATTAGTGCATTTTAAGCCGCTACTTTTCATATACCCAACCGTTGGCACCAATTATAGAACGACAGAAAACGGATGACAGAAAGACCAAACATATTAGTGGTTTGTGGACGAAATAAAAAGCGTAGCAGGACAGCGGAACATATTTTTAAAAATGACGACCGTTTCAATATTCGCTCTGCTGGACTAAGCCCTAAAAGTGACAGGAAAATTTCAGAAAATGATTTGAATTGGGCGGACTTAGTTTTTGTAATGGAAACTGGACAACGAGAAAAAATTTGGGGACTATACAGACATATAGAATTACCAGACATTGAAGTGCTTAGCATTCCTAACGACTTCGAATTTATGAACGAGGAACTTGTTGAGATGCTTTCTGACAGAATTAACGACACATTAAAAATTGTTTACAAGATTTAAAAATGGACGACAAGAAAAACGATTGGCGACTTCAAGGTCAGAAAAAATATCTTTTCAGTAAGACTTTGGTTCATAAAAAATATGGCGACAAAACAACAACAACTGACCACGACCATTGCGAATTTTGCTCAGACAAATTTTCTATAAATGTACCTGACTGCTTGAAAGAAGGATATACAACGACAGACGATTATCATTGGATTTGTGAAAAATGCTATCTTGACTTTAAGAATGATTTTAAATGGACAATAATCAAACAATAGAAGAAAGAAAAACTGGTGCTAACAGCCGTTTTGCAGAAGCGGGGGTTTCGTACTTCTATGAAAGTGAAGTGCTAAATTCAAGCTTTGTGCATCTAATGAAGTTTAGTGCTAAAAATCCCTGCCTTCGCAAAGCGGCAAAACGTTGACAACAAACTAAAAAATGACAACCGAAAAAAATAAAAATATAGGTATTAGACTCGCATCAATGCTTTTTGACCATTTTATAATGACTTTTGGAATTGTATTCTTTTCGTTCATTCTGATAGGAATTGGATACTTAATAGTCGGGAATCCATCTGATTCAGACTTGCCTGAATGGTTTGTGATTATTCCAATATTTTTGGCATTAATGATTTTCTCAATTTATTTTAATAAAGATGCAATCAAAGGAAAAAGTCCGGCAAAAAGAATTCTGGGACTTATAATTGTTGACAATAAAACAGGTGAAATAGCAAATCCTATAAAATCATTTGTTAGAAATATAACTTTGGTGCTTTGGCCAATAGAAGTTGTTTTTTCACTTTTCTCACCAGAACGTAGAATTGGGGATTATATCGCTGGAACAAAAGTCATCACTGATGACAATACTCTGAAAACTGAATTAAAAGTAGGGCAAATTATTATTGCTTTAATAATTGGAATAGTATATCTGTTTCTGATTATGGCTTTACAATTTGGTATTCAAGGAATAAGTATAATCAAATGGTAAAAAGTCAGTTGTCAATACTATTTCCCGCTCCAGCACGTCTTGCTGTGCTTTTTAATAGTAAATGGATTGATGTTTTCGGGTTTTGATTGACAAGATCCCCGCCTTCGCAGGGATTGGTTTACCAATTAAACTTATAAGTCGCACCCCCCAGCACTTGTATGCCCTGCACCGGCGTATTGAGCCACTTTTCATAATTGTCGCTTAACAAATTACTGCCCCTTACAAAAAAGGTAAGTTGCGGGTTCAGGTTATAGCCCAGGTGGATGTTGGCATCGAGATAGCCGTCAAGGGTTCTTGAGACGGGTTCCACCGGGAAAAATGGGTCAAAACTTTCTATATCTTTTCTCTCACCCACATAAAACAGGCTCAATCCGCCAAAAAACTGCTCGTTGAATACGGCATTGGCAAACACGGTAGCTTTAAATTCGGGCAGGTTAAAGGCTTCGGGTAAAAAGTCCAAACTATAACTGAAAAAACTGGCGTTGACACCTATGTTTATTCCGGTGCTTACCTCTGCCTGCAGTTCACCAAAGATTTCCAGGGTCGTCACATCGTCATAAATAACGGCAAAGGAGTTTCCAAATTCATAACCTTGCAATTCATCCATAGGAACAGTGCTCATCAGTGGGTTGGAAACAAATAGGGGTTTGTTGATTTCGTTTTTGTAGCTTCCTTTCAAGTTGTAGCTCACGGTAGAGGTAAATTTACCTTGTATTCCGGCGTACCCCTCATACTGCCTGTCAGTGGGTGCAATTATCAAAGTGGGGGAAACATAAGGATTTTCGCGGGTAAAATTAAAATAGGAGTTCTGGTCCAATCCGCCATCCACACCGGCATAGAATGATAAAAACTCATCCACTACACGAAAAGAGGCATCCACTTTGGGATAGATAAAAATATCGCTTTCGCTGTTTTCATTGTCCATACCAAACACGACTTGTGCACCCAGATTAATAGAAAACCCTTCATTCTGAAAACGAATGTAAGGATGCACCCCGGCATTCAAAAAGCTGTATTTGATTTCGTCTTCGGGAAAAAGAAAGCCTTTGTCAAACTTCCCGCTCAAGTAATCGATGTCCACATTGATTCCCACATCCTGATTGCCCAGGTCAAACAAAAACTCGGGAGTGGCTATAAAATTGATTTCAGACGAACTGTATGAATCACCAAAGTAACGCAACAGTGCCTCACCGCCAGAAAAGGGTGAGTCTGTCATCTTAAGATTGCCTTTAACCGCAACCCCATAAAATGAGTGGTTGACGCCTGCATCAGTTGCAATTTGGATTTCATCTTCAGTTGCAAACTCAGGTAGCCCATACCAGTTGTAGATTTCGTGCAAGGCACCGAAACCCAGGTTATATTGCATCTCACGTGTATTACCTGAATAATTTAAATCCAAATTTGTGTCAAAATAATGATCGTCTAGCTTTACATCTTTTATTCCGCCTTGAGAAGAGTTGTGCTTGAAGAATAAGGAAACCTCTGAGTCACGGTCAACTTCAAAAGTGGCATATAATTCACCCAATGCTGTGGTATAATTCCCAAAACCAAGTGTCACATAGTTATCAAAAAGCTTGTCGGGTCTTCTGCGTTCCAGAGTGGTTGCTTTTCCTTTTGCCGGAACAAAGGTCGAAGCCACCGGAACAGAAAAAATGCTGTATTGCACGTTCTTCTTTTCCATATTCAGGGAATCAATCATAACAGGGGTCTCTTTGATTTTAAAGGCATCTGCCACTGTGGGGGTATATGGCCGCACCACATTGATGACTTCAGTCCCTATGGGGTCTTGTGAAAATGCTGTTACGGATATACAAAAAAAGGCTGCAGTAAATAAATATTTTAGGCTGTTGGAGTTCATAAGTAAATAATGAGGTTAATCGTTATTTTTATTTGGTTTCTTATTGATTAAATCTTTGTGACTTTTTTGCCACAAAGGCACTAAGACACTAAGTTTCGCAAAGAGATTATATATTATTAATTGTTTCCGGTTTGCACAGAGGTGTTTGTTTTGGCCTCTTCGGCTTTGATTCTGTTCAGGTCGTTTCGCGCCTGTGATACAATCTCAGGGAATTCTGCAAAGTTGGTAATCACACTTTCCAGGATGTATGTGGCCTGAAAGGCATCCTTTAAGGCGTGAAAGTTATTTGCCATAAGTACCAGTCCTTTACCTCCCCATTCTTTAAACCCTGAATAGTCTTTTGCGAGCTTTTGAATTGTGGCATTGGATTGGTTATGGTTCCCTGCCTTGTTCTCAAAATAAGCCTGATAGTACAAGGCTTCTGCAGCCATCACACCGGTTGCGGTTTTTTGTACTTCAGCATAGGCTGTTTTGGCTTTGTTCTCATCACCGGTTTTCATCGCAGAGCGGGCTATGATGATATGTGCGTCATTTTTGGCTCGGGTTTCGGCCTGTGCATCACGCAATACCTTTTCTGCAAAGACCACTGCCTGACTGTAATTTCCGTTTTCAAAATAGGCTTTCATCAGGTTGGATTGTGCAAAAATGATGTTCTGTGAACGGGTGCCTTCTTTTTCAAGGCGTTCCAAAACGGGGATGGCTTTGTTAATCTCGTTTTTCTCCAGGTGGATTTGCGAAACACGCACCAGTGACTGCTCTGTAAACTCGTTGCGCTCTCTGGAAATCACAAAGTTATAATTACCCACTGCCTTGTCTTTTTGATTGCCTGCGAAATACAATTCGGCCAAATAGAAATTGGCAGGAAGTGTATGAATTCCGTTAGGGAAATCCTTAAGGTATTTTTCCAGCAACGGCAATGCCTGGCGATCGTTTTGCAAATAACGGTTTTCTGCGGCGGTGAACGACGCCTGGTCTAGTTCGGCATCGGCAATTTCAACAAAATCGAGTGTTTGTACCCAACGGGCATATTCATCAACCCGACCCATATCGATATAAATTAACTTGGCAGAAGATACTGCCTGAATGGCTTCAGGTGAAGATGGATAGTCGTTTGCCACACGTTTAAATACCGTAAGTGATTCTTGCAGCTTTTCGGTGTTGTTGAGTATCAGACCTTTCTTTAATAGTGCACGGGGCACATAACTGCTGAGCGGAAGCGTGCTTACCAGCCTGTCATAGGCATTGATAGCTTCGTTATTTCTGTTCAAAGCCAGATGAGTGTTGCCCAATTCATAAAGCGCCACATCGCGGTAGCTTGAGGTGGGAAAATTTCTATCAAAAGCTGCCAGTTCACTGAGTTTGGTTTCTGTGCGGTCCACAAACCCGTAGCTAATGGCTTTTTGGAAAGCTGCATAATCGGCATCGGTGCCTCCTGCTGCAATCACTTTATTGTAAGCCTCCATAGCCGGCCAGTACTGACTGCTCACAAAGAAGCTGTCTCCCAATCTTAAATTGGCATCTTTTTGACGCGCCTTGTCTATACCGGGCTGGGACAAAAACCGTTGAAAAGCAGTAATGGCTTCCCCATAATTTTTCATTTTAAAATGGGTATATGCTAAATTGTAGCTGCTGTTTTTGGCCTCGGGGGTACTTTGGTTTTGTGGCAATTGCTGAAATTGTCTAAAGCCTACAACAGCTTCGTTAAAGTTGCTGAGTTGGTAGTCGCTTTCAGCTTTCCAGAAAGTAGCTCTTGCGGTAAAGCCGGCATCGCGCGGTTCTTTTAAGGACTTGTCAAAGTGTGCTTTTGCTTCATTGTATTTACCTTCTTCATAAAGTTCGAGTCCTCTTAAGAATGTCACTTTTTGATAGGCCAGCCTGTTGTTGAAACTGCGGTTGTTTTCAAGCAGTTCCATAGCGGCCTTATAGTTTCTTGATGTGATGTATGAATCGATCAATAGGTCTTCAATTTCTGCTTTGTTTTGTGTTTGTGGATATTTTTCAAGAAAAGCAGTCAAGACTTGTGGAACGGGTTTATAAGCGTTTCCAATTTCGTAACTAAGTTTGGCATAATTGTAAAATGCATCTTCCTGGATTTGAGGGCTAAAACTCATTTCAGAAGCATTTTTAAAGGCGTTGAGTGCCTGTTGTTTTTGGTTGAGTTTCAGGTAGGAATCGCCTAAGTGGTAATAGGCATTTTGCGCAACAGCATTGCGTGCATCAATGATTTTGTTGAACTCTGAAATGGCATTCTCATAGTCCTTCTGCATATAATATGCATAGCCCAACTGATAGAAATCTGTGTTATTCCATCTTCCACGTGAGCCTCTGTATTCTTTTAAATATGGGATAGATGCCTCATATTGCCCTAGATTAAAATAGCTTTCACCAATAATTTTAGCAATTTCAGATTTTTCCTGAGCATTAGACCTTCCATACTGTTCTTTTCCCAAGCGAATGGCTTCTTCAAAATTACCCAGTTTGAAGTTCATATCTGCCTGATAGTAAGATACATTTTCTGATAGACGACCGTCACCGGAAACCTGATCAAAATATTGATTGGCGGTTGCATAATCTTCGCCTTCATAGGCAATATAGCCCAGATAGTATTTAGCTTGTGGTCCATAAACCCTGGATTCTTGCACACGGTTCAAATACTTTTTTGCTTCTGTGGGTTTTCTCGATTGGAAATTAGCATAGCCCAGCTGAAAATTGAGTTTTTCACGTTCAGCAGCACTGAGTGAATGCATTTCTGCCTGATCTAACCAGCGCAATGCTTGGACATAGCGACCGGTTTCAAAGTAAAAATTACCCACTTCCAGATAAGCACTATTTCTACGTGGACTTGTAGGGTATTCTTTCACAAAGCTTTCCATGAGTTGCTCTGCCCCATCCTGATTCATTCTTATAGCGGCGTTGGCAATATAATAAGCACACTCAGCTTTCATGCTTTCTCTTGATGCTGTTTGTTTGAGCTGCCTAAAAGCAGATTGAGCCGCTTTGTATTGCTTATTGTTGTACATAGTGACAGCTTGTTGGAACGATGCAAACTCATCAGTATGAACGGCAGATTGTTGAGCAAAAATGAGGGAGGTAAAAAGAAAAAAACAGCCAAGTATCAGGTTGAGGTTTTTGTTCATGGTGCTATAGGTTTATTGGTTCCCAAAGATATTGTAAACAGGGTAAAATTTTAATTTAAAACGTGAGATTTTTGTTAATGTTGCGTTGTATTTTGCAAAATGAAAGTTAAGATTGTAGATTAGTGAATTCTTAATTTTATTAGTGCCTGATATTCAGTAAAAACTTAATATTTCTATTATGAAAAATATATGGATTGCTTTGTTTATGTTTGGTTTTGGTGCTTTTTCTTTTGCCCAGGACAACAAACCATACTCTAATATTTCACAAGCTCAAAACGGCTATATTGGAATAAATACCACAAATCCTGATGCCATGCTTACCGTAAAAGGAAGTATTCACACACAAGAAGTAGTCGTTGACCTTGAAGGTGCCGTTGCCCCTGATTTTGTTTTTGAAAAATATTATAAAGGTAAATCCATTTTAAACCCGGATTATGAATTTCTTTCGCTTAGCGAAATAGAAGCGTTTATCAAAAAACACCATCATTTGCCGAAAATGCCCTCTGCCAGTGAAATTGATGAGCGAGGAATTTCTTTAAAAGCAATGAACCTCTTGTTGCTTGAGAAAATTGAAGAACTCACTTTACATACTATTGAACAGCAAAAATTGATTGAGTCATTGTCCAGACGCATAGAAAAACTGGAGCATGAATAAACTGATATACCTAATAGTATTAATAGTTTCCATGTCGGTTTTTAGCCAACAGGAAAAGAACATCCACTATTTTTTGGTTGACATAAAGCATTGGGAATCACTTGTTGTCACGCCTTTAAGCAATGGCACCATAAAAATCGAGAATCCTGATAATGCAAGGGAATCCGCCGTGTTTTCAATTTACACGATTTATTCCTTTCAAAAGGCCTATCCAAATTCAACCAAAGAAACATTTAAAAACCGCTACAGGCTTGCTACAAACAGCGAGTCGGTTTTGTTTGAACTTCAAAAACATTTTCCGGAAAAGTACACTAATATTGAAGCTTACAGTCCACCCCCTAACGCTTATTACCCCAACGATTACGGCACGACCAGCCCGGTGGAGAATCTGGGTGGACCTTATCCACTCACCGGTCTCGACCTAATCAACGCACCCGGTGCCTGGGGCATTACAAAAGGGGATCCAAAAGTCGTTATTGGAATTTCTGATGCCCGAATCGACTCTACCAATGTTGATTTAAAAGGCAGGATAAGTACTTTTCTCAGGTATTTTGATCATATATCCAGAGGAACTGCTTGTCATCATGGAACCGGAATTGCCGCTATTATTGGAGCAAAAAAGGACAATGCCTTTGGGATACCCGGTATTTGCTCAGACTGTGACATAATTGCTCATGGTTATGGGCAATTTAATTATATTCAGGAATTGGTTGAAGCCGGAGCGAAGGTAATCAACGCCAGTTGGGCCCTTTGTGGGTTTGGGCCTTATCATCAAAATGTGCAGAAGCGAATCAACGAATATTATGAAGAAGGTGTTATAATTGTGGCCGGTGCCGGAAATGCCAGACGTTGTAATCCCTATTTAAGAGATCATGCATCCAATTATACTTATCCTGCATCCTATAAAAACGTAATAGCCGTAACAACCGTTTATGCGGAATGTGGGCATTTTGAAGATTGTATTATTGAAGACGAACAATATGGCACGATTCATAATAAAATCAAAGACCGGCACGTGAGAAGGCACAGAAAAACTGAAACCGGTTTTACACCTATCAATTCACAATGGGCAACACAACACAATTTATCTATTGATATTTCTGCACCCGGAGAAACCTATTCTATTGGTCGTGCTGAATGTGGTGTAGAAGATGAATTTGTGGGTCTTTCATCCGCCTCTGCAGCTTTTGTTACCGGAACCATTGGTTTAATTTGGTCTGCCAACTATTGCCTTGCCAGTGCCGAAGTGGAAAGTATTCTTAAATTAAGTTCAGAAGACATAGAAAACCTTCCGGGTAACGAACCTTTCAAAATGAAACTCGGCGCAGGCAGAATTGATGCATACCGGGCCGTAAAAATGGCCCACGATATGCAATTGGAAAAAGGAACTGTCGACATTTCAGGCAGGGATTTTTACCGGTTTGATTTTACTTTGTTTTCTTCTCCTTACCAAATTCAAATTAAAAACCAGACGTTCAGGGATTCAACTACGGTTGATTTTAAAGCCCGAAAAAGCATCCTCTTAAAGCCCGGAACCCGTCTGGCTCCCGATAAAAACGGTTTTGTAAAACTCTCTATTGACCCCACTTTGCCCACAGAAGAATGTTTTCCAAAAACACCAAAAAAAAGACCCCGGGTTGAGCGTGACTCTGTGACACGAACGGTCAACTATCAACAACCTTTCAATATTGAACGAAATGATGAAGTCAAGGGTTTGCGCATCCAGCCAGTTGAAGATGTTATTGATTCAAATTATACCGTTGTGGTTCAAACCGACAAGGAGGTTTTCAGAAAAAATTTTAAAAGAGAAGACGAAGCTATCATTCCCTTGCCTGAAATTGAAAACGAAATGGTAACCATTACCGTAACTTCACAATTGTACCGCATGGAGAGAAAGTTAAGAATCAACATCCCGTAGATTTGAGGTTATGATGTATGATTTTCATTTATTTTTCGTTTCCATAATGAAAATAACTTGTAATTTCGCTGAAAACCTTTAAGCAGCTATGTCAAAACCCGTACTTTTCTTAAAAAATGCTTCCATTTATCAACGTGAAACCCTGATTCTTTCTGATGTAAACGTCTCCATTGACAAGGGGGAGTTTGTCTATCTCATCGGAAAAACCGGAACCGGAAAAAGTAGTTTTATGAAAACACTATACGGAGACATTCCGTTAATTGAAGGTGAGGGTGAAATCGTTGATTTCAATTTGCGAACACTGAAAGAAAAAGACATTCCATTCCTGAGAAGAAAACTGGGGGTGGTGTTTCAGGATTTTAAACTTCTCAATGACCGGACAGTCAATGACAACCTGCTGTTTGTACTCAAAGCCACAGGCTGGACAGATGCCAAGCCGATGGAAAACAAAATTGAAGAAGTTTTAGGAAAAGTAGATATGAAAACCAAAGGTTTTAAATACCCTTATCAACTTTCGGGAGGAGAGCAACAACGTGTGGCTATTGCCAGAGCCTTGCTCAATGACCCCGAGCTTATCCTTGCCGATGAACCCACAGGAAACCTTGACCCGCAAACTTCGGTTGAAGTGATGGAAGTCCTTCAGGAAATCAACAAAAACGGCAATACCATCCTGATGGCCACCCACGATTATGCACTCCTGTTGAAATATCCGTCCAAAACTTTAAAATGTGATGAAAACCAGATATTTGAAGTAGTGCAGAAGACTGTCTAAGCCCATCCTATGCTTTCTATCCTGATCCCAACATACAACTACAAGGTAACACCACTGATAGAAAGCCTTTCAAAACAACTTGAAAATGTTAATTTTTCATACGAAATTTTGGTCATTGATGATTGCTCATCAAATGCAGAAATTATTGAATCCAACAAAAGCATTGAGAACTTTCCACACTGCACTTTTATTCAAAATCTCATAAACAAAGGCAGGACAGCTACCCGACAAGCACTGGCAGAAACCGCAAAATACAATCTGCTCCTTTTTATGGATGCCGATGTACTGCCCGGGAATAGTGATTTCATCAAAAATTTTGACATTGAAAACCAATCAGCCGATGTTGTTTTTGGCGGAATTGCTTACGAAAGCAAAAAGCCTGATAAAGAAAAAATGCTCCGCTGGAAATATGGAAGTGCCCGGGAAGCCAGACCCGTTGCTGAACGTGAAAAAATGCCCTATTTGTCCATTATATCAGGTTGTGTTTTGATTAAGAAAAATACGTTCTTAAGTGCAAACATTATGATTGACAATCTCTATGGAAGTGATGTGGTGTTTTGTATGGAGTTGCAAAAAATGGAAGCAACTGTAAAGCATATCGAAAATCCTGTTTTACACCTTGGCTTGGAAAACAACGCTTCTTTTATTGAAAAAACAAAAAAAGGTTTGGAGTCGTTATATCGTTTTGAAAAAGAAGGAATTATCACTGATGACTACAGGCCGATTCAAAAAGCCCATGCCCATTTAAGAAAATGGGGGTTGAATTCCTTTTATATTTTGATTTTTAGATATATAGAAAAAACTGTTTTAAAAAATTTGAAATCGAAGAATCCTTCATTATTAGCATTTAACCTGTGGAAGCTTTTTTACTTTTCAAAACTAAAACATTAAAAGTTCTGGTTAAGGGTTTGATATAGTTGATGCCACTTTTGCATAACCCGATTCAGTTCAAATCTTTCAACACTCAATGAAGCTTTTCTTCCTAACTTTATACGTAAATCTTTATTTTTTATCAACTGAATCACACGGTTTTTAAATGCTTCATTTTGTCCTAATGGAACGAGGAATCCATTTTCACCATCTGCAATAATTTCAGCTGGTCCTGTGGGGCAATCAAATGCCACACAGGGTAATCCACAGGCCATTGCTTCTATTAGCACCATCCCAAACCCTTCATGTTTTGAAGTCATCAAACAAATAGAGGCTTGTTTAAATTTTTCATCAATGTTTTTTACTGGGGAGAAAAAATGGACACTATGGTCAATCTCTAGTTCCTCAGCTAATTTTTGTAAACCCAAATTTTTATCAATTTGCCCATAAATTTCTAATTTCCAGTCTGGATAGATAAGTTGAATACTTTTCCAAATAATCAATAACTCATCAAACGCTTTTTCTGAAACCTGCCTGCCTACAGCAATTATTTTTTTGTTGGTAAGCGTACTTTTCTCAACATTGGAAAATCGCAGTGGATTTGGAATTGCACAACTCCTTTTCAAGTTCCATTCACAGAGGCTTTTAGGGGTTAAGACAACCAAATGATCTACTTTTGAAATAGAAATATTTGTAAAAAATGTTACTGCCTTTTGACTCAACACAGTCCAAAAAGAAGCATTATGTATATTTTTATAGTAGCGGTAGCCATGCTGCTCAAAAACCACTTTGTTTTGTCTTGTCTTGATAAAATAAGGAAGAAGCAATCCTTTTAATCCATTGTCAACTACAACGATAATATCAGGTTTTTCCAGTTTTATTTGTCTTTTTACTAATTGTAAAAAATTATAAAAATAGACTATTCCTTTACCTTTAATTTTTTTATTAACAATGTTTATTTTTTTAAAATCATAGAAATAAGTTGTTGATTGTGCATTGGTTGTCAATATGGTAATTTGATACTTCCATTGATTGGTCAGGTAATTGGTTTTTATAGAAAGTACATTGGGTAAGCCTCCGGCTCCATCTATTCGGGGTGTTATGTAAAGTAATTTTTTCAATTATGGTTTTTTATATACACCAAATATATTATCTGAGGTGTTTTCTTTATCAACAAACGTTTCTTCAGTAGCTATTAGTCTCTCTAAAATTTCTTTAGTTTCTATATTTGGGCTTAAAAAATTATGAGCTATTCCTTTCAGTAAACAATGGAGTAGATTACCCCCTAGTTTAGTTTCTTCCAGTATTTCAAAATTTTGATGTAATGCCGAAAGTAAATTTTTGGAATCTGGTGCCTCAGAGGGATCCACCATAAGCATTCTCAACAAGCCGGGTCGATACACTTTTTTCTTTTCGGTTTTACCATCAATAAGTATTTTGTACTTTTTAGGAAGTGTTTTCAGCAATTTATTGGCTGCCTCAAGTTGTTGGTTTGTCCATTGAAGTCTGTTTGGACCACTGTATTCATTTATAACCAAAATGCCATCGTTCTTGAGTAGTGGTTTGATGTCATTCTTCAAAAAAAATGCAATTTTGTCAAAATGGTGTAAACTTGCGTTAAATAAAATCACGTCAAAAGATGCTTTTTGGAAATTGAGTGTTCTGAAATCTTCGGAAAAATAGGAAATTGGTAATTTTTTTTCTCTTGCCTGCTTTGAAGCTGTTTGAATTCTTTTCTCAGAAAGGTCAACTCCAATAATTTCTGAAAAGCGGGACTGTTTTGCAAAATTTCTTTCGTGAACCCCTTCTCCACAGCCAACAGATAACAACCTGAGACCTCTTTTTTCAGAAAGATATTTTTTAGAGACATAGGCTTCATATTCAATAGCAGCATCTCCAGAAATTTTTTTATTCCAGTATCTGATAAGTTCAGGAATTATCCAAAAATCTGACGAAGTTTTGTATGTATCCCACTTACCTGAAACGCGTTTATTAGGTTTTAAACTGAAAACCGCAAATAATTTTCTTAACCTTTTTTGTTTAAGTTTGTGATATACATCAAGAAAATCACCATAAGAAATGAGAGTAGTTTCTCTGAAAAACATTTAAAATTTAGATTTTTTAAAAAGCATAAAATCTCTTATATAATCACCTTCATCAAATATACCTGATGACAGTACCAGACAAATTGCACCTGAGGAAAAGTTTTTTAATTCCCTCCAAATTCCGGGCACGATATGTAAACCCACATTGGGTTTATTGAGAAAGTAACTTTTTTGTTCATAACCATCATTGAGGATTACTTCAAAACTTCCACTAAGGGCAATTAATGTTTCATGTTGCTCATTGTGAGAATGACCACCTCTTTCTGAGCTACTGGGCACATCATACAAATAATACACACGCTTGAAAGTGTAAGGCAAGGTACTGCCTTCGATAAAAGCAAGGTTCCCACGGTTGTCTTCAACTACCGGAAATGTTAAAAGTTTTATATCCTTCAATCGTGTCATTATTTTAACTTATTATATATTGATTTTCCTTTGTGTGCCTCTTGCAATGCCTTTTTGATATCGCTTAGGGACAGTGTCTTTTGTTTTACATCAAAATAGATTTTTAAAAGTACCCAAAATATTGCGGTTTTTCCAAAAATAGCGTGTGTCATTGCACCTTGCACTTGATAGCGTTCTTTTATAGTTACTTTTTCAATCGATGAGGGTGTCGTGTGTATGTTTAATATTTTTGGGAAATAACTTACTTGTAATCCATGCTTTTTCAAAGCACCTAAAAATACTTGTTCTTCGCCCATTGCAAATTTAGCACCTAAACCAAAAGTCTCATTAAAATAAAGCCGATGCTTTCTCAAATCTTCCAGTTTCATAACCAATTCTATTGAGGACACATTTAACAACTCAAGCCAAGAAAGGTTTTTGATGGGTTGGGTGGCATATTTTTTTAAGGGAATACCTTCAGACTTTTCAGAACAAAACTGAATGCAGCTTGCTTCTTTAAAATAAGAAAAGCCTTCTATAATTTTTTCTGCAAAATCTTTCTTAAAAATAACGTCATCATCTGCAATTACACACAATTTCCCAGTTGCGTTTTTTAAAGCTAAGTTTCTACTTTTACTCAATCCAATATCTGAAGAATTAATTATTTTAATATTGGGCCTGCTTGTATTTATTTTTTTTTTTTGAGATTGGTTAACAATTAAAATAGAAAATGAATTATTTTTTGAAAAAGGGAACATTGACTCTAGAAAATCTAAATTTTCCCGATTCATTGTTGCAATTAATATTTCGATGTCAGATTTTGTGTACAATCCCTTAATTTTCTCCCTATATTTGAACAAATATAACAGTATTCTTTGAGGTTTTACCAATTTAAAAAACCAAATAATATATTAAAAAACAAATGCGTATTTTACTTTTGGGCGAATATAGCCGGCTTCACAACTCTTTGAAGAAAGGGCTTGAAAGTCTTGGTCACGAAGTCTGCCTTGTAGCAACAGGCGATGCTTTTAAAAATTATCCTGTAGATATTTCTTTTGCGGCAAAACTGACTCGGCTAAACCCATTTTTTAGATTTTTTAAAAAGGCTGTTAATAAAGTTTTTAAAATCAATTTAGAAGAAACCGAAGCCGGAATTCGTTTTTACAGAATTCTTCCACGTCTTAAAAATTATGACCTGGTTCAACTCATCAATTCAAATGCCCTGGAAACACATCCTTCATGGAGCCGTTATTTACTAAAAAAGCTTTTTAAGCAAAACACAAAATCCATCCTACTTGTGTGCGGTGATGAAACACCGGTTGTTGAATACCTTCTTAAAAGGGAACTTAAATATGATGTGCTTACACCCTATTTTGAACAACCTGCAATGAAGCAAAAGTTTGAATATGTTATAAAATACACCAAAAAACCCTACCGAAAACTTTTTGAGTTTGTTAAAGCCTACTGTGAAAAAATAATCGTTTCAGACATTGATTACAAAATACCCATGGAAAAAATGGGGTATGAGGTGATTTTTATTCCAAACCCAATTGTTATTGATGATAGACTAAAGGCCAATAATGGCTATATTGAAAAAATAGTGATCTTTTTAGGGATAAACAGGTTAAGCAGGGAAAAAAAAGGCATCCCATTTTTTGAAAAAGCACTTGAAATAATCAAAGAAAAATATGCCGATAATATTGAAATAACCATCGTTGAAAACCAGCCTTATGCCGAATACATCAAGCTGTATGACCGGGCACATATCTTGTTAGACCAGGTCTATGCCTATGACCAGGGGTACAATGCACTGGAAGCTATGGCCAAAGGCAAAGTGGTCTTTACCGGTGCCGAAAAAGAGTTTCTTGAACACTACAATTTACAGGAAGACGAAGTTTGTATCAACGCCCTGCCTGATGTCGAAGCTATAGTAAGAAAGTTAAGTTGGCTGATTGAAAACCCGGCTGAAATTTTACGAATTGGTAAAAATGCACGTGAATTTATTGAGCGGGAGCATCATTATCTTAAAATAGCTCAAAAGTATTTGGATGCCTGGAAAAACTCTAAAATTTAATGGTTACCTTTTAATAAACTTCTCAACTGCCTTTTGCCCGTCAACGTTTGTGACAGATATAAAATAAAGACCGGCGGCGAGATGTGAGGCATCATAGGTGTTTTCTTCTAAAGTTATTGGAAGCCTGTTGCCATTCAATGTGTAGATCACAACAGACTCAACTTCACTTTTTAATCCCGTAAGTGTAATTATGCTTGAAACAGGATTGGGAACTATTGAAAATGTAAGGAGTTCATTTTCTTGAATGGACAAAGTGGACTCTGTGCCATAAATAATATAGTCGCCATTGGGCTTATCAATCTTCAATTCAAAATGGTTGTTTGGTAGGGGTGTGATGGTATATGAATATATGGCATTATAAGTATCATAAAATTCAAATTGCTTAGACTCAAACTCAAAGAGATTACCTTGAGCACAAATCGTTGCTGCCCCATCAGGATCACAAGGCCCGCAATCCATGCAAAGCAGACAACCATTTCCGCCGCTTACAAAAGTAGAAGCGTCAATGGAGTGTATCCATGAATAGCACGCTGCACATAGAGCAATGTCAATTTCAGCCTCATCATTTCCCATGGATAACATTTCAATCCCTACAAAACAACCCTCAGGTTGATTTGACGATAAAACCGGAATCGGGATTGTATTTCCACCCACAACCATTTCAGTGGCATACCATTTTGTGTCAAACAGGTTTTGATTTTGACTATTTGATTCTATAGCTAAAAAAGCGATTAAAATGACAAGAATACTTTTATTCATTTTCAATAGTTTCTTAAACAAAAGTAACGCTTAAATTTCAACAAACAAAATATCACTATTTACTTGTATCTATTGTTAGCCAAAAGTATACTGAAAAAGGATATATTTGAATTTTAAAACTTAAACAAATGCACCCTTATAAGTTACCGAATCTCTACGTCCCCGGAGCCGGAAAATCAGGCACTTCAACATTGCATGAATTGCTGAATTCACATCCAGAAATTTGTATGTCAACAGAAAAAGAACCCCACTTTTGGACCTGGCCAAACTTTGAAACCTTTTCACAAAAGGAATTTGAAGCTTATGCTGCTCTTTTTGGCGAAAAAAACTGCAAATATCTTGGGGAGTCCAGTACCGGCTATATGTGTTTCCCAAATTTTATTGAAAGAATTCAAAAATATGCTACTAAAGTTCCAAAGTTCATTTTTATACTTAGAAATCCAATTGACAGGTTGTACTCCCATTACTGGTGGCTGAAAGGTATAGGAAGCGAGGATTTAAACCTAAAGGATGCAGTATTTAAAGACCTTGACATTGAGCCTAGCGAAGCGTACCGCCTTGAAGAAGCAAACTTTAAAAATTATTATCAATTTGGCCTATATGGGAAATGGATTCAACGGTTTTATGAATCATTCGGAAAAGAAAACATTCATATTGTTTCTACTGAAAATTTACGAGATAATAAAATTGAAACGCTTAATGGTTGTTTTGCCTTTTTAGGTCTTGATAACATTTCTCATGTTCCAGATATCAAAAGCAACAAAACAGTCCTTTTACGTTTTCCTAAACTATATAAATATGCCAAAATAATTACTTGGGGTGATTATAAGTTAAAAAAAAATGCAAAACCATTTGTTCCTAAATTTATTCGCACAGCAATAAATAAAAACCTTTACAATTCAATTTATAAATTAACCGCGACCAAAAAAACCTACCCAAAAATGTCTGAAGAAGACCGCTTTTGGGTCAAGAACCTGTATGAAGAGGATGTGAAATTACTTAGAAAAATCTCAGGGCTCACTTTTGAGGAATGGAAAGATTTTAATTAGTCTTTCCAGAATTTACTGAGATAGCCTTTTACCACCTCCATCAAATCCATTTTTTTGTTTAATAAATAGAATGAAAAACTTACGGATACCACCAATAAAACAGCGAGGTTTAAAAGTTTCAGGAATAGATTATCAATAAACAAACTACCAAAAGTCAATAAGCAGAACATCAAACAAATCAGGAAAATAGTATAAAAAGATTTCGGAAAGTAAAAGTTATAAGCCACTTTGGTGATGGTTCCCACCAAAATCAAATGCAAAATATAATACACAAAAAAGCTGATTCCCAAGCCTACCAGACCACCAAAATGATATCCGGCTATGTTCATTATCAACAAAAGCGAATTGAACAGCACGGCAGTTTTCATAAAGATTTTGGAGTCGCCTTTGGCTATGAAAATATACCCCATGGAGAACGAAACCGCTTTAAAAATGGTTCCCAGAATAGCCCAAACCAAAAATGCCACTACCGGTAAAAACTCCCGGCTGTAAAGCAAGATGATTACATATTCAGCAAAAATCAAAAACAGCACAATGATGGGTGTTATAAGCAACACAGCAACATATGCCTGATGCAGCACCGTTTCACGAATTTTTTCAATGTCATCGGCTATGGCTGCCAGTCGCGGGTAATAGTCGGTAGACATCGCGTTAAAAATCATCCCCACATAGGAGTTGATAATCACAATGCCGGCGTGATAAAACCCCACTTCTGCCACACTTCCGGTATTACTGATAAACAGCTGAACCAAAAACATTCCCAGTGCCACCAACAAACTGCTGATGCTCATCATCACCCCCAGCCTGATCATTTCCTTTCCCTGTGAAAAAGCTTCCTTGGTAGTTACCTTTTCCGGCTGAAGACGCACCTGTTTTGCATAATACCGACTGAACAAAAACGTCAATAAAAACGAAATCACTATGGCCGGTGCAATGGCGTCAATCCTGAAATAGTAGTACAGCGGAACAACAATGGCAAGCCCAACGGTACTTCCCATCAGATTGGCTTTTGCGAGGGATTTTAATTTTCGTAAACCTTGTAAAACGGCCAGATTTCCATAAGCCAGTTGTTTGAGCAAAATGGCCACGGCAATCCAGATAAATGCCAGCGTAAATTCATCACTGTCAAATGCCCATTGACTCAAAAAGGGTGATAATGCTATGGTTAGCACAGCGCCTAAAAGCCCCGTAAACCAGACAAGCCTTCTCAAAACCCCCAGCACCCTAACGATTTTTTGTTCGTCCTTTTTACCCAATGCGGCAGAAACATCTTTTACAGCACTGCGGTCCAGCCCGGCACCGGTAAGTTCACTGATGAAATTCAAGGTAGTAAAGAGCAAGCCCGAAATACCCATCCCAACAGGTCCCAGTAAAACAGCGATAACTTTGGAACGAATAACAGCTATAAGAATTTGAAATACCTGTACACCGCCAAACAAGGATGTGGCTTTAAAGACTTGACGGTATGCGCTGCGCTCTGAGTGCATTAGTGGTGAGTGGTTAGAGGTGAATATTGGCTAGAAATTGGTTTTAGAAATCATAATTTTTTTCCGGCTATTTTTGATTTTAGATGACTCTTTAAGGATGTAATCATTTTTGAAATTTCTGTCAGTCTTTTTCTGTATTCTTCATCTTCATCAAAGGTAATATAGTTTCTCAGTCTTGCTTTTGTAGAAGCACATACACTTTCGTTGGTGCTTTCCCAAGCAACTTGGAGGTAATGATTAAAGTTAGCATCAGTACCTGAAGACCCTTCTGCAATGTTATAACCTATAGAATCTGCAGCTCTTTGAAACTGTGAACTTAAATTGAACATTTCATGTTTTGGAGATTTTTGAATTAATTGATTTACAATTTCAGCAAACTCTAGTGCTTTTTGATAAACAATCAAATCTTCAAAGTTAAAATGATAATTACTTTTCATGCTTATATATTTACAAACCACTACCCTCTAACCACTACCCTCTAACCACTACCCTCTAATAACTATTCACCGCCTCAACCACCCGGCTCACCTCCTCATCAGTCATCACCGGGCTTATCGGTATGCTTACCACGGTCTCGTGTATCATTTCAGTCACCGGAAAGCTCAGGTGATTTAGTTCGCTCAATGCTTTTTGCTTGTGGGGTGCGATGGGATAATGAATCAGTGTTCCCACACCGTTTTGATCCATATAGTTCATAAATTCTTCGCGGTCTGTTACCCTTACTACAAAAAGATGAAACACGTGTGCCTCAAAATCGGGCACTACTGGTAAGATGACTTTTGGGTTGGAAAGTTGCGTGAGATAAGATTTTGCAATTTCCCGGCGCCGGTTATTGTCTGCATCCAATTGCTCTAACTTGACCAACAACAATGCCGCCTGAAGTTCGTCCAGACGCGAATTAAATCCCGGTAAATCATTCACATATTTTGATGAAGCCCCATAGTTGCGCAACTTTTTGATTGTTTCAGCAAGAGCATCATCATTGGTAGTAACCGCCCCTCCATCGCCCAAAGCGCCCAGGTTTTTAGTAGGATAAAAGCTGAATCCGGCAGCATCACCCAGATTTCCGGCTTTTTTTACTTCTTCTTTTACCCTTGAACCTTGAACCTTGAGCTTTGAACCATGCGCCTGCGCCGCATCTTCAATGACCAATAAGTTATGCGCTTTAGCGAAAGCGTTTACTGCCTCCAAATTGGTGATTTGCCCATACAAATGCACGGGCATAATGGCTTTGGTTTTGGGGGTAATCGCTTGTTTTAGTTTAGTGATATTAAAACCATAAGTTTCGGCTTCGGCTTCAGCCAAAACGGGGGTCAATCCGGCTTGTTTGATGGCGAGTATGGTGGCGATGTAGGTGTTTGCTGCGACGATGACCTCATCTCCCTCATTTAATTTACCCAGCTCCTTGTAACCTTCTAAAATAAGAAGTAAGGCTTCAAGACCATTGGCCACACCGATGCAGTGTTTAGTCCCGCAATAACCGGCGAATGCCTTTTCAAATTCCTTTACCCGGTTTCCCAAAATGTAATAGCCCGAATCGAGAAAATCTTTAAAAACTTCCTGAAACCGGTTTTCAAAACGGGCGTTGATTTTATGGAGGTCTAAAAATTTAATCAAGAAAAACAGTTTTTAAGTTTATCAAAATTGTTCACATTTATATCATAAAACGTCTGTACAATACTTTCTGCGCCAAAACTTTCCTTCCAGTAAAGCAGACCTTGATTGATTTTGGCGCCATTCTTTTCACTGCTATTGCCAAAACTGATGTATTTTTTCTCTTTAAAAAGTTCAATAATTGAGTAAAACAGTAAATCTAAAGCACCATTATCCCGGTTTTCATCCCCTGAACTGTATTGAAAATGTACCACCTTATCAAAAATAAACATTACTGCTCCTGCCCTTAGCGATTGATTTTCATAGACTCCATAAAATTGAATCTGTTCCGGAAAACGGTTTTTTAACAACCTGATTTCATCAAGATTATGAGTTGGTGTGGTCTTGAATCTTTTTTGTAGATTGGGAGTCAATAGATTACCCCAAAATGCTTCTAAATCTTCAGATTTTTTGAAACTTAATTGAAAATCCCGGGCTTTTTTCAGTGCTCTTTTTCGATTTCTATTTATTTGATTTTTTTTAACTGATGAATTGTCAATAACTAAATAACTATCAACCCGGGTAATTGTTGCTTCAAGTAAATTATGAATCAAAGCTTCTTCTTGATTTATGTTATTGTGGTATATGATTGGAATTGATTTGATTGAAAGACCTTTAAAGTTTTGAGATTTTAAAAACTGCATTGTTTCAGTATAAATAGAAATCAAATTGTTTAGATTGCTTTTTTTTGAAATTAAAAACCCTCCATAGCTTAGCCCCTGGTGAGAATAAATAGTCTGCCCGTTTTTGTTGGCAGGCAATAAAGCTTGAAGCTTACTGTCTTTAAACACCATCAACGAATAATCCTCAAACCGTTCACTGTGATAGTCCATAAAGTCGCGGAAAAACAAAAAGGTGGCGTTTTTGGCAGTGCGCACAAAGTCGTCCCACTGTTGTTTGTATTCCTGGCTGTATCTTATAACATTATAATTCATCGTTGTGTAGGCGCAATATCTTGCGCCTTTTCTGATTAACTATCATTATTGTTCTTGACTCATGATTGAGGCGTAATATCTTACGCCTTTACTTGTTGATGTCTTTTTCTAGTTTCGACGGTATTTGGCAGTATTATCAAAAATGTGCTCCATAATCTTTTCATCGGTTTGTGTAAACTCCAGGTTTCTTCTTTTCATCACTTCGCGGGCCACTTCAAAAGCTTTGTCGGTTTTAAAGGTGGTCATACCCGCTGCGCCGCCCCAGCTGAAACTCGGGATAAAATTGCGCGGGAAACCGCTTCCAAAAATATTGGCACTCACGCCCACCACTGTTCCTGTGTTGAACATGGTGTTGATGCCGCATTTGCTGTGGTCACCCATCATCAAACCGCAAAACTGCAGACCTGTGCGGGCAAAGTTTTCTGTATTGTAATTCCACAGGCGCACCTCGGCATAATTGTTTTTTAAGTTGGAATTATTGGTATCTGCTCCCAGGTTACACCACTCACCTATCACCGAATTTCCTAAAAAGCCGTCGTGTGCTTTGTTGGAGTATCCAAATATCACAGAATTGTTCACTTCCCCGCCCACTTTGCTGTGAGGGCCGATGGTGGTGGGTCCGTAAATCTTTGCTCCCATTTTTAAAGTGGAATAATCACACAAGGCAAAAGGCCCGCGAACAGCACAGGCCTCCATAATTTCGGCATCTTTGCCAATATATATGGGTCCCGAACTAGCGTTGAGGGATGCCAGCTCCACTTTGGCGCCTTCTTCCAGGAAGATGTGTTCTTTATTCACACAATAAACGCTATCAGGTATGGGTTGGGAAGTTTTTCCTTTGGTGAGCAGTTTAAAATCCCGCGTGATGGCTTCACCATTAAAGCGAAAAATATCCCAGGTGTTGGAGATTTTCAAAACATCGTCGTGGGTGTATTGAATGATTTCAAAATAATCAAAGTTGACTTCCTGATTTTTAGAATAAAAATAAGCGATGGGCCGGTCTTCAAAAAATACCGCCTGATTTTCTTTTAGGTTTTTCACTATCCCCGCCAGGTTTTCTGAAGGAATGTACGCCGGATTGATTTTAATATTCTTATCAAGTTCCTCTTTGGGAAATTTTATGGAGAGGTAATTTTCGGTTTCGGTTGTTGTTGTAGAGTTGAGGTGCTTTTCCCACTTTTCGCGTAAGCTTAAAATCCCCACCCTGATGTCTGCCACGGGACGTGTAAAGGTAAAGGGTAACAGGTTGTTGCGCTCCGGACCGTCAAAAAGTATAAAATTCATGGTTGTTTCAATTCAATGTTCAGTAAAAGTATTGAAAATTATGATAAAACAGGAAACAAAAAAGCCCTCGATTTCTCGAAGGCTTTTGAATTGTATAATGCGAAATAATTATTTCTTGAATTTTGAGTATTTGTTTTTGAACTTGTCGATACGTCCTGCGGTATCTACCAATTTAGATTTACCGGTATAGTATGGGTGAGAAGTTCTGGAAATTTCCAACTTCACTAATGGATACTCAACGCCATCCACTTCAATTGTCTCCTTAGTATCTGCGGTAGATTTAGTAAGAAACACGTCTTCATTTGACATGTCTTTAAATGCTACTAATCTGTAATTTTCCGGGTGAATTCCTTGTTTCATAATAAATTGTTTAAAAATCCTCGCTATTTTGAGGTTGCAAATTTAAGCATAATTTTCAATTGGGCAATAAAAGTTTTGGAAAAAATTAATCAATGTTTTTTGAATAAGATTCCCTCCTTCGCGAGAATTTTATGTAACGATTTTCTATCTTTGTCTACTAACTGTCCAAACCAAAACATCATTACAATGGAAAATCAAAAATCTTCTTTAAAGCAAATTGCAGTCAATTACGGACTTTTGCTGGCACTTGTCTCAATTCTTTTAATGGTCATTATGTATGTGGCAAACATTGAAAAAAACTGGATGCTAAGCATAGTAAGTATGGTAATCACCATATTTTTACTTTTTTCAGCAATCAAAGCTTATCGTCAAGGTAACGGCGGTTTTTTAAAACTGGGTGAAGGCTTAAAAGTAGGATTAGCTACAGCCGCTATCGCGGGGGTTGTTGCAGGACTTTATGCATACCTTCACTATTCATTTGTTTATCCTGAATACATTGACGTTATTATGGAGGAAGCAAGGGAAAGTATGAGTAAATCAGAAGGAATGACAGAAGAACAAAGAGAACAAGCGTTGAATTTCACAAAAAGCTTCACCACTCCATTTATGATGGCCACATTTTCACTCATAGGAAGTTTGTTTTTTGGGTTTATTATTTCCCTATTTTCGGGGTTGATTCTCAAAAGAGACAATCCGAACGAAATGTAATATATGAATCTATCCATCGTCATCCCCTTACTCAACGAGAAAGATTCCCTTAAAGAACTTCACCATTGGATTGACTGGGTGATGCAGTCCAATGGTTTTTCTTTTGAGGTCATTTTTATCGACGATGGCAGTACTGACGGTTCGTGGGAGCTTATTTCCTCACTTTCTAAAACTCATTCCGAAGTGAAAGGCATTCGCTTTTTACGGAATTTCGGAAAATCACAAGCACTGCATGCCGGTTTTGCTATTGCACAAGGCGATGTGGTAATCACTATGGATGCCGACCTGCAGGACAACCCGGAGGAAATCCCCGAACTTTACAAAATGATAGTCGAGGAAGGATATGACCTGGTTTCCGGATGGAAAAAGAAACGGTATGACAATGCGTTATCTAAAAATATGCCTTCCAAACTCTTTAACTGGGCAGCACGAAAAACTTCAGGCGTAAAATTGCACGATTTTAACTGCGGACTTAAAGCTTACCGCAATAACGTAATTAAAAACATCGAAGTCACCGGTGAGATGCACCGTTACATACCCGTATTGGCAAAAAACGCCGGATTTAATAATATTACCGAAAAAGTAGTGCAGCATCAGGCCAGAAAATACGGCACCACCAAATTTGGTGTCAACCGTTTTATGAATGGCTTTCTGGATTTAATCACCATTTGGTTTTTAAGCCGTTTTGGCAAACAACCCATGCATCTGTTTGGCGCGTGGGGTGCTTTGATACTTTTTGTAGGTTTTGTGCTTACCCTCTATCTGGGCATCGACAAATTGTTTCTTAAACCCGATGGTCGCTTGTTAACAGAAAGACCCGAGTTTTTTATGGCATTGGTCGCAATGGTGCTCGGAACTCAACTCTTCCTGGCCGGTTTTCTGGGTGAAATCATTTTAAGAAACAACAAACACAAGGAAAACTACAAAATCAGTGATCAGGTCAATCTGGATTAACGATTTCCTAACAAGCGCATCTCCCTAACTTTATTTACCTTTGCCCCACGTAACATTTATTATTGATGATCTACATTAAACCCGAAATACTGGAGAAAGTCAACAAATGGCTCACCCCCGATTTTGATGACGAAACCCAAAAAACAATCAAAGAACTCATTTCGTTCAACCCCAAAGAACTTGAAGAGAGTTTTTACACCAACATTACATTTGGCACCGGCGGTATGCGCGGTATTGTGGGTGTGGGCGACAACCGCATCAACAAATACACCCTGGGAAAAAACACCCAGGGCATTTCAAATTACATCAAGAAACAATTTCCGGGTGAACAGCACAAAGTTGCCATAGCCTATGACTGCCGCCACAACAGTGCAGAACTTGCCCAAGTGGTGGCCGATGTATTTTCAGCCAACGATATACAGGTGTTTCTATTTTCAGAATTGCGTCCAACTCCGGAGCTTTCATTTGCAGTTACTCATTTAAACTGTCACTGCGGAATTGTTTTAACAGCATCACACAACCCACCGGAATACAATGGCTACAAAGTCTATTGGAACGACGGGGGACAACTCGTTCCGCCACAGGATGCAGAAGTGATTGCTGAAATCAATGCGCTGAAATTTGAAGACATTCGCTTTACAGCGAAAGCAAACTTGATACAACACATCGATAAAGAAGTGGATGAAGCCTTTATTGAAATGTCACTCAAACACGGTTCTTTCGGCACTTCTAAAGAAGCAAAAGAAAACCTGAAAATTGTATTTACATCATTGCATGGCACCTCCATTACAATAATCCCTGAAGTATTAAAACGAGCCGGTTACACTGATGTTCATATAGTCAAAGAACAAGCCGAACCCAACGGCGACTTCCCCACGGTAAAATCACCCAATCCCGAAGAACCCGAAGCATTAAAAATGGCTATCGATTTGGCCAATAAAATCAATGCAGACATCGTTATTGGCACCGACCCCGATGGGGACAGGCTTGGCATTGCAGTGAGAAACCCCCAAGGGGAAATGACCATCCTGAATGGCAATCAAACCATGGTGATGATGAGTGACTTCTTATTGAATTTTCATTCTAAAAACAATTCGCTTCAGGGCAATGCTTTTATTGCTTCAACCATCGTTTCCACCCCGATGATGGAAAAAATTGCTTCTACCTACAATACCGAATGCAAAGTGGGGCTTACCGGATTTAAGTGGATTGCCAAAATGATTAAAGACCACCCCGAGCAACAATTTATTGGCGGTGGCGAAGAAAGTTTCGGCTATATGGTGGGCGACTTTGTGAGGGACAAAGATGCCGTAACAGCTACTTTGCTGGCTTGCGAAATGGCTGCACAGCAAAAAGAACAAGGCAAGACGCTTTTTGATTACTTAATAGATTTGTTTATCAAACACGGGTTTTATAAAGAGCATTTGGTTTCACTAGTCAAAAAAGGCATAGCAGGTGCCGAAGAAATCAAACAAATGATGGTTGATTTAAGAGCCAATCCTTTACAGGAAATCGCAGGCTCAAAAGTGATTGTGGTGGATGACTACCAAACGGGGATTTCAATAAACCTGATAACTGGTAAAGAAGAAACCATCGAAATTCCAAGGTCAAACGTGCTGATTTACACAACTGAAGACGGCAGTAAAATTGCAGCACGGCCCAGTGGTACAGAGCCTAAAATCAAGTTTTACATGAGTGTGAATCTGCCTCTTGAAAACGCATCAGAGTTTAATACTGTTTCGGAAAAACTGGATGGGAAAATTGACACAATCCTAAAGTCATTGGGCATATAAATCAACTATTCCACAAAACTTGATAAGTTTTACTTAAATTTATAGCCTTATTTATAGCCATAAATGAAAACCAAAACGCTAAATAAAGAAACTGTGATTGCATTGATCAAGCAAAACAAAAACAAGCTTGAGGAATTTGGTGTGGAAGAAATCGGGCTGTTTGGAAGTTTTGCAACAGGGAATGAAACCGAAAACAGTGATGTTGACATTTTGGTTAATCTGAATAAAAACAAAAAAACTTTTCGGAATTTTTTATCCCTGAATTATTTTCTCGAAAAACTATTTGGGACAAAAGTTGATTTGGTCACCAAACAATCCTTAAGCCCATTCATAGGCCCACATATATTAAAATCAACCATTTATGTACCCTTCAACGATTGAATTTCTTAGACATATTCAATCTGAATGTGAATATCTCATCAAAGAATACAATTCAAGTTCTTATGAAGAATTTACCGGCAATGAACGCTTATCCAAGGCAGTTTGTCGCAGCCTTGAGATTATTGGTGAGGCTGTTAACAAAATACACCCCGACATCAAAATTCAACACAACGATATTCCGTGGCGTGAAATAAGTGATTTGAGAAACCGAATCATTCATCATTATTTTGGGATTGATTATGAAATTATTTGGGATGTGATTGAAAATGAAATTCCCATTTTAAAAGAACAAATTGACGCAATCATTAATAACCACTAATGATTTTCTTTGGTGCAAAAAATTAAAATCTATTTAAATTTTTAATGAAATACTTCAAAAAAATCCTTCGCTTTGCGAAACCCTATAAAATCTATGCCCTACTGAATATTGTAGCCAATATTTTTTATGCATTGTTCAGCACGCTTTCTATGCTTTCGCTCTTCCCGATGATGAATGTGCTTTTTGGAAATACAGAGCGACTGGAGACCAAACCGGATTGGACAGGTATTGGAAACGCTATAGATTATGTGGAGGATTCGCTCAACTATTTCGTTACCCAAAAAACCAATGAGGGCGTGGATGATGTGCTCATTTTTATGGTGATTTTGGTCGTGAGTATGTTTTTTCTTAAAAACATTTTTAATTACCTGGCCATGTATTTCATCACTTTTTTACGCAACGGCGTTTTAAAAGATTTACGAAATGCCTTGTACAAAAAAACGATTGAATTGCCCCTCTCCCACTATTCCGAAAAGCGAAAAGGCGACACCATCGCCAGAATTACCAGTGACGTACTTGAAATTCAACACTCCTTTCTATCTATTTTAGAACTGATTGTAAGGGAACCGCTCACCATAATTTTCACTATTGGGGGTATGCTCCTCATTAGTGTGGAGCTCACCATTTTTGTGTTTATTTTTATTCCGGTATCCGGGTTTATCATTTCCCTGATTGGAAAATCGCTCAAGCGAAAATCAGACCGGGTGCAACAAGAACAAGGCTTTTTCCTCTCCATACTTGAAGAAACCCTCGGCGGACTCAAAATCATCAAAGGTTTTAATGCAGAAAACATATTCACAAAAAAATTCAAGGCTTCCACCGATAAATTTTACCACTTTTCAAACAAACTGCTCAACAGACAAAACCTGGCCTCTCCTGCCAGCGAGTTTCTGGGAATTACAGTAATCGCCATATTGCTTTGGTATGGTGGACGAATGGTGCTTATTGACGAAACTCTCAATCCCGCACTCTTTATTGTTTATATGGGTCTGGCATACCAGATTTTAACCCCGGCCAAAGCCATCTCCAAAGCCTCCTACAGTGTCAAAAAAGGAAATGCCGCCGCAGAACGCGTACTCGAAATTTTAGAAACTGAAAACAACATTCAGGACAAACCCGGGGCTATTGAAAAACACAACTTTGAAAATAGTATTTCACTTGAAAACCTTTCGTTTAAATATGAACAGGAGTTGGTCTTAAAAAACTTTTCGCTTCAAGTGAAAAAAGGAGAAACCATCGCCTTGGTGGGACAAAGCGGAAGCGGAAAAAGTACCATAGCCAATTTGCTTACCCGTTTTTATGATGTGAGCGGAGGGTCGATAAAAATTGACGGCACAGACATCAGGGAGTTGCGCTTGCACTCTTTGAGGGGTTTGATGGGTCTTGTTACCCAAGATTCCATTTTGTTTAATGATACCGTTAGGGGAAATTTACAAGTGGGCAAAGAAAACGCCACTGACGAAGAGATTATCGAAGCCCTTAAAATTGCAAATGCGTGGGAATTTGTAGAATCGTTACCACTCCAACTGGACACCAACATTGGCGACAGTGGAAACAAACTCAGCGGCGGTCAAAAACAACGCCTCAGCATTGCCAGGGCTGTTTTGAAAAACCCTCCGATAATGATTTTGGACGAAGCCACCTCAGCCCTTGACACCGAAAGCGAACGCCTGGTTCAAAGCGCATTGGAAAAAATGATGCAAAACCGGACTTCAGTAGTGATTGCACACAGGTTGTCCACCATTCAAAATGCTGATAAAATAGTTGTGATGGCCAAAGGTGAAATCGTGGAACAAGGAACACACCTTGAGCTAATCCATAAAAAGGGGGTTTACTTTAATCTCATTGCAATGCAGTCATTTGACTAATTTTTTTCAATTTCTTCCTACAAAATTTAGTCAAAAATTTAGCGCTTGCTTGTTACATTTTAAAAGTTGATACAAAATAAAAGGCAGACCGTTTAAAGTCTGCCTTTCCCAAACTTGTTGACTATTATAATTGGGGCATATAATAGTAAACATAACCGCATAAGAATAGCCAAATATAAATAAGATTTTTCTTACAAAAAAATAAAATCAACCATTTATCGGAATTTTTTGCGTTTTATCTGTTATTACCCTGATTTTCACATTAAAAATGAATAACATTTCTTTATCACTTAAATTAAACTTTTTCATTTACATTTAGTCCAATTGAAAAATTATGACCTTGATCGCGGAACAGGAACTCATTCATAAACTAAAATCCGAAAACTACAAACAAGGGGCTTTCAGGGAACTGCTGAAGCTATATCAGGAGCGGTTGTACTGGCACATCAGGAAAATAGTACTCAACCACGATGATACAGATGACGTACTTCAAAATACCTTTATAAAAATTTACAACAACATTGACGGGTTTAAAGAAGAAAGTAAACTCTACTCCTGGATGTACCGCATTGCCACCAACGAAGCCATCACTTTTTTAAACCAAAAGGCCAAACGCAACAATACAACCATTGAGAAAGAACAGGAGATGGCCATTAACAATCTGGAATCTGATGTATATTTTGAAGGCGATGAGATTCAACTTAAACTTCAGAAAGCCATCGCCACTTTGCCTGAAAAACAGCAACTGGTATTCAATATGAAGTACTTTGATGACCATACTTATGAAGAGCTCTCTGAAATACTGGAAACTTCGGTGGGTGCCTTAAAAAGCTCCTACCATTTGGCTGTAAAAAAAATAACAGCATACCTAACCGAAGATTAAACCTTTAAACGATTTATGAGTCCTATATACGAATGAAAAAAGAATTACCACATATCAAATCACCCGGCTTCAAAGTACCAAAAAACTATTTTGAAACCCTTGAAGAACAAATCCTTGACAAAATCGCTTTGCAGGAGGTTGCTTCAGGTGAAAATCCATTTCAGGTTCCTGCAGGTTATTTTGAAAGCAATGCAGAAAAAGCTTTCGCGAAAGCGATTCAATCTGATAAAACCGTAAAAGTGATTCCTTTACACAAGAAGAAATTTGTCAGATATGCAGCAGCAGTTGCAGCTGTTGTATTGATTGCCGTGAGTATATTTCAATTCCAAGACCTCAATCAAAATTCAGCTGATGAGTCTTTCACCTTTTCAACCCTCATTGAAAGCGATTTTATAGACCTATCGCTTATCGACTTTGAATACCTCTTAACTGATGAGATGCTTGATAATGAAATGATACTTTCGTCACTTAACAAAGATGAAATTGAAGATTATTTAATGAACGAACTGGACGACACCTACTTACTTTACGATTAATAAACAACTATGAAAACAATATTCACATCCCTATTCCTTTTGCTTTTTACGTTCACAACATTTGCGCAAGAGCAACGCGGCGAACGCATCAAAGCGATGAAAACAGCTTTTATCACTCAGGAACTTGAGCTTACCACTGCCGAAGCAGAAAAATTCTGGCCGGTTTACAACAAGTTTGAAAAGGAAATCCACACTTTAAAAAGGCAAGCGCGCAATGAAATGAGAACCGCGCAAAGTGAAGATTTCAAAACTATGAACGATGCTCAGGCTAAAGAAATCCTCGACAGGATGAGAAACTTTAACAACCGTGAACAAGAACTTCAAAATCAAAAAGAAGCAGAGTTACTCAAAGTTCTCAGTCCTGCTAAAGTGTTGCGCCTCAAAAAAGCCGAACACGATTTCCAGATGCAATTGTTGAAAAAATACCGTGGAGGCAATAAAAAGTAAAGGCTATTTAAATTTAAGCCTTAATATTTTACTATTTCCGGAAGCAAAAGCGATGCTGTCATTCACAAACTCAAGGGCAAAAACACCTTCTTTGCTTAATTCTGTCCAGGTGTTTCCCCGGTCGTTTGAATAAGATATACCCAATGAGCCGGCAGCAACAATCTCATCGCCCCCACCGCCCGGCACAAACCGTACTGAAGACCGATAACCCGGTCCTTCGCCGTCACTGATAAGCGTCCAGGTTTTGCCCCCATCTTCGGTTATGGCTTTATTGGAATAGTTGTTTGGCATATTTTCCCAGTCACCACCAAAGATGATTCCTGTATTTTCATCATAAAAGTCAACGCTGTATATACCGGTCATTCTTCCACCTTCAATAATGGGTGTATCAAAAACTTCCCAACTCCTTCCCCTGTCCGGCGAATGAAACACCCGCGCCCGTTTTCCACCACTCACAATCCAGGTGTGGTCTCCATACACCGCTATATTTGAATTGCTGGCTGCAAAGGCGGCTTCACCTTCCTCGGTTTTTGGTAAAAGTTCGCAGGAAAGTTTCTCCCAGTTGTTTCCACCGTTTCGGGTGATGATGATGCTCAGGCAATCATCAACCGGGTCGCCCATAGCAATGCCTTCCCGGTCATCCCAAAAGGTCATAGCGTCATAAAACACCCGTTTGCCTTCCTCAAAATACACCTCTTCCATCGAAGTGGCTGTAAGCCCGTCAAACCCGATTTTATACAACACCGCCGGATTGGCAATACTCAGTACAAAAAAGGCATTTTTGGTTTTCGCCACAGCTCGAAAATGTATTAAACTGTCCTCATAACTGATTACGGCAATTTTTGGGGTTTTGCCGTCAATCAATCCCACCGTTCCTTCGTTTCCGGCAAACCAAACCCGATTTTCATCAACGGGAACAATCGCCCTGATGCTTACGCTATCATTAAAAATCAATTCCTTTTCAATTGAAGTATAAGTTCTTATGGTTTCTTTCTTTTCGCTACTGCAAAAGGAAAAAAACAACACTGTAAAAAATCCGGCAAGTATTCGCATCTCTTTATTTTTGGTTAAATATAAAAACAATTTTGAGAGCCTGTCAGCCAATAGGCAGAATTGTGATACCTTTGCAAATTAGTATTTAGTTATTAGAGGTGAGTGGTGTGCTTCGACTCCGCTCAGCAACCAAGAGGTGAGATTTGTAAATTTTAAATCAAACCAGGAACAAGAAACCAGAAACTTTTAACCCCCATGCGAATACACCGAAATTTAGTTTTTGCCGCAGTCGATGCACTAAACGAAATCTTCAATGAGGACAAATATGCCGATAAAGCCTTGCAGGGCACTTTAAAACGTGATAAGCGTTGGGGTGCACGTGACCGGGCTTTTATTGCACAGATTGTTTATGATGTTGTGCGCTGGAAACGCCTTTATGCCGAAATTGCCGAAGTGCGCGAACCCTTTGACCGTCAAAAATTATTCAGGCTGTTTGCAGTTTGGGCCACATTAAGAGGTCTTGTACTTCCCGATTGGAAGCAACTGGAAGACACACCAACCCGACGCATCAAAGGCAGGTTTGACGAGCTTTCTAAAATCAGGAAAATACGTGAGTCCATACCCGACTGGCTGGACGAACTGGGCGAAAAGGAACTCGGCAAAAAATGGGATACAGAAATCGCAGCACTCAATCAGGAAGCTGAAGTTATTTTAAGGGTCAACACTTTAAAAACTGATATAGAAAAACTCCAGGCGGCACTTTTTGACCTGGACATAGAAACTGAAAAATTAAAGGGTTATCCGCTGGCATTAAAACTAAAGGAACGCGCCAATGTTTTCATAACCGAACAGTTTCAGGAAGGCTGGTTTGAAGTGCAGGACGCTTCGTCACAGCTTGTAGCCGAATTCCTGGAGGTACAACCCGGAATGCGCGTGGTGGACGCTTGTGCCGGTGCGGGTGGAAAAACATTGCACCTTGCCAGCCTGATGGAAAACAAAGGACAACTGATTGCTTTGGATATTTATGCCAACAAGCTCAACGAACTCAAACGCCGAGCCAAACGGGCAGGTGCTTTCAACATTGAAACCAGACATATTGATAGTACCAAAGTCATCAAAAAACTTCATGAGAAAGCAGACCGTCTTCTCATTGATGCGCCTTGCTCCGGTTTGGGTGTTTTAAGAAGAAATCCCGATGCCAAGTGGAAACTGCAACCTGAGTTTATTGAAAACATTAAAAAAACCCAGGCAGAAATCCTTGAAAATTATTCCAAAATGGTAAAGCCCGGAGGAAAAATGGTTTATGCCACCTGTTCAATACTGCCTTCAGAAAATGAAAAACAAATTAAGAATTTCTTAAAGTCAGAAACCGGTAAAAACTTTATTTTAGCCAAAGAAAAAACCATTCTCCCCTCAAAATCAGGATTTGACGGTTTTTATATGGCCTTGCTTGAAAAAAACATTTAGATGAAACCCTCATTGAGGGATTAAAAATGACTAAGTATTCGCCTCCACAAAAGGGGATGACACGAGCGAAGCGAACTGGCATAGCAATAAAATGGCTGGGTGTTGGATGATGGGTGCAGGAAGTTCAAGAAACAAAAAAAATTCCAGCTTCCAGCACCCCACATCCAACCAAAGCAGTATCAAACACAAATTAATTATTTAATAAACAGATATTTAACCTAAATTTATTCGTGTGAAAAAATTATTAAACTTACTATTAATTGTTACCGCTATTGCCTTTTCGCAACAGCCCTATTACAATGATGTCAACCTGACCCTCACCGGTGAAGCACTCTTTAACGAGTTGCAAATGAAAATTGCGCAACACAATCAAAACTTTACCTATGGTGACGCACGGGATGTCCTGGTGTTTACCGATGAAGACCCTAACAACTCTTCAAATGTGCTGTTGGTTTACGGTTATAATGACAACGACGGAAATTGCACCACAGACCGCTCAAGGGACAAAAACGATTTTGGCGGCATGCTTTGTGAATACAACCGCGAGCACGTTTTTGCCCGCACGCGTTCCAATCCGTCGATGGGTAGTGCAAACAACGCCGCTACAGGTATTATAGCAGACCCGCACAACATCAGGGCTTGTGACCAGCAAATGAACAACAACAAAGGTGACAGAAAATTTCAGGACGGCAGTGGCAATGCTGCAGTAGTAAATGGCAATTTTTATCCCGGCGATGAGTGGAAAGGCGATATGGCCCGGATGATGATGTATATGTACACCCGCTATGGCGACCAATGCCTTCCCAGCCTGATGGGTGAAGGAGCGCTTCAAAGCGGAACCCAAATGCTGCAAATGTATTTGCAATGGAATGTTGATGACCCGGTAAATGTATATGAAGACCAACGCAATGATTATCTGGAAGGCGTTTACGGTAGCCGCAACCCTTTTATTGACAATCCTGTTTTGGCTACCATCATCTGGGGCGGCCCAATGGCCGAAGACCGCTGGGGACTGTTAAGCACCCAAACTGTTTCAGCCTATGATTTTGTGATGTATCCCAACCCCTCAAACGGAACCACCGTGACCATCACCTCAACCGCCACTATGGAACAGGTGATCGTTTACAACCTGCGCGGGCAAGTGGTGATGGAACTGCAGCCCCAAAACCCCAACAAAGCTGAGATAAACTCCCTCAACAGTGGTTTTTATCTGGTAAAACTGCATTCACCCCAGGGCACCTCAACTAAAAAGCTGATAGTAAATTAATTTAGCCTTTTTCAGTAATATACTTTTTAAGAGCACCCGTTTCATTGAGAAATTTGGGTGCTTATTTGTTGAAAAACAGGGTTATTCCATCACCTTTATGCATAAATAACTCATTAAAAACCCATTGTTTACCCATAAATACTGGGGTTTAATGTATTATTAATGAGTTATCAATGACTAATCAATGTGTAAATTTGCATTAAAATTTTAAACAAATTGAAGCTACAACACTCCTGAGACAATAAGATTCTTGCTTGGTTTGACAACTTATAAACCTATATTTTTAAAGATGTAAATGGGTTTACTTATTTTAACAAATTGTATTATATTTGAATACTCCCCCGATAGTTATTTAATATTTAAACAAGTCGCACTTACAACTTAATAGGGTGTATATACGCGCTTTAAACAGATACTAAAACGAGTGCAGATATGAAATATATCAGCAATATGACATGTCGTAAATAAACATATTTGTGTGTAATTTAAAACAGAAAACATGAAAAAATTAATACTAATAATAATCTTAATTCCGCAGTTAAGTATTAGCCAAACTAAAGAAGAAACAATTAATTGGTTAAATCTAAATCTTGAGAACTATGGCGACAATGTAATAATGGGAACATATCAAATAGAAATAATAAATGACTCAAACTATGGTGAATATCTAGTTTTTACTCGAAAGATCTGGAATCCCTTAATGAAAAAAAACACTTTTGACTATTATTCTTTTTTGCCTAAAGTTATTTCAAATGTGATACTTTCAGGAAAAAGTAGAACGAATAACACATTAGATATTTTTATAATTTCAAACTCTAAGAGTATATATGAACCAAAAAAAGAAGAGTTTATTTCTGAAATTGGAATTCATATGAAAAATGAAAATAACGAAATGGCGGAAAGAATACAAAAGGGATTATTACATCTATTAGAATTAATGGGTAATAAAATTGAACCCCAAAAAGAGCTTTTTAAGAATTAAAAATTATGACAAGCTTTGTGAGATACTATGAAAACAACGACAGTTAAACTAAGATATATTATCGAAAAATAGTAAATAAAAAACATCTGCCAAAAAACCACTCAACACCTGTTAAACAAAAAAATTACTTACATTTTTTTACAAAAAAAAAGAAAACTATCCAATGACCGAGAAAACTAAAGATATATTTTCAAGAAATGAAGAAATTAATAAAATGGCGTTTCTGAATTGGAGGATGGAAAGTAGTGATATAATAAATTTATTTAATCTTGGTGATGGTTACTTTAAATCAGCTATAATTTTATGCGATAAATGCTTATCCAAAAATGAAGGAAAAATAGCTGACATCATGATATTTCCGATTTTTATGAATTTCAATCACGGAATCGAACTATATCTGAAAGGTTTAACTCTGACACTAAATGAATTACTGGATATTGACATGAAAATTGAAGGAACTCATAATTTAAATCAATTATTATCAGTATTTAAATCGCGAATAAAAGACTTAGACGGACAAAAAAAAGCAAACGAAATTTTAGATGACAATTCTAATCTTCAAGAATATCTCAATGAGTTAACTTCTAAATTAAAACCTAACGACAAAAATGATAAAATGGATTTCTCTAGATATCCTTTTTCTAAACGATTTGGAAATCATTTTTACGTTGATACTTGGAGTAACATAGAAGTTGACCTCGAAAATCTAAAAAATAGAATTACAAATATTCACGAAAAACTTGAACAATGTGCAGTCTATTTCTATTATGAACGATTTGAAGATAACTTATAAAAAATCTGTACACACCATTAAATACTATTAAAAATGAAAAAAATATTTATAATAATAATGATGTCATTACCACTTATAAATTATTGTCAGCAAAATGATAATGAAAAATATACAGCAGAAGGATTTTATGTAACGCAAATAGATATAAATGGCAATGAAAAAGAGTTGCCTTATGGAAAAAATGTAAAAATTATCTATGACACTTTTTTTAAATCATATGATATAACATTTGTTGCTAGAAATGGAGAAAATTGGGGTTGGAAATTGGATTACTTAGGTGTTTTTGACAATGGAATAATTAAAATGAAAGATCACTCAGGTAATATATTTACTATAATTGATTTCCTAAAAGAGAAAGGTACATTTGCCATAATGAGCGAAAAAGACGAAGATGGAAATATATATTTATATCATATGAAAAATGCTAAAAGACTTTAATTGACAACACATAAAATAATGATGAAATTAGTTATGATACTGAAGACGAACAATTAAAGTAATGGAGAAGTTTTGGTGCAAATTATTAAGTGAAAAACAAAAAAAAGGTACAGGTTTAACTTTACCGTTTTTAATAGGAGCACAAGAGGTTTTAAATTCTGAAAAGAAACTTAATATTAAAGAGCTAATCGATGAAATGGTAAATGCAGATATTCCTGTAATAATTAAACACTGTCACCAAACTAAGGAATATATTTTCACATTGAATAAGGAATTAGGATTAGGTTATCACAAATATGAAATGGATTTTGGTAATCTGAAAATAATTGCAGACAATAATTTTCTTACCAGTATAAATGAATATGAACACATTATTGATACTCTTGAATCGTGTTACTTAAAAACAATACAAAAAAAAGAATTTAGTCGGTTCATTAATTTTGAAAAAGAAGGATGGCGAAAATTTGATAAAGATGATTTAGATTTTATAAAATCAGCTGTATAAATAACTCCAAAAGGAATTTTAACCATTTAATTATAATATTAAGAGTTGTAATAGTTTTTTAAAAAAATCTAAAACATGCACTATAGTCCTGAGACAATATTGAATTTCGGCAAACATAGAGGTAAAACTATAAAAGGAGTCATTGAAAATGATATAAATTATATAGTTTGGTGCTTAATTGAGATTGATGATTTTAATCTCGATGAGAATAGTATTGTAGAGTTTATCAACAACAAAGATAAAATAATTTTAAATCACAGTAGATTAAAAAGCCATAGGGCTCTTTCGGTTGCTCTTGGTCTTGAAGAAGGAGATTTTAAAACAGAGCAAAGCAAACACATCGCAGATATAATAAAAAAAATAGGGAATAAAAAATGATTGATATGGATACCACAAAATTTGACATAGCGGACTATTTGGACAGCGAAGAAATGATTGCTGAATATCTGAATACAGTACTTGAAGATGGAGACAGTTCTGATTTGATAGTAGCAATCGGACATATTGCAAAGTCAATCGGAATGACCAAAATTGCGGAGAAAACCGGAATGAGCAGACCAAGTCTTTATAAAGCATTATCCGACGGAGCAAAACCACAATTTGGAACAATAATGAAGGTACTGAAAGCTATTGGCGGACAAATCAACGTAAAACCAATATCAGCATAAAAAAAACGACACCACAACATCGATGCTCAACCTTTGGCTTCTACCCACCCACCCGGAGAATCCCAATAGCTAAAAGCATCGTCAAAACTTTAAACTCAAACAAAAAACCACCCTCCCGGGTGGTTTTTATATTTCAGTCATTAGCTGTTATTAAGCGTTCTGCTTTTTAATCAAATTCAATGCAGAGCCTTCCTTAAACCATTCAATTTGCGCCTGATTGTAAGTGTGATTTGTAATGATCACGTCCTTACTTCCATCGCTATGCACCAGTTCAATGGTGATTGGCTTTTCAGGTGTGAACTCTTTTAAATCCACAAAGTTCAAAGTGTCATCTTCCTGAATCAGGTCATAGTCGGCTTCATTGGCAAAAGTGAGTGCCAGCATGCCTTGTTTTTTCAGGTTGGTTTCGTGGATGCGGGCAAATGATTTTACCAGCACTACCCTAACTCCCAAATGGCGGGGCTGCATTGCAGCGTGTTCCCTTGAAGAGCCTTCGCCATAGTTGTGGTCTCCAACAACTACCGTTGGAATCCCTGCCTTTTTGTACTCACGTTGCACGTTGGGTACTCCATCATACTCACCGTTGAGTTGGTTCTTTACAAAATTGGTTTTCTGGTTAAAGGCATTTACTGCCCCTATCAGGGTGTTGTTTGCAATGTTGTCCAGATGGCCACGGTATTTCAACCAGGGGCCTGCCATGGAAATATGGTCTGTGGTACATTTTCCAAAAGCTTTTATCAGGAGTTTAGCGCCTTCAATGTTTTTCCCGTCCCAGGGCTGGAAGGGGTCAAGCAACTGCAAACGATCTGAAGTAGGGCTTACTTTCACCTGCACTCCACTACCGTCTTTCATAGGCTCCAAATAGCCATTGTCTTTTACGTCAAAGCCCAATGGTGGAAGTTCAATTCCTTGAGGCATTTCCAGCATCACTTCTTCCCCGTCTTCATTGATAAGTTTATCAGTCATCGGGTTGAAGTCAAGTCGGCCGGCAATGGTGACGGCGGCTACCATTTCGGGTGAACCCACAAAAGCATGGGTATTGGGGTTTCCGTCGGCACGTTTGGAGAAATTCCTGTTAAACGAATGCACAATAGTGTTTTTCTCGTCGCCTTTCATATCACTTCTGTCCCACTGCCCGATACAGGGCCCGCAGGCATTGGTGAAAATGGTGGCGTCCAGATCTTCAAATATTTTCAAAATACCGTCACGCTCTGCTGTATAGCGAATTTGCTCAGAACCCGGGTTAATACCAAAGTCTGATTTTGCTTTAATTTTCTTATCCACGGCTTGTTTGGCGATGGAAGCGGCTCGGGTTAAATCTTCATAGGAACTGTTGGTACAAGAACCGATCAACCCCCATTCAACTTTTAGTGGCCAGTCGTTTTCAAGGGCTAATTTACCAAGCTCCCCAACCGGTGTGGCTAAATCCGGTGTGAAAGGTCCATTGAGGTGTGGACGCAATTCGTCAAGGTTGATTTCTATTACCTGGTCAAAATATTTTTCAGGGTTGGCATACACTTCCGGGTCGCCGGTGAGATGATGTTTTATTTTGTTGGCTTCGTCGGCCACTTCATTTCTGTCTGTGGCCCTTAGGAAGCGCTCCATAGCATCGTCATAACCAAAAGTAGATGTGGTGGCACCAATTTCGGCACCCATATTACAGATGGTTCCTTTTCCGGTACAGGAAAGGTTCAATGCCCCATCACCAAAATATTCCAGTATGGCTCCTGTTCCTCCTTTTACGGTAAGGATACCGGCTACTTTCAGGATAACATCTTTTGAAGCGGTCCAGCCGTTGAGTTTACCGGTGAGCTTTACACCGATGAGTTTTGGGAATTTAAGTTCCCAGGCCATTCCTGCCATTACGTCAACAGCATCTGCCCCTCCAACGCCCACGGCTACCATTCCGAGTCCGCCGGCATTTACCGTGTGAGAATCGGTTCCAATCATCATTCCGCCCGGAAAAGCATAATTTTCAAGAACTACCTGGTGGATAATCCCTGCGCCGGGTTTCCAGAAGCCAATTCCGTATTTGTTTGAAACAGATTCCAAAAAATCAAAAACTTCCTTACTGGTGTCGTTGGCCCTTTTTAAATCTTCAAACGCCCCTGATTTTGCCTGAATTAAGTGGTCGCAATGTACGGTGGTTGGAACAGCTACTTTGTCTTTACCTGCCTGCATAAACTGCAGTAACGCCATTTGAGCAGTGGCATCCTGGCAGGCAATCCTGTCGGGTGCAAAGTCAACATAATCCTTTCCCCTGTTGAATGTTTTTGTTGGGGTTCCTTCCCACAAATGAGAATAAAGTATTTTTTCTGTAAGTGTAAGCGGTTTTCCCACCAACTCACGTGCTTTGGTTACACGCTCATCCATGGTGGCATACACTTTTTTAATCATGTCAATATCAAAAGCCATAGTATAAAAATTAGGGTTTAAAAAGCCAAAGTGAAATATTGAGGCAAATGTAATAAAAAGTTAGCAAATTTAAAAATATCTAAAGAATATGAGATTTTAATGAATTAAATTTAATAAATAGTATTTTTATGTGCTTATTTTTATATAATAAGCAATTTTTAGTGTATAATATTGGAAGGTTAATAATTTATAGTTTTGAGAATCGCTTGGTGAAAAATGGTTTGTCGCGCAAATCCATCATTGGCTTTTCAAACACTTTATAGAGAATGTATGATAGAAAAATTGTAAGGATAAGGTAAACTAATACAAAAATCAATTTATCATTGAAACTTAAGAATTCTATAGGCTTTAAATATCGCATCAATTGCAGAATAATTGAATAATGCAAGAGGTACATACTGTATGAGATAAGGCTGATTGTGGTTATTGGTGTTGTAATAAATTTTGGGGCTGATTTCCAATGAGATAAAAATGGCAACGAAAAAGCGATAAAGATTGAACATACAGGCAAATAGAGCACATTCCACAAAAAGGGATATTCCTGAATTGTCAAGCTTTGACTTGCTATTAAATAATGAAACACTATAAATCCCAAAAACCCAATGAGTAGCATCAAATCTTTTTGTGACTTCCAGAGTTCTGGTTTGATCAAAGAAATATAAGCTGCCAAAACCCCGTAATAGATGGCATCGATGCGATAAAGTGTGACAGCTTTAAGGTTGATGTTCCAGTATATCATATCACTTAGTGGAGTGTTGTAGTTGTATATCACTTTTGTCAAAATGAAAAATCCAACTATAAAAAGTGTGATGTACAAGAACATTTTATCTTTGGCAATTTTCCACTTAAAAAATAAGGCCAGATAAAACAAAAAAGGGCAAATGATGTATGCAAACTCTTCAATGGGTAAACTCCAGGACTCAGTAAAAAACAAATCCATTCCGTCAACAGCATTTTGTAAAAAGAAAAAGTATTTCCAAAGAGAATCGGGATGTTCCCTACCAAAGTAAATAGCAATGGCAATATTAATTAGGAGTGCAAGGTAATAATTGGGCAGGGTGCGAAACCAGCGGCGAATGAGAAAATAATTGAGGTCTTTGGATTTGAACTCTGATTTAGTAAAAATTCTAAATAGGATTCTTCCAATAAGGAATCCACTTAAAACAAAGAAGATTTCAACTCCCATCACCCCCATTAACCTGAGCAAATCAACCAGACCACCGGTGGCTTCAGGAAAAATCCATAAGGCATGTGAAAAAACAACAAAAAGTATTGCTGCCGCACGCATTACATCCAGACCAAAAATTCGCTGTTGGTAATCTATTCTCAAGAATCAATTATTTTCCTTACGAATATAGAAAAAATGCCGGTGAAAGTTGTTTATTGAATTAGCTATAAATAATCTACAAGAGACTCTTGATGATGTCTTCTATGGTCAAGCCCTCGGCCTCTGCCTTGTAGTTCTTGATCATCCGGTGCCTCAGGATTCCGGTTGCAACAGATTTCACGTCTTCAATGTCAGGTGAAAATTTACCGTTAAGTGCTGCATTGGTTTTTGCAGCGAGAATAAGATTTTGTGAAGCCCTTGGACCTGCTCCCCAGTCGATGTAGCTTTTAACCAATTCAGGGGCTTCGGGTGAATTTGGGCGTGTCTTGCTTACAAGCGAAACAGCATATTCAATCACATTGTCAGCCACTGGAATTCTTCTAATTAACTGCTGAAAATCAATAATTTCCTGTGCATTAAACAAGGGATTGATAGTAGCAGTATTGTCTGTGGTGGTTGTTTTGACAATGTCAACTTCTTCAGCAAAAGAAGGATACTCCAGATTGATGGCAAACATAAATCGATCGAGTTGTGCTTCAGGTAAGGGATAGGTTCCCTCCTGTTCTATAGGGTTTTGGGTCGCTAAAACGAAATAAGGCAAACTCAACTTATAGTGGTTTCCGGCTATGGTAACTGCCCGTTCCTGCATAGCTTCAAGTAATGCCGCCTGGGTTTTGGGCGGTGTACGGTTAATCTCGTCGGCAAGAATGATATTGGCGAAAATAGGGCCCTTAATAAATTTAAACTGACGATTTTCATCCAATATTTCTGAACCCAAAATGTCACTGGGCATCAAATCAGGCGTGAACTGTATGCGTTTAAAATCGAGACCCAATGCTTGTGCAATGGTGTTGACCATTAGGGTTTTTGCTAGTCCCGGAACACCAATAAGCAGCGCGTGACCTCCTGAAAATATTGACAACAGCACCTGTTTTACTACTTCATCCTGACCAATTATGATTTTTGATATTTCTTTTTTTAACTCCTTGTGCTTTTTGACTAATTGTTCTACAGCTGCTACGTCAGACATATTGATATAATTTTAGGTAGAGGATTATTTTTGTGTCCAGTTATTGGTAAAATCACAATCAGCATATTCACTATTGATATTGATGTATGTTTCTTTAATTTTATTTTCCTGCCATTTTTCGATTTCCTTGATTCTTTTTTGAGTGAGTGCCAATTCCCTGATTTTTTCATAATCAACAGTATAATCAGCTACGTGCTCTTCGATTCTGTTTGTTACAGTGAGAATTTTAAAGCTTCTTCTTCCGGCACGGTCTTCATCAACAAAGACTGGAGACACCTCACCGTCAGCCAGATTATAAACCTGGGCACTCATGCTTGGATCCATTTTTGTCAATTCAAAACGAGTGTCACCTGTCAATGGGTTGATGAGTTGGCCTCCATTGTTTCTGGTTTCCTTTTCATCAGATTCAGACATGGCTGCTTCTGCAAAAGTAATTTCACCGTTAACAATTTTTGTCCTGATTTTGTCAATTTTTTCCCTGGCTTTTTGGATTGTGGCTTCATCCACACGCGGAATTTTCAACACGTGTCTCACATCTCTTTCCTGACCGCGAATGCGTTCTACAAAAACAATGTGATAACCAAATTCGGTCTCAAAAGGTTCACTAACTTCACCTTCGCTAAGCGAAAAAACAACATCTTTAAACTCTTTCACAAAAGGACTTCTTCTGTTAAGTGTGATTTGCCCACCCCGGGCTGCAGCACCGGGCTCATCAGAATAAAGTACTACTTTGGTTGTAAAACTGGCACCGTTTTCCACTACATCCCTGCGGTGGTCATTGAGTTCATCAATCACCCTTTGCTTGGCTTCCTGTGTGATTTCAGGTTTAATTACTATTTGTGCAACTTCCAGTTCAGTACCAAAAATTGGGCGGTCTTCTTTAGGTATAGCATAAAAAAACTGACGCACTTCTTCCGGGGTCACTTCTACATCGCGAAATACCCTTTCCTGCATCATAGCTGCAAGTTGTTGCGATTTGTTAATTTCAAACAACTCGCGTCGCAATTCAGCCATAGAGTTTCTACGGTAATACTGATATACACGCTCTTCTGAGCCCAACTGGCTAACCATATATTCAATCTGCTGATCGAGGCGGGCATTGATTTCAACTTCTGATACAACAATACTGTCCTGAACGGCGTGGTGTGCATAAAGTTTGTCTTCCAGTAGTTTCCCAAACAGTTCACACCTGGAAATATTTGAAATGGAAATGCCTTGTTGCTGTAATTCGAGATATGTTTTATCTATATCACTTTCCAGAACGATGTAATCACCCACAACACCAATCACACCATCAATTTTAAATCTTCTATTGGGAACGAGTGTGTCTCTTTTTGGTTCGGACCCAATTTGAAGGCTCAGGTCACTTTTTTCATCAATAATGAGTGTATCTGTATCTTGTGCGGTTGATGAAAAACCAATCAGCAAAGCGATGATCATTATTACACTTAATCTATTCTTAATCATAAACTTCAAAGTTATTGTTTTTGAGGGCATCTTGTAAAATGTCCTTTTCTAAATTTCTTATTATATCAAGTTTTCTCCTGTTTAGGATAATTTGTTCAATTGTTGGTTTTACGTAGGAAAGTGGGGCTATATCATTTTGCAACAACACATCATTAATAAAAATCAAATATACTCCTAAAGAGTCTTGCAGCTCGAAAGTATTTGATTTTTTTAACAATTCGTCATAATTATCTTCTGTTAGCAAAGGTATAAGGTTTTTTACGGTTTGTGCCTGAACCCAAACAGAATCATTTAGCGAGATTGATTTAAATTGAATTTCGCGCTCAATAAGTTCTTCTCTGTCCTTTTCGTTAAAGCGGTACAGTTGCTGTTTAATAGTGTTAATGTTACGATTGTCTGCCCCCACGTGAATGAATCGCAATTGAATGAGCTCTTCATTCAATCTGAAATTGTCCTGGTTTTGTTCATAAAAATACTCCAGTTCCTGTTCCTTAATTTCTTTATTCAATGATTGTGTTGCAATGATATCTACATAGCCTTTGGTGTAAAGATCTATTCTATAATTATTCACTAGTTCATCATAATCATTCAGTTTTTCCTGAGTAAGATTAATTCGTGCTTTCTCCATAAGTAGTTGCTGTGTGGCCCACTTGTCTATAAATGTCCTTACTACCAGTGTGCTGTCATTAGGAGAAGTACCCGGTCCCACTATATGCTGTATATCACTTTTGTACAAATATTGGTTTCCCACCCTTGCCACTACTTCTTCTTGCGGCGCTTGCTTAAAAAAATCGCAAGAAACTGCCAATAATAGTAGGGGGATGAGAAATACTTTTTTCATTTATTTTTTCAAAGCCTTTTTATTGACTTTAACTTTATACTTGTCTCTTAACTCTTCCATCCATTTCTGATCCAAAAATAGCTGATAATCACTAATTACCCTCCCGCGAATATTATCTAAAGAAATATTTCCGGCGGGTAAAACCTCTTCAACATTGACAACGATATATTGGGCAGTATTAGTGTTTTGAGCGGTAGAAATATTATACACTTCAGATATTCCTTTACTGGTTTTAAAATTTTCAGGAAGTATGGAATTGCCCATTTCAAAAACCCCTGTTGTAAAAATCACATTGATTTTTGTATCGCTATTGAATTGATTTTTGATTTTGTCTTCATCAACACCTTCATTTAGCATTTTCTTTATTTTACCGGCAATTTCTGCATCAGCTGTTGAAGCTATTGAACCTCTAACACGAGTATTCATCCTGTAGTTATCTCTATTCTTATTAAAAAACTTTTCTATGCCAATGGAGTCTGTTTTTGAAGGTTCCCATATGTTTCGCTGCATCAAATCATAAATAAGCAAGCCGTTTCTGTACTCGTCCAATAAATTGGCGAATTCTTCATTGTCCTCCTCAAGGCTTATTTTGTAAAACTCGTCTAATGTGTGATCTTCAAATTCTTTGTAATATTCACCTAGAAGAACTTCTTTTTCTCTATAGATTCTTGATCGTTTTTGACGCACATCGATATATTCTGCAAAATCAGAGTATCTGTATGTTCTATTTCCTATTTTAAATATAGGCTCGTTATTGGTCAAATCTTCAGACTTGTATTCCCATTTTCTTTTCAACACACTGTCAGTGACAAATTGGTTAAAAAAAGGAAGCGGATCATTGATTTTAACAAAATTATATTTTTCTTTGATTCGCTCGTTGACAGATTTTACAATCACTTTGGAGCGGTCTGATGTTTTAACCCTCGTCAAAAGATCATCTCTCATTTCTTCAAGTGATTCTTTAGGGTGTCTTTCAATCAGCTTTATGATGTGCCAACCAAAATCAGTTTGAACCGGTTCAGAAATGTCGCCTTTATTCTTTAAACCAAAAGCTGCTTCCTCAAATTTGGGTGCATTGAGTCTTCCTGAACCAAAACGGTTCAACAAGCCTGAATTTCGTGCAGTGCCGGGGTCTTCAGAAAACTGACGGGCCAAATCACCAAAATCTTCACCTTGATTGAGCCTCATTTTTATTTCATTTAAACGCTGCAATGCAACTTCATCAGAAACTTCACCTCCTTGAGAGGAAACCATAATATGAGCAACAGTGACTTCTTCCGGCGAAACTCTTCTGTCATGGACTTTTAATATATGATAGCCGTATTGTGTTCTAACTATGTCTGAAACCTGACCTACGGGGGTGTTATATGCTGCTGTTTCAAATGGATACACCATACCAAAACCCTTAAAGTAACCTAGAAACCCTCCACGCTCATCTGCTTTTGGTTCTTCTGAATATTGTTTGGCTAGTGTTTCAAAATCTTCACCGGCTCTGGCTTTGTCAAGAATAACTTTCATTCTGTTCCAGGCCGCCAGGGTGTCCTTTGGGCGACTGTCAGGTGTTAACCTAATCAAGATATGGCTTGCACTAACTTCTTCAAGCAATCTGTTGTATCCTTCCTCTATAAGTTCTTCAGTTATTTCCTGATCATACAGGTAATTTTGTGAAAGCTGGTTTCTATAACTTCCCAATTCTTTGATAAATGATTCATTCTTGTGTAAACCCTGAGCGAATGCTTCTTTAACCTTTAACTTGTAATTGATGAAAAGTTCGAGATAGGCTTCCTTGCTTTTTTGTGATTCATCCTGAATCATATCGAGATTTTTATTATAAACCCTTAAAAATTCATCGACATAAACAGGTTCATCATCTATGGTCATTAAAACATTTTTTTCTTTAGACTGCGAAAGACCAATTGTAAAAAATCCAATAAACAATAAAACTGAAAAAATGTTTCTTTTCATTATCTTATACTTTTTTTTGACTGTTTGCAAAAATAGCAAAAATGAATTGTTAACCAAGTTCATTATCTGATTATAATGCGAATTCAAAAGTCAATTTTTCAATAAAAAAAGTAGTTATAATCATAACTATTTCAAAAAATATCCAATGCTTTAAAAATTCCATTATTTTTGTGGTTCTAAAAAAAACAACAATGAAAAATTTAATTCTGGCTGTAGCAATCGGCATCATTTCATTAACCGGCTTTTCACAAACAAAAATTGGCACTATCGATGTCGATTTTATAATATTACAAATGCCTGAAATTGAAGGTATTCAAAAAAATATTCAGGAATATGGTGAAACCCTTGATAAACAACTAAATTCAAAAATGGAAGAGTATCAGGCTAAACTAGAAGATTACAATACCAATGTAAGTTCATTTTCAGATCAGCAAAAACTTGAAAAACAAACAGTCATTTTTACACTTGAGGAAGACATTAGCAAATTCAGGCAAAACGGTCTTCAACTCCTGCGAATAAGAGAAGACGAATTAAAAAGACCCCTCTTTCAAAAGATAGCCGAAGCTCTTGATGCGGTAGCCAGCGAACAAAAATACACTCAAGTATTTAACACGAGTGCAGATAACAATTTGGTTTTCCTCGATCCAAATTATGATATTACACTTGCCGTTCTGGAAAAAATGGGTATCAAGATTGAATTTGAAGACTAAATAAATGCCTCAAAACCGCATTAAACTTATCTGGGATTTTCACGGCCCCGATGCTGAAAAAATTGCACAACATCACGTTATTCATTTGAATGAGTTTGCAGCGCACAAGCAACTCAACCAATCGTTAACAGGAGTTGAGTCTATTGCTGAAATGCACTTTATTGCTTTTTTGGTGGTTGATCAGGATAAAATGATTGCTGTGCGTGATGCTTTAAAACCACACAGGGGTCAGCACTATAAAGAAGACTAATTACCTGAAAACTTCCCAGTCCAGTTTTATGGAAAAAATGTTTGAGTACAGCGCCACGCTTTGGTCTCCAATATCGGTCAGGGCATAATCAACGTGTATGCCTTTATATTTGAAGCCAACACCTATATTGGGTTGAAAGTTTACACTCTCACTTCCGTCAAGCTGTAGTACATTTTGAAAATTCCCAACACCTGCACGTAAAAACACCATTTCAATAAACCCAAATTCAAACCCTAAAGCAGGGTCTAAACTAAACCCTTCTGTAGAAATGATATCGTTGGTTTGCGCAAAACGCATATTGAGGTTCATCGATGCCAAAAGGGAATAGTCACCCCTGAAATCAAATCTTCTGCCTAGCCCAATTTGAAGTTTTGGCAGTGTAATTTCAGAAGTTTCCGGGGCCTCCTGGTTTTGACCTTCAACAGCTCCTTGTATGGTAGCAAACTGTTCGTCGTCAATACTCCAAATGTTATAAGTGGTCGTAATATCCCTAGCCATTACACCCACATGCCAGTCGCCTTTATCAAACTGTATCCCCACATCAAAACCAAACCCCCACGAGGATGCAAATTTTCCAATGACACGGCGAATAACTTTAGCATTAACACCATAGCTAAAACCGTCAAGTTGCAGTTTTCTGGCATAGGAAAACATAAAGCCATAATCAGCAGTGGAAAATAGACTGATACGGTTATAATCTATATTTCCTTGCTGGTCTATGAGCTGGGTGGTGTTCAAAATATCATCCACCCCAAACCTGATGGCCGAAAACCCAACAGCACTCCGGCCGTCAAGCGGCATCGCAAATGCGGCATAATTGTATGTGGCGATATTTGCAAAATAAGAAGCATGCATTAATGACAATTGGTTGTCCTCCAAGTGAATTAACCCTGCTGGGTTCCAATACCCTGAATTTACATCAAAAGTAACTGCTGTAACGGCATTGGCCATTCCCAGTGCCCTGGCGTCAACACCAATATTCATAAACTCGTTTGAATATTTTCTGGCAGTTTGGGCGGAAACGATATAAACCGAAAAAAATAATAGTAAAAGAAATGTTTTTTTCAAGGGCTTAGTTTGATGCAAATATGCTACTTTTTTAAAATCTATAAACTACAAAAACCTTGAGTTATTGTTTAATTTTAAGCCCAAACTAAAATAGTTTAGTATTTTTACAGGACATTAAAATTCATTTATGCTTAAGCACATCCCTAATCTCATTTCTCTTGGTAATTTAATGTCAGGCTGTATTGCGGTTGTTTTTGCTGTTCAGGGCAACCTTCCGCTTGCGGCAGGATTTGTCATATTGGGTATTTTTCTTGATTTTTTTGACGGTCTGGCTGCCAGGGCCTTTAAAGTGGAAAGTCCAGTGGGAAAAGAACTTGACTCTCTTGCCGATGTGGTCACCAGTGGGCTCGCACCGGGAATCGTGATGATGCAACTCTTGTTTATGGCCTCTCAGGAGACCGTTCCTGAAACCCTTTGGGAAACTGTTACTATCAATATAACAACTGAAGCTTTTTTACCGCTATTCGGTTTATTGATTACACTGGCATCTGCCTACCGCCTGGCAAAATTTAATGTGGACGACAGACAAACTGATTCGTTTATTGGTCTTCCTACTCCTGCCAATACTTTGTGGATTATTAGTTTACCACTTATTTTAATCTATCAGCCCACTGAAATTGCTTATCAACTACTTCTCAATCCCTGGGTTTTAGTGGGACTTACGTTGTTGAGTGCTTATCTGTTGAATGCCAATATCCGTTTGTTTTCCCTGAAGTTTAAAACGCGTAGTTTTAAAGGCAATTCGTTGCGGTATGTATTTTTGATTGCAAGTTTGGTAATGCTTATCGCATTTTGGTTTACGGCGATTCCGCTGGTGATTTTGTTGTATATTCTGCTTTCGCTATTAGCGAAAAATAAAGAAACTACTTAAAGATTATTAAAATCCAGTTTCTTTTTGCGGAGTTCAAAATTTTGACCCAGATACACTTTTCTAACCATTTCATCTGCGGCGAGTTCTTCGGGTTCACCGTGTTTCAGAATGCTTCCTTCAAACATCAGGTATGTCCTGTCAGTAATTGCAAGTGTTTCCTGAACATTGTGGTCTGTAATGAGAATACCAATGTTTTTGTTTTTGAGTTGGGCCACAATGCGCTGTATGTCTTCAACCGCAACCGGGTCAACACCGGCAAATGGCTCATCAAGAAGTATAAACGCCGGGTTTGTAGCCAGTGCCCGCGCAATTTCAGTGCGTCGTCTTTCCCCACCTGAAAGCAAATCACCCCGGTTTTTTCGGATATGCCCCAATCCAAATTCCTCTATTAACAACTCCATTCGCTGGTGTTGTTCTTTTTTGGAAAGTTTGGTGAGCTGAAGCACGCTTAAAATATTTTCTTCTATACTCAATTTTCTGAAAACTGAAGCTTCCTGCGCCAGATAACCTATGCCATTTTGAGCGCGTTTGTACATAGGGAATTTTGTGATATCAGTGTTATTTAGGAAAATTTTTCCTTTGTTGGGCTTGATTAAGCCTACAATCATATAAAAAGATGTGGTTTTTCCGGCACCGTTTGGACCCAGTAAACCCACGATTTCGCCGCGGTTTACCTCAACGCTCACGCCTTTGACCACATCACGTCCTTTATACGTTTTTACTAAATTTTCTGCTCTTAACTTCATATTTAAATGGGCAAGTCTATTTAAATAAACTCCATTTTTCTTAATTATTGTGTTTTTGCTCCAAAGCTTCCCAAAATTCATAGGCCCTTCTCAGGTGTGGAATTACTATAGTTCCACCTACTAAAGTTGCAATGCCTAGGGTCTCCATCACTTCTTCTTTGGTTACACCCAATTTGTGTGCCGTTTGCAAATGATATGCAATACAATCATCACAACGCAAGACAGCAGAGGCAACCAAACCAAGCAATTCTTTGGTCTTTACATCCAAAGCACCTTCCATATAGGCATTGGTATCGAGGTTAAAGATACGCTTTATCAGTTTATTATTATCGGCCAGGAGTTTGTCGTTCATCCTTTCGCGATAAGCGTTGAATTCATCTACTTTATTGTTTGACATTGGGTTTCAGGTTTACTTCGTTCTCTTTAGCTTCAAGATTTTTGAAGTTTAATAGTTATTTAAAATTTGCTTTGCCAACCATAAGTTCACTGAAGGTTGGGTGCTTGATATTTTAAAGTTTATTACTTTTTTGCTTTTCGGTTCTGGTTTCTTACAACAACTTTTGAAATATAAATGCTTATTTCATAAAGGATTAAAATAGGAATTGCTACTATAATCTGGCTCACAATATCCGGGGGAGTAATGATTGCAGACAAAATCAAAACAATCACTAAACTCATTTTTCGGTACTTGCGTAATATTTCGGGTGTAACGAGACCAATTTTGGTCAACAAGTACATAACAATAGGCAATTCAAAAATCAGTCCTGATGCCACCACCGATGATCTTACCAGGCCGATGTAACTCCCTATATCAAATTCGTTGGAAACTTCGGCACTCACCGTATAACTTCCCAGGAAATTGATGGACAACGGAGTCACCACATAATAGCCAAACAACACACCTATAAAGAACAACAATGAAGAAATAAATATAAACCCTCTTGCTGTTTTTCTTTCATTTTCAAGCAGACCCGGACTTATAAATTTCCAGAATTCATAAATCACATAAGGAAATGCAACCACAAAACCTGCGGTGATTGAAGTCCAGACGTGAGCCGAAAATTGTCCGGCAACGGTCCTGCTTTGAATCCTGAATGGCAGTTCGTCAAAACAAAAGCTGTCTTGCAGCCCCACAAATTGGGCAATGTCACATAAAATCCTATAGGTAATAAAATCAGCTTGTTTGGGCCCGAATATGATGGTGTCAAAAATAAACTCCTTGGCCATAAAAGCAGCAATACCAACAATAACCACGCTGATGGTTGCCCTTATGAGGTGCCAGCGCAAATCCTCAAGATGATCCAAAAACGACATCTCGGCACCGGGGTTTTTCTTTTTTCGGGCAGCCATTAAAGTATTCCTTCTTTAATCAGGTTATGGATGTGTATTACACCTTTGTAGTTGCCATTTTCCTCGACAAGCAGTTGTGATATTCCATGATTGTTCATCACTTCCATCGCTTTAACCGCCATGGCATTGGCTTCAATGCGCTTGGGGTTTTGGGTCATAATGTCTTTGGCTTTGAGGCTGCTGATGTCATTGGTATTGGCTAGCATCCTTCTTAAATCACCATCAGTAATAATTCCGGCAATTTTATCATTTTCAACCACAGCTGTCACTCCCAGCATTTTTTCGGAAATCTCAACTATCACTTCTTTAATTCCCGAGTCAAGTCCTACTCTTGGCTTTTCATTACTTTCGCAGAGGTCAGACACCCTGAGGTAAAGTTGTTTGCCTAATGAGCCTCCCGGATGGAATCGTGCAAAATCCTTGCTGGAGAAGCCCCTCAAATCCAATAAACACATGGCAAATGCATCACCAATCACCAGTTGGGCTGTAGTGCTTGTGGTGGGTGCCAGATTGTTTGGGCAAGCTTCTTTTTCCACAAAAGCGTGCAATACATAATCAGCTTGTTTTCCTAAAAATGAATCTTTATTTGAAGTAATTGCGATAAGTTTATTACCCAACGATTTTATCAACGGAACCAGGACTTTTATTTCAGGTGTATTACCACTTTTTGAAATGCAAATCACCACATCTTCGGGTTGAATTGTCCCCAAATCGCCGTGAATAGCATCGGCGGCATGCATAAAACCCGCAGGAGTTCCTGTTGAATTAAGCGTGGCGACAATTTTTGTGGCAATATTGGCACTTTTTCCTATACCGGTCACTATGACCCTGCCACCGGAACTGTACACATAATCTACTGCTTCAGCAAATTCATTATCAACAAGATGGGCCAGATTTGCAATGGCTTTGCTCTCTGTTTCTATAGTTTGTCTGGCAATTGAAATGATTTTTTTGTGATTTTGCAAAACTTTACAGTTTTTTTGGTTTGTGTCTTACTTAGAAATTGTTATATTTAGACTACAAATGTAGATAAAATAATTATAGTAAGTGAACGAAATTGACATACACGCAGCACTCAAAAAGTATTTTGGGTTCTCTAAGTTCAAAGGTTTGCAGGAAGAAGTGGTCAAGAGTGTTATTAGTAATAATAATACGTTTGTCATAATGCCGACAGGAGGTGGAAAATCCTTGTGTTATCAGCTTCCGGCACTCATTGCAGGTGGCACGGCTATAGTTGTTTCTCCCCTTATCGCATTGATGAAAAACCAGGTAGATTTCCTTCGCGGAAATTCCTCTGAAGTAGGAATTGCACACGTACTCAACTCGTCTTTAAACAAAACCGAAATCAAACAGGTAAAAAAAGACATCACAGATGGTGTAACAAAACTGCTTTATGTAGCGCCTGAATCGCTTACCAAAGAAGAAAATGTAGCATTTTTACGCAGTGTAGAAATCTCTTTTCTGGCTATTGACGAGGCACATTGCATCAGCGAATGGGGACACGACTTTAGACCGGAATACAGGAATTTAAAATCCATCATTGGCAGGATAGGTGAAAACATACCTATAGTTGCACTCACAGCAACTGCAACTCCCAAGGTACAGGAAGACATTCTCAAAAACCTGAACATTCAGGATGCCAATGTCTTTAAGGCCTCATTTAACAGACCCAACTTGTTTTATGAAGTGCGCCCAAAAACCAAAAATGTTGATGGGGATATTATTCGCTTTATTAAACAAAATAACGGTAAAAGCGGTATTGTATATTGCCTGAGCCGAAAACGGGTAGAAGAACTTTCCCAAATCCTTCAGGTTAACGGCATTAATGCTGTGCCTTATCACGCCGGGCTGGATCCCAAAACACGGGTCAAACACCAGGACATGTTCCTGATGGAAGATGCTGATGTGGTTGTGGCAACCATCGCCTTTGGAATGGGCATCGACAAACCCGATGTAAGGTTTGTCATCCATCACGATATTCCCAAAAGTATAGAAAGTTACTACCAGGAAACCGGTCGTGCAGGAAGGGATGGCGGTGAAGGACATTGCCTGGCATTTTACTCTTATAAAGACATTGAAAAACTCGAGAAATTTATGAGCAACAAGCCCGTGGCCGAACAGGAAATTGGGCAGGCTTTATTGCAGGAAGTCGTGGCTTATGCCGAAACCTCCATTTCCAGAAGAAAATTCATCCTGCATTATTTTGGGGAAGAATTTGACAATGAAACGGGAGATGGCGGTGATATGGACGACAATATGCGGAATCCCAAAAAGCAACACGAGGCCAAAGATGATGTCTTGAAACTCTTGCGTGTCATAAAAGAAAGTAATCAACAGTACAAATCCAAAGCCATTGTCCAGATACTTATCGGAAAAATCAATGCGCTCATCAGCTCACACCGCATAGATACACAACCCTATTTTGGCATTGGAAAAGATAAAGAAACAGAATACTGGATGGCGCTTTTAAGACAAGTGCTTATTGCCGGTATGCTTTCAAAAGACATTGAAACCTATGGCGTCATAAAAATGACCAAAGAAGGCGAGAATTTTATGAAAAATCCCGGTTCATTTATGATGACTGAAGACCACTCCTTTAAAGAAGCAAACGATGACACTGTTATCACAGCTCAAAAAGGTGGTGCTGTAGCTGATGAAAATTTGTTCCGGCTTTTAAAAGATGAACGCAAAAAACTAGCGCATAAACTTGAGCTGCCCCCCTATGTGATTTTTCAGGATTTTTCACTGGAAGATATGTCATTGAAATATCCGGTGTCTATAGATGAACTCTCCAATGTGCAGGGTGTGGGTGAAGGCAAGGCAAAAAAATATGGTAAAACTTTTGTTGACCTCATCAATCGCTATGTGGAAGAAAATGAGATTATGCGCCCCGATGATTTGGTAGTGAAATCAACCGGCTCAAACAGCGCATTAAAGCTGTATATCATCCAAAACGTTGACAGAAAACTTCCTCTTAGTGACATTGCAAATGCCAAGGGCTTATCGATGGACGATTTTATCAAAGAAATGGAAGCCATTGTTTACAGCGGTACCAAGCTCAACATCAATTACTGGCTGGATGATATTTTAGACGAAGACCAGCAGGAGGAAATCCACGACTATTTCCTGGAATCTGAAACCGATAAAATCGACGATGCCATGAAAGAATTTGACGGCGATTATGAAGAAGAGGAGCTGCGCCTCTACCGCATTAAATTTATTAGCGAAGTTGCCAATTAAAGGTATTATGGAACTCCTTATCTTTACGACTTAAAAATTCTTTGATGAGATACTTATTGCTTGCGCTTGCTACCGGTGTATTGTTATCGTTTGGCTGGCCCACCTGGGGTTTTCCCCTACTGTTGTTTTTTGGGTTTGTACCTTTGCTTATCGCTGAACGCGAAATAAGAACCTCCACCAAAAAACGCAAAGGATGGCGGGTTTTACTCTTTGCTTACATCGCTTTCCTCACCTGGAATATCATCAAAACCAACTGGCTTTGGTTCTCCTCTGAATTTGGGGCAATCTTTGCCATTACGGTCAACTCGCTGTTGATGGCTTTGGTATTTCTGTTGTACCATCACTTTGCCAAAAGAACCACCTTTTTTATTTCCACGGTCTTCTTAACCGCCCTTTGGATTTGCTTTGAAAAAATGCACCTCAACTGGGATTTTTCCTGGCCGTGGCTCAATCTGGGCAATGGTTTTTCAGATTACATCAGCTGGGTGCAGTGGTATGAATTTACAGGTACTTTCGGTGGAACGCTTTGGGTATGGATTGTCAATTTGGGCATTTTTAAAAGTTATATTCTATACAAAGAGTTCAACAACAAATCCATCCTCTTTCGCGGAAGCATAAAAACAGCAACCTATATTTTGTTGCCCATTATTATTTCGCTGTCGATGTATTATTCTTATGAGGAAACCGGCGAAACAGTTAATGCCATTGTTTTACAGCCCAACATCGACCCCTATTCCGAAAAATACAACATTTCAAATGACGAAATAGCAACACTGTTATTTGAGCTTACTGAAATTAAAATCACCCCGGAAACCCATTTTGTGATTTCACCGGAAACGGTTTTTGCCTCCATTGAGCGCATTGAGGTTTTTGAAAACAGCCCGATTACAAACAGAATCAGGGATTTTATCAGTGACTACCCCGATTTGAATTTTCTTTCCGGTGTATCCTTATATAAAGTGTTTGACGACCCCAAACAAGTAACCATCCAAACCAACCAATTTCCAAACGGTCTTTACTATAATACTTACAATTCGGCTTTTATGATTAGTGCCAAGCCGGAAATGGATTTGTACCACAAGTCCAAACTCGTGGTGGGTGTGGAAAGCACGCCTTATGTAAACATTATCAAACCCTTGTTGGGAGACATTATGCTCGATCTGGGAGGCACCGTGGCCATGAAAACCACTCAGGATTACCGAGGGGTATTTAAAAGCAAAGACGGGCGTTTTGCCACAGGCCCTATTATATGTTACGAATCGGTTTACGGGGAGTTTGTTACAGGCTACATACGCAACGAAGCCAACTTCCTGTCCATCATCACCAACGATGCCTGGTGGGGCGAAACCCAGGGACACAAACAGCACCTCAGTTTGGCAAAACTACGCGCCGTGGAAACCCGACGTAGCATTGCCCGCAGTGCCAACACCGGAATTTCAGGCTTTATCAATCAGCGGGGCGATGTGGGGGAAACCCTGGCTTACAATACCGAGGGTGCACTAGCAGGAACCATCTATCTGAATGATAAAATTACCTTTTATGTCAAATATGGCGATTTTATCTACCGAATTGCCATGTTTATACTAATAGGTGTCATACTAATCGCCTTCACCCGAAGACGCGGGGATGTGGGGATGGAGTAGGTTTTTGGTTTCAGGTTCAAAGTTTAAGGTTTAAGGTTTGACTCTTGAGCATATCTAAGGCTAGGTCTTAAATCTTATGTCTATTTGGAATTTGGTACTTGGTACTTGGTGCTTGGAATTTTGAAATTTCTTGTCTTTTATCTAAAATCTATTGTCTATTGTCTAAAATATGTACCTGATAATCTCCTACATAAAATTCTTCTTCAAATCCATCAAACTACATGGCGTGCATTCGCCTTTTGTATTTGATTTGGTTGCTAAATGTTTCAGGGATAAAAAAGACTATTCGGAATATAGGGTTCTGGAAAAATACAACAAGCAGTTGTCACAAAGCAAAGAGACCATTTCGGTAACTGATTTTGGTTCGGGTTCGCGGGTGTTTCGTTCCAACGAAAGGCAGGTTTCGGCTATGGCAAAATATGCCGGGATTTCAAAAAAGAGGCAGCGATTGCTTTTCAGGCTCACAAAGTATTTCGATTTTCAAAACACTTTAGAATTGGGCACCTCTTTGGGAAAGGGGGCTATTGCTTTCGCTTTAAGCGAAAAAAATAACGTCACTACAGTTGAAGGTTGCCCGGCGACAGCTGCATTTGCCGAAAAATGCTTAAAAAATGCCGGCTGCAAAAATATTTCCGTTATAAACGACTCCTTTGAAAATTTCCTGAACAATCCCCTGCCCTTCTCTCCCGACTGTATTTTTATTGACGGCAACCATACTTACAAGGACACTTTGCACTATTTTAATCAGCTTTTGCCTGATGTACATAATGAAACCGTGATGATTTTTGACGATATTTACTGGTCAAAAGAGATGCAGCGTGCCTGGAAGGAAATTGCGGCACATCCCAAAGTCACCGTGGCCATTGATAGCTTTTATTGGGGAATGGCTTTTTTCAGAAAAGAGCAGGAAAAGGAAAGTTTTACAATCAGACTGTAACGTTGGGGTTCAATTTAAGACATACTAATGTGATCAAATCAACCGATAGCTTCTATGAGTTTAGTCATTAAAATAAGAAAGATAACCCGTGATTTTAAGATGGGTGGCGAAATTTTAAGGGTTTTAAAAGGCATCGACCTCAACATTGAACGTGGGGAATATGTTGCCCTGATGGGGCCTTCGGGCTCCGGAAAATCGACGCTGATGAACATACTTGGCTGTCTGGACACAGCCACTTCAGGAAGCTATGAACTCAACGGTGTCAACGTTAGCACCATGACCGACGATGAGCTCGCCGAAATCAGAAACAAGGAAATCGGGTTTATTTTTCAAACTTTTAATTTATTGCCGCGTACCACCGCACTTGAAAACGTGGCATTGCCCATGATTTATGCCGGAGTCTCCAAAGCAGACCGCATCAAACGCGCAGAAAAAGTGTTGGCAGATGTGGGCCTGGCAGACCGTATGGATCACCGTCCCAACGAACTCTCAGGAGGGCAGCGCCAACGTGTGGCTGTGGGTCGTGCACTAGTCAACAACCCTTCCATCATCCTGGCCGATGAGCCCACCGGAAACCTCGACTCCAAAACTTCTGAAGAAATCATGAACCTCATCGATGCCATTCATCAGGCAGGAAATACCGTTATTCTCGTCACCCACGAAGAAGACATCGCTCAGCGAGCCAAACGGGTGATTCGTTTAAGGGATGGGGTGATTGAGAGTGATACGTTGCAATAGATTTGAGATTTGAGATGTGAGATGTTAGATTTTAGACGTGAGATATTAGAAATTTATATAGCTCCGTAGGAGCGCCCTGTTTATAGAATATAAAAGAAATTAAACAACAAAGCCCCAGCGGGGCGACCTGTTATTTGGTTGGTTTAATGTTTAAACCATTTATTCAAGGCACATCAAAAAAACAGTTTCCAAAAACTCATTGCGCTACCTTGCCACATTATCAAAATTCCGTAATTTCGTAGCTTGTAACAAATCGAATAAAACACAGCATAATGAGCAAATATGATATTATCGTTCTTGGAAGTGGTCCGGGTGGTTATGTAACCGCTATTCGTGCCTCACAATTAGGGTTTAAAACCGCAGTCATTGAAAAAGAAAGCCTGGGGGGCGTTTGCCTCAACTGGGGATGTATCCCCACTAAAGCCCTTTTAAAAAGTGCGCAGGTTTTTGACTACCTGAAACACGCAGAAGACTATGGCCTCACCCTGAAAGATGCCGACAAGGACTTTTCCAAAGTCATCAAAAGAAGCCGCAATGTGGCCGGTGATATGAGCAAAGGTGTGCAATTTTTGATGAAGAAGAATAAAATCGATGTGATTGAAGGTTTCGGGAAATTAAAACCCGGAAAAAAAGTGGACGTTGACGGAAAAGAATACAGCGCAGATCATATCATTATTGCTACAGGTGCCCGCTCACGTGAATTGCCCAGCTTGAAACAGGACGGCAAAAAAGTGATTGGTTACCGCGAGGCGATGTCACTGGACAAGCAACCCAAAAGCATGATTGTAGTGGGTAGCGGCGCCATTGGTGTCGAGTTTGCTCATTTTTACAACGCTATGGGCACCGAAGTGACCATCGTTGAATTTTTACCCAACCTCGTTCCCCTGGAAGATGAGGACGTGTCCAAGCAATTTGAACGCTCATTCAAAAAAGCCGGTATCAAAGTGATGACCAGCTCTTCTGTGGAGTCGGTTGATGTTTCAGGGAAAGGTGTAAAAGCCAAAGTAAAAACCCCAAAAGGTGAAGAAACCCTTGAGGCCGATATCGTTTTATCTGCTGTCGGTATCAAATCAAATATAGAAAACATCGGTCTTGAGGATGTGGGCATTGTGGTTGACAAAGATAAGATTATAGTCAACGACTGGTACCAGACAAACATTCCCGGCTACTATGCCATTGGTGATGTGGTTCCCGGCCCTGCCCTGGCACACGTCGCTTCCGCGGAAGGCATCACCTGCGTCGAAAAAATAAAAGGCATGCACGTGGAAGCCATCGATTATGGCAACATCCCGGGCTGTACTTATGCCTCACCGGAAATTGCGAGCGTGGGGATGACTGAAAAGCAAGCCAAGGAAGCCGGTTATGAACTAAAAGTTGGGAAATTCCCGTTCACCGCTTCCGGAAAAGCCAAAGCCGCCGGCACGCCCGAAGGTTTTGTAAAAGTGATTTTTGACGCCAAATATGGCGAGTGGTTGGGCTGCCATATGATAGGCGCCGGGGTAACCGATATGATAGCAGAAGCCGTCCTGGGCAGAAAGCTGGAAACCACAGGACACGAAGTATTAAAAGCCATTCACCCCCACCCCACCATGAGTGAGGCCGTGATGGAAGCCGTAGCAGATGCCTATGGCGAGGTGATTCATTTGTAATTTACTGTTCACATATAGTTAAAAACGGTAGCTTGAACTTGTTCAGTTACCGTTTTTTTTTGATTGTGTTTTATCTTGGGATTATTTATTGATAAAAGGGTATATTTGAGTTTATATAGCACGTTATGTGTAAGCCGTCAAAAAAAAACATAATTAAATGAAAAAAGTCCCAAGAATGGAAAAGAGAATAGTTAAAGAGGAAGTTCTTTATTTATTCAAAGGGGGTACTGGAGTTTTCGGTATAAATAGAAAACAAACGAAAGCCGAGGATTTTGTAAAGATTAGAAAAAATACTAATATTCCATCAATCCCAATAATCACAAGTTCAAAAATTTATATTCGAGAGAAAAAAACAAATTATTTCAATAGAAATTTATTAACGATAATTCTTGTGATTTGCATACTTTCTATACTTCTTTTAAAATTTATAATCAATGATTACTTCAAGACCGAAGAACTAAAAAGTATTGAATTTCTAATTTCGAATTTATGCTTTGCTTTTATTGCTAGTTACATTTTTTATGCTATAGTAATTAAACGGACTGAAAAAAATAAAAAGACAGATGCATATGCTGTTGTCTGTGGTTTAGTAGAATCAATGGTCACTCACGGAAAGACAGTTAAAAAATGGTTGCTCCTAAGTGCTGGGGAGGAAATCACACAAACGAAATTTAACTCCAACGATATTGAGCTAATTAAAAGTTTTTGCGAAAAAGCAGATGTTTATAAAGAATTAGAAGATACTGGAAAAACGACTGCACAACTATTATATAATGACGGAGTTCTTCAAATAAAGCATTTTTCAGCAAAAATTTTCGAATATATGCCATTTTTAGATGGCGAACTTATTTACTACTTAAATCAAATCCAGGGAAGCAATTTTTATAGATACGCAGGAGTGTTCCCTTTTAAATATGACAGAAATTTATCTGAGTTTAGCTATGATATTCGAGAATATTTAGGTTTAATTAATGACTTAGAAAAACTAAATAATAGAATTAAGTCTGAATATTTGAAAGATTTTAGAGCAAAAAATTGACATTAGTGGCCTACACATAACAACGTTATATTAAAACCGGACAAATTAAATTGACTTTAATAATTAAAATAGCAACAATTCTCTTTCAAGTTGGTCTTACAATTGTGACTATTTTCATTCTATATATGCTATTTGCAATGTTTGATTATCAAGGCGGAATAGCAAATTTCGTTGGATTGGCAATATTTCAACCCATTTTTGCAATTATCCTTTCCCTTTTAACAGTAATTATTTGCGGTCTTATTGGACTTCCAATTCGCCTAAACAAACGGTTAAATAATTGGTGGAGAACTCACTTCTATATTTCAATTTTAATCGGATTTTTAGGCATAGTTGCTTGTGCGATTTCTTTAATGCCGGGATTTATAGAAGAAATCACCTATAGAATGGACGGAATGGAAATGACCCAAACAATTCCAAATCAAATTCTTTCGATTTCAGGTTGGTTTTTGGTCGCAATGGGAACATTGCACACCTATCCGCCAAAATTTCTCCAAGACAAGCTTGAAAATTTTTTATTAAAAAAACAACTATCGAAATAAAATAACCACAATTTTAAACAATGGGCAAGTTAATCAATAAACCACATCTGATATTTTGGATATCTATTCCCTATATTGTGTTAAGCGGATTTATAAGTTCAGAAGAGGTTTTGGATTTTAATATTTATGACACTTATTTTGTTATTTCACTGCATCATCTAAACATCCTGGTTTCCATTCTTTTTGGAACAATAGGACTTGGATATTGGATTATGCTTAAAGCCAAGAGGACGTTATCCAAATGGATGAATTTGTTTCATATCACATTGACTTTTGGTTGCCCAATACTCATCTGGATTTTGGCGCAGTTTTACCGAGAATCGATAATGGAATATAACTTTAATAACAATCTGACTTTTGCAATACATTTATTAGCACTGATTGCAATTTTCGGACAGATAATCTATCCGGTTAACATTATAAGCGGATTGATAAAAAAACGCAATGAAAACAGTGTTTAATCCCGTGCAACACAAATTGTTTCAAATTTCCTCAGGTACAGGTTTGTTTATTATCTTAGTTAAAAATTAAAGACGAAACTTTTAGCTTAAACATTGTAGTGCATCAAAGAAAATGAGATATATAAATATAATTTTGCTTCTGTTATCAATTAATTGTTTTGGGCAAAAGGATACGGTTTATATTAAAAAGAATATAAATCCCTTTTCCGAGAAAGCAATTTTCCAAACCGACACACTAGTTTTTGAAACACCAAACGCCAGGAATATTCTAATTGGAAATGCAATCTTAACAGAAACTTCAAATCAACAAGGTGCAAAAAACTTCGGACTTTTTTTTGAGGATTTTAAAGTTAAGGATTGCCATGCTAGTGAAGTCCCAAAACCGAATAAAATAATCGGCATTGAAAAAGAAAAAGAAAAATGGAATATAAAAATCCTCGTTTATTCAAATTGCTGCCAAGATTTTCTTGCTGATATTAGCGTGGAAAATGACAACACATTGAATCTGATTTTTCATAATTATGGCATGTTTTGTTCTTGCAGTTGTCCTTTTGAATTAACATACAAAATAAGAGTCATGGAATTTGATGACCTAAAAAAGATTAAATTTTTGACATTAAATGGAGAAACTAAAACTGAACTGAAATAAAAACCGATAATGAAACAAATTCTAACTTTACTTTTAACTATTTCACTTTTATCTAGTTGCGATGAAGGTAAAAGAAAATATACCCCATCCAATTCTGAAGTAGAAAAAGATTTAAATGCTATAGAATTTGTAAAGAAGCAAGATACAATCTACAACTATTGGGAATTAATACTTTACACTATTTATGACCGAAAAGATTTCAAAATTTTCAATAAAAATTATTCATTGGAAATAAAAACTTTTAGTTTGAATGACAGCTTAATTGTAAGGAATTTAGGTGAAGGAGAACAAGTTTATTTGGACCATTCCCATACAAGGGTAACTGATTTTAAGCTTTTTACTGATTCACTTATTGACCAAAAACGAATTGACAAGACTGATTTTAAAAAAGCATTGATTCCTGAATTTTACTCTGAATGCAATCTTTATTCAACCGCTATTGACAGTATCATTGGAAACATTGTTTATCTGACCTCCGACTTGGCTGTGCCAGATACTGACAACCAGTGGAGAGTTTGGTTTTCAATAGAGGTAAAAAATAACAAACTTGGAAAACTTGAAATTAGGAAAACTGATTATGTTGGGTTATAAAACTCAAGCATTCTGAACACTGAACACTCACCTCTCACCACTATTTCACTCTAACAAGCTCCACATCAAACACCAAAGTAGCATTTGGCGGTATCACACCACCCGCTCCCTGACTGCCATAAGCAAGTTGTGACGGAATCACAAAACGGGCTTGATCACCTTCCTTTAAAAGCAAAATCCCTTCATCCCATCCCGGGATTACACGACCCATTCCCACAGGAAAATCGATGGGGTTGTTTCTTTCAAAAGAGGAGTCAAATACTTTCCCGTCGGTAAACATGCCTTTGTAGTGTACAAAAACGACATCGCCCTTTTTGGGTTGCTTGCCGTCGCCTTTTTCGGTGATTTTATAGCGCAAACCGCTTTTAGTTTCTTCAAAACCTTCGGCCAGTTTTCCCAATAATTCTTCCTGGGCTTTTTTTGCGGCAGCTTCGCGTTTGGCTTTGGCACCTTCAAATTGCCTGAAAGATTCCACGGCATTCCATTTTTCGGCATTAGCACCAACTCTGATAATTTCGAGCTTTTCAATTTTATCACCTTGTGCAATGGCATCCACCACATCCTGTCCTTCAACAACTTTTCCAAAAACGGTGTGGTTGTCATCCAGCCAGGGAGTCGCCACGTGGGTGATAAAAAACTGGCTTCCGTTGGTTGCTTTTCCGGCATTGGCCATGGACAAAACGCCGGGCGCATCGTGACGCAAATCAGGGTGAAACTCGTCATCAAACTGGTAACCGGGTCCGCCGGCTCCTGTTCCTGTGGGGTCGCCACCTTGAACCATAAAATCAGGAATCACGCGGTGAAAAACTATCCCGTCATAATAAGGTGTGCCTTGAGGTTTTGCAGTATTTTCAAGGTTACCTTCGGCCAGGGCCACAAAATTACCCACGGTTCCCGGGGTTAATTCATAGGTAAGATTTATAGTGATTTCACCTTTTGATGTGATAAATTTTGCGTAAATTCCGTCTTTCATAATAAGCTATTTTTATTGAGCCGCAAAGGTACATAAATGTGCGGGTTTCAGAAATTAAATTAAAAGTTTCAGCTAAAAAACAACCACTAAAAACCATCCCTATGAGAAAAATCCCTCTGTTTCTGTTTGCATTTTTGCTGTTGGGATTTCAGCAAATCAATGCACATCAACCCATCGACCCTGAAGAAAATGACAAATCATTTTTACTGAATTACTATCAGGAAAACATCAACAAGCTACGGGCAAAGACCACGGGTCTTTCCTCTGAACAACTCACTTACCAGCCCACCCCTGAAAGCTGGTCAGTGATTATGTGTCTGGAGCATATTTACCTGACCGAAAAAGCACTGGTCGGTATGGTTGCGGCAATAATGGAACAACCTGCCAACCCGGAAGATAGAGAGCAGCTTGTAGTAACCGATGCCGACATCATGAACAACATTGTTGATCGCTCTGCCAGATTCAAGGCTCCTGAAGTGCTGCACCCCACCAACACTTTTGACAATGCTGAAACTGCGATTGAAGCTATTACTGAAAACAGGCAAGTTATTTTTGAATTGATGGAAAGATATTCTATTGATGAAATGCGAAGTAAAATAGCTGATGCCCCTTTCGGGAAAATTGACGGTTATCAATATTTGCTGTTTATTGCCGGTCACGCCAACAGACACAGTCTTCAAATAGATGAAATTATGGCTTCTGAAGGGTTTCCACAGGAATAACTATCAGAATTAAACAATGAAAAAGCAGGGTAAATAAATATTTATCCTGCTTTTTTACTTGATGGTTTAATACAACAAAAATATTAAGATTTTCTTGCTACCGGGCTTTTTGCCGGTCCACCCTTTTTAGTATTTGACACCTTAGGGGTAGATTTTTCAACGGGTACAGCTTTATTTGATGTTCCCATTGCTTCAGTTTGTTTGACAATTTCCTGAGCTTCTTCCTCAGAGGGTTCAGAAAAATCCATCATTCCTTTTTCCTGAAGCAAATTGTACCACTGGATAATTTTTTTGATGTCGCTGGCATAAACCCTGTCTTCGTCATAGTCTGGTAGGATTTCAAAGAAGTATTCCTCCAGTTTCAGCTTATCTTCTTTGTGGCTGATGGCTTTTTCTCCATTTTCCTTCTCCTTTATTTTTTGCATTATTTGACGCAAAGGCACTTCTTCGGTCAGGGTGTAAATAGCAATTTCAGAGAGCAAACTCACATTTTGTTGTGCACTCACGGAAATTTTCTTTCCATCAAGGAGTGATTCTGCCAAAAAACCGGTCCTGGTTTGTGTTTTTAATTCATATAAGCCCGGTTTTCCGGAAATGGATAAAATTTTTTCTAAACCCATAAAGTAATTCGTTTTTGATTTATTTTATTAAAAAATATGATTTTCACCTTTGCACAAATATAAAGAATGTGCGCTAAAATCTAATTGTTTACCTTTTTTTATTCAAATTGGGAAAACGCATACGGTAATCCACTTCTATTTTACCTTTTGAAATGTTGTTGAGTTTACTTTTAATCAATCTTCTTTTAAGCGGTGATAATTTGTCTGTAAACAAAACGCCTTCAATGTGGTCATACTCGTGCTGAATGATGCGTGCGGCTATTCCTTCAAACGACTTTGTGTGCTGCAAAAAATTTTCATCATAAAATGAAATGGTTATTTTTTCATTTCTGAAAACATCTTCCCTAATATCGGGAATGCTTAGGCAACCTTCATTAAAAGCCCATTCATCACCTGTTTCTTCCAGTATTTTAGCATTGATAAAGGTTTGCTTGAATCCTTCGAGAAATTTTTGTTCGTCCTCTGTCAACTCTTCATCGCTTGCAAATGGCTCAGCATCCACAATAAACAACCTGATGGGCAATCCAATTTGTGGAGCAGCAAGACCCACACCGCGTGCCTGATACATTGTTTCATGCATGTTGGCAATCAATTCATTTAAAGCCGGATAATCTTGTGGTATGTCAACTGCTTTTTTTCTTAAAACAGGGTCTCCGTATGCAACAATGGGTAAAATCATTTTTTTGAAATTTTGGCAAAATTACAATTTTCAACTTCTAATTCACCAAAAGAAGCTTTTTTTAAAGGGTATTTAACTCACTTAAAAATTTCCTTAGGATTTATTGTGAAGGTATTCCTGCAAAATGATGGTTGCACTTATTTCGTCAAGAAGGGCCTTGTTGCGGCGTTGTTTTTTCTTTAAACCACTGTCAATCATGGTTTGGAATGCCATTTTGGAAGTAAAGCGTTCATCAACTCGTTCCACCGGAACTTCAGGAATTTCATTGTTCAACTTTTTGATAAAGGCCGAAATGTGAACCTCAACATCTGAGGGAGTGTCGTCCATTCTCTTGGGTTCACCCACTATAAAAAGTTCAACTTTTTCTTTGGCAACATACTCTTTAAGGAAGGTTAGCAAGTTTTTTGTTTCCACTGTTGTCAAACCGGATGCAATGAGTTGCAGTTCGTCTGTAACGGCAATACCGGTGCGTTTGGTTCCAAAGTCTATTGCTAAAATGCGTGCCATAATTTCTTTAAGCAAAAGTAATACTTATCCTCTATTTGGGATGTTTAATTTAAAGCAATTATCTTTGCAAAAAAATTAGAATTAATGAATCTACTTAGAGAAACCATTGAAAAAGCCTGGGAAGACAGGTCTTTACTTACCCAAGAGAAAACTATCAATGCAATCAAAGAAGTAATCTCCAAACTGGACGACGGTACACTTCGTGTCGCTGAACCTGTTGATACCGGCTGGCAAGTAAACGAATGGGTTAAAAAAGCAGTGGTCTTGTATTTTCCCATCCAAAAGATGGAAACCTTTGAAGTAGGTATTTTTGAGTATCACGATAAAATTCCGTTGAAAACGGGTTATAAAGAGAAAAACATCCGGGTGGTGCCTCATGCGGTTGCTCGTTATGGTGCTTATATTTCCGGAGGGGTTATTATGATGCCCAGTTATGTGAATATTGGCGCTTATGTAGATGAAGGCACTATGGTGGACACCTGGGCCACAGTGGGCAGTTGTGCGCAAATTGGCAAAAACGTGCATTTGAGTGGCGGTGTGGGTATTGGTGGTGTTTTGGAACCTTTGCAAGCTGCACCTGTAATTATTGAAGACAATGCATTTATTGGTTCGCGTTGTATCGTTGTGGAAGGCATCCGCGTTGAAAAAGAAGCCGTTTTGGGAGCCAATGTGGTTTTAACCGCTTCCACCAAAATCATTGATGTTACCGGAAATGAGCCGGTTGAAATAAAAGGTTATGTTCCCGCACGTTCTGTGGTGATTCCCGGAAGTTATACCAAAAAATTTGCTGCCGGGGAATTTAATGTACCTTGCGCCTTAATCATTGGAAAACGAAAAGAAAGTACTGATAAAAAAACCTCATTGAACGACGCGCTGCGCACTTATGATGTGGCGGTATAAATCATAAATTTGAAAATTTCATTACTGAGAAAAATCTATCTGTCTATTGCAAAAAAAATGACTTTTTTGTCTCAGGGAACCTATGTCAAATTAAACTATGAATACTACTCGGGAAGAAAGCTGAATTACAGCAATCCCATAACCTTTAACGATAAAATTCAATGGTTAAAGGTGTTTTATCATAAGGATATTCTACATCAACTGGTGGATAAATATGCCGTTAGAACCTTTGTCGAAAATAAAGTTGGACCACATATTTTAAACGAGTTATATGGTGTTTACGAAAAACCATCAGAAGTTAATTTTGATGAACTTCCGGATCAATTTGTTTTAAAGGGTGCACATGGTTTTCATCTAAACCTGATTGTTAAAGACAAATCGGAATTAAATCTTCCAAAAACAAAATTACTTCTGAATAAATGGATGTATAAAAACCATTACAGAAGCGGTAAAGAGTGGGCATATAAAAATGTTGAACCCAAAATAATTGCTGAAAAATATCTTGAAGAGTTTGGGCAGGAAGTAATCAACGATTACAAGTTTTTTTGCTTTAACGGAACACCAAAATTTATTCAGGTTGATATGGAAAGGGGTATTGAAGACTTAAGGTGCTACTATGATTTAAACTGGAAAAAACTCCCTTTTACAACCGAAAAAAATAAGTTTTTTGAAGGAGAGCTTGTAAAACCTGTAAACCTGAATGAAATGATTGAAGTGGCTCAAAAGCTAGCTAAAGATTTTCCATTTGTGAGGGTAGATTTATACAACATCAATGGAAAAATTTTATTTGGGGAAATGACCTTCTACCCAACAGACGGCAGAAAAAAATTCATCCCCGAAGAGTACAACAAAATTATTGGCGACTATCTTGAACTCCCTAAAATCCCAAAAGGACAAAAAGCAATCACATAAATTAATCTTTTACTATTCCGAAAGGGGTTCTTATAACTTTTTCGAAAACGGTTTTCTTGCGAATAGCCAAGTTTTTTGAAATAGACTCCCGGGTTTTATAGCCCCGCTTGTGATCCAGGTGAATACAAACAGCTGAATAGCGAATTTGTTTAGATTTAATGCCCAAATTGAATAACCGCTCACCAAGCTCCCTGTCTTGTCCACCATACTGCATGCGCTCGTCAAAACCATTGACAGCGAGTATGTCTGCTTTCCAGCCGGATGCATTGTGCCCGTTCCATGTGGCCTTTGTGGGTGTGAACAGATTCAACAAACCCTGAAAAAGACCTTTAGCCTTGAGCTTGTTGTTTTTAAATGACGATTTTAACCCCTGGCTTTTTAACCACTTAACATTAAAGCACTGCTGACTTAAAATATCATCTTTTGCAATGAGTTTAGAAATGCTCATCGGCAACATAAAATAACCTCCCGAAAGGAAAAACCCCTTTTCTTTTTTGGAAAGATGTACTTCAAGAAAATCGTTTCGGGGAATGCAATCTCCATCAGACATGACAATGTAGTTTGCATCACAGGCCACAATGGCTTTATTTAGAATACGTGACTTTTGAAAACCCTCGTCCTCCTGCCAGATGTGCTTGATGGGATAACTCACTTCTGATTTCATTTTTTCAATCAGGTCAAAAGTGGGTTGTTTTGAACCGTCATCGGCAATGACAACCTCAAAATTCCTGAAGGTTTGCACCTCATAGCCCCAAAGCACTTTCTCCAGCCACGCTTCTGAATTATAAGTGCTAATAATTACAGAAATCGCAACATCATTAATGCCTGAAGATGTCATACCCAATTGTGCCATTTCACAAAATTAACTTTTTTTGCCGACCCTCTTTTTCTTTTTCATAGAAATAAAAAATTATTTTGGAACAATTCCGTTGTAATATATGTTTTCACTGAAAAAGATTATACTTTTGATTTTTTTATTTCTCAAAGCTTACGCCAAAACCAGTATTGATGATTAAACTTTCAGCTGTAATAATTACTTATAATGAAGTTGTTCATATCGAGCCCCTCATTAAAAACCTAGATTTTGTTGATGAAATTGTAGTTGTTGATTCTTATAGCACTGATGGAACTTTTGAAAAACTACAAGAATATAGCACAATCAAATTATTTCAAAAAAAATTTGAAAGCTTTCCCAATCAAAAAAACTTTGCTATTTCAAAAGCAAAAAACAATTGGATTTTGTTTATTGATGCAGATGAAAGAATCAAAGAAAATGGCAAAAAAGAAATTATTAACAAGATTCAAAATACTGATAAAGTAGCTTTTTGGGCTAGGTTTATTTATTACTTTGGCACAAAAAAAATAAGATTCAGTGGTTTTCAGTCAACAAAAACAATTCGGGTATTTAATAAAACCAAATGCTATTATGAAAAATCAACACTTGTGCATGAGGTCCTAATATATCAAGGAAAAACAGGCACTTTAAAACATAAAGTAGATCATTATAGCTATAGAGATTACAACCACTATAAATCAAAAATCCTCCATTATTCAAACCTAAAAGCCTTAAACCATTATCATAAAAACAAATCTATGGGCTTTTTATTAATGACTGTAAAGGTTTTTTACAGATTTGTAAACCACTACTTTATCAGGCTTGGAGTACTTGACGGAAAAGTTGGTTTGCAAATTTCTTATCTCAACGCCTTAGGAATTTATTACAGATACCGAAAATTAAAATCTTTAAAAAAGGAAAAGACTTAGCGCCTAAACAACAATACTTTTTTGATTTTTTTTCTTGTTTTGAACCAAGAATTAAATTTTTCAATATTCCTCCACATCAAGTTAAAAACTTCTTCGGGGTTTCTATTGATTAATTGAGCATAACGATTACTCATAATCTGTACCATTTCTTCTTTTGGCGTCAAGCGCGAAAAGTTTTTAATACGCTCTTCAAAAGTCAAGGGTTTAAAAACCATTCTGTTTAAATCAACCAAAAAGAAGTCATAACCGGTTTCCGTTTTTTTGATGAGAGTGTTTCCCGGAGAATGATCTTTAAACAGAATGTTGTTTTCGTGGAGTTTATAAGTGAAATCGGTAGCCTCAATGATGATTTTTTCCCAATCCGGATAATCAGGATTTGTGATCAACTCCCTGAAAGTAATATCACTCTCAAGGTGTTCACTCACATAAAAGCTTTTTTGCAACCCTAATGTGGAAAAATACTCAAAATAAGCCAATGGCCTGGGTGTGCCGATGCCTCTTTCCAGTAAAAAGGATGCATTTTCAAAGGAACGTTTTGCTTTTGATTTTCGAAGAAATTTATAAGCAAACTGATTGAAAACATGTGGAATCTTAAATGACTTTACATTGACGGTTAAGCCATCCATTTCCTTTAACTTGATACTATTTCTTCCGGGTTTAATAAAATAATCCCCCTCTGTATCAAAATGATGTACAAAACGGGTGATTTGTTCCTTTAAATCCTCAGAGATCTCTTGAAATTCCTTATGTTCCTTCAACGGAATAAATTTTGTCAAACCGACATATTTTTTTCATTGTAAAAATGAAAAAAATAAACGGAAGTTACCTGTGTCCAAAATTAAATCTTTTTGTTCACAGGAAATATACAATTTGTATTTATTATCATTTTCAATCCCCCACTCTATTTTTCTGATGTATTTTTGCAAAAAAATAATTTGAATGTACCAAGAGGAAATTGAAAAGGCATTGCTCCATTTAAACAAAGGCGGGATAATTCTTTACCCTACAGACACTGTTTGGGGAATTGGCTGTGACGCTACCAAACCGGAAGCCGTTTCAAAAATTTACCGGCTCAAAAAAAGGGAAGAAACCAAGTCAATGCTGTGCCTTGTTTCAGACCTGAGAATGTTGGAAAAACACCTCTATGAAGTTCCCGATGCTGCTTATGACATCATAGAATATTCAAACAAGCCCACCACTATTATTTATGACCAGCCTCTGGGTGTGACTGAAAACTTAATCGCAGATGACAACTCACTCGGAATCAGGGTTATAAAAAAAGGATTTGCATTTGAGTTGTTGAAGAAATTTAGACGGCCGCTTGTTTCCACTTCGGCAAATATCAGTGGTTATCCGGCACCAAAAAGTTTTGGCGAAATAAGCCCTGAGATTTTGAAGGGCGTGGACTATGTCGTAAATTTGCCTGACGAAAATCGCGGTGCTCAACCATCAACAATCATCAAATTAAAAAATGATGGACAGGTGCAAATCATCAGGAAATAGTAAGCCACTAATGCACTAATGATTTTTGGATTATATGTGTTGTGTATAAAAAACCGCAGATATACTATTTTTTTATATGATATAATAAATCATTCTTGCATTAGTGTTTAAAAAAAAGATAAACTATGTCAAACCTTATTCTTAAAAAAGAAAGTTATTCACTTTTGGGAGTTTTGTTTGACGTTCACAATCATTTGGGAGCAGGTTTTTCTGAAATTGTTTATAAGGATGCTCTTGAATATGAATTCAAAGAATTAAATATTCCGTTTGAAAGAGAAAAAGAATATACAGTTAGGTACAAAGACATTATTTTAAAACACAAATTTTATGCAGATTTTGTTGTATTTAATAAAATAATTCTGGAAGTGAAATCTTGTGAATTATTTACAGATTCTCATATTGCTCAGTGTATTAACTATTTGAAAATTTCGAATAACAGATTGGCGCTTCTAGTTAATTTCAAACAAGACAAATTAGATTATAGAAGAATTGTATTATGAATTTATACTATAATTTTTTTTTTAGGATAATATAACCATAGATTATTCGTGCATTCGTGGCAAACCTTTTTTGATAATGTAAATTGAATTTAAACCATTAGTTAGAGATATTTTCCAATAAAATCAATCATAATTTTTTTCACATTCGTGGCAAACAACACAACAAATACAAACTATAAAGCTGCTTTAACAAACCCCATTTTCAATGTCCTTTCTGATGCATCCGGGCAACTAGGTCTTGAAACCTATGTCATTGGGGGCTTTGTAAGAGATTTTTTATTGGGGCGTGGTACACCCAAAGACATTGATGTAGTGGCTGTGGGTAGCGGGATAGAATTGGCAAAACAAACTTCACAACTCCTTTTAAGTCACCCTAAAATATCCATTTTTAAAAATTTCGGCACAGCCATGCTCAAGACAGATGATATGGAAATTGAGTTTGTGGGCGCCAGAAAGGAATCCTATAACCGGGGCAGTAGAAAACCGGCCGTTGAAAACGGAACACTTGAAGACGATCAAAACCGGCGTGATTTTACCATCAATGCCTTGGCTTTAAGTTTAAATCCTGAAACTTACGGCGATTTGATTGACCCTTTTAATGGCCTGGAAGATTTGAATAACAAAATCATCCGCACTCCGCTGGATCCTGATATAACTTATAGTGACGACCCGTTGAGGATGTTGCGTGCTATCCGTTTTGCCTGTCAATTGGAGTTTGAAATTGAAAAAGAGTCACTGTCTGCCATAAAAGGAAATAAAGAACGCATCAAAATCATTTCGTTTGAACGCATCACTGACGAACTGCATAAAATCATACTGAGCAAAAAACCATCCATTGGTTTTGCATTGCTGCATAAAGTCGGGCTACTTGAAATTGTACTTCCTGAGTTGACCGAGCTTCAGGGGATAGACGAAATCGAAGGCCAGCGCCACAAAGACAACTTCTGGCATACGCTGGAGGTGGTTGATAACATTTCCACGGCTACAGACGATTTATGGTTGCGCTGGGCAGCCTTACTTCATGATATTGGCAAGGCACCCACCAAAAAATTTGATAAAAAAATAGGCTGGACGTTTCACGGTCACGAATTTGTGGGCTCCAAAATGGTGTTTAAGCTTTTTAAACGGTTAAGAATGCCGCTTAATGAAAAAATGAAGTTTGTCCAGAAAATGGTATTGATGAGTTCACGCCCCATCGCCATTTCAGGCGAAGTAACCGATAGTGCTGTGAGACGGCTGGTATTTGATGCAGGAGAACATATCGACGAATTAATGACCCTTTGTGAAGCAGACATCACCACCAAAAATCCCAAAAAACAAAAGCAATACCTCAACAATTTTAAACAAGTGAGGGAACGCATTGTCGAGGTGGAAGAACGTGACAGAATCAGGAATTTTCAACCCCCTGTGAGTGGCGAGGAAATTATGGAAATCTTTGGTTTAAAACCTTCCAGGGAAATTGGTGTTTTAAAAGAAGCCATTAAAGAGGCCATACTTGAAGGAGAAATCCCCAACGAATATGAAGCAGCAAAAGCCTTTATGCTCGAAAAAGCCGAAAAAATGGGATTGAAACACAGTTGATTGATTGACTCAATTTTAACGATGCACAAATCGAGTATGTCAAAAGAGTTTAATAAATTTACATAAAAAAATATGAGTTCTTCAGACCTGAAATTAGACTTGATTAAGCATATCTCTGCTTCTGAAAATTTAAATTTACTTAAAGAAATTAAGCGACTTCTTTCACTGGAAACCAATGATCAAGATGTTTATAAATTCTCCCATGATCAGCTTCAGCGCGTTAATGAATCTTTGGAACAATACAAGCAAGGGCGAACTTTGACTCAGGAAGAAGCAGAAATTGACATTCAAAAATGGCTGAAAGAGGAAGAAAAATAATTTGGACGGAAAACGCAATCAATTCCAGAAAGAACATCTTTAAATATTGGAACAGTCGAAACAAATCAACTGCTTACAGTAAAAAGTTAAATTCACAGTTCCTGCTCGCCTTAACGCTCATTTCAAAATTCCCGAAAATTGCAATTTCTTCAGAAATCAAAGATATTAGGCTAAAGGTTGTTTCAAACTATTATTTGATTTATCAATTGACAGAAAGTAATATAATCGTATTAGATATTTGGGATACAAGACAAAATCCTGAACATTTTCCAATTCAAGACAAAAATGAAAAAAAATAAACCCGTCATTATCTGGCTTTTTACCGGATGCTTTTTGATTTTTATTATGGTTTTAGTGGGTGGCATCACCAGACTTACCGATTCAGGTTTATCCATGACAGACTGGCACATCATTACAGAAGTCATTCCGCCTCTCAATCAGGAGCAATGGGAAGCTGCTTTTGAAGAATACAAACAGTTTCCGGAATACCAAAAAATCAACAGTCTGTATGATTTTACGCTGGACGATTACAAATTCATTTATTTCTGGGAATGGTTCCACCGCCTTTTAGGCCGATTGCTCGGGGTAGTATTTATTATACCGTTTATCTATTTTTTGGTAAAGAAAAAACTGGATAGCGAAACCATTAAAAATTGTTTAATCCTTCTGTTTTTAGGAGGGTTTCAAGGGTTTTTAGGCTGGTATATGGTCAAAAGCGGACTGGTGGACATGCCTTATGTGAGCCATTATCGCCTGGCGATGCACCTCATTACGGCATTTATCACATTTTCATTTTGCCTCTGGGTAGCGCTTAATCTTATTTACCCAAAAGAACCTCCTAAGTTTATTTCGTTCAGAAATTTAATAAGGTTCAGCTTTGCGGTTTTGATCGTCCAAATCATCTGGGGGGCTTTTGTAGCCGGACTGAATGCCGGATTATTACACAACACCTGGCCATTGATGAACGACGGAAAACTGATGCACGAAACTGTGCTGCTGGAACAAAACCCGGTATGGAGAAATTTTATTGAAGGCAAGAGCGGCGTGCAGTTTGTACACAGGTATCTGGCCTATGTGGTAGTGGCATTAATCGTCTATATTTGGTTCAGGGCTAAAAAATTAAATCTTACTTTTGCACAACAAACCAGTGCCAATTGGCTGCTTATTTTGGTGGGAGTACAATTTGTCCTGGGGGTTTTGACACTTATTTATGCTGTCCCACTTTGGCTGGGGGTTGCCCATCAAATAGGGGCGTTTTTCCTGCTTGGGGCGATGACGTTTGCGCTTCACCGCGTAAGCAGATAAAATTATAGAAAATGAAAAAAACACTTTTACTTCTTATTGCCATTTTACTCATAGCATGCTTTAAGGATCAAAGTGATGGAACAGAAGCAAGACTACCGGACATCACCACAGAAGGAAAAAACACTTTTGGTTGTGTGATAGATGAAATAACTTTTCTGCCAAGAAGAAAAACTTGTCTATTCTGTCAAGACATACTCAAAGCAAGGTATTATCATTTAGAAAATTCCTATTACGGTCAAGAGCCGGGCTACTATTTGTTTATCGATGCATACAATCAAATAACTAAAAAAGGAATTAAAATATCATTATCAACATCTGAAGCCCCCTTAGTTGAGGGACAATTTTACCCGATAGTTTTAAAAGGAAATAATAAAATAGATGCGAACTATTACTATTATACCTCAACACCTGACCCTGATAATTCAGGTGTAAATTATCACACCACACATAATTATGATACAACCGATGAAATTAATGGCCTGTTGGAAATTATATTCTTAGATGAAATAAACAACATTATTTCAGGAGTTTTTCACTTTGATGCTATAAACCAAGTAAATGGGAATATTGCTGAAATTAAAAATGGAAGGTTTGATTTGATTTATGAACCATTTCCAAATTAATATAGAAAACCAAAAGTTATGATTTACCGTTTCAGAATAATTTTAGACGCTCACGAAGACGTTTTCAGGGATATTGAAATATCACAAGAGGATACTTTAGAAGATTTTCACAACGCCATCACCCAGGCTTTTGGATTTGGTGGCCAGGAAATGGCTTCCTTTTTTACCAGTGATGATGAGTGGAATCAGGATGAGGAAATTTCGCTTTTTAGCATGGATGAATCATCCAGAAACATGCAAAACACACTTGTTGAAGATGTGGTTTCCAAAGAGGAAACAAAGCTTATCTACATCTATGATTTCCTAAGCATGTGGACCTTCCTCATTGAGTTGGCAGATATAGCTGAACCAACTCCCGGCGTTTTATACCCCAACCTTATGTTTGCCCATGGCCACATTCCCGATGAAGCCCCTGAAACAGAATTTGAGTCTGAATCGCTTTTTGATGACGATGATGATGAAGAGTTTGGCATGGACCCCGAGGATTATGACGATTTAAATTTTGATGAAAATTGGAATTAAACAAAGATTTCTGGGAAAATAAATATGCCAATCAGGAAACCGGATGGGATACCGGTGGCATTACAGAGCCATTAAAAACCTATATTGATAGCCTGAAAAACAAAGAAATATCGATATTAATACCCGGTGCAGGCAACGGTTATGAAGCTGAATACCTTCATCAAAACGGGTTTAAAAAAGTCGATGTGATTGACCTGGCAAGTCGACCGCTTTTAAATTTAAAATCCAGGGTTCAGGATTTTCCCGACTCACAACTCATTCAGAGTGATTTTTTTGAACTTGACAAAAAGTATGACCTCATTCTTGAGCAAACCTTTTTTTGTGCCTTAGACCCTGTTTTTAGACCCGTTTACGCGAAAAAAATGAGCGAATTGCTAAATTCCGGCGGAAAACTGGTTGGTGTCCTGTTTGATTTCGCTTTAAGCGAAACAGGCCCGCCATTTGGAGGTAGTCGTGAAGAATATTTGAGCTATTTTGAGCCTTATTTTAACATCAAAACGCTTGAAAAATGTTATAATTCCATCAAGCCGCGAATGGGTAACGAACTCTTTATTATCTTTGAAAAACCATAAAGGAAAAAACTATGCAACTTGAGAAAGACCTGATCCTTGACCACAAAAAAATTCAGCATATGCTAAAGCGCATGGCTTATCAAATCTATGAGTCAAATGTCTATGAAAAGGAAATTGTGCTGGCCGGAATTAAGGAAAACGGCTTTTTGCTTGCTAAAAAACTCAAGACAGAAGTTGAAAAAATTTCCGATTTAAAAGTGATTCTTTGTGAAATAGAAATCAATAAAAGAAAACCCATGGACTCTATTTCTTCATCAATGCTGCTAGATGAAATGAAAAATAAATCTGTTGTGGTTATTGATGATGTTCTGCATTCAGGAAGTACATTGATCTATGCGGTGCGGTATGTACTGGAAGTTTCCGTAAAGCAAATTAAAACGGCTGTTCTGATAGACCGAAACCACAAGAAATTTCCCGTTAAGGCTGATTTTAAAGGCATTTCACTCTCTACATCATTGAATGAAAATGTAGCGGTAATATTTGAAAAAAATAACGACCGTGCAGTGTTAGAATAATTTTTGCTTGATTTCATCCATAATTTCGGTAATCGATTTTCCATCAGTTTTTACAATCATTTTTGCCTGATTGTAGAAGTAGCTACGCTCAAAAAGATGTTTTCTGATAAAATCATTTAAGTCTTCCCGGGTATCAAGATGGCTAATTAACGGCCTGTTTTCTTTTTCCTTGAAAAGCCTCTCAGTCAAAGTATTCACGTTTGCTGATAGATAGATAGATGTCAAATCTGGTGTTTGGTTTATCAAATTCATGGTGTCACCATAGCAAGGTGTCCCACCGCCCAAGCTTAAGATTAAAGGCTGCTTGTTTTTAAAGATTTCTTCCAGGTAAAACCTTTCTTTTTTTCTAAAGTAGATTTCGCCTTTTTCTCTAAATATTTCATTGACAGTCAACCCTTCAGAACGTTCAATATAACTATCTAAATCGATGTGTTGAACTTCCAAATGAAGCGCCAGTTCTTTAGCCACAGAAGACTTTCCACTTCCCATATAGCCCAGCAAGACAGCACCTTTATTCACTTTAACAAGTTATGAGTTAAGACAGTAAAACTAATGAAATATTTTTTTTAAATTAATTTTAAAATAGGTTTGATAAATCAATATAATGACATTATATTTGCACCCGCGTTACAGGAAAGTAACACACCCTATAAAATCTCGATTTGGTAGCTCAGTTGGTAGAGCATCTCACTTTTAATGAGAGGGTCCTGGGTTCGAGCCCCAGCCAGATCACAAAATTTTTTGACAGAATAGACTGGGCGAGAAGTTTATCCCGATCAGTGAAACGATATCGGGAAGCCCCAGCCAGATCACAAAAAAAAGTTAAGCCTCCCGCTTAACTTTTTTTTCTAAAATACCTTAATAGGTTTATCTTTGCTAAACCTTTAAGAACACCCGCCCGGGTGCTGGAATTGGTAGACAGGCATGGTTGAGGGCCATGTGTCCATTAGGGCGTGTGGGTTCAAGTCCCACTCCGGGCACTTTTTTATTTTATTACTTCCTTACTTACAATTCTTTTCTTACATTTACTCGGTTTAACATATTTTATACCCCGTTAAACATATTGTATGGGCATCAAGACACAATTCAGCATTAAGGATTTAGAAAACCTAAGTGGTATTAAGGCCCACACCATTAGAATTTGGGAAAAAAGGTACAAGCTACTTTCACCGGAAAGGACAGATACCAATATCAGGCATTATGACATTGAAAATCTGATGAAATTGTTAAACGTAACCTATTTATACAACCACGGTTACAAAATTTCAAAAATCGCCAAACTTAAGAACGACGAAGTTAACAACCTGATTCACAAATCAGGTTTAACTGATTCGGCTGAAGCCTTTGCCATTTCAGAGCTTAAATCATCAATGCTCACTTTTAATCCGCAGTTATTTCAGCAAACTTTTTCAAATCTTGAAGAAAAATATACGTTCAGGGAGTTGTTTTTCAATATACTAATTCCCCTACTTAACGATATTGGCCTGTTATGGCAAACCGGAACCATAGACCCTTCTCACGAGCGGTTTATTTCTGAACTGATAAAACAAAAAATTACGGTTGAGATTGAAAAACAGTTCAAAAAGTCACCAACAAAAACCGATAAACTCTTTGTGCTTTTTCTGCCATTGAATGAAATTCACGAAATAGGGTTGCTATATGTAAATTATGAATTGTTGAACCAAGGGTACAAAACAATTTTTTTGGGAAACAATATTCCTAGTGATAACTTAAAACACCTACTCAATCACAACGACAACATTGTTTTTGTATCCTATTTAACCGTTCAGCCAGATAAAGAGGCTCTTGAAGATTTTATTACTGAGTTAAAAAACGTGGCACTCAGAAAGGGAAATAATGAGATTTGGCTGTTTGGAAGTCAAATCATCGATGAGCCTGATGAACGGTTTCCGGAATCTTTTAAGGTTTTCAGAAGCTTATCAGATTTCCTGAACATCATTCAAAACTGATAAATTATTCATAATTTTTTTTGCCAAATTCATTTTTGTTTAAATAATATATATTTTTGTTAAACATTTGAATAAAAAAATATCCATAATCGGTTCAGGCTTCTCGGCATTAGCCGCAGCTTGTTATCTTGCCAAAGCCGGCAATAAAATCACCGTGTTTGAAAAAAATAGTACTGTTGGTGGCAGGGCAAGACAGTTGAAGCGAGAAGGTTTTACCTTTGATATTGGTCCCTCCTGGTATTGGATGCCTGATGTCTTTGAAAGTTTCTTTGCAGATTTTGACAAAAAGCCAAGTGATTATTATGACCTCATTAAACTCAATCCTGCCTACAGTGTTTACTTTGGCGAAAATGACTTTATTACTATAGAAGACACTCTGGAAAAAATTTGTATTGCTTTCGAAAAAGAAGAAAAAGGCAGTTCAGTAAAACTGAAAAAGTTCATTGATGAAGCCAAAGATAATTATGACATTGCCATAAAGGATTTGGTGTACAGGCCCGGTGTTTCTCCTCTGGAACTTGTCACGCCGGTAACAATCAAAAAAATCGGGCAGTTTTTCAGCACGATTAGCAAGGAGGTCAGAAAAGAGTTTAAAAATGAACGACTCGTCTCCATTCTTGAGTTTCCGGTTTTATTCCTTGGTGCCAAAGCCTCAAACACTCCGGCATTTTATAGTTTTATGAACTATGCCGATTTTGGACTGGGAACCTTTCACCCCAAAAACGGTATGTACAGTGTGATTCAAGGTATCGAATCACTGGCTTTGGAATTGGGTGTTGAAATTCAAACCAATGCCAATGTTGAAAAAATAAATGTCCAAAATGGTAAAGCAACTTCCCTGATTGTAAATGGAAAAATCATAACCTCAGATGTTTTTTTAAGTGGCGCCGACTATCATCATACTGAAACTCTGCTTGATAAAAAATACCGGCAGTATTCTGAAAGCTATTGGAACAAAAAAATCTTCGCACCATCATCACTTTTGTTCTATGTGGGTTTTGACAAGAAAATCGATAATGTAGAACATCACACATTATTTTTTGATGTGGATTTTGAAGCCCATGCAAAATCCATTTATGACACGCCTGAATGGCCAAATGAACCCTTGTTTTATGCCAGTTTTCCATCAAAAACTGATGATAATGTTGCCCCTGAAAACAAAGAAGCAGGTATATTTTTAATTCCTCTGGCTCCGGGATTGAATGACACAGCCGAGCTGAGGGAAAATTTTTTTCAAAAAATTATGACTCGTTTTGAGAATTTAACCGGCCAAGAAGTTTTGAAAAATATTATATTTAAAGAAAGTTTTTGTGTTAATGATTTTGTGGAACAGTACAATTCCTATAAAGGAAATGCATATGGGTTGGCAAATACATTACTCCAAACTGCTTTCTTAAGACCAAAACTGAAAAGTAAAAAAGTGAAAGGTTTATTCTTTACGGGTCAATTAACAGTTCCCGGCCCGGGAGTGCCACCTTCACTGATTTCCGGAAAATTGGCCGCAGGTTTAATAGAAAAAGAAAATTAACTTTTACCCTATGAAAGCACTATTTGACTCCGTTTCAGAGAAATGCAGCAAGACGGTCACCCGGTCTTACAGCACTTCTTTCTCCATTGCCACAAAAATGCTTGCCCCTACAATCAGGCAGGACATTTACAACATTTATGGGTTTGTGCGCTTTGCAGATGAAATTGTAGATTCTTTTCACGATTATGACAAAGAAAAACTTTTTGATCGCTTTGAAGTGACACTTGAAAATGCACTGAATGACAAAATCAGTCTAAACCCAATTCTAAATGCTTTTCAGCATACGTATCACAAATACTCAATTGACAAACACTTGGTAGACTCATTTATGAAGAGTATGCGATTAGACCTGCACAAGAAAAAATACTTGACTCAAGAGGAATATAAAGAGTATATTTACGGGTCTGCTGATGTGGTGGGGTTGATGTGCCTGAAGGTTTTTGTAAAAGGTGACAATGAAAAGTACGATGAACTAAAAAATGCCGCTATGCATTTGGGTTCAGCATTTCAAAAGGTCAATTTTTTAAGAGATCTAAAAGCTGATTATGAAGATTTAAATCGCAGTTATTTCCCTGGAACTGATTTAACAAAATTGGACGAACAAACTAAAAACAAAATAATCAGTGAAATAGAAGAGAATTTCAATATTGGCTTTCAGGGAATAAATCAATTGCCGGTAGAAGCCAAATTTGGTGTTTATACTGCTTATATTTACTATAAAAAATTGCTCAACAAACTCAAGAAAATCCCTTCTGCAGAGATTAAAAATGCTCGCATAAGAGTTAATAACTATCAAAAAATGAGCTTGTTGGCTCAATGTTATGTCAATTACAGATTAAACTTATTATAAAATGGAAATACTGCTTTGGATAGGAGTTTTTTTAGGAACCTTTCTCTTTATGGAGTTCATGGCGTGGTTTACACATAAGTTTATCATGCATGGTTTCCTTTGGAGTTTACACAAAGACCACCACAAAAAAGACCACGACAGCTGGTGGGAACGCAATGATTTCTTCTTTTTGTTTTATGCCGCTGTAAGTATTGGCTTTTTCCTTGCTTGGAAAAACCTTGATTTTTGGTATGGATTGCCCATAGGCTTAGGGATTTTTGCCTACGGCCTCACCTATTTTTTTGTGCACGATATATTCATCCACCAACGGTTTAAGCTGTTCCGAAATGCAAACAACCGCTATGCAAAAGCCATTAGAAGGGCACACAAAATGCACCACAAACACACCGGCAAGGAAAAAGGCGAAAGCTTTGGAATGTTAATTCCCCCATTGAAATATTTCAAAAATTAAACTATGGATTCACTTTATCTTTGGTTGAATCTGGGTTCTCTTTCCATTCCGTTTTTGTACAGTTTTCATCCAAAATTAAAACTTTATAAAAAATGGAAATTTATCTTTCCATCCATCATCATTATGATGCTGTTTTTTATTCCTTGGGATATCGTGTTTACTGAAAATGGTTTTTGGGGGTTCAACCCTAAATATTTAACCGGGTTTTACATAGTTAATCTCCCAATTGAGGAATGGTTATTTTTTATTTGCATTCCTTATGCCTGTATTTTTACACACTATGCGCTATTGTATTATTTCCCCAATTGGAAGCTTTCAGAAAAAACAACTACAGGAATCTCATATACCCTCATAGGAGTGATGCTGGTTTTGATTGTGGTGTTTTATGACAGATGGTATCCACTGATCAATTATAGTTATGCGGTAATTTTGATTTTACTGGTTTTGAAATACCGAAAAGATTTACTACAACAATACTTTCTGACATTTTTGGTGATGCTTATTCCATTTTTTATCGTAAACGGCATCCTCACAGGCAGTTTTATTGAAGAACAAATTGTTTGGTATGACAACACTCAAAATCTTGGGGTGAGAATGTTTACAATTCCGGTCGAAGACAGTATGTATGCGTTTACAATGATATTAACTTCTCTTGTATTGACTGAATTTTTTGTAAAAAGGTTTCCAACTAATTAGCATTAGCTTTTAAAAATATTATATCGCTCAAAATTGTTGCTTAAAATCGAATTTTGTACATTAGCAGCTTATTAAAAATTTTAAATTTATTGCTATGTTTTTACCTCAAATAAAAAAGATTTCATTATTGATGGCTTTATTTGCTATGCTGTTGCTTATTTCCTGTAAGGATGAAAAGACAAATAGACCAGCTTCCTTTGATTCTACCACAGAAAATGTTCAAAATACAAATTCTGGAAGTGATGTTGCGTTAAACCCCCCTCACGGACAGCCGGGTCACCGTTGTGAAATTCCTGTTGGAGCACCGCTGGATGGATCAGGAGGCAACAATACACCTGTCATACAAGCTCAACCGCAAACTAACCAGTCTCCTGTGATTAAAAGCACCGGAAATGTTCCTGTTAACGGAGCAAATACAAATAATGCAACTACCGGAAAAGTGAATCCACCTCACGGGCAGCCGGGGCACCGTTGTGAAATTCCTGTTGGAGCTCCTTTGGACTAACAAAAACTCAGAAAAATTAAATGTGAAGCCTTCTTTGAAAGTTTCACATTTTTTTTTGTTTACTTTTTGAAACGAATCTTATTTTTACCCAAAACAAAAAAAATGAAAAAACTGTTCCTCTTTGCCCTAGTCACTCTTTTTGTAAGCTGTAAAACAACAACTTCAAATCAATCTTCAGAAACAATCACTTCTTCTGTTCAGGTGAGTGCGGTTGATTATGAAAATATAATTACTGCCGAAGAACTCAGAAAACATCTTTTCATTATCGCTTCAGATGAAATGGAAGGCAGAATGACTGGTGAACCCGGACAAAAAAAAGCTGCTGAATACATCAGGAGTTTCTTTATAGAGAACAAAATCAAGTCACCAAAGGGTGTTGACAACCATTTCCAGATTGTTCCGGCTAGTTTTTTCCGTGAAGGAAGTGGCATCAAAGATTCTGAAAATGTAATTGCATTTGTGGAAGGCTCTGAATATCCAGAGGAAGCTATAGTAATCACGGCACATTATGACCACATTGGCATCGACGGCAATGGAAACATCAACAACGGAGCCGATGACAATGGCAGTGGAACAGTAGCCACAATGATGCTTGCCAAAGCGTTTCAAAAAGCAAAAAATGAAGGAAATGCACCCAAACGCTCAGTGGTGTTTTTACTTGTAACCGGTGAAGAGTTGGGACTTGTAGGCTCAAGATATTACACAGATGTCAACCCCATTTTTAAACTTGAAAACACCGTGGCCAGTTTAAACATGGATATGGTGGGTAGAATTACACCTGAAAGAGAAGACAACCCTAACTATATTTACTTAATTGGAACTGACAGGTTGAGTACAGAACTACACAATATCTCTGAAGAAGTCAATAATATGTATGTGGGTCTGGATCTCGATTATAAATTCAATGCCCATAACGACCCCAACCGGTTTTACTATAGAAGTGACCACTATAACTTTGCTAAACACAACATCCCGGTTATATTTTATTTTAACGGCGTTCATGCCGATTATCACAAACACACAGATACTCTGGATAAAATTGAGTTTGAGCTGCTTGAAAAACGAGCCAAACTGGTTTTTCACACCGCTTGGGAACTGGCAAACAGAAAAGAACGAATCAAGGTGGACGTGAATGAATAACAGGTTTTAGATTTATTAAAACCTATTGTTAAATTTAAGCCGTTTCAGGTTTTCATTCCGTATTTTTGCAGCGCAAATTTTTGTTAAACAAGTCCTGTTTCATGCGTTTTTTGTTCGCCTTATTGGTGTTGACATTTTATCCAAACCTCACTTTCTCACAATATATAGAAGTTCAGGACAATTTTACTGCACAACAACTTGTGGAAGATGTACTCATCAACAGTCCATGTGCCAATGTTTCCAATTTTTCGGCAAGTGGGTGGGATGATTTTCCCAGTTTTGGCTATTTTTCAGCGGGCACAAGTGATTTTCCTTTTGAAAATGGTGTACTACTCACCACCGGACGTGCCATTTCGGCCATTGGACCCAACAACTCATTGCTAAGTGAAGGTACCACATCATGGCTTGGTGATTTGGATTTGGAACAGGCCATTGGTGAATCCAACACTGTAAATGCCACAGTACTTGAATTTGACTTTCTTCCTATAGCCAACAAAATCATTTTTGAGTACATTTTTTCGTCAGAACAGTATTTTGCTTACAGCAATCCAAACCAATGTAATTTTTCTGATGGGTTTGCATTTTTATTACGCGAAGCCGGTACTCAAAATCAGTATCAAAACCTGGCGGTGGTTCCGGGAACCAACATTCCGGTAAAAATCACGACCATAAGAGGCGAAGGCACCATTTGCCCGGCTGCAAACCCACAGTTTTTTGATGCTTACAATGGTATTGAACATCCCACCAATTATAACGGGCAAACCAAAATTCTGCGTGCCGAAGCGCTAGTAGAACCCGGCACTCTTTACCATATCAAACTGGTGGTAGCAGATCAAGAAAACCCATTCTATGACTCTGCCATTTTTCTGGGTGGCGGAAGTTTTTCGGTTGAAAATGATCTGGGACCGGACAGGCTTTTTGCTACCGGAAATCCTGTTTGTTATGGTGAGTCATTGGTATTAAATGCAACTTATGCAGGAAACAATCAATACCAATGGTTTAGAAACGGAATCGCCATTCCCGGTGAAACAAACCCGACTTATACAGTAACTGAAGAAGGTTTCTATGAAGTGGACATTGAAATTGAAAACAATTCCTGCAACATCAAAGGATCCATCACCATTGAATATGCAACGGCTATTGAATTACAAGATTCAACACTTATTCAGTGCGACCAGGATGAAAGCGGGATTGGAGTGTTTAACCTTTTCAGTGCTTCAGACCAAATAACAGGAGGTGACAACAGCTTGCAGGTAACTTCCTTTTTTACCTCGATGGCTAATGCTCTTAACAATATTTCACCAATACCCAACCCAAATTCATATACCAATACTACGCCAAATCAAATCGTATATGCACGTGTAATGTCTCCCTCTGGCTGCACCGCAGTCGCACCGCTTACTTTATCGACCATCACCAATTTTATTGAACCAATTGAACTTGTAGAATGTTCTTTTACCGATAATCCAAACAGGGCTGAATTTAACCTCAACCCCGTTTTTACAGAAATTCAATCTAATTATGGTACCGATATCGATGTGAGTTTTCACATCTCGATGAATCATGCCCTTCAGGGAGTACAAGCATTGCCATTTTTATTTACCAACACTGTTCCCGGTATGCAAACCATTTATGCACGATTAACCAACATTGCAGACTGTTTTGGCATATTACCAATTCACTTGACAGTGGTTCCAACACCTCAGCATTCCGGTGATCTTGAGATTTATTATTGTTTGGATACTTTTCCCGAAACGATTCAACTTTCAGCAGGAGTTTCCGGAAACACTTCAAACTATAATTTTTTATGGAGTACGGGTGAGACCTCATCAACAATTTCAATCAACCAAACGGGAATCTATAGTGTTACTATAAGCTTTTCGCAAAATCAAAACGGACAAAATTACACCTGTACTTCAACAAAAACCATTACAGTTTTGGGCTCAGAAATTGCACAACTCAGTTATGAATTAAGTGGAAACTTCGGTAACCAAAGCATAACAATTAATGCAATTGGTACAGGCAACTATGTCTATGCGCTCAACAACATCAGTGGTCCATATCAGGAAAGTAATGTGTTTGAAAATCTAAATAGCGGTGTTTATACAGTTTATGTCAAAGATTTAAACGGATGTGGAATTGCCAGTATAAGGGTCTTCTTAGTAGGTTTTCCAAATTATTTTACACCAAACTTTGATGGCGTGAATGATTACTGGACCGTAAAAGGCATCAACCCTCGCAATAATTTTATTGAAAGTGTGGTCATTTTTGACAGGTATGGAAAAATACTTCACTGGCTGGATTTCAATACCTTTGGCTGGGACGGCACTTATCGCGGGCGACCGCTGCCCTCTTCAGATTATTGGTTCTTAGCCACTTTTGTTGACGGCAGCACTTACAGGGGACATTTTACGCTTAAGCGATAGATTTTTACTAATTTTGATTGCCTTTCGGCGAAAGCCATTACCAAACAACTATGAAATTTAAACTGGTATCAGATTTTAAGCCCACGGGTGATCAACCTCAAGCCATCAAGGCTCTTGTTGAAGGCCTCAATCTGGGTGAAAAATACCAGACGTTGCTGGGTGTTACCGGAAGCGGAAAAACGTTTACTGTCGCCAATGTGGTGCAACAAGTACAAAAACCCACACTAGTTCTTGCACACAACAAGACCCTGGCTGCTCAACTTTATTCTGAGTTTAAGCAGCTTTTTCCTGAAAATGCCGTAGAATATTTTGTTTCTTACTATGACTATTACCAGCCGGAAGCATATATCCCCTCTAGCGGCACCTATATTGAAAAGGACCTCTCAATCAATGAGGAAATTGAAAAACTGCGATTAAGCACCACTTCCTCCCTGCTTTCGGGAAGGCGTGATGTTTTGGTAGTCGCTTCGGTGTCCTGTTTGTATGGTATCGGAAATCCGGTGGAATTTCAAAAAAATGTGATTTCGCTTGAAAAAAACATGGTGATTTCACGTACCAAATTATTACACCGGCTCGTTCAAAGTCTGTATTCCAGAACCGAAGCCGAATTTTTCCACGGTAACTTCCGCATAAAAGGAGACACGGTTGATGTGTACCCAAGCTATGCCGATGATGCCTTTAGAATTCATTTTTTTGGAGATGAGATTGAAGAGATAGAAGCTTTTGATGTAAAGACAAACAAGGTCATTGAAAAGTATGAGCAACTTAATATCTACCCGGCCAATATGTTTGTTACTTCCCCTGATGTGTTGCAAAATGCCATAAAGGAAATTCAGGATGACCTGGTAAAACAAATTGACTATTTTAAGGAAGTGGGCAAACAGCTGGAAGCCAAACGCCTTGAAGAACGCACAAATTTTGATTTGGAAATGATACGCGAGTTGGGTTATTGCAGTGGCATTGAAAACTATTCGCGTTACCTTGACGGAAGACTACCCGGTACAAGGCCATTCTGTTTGCTGGATTACTTCCCAAATGATTACCTGATGCTGGTGGATGAAAGTCATGTTTCCATACCGCAAGTAAGTGCAATGTATGGTGGTGACCGTTCCCGAAAGGAAAATCTCGTGGAATTTGGTTTTAGACTACCGGCTGCCATGGACAACAGGCCTTTGAAATTTGAAGAATTTGAGGCACTCCAAAATCAGGTGATTTATGTAAGTGCCACTCCTGCGGATTATGAATTGCAAAAAAGCGGTGGTGTTTATGTGGAACAAATTATCCGACCCACCGGATTGCTCGACCCACCTATTGAAGTCAGGCCCAGCTTAAATCAGATAGACGATTTAATTGAAGAAATTCAGCTTAGGGTAGAAAAAGACGAGCGTGTTTTAGTAACCACTCTAACCAAAAGAATGGCTGAAGAACTCACCAAATACCTCAGCCGAATCAATGTAAGGTGCCGTTACATCCACAGCGATGTGGACACACTGGAACGTGTTGAAATCATGCACGATTTACGCCTTGGGTTGTTTGATGTGCTTATTGGTGTTAACCTTTTGCGGGAAGGATTGGATTTACCTGAAGTTTCACTGGTTGCCATACTCGATGCCGATAAGGAAGGCTTTTTAAGAAGTGAGCGCTCTTTGACCCAAACCGTTGGAAGGGCCGCAAGAAACCTGAACGGAAAAGCCATCATGTATGCCGATAAAATAACAAAGAGTATGCAGGCCACTATCGATTCCACCAACTACAAACGGGAGAAACAAACAAATTATAATCTGGAAAACAACATTACACCCACACAGATTAAGAAAAGTTTGGAAAATGCATTGGCTAAACCAAAAGTAAAGGAATATTCCATTGAAGATTTATTGGTGAAAGCTGCTGAAGAGGCCAATGAGACTTATGAAACCCGTCCTCAACTGGAACAGAAAATCAGAGATTCCAGAAAATTAATGGAACAGGCATCAAAAAACCTTGACTTTATTCAAGCTGCAAAATTCAGGGATCAGATTAAAATTCTACAGAAAAAACTTGAAGCTGTAAGTTGATTGTTTTTTCTTTCGTTAAACTTCTATTAAACACACCGGTTTTTCTTGTAAAATGTTAAAATTGGACGTAATTTTAGGGGTATTAACAACTATAAAACCTTGAATTTATGAGCTTTTTAAATTTAGATAAGGAAAAAACCAATAATACTGTTAATGAGCTAAATATACTTTTGGCTGATTTCCATTTGTATTATCAAAAATTAAGAAATTTTCACTGGAACATCGTTGGTAAGAGTTTTTTTGATTTGCACCTCAAGTTTGAAGAAATGTATGATGACACCAAATTGAAAGTTGATGAAATCGCAGAGCGCATTCTAACTTTGAGGTATCAACCCACTAGCAATTTGAGCGAGTATTTAAAACTTTCAAACATCAAAGAATCTAAAGCTACCCTAAGTGATGTAGAAATGATTGACACCCTGATTGAAGACCACGCCACCTTACTCAAGCAAATGAGAACTGTTGTTGATGCTGCAGGAAAAGCTGGTGATGAAGGAACTATCGATTTAATTGGTGGTTATATCAGAGAGCTTGAAAAAACAACCTGGATGCTTGACGCCTGGAGAATGAAATCAACTGATAATCACCCTAAAGTCTAATAAAAAAACTATATTTAGACCAACCATGTTATATGTTTAATAGTTTTGATTTATCAGACACCCTGGATAAGTTAGTTGACAAACTTTCCGGATGGGGAGAAGGATTTATCCTTAAAGCTCCCAACTTTATTATTGCCATACTTGTTTTCATATTGTTTTGGCAAGTCGGAAAGTATTTTAGTCGGTTTTTAAAAAATGTACTCCTAAAAAGGCTTGCTCAGTAATCCATAAAAGCGATTATTGCAAGAACTTCATTTATTATTGTTGTTTTAATTGGCTTTTTTATTGCACTTGGCATACTTGATTTAGATAAAGTACTCACCTCAGTATTGGCAGGTGCCGGTGTAATTGGTCTGGCTATTGGTTTGGCGCTTCAGGGAACATTAAACAATACTTTTTCTGGAATTATCCTTTCTTTTTTACCAAACATTAAAATTGGAGATTGGATAGAAACAAACAACCATGCAGGCAGGGTAGTTGACATCAACCTGAGAAGTGTTACCATACTTGAATCTGACAATAATTTTGTTATTATCCCCAATTCAAAAATCATTGAAGCCCCTTTTAAAAACTTTTCCGGTACTACCAGATCTAGAATTGTAGTGAAATGTGGAGTGGGTTATGAGAGTGATCTCGAATTTGTAAAAAAAGTGACCACCGAGACCATCGCTGAAATTTTTAAGCAATCAGGTAATGAACAAATTGAACTTTTTTACACAGAGTTTGGAGACAGTTCAATAAACTTTGTTATAAGGTTTTGGGCAGATGTGAGGGACAGAAGAGATATAACAAAAGCACAAAGTGCGGCAATTATGGCTATCAGAAAAGCATACAATGAAAACGACATCAATATTCCATTCCCAATCAGGACACTCGATTTTGCCAAAAATAAATTCCGTTCTGAGGTGATTACCATTCAAAATTCTGAAGAAAAAAATCAATAAAACTTCAATTTAGCAAAGTTTGTTTTTAGGTTATTTTAAGAAGTTTTTCCGGTTGAGTTCAATACATTTGTAAAAAATTTAAAAAATCAACTTATGAGATTTTTAAGCTTACTTTGTCTCCTTGTTATTTTTCAATCCTGCAGCGACAGTTCAACAACCCTAACATTCACCGGCACCATTCCCGGGGCTGAGGACGGCTCAAAGGTTTACTTCCAAAAATTAAATCAAAACGGGCAGCCTTTTGACATTGATACTACCGAAATTAGAGGTGGTACATTTTCGTTTGAAATTGAGAAACAAAACGAATCTCAATTGGCACTTTTAAACTTTAGAAACCTGAACACCACAGTTTTGTTTTTTTATGACAAAAGTGATGTGAAAGGGGAGTTTGATATGAACAGGCTTTTTGATGCCACCTTTAAAGGAGGAACTGAAAATGATTTAATGCTGAGCTTCAAAGAAAAAATGGAAAAATTTGATGCTCGTAAACGACAAAATCTTGAAGATATGCAAGAAGCCCGAAGGGCGATGTCAAATCAAGACATGGTAAGATTACAAACCGAAGCTGCGGTTATTTCAAATGAAGAGCAGGTTTACAAAAAACAGCTTATTGACAAAAATGTAAACACTTTGCTTGCAATGATGATACTTAATGAAATGATTACCAAAAAAGAAGTCAATATCAGGGAAGTTGAGGCCTACCTTGCAAAAAGGGATCCAAAACTATCCGATAATATTTTTATGAAACAAATTGAAGCCAATTCTGCAAGGCTTAGGATTCCTGAAGTGGGAAATATTGCGCCTGATTTTTCAGGACCTGACCCTGATGGCAATATTATTTCGCTAAAAGATATTAAAGGAAAAGTAACACTTATTGACTTTTGGGCATCCTGGTGCAGACCTTGTCGCCTGGAAAACCCAAATATTGTTAGAGTTTATAATCAATATAAAGATCAGGGGTTTACTGTGGTAAGTATTTCACTTGACAGGGAAGGACACCGTGCCCAATGGATGAAAGCCATTGAAGACGATAAAATGGAAGATTGGTATCACATCTCCAGCTTGAAGTTTTGGCAAGAACCCATAGCCCAACAATATGGTGTGACTTCCATACCCAAAGCTTACCTTATCGATGAAACCGGTAAAATAGTAGCTACAGAACTAAGAGGTCCGGCACTGGGCCAGAAAGTGGGAGAACTTTTAAGGGACCAATAAAAAACAAAAGAGGCTGTCTAAAAAGTTGCTAAACGAAAGAATGCCACGAAGACGCAAAGACACCAAGAAGCACAAAGGGTCGATTTATAAAACCTTAATACTTAGTGAAACTTAGTGCCTTGGTGCCTTTGTGGCAAAACACGACTTTTTAGACAGCCTTTTTTTATTTCAATTCAAATACAACCTGAATGGTGGCCTTGACTTCCATTTCACCCACAGCAAGGGTTTCTCCCCCTCCATCGGCACTAAAAGCCATAGCTTCTGCCCTGTAAAAAGGCATAGGCGGGGCCTGACTACCCTGCTCATTAATTTGAATGGCCTTACCCACAGTTTGGTTTAGTACCCCTGCATATTCCACCGCTTTTACTTTGGCATTGGCAACAGCAAGTTTTCGGGCTTCAGATTTCAATTCTTCAAGTTTTGAAGTACCAAAAGTTATTCCGTCGATGCGGTTGATACCCTTTGTCATCAATCCGGAAATCAATCCATCATACTTCTTCAAATCCCTTAATAACACCGTTATGGTTTGTGTGGCCTGATAAGAATAGGTCTTGGTATTGTAATCATAGCGTTTGTTCAAGGTCACATGCTGTGTTTGAACATCTTTGGGTTCTACCCCATTTTGCTTGATGAAGTTTAAAACATCATTGACGGCCCTGTCATTAACGGTTTTCAACGCAACCGGGTCATCACCTGAATTTTCAACAGACATCCTGATGGTGACCTGATCGGGAATGATTTTTACGGTGCCTTCACCAGTAACACTAACAATGGATTGTAATTTTTCCTGAGCACTTACTAAAGTAACTGTCAAAATCAGGATTAAGGTTAAGGTTTTTTTCATAATAGAAGTTTTTAGAATCAGTTTGTCTTTTCAATAGCTGTGCCAAGTTATAATTTATCCATCCGCTGAAGAGCTAATAATATGAGTATGGGGACGGCCAGCAAAATAATAATCCACAGTTGGGTTTCAAACAAGTGGGGGGCAAAAAACAAGGTAAGTACATAGCCCGCTATTGCTCCACCAAAATGGGCGTCGTGACCAATATTGCCCAGCTGCTTTTTCATTCCGTAAATCGAATACAACAGGTAACCAATACCAACAACCCAGGCCGGGATGGGTATTGGAAAAATAAAGAAATACAAAGACATTTCGGGATAAAAAATAATGGCTGAATACAGCACGCCCATCACACCGCCACTGGCCCCAACAGCGTTGTAGTTTGGATTGTTTTTATGAAAATAGTAGGAAAGGAAATTCCCAGCCAGAAAACTCAGCACATAAATTAGCACAAAAGTACCCTGACCAAGTGCCCTGATAACTACTTCGGCAAAAAAGTAAAGTGTTATCATATTAAACAACAAGTGCATCGTATTGACGTGCAAAAATGCCGAAGAAAACATCCTGAAGTATTCACCCCTGCGAATAGCTGTTGTATTGAACTTGTATTTTTCAAAAAACAAATAATCATTAAAGCCTCTCAATGATATAATCACATTGGCCGCAATAATGATAATGGTAACTAAGCTGATGTCTGCCATTTTAAAAAATTAGTAACGAGTTTACGAAGTTAAGGAATTCATGCTACTCCCGATACACTACAGCCTGTTGTTTTTTATTCGGAATCCGAATTAAATAACCTTTATATTTGCAGAAAATTTACCTGATGCAATTTCTCGCATACCTGATTTTTTATCCGCTGTTGTGGTTGATTTCCAAACTTCCTTTTCGGATGCTTTATGCACTTTCTGATGTAATTTATGTCTTTATTTATTACATCATCGGTTACCGAAAAAAAACGGTGAGAAGCAACATTGCTCTGGCCCTTCCACACCTTTCTGAAAAAGAACGCTTGATTATCGAAAAAAAATCCTACAGTCACTTGTGCGATATGTTTTTGGAAATGATTAAAACCATGTCCATTACCCGTAAGGAAATTGACGAACGCTTTACTTTTAGCAACCTCGATGTCTATCTCGATTTGGAAAAAAAAGGAAAAAGTATTGCGGTGATGATTGCGCATTATGCCAGTTATGAATGGGTAATCTCTATGAACCGAATCATCACTTTTGAAGGTTTTGCCATTTATAAAAAAATCAAGAATCCCTATTTTGATAAAATGGTGAGGGACATCCGTTCAAAATTTCAAGCACATTTAATCACCACCAAGGAAACCATTGATGTTATACAAAAAAACACCAACGAAGGCCGCCTGAGCGTCTATGGCTTTGCCGGTGATCAATCGCCAAAATCAGACAAAGCTTTTCATTGGGTAACTTTTATGGGCGTCGAAGTTCCGGTGCATACCGGCGCTGAAATGCTTGCCAAACGTTTTGATATGAACGTCATTTTCCTGAAGGTAAAAAAAGTAAAACGCGGCTTTTATGAAGCCACCTTCGAAGTCCTGTCAGAAAATGTCAGGTCAGTACCCGATTATCAAATATCTGATATGTTTGTGAAACGTGTGGAGCAACAAATTCTTGAAGCCCCGGAGTTTTACCTCTGGACGCACAAACGATGGAAACACAAGAGAGAAAACTAATTTAAATGACTTAAATTAATAAATTCCAAAATTTCAAGCACCACACGAGGCCTCCGGCCGAACTGAGCGTTAGCTAAATTCCAATTTTAATCATAAAATTTCTAGTTGAGCGCAATTTCCTTTATTTCAGTAATAAAGCGCTCTGCTAAAGCATCAGCCTCCTGTTGGGATTTTGCTTCTGTGTAAATTCTTATGATAGGCTCAGTATTGGATTTTCTTAGATGTACCCAGTTTTCAGGGAAATCAATTTTCACACCGTCAATGGTGGTTATATTTTCAGTTGCATAACGTTTTTCCATTTTTTGTAGGATGCCGTCCACGTCGAGCCCGGGGGTCAATTCGATTTTCTTCTTGCTCATATAGTATGCCGGATAAGTGGCGCGCAACTCACTTACTTTTATTTTTCTTTCAGCCAGAAGACTTAAAAACAGGGCTATTCCCACCAGGGCATCCCTGCCATAATGCGATTCAGGATAAATGATTCCGCCGTTACCTTCTCCACCTATGATGGCGTTGGTGTCTTTCATCAACTGCACTACATTGACTTCGCCAACAGCACTTGCCTGATAACTCCCTCCATGTTTTTCTGTAACATCTCGCAAAGCCCTGGAAGAAGACATATTGGAAACTGTGTTGCCCGGCGTTTTGCTCAACACATAATCTGCACAGGCTACCAAAGTGTATTCTTCACCAAACATTTCCCCATTTTCAGAAATCAATGCCAGGCGGTCCACATCGGGATCAACCACGATTCCCAAATCGGCATTTTCTTTGACAACAAGTTCAGAAATTTCGCCAAGGTGTTCTTTTAAAGGTTCCGGGTTATGAGGGAATTCACCGTTGGGTGTACAATACAGTTTTGTTGTATAAACACCCAATCGCTCCAAAAGCAAAGGTATTGCAATTCCTCCCGTTGAATTCACGGCATCTACCACCACTTTAAAACCGGCTCTTCTGATTGCATCTGCATTTACTAATGCTAAATCCAAAACCATATCAATGTGAATATCAAAATAGGCATCATTCTTTGTAATTTTTCCCAAAGCACCCACTTCTGAAAATACAAACGCTTCTTTTTCTGCAATTTCAAGAATTTTCTTTCCGTTTTCGTCATCCAAAAACTCGCCTCTGCTATTCAGTAATTTCAACGCATTCCACTGTTTGGGATTATGGCTGGCAGTAAGTATAATTCCGCCGTCTGCGTGTTCTTCAGTAACAGCAATTTCAACTGTGGGAGTAGTTGACAGCCCTAGGTCTATCACGTGTATGCCCATACCTACCAGTGTTTGCATCACCAGTTCCTGAACCATTTCGCCGGAAATTCGCGCATCACGGCCCACCACAACCCGATAATTTTCTTTATTGCGTTGCTGCTTTACCCAAGTGCCATAGGCCGAAGCAAATTTCACCACATCAATGGGTGTTAAATTTTCACCCACTTTACCTCCTATTGTTCCCCGTATTCCTGAAATTGATTTGATTAATGTCATTTATAGATATTTGATTTTAGACATACAATTATGAGTAGCAAGTAATGAGTAAAAAAACTCACAAACTCAAAGACTTTTATCCTCTGAAGCTTCAGCGAAAGAGGACACAAACTAAAACGCAAATATACAATTCCAAAACGGGAAAACTTCAACCCTATTTTGTAAATTGGCTGTATGAATTTTTTGGCCCATATCTATCTGTCCGGTGATGATAAAGATGTCATTATCGGCAACTTTATTGCAGACGGCATTAAGGGGAGTAGTTATAAACTATTTCCTGAAGGCATTCAAAAAGGAATTTTGCTTCACCGCGAAATAGACACCTTCACCGATGCCCATCCCATCGTCAGGAAAAGCACCAAAAGACTTCACAAAAAATATGGCCACTACAGCGGGATTATAGTCGATATACTTTATGACCATTTTCTTGCTAAAAACTGGGTGGTTTATAGTGATGTTCCATTAGATGAATTTGTCGAAAATTTCTACAACCTGTTGCATCAATACCACGAAATGCTCCCCACCCGCATCCACAGAATGCTGCCCTATATGCTTGCAGACAACTGGTTGCTGAGTTATGCGACCGTTCCGGGAATCAGTAAAATTCTGTATCAAATGAATTTCCGAACAAAAAACAAGTCAAAAATGAATCTGGCCGTGGTGGAACTTGAAGAGTTTTACACCGATTTTGAAAAAGAATTCACCGATTTTTTCAACGAACTCATCCCCTTTGCCAACCAAAAACTCAAAGACATATGCGCATTGTATCCCTCTTAATCGGGCTTAGTTTTTTTTCGTGTAAAACAGAAACACCGGCCGAAATAGACAGAGGCCTCATTTCCGAGAATGCGATGGTAGTAACTGCCCGCATTGAAGCATCAGAAATTGGTTTGCAGATTTTAAAACAGGGCGGAAACGCATTTGATGCTATGGTTGCCACAGAATTGGCACTGGCGGTGGCTTTTCCCTTTGCAGGAAACATTGGTGGTGGTGGTTTTATGGTTTACCGAACTTCAGATGGAACAACCGGTGCCCTAGATTACCGTGAAAAAGCACCCCTTGCGGCACACAGGAATATGTTTCTGGATGAAAGCGGTGACATCATCCCCGGAAAAAGCACATTGGGTGGAAGTTCGGTGGGTGTACCGGGTACCATAGCCGGGATTTTTGCTGTTCATGAAAAATTTGGAAGCCTGCCCATTGAAACCATTTTTCAACCGGTCATCGATTTGGCTTTGAAAGGAGTGGTTGTTACCGAAGTTCAGGAAAAGAATTTGAACAGGGCAAGAGACTTGATTATTGAAGTTAGTGGCGAAAACACCCTATTTTCCAAAACTTACAAAGCCGGTGACACCATAAAACATTTGGCTTTCGCCGAAACACTTAAACGAATAAAAACTAACGGAAGGGATGAATTTTACCGTGGCGAAACTGCTCAGAAAATGGTGGATTTCCTCCATCAAAACGGAAGTATCATTATTCCGGAAGACCTTTACAACTATGAAGCTGTCTGGCGGGAGCCCATAGTTTTTAATTACAAGGATTTAAAAGTCATATCGATGAGCCCTCCCTCAAGCGGAGGGATTTGCCTTGCGCAAATTTTAATGATGATTGAGCCCTATGACCTGAAAAGCTATGGCCATAACTCTGCTGAATACATCCAGGTTTTGACCGAAGCAATGCGAAGAGCCTATGCCGATCGCAGCTACTATTTGGGCGACCCCGATTTTGTAGAAATCCCTGTGGAAAAACTTTTAAGTAAGGCCTATCTCGAAGAAAGAATGACCACTTTTAGTTTTGAACTTGCCACTCCCTCTTCAGTAATAAATTATGGAAACATTGAAATGACCGGTGAAAAAGACGAAACTACACACTATTCCATTGTTGACCAATTTGGAAATGCAATTGCGGTTACCACAACACTGAACGGCGCATACGGCTCAAAACTCTACAGTGAAGAACTGGGCTTCTTTTTTAACAATGAAATGGATGACTTCAGTGCCAAACCCGGAGAACCCAACATGTTTGGGCTCATTGGCGCAGAGGCCAACAGCATCGCCCCCGAAAAAAGAATGCTGAGTTCTATGACGCCAACCATAATTGAAAAAGAGGGAGAATTATGGATGGTTTTGGGCACACCCGGAGGCTCAAGAATCATTACTTCAGTATTACAAACAATACTAAACGTCTATGAGTTTGAAATGGCTATGCAACAAGCAGCTGATGCACACCGCTTCCATCACCAATGGCTTCCAGATGAGGTTTACTTTGAAAACAACACTGCAACTGCTGAGACCAAGCAAATACTCCAAAATAAAGGATATTCCATTTCCGGTCAGGAAGCTGTAATCATTGGAAGCATAGCTGCAATTCTTAAGCATGAAAATGGTAAAATAGAAGCTGGTGCGGATTATAGAAGAGACAATGCTGCAGCGGGATTTTAAAAATTAATTCTTATAAAATTAAAAATTTGTAGGTATTTTACTACTAATTGTAAGAATTTCACTAAATTAGCAGGCTTGTTGACGCATATTTTTTTCAAACTTGTATTCAACAAAAAAACTATTGGGGGTTTTTAACAGGGCTTTACAGGATTTTTTTCAATTTTTTCTTTTCCTAAAGATGAATGATGAAAAATGTAAGAATGCGCTGTAAAATAAGAGTGATTTTAAAATTCAACCTTTTAAAAGTATCCTGCTCCCATTTGTTTGATTAATAATAATAAATGGGGAATAAATCTTTTTTTAAAGAGTTGCTTTCTTCGTTGCCGCTAATACTGAGTTTAGTGGCCACTATCGCCATATCTTTTATCTTGTGGAACAGATTGGGCACTTCATACGAGTTTGTGGCAACGCTTAATCAAACCCTCAAAATCACTTTAGCCATAAGTGGAATTTTAGCCTTAGGTATTATGTTTTATTTGGCTACCATAGTCATTAATTTAAGAAACAGCCGTGCAAGTATAATGTCTGATTTGGATAAAATCACGCAAAAAATGCACAATTTCAGAACCATTATCGATTTGCTTTACAAATCAAAAATGTGGCTTCCGGGTCTGAAACAATATCTGGACGAAGAGTATGCCAACCTCAACTACTTTGAAGTTAAAGAGTTTTACAAAGGATATTCAAAACTTGCCATTGAGTTTTTACAGGAAAATCATCCTTTTCAGGACACTGAAAACCTTTATCTGGAATTTAAATCCCTATTAATTACCTCACCCAAGGAGAAAATTGTCACTGAAAACATCAGGTACCCACGATATTATGACAATGCAATTGTAGAGAAGTGGCTGGAACACAAATGTGGTTCAGGCTTATGGTATTACTTTGGTTATAAATTTGCAACCTTTAAAAATGCGCTTGACCTTGAGGCGGTGTATGAACGTCATCAGGACAAGATAATGACACTTGCACAGTCAATCGATAGCGAAGCGTTTGAAGATTCTTCTTTTAACGAAGTTTTCCTTTCAAAACTTGGTGAATATATGAATAAGGAAGTTATACCAAAACTGCATCAATTCCAAACCTTTGCAGCTAAAAAACTTCCCAAAATGGTTAACTTTATTTTCTCATTATTCATTATTTTAATTGTTTTTGGAGTTTTATTGCCCCTCTTTTATCATTTGTTTCAACTCGACCCAATAATAGCTGTCATTTCAATTTCAGTTTCAATTGGTTCAATTATTTACATAGCTTCTTCATTCTACCAATTTCTAACCAAAGAAATCGAGGTTTAAAGCCTCATATATTTTACCTGAATTTAACATTACAAGAGACTGTGCCATAGTAAATTCTTCATTGATTTAAGTATCTTTGCAGCTATGGTAAAAAATGACGATTTTATCAATGTTTTAGGAGCACGCGTGCACAACCTCAAAAACATTGATGTTACTATCCCAAGAGAAAATTTAGTAGTCATAACAGGACTTTCCGGAAGCGGAAAATCCTCACTTGCCTTTGACACCATTTATGCCGAAGGCCAACGTCGCTATATTGAAACATTTTCAGCATATGCCAGACAATTTCTTGGTGGACTCGAGCGTCCCGATGTGGATAAAATCGACGGTCTCTCACCAGTTATTGCCATTGAACAAAAAACCACGTCTAAAAGTCCGCGCTCAACTGTCGGCACGATTACAGAAATCTATGACTTTTTAAGGCTACTGTATGCCCGTGCAGCTGATGCTTACAGCTACAACACCGGTGAAAAAATGGTGAGCTATTCTGATGAACAAATCAGGGAACTTATTCAGGAAGAATATCAAAACAAAAAGGTTATTATTCTTGCCCCTGTAGTTCGCTCAAGAAAAGGTCACTACCGCGAACTTTTTGAGCAAATCGCCAGACAAGGTTTTTTAAAAGTGAGGGTGGATGGTGAATTGATGGACATCACCAAAGGTATGATGGTGGACCGCTACAAAAACCACGACATTGAAACAGTGATTGACCGATTGCATTTAACAAGCGGACAAGAAAACGAAAACCGTCTCAACGAAGCCATCAAAACAGCCATGCATCATGGCGATGATGTATTGATGCTTATGGACAATGAAACCGGTGAAGTGCGCTACTTTAGCAGGGCTTTGATGTGTCCAAAATCAGGTATTTCATACCCCCTGCCTGAACCCAATAATTTTTCATTCAATTCACCAAAGGGAATGTGCCCGCATTGCAATGGTCTTGGCCATTTGCACGTGGTGAATGTTGATAAAATTGTTCCCAATAAAAACCTTTCCCTGAAACAAGGGGCGCTTGCTCCTCAAGGGCCACAGAAAAACAACTGGATCTTTAAACAACTGGAACTCATTGCCGAACGCTTTAATTTTAAACTGAGTGACCCCTTTCATTCCATTCCCAAAGAAGCAGTAGAAATGATTTTGTTTGGAGGAAAGGAAAAATTTGAGGTAGAAAGCAAAACCCTGGGCATTACCCGAAACTATAAAATAGATTTTGAAGGTATCGCCACATTTATTGAAAACACCTATAGCAACAACGAATCTACTTCATTAAAACGATGGGCTAAAGAGTACATGGACAATATTACTTGTCCCGAATGTGATGGAACACGCCTGAAGAAGGAATCCCTTTTTTTTAAAATCAACGAAAAAAACATTACAGAACTTTCGGCTATGGACATTGATGAACTCCAAAAGTGGTTCAAAGACCTGCCGAAACACCTTTCTGAAAAACAACTTTTAATTGCTGAAGAAATCCTCAAAGAAGTCAATGCCCGAATTGGTTTTTTGGCCGATGTGGGACTAAACTACCTTTCGCTTTCGCGAAGTTCAAAATCACTTTCAGGCGGTGAAGCGCAGCGCATCAGGCTGGCAACTCAAATAGGATCACAACTCGTGGGGGTGTTATACATTCTTGACGAACCCAGTATTGGACTGCACCAGCGTGACAATGAGCGACTTATTAATGCACTCATCCAACTCAGGGATTTGGGCAACTCTGTCATAGTGGTTGAACACGATAAAGACATGATTGAACGTGCAGACCACATCATCGATATTGGTCCTGCGGCCGGTAAATTTGGGGGTCAAATAATTTCGCAAGGAACCCCAATTGAAATCAAAGAACACCATACCCTAACGGCAGATTACCTCAACAATACCAAAAAAATTGAAATCCCAGAAAAGCGACGTGAAGGCAATGGCAAATCGTTAAAACTCACCGGTGCCACGGGAAACAACCTGAAAAATGTCAAACTTGAGATTCCACTTGGAAAAATGGTGGGCATTACCGGCGTATCAGGCAGTGGCAAGTCCACTTTGATCAATGAAACCCTCTACCCCATTTTGAATTCCCATTTTTTTAATGGTGTAAAAAAGCCGCATCCCTATAAAAAAATAACCGGACTGGAACACATCGACAAAGTGATAGATGTTAACCAGTCACCCATTGGCAGAACGCCACGTTCCAATCCGGCGACATATACCGGTATGTTTTCAGAAATCAGGGATTTGTTTGCCAAAATGCCGGAGGCGATGATTCGCGGGTACAAACCCGGGCGATTTAGCTTTAACGTAAAAGGCGGCCGCTGTGAAACCTGTCAGGGCGGCGGATTGAAAGTAATAGAAATGAATTTTCTTCCGGATGTTTACGTGGAGTGTGAAACCTGTCAGGGAAAACGTTTTAACCGCGAAACACTTGAAATTCGTTACAAAGGAAAATCCATCTATGACGTGCTTGAAATGACAATCGACGAAGCCGTTCCATTTTTTGAGCACATCCCTAAAATTTACCGAAAAATCAAAACCATCCAGGATGTGGGGTTAGGTTACATTACCTTAGGGCAACAATCTACTACCCTTTCCGGAGGTGAAGCACAACGCATCAAACTTGCAACTGAACTCTCAAAAAGGGACACGGGCAACACACTTTACATTCTTGATGAACCCACAACAGGATTGCATTTTGAGGACATCAGGGTGTTGTTAATTGTTCTAAATAAACTGGTTGACAAGGGCAACACTGTTGTAATCATTGAACACAATATGGATGTGATTAAAACTGTTGACTACATAATAGACATTGGCATGGAAGGCGGAAAAGGCGGTGGTAAAATTTTGGTTTCAGGAACACCTGAAGAGGTTGCAAAACACAAAACCAGTCATACAGCAAAATTTTTAAAAAAAGAGTTAAATTAGCAAAACTACATTAGGACAAAATCAAATTAAATTGTTCTATCCAAAGACACACTATGAGAAAAGAAAAACACAGCAGGGAATGGAACGAAGTAAAAACCAATGACTCCTGGGCGATTTTTAAAATTATGGGAGAATTTGTGAACGGTTATGAAAAGATGAGCAAAATCGGACCCTGTGTATCTATTTTTGGTTCAGCACGCACAAAGCCCGATCATAAGTACTATAAACTTGCCGAGCGCATTGCAAGAAAAATCACCGAGAGCGGCTATGGTGTGATTACCGGTGGTGGACCGGGCATTATGGAAGCCGGAAATAAAGGAGCTCACCTTGCCGGGGGAACTTCTGTTGGATTGAATATTGCCTTGCCGTTTGAACAACACGACAATCCGTATATTGACAGTGATAAGAGCTTGGATTTTGATTACTTTTTCGTAAGAAAGGTGATGTTTGTCAAATATTCACAGGGTTTTGTTGTTATGCCGGGAGGGTTTGGAACTATGGACGAGCTCTTTGAAGCACTCACGCTTATTCAGACCAACAAAATTGATAAATTCCCTATTATACTGGTGGGTACAGAATTTTGGGCAGGTTTATATGAATGGATTAAAACAACCCTTGCTGATTTGTCACAAAACATTGGTCCTGATGATATTCATTTACTTCAACTGGTCGACACAGAAGATGAAGTTCTGGAAATACTTGACAGTTTCTATGGGCAATATAACTTAAGTCCGAATTTTTAATGCTACTAATACCGCTTGCTATGCAGTTTAGAAAATTAATTTTACTTTCCTTTTTACTTTTATTTCAGGGTGTCATCGCTCAGGAAACCATTAAAACAATGTTTTACAATGTTTTTAATTACCCCAGTGCACCCACTCCCAACCGTGCTCAAATACTTTCAGACATTTTGGATGAATACCAACCGGATATTTTTATGGTGTGCGAAATAGAAACCGAGGCAGGTGCAGATGATATTCTGAACAATGCCCTTAACAATACAGGGATTATATATGAAAGAGCACCTTTTGTAGTCAACCAGTCAAGCGGTTCGCCCCTCCAGCAAATGGTTTACTGGAATTCATCTAAATTTAGTTTGGAAACCACCGATGTCATTGTAACTAATGTAAGAGACATCAACAGATACCAGTTAAAACTGTTAACTGATGACCACCAGACCAATCCGGTATATCTTGATTTGTATGTAGCTCATTTAAAATCAAGCCCGGGTCCGGCAAACAGACAAATTCGATTGGAAATGGTACAGGAATTTACTGCAACTTTAGGTGATTTGGATCCGGATTCTTATGTGATTTTTGCCGGAGATTTGAATTTATACAATGCTAATGAACCGGCTTACCAAGAGCTATTAAACCCAAACAATCCAATTACTTTTGTTGACCCGCTTGACGCTCCGGGCGCCTGGCAGGATAACCCCAACTTTGCATATTTGCACACCCAAAGCACAAGGTTAAGCAACGCAGGTTTTGGCGGAGGTGCAGGAGGCGGACTCGATGACCGATTTGATTTTATTTTGATTTCAGAAAATATGCTGAATACACCTGAAATGATGTATGTCGAAGATACTTATATAGCCTTTGGGAATAATGGAAACTGCCTGAATAACCGAATTGATTCACCTGATTGTGATGGTGATTTTGGATCAACTTTAAGGAGTAACCTTTACTGGATGAGCGACCACCTGCCGGTGATTATGGATTTGCAAACAGACCGCACTTTTTTAAGCAACCCAACAGTTAGTGCTCCCGAACTCATCACTTTTCCATATGGAAATATGACGGGAAATTATCTCACCATTCAGGTTCATCCAAGTATTCAACTAGAAGCCGGATTTAAAATTTTTAACGTAATGGGGCAGAAAATGGAAAATATTTCAAATCAAAACCAAGACCGTTATACTATTGATGTTTCCGGTTTTTCTAATGGAATATACTATCTCACTTCAACGGCCAATAACAAAACTTATAAGTTTATAAAAAAATAATTGAAACGACTTGTAACATCCGCACTGAGTCTCCTGACCTTGTTGTTATGTAGTGAACTCACTGCACAGCACGATATCAGGATTGAAGCCCAACTCGATACCGAGGAGCACATCATCCAAATCAGGCAAAAAATAGTTTACACAAATACTTCTGATGTTACGCTGGACACCATTTATTTTCTCGATTGGGCCAATGCGTTTACACGAAAGACAACACCACTTGCAAAACGCTTTGCCGAAAATTTTCAGAGCAACTTTCATTTTGAAAGAAGTTTCAGGCGTGGCCGGACTTTGTTTACTTCCATTTATGACAACGACTACAACGACATCCACTGGGAACGTGGTGAAGCATTGGACATTTTTAAAGCCGTACCCTTAAAGCCCATAGAACCGGGAGAAAGTTATGAATTCAACCTGGTCTATGAAGTGAAATTGCCCAATGCCCGATTTACCCGTTATGGTCATTTGAGAAACGGCGATTACAACCTGAGGTACTGGTTTATCGCTCCTGCAGTATTCGACGGAACCTGGCAACACTACAGTCATAAAAACCTGGACGATTTTTATATGCCCCCTTCTACCTTTACGATACAATTTAAGGCTCCAAAAAACTTTCACCTCACGTCAGACTTAAATGTTTTGGAAGAATCAGAGGAACACGGATTCAAAAAAACTGTCCTCCACGGAAAACATCGCAAGCAGGCTACTATGTACCTGCAGCAACAATCCACTTTTGACATTATCATTACAGATGATCTTGAAGTTCACACCAGTATTGATGACAAAGGACTATACCCACCCTTAAAAGCCCTTCAAATTGACCGGATTTTAAAATACCTCATTGAAGAACTCGGCCCATATCCTCACGAAAAAATGGTGGTTTCTGATGAAGATTATAAAACAAATCCCGCTTATGGTTTGAACCAGTTGCCCAGTTTTATAAGGCCTTTCCCTGATGGGTTTCAATATGACATCGAGCAATTAAAAACCATTACCGGTGTTTATATCCGAAACACTTTGCACATCAACCCCCGTGATGAGCACTGGCTGGCAGAAGCGCTTCAGATTTACCTGATGAAAAAATATACTGACCGATTTTACCCCGAGATGAAAATAGTGGGTAACCTAAGCCGTGTCTGGGGTTTGCGATGGTTTCACGCTGCACAACTTGATTTCAATGACCAATATGCATTTGTATATCTCAATGCTGCACGCCTCAATCTTGACCAACCTTTAACTACACCAAGAGACTCCCTGATTAAATTCAATGCCGAAATTGCCTCAGGTTATAAAGGTGGTGTGGGTCTAAATTATCTGGATAACTATTTGGGCAGTGATATAATAACAACAAGTATCAGGGAATTTTATAATAAATACCTTTTGAAACTGGCTACCGCAGAAGACTTTGAAGCCATTATCAAATCAAAAACTGACAAAGATATTGATTGGTTTTTTGATGAATATGTAGGCTCCATCAGCAAGATGGACTATAAAATCAAGCACATTGAAAAGCAAGAAGATTCGCTGTTGGTTACCATCAAAAATTTAAGTGATAACCGAATGCCCTTTACATTATATGGCTTGAAAGAGGACAACATCATCTTCCGTCAATGGATGGAAGGCTTTGACTCCACCAGAACTTTTGTAGTACCTGCCTATGGTGTTGACAGGATGGCTATAGACTATAGCCAAATCATCCCCGAATACAACAAGCGCAACAATTACAGAAAAGTATCTGGTCTGTTCAAAAAACCGGTGCAGGTTCGTGTGTTTCAGGATGTGGAAGACCCCAGATACCACCAGCTTTTTGTAATGCCGGTGTTTGAATACAATCTTTATGACGGACTTACACTTGGCTCTAGGTTTTACAATAAAACTGTTTTGCCAAAAAACTTTTTGTACAAAATTGACCCCCAATATGGTTTTACTTCAAACACCTTGGTGGGTGGCGGAAGCTTGAGGTACTCATTTGATTTTCAAGAGCAAAACCTCTATTTCATTCATCTGGGAACTTCATACAACCGCTTTTCTTACAATACAGGTTTATTTTATAACCGTTTTAATTTTTGGAGTACCATTTCCTTTAGAGAGAAAAACTTAAGAAGTAACAAAAGGGGATTTTTAAACCTGAGGAATGTCTATGTAAACCGCGACATCGATTTGGATGTGGTTGATCCCCAGCAGCCTAATTATAATGTGGTGAACTTGTCCTATGTGTTTTCAAACGTTAACTTGATTGACCATTTCAGGATCAAGTTTGATTATGAATATTCAAACAGATTTCAAAAAGCATATGCCACTGTTGAATACCGAAAATTGTTTTTAAGCAATCGACAGATCAACCTAAGGCTTTTTGCAGGAACATTTTTAAGAAATACAGAGTCCACCGGTTCAGACTTCTTTAGTTTTGCACTTGACCGTCCCACAGATTATTTGTTTGATTACAATTATTACGGCCGCTCAGAAGACTCTGGTTTATTCAGCCAGCAGTTGATTATTGCTGAAGGTGGTTTTAAATCAAGAATGGAAACTCAATATGCCAACCGGTGGATATCCACCTTGAACGCGAGCACCAATATCTGGAGATGGATTTTGGTTTATGGTGATGTTGGATTGGTCAATAATCGCGAAACAGGAACTCAGCTATTTGCAGATTCTGGAATTCGCGTTAACCTGGTAGCTGATTATTTTGAACTCTACTTTCCGCTTTTATCCAGCAACGGCTGGGAACCCGGTATGGACAACTATGACCAAAAAATCAGGTTTATAGTCACACTCACCCCGGAAACCCTTTTCAGGTTGTTTACAAGAAGGTGGTATTAGGTTTTATCGACCATCACTTTATATGTGGGGTCTTCCAGGATGTTCACTTCGATAATTTCATCTGCATTTTTCAACAGCTTTCTACAATCGGGACTTAAGTGCCTCAAGTGAACTTTCTTTCCTTGCTTATGATAGCGCTCGGTAATTTTATTTAAGGCTTCAATAGCAGACATATCCACTACCCTGCTTTCAGAGAAATCAATAATCACCTCATCCGGATCACCTAAAACGTCAAACTTTTCATTAAATAGCGTTGTTGAACCAAAAAACAAGGGGCCGTAAATTTCATAGTGTTTTACACCCTCCTCATCCACATACTTTCTGGCACGTATCCTCTTGGCATTGTCCCACGCAAAAACAAGTGCAGAAATGATCACACCTATAAGAACCGCAAGAGCCAAATTGTGGATAATCGCCGTGACAAGAGTGACCAATACCATCACCAATACGTCAGATTTAGGCATTTTGTTTAGCGTGCGAATGCTGGCCCACTCAAAAGTTCCAATAGCAACCATTATCATCAGTCCGGTTAAGGCTGCCATGGGTAACAATTCAATAACACTTGAACCAAACATAATAAACACCAATAGCATCACTGCTGCTACTATACCTGAAAGTCGTGCCCTTGCCCCTGATGAAACATTGATTAAACTTTGACCAATCATAGCACAGCCTCCCATCCCTGAGAAAAATCCTGAAGTGATGTTTGCTGCTCCCTGAGCAACACATTCCCTGTTGCTCTGCCCACGGGTTTCTGTTATTTCGTCAATGATATTGAGGGTCAGTAAACTTTCTATAAGCCCTACTCCGGCAACGATGGCTGCATAAGGGAGAATAATCATCAAAGTCTCAAAAGTAAAAGGAACTGCGGGAATATTAAATGGGGGAAATCCACCTTTGATCGAGGCCATATCGCCCACTGTTTTGGTATCCATACCAAAGAAAAATACGATTCCAAAAACCACCAAAATAGCGGTTAATGATGCCGGTATGGCCTTTGTCAATTTAGGAAGGCCCCAAATGATTAACATCGTTAACAAAACAAGTCCCAACAAAAGATAAAGTGTTCCTCCGGTCAACCAGTTTCCTGCATCATCTTTAAACTGGTCCAATTGTGACATAAAAATGATGATGGCCAAACCATTTACAAACCCAAAAATAACGGGATGCGGCACGAGGCGCATCAATTTTCCAAGTTTTAAAAACCCCACAATGGCTTGCATAATACCCGCTAAAATTACTGTAGCGAAAATATATTCAGGACCGTGAGAGATAGAAAGACTAATAATCACAACTGCAATAGCACCTGTAGCACCGGAAATCATTCCCGGCCTGCCACCAAATATAGAAGCAACCAGACCCACCACAAAGGCAGCATATAAACCGGTTAGCGGAGACAACCCTGCCATAAAAGCAAAAGCAATGGCCTCAGGAATCAGCGCCATTGCTACAGTCAAACCTGCTAAAATTTCGATTTTATAATCGACTTTTTGCGAAAAATCAAAGAGGTTGATGTATTTCTTGTACTTCACTTTGTTGTACTTTTTTTTGAACTGTCTTTGAAATTTGAATATGCTCCCATTATGATTGGATTAATTTAATAGAAAAATTATACCTTCCCTGAAAAAAGGTGCAAAACTACAAATAAAAACAGCTTCTGAAAGTCAGTGGTGTTATTAAATCTATAATAGTTCGATACCGTCTTCTTTAATTGCTATCATCTTGTCCCTGTAGAGTGCCCCGATGGCTTTTTTGAACAACTTTTTACTCAACCCCAGTTGGTTTTTAATTTCATCAGGTGTTGATTTGTCGTGGAGGGGCAGAAATCCGCCGGCGGCTTTGAGTTCTTCATAGATAAATTCGGCATTGGGTTCAATGCTTTTGTAGCCTTCCGGCTGAATGACCACATCGATTTTTCCGTCTTCGCGCACTTTTTTGATATAGGCTTCCAATTTATCACCGGTGCGGATGTCTTCAAAAATATTTTCGATGTAAATCAAACCCTCGTGCTTCTGATTGATGATGACATTGGCCCCTTTTTCGGTCAAATGAGTGACCAATATATCCACCTTATCAAACTTATTAACCGTAATGTTTTCATTGGAAAGGTATTTTCTGGTTTTGCTGGAACCTGTAAGTCTGTTGGTTTTTTCATCCATATACATATAGACAATATACCAACTACCTTCTTTCATTGGCCTGGCCTGCTCTTTAAACGGGACAAACAATTGTTTTTCCAACCCCCAGTCCATAAAAGCACCCACTTCGTTGACAACCATGCAGCGTAAATAGGCAAATTCATTAAGTTTTACAAACGGTTTTAGCGTAGTGGCTACAGGTCGTTCTTCGTGGTCGAGATAGACAAAAACTTGGAGGGTTTCCCAGATTTTATATTCTTCAGGAACATATTTGTTGGGCAACAAGATTTCGTTGCCTTCAGAATCGCCAAGATAAACGCCTTGAGGTGTTTCCCTGATAATGTCTAAATCGTTGTACTCCCCTATTTTGATCATGATTTTGTTTTTGCAAAGGTAAACTAAAGTCATAAAAAAAGCGCCTTAAAATAGATGGCGCTTTTAGTTTTGTTTAAATCAGTCTATTTATATACTGATTCCTTCTTGAAATGTTTTGCCAGTAAATAATAAACCACAGCACGGTATTTATTTCTTTCAGATCTACCATATTGTTCCATAACAGCGTCTATCGCTTTATCAAGTTCGGAACTGTCTTTTAGTCCTAATTTACCTATAAGAAAATTCTTTTTAACTGTATCCAACTCACTTTGGTCTGAACCTGCAACAGTTGCAGCGTCTGCATTGTAAATTGAGGGACCACAGCCAATAGTAACTTTAGTCAAGAAATCCATGTCGGGATTTACTTTACATTTTTCTTTTAAATCTGCTGCATACTTTGCAATTAATTCATCTCTTTTGCTCATAATATTTTTTTTAAAATTTTGTCTAATAAATTTAACACTTATCGGTGAAAATTCAAAATTTATTTTAGAAATTTAAAGTAATCAAGCAAAACTTTATCATTGACTGTCCGTGGTGTTTTGATTTCAAGTAATTGGGGTTGGTCATTTTTGGCGAAAAATTCTGTCAGCACGCCTGGTAGGGCTTCTTCGTTTTCAGTGATATGATAGTTGAATTTGTGCATTTCGCAAAGTTGTTTCGCCGAAAGGCTGTGAATGGTTTCAAAAAACAAATCAAAGTTTTGGGTGTCTTTTTCGCCCGGGAGAATTCTAAAAATTCCGCCTCCATTATTATTGACTACAATAATTTTAAAGGTTTTCGGAATGTAATTGTTCCAAAGGCCGTTGGCATCATAGAAAAAACTTAAATCGCCGGTAATAAAAACCACCTGTTCTTTAGCAGCAACTGCAGCGCCAATTGCTGTCGAAGTGCTTCCGTCTATCCCACTTGTCCCGCGGTTGCAAAACACTTTCAAGGTTTTGCACAATGAAAACAATTGTGCATACCTCACAATGGCACTGTTGCCTAATTGCAGTATGATATTTTGCGGTAAATGGTTTAAGATATGTTGAAAAGCTTTAAAATCTGAAAAAGGAATACCACGCAAGTACTCCTTATGTTTTAGAGCCCTTTGATTTTTAACTGAAAGCCATTGCAATTGGTAATTGCTATTCAAATTATGGATGTGTGGTAAAAAAGCCTTGAAAAAAGCTTCCGGCTGTGTTTTAAAGTGGTGACTCAGGTAAAAAAAAGTGTCATACGCTTTCTTTTCATCAACGTGCCAATGATGTTTTGCCGGAAAATCCCTTAAAAATGCCTTGATTTTTTTTGAAATCACCATTCCCCCAAAAGTGAGCAAAACATCGGGCTGCAGTTCCTTAAAATCGTTGGCACTCATAGATGCTATAAGTTGATCGATGGAACAAATAAAATTTTGGTGGTACAGGTTTGATGTGGTTTCGGTCATTACCAATACACTGGGGTCTGCAGCGAGTTGGTCAATTATATTTTGACTAATGGCATCCGGTTGCTGAACACCCACCAGGATTAACTTTCGCTTTGCATTGTTCCAAATGGTTGCAAATTTTTCTAAATCGTCAGTTAGTGAATTCTTGTCTTTATTCGCCGGAACATTTTGAGGAAGTACTGTTGGTAGTTCAGTTTTTTGATACAGCGGCTCCTCAAAAGGGGCGTTTATATGCACCGGTCCTTTCAATTCAATGGCCGAATTGATGGCAATGTTAATTTGGGTTTCGTTGTATTTTTGATACTCCTCTTCTATTTTAAGGTTCGCCGAATAGATAATGTGCTTTTCAAATATATTTTCCTGACGAATGGTTTGCCCGTCTCCTATGTCAATAAATTGTGGAGGCCTGTCAGCCGAAATCACTACAAGCGGTATATCACTGTAGAAAGCTTCAGCCACTGCCGGATAAAAGTTTAGCACAGCTGAGCCTGAGGTACAAATAACTGCGGTCGCATGACCGGTTTGTTGGGCGATTCCCAAAGCAAAAAAAGCAGCAGCCCGCTCATCGACGATGCTGTACACTTTAAAGAATGGGTTTTCTGTAAATCCGATTGTCAGCGGTGCATTTCTGGAGCCGGGACAAATAATGATGTGTTTGATTTCCTTAGCTCGGCAAAGCTCGGTGATGGTTTGTGCAAGGGGGATTTTAGAGTAGTTCATCGGGATGCAAAGTTACCGAAGTAATTCTGCTTTTAAAATAGAAATCAATACAAAATTTGAAGCATGGTGCTAGTTTTGTGAACAGTTTCCTTCCATTCGTCTTCCGGATATGAATCTTTGGTGATTCCACCTCCAACAAAAAGTGTAGCAATATCTTTGTTGATCTTCATACAGCGCAGATTGACATAAAAATCAGCAAAAGACCCACTGACTGCCTCTGTTTGTTCAAATGCTTCATCATTGTAATTCAATTCTCCAAGAAATCCCGTGTAAAACTCGCGGTCATAGTTTTCATTTTCCTTGATAAAGTTCAATGCTTTTTCTTTTGGGAGACCACAAACAGCCGGCGTGGGATGCAACCTTTTTATCAAACAGGGAATATCGCAAACCCGGGTGTTGATTGTTCCGCCCACTTCAGTTTTGAGATGAATCACATTTCCGGCTTTTACTGTTGATGGCTTGGATATCATAAGAATTGGTACGATTTTTTCTAAGGCGCTTTCCAGGAAATCGGTAACCAGGCTTTGTTCTTCTTTTTCCTTTTCACCCCAGATTACTTTTGTGTCTTCTTCAAATTTTTGTGTTCCGGCAAGTGCCATTGTTCTGAAAGTTTTCTTTTCAAGTGAAAAAAGACTTTCCGGGGTAGCACCAAACCACAGACCTACAGAGGGATGGTACCAAGAATATACAAAGGCTGAAGGATATTTATTAATCAACCTTTCAAAGAGATTGATTATGTTAGCTCCATTTGTAATTTCCTTGATTTTTACTTCCTCTTTTCTGGACAAAACTACTTTTCGCAATTCATTATTTTGAATGGAATCTACCCCTTTTTGCACCAGTTCTAAATGTAAATTTTTTAGAAGTTCATTTTCAGGGGTCAGTTCTGATAAATCCTTTTTTTCAACACCTTCAGCTTCTGATTGGAAATAAAAGCCGGATACTATTTTACTTTTTTCCAACGGAAAAAGTATCGCATTTAAATCTGTGTCAAATGGGGAAAAGACAAATCCATTCTCTTTAAAGCTTGATGTAATGTACAATTTGTCATCTTGTTGTAGAATTCCCCTGATAATTTCCTTGTTGGGTTTTCTGTACAATACAAAGGGCAACTTGCTGTCAAAATGATCTTGAACTACTGAAAACAGTTTTTCTTTATCCATTGCGGTTAAGGTTATTTGGCGGGGATAGTAATGGTTGTAAGCTTGACTAAAGATACTAATTCTTTTTCAGAATTTAAAATTTTGATTTGCCACAATTGTGTAGTTCTTCCCTTATGGATTATTGTGGCTACCGCCTCAACAAAACCATCTTTAACAGATTTGACATGATTGGCAGATATTTCAATTCCCCTCACGGCTATATTTTCTGTATTTAGAAATAAAAATGCGCCTGCACTGCCCACACTTTCAGCCAATGCAACTGATGCCCCGCCGTGTAAAACGCCGTCAGGCTGATGCACTTTTGATGTCACCGGCATACGGGCTGTAAGTGAATTTTCATCAAAATCGATAAACTCGATTCCCAAAGTTTCCATTAATGTGTTTTTACACATGGCATTGCATTGCCTTAGAATCTCTTCTTTTTCTTTTCTCATAGCTATAGAATACTTTTGTAAATTTACAAAAAAATGTGACCATGCAAACCGAAAAAGAAGTTTCTTATACCGCTTCAAATTCATACTCAACTATGTATGCGCTTTCCAAAAAAACCAAAAACATCTGGTTTTCCTTTCATGGAATGGGATATTTGAGTCGCTACTTTTTAAACCATTTTGAAGCTCTAAATCCGGATGAAAATTATTTTATTGCCCCGCAGGCACCATCCAAATATTATCAGGGTAAAAACTTCAATTATGTTGGGGCCTCATGGCTAACCAAAGAAAACACTGCTGCAGAAACTAAAAATGTACTGAACTACATTGATGCCGTGAGCCAAAGTGAAAATATCCCGGAAAATGAAGATAAACTCATCGTCTTTGGTTTTTCTCAGGGAGTGTCGGTTGCATTGAGATGGGTAGCTTCAAGAAAGATAAACTGTAAAACCATTATTATTCATTCCGGCGGAATTCCGAAAGAGTTAAAAGCTGAGGATTTATCATTTTTAGATAAAAACACCAAAGTATATGTAATTTACGGAACAAAAGATGAATACCTGACCGAAGAGCGCATGTATTCTGAACTCATCATGGCTAAAAACCTGTTCGGAAAAAGGCTTCACGTGATTTCATTTGAGGGAAATCACAGTGTGAATAAAGAACTTCTTTTGTCCATTTCAAAATTTTAGTAAGAAATAGATTAATTATTTTATGTATTTCGTCGAATATATTTGTATCTTGGCTATTAGTTTTTGTACTTTCGTTAAAGTTTTGTGATAGAACCCAAATTTATCCACTTATGAAAACTTTAACCGCCCTTTTTGCCTGTTGTTTTGCATTTATTGCAACTGCACAAATTTCTTCAATTGAAAAACAAGCACTTATCGACTTTTACAATAGTACCAATGGTAGTGAATGGTTCACTTCTTGGGAATTGGAAGAGCCTGTATCTACCTGGAAAGGGGTAACGATAAAAGACAACAAAGTAGTTGCAATAGAATTGGGTTTTAATAACCTTCAAGGTCAGATACCTGCCTCAATTGAAAACTTAGAACATCTTGAATCTCTTAAATTGTATTTCAATCAAATTGGCGGAACAATTCCGGAAGAAATTGTAAATCTTAAAAACTTAAAAGTCCTTGACCTTAACAGCAACATCATTTCTGGTACAATTCCATCATCGATTGATAAGCTTAAAAATCTTGAATCTTTACTTTTGAGCAGTAATAATATAACCGGTGTGGTACCCTCTGAAATCGGTAATTTAAGCAATTTAAATACACTCGTTTTATTTGACAATCACTTTTTTGGTGACTTTCCATATGCAATTTCAGGGCTAAACAATTTAAATGAGGTTATTATTGCAAACAACAATTTCAACGCTGAGAGCCTGCAAACTTCTATTGCAGCTTTATCTGCTAAAGGTATTAATGTTGATTTCAACGAATTAAAATCACCCACAGAATTTGCAACCTTATTATTGGATGATGAGGATAACTAATATTATTTGTTTGATTATGTAAAAAAAGGGCGGTTCAATATTGAACCGCCCTTTTTAATTATTTAGAATTGTTAAAAACTCTTTTTGGTCTCTATAGACTTGAATTATTACTTTACTTCTTCAAAGTCCACGTCCTCCACATCGCTGTTTTCAGCAGAACCGTTTGATGAGGATTTGTCTCCGGCATCTCCACCGGGCTGTTGTTGCTCGGCTTGTGCTTTATACATTTCTTCTGAAGCGGTTTTCCATGCCTCATTGATTTTGTCTAAAGCAGGCTGGATTAAAGCGATGTCCTTAGAGTCAAAAGCTGTTTTTAATTCTGCTAAAGCATCTTCTATCGGCTTTTTCTTGTCATCAGAAAGCTTGTCTCCAAACTCTTTTAACTGACTCTCCGTTTGGAAAATCATTGCGTCTGCCTCGTTGAGTTTGTCTGCTCTTTCCTTGGCTGCTTTATCAGCTTCGGCATTGGCTTCAGCATCTGCTTTCATTTTCTTGATTTCTTCTTCGGTTAAACCGGAAGAAGCTTCAATCCTGATGTCCTGAGATTTGTTTGTTGCTTTGTCTGTTGCGCTTACTTTAATGATACCATTGGCATCAATGTCAAAGGTCACTTCAATCTGAGGTGTTCCCCTTCTCGCCGGTGGGATTCCATCAAGGTGAAAACGACCGATGGTTTTGTTGTCTGCTGCCATTGGGCGCTCTCCCTGCAACACGTGAATCTCCACACTGGGCTGATTGTCTGCTGCGGTTGAAAATACCTGTGACTTCTTGGTTGGGATAGTCGTGTTTGCTTCAATGAGTTTTGTCAATACACCTCCCATAGTTTCAATTCCTAAAGAAAGCGGAGTCACATCCAGAAGCAATACATCTTTTACATCTCCGGTCAATACACCACCTTGAATGGCAGCACCAACGGCAACTACCTCATCAGGGTTTACCCCTTTGCTGGGTGCTTTTCCAAAGAATTTTTCAACAGCTTCCTGCACGGCAGGGATACGTGTTGATCCACCAACCAATATGATTTCGTCTATATCACTCTTTGACAGTCCGGCTGCTTTTAAAGCTTTCTCACAAGGAGCTATGGTTCTTTTTACCAAATCGGCAATCAATTGCTCAAACTTTGCTCTGGTCAAGGTGCGCACCAAGTGTTTTGGTCCGCTTGCCGTTGCAGTCACGTAAGGCAGGTTGATTTCGGTTTGGGTTGAAGATGATAATTCAATTTTTGCTTTTTCGGCAGCTTCCTTAAGACGTTGTAACGCCATCGGGTCTTTACGAAGATCCATATCTTCTTCAGACTTAAATTCATCTGCCAGCCAGTTGATAATTTTTTGATCCACATCATCACCTCCCAAATGGGTATCCCCATCTGTTGAAAGTACTTCAAAAACGCCATCACCCAACTCAAGGATAGAAACGTCGTGAGTACCACCACCAAAGTCAAACACTACAATCTTCTGGTCTTTTCCTTTTTTGTCCAATCCATAAGCAAGCGCTGCAGCAGTAGGCTCATTGATAATACGCTCCACTTTCAATCCTGCAATTTCACCGGCTTCTTTAGTTGCCTGACGCTGTGCATCATTAAAGTAAGCAGGAACTGTAATTACAGCTCTGGATACTGATTGACCCAGGTAGTCTTCAGCGGTTTTCTTCATTTTCTGAAGTATCATTGCTGAAAGCTCCTGTGGGGTGTATAGTCGCCCGTCGATATCTACACGAGCGGTATCGTTATCACCCTTCACAACTTTGTAAGCCGCATTTTCTGTCTCCTTTAGGGATTCAGAATATTTATTTCCCATAAAACGCTTGATGGAAGCGATGGTCTTGGTGGGGTTTGTCACTGCCTGACGTTTTGCAGGGTCACCCACTTTAATTTCTCCACCTTCCACAAAAGCGATTACAGAGGGTGTGGTTCTTTTTCCTTCGGCATTAGGAATAACCGTTGGCTCGCTACCTTCCATCACGGCTACGCAGGAGTTGGTTGTTCCTAAGTCGATTCCAATTATTTTACTCATAACTATTATTTAATTTAACTGTTTGTTCAATTTTTTCAGTAGCAAATAGTCAATGATTGTGCCAGCGGAAAGTTTATGACAGGATGGCAGGGTTGCTTTGCGGTTTCAGGTTTAAAGTTTAAAGTTCAAGGTTTAAGCACGGAGGTTGAGCGGAGCCGAAACCGGTTTGTGGTTTCAAGTTTTGCTTCCAGCCTTCGGCGGGCACGGGACACAGTTCGCTTCGCTCCCCGAAACGAGTTCGGGGCAGGCTGTGTCTGGTTTCAAGTTTGTGCATGCCTGAATAGGAATGCTTATTGATTGTGGGTTCTTGACTTCATTCAAATTTAGGCTTCACTTTACCGCAAAGGAACGCAGAGGTTTCGCAAAGTTGCGCAAAGAAAACTATTTCAAATGTGATATTTTTAAATTTTGATATTTGCCCTTAGACAAGCTCAGGGGTGACCGTTTGGAATTTGGTGCTTTAAAATTTGGGATTTACTTTTTAGGAATATTCTCCAAAATCTCCAATACAAACTTCCAGTATTTCTGCGCCGAGGAAATACTCGCTCGTTCATCCGGTGAGTGGGCGCCTTTGATGGTGGGCCCAAAGGAAATCATATCCATACCGGGATAGTTTTGACCCAGGATACCGCATTCCAACCCGGCGTGGCAGGCGGCGATGTTTGCTTTTTCACCATTCATTCTAAAGTAAATATCGTCAAGCACTTTTAAAATGGCACTATCGGGATTGGGTTCCCAGCCGGGATAATCACCGGACAATGTTACTTCACAGCCCATCAGCTCAAAAGTGGAACGCAGGCTGTTGGCCAGATCCATTTTGGAACTTTCAACTGATGAGCGGGTCAAACAACCAATATGGATGCTTCCGTCTTTGACCAGAACCCGCGCCACATTGTTGGATGTTTCCACCAAATCAGCGATCGCCGGACTCATCCTGAACACCCCGTTATGTGCAGCATACACCGATTTTACCAAAAGCTCCTGAGCATCGGCATTCATTACTTTTTCAGGCATAGTGGCTTCTTTGATTTCAATTTTAAGTGCCGGTTCAAGGGTTTTAAACTCGGCTTTGATGTCTTGGATTAGCAATTGCATTTCAGCTAAAAAAGCTTCTTTATGTGCGTTTGAAATGATCACCACAGCATTGCTTTCGCGCGGAATGGCATTGCGCAAGCTCCCGCCATCGATAGATGCTATTTGGGAATCAAACTCCTCTGTCGCTTTAAAAAGCAAGCGGTTCATCAGTTTGTTGGCATTGCCCAGGCCTTTATGAATGTCCATTCCGCTATGTCCGCCTTGAAGTCCCTGAACGGTGATGGTGAAAGCTGTGCAGTTTGCTTTGGGAGTTTCTGAAGTGTAAGTTCTGGTGGCAGTGACATCAATCCCTCCGGCACAACCAATCCCGATTTCATCGTCTTCTTCGGTATCGAGGTTGAGAAGGATTTCGCCGTTGAGCAAACCACCTTCCAGTCCCATCGCGCCGGTCATTCCGGTTTCTTCATCGATGGTAAAAAGTGCCTCAAGGGCGGGGTGTTTGATGGTATCACTTTCCAGAACAGCCATAATGGTCGCGACTCCCAGGCCGTTATCAGCTCCCAGTGTGGTGCCTTTTGCACGCACCCAGTCGCCGTCGATATACATTTCTATGCCTTGTGTATCAAAATCAAAATGGGTATCATTGTTTTTTTGGTGCACCATATCGAGGTGTGACTGCATCACAATGGCTTTGCGGTCTTCCATACCGGGGCTTGCCGGTTTTCTGATGATGACGTTGCCCACTTTGTCTATTTGGGTTTCAAGGTCCAGGCTTTCGCCAAAATTTTTCATAAAGGCAATGACCCGCTCTTCCTTTTTGGAGGCACGCGGCACGGCATTTAAATCGGCAAACTTGTTCCAAAGGGCTTGGGGTTCTAAATTTCTAATCGCTTCATTCATGGATTTTGGATTTTTGCAAAGATAAAGAAATGGTTTAGGTAAAAAAGTTTTGGGTGGTGGTGTTTTGGAAGTTTTATATTAATTGTGGAGGTGGAAAGACATAGAATGCGTGGCTTGGTGTTTTTTTACATAGCCTTCGGGCTTTTCAAATTTACCATAGAAATGGAGTCTAATTCTAATTTCAACTGATACCTTCCATTCTTAATATTAGGTTCCCAGTGTTCAATTGTCTCTCCATCTTTAAAATATGGATATGATAAATTTATTTCAACCATATTAGAATCAATGAAAATATATCCTTTTATTTTTTCCTTTTTCCAAGGATAGTACAAGCTTCCTCTTTCTTTAGTCCAAATTAAGCTATCAGCATCAATTTTGCCATATAAATTATTAAAATAAATCCAAAGATGTTCATTAAATTCAAATTTAGAGAAGTCCATATTATGAAGATTCCCTCTTCCGGTATTCAAAGTCTTCAATTCTAATTCATAAAAATTAGAATTTGTTTTTCTAATTGTAACATATTTGTCGGTTTCTTCTTTATGGTAACAACTAAAAAATAATACGATTATTAAAAAATAAAATTTAAAAAAATCCTTCATAAAAAATTATTGATTTTCCCGCAGCGCAATCTCTAGACTTTAAACACCCCTGCCACAGCAAAAAAGCCGGAACACTTGCTCACTCTCGGCGACCAAAACAAATATACTTTTTATTAATCAAAAATGCCTTATATCTCTTTTAACATAAAGTAAGTGCCTAATGATACCTTGAAAAGACGGGACATTCGTAAGGCTCATGTATGGATACTCCCACCTTACTCCCTGGATACTCCCATGATAAAACCACCTTTGGTTTTTTTAGATACTTTCTAAATAATCTGCTTAATAAACAAAGTTTATTCAACAACAGCAATTACCCCCGCTGCGCAAAGTCTCCCGACTTTGAGCGCGCCTGCCACAGAAAAAAAGCCGGAACACTTGCTCACTCACAGCGACCAAAACAAATATACTTTTTATAAATCAAAAATGACTATTAACTCTGGGAGACATTACCGTTAATAAACAAATTAACTGGGAGCTAAAATTCCAAATTTATAGAGTAGAGCTAAAAATATTATAATTACGGTGACAATAAACCTTATATCAGTTAATAGCTCCCAAAAATCATATTTGCCTTTTTTTTGTTTGTCTTCTCCCATGAATCTATTCATCTTTTTTTTTCATTATTTCGGCCTTTTTTAGACTTCCTGGTTCATCGTGCAAATATTTCACCATTATCCAACCTTTAGTATGTCTAGGTATTATTCGAGAAGGCGGACCATCGTAAAAAGCGTGAAATTTTGCAAAAACACTGTCTTTTGAATATCTGGTAATGTACAATTTTGTATTTATTGATTCAGCATTAAGCCTTATATTGTTTGGCAAATAAGGTTCATTGATGTAATTTTCTAAATCATTGTAATATCTTTCTATCGAATCTCTTTGTCTTTTCAAAGATCTTATATAGATTATGTATCTACTTTCCATTTCGTTATTAAAATAACCATAAGCATATTTTACTGGGCTGCTTTTTATATTTTCTAACCTATGCTTTTGGATTGTTCTACCAACTATTACAAAGATTAAGAGAGCTAAAAAAACCCATAAGTAAATACTATTTTTCATACTAAATATATTATTTTATTCGCTGCTGCATAGTCTCCCGACTTTAAATACACCTGCCACTGCAAACAAGCTGGAACACTTGCTCACACACAGCGACCAAAACAAATATACCTTATATATATCAAATATGAATAATATCTCTTTTGACAAAAAGTAAGTGCCTAACGATGCCTAGAAAAGACAGGGCAAAGATTAGTCTCATGTATGGATACTCCCACCTTACTCCCTGGATACTCCCATGATAAAGCCATCCTTGGCTTTTTTAGATACATTCTAAACAATCTGCTTAATTAACCAAGCTTATTCAACAAGAGCTACTATCACATTTCAAAAAATAACCCTATTTTAGGGGTCAGTATGAACAGACGCACAAAAATCATCCTTACCCTGTTGCTCGTTGCCCAAATGATTGGCCTGCGAGTGCTTTCCTATTTTCCGGAGTTTGTTGAAAAATATTACAGTCTGGGGGTCTTTCCATTTGTGTCAAAAATCTTTCGCTACCTCTTTGGGTGGATTCCCTTTTCAGTAGGTGATGTGTTTTACAGTGCCTTGGTCATCCTGGCTGTGCGCTGGCTTTATCTAAATATAAGAAGTATTAAAACAAAACCCGTCGGTTTTTTTCTCGACATCACTGCTACTCTTTCCATTGTATACTTTATGTTTAATATGCTCTGGGGCTTTAACTATTACCGGGTGCCGCTGCATCAAACCCTTGGCGTGGAGCGCGACTACACCACCGAACAACTCATCACCTTAACCGAAAACCTGATTGAAAAAGCCAATTACCTGCACAATGCGCTTGGCGCGGAAGATTCTGTGATGGTAGTGAATCCTTATTCGCATCGTGAAACTTTTGAACTTTCCACAAACGGCTATGACAACCTGAGCGAAAAGTTCCCCACCTTCTCTTACCATCCCAAAAGCATCAAAACTTCGGCCTGGAGCCTGGGGCTTACCTATATGGGTTACAGCGGATATTACAACCCTTTTACCGCTGAAGCACAAGTGAATGATATGATACTTGGCCACCGCTTTGCAGTAGTGACTTGCCACGAAGAAGCCCACCAACTGGGCTATGCGGCAGAAAATGAAGCCAATTTCCTGGCATACCTGGCCACCACCCATAATGACGATTTGTATTTTCAATATGCCGGAACCATTTTTGCACTGCGCTATTGCGTCAACGAACTCGCCCGCAGGGATATGGACTTGTATGACGAACTCATAGAAACCGTTCATTTTGGAATCCTGGAAAGCTATCGTGAAGTGCGTGAATTCTGGCAAAGCTATGAAGGACCTATGGAGTTTATTTCCAAAAACTTTTTTGACCGGTTCCTGAAAGTCAACAACCAAGAACTGGGCATCAAAAGCTACAGCTATATGGTGGCACTTCTGGTAAATTATCATTTAGAGCATTCGCTGTAATTTTTTAACTCTTAAATTCTTGTTAAAAGCTGGACTTTAATGTATTTGCTTTGAGGTAGTTTTTTACATTTAGAATTCTTTTCCAAAAACTTAATAACTAATGAAAAAACTTTTACTGCTCATTCCTGTATGTTTTTGCTTTATTACACTTTCAGCCCAGGAATATTTCCCAAAAAACGATGGGGTTAACAACCCCAATTCCAATTTCACTGCATTTACAAATGCCACCATTTTTGTTACCCCCACCCAAAAAATTGAAGGGGGCACACTGATTATCCAAAATGGTAAAGTGGTTCAGGTGGGCAAATCTGTAAATTTACCGGCCAACACAGTAGTGATTAACCTTGACGGGAAGTACATTTATCCGTCTTTTGTTGACCCTTATACCGATTTTGGTATAGAAAAACCACGTGGAAACCCCACACGAGGCCGCTCTCCACAATATGATGCCACACGTTCCGGCTACTACTGGAACGACCACATCAGGACTGAAATCAATGCCTTTGAAAAATTTAAGTTTGACGATAAAAAATCCAAAGAGCTGGTCGAAGCAGGTTTTGGAACTGTGGGCACTCACCACCACGACGGTGTGGCACGCGGTACAGGTATGGTAGTTACACTCAACTCACAAGGGAATAACAGCGAGCGCATTCTTCAGCAAAAAGCGACACAACATTATTCGTTTTCGCGCAGCGCAGAGTTCAATCAGGCGTATCCTTCTTCAGTTATGGGGATGATGGCATTGCTCCGCCAGATGTATCACGATGCCGCCTGGTATGAAAAAGGAAACTCCACAACAAAAGATCTGGCTCTGGAAGCACTCATCGCCAATAGAAATTTGCCTTCCATTTTTGAAGCCAAAGACAAACTCCACAACCTCAGGGCAGACAAAGTGGGTGACAAATTCAATATTCAATACACTATCGTGGGAAGCGGTTTGGAATATGAAAACATAAAAGACATCAAAGCGACCAATGCCACTTACATCATCCCGCTGAATTTCCCCGATGCTTTTGATGTTTCAAATCCCTATCAGGCTGCCTATGTCTCGCTTCAGGATATGCGTCGCTGGAATCAGGCACCGGCAAACCCAAAGGTTTTGGCAGACAACAACATTGCTTTCGCCTTTACCACACACGATTTAAAGTCGCCCAAAGACATTATGGCAAGAATCCAGAAAGCCATTGAATATGGCCTTTCACCGGAAAAAGCACTTGAGGCATTGACCACAGTGCCCGCCCAAATTTTAAGAAACAACCGCATTGGCAACCTCAATAAGGACTCAGAAGCCAACTTTATTATTACTTCAGGGCCGGTTTTTGACAAGGGTTCTACCCTGTTTGAAAACTGGATTCAGGGTTCAAAACACGTGGTGAATGACTTGTCACAAAAGGACATCAGAGGGAAATACAACCTCATTGTCGCCGGAAACACTTATGATATGACGATTTCAGGCGAAATCAGCAAGCCTAAGGTGGAAATCAAGCAAGACACACTTTCGCTGAAAAGCACCATCACTTACTCAAACAACTGGGTAAATCTTTCATTAACCAAAGACGAAGACACTTACCGAATGACTGCCATTGTTAGTGAATTGTCTGATGCCTTTAGCGGAAGACTGTTCCTGCCCAACGGAACCGAATCTACTTTCAGGGCAACCAAAACAGGACCTCTTGACGAAAAAGAAGAGGAGGATAAAGATGAAAAAGAGAAAAAAGCCCCCGAAATGGTGGCAGTGACATATCCCAATATGGCTTACGGCAATACCGAACTTCCCAGAGCAACAGATATGCTTTTCAGAAATGCCACGGTTTGGACCAACGAGTCTGAAGGCATACTGGAAAACACCGACGTACTCATCAGAAACGGGAAGATTGCCCAAATCGGCAAAAACCTTTCGGCCGGTAACGCCCGTGTGGTGGATGCTACCGGAAAGCATTTAACAGCCGGCATCATTGATGAACATTCACACCTGGCGCTTTCGTCAGTCAATGAAGGCGGTCACAACAGCTCAGCCGAAGTAAAAATGGAAGACGTCATTGACCCGGACGATATTGGTGTTTACAGGGCACTTGCAGGTGGGGTTACGGCGGCACAATTGCTGCACGGTTCGGCCAATCCCATTGGCGGGCGTTCAGCGATAGTAAAGTTCAAATGGGGAGAAAGTCCCGAAGGCATGAAGTTCAAAAACGCGCCCGGCTTTATCAAATTTGCCTTGGGCGAAAACGTGAAGCAATCCAATTGGGGTGCTGTGGAGACTGTGCGTTTCCCGCAATCCAGAATGGGCGTGGAACAAGTGTATCACGATTATTTCACCCGCGCCCGGGAATATGAAGCACTTAAGAAAAGTGGGAAGCCATTCCGCTATGATGAAGAAATGGAAACTTTAGTTGAAATCCTCAACGGAAGACGATTTATCAGCTGCCACTCTTATGTGCAAAGCGAAATCAATATGTTAATGAAAGTGGCTGAAGAGTTCAATTTTAAAATCAACACCTTTACCCACATCCTTGAAGGCTACAAAGTGGCGGACAAAATGAAAGAACACGGCGTGAGGGGTGTTTCCACCTTTAGCGACTGGTGGGCATTTAAATTTGAAGTCAACGACGCCATTCCTTACAATGCCGCCATTATGCACAATGTGGGACTGACCGTAAGTTTAAACAGCGACGACGGCGAACTCATCAGAAGACTCAATCAGGAAGCTGCAAAAGCGGTAAAGTATGGCGGTGTTTCAGAAGAAGAAGCCTGGAAAATGGTAACGCTCAATCCGGCTAAAATGCTGCGCATCGACGACCGTGTGGGAAGCATCAAAACCGGCAAAGATGCCGATGTGGTGTTGTGGAGCGACAACCCCTTGTCCATTTACGCTAAAGCGGAAAAAACACTGATTGAAGGCGCGGTTTACTTCGACCTCGAAGACGACCAGAGAAAGCGAAATGCCATTGCTGCAGAACGCAATCAATTAATGAAAATGATGGTTGACGAAAAAAATGGCGGGGGTAGCACCCAGCCTCCAAGAAGAAGGCCTTCAAGAGACTTTCATTGTGATACCGACCACCTGGAGGAAGAATTTTACTTTCACGATTAATTTATTAAACAGAAAATGATGAAAAATATATTCAACATAGTAAGCAGTGCGTTTTTATTGATTTTTAGCTTTACGCTCACGGCACAACAAACCCCGGCTAGCGCACAAAGTGAAGCCATTTCAATCACCGGGGTGACTGCCCACATTGGAAACGGAACTGTATTGCAAAACGCCACCCTTGTTTTTGAAGACGGAAAAATAACAGCCATAGGCACCAATGCCACTCCAAAAGGACGCATCATCAACGCACAAGGCAAGCACGTTTATCCCGGTTTTATAGCCGCCAACAGCACTTTGGGGCTGGTTGAAATTGACGCTGTGAGAGCCAGTGTGGACGAACGTGAAATTGGCAACCTCACGCCCAACGTGCGCAGCTTGATTGCCTACAATGCCGAAAGTAAAGTGGTGGAAACCACGCGACCCAACGGGGTGTTAATGGGGCAAATCGTTCCCAGAGGGGGAAGAATCTCCGGAACCTCATCCATTGTTCAGTTTGATGCCTGGAACTGGGAAGATGCCGCCGTTAAAATAGATGATGGTATTCACCTGGACTGGCCAACAAGCTTCAGAAGAGGCCGCTGGTGGATGGGAGAATCAAGAGCCTTTCAGCCTAATAACGATTATGCAAGTGAAATTCAGTCCTTGAGGGAATACCTCATTCAGGCGAAAACACACAGACCCTCTGCAACTGAAACAAATCTGGCTTTTGAAGCCTTAAAAGGATTGTTTGACGGCAGCAAAAAACTCTATGTAAGAGCTAATTCTGAAAAAGAAATCATTGATGCCATAACCTTTGCCAAAGAACTGGGCATCAAGGAAACAGTTTTGGTGGGCGGCTACCAGGCCTATAAAATCACAGAGTTTTTAAAACAGCATAACATCCCTGTTTTGCTAGACAGAACCCAAAACACACCCAACGCAGACGATGAAGATTATGACCTGCCCTACAAAATGCCTCATTTACTGAATGATGCGGGACTTTTGGTGGGATTGACCCCTGTGGGACGTATGGAACGCATGAGCTCCAGAAATCTGCCGTTTTTTGCCGGTCAGGCTGTGGGTTACGGACTATCCAAAGAAGACGCATTGAAAATCATCACTTCAAACGTGGCTAAAATCCTGGGCATTGATGCCGATTACGGAACGCTGGAAGTTGGAAAAAGTGCCACCCTATTTATTTCAGAAGGTGATGCACTGGACATGAGAACCAACAAACTCATCCACGCTTTTATTGATGGCCGGGAAATTTCTTTGGAAACAGGACAAACCGAACTTTATCAAAGATATTCTGAAAAGTACAATTCAGGGAAGTAATAATTTCAACTTTATAAAAGCTGCGTTTATCAACGGGAAGGTTTCCCCAAGTAAACGCAGTTTTTATTTTATATTTGTGGTATGCAAAAACTCATCAGCAGTCTTCAAAACCCGTTTATAAAACAAGTGCTTTTGCTTCAGGAGAAGTCCCGGGAGCGTAAAAAGACGGGTATGTTTGTAGTGGAAGGCGAGCGTGAAATCACACTGGCCTTTAAAGGCGGTTATGAAATAATCTCCCTGATTTATTGTAATGCAATTTACAACGAAACGGTGTTGATGCACCTCATCAATCAACCTATTGAACGCATTGAAGTACCGATTGAAGTTTACCAAAAAATCGCTTACCGCGAAAGTACTGAAGGCATTATGGCTGTTGTGAAGTCAAAGAATCACGAATTAGAATCGCTAACGTTTAAAAATGAAAATCCGCTAATACTCGTTGCCGAAGCTCCGGAAAAACCGGGCAATATTGGTGCCTTATTGCGCACGGCAGACGCCGCCAAACTCGACGCTGTTCTGATTGCCAATCCCAAAACAGACCTGTACAACCCCAATGTCATTAGAAGCAGTGTGGGTTGTTTGTTTACCAATCAGGTGGCAACGGGTACCACTGAAGAAATCATTGCATTTTTAAAAGAAAAAAACATCAACATTTACTGTGCAGCACTTCAGGCCAGTAAAAACTATACTGAAGTGGATTTCAACTTCGGAAGTGCCATAGTTGTTGGAACCGAATCCACCGGACTTAGTGATGAATGGCTTTCCAAATCAACCCAAAACATCATAATTCCCATGGAAGGCGAAATCGACTCGATGAATGTTTCAGTTGCCGCTGCAATTATGATATTTGAGGCAAAAAGGCAACGAAAAAATGCTTAGCATCTTCATTTATAAGCTGATATTGATTTGATGGAAGTCAAAGCCTCCTATTAGAAAAACCGTACATGCCAACTCTCATCGGCGGGTACTTCCCAATTTTCAAGATATTCAGACTTGGTGTTGATAAGATTGTTAAACACAATTGTACTTTTTGAAACAGACTTAGCCTTTGCCATCGCTTTAAACTCGTTGAGGGGTTTGTAGGCAATATACTCACCGGTGTAGTAAGTCACATTCATTTTGTCCAACAAATCGGTTTCAAATTCTTTTTCAAGCTGCTGTATAAAATGCACCGATGCATCTATGGAACAACCCGATGCAGAGGCATTCTCCTGATTGAGCCCAATAACAATAAACCGATTGTATTTAATTTCAAACCCGGCCTCCAGCGATTGCCCGTGGGCAGTCCATTGGGTCAAAAAGTCTTCTAGCCGCAACCCTAAACTCTCCACCTCTTCATCACTGAACTTTCTGGATGATTGATAAATCCAAATACGGGAATGGTCGGGTAAATTTGAGAATGCTGTCAACATTGTGTTTTGTATTCGGTAATTAATAAAAAAATAAAATTGAAACCAGAAACATTAAACCAGAAACTATAAATCCTGTGCATTGGCGATCATCTCCACTACATCCATCACTTGCACATCACTTTCTTTGTTTTTGGCTTTTACGCCATCGGTAAGCATAGTGTTACAAAACGGACAGCCTGCGGCTATGATTTCAGATTTGGTTTCAATAGCTTCTTCAGAGCGTTCTATATTGATGTCTTTGTCACCTTTTTCGGGTTCTTTGAACATTTGTGCTCCCCCGGCTCCACAACAGAGTCCGCGTGATTTGCAGCGTTTCATTTCGATAAGTTCCACTTCCAGTTTTTCAAGCAATTCGCGTGGGGCTTCATATTCGCCATTGGCCCTGCCCAGATAACAGGGATCGTGAAAGGTAATGCGTTTGCCTTTAAACTTGCCACCCTCAACTTTAAGGCGTCCTTCTTCTATCAGGCTTTTCAGGAATTGGGTGTGGTGCATGACTGTATAACTACCACCCAGTTCAGGATACTCATTCTTAATGGTATTAAAGCAATGCGGACAAGCGGTAACTATTTTCTTCACTTCATAAGCATTCAATACTTCAATGTTTGCCATAGCCTGCATCTGGAACAAGAACTCGTTTCCGGAGCGTTTGGCAGGGTCACCGGTACAACTTTCTTCTGTACCCAGTACTGCAAATTCCACACCGGTCTTGTTGAGTAGTTTTACAAAAGCTTTGGTGATTTTTTTGGCGCGGTCGTCAAAACTCCCGGCACAGCCCACCCAAAACAAGACTTCGGGTTGTTTGCCCTGAGCCAGGTATTCGGCCATTGTGGGTACTTGTATTGCTTCACTCATACTTTATTTATTTTCTGGTTTTTGTCATCATTTTTGCAAAAAAAGCAAAAATGCCGCCAAAAGGATTGGTCTTAATTTATCTTAATACTACTATCAGTAAACCTCGTCACGATTACTTTAAAAACGAATAGTTCTTTACTTAAGAACACAAAAAGATTTGTTTTCACTCAAAAGAGTAATTCAATTTTAATTTTCATTCAAGTAAGCTTGAAAGAAAGCGATTGCATCTTCAATAACTTTTTCAGGGATTAAATTACCCATTTCCATTTCAGAGTCGTAATTTAAATATTTCCATTGACGGTTGGTTTTTGAATCTTTGATGGCAATCATCAAGGTTTTTTGGTCCATCAAAAAAGTATTGTTGTTTATGAAGTTTATTTTCATAATATCTGTTTCCATCATTAAAGCCATCATTTCTTGCATTTCTTCATCAAAAGTTTGATCGGTAAAGGTCATTTTCATTCTTGTGGGGTAAGAAATAAAAGCATATTTAGTGGTTGGACTATTCATTTCAAACACTTGTGAAATTTTATAATCTGATTCAGCAAGTTCTACAATTTCTACCTTGATTTCTTCATTTCCTTCTAAAGCTTCCTTTAGGGCTTCTTTAAATACTTTCCTGTCATAAATCTCAAAAACAGGAGGATAGGTCATATCCAAAAAGTGCTCAAAGTCTAAGGTTTGCATTGCCCGGTTAAAACTTTTAAAATCAGCCTTTATCTGGTTGACATCATTAGTTTGAGCCACTAAAAAATAGGATTGTAATACTAAAATTGTTAAAAGTATTCTTTTCATTATTTAATGTTATTTAAGTAAATACCTCTCTTTGATATTTGGAGCAGATATTTCTGTATTCTAAAACAAATATCATATGATTTCTATAAGCAAAACTTGTTAAGTTTTAAATCTATTGTCTAATGTCTATATTTTAATCCTCAAACACTTCAATCTTAACTGTTTTATTCACCAGGTCTGTAAACTTACCGTTGTAACGGGTTGCCCTTACAATATGGTTGTCTATCCAGTGATAATTGCCTCCGCGGGGTTTTCCCATCAGGAGGCTGTGGTATTTAAAGCCGTGTTTCTTTAACCAGATTTCGGTGTACTCGCGGTGTGCTTCGGTTCTGGAGGTAAAAAAACAGATGAAATGTCCTTCGTCATACCATTTATTTACGGTTTTAAGTGCGTCTGGATAAACTTCTGCAGTGAGCATCCTTTCGGGTTCTTCATTGGGGATGTCCTCTCCTACTGTGCCGTCGATATCAATCAAATAGTTTTTAATTCCTTCGGGCAATACAGGGCTTATTTTTTCTCCGTCTTCTATTTTTTCCTGTAAATGTTTTTCTAGATTATCCATTGCTGTTATTATAAAATCTTTGTGCTTCCTTATTCATTTTTCCAGTTGAGGCGATCCATTTGATTGTAAGGCCAGGGTGCTCCGTTGTTTTCAATATTGGTCATGGCTACATTAAGCTCATTGGGCGCAGCCGATTGTTCCATCACCAGGTATTGTCGCATATCCATAATAATGGAAAGCGGGTCAATGCTCACCGGGCAGGCTTCCACACAGGCGTTGCAGGTGGTACAGGCCCAAAGTTCTTCCCTGAGTATATAATCATCCAACAGCTGTTTACCGTCAGGCACAAACTCGCCGTTTTTATCTATGTTTTTCCCTACTTCTTCGAGCCTGTCACGGGTATCCATCATTATTTTTCTGGGGGAGAGTTTCTTGCCGGTTTTGTTTGCCGGGCATTCATCTGTACATCTTCCGCACTCGGTACAAGTGTATGCATTGAGTAACTGCACCCAGTTTAAATCCATCACGTCACTGGCTCCAAACTTTTCGGGCATCGCGGCTGTGTCTCCTTCAGCAGGTGCTGCAAAGGGGTCGGCGTTGGGGTCCATCATAAGTTTGACTTCGTTGGTAACTGTGGGGTTGTTTGGAAACTGTCCTTTTGGGTTAAGCCTTCCGTAATAAGTATTTGGAAATGCCAGAAGGATATGCAAATGCTTGGAATAGTAAAGGTAATTTAAGAAAAATAAGATTCCGAGTATATGCAACCACCAGGCAGCTCTTTCAACAACAATTACTGAACTGATTTCCATTCCGCTAAACAAGGGAGCGATGTACTGGCTTACCGGAAATGTTCCGGCTATTATATATCCTTCAACACGGGCCTGTTGGAGTGTGTAATCTGCTGCGTTCATGGTGATGAACAATACCATTAGAACACCTTCTATATAAAGAATATAGTTGGCGTCATTCCATGGCCATCCTTTGAGGTCAGAATGAAAAAGGCGTCTAACCTTATGGACATTGCGTCGCAACCAGAAAACAAAAACACTAATTATCACAAGGGCAGCAAGTATTTCAAAAGAGGCAATCAAAACGTCATAAAACCCACCAAGTACAGCAAATGCGCGGTGGGTGCCAATAAGCCCGTCAAAGATGATTTCGAGCATCTCAATGTTGATAATGATAAAGCCGATATATACAATGAGGTGTAAAAATCCGGAAAAGGGTCGCTTCACCATTTTAGATTGCCCAAAGGCTATCATTATCAGGTTTTTAAAGCGTTGTTTGGAATTGTCAGAGACATCAACATCCTTACCTAAAAGGATATTTCGCCTAAGACGAGATACATTTTGAGCAAAAAAGCCTACTGCAACAAAAAGGGCAATTAGAAAAAGAATGTTTGGAAGGTAATTCATTTGGTTGTTCAGTTTTTTATACCTCTAATCAGTTCTGTTTTGAGGCCTTTCATATGGAATATTACGTTTACCAAATACAGAAATATTGATGTATCTATTGGGATTTAACTTGACATCCTGAAGCAGTTCTTCCATCTGTCTTGTGGCATGTTCCAAGTTATCATAAAGAGTATTATCATTAAGCAGTTTGCCCAAAGTCCCTTCGCCACTATTCAAGTTTTCAGAGAGTGCTTTAAAATTGGCTATTGTCATTTCCAGTTCAGTGACCATTTTATTAAAATTCAACTGAGCTAAAGAATCAGAAAGAGTTGCAAAGTTTTCAGCAGTGGTATCGAGATTGGAGAAAGTTCTGTTGAGTTTTGTTTCGTTAACAGTTAAAAGGCTTTGGAGTTTTGTAGAAGAGACGGCAAATGAGGCAGTAATGTCATTTAAATTGGTAATAACTCCTCTCAGGTCCTCGCGTGCATTTTCATTGAGTATATCGTTTATAGAAAACATAAGGCTATCCACGCCCACTATTGCGCTTTCAATTTTCTTTTGCAGAGGTGATAGCCGGTCGTTCACCAGTTCCATAATACCTTCTTCTATCTGGCTTTGGAGCGTATCTCCTGATCTGGCAGTTTGGGGGGATTCAAAATCCGGGATAATGGCAATAGATTTGCCACCAATGATACCGCCACCATAGATGCGGGCAACACTTTCTTTGGAAAATTCAAAATCATTTTCGACACTAAAAGATACAACCATCAGACCGGTCTTTTGATCGATTTCTATAGACTTTACTTTTCCAACCCGTAAACCGTTGACATTAACCGGGGAAGACACATCCAGGCCTTCCACATTGTCATAAATTGCATAAAAAGTGCGGTCAGTTTGAAAAAGAGAGGAGCCTTTAAGGTAGTTGTAACCCAATATAAACGTGGAAATTGCAAAGACTGCAAGTAACCCGGTTTTTAGTTCTTTAGATAATTTCACGTAAGTCAGTTTAGTTAAGTAACAAATTTAGGAATAATAATAAAACACTTAGGTTAAAACTCTTCTAATTTATTACATCAGTTAAATTAACCCGCTTACCGTTTTTGAAGGCCACAATAAACGCTGAAGGGTACCCAGTATCACGAGCTGTTTTTTGCAATTGTTGTATCTGTGCATAGTCCGAAGTGCTTCCGAAGAAATAGCGATAAAGTTCGCCTTCCTGCTCCCTGCTGATCATTGTTAAACCTTTGAAGTTGGAAGGTTTAGTGTCCAACCTTCGCGAGCTTGCAGCAATTTGCACTTTAAACACCACTCCTTCATAGACTTGACTTTGAGTAACGGCAGGGACATTTTCGGTTACAGACGGTTGTGTGGTTTGTACTGTGGTATATGATGATTTAATAGAATTGTAGTAATCGATTATGGCATCGGCTATGGCTTGTCCCATTTCCTGTTGCCCTTTTCGGGAATTGAGATAAGCAGCCTCTTCCCTATTGGAAACAAAGCCTGTTTCAATCAGGATACTTGGCATATAGGTATTGTGCAACACCCAAAAACCGGCCTGCTTTACACTGCGGTCCCTGCGTTTCAGGCGTTGTGTAAAATTATTCTGGACAAGGGCGGCCACTTCAATACTTTGGTCGAGGTACTCCTCTTGCATCAAAGTAAGCCCGATAAGTGATTCCGGCGAACTGGGGTCAAAACCGCCATAGATTTCCTCATAATTCTCTTCGAGATAGATTACCTGATTTTCTTTTTTAGCCACTTCAAAGTTTTCCTGTGATTTATGAAGACCCAGTACAAATGTTTCTGCACCATAAGCGGCGGTGTTTCTGGCAGCATTTGCATGAATAGAGACAAACAAATCTGCATTTGCTTTGTTTGCAATATCGGCGCGTTCTCTAAGACCCAGAAAAACATCTGTTTTGCGGGTATAAATCACCTGAATGTCTTTATGGCGTTCCAAAATTCCTCCTGCTAAAAGAGTGATGTTCAACGCAATGTCTTTTTCCTTGACTCCATGATAAGTAGCACCACCGTCACTGCCACCATGCCCGGCATCCAAAACCACTTTAAATTTTCCGCTTTGTGCAGAAATTAGTGAACTATTGAAAGTAAAAAGCAGTATAAGTAAAAGGACGAAAAAAGGGCAGATTTTCGATTTCATATGCAATTTAACGCTACAAGTTTGGTTATTATTTTAAATTTTGTGGGCTCATAAAAAGATACCCGAAAAATATGTTTAATTTTGACACTTCAACAATTAAGCCATAGCTTTACAAAAATAGGATTATTACCATTGCAAACAAATAAACTTCATCTAGTTTTATTGCTTCTTTTTTTGTTCCTGAGTTACTGTAATTCTCAAGCGCAGGAAATTGGTATTAACCCCTCAACCCCCATTCCTGCTACTAACGACACCATAGTTTCCCCACAATCGTCACCTAACGGGGAAATCAGTGAAATTGTGAGTGACACAATAGTTCTTGATACCGTAAGGCCACAGCCGCAAATACTTTCAGATGTGGTGGATTATTTTGGGGAAGATTATGTTTTTATGAACCGCAAGGAGAATAAAATTTACATGTACAACAATGCTTATGTGATTTATGAAGATATGCGTATTGATGCCGGTATAATCATCATGGATTACAACAAAAAGGAGGTCTATGCCAAAGGTATAGTTGATTCACTTGGGGTATACACCCAACTACCTGTTTTTGTTCAGGGGCCTAACAAGGTAGAGCCTGATTCCATCAGGTTTAATTATGACACCAACAAAGCATTGATTTATAATTCCAGGACTGAACAAGGCGAATTTAAAGTCAAAGCCGAAATATCAAAACGCGAAAACGACTCGGTTGTTTATTTAGGAAACGTCAAATTCACTACAGCCAAAGACATCGACAACCCGGAGTATTATTTCTATGCACGAAAAGTAAAATTTGTACCAAGGAAAAAAATTGTTACAGGACTCACCAATATGTACATCGCCGATGTGCCCACACCTCTGGGATTGCCATTTGGATTTTTCCCGCTGGAAGAAAACCGTGCTTCGGGCTTCGTCATTCCCACCATTGGCGAGAACAGTAACCGGGGCTTCTTTTTCCAAAACGGAGGCTATTACTTTGCCATCAACAATTATGTGGATTTACTCACTCTGGGTGATTATTACACCAACGGGAGTTACGGCACACGGATTGAATCCAACTATGCCTTGAGATACCGCTTTCGCGGAAATCTGAATTTCAGGTATGAAAAATTGCTTAACAGTGAACGTGGCTTCCCTGATTTCTCAGAAGCCTCAGTATATAATATCAGATGGTCACATACACAGGATGCCAAAGCAAATCCAACTTCCAGATTTTCAGCTTCAGTCAACCTTGGAAGTAGTAGATATTACCAAGAATCTATTAATCAGTTAAATACAGCTAATTTCTTAAACAATACCTTAAGCTCTTCGGTCTCATACTCAAAAGCCTTTCAAGGGGAACCGCAAGTCAATGTCAGCATTTCGGGAACACATTCTCAAAACACCAATACACAGCAAATCAACCTTTCACTTCCAAATGTTACGGCCAGTATGTCGAGAGTATTTCCTTTTGCACCATCAACAGGAACCAAGCAAGGCGCTATTCAAAACATCAACTTCCAATATGATGTGACAGCAGAAAACAGGATGCAAACTACCGACTCCCTTTTCTTTAAAAGTGAAATGTTCAGGGACGCGCAACTTGGAGCAAGACATAATATTCCCATCAGTACCAACTTTAAATTACTCAATTATTTAAGTGCGAGTATGGGAACAAATTATCAGGAAACCTGGGTAATGAAAACCACCCGAAGAACCTTCAATCCTGAATTGAATCAGGTGGTAATAGATACCTTAGCCGGATTTGACAGCTACCGCACATACAATTTCAACACCAGTCTGGGTACAACCCTTTACGGAATGTTTAATTTTGGGGCAGATAAAAAAATACAAACTATTCGCCATGTGATGCGCCCCAGTGTGAGCTACGGCATCAACCCTGGTTTTGATCAATACTACAATGAATTGCGTTACACCCCCACAATTGCAGGAGGGCTTACAGAGGAAGAAATATTAATTTACTCCAGATTTGACAACACCATGTATGGTGCTCCTAACCGCATTTACTCAAGCAATTTAGGAATCGCATTAAGCAACACCCTTGAAGCAAAAGTGAGGGATCGTGACACCACAGCAACAGAAGCAAGAAAAATATCTCTATTGAACAACTTAAACTTTTCTACATCCTACAGTTTTTCAGCTGATAGTTTAAAATGGCAACCGCTCACTGTCTCCGGCAGCATTCCCATAGTTCCCCGGCTGGATATAAACTTTAACGGAATATTAGACCCCTATGCCTTGGACAATAACAACAACAGAGTTGATATGTTCAATATTGAAAATGGTGGGAGTATATTTAGGCTAACATCTGCAAATATGAGTATGAACTACTCCTTCTCCAGCAGGGATTTTCAAAGAAGTACCCAAGACCCCGAAACAAGTGAAACTTTCAGGAGTGGCGGCAGACCGGATGATTTATTTGGTGATGCCAATGACATTTCAAACCCTACTTACATTAATGGCTCAACTGCAACAGAGGACCGTGACATCAACATTGGCAGATACAACTATGCCATTCCTTGGGATTTAAGGCTGGCTTATACAATTACTTATTCAAATAACCGCAGGGAAAATGAAATATCCTCACACTCACTGATGTTTAGTGGAAACGTGGATTTATCGCCACGCTGGTCGGTTGGAGCTTCTTCAGGTTATGATTTTAAGCAACAGGGATTCACTTTTACTCAATTCCGTTTTCAAAGAGACCTTGAAAGTTGGCAAATGAGCTTTAACTGGGTGCCCTTTAGTGCCAGAAGTTCCTGGTATTTCTTTGTAGGTATCAAATCATCGGTACTCAGTGATATTAAATATGACAAACGCAGGGAGCCGGACAGACGGTTGTAGTTTCTGGTTTCACGTTTCTTGTTTGCTGAACGTTATTGTATATAGTTACCAACAAAGTTGTTGCAGAATCAATTTTATTAATAACAGTTAAAAAAGATGAAAAAAATCATTCACACTTCAAAGGCCCCGGCCCCTATTGGCCCTTACAACCAGGCGGTTCTTGTAGGTAACACCTTGTACACTTCCGGTCAGATTGCCATCAATCCGGACTCCGGTGAACTGGAAACAGGGGACATACAGGAAGAAACACAGCTGGTTATGGAAAACCTTAAAGCCATATTGGAAGCTGCAGAAATGACATTTGAAAACGTGATAAAGTCTTCAATTTTCATCAGTGACATGCATAACTTTGCAAAAATCAACGAAGTTTATGCAAAATACTTCGATGAAGCAACAGCTCCAGCAAGGGAAACGGTTGAAGTGGCCAATCTGCCCAAATTCGTAAATGTTGAAATATCTGTGATTGCAATGAAATAATAACCATTAAACTCCTTCCCTATGGTTTTGTCTACACTGGATTATGTAATACTCATTGGTTTTTTTGTTGTTTCGCTTCTTATTGGTCTTGCAGTAGCCCGTCAAAGCGGCAAGAACACCGAATCGTTTTTTCTTTCGGGGAGGAATATGCCCTGGTGGCTGCTGGGCATTTCGATGGTTGCCACTACTTTTGCTGCCGACACTCCAAATTTTGTAGCCGGTGTTATCCGTGAAAACGGCGTCTATGGCAACTGGATCTGGTGGAGTTTTTTACTCACGGGAATGGTGACTGTGTTTTTCTATTCCAAACTTTGGAGACGAAGTGGTATCACAACTGACCTAGAGTTTTATGAGTTGCGCTACAGCGGAAAAAGCGCTGCATTTTTAAGGGGGTTTCGGGCGATTTATTTAGGGGTGTTTTTCAACATCGTGATTATGGCCAATGTATGTCTGGCTGCCATAAAAATCGGCCATGTGATGTTTGGTTTTAATGAATTTCAAAGTTTGTTTATTGCTTGTTCGGTAACAGTTGTATATTCCATGCTCGGCGGATTGCGGGGAGTACTCCTCACCGATTTTGTGCAATTTATCATTGCGATGGTGGGAAGCATCTGGGCAGCCGTTTATATTGTCAATCACGAAAAAGTGGGCGGTTTAAGCACAATGCTTGCCGCACCCGAACTTGAAGGCAAACTCAGTTTCCTTCCTGATTTCACCAACTGGGAAGTGGTTGTGCCATTACTCATTATCCCATTGGCTGTGCAATGGTGGAGTGTCTGGTATCCCGGTGCTGAGCCCGGCGGTGGCGGTTATATTGCACAAAGGATGCTGGCTGCCAAAAATGAAAAACACGCTACCTGGGCCACACTGTTTTTTAACTTTGCCCACTATGCACTCCGCCCCTGGCCCTGGATTATCATTGGGATGGCTTCACTGATTGTTTATCCTGATTTGTTGAGTTTGCAACAGGCCTTTCCGGATATGAACCCGGACTTTGTGAGAAACGACCTCTCCTATCCCGCTATGCTTCGATTACTACCGGCTGGCTTATTAGGTTTAGTGATTACCTCTCTGGTAGCTGCTTTTATGAGCACCATTTCCACCCACCTCAACTGGGGTTCCTCTTATGTTGTGAATGATTTTTATGCACGTTTTGTAAATAAAGACGCTTCCGAAAAAAGTAAAGTATTGGTGGGAAGAATTTCCACTTTTGTAATGATTCTTTTCGCAGCTTTGCTGTCTTTAAAACTTGAAGAAGCCCTCGAAGCATTTAACCTGTTGTTACAAATTGGCGCTGGCACCGGATTGCTCTTTATTATGCGTTGGTTCTGGAGACGCATCAATCCTTACAGTGAGATTACTGCGATGCTAGTTTCGTTTTTAATCGCAGTGTTTTTCTTTATCAACAATCGGCTGGAAACTCCTTTTGTAGTGATGGAAACCCACTGGCAACTGGTGACCGGTGTTGTCATCACAACCATAAGCTGGGTAATGGTTACCCTTGCTTCCCAACCTTCAAAAATCGAAACCATTAAAGCTTTTGAGAGTCTGGTGTTTAAAGGTGAAAGCAAGTTTAATAATTTCAGGTTTAAATTTCTGGCATTAATAATGGCCGTTGTGGGTGTATATTGCTTTTTGTTTGCAACCGGGTTTTTTATCTATGGAAATACAGGTGTTGGCTTGCTATTGTCAAGTATAACGATTTTGAGCGTTGTGGTTCTCATTCGGATTAGGGACAAATTTTAATCGTCATCTTCTTCATTATTATCATCTTCTTCGGTGGATAGCACTTCAAGTACACGGCGTTCACCACGATCAACGGGACGTTCGTCTGTGCCTTCGGGTACAGTTTCACGTTTTCTGAATATACGTTGCCTGATTTCCCTGAAGGAATCAAATTCAAGTGAATAGGACAATCCTGTTCCTTGTTCAAAGTTCAGATTTTCACTAATAAACTGCACTTGGGTTTCCCTGTTAAAGATGTTCCATTTAAAGTTTCCTTCTTCATTGAGCAATACCTGAATCTGGAAATCGCCGGCTACTTTATTGTCTTGTAAACCACCAACGGGAACACCCACCCTACCATCAATGAGAACGCGGTCACTTACCTGTGAAGTAAAAGTAAGACCCACACGGTCTGCAGTTTCAATATCACGGGTTCGCATTCCGGGCGAATAAGCAAGTCCCACATTAAATTTACCGTCTTCATCTGCAAAAATCTCGTTGACCAGTCCTGAAAAACGCTCTACAAAAGTGGCAGATGCCTGATCTACCGTGAACCTGTCACTGGAGAAAGAACCGGTGGTTATTAAATAAAGTACCTGAAGTTCCCTTTGTTGTCTATCGTCAAGTTTATAGTCCAATTCTGATCTAACAATTGAACTGGCTGTTGGAAAATCGATTAAATATTCCATTTCAGGTGAAAGTAATTCACCACGCAATTCAATGGTTACATCCACCGGAATTCTTCGGTTAATTGTTGGATTGTCAAGCAATACTGAAGGATTGGCTGATGTTTCATACACCGCCCTGATGTCAATATTTGCCTGCTCGGGTATGCCATTCCAACTGATGTTTCCACCACGTTCAACTACAAATTGCTTTTGTACCAATCCTTGATATCTAAAATCATAAACCGCAGTATAAACCATATAATCCCCCCACATATTGAAACGTCCCAAGGTATTGATCTCGATAAACAAGATTCCTTCTCCACGACCTTTTAGTGTTGAATTGTTTTTTACATCAACAACCACCTCCACTTCGGCATCCCGCGTGATTTCAAGGTCAAATTCCAATGTTAAGCCTTTTAATTCTTCCCTGATGATGGGTTGACCAGATATGCGTGCTTCTTTTTCTGCAGGTGAAAGGAAATAGATAAAACTATCGTCGCCTATGGATTCTGTATCACTTATCGGGATTTTAAAAGTAGTACCACTTGCCGTTCGTGCATCAACTTTAATCACCAGCTCGTCAACCGGACCATACAAAGAGGCGCTTCCATTAATAAATGCTGTGCCATAATAGAGTGCTTCCTCCTCAGCTTCGGTATCAAGAACAAGAAATCGATCTGTTGTTATGTCTAAATTCATCAACCAGTTTGTGAAATTATTATGGTCAAAATAGCCGGTCAGGTTGGCATGGGTATTAAACTTGGTATCGGTGATTTCAGTTAGGGGAATATTAAAACGGTTTTTGGTCAATAAAATCCGGGTTGCGTCCCTAAAGTCAAAATCAATATTCAGATAAGGAACCTTCATCCCTGCTTGATTTAATTCAAGTCGCCCGGTAATATCTGGCGATTTATAATCACCCACTACGCGTGTATTTCCGGAAACCAAACCACGTATATCTGTTATAATATCCCCGCCAAACGGACTAATAGATGCCAGGTTAAATTCATTAAGCCCTACTTCAAGGTCAATGGTAGAGTTGATATCGTCAACTTCAATTTTTCCAATTGCAGTAAGGGATTTTATATCCTGATTGGTGAGTGTGGTATTGATATCATACCGCCTCAAATCCTCACTTCCGGTAATACTAAGCACAAGGTCGCCCAACTCAATATCGTTAACTGTCAGTCCGTCAATGGTAACATTTGAACTAGGATAAAACAACTCATCGCGTTGTAAAAAAGTAAAATTGCCGTTTACAATTCCATAAAGATCAAGGCTATCAATTTCGGGTGTGATCTTTCCAATATCCACATCCCTAAAGTGCAGACGAATGTCTTTGTAGCTGCTATCACTTAATTTTCCTGCCATCTGAATAAGTTCCTGTTGATGACTGAGTATCAGTGAATCGATGATGATGTCCCTAAAATTGTTGTCAAACACAATTTTATTCAGTGTATCGTTTTGTTCATTGACATACCATGTATTATCCTTAAAAACAATTTCTGAACGCTTCAGGCCAATTACAGATTTTCCCTGCTTATTAATGGTGTGGTAAAGGGACAAGTCGTAAATATCATTTTTAGAAGGCCCCCCTTTCATTTCTGAACGCACAAACAATGTGTCAGATAAAGTTACGTTGATTAAACTCATATCTGAAAATTGATAAATGCCAATATCAACAGAATCGATTTCCAGATAAGTATTGAAAAGAGGGTTATTGTTATCCACTTGAAGTGCAATGCGTCTAATATAATTGCCATAGGCCGTAACCTCAGGTGAACGGAAGTTTAATTTGAATTCAGATTCATCTGATGCAACGGAGCCCCTGATGAATGTATTGTCACCTATTTTTATTTCGGGAATAATGACCTCTACAATTTTGTTAAACACTTCAAAATTAAAACTCACATACTGATTTTCTGTGGCTCTTACAGGAACATAATTAGTGTAAATACTCGCTAGGGAGTTTTGAAACAACAAAGGCAAATCTGCTAGATTAAAGTTTCCTGAAAGTCTGCCATTAACTACATCAGGTGAAATAATCTGGATGGTTCGCTCCTCTTCATCAAAGGTTGATAAAATAAGTATATCATCAAAGTAGTAGTCGTCAATCGGGTTTTGATAGGTGCTTTCTGCAATGCGAATCACTCCTCTCACATCGTCCACATTGGTACCACGCATATCCATACCCACACGACCTGTAAATATTGAAATCGTATCCCGTGTAAAAATATTGGTGGCATACAGGTCAGCATAATCGATAATTGCATCAAAATCATAGTTGTTCTGTTCTTCAGTAACATCTATAAGCCCTTCAAAACTCAGTTTAAGGTTGGGGTCATCAATAGTAAGTTTTCCATTAAAAATGGGGTTTTGTAGTGTTCCACTTACGTTTACATTGGTATAGGTATATTCATTGAACGTAAATCTGGATATTCTTCCGGAAAGCTCTGTATTTAAAGTTTCCTGCGAAAAACCTCTTCCGTCAAAACGAAGCCTTGCGGTTGTCCGTCCAACGGTCCGGGTATTCAACAACCTGCCCAAATTAAAATTGGTAATATCAATGGTGCCTTTGTAAGTAGCATAATCCACATTGTTGATGTTGCCCATTTTTAAATTTGTTCTCACATTTCCTAAAGCAGACTGTAATGTGGATTCTGTTTTTAGTTCAGTGCCTGTAATCGTCGTAGTACCGTCAAATGTAAAATCCCTTAAATTTTCAAGTTCTTTGGGCAAAACGGTTCCCAAAACATTCGGCAGAAAACGTCTCAGGTCATAATAGTTGGATTTGATTTTGTGATTTGTTGCAGTGATGCTGTAATCATCGCCTCCTTTTAATAAATCTTTGACAGTAAAATTTCCGGATATGTTTGTGTTTTGATTATTAAACTCGAAATCGTCTAAAGTAAAATCATTCAAAGGCCCTTTTAATTGACCTCTAAAAGTGATGGACTGGTCTTTTCCGAACTCGTTATAAAAATAATTGAGTTCGTTCGTTGAAATATCTGCTTTCCGGAAATCTGCATCAAAAATGACAGTGTTTTCAAAATCTGAAAAACCGGATTCATCAAAATGGAGTGTAACATCCCCATTGATGGAGCTTTCTGTGGTTTTTAAGTCCAAATTCTTCAAATCAATCTTAGTAACCGTATATTCAAAATCGGCCTTTAGGTTTTCAACAACCAATTCATTGTTATAAATAAAACTCATATTTTGAATATCAGCCCATACATCTGAATCCAAAAGCCTAAAATTGTCAGCTTTAAGGGAGACATTAGTAAAAGTGACCACTTCCGGGTTTTCAAGGTTTTCATCGGTTATTTTGATGATGGTGTTGGTAAGGGTAAGCGAGCTGGATTCAAGTATAAATGGTGGCGGGTCTTCAAGTGGCACTTCCGGGGCAAATTTTCTGGTAAAAACAGTCAGGTTGTCCTGTTCTTCACCCTCATAAGTTTTTATATAAAGTTTGGCGTCTTCAAGGAGTAAGTCACCAAAATTGAGGTTGGTCTTTAAAAGGTTTCTGAAACTTAAAACTGTAGTGTTTATATCCATTGCATAAATCAAAGTGTCTTTGTGATGGTCTGCAATATAAACGTTTTTTAATGTGACTTCTCCCTTTCGGTTGATGCCCAATCGTTCAATATTAATGTCGGTATTATAGCGTTCATTTAGGCTTTTTGTGACTTTTTGCGCTACATAAGTTTGCACTGAAGGGAAAGTGAGCGAAATTAAAACGGCTATCAAAAGCAAGAAGATTGCAAGCAAAAATCGCAGCAGTATTTTTTTGAATTTTTTGATAAGTCTTATTGTTTTAACTTTGCACGGAAATTGCCCATAAAAGTAACAATTTTTATGCCCAAATAAAATGTCAGCATCAATATATATACTCGCTATCGAATCTTCTTGTGACGACACTGCCGCTGCAGTGATTCACAACGGCAAAATACTGTCTAATGTTGTAGCTTCACAGAAAATTCACGAGGAGTATGGCGGTGTGGTTCCTGAGCTTGCCTCAAGGGCACACCAGCAAAATATTGTTCCCGTTGTTGATCAGGCTATTAAGAAAGCCGGAATTGATAAAAAAGACCTGAACGCCATTGCCTTCACACGCGGACCGGGCTTGATGGGTTCACTGCTTGTGGGCTCCTCATTTGCCAAATCGCTGGCAATGGGATTAGACATTCCGCTGATTGAGGTCAACCATATGCAGGCACATATTTTGGCTCATTTTATTGACGAACCCACGCAAACCAAACCGGGTTTTCCATTTATAGCAGTAACTATTAGCGGCGGTCATACTCAAATTGTCAAGGTGAATGATTACTTTGATATGGAAATCATCGGCCAAACCATCGATGATGCCGTGGGCGAAGCCTTTGACAAATCGGCTAAAATTCTTGGTCTGCCCTATCCCGGCGGACCACTGGTTGACAAATATGCCCAACAAGGAAACCCAAAAGCATTTCCCTTTACAAAACCAAAAGTACCCGGACTGGATTTCAGCTTCAGCGGACTCAAAACAGCGATTCTCTATTTTGTTCAAAAGCAACAAATAGAAAACCCGAATTTTATTGAAGAAAACATGGCAGATATTTGTGCTTCCATTCAGCATACTATCGTGGAATATTTGATGGACAATATCAAAAAAGCAGTCAAACAAACCGGGATCAAAGAGGTCGCCATTGGTGGAGGGGTTTCCGCTAACAGCGGTATCAGAAAGGCACTGAAAGATGCTGAAAACCAATACGGATGGAAAACCCATATCCCCAAATTTGAATATTGTACAGACAATGCCGCAATGATTGCCATAGTGGGCGAACTCAAATACAAAAACAAGGATTTTTCTGAACTTAACATTGGCTCAAAAGCCAGAATGGAATTTTAAACAGTTTTTTTTGTTTATGGTTCATAGTTTATTGTTGTTTTTTAAACTTTGAACCTTGATCCTTGAACTTTAAACACAAAAGTATGCAGTTATTCTACCATCCTGAAGCGACAAACGTCAATCAAAAAATAGCTTTTGATAAAGATGAAAGTCGGCATATTGTTAAGGTGCTTCGCAAACAAGCCGGTGACAAACTGCAGCTCACCAACGGAAAAGGTGACTTCTTCTCTTCCGAGATTATTGATGCCCACCACAACAAATGTCTTATAAGCTTACTTGAAAAAGAAACCCCGCAGCCGCTCCCCTATCATATACACCTGGCTGTAGCGCCCACCAAGCTCAACGACCGCTATGAATGGTTTTTGGAAAAAGCCGTTGAAATTGGTGTCCACGAAATCACACCCATCCTGTGCGAGCATAGCGAGCGCACCAAAATCAAAGAGGAGCGTTATGAAAAAATCATTCTGAGTGCTATGAAACAATCGCTCAAGGCGGAACTTCCCAAACTCAACCGGGCTATTTCATTCACTGATTTTATAAAGGAAAATTCTTTCCCAAAAACAAACAGGTTTATCGCTCATTGCGCTCCCGGCGAAAAAAATTCGCTGAAGGAAGTTCTAAAACCCAAAGAACAAGTACTTATCCTCATTGGTCCCGAAGGCGATTTTTCCGAAAAGGAAATCACAGTGGCACTGCAAAACGGTTTTTCCCCGATAAGTCTCGGAACTAGCAGGTTGCGCACTGAAACTGCTGCTGTTGTTGCCTGTCACAGTGTGGCTTTTGTAAATGAATAACAAAGCATTTTAGGGGTTAAATGAGAAGCTTTATATTTGTTTGCAATTAAATTTCAAACCCATGATTTATATTTCAGCACCAAAACAATTTCTTACCACTTTTTTACTTTCAATAGCTTGTTTGTTCCTTTCGGTTTCAGTTCCGGCGCAAAACGGGATTCCTGAAGATTTTGACAATTGGGTGAATACCGGAATGGCTGAATGGAAAATTCCGGGGATGGCCATTGGTGTGGTTAAGGACGGCGAAGTAATTTTTTCCAAAGGTTTTGGCGAAAAAAGTCTAGGCAGTAATAAAGCTGTGAATGAACACACCGTTTTTGGGATTGCTTCGGTTTCCAAAAATATGACTGCTGCCGCTCTTGCTATTTTGGTGGATGAAGGAAAGCTAAACTGGGACGATAAAGTGACAGACCACATCCCTTGGTTTGAGTTGAGCGACCCCTGGGTGACGTCGCAGGTTACGGTGAGGGATTTACTGATTCACCGTGTGGGCGTTGGGAGAATGCTGGGAAACCGGCTTCAGTTTATGACTGAAAGCAGCAGGGATGACGTGATTCGCCAAATGCGCTATATGGATTTTGAAGCGCCCTTCAGGTATAAAAGTGTTTACAGCAATGTGATGTACTCGGTTGCAGGCCAGTTGATTGAATATATTGAAGGTGTGAGCTGGGATGAGTTTTTAATAAATCGTTTGTTTAAACCCCTTGGAATGAACAACACCACGACCAGCATTACCCAACTGGATGCAAACACAAACAAAGCCACACCACATCAGGAAATTGAAGGAAAAACCACTCCAATTCAATGGCGAAACTGGGACAATGCCGGTCCGGCAGGAGGTGTAAATTCGACGGTAGTTGATTTGAACAAATGGATGATAATGCAACTTTCCCAACCCGGTGTATATAACAACAAGCGTCTAATCAGTGAAAACCAGATGCGTGAAATGCACCGGCCACAAATAGCCTATCAACCGGCTGATCCTTATGCCGCTCAATCTTCATACGGACTGGGTTGGCAGATTACAGATTACAAAGGAGAGCGCATCATTTCTCACGGCGGTGCAACAGACGGCTTTAACACCTTTGCCTTTTTGGTTCCCAATCAAAACCTGGGAATCGTGGTGGTGACCAATACCTTTAATTATTTTGGTAACGCGGTGTTCTATAAACTTCTCGATTCGTTTTTGGGTACAGAAGAAAGAAACTGGCAGGAGCATTATTTTTCAATGTATCAAAATGCTTATAACCGCGTGAGCCAGATTAGGGAAAGCATTCACAATTCAAGAGAGAAAAACACCCAACCTAAACACGTTTTGGATAAATACACCGGCACTTATACCGATTTGGCCTACGGAAAAGTTGAAGTTTTCAAAGAAAACAACCAATTAAAAGTAAAATTCTGGGACACTGATGATTTAACCGCTACACTTGAACACTGGCATCACGACAGGTTCAGGGCTGTATGGAACAATCCGGCGCAACGGGAGGAATTCAGCTGGTTTACTATGGATGTAAACGGTAATGTGGAAAATTTTCATTTTGAGTTCTGCCTTCGGCCGATGCTTTTGCAGGTTGGGGCTTACCCATCAAATTATACGAGGGTGGTGGAGTTTAGAAGGGAGTAAGCAAATAAGTTTGAATGCAGCATAAATGCTATAATGGGTGGGGTTGATGGGGCGAAAGGGAGACAAGGTCTCCTTCGGTTCCCTCGGAGTGACAGGGTGAAATTTCAAAGCGCAGTTTTCGAAAAAACTTCAAACCTGAAACCTGAAACGTTGAACCTTAAACCTCCCTTCTCCACCTTTGGCGGATTCGGAAGGCAAGCCCTAAACCCTCCCCGCAATACGGTCTTTGGCTAGTTGGAGCAGGATGTGAAACTGGTCTTCAATATTGGTAAATGTATTGTCGATTTCGATGGCATCATCAGCTTTTACTAGTGGCGAATCGTCACGAGTGGTGTCGATGTGGTCACGTTGGGTGACATTTTCATAAATGCTTTCAAAGGAAACCTCCTTGCCTTGGTCTGTAAATTCCAAAAACCGGCGCATGGCACGTTCTTTAGCGTCTGCGGTCATGAATATTTTAAGTTCGGCATACGGGAATACAACAGTCCCAATATCCCTCCCGTCCATCACCACACCTTTGCTTTTGCCCATTTCCTGCTGGATTTCTACCAGTTTTCTGCGTACTTCGGGAACTTGTGCAATTTGACTTACAAATCCGGAAACCTCCATGGAACGGATTTGCTTTTCAACATTCTTTCCGTTAAGGTGAATTTCTGCTTCTTTGGTTTCGGGGTTGAGTTCAAATTTTAAATGGATTTTTCCAAGTTGTGAAACCAGTTTTTCTGTATGAAAAAATTCTGAACCAATCAGCCCGTTTTGAATGGCGTAAAGCGTCACTGCGCGGTACATCGCCCCACTGTCCACATAGACATAGCCCAGATATGCTGCAAGCTGACGGGCTACAGTGCTTTTTCCCGTTGATGAAAACCCGTCGATGGCTATAGTAATCTTTCTCATTGGTTTAAATCCAGATTAATTCCAAAAAAGCTGGCTGAAGCTGCTGTGCTATATCTTGCATAGGAATAACTTACACGCAATTTTCTCAGTTTAATGGAAAATCCGGCACTCAAACCTGCAAAGGCGCGTTGATCAATGATGCGCAATTCCTCTGCTCTTCTTACATTATAGCCCAAGCGAAGGTTGAATCCACTTTCTGGAAACAACTCGACTCCTATAATCATCCGCCTAAAGATGTTATCAATAAATGTAATATTTTCAGCCTGCACATTGCCTTCTAAATCGGTTTCCTCACGAGCCGGATTGGAAAATGCAATGTTCCAAGTCTGCATATTCTCAAATGTGAGATGCCAACGTAAGGGGACATTCATCAGGCTTTGTGAAATACCCAAATCCACCTCAAAAGGGAGTTTTTCATAGGTTTCATGATAGGGTGTAAATTGTGTGCCAATATTTCGAGCAACTGCGGCAATGTGCAAATCCCAAGGTTCATAAACATAAATAACACCAATATCCAGGGCGCCGCCAAAGGAAGTGTATTCTTCAAGCTTGGAGGAAATAAGCTTTACATTTACTCCCACATGAAAATCTGTCCAGGGAATGTTTCGGGCATAGCCTACTGAAAGGGCTACTTCGCCTCCACCAAAAGTTCCTGTGGACTCGCCAAGCTCATCATACCCGTCAAATCTTCCGTAATTGATATAAGTAACTCCGGCGTGAATTACCTTAGTCCTGCGGTCATACAAATAAGCGTATGAAGCTGTGCCGTAATTGACATCGGCAAAATAATTGACATAGTTGAGTGAAAGCTGGTTGTCCATCATTGGGTTGATGGTTGCCGGGTTGTACAAGCCCTGAGTGGGGTCATAATCATAGTTGGTAATGATTTTTCCTCCCAAAGCCGCCTGACGCGGAGAATTGACCAGATTCAGAAACTGGTAGGTACCTTTTCCACCGATTTGAGCAGAACTCAATGCAGTAATCAATAAAAAGAATGCAACTACACTATTCCTTGGCATAAAAGGCTTGGGTTTTCATTCTCAAATATTGGAGAATATGCTTATCTACTAAACGAGTGCAAGTATAAAATATTTTCAGGGATAAAAAAAAAGGAAAGTATGGGGTTGCTTTCCTTTTTTGGGTTTTAACTGCTGAAAGTTTAAAGCTTCTTGGGGTTTTTGACTTTTTCTTTCAAAAGGGCGATATCGATCACTTCTATCATATCTTTCACATAGTGAAAAGTAAGCCCTTTCAGATAGTCTTCCTTGATTTCGTCAATATCCCTTTTGTTTTCTTCACAAAGGATGATTTCCTTGATCCGGGCACGTTTGGCAGCCAGGATTTTTTCCTTGATACCGCCTACCGGAAGTACTTTTCCACGTAAGGTAATTTCGCCGGTCATTGCAATGCTCTTCTTCACCTTTCGCTGGGTAAACAAAGAGACTAAGGAGGTCAGTATCGTGATTCCGGCACTAGGGCCATCCTTGGGCGTTGCGCCTTCAGGCACGTGAATGTGAACGTTGTAGTTTTCAAAAACTTCGGGATCAAGGGAAAGTAGTTCTGCGTTTGATTTGATAAACTCCATGGCAATGGTAGCAGATTCTTTCATCACCTTGCCTAAATTTCCGGTTATGGTGAGATTGCCCTTTCCTTTGGATAAAGTTGATTCAATAAAGAGAATATCACCACCCACCTGTGTCCAGGCCAGTCCGGTAACCACTCCCGCCACATCGTTGTTTTCATATTTGTCGCGCTCCATTTTGGGTGCACCTAAAATCTTAACAACATCTTCATTCACAATATTTATATTGTACTCTTCCTCCATCGCAATGTTCATCGCGGCATAGCGCACCATTTTGGCAATTTGTTTTTCAAGCCCACGCACACCTGATTCACGGGTGTAGCCCTCAACAATTTTTTCCAACTGGGGTTTTCCTATTTTAAGGTCTTTGTCAGTCAATCCGTGTTCTTTTAATTGCTTGGGCAATAAATGCCTTTTGGCAATTTCAACCTTTTCTTCGATTGTGTAACCGGTCACGTTGATGATTTCCATTCGGTCACGCAGTGCAGGTTGTATTGTACTCAGGCTATTTGCCGTGGCCACAAACATAACTTTCGAAAGGTCATACCCCACCTCAAGGAAATTGTCATGGAAATCATTGTTTTGCTCAGGATCAAGCACCTCAAGCAATGCCGATGAAGGATCTCCCTGATTGCCCAATGACAACTTATCAATCTCGTCAAGCACAAAAACGGGATTGCTGGTTTCGGCTTTTTTTATGCTTTGCACAATTCGCCCGGGCATAGCGCCTATATAGGTTTTTCTGTGCCCGCGTATTTCTGACTCGTCGCGCAAACCTCCTAACGAAACCCGAACATAACTTCTGCCCAAGGCCTCAGCAATGGATTTACCCAACGAAGTTTTACCCACTCCCGGAGGTCCGTAAAGACAAAGAATGGGTGATTTCATATCGTTGCGCAGTTTCAATACTGCCAAATATTCAATGATGCGTTTTTTAACGTCGTCAAGGCCATAATGATCCCGGTCTAAAATGCGTTTGGCGCGCTTCAGGTCAAATTTGTCTTTGGAGAAATGATTCCAAGGCAAGTCGAGAAACAAGTCCAGGTAATTTCGTTGAATAGAATATTCAGCTACCTGAGGGTTCATCCGTTGTATCTTGGCCAATTCTTTATCAAAATGTTTGGCAACAGCTTCAGACCACTTTTTTTTCTTGGCCCGTGCCATCATTTCTTCAATTTCTTCTTCGTGAGAAACGCCGCCTAACTCTTCCTGTATGGTTTTCATTTGCTGGTGAAGGAAATATTCACGCTGTTGCTGGTCAAGGTCATAACGCACTTTGGACTGAATGTCGTTTTTAAGGGCAAGCTTTTGCAACTCGACATTCATATATTTCAACGTTTCCATGGCGCGTTCTTCCAGGGAATTGATTTCAAGGAGCTTTTGTTTTTCTTCAACGCTAATACTCAGGTTTGAAGAAACAAAATTAATTAAAAACGAATTGCTCTCTATATTTTTAATAGCAAAGGAAGCCTCAGATGGAATATTCGGGCTTTCCTCAATAATTTGAAATGCCAGGTCTTTGACTGATTCAATGATGGCTTTAAACTCTTTGTTGTTTTTTGCCGGACTGGCTTCATCTACCGGTTTGATTTTGGCTTTAAAATAAGGCTCCGTTTTGGTAAATTCGTCGATAGTAAAGCGTTTTTTACCCTGAAGGATCACAGTCACATTACCATCGGGCATTTTGAGTACCCTCAAAATACGGGCAACTGTCCCGAGATTATTGATATCTTTGGTTTCAGGCTCTTCTGTGGTCTCAGATTTTTGTGAAACAACACCAATCACTTTTGAATTCCTGTTGGCATCGTTAATCAGCTTAATAGATTTGTCCCTGCCGGCGGTAATGGGAATCACCACCCCGGGAAAGAGCACTGTATTTCTAAGTGGCAAAATGGCCAGTTCGTCGGGTAGGATTTCTTTATTGATTGCATCCTCGTCTTCAGGGGTCATTAAGGGAATCAATTCGGCCTCTTCATTGAGCTCCTGAAATGACAAACTGTCTAAATCGATTATTTTTGAATTTGACATAGTGCTATTTTATAGTCATAGTGTCATACAACACTTGAACTTTTTTTAGGTTAAATTATATATTAACAGATACATGCAAGCTAAACAACTAATTTTCAGCAATTCTTGGGCAAATATCTATTATTAACAGGCAATAGTTGTGCCAGCGGGATCTATTTTTTTCGAAATTTAGCTCAAAAGTGTAACAAATTAGGTTTTAAACTATCTTTAATACAAACTAACGTTTTTTTTGACACTAACCGAAAAACATATTGATGATTTGATTGTGCTCTGTTTGAAAGGCAACAGCCTTGCACAAATGGAACTGTACAACCGCTATTACAAGGCCATGTATAACACCTCTTTGCGCATAGTCAAACAAACCGACGAAGCCGAAGACATTATGCAGGAAGCATTTTTAACCGCTTTTACAAAACTGCATACGTTTAAAGGAGATGCCAATTTTGGCGCGTGGCTCAAACGGATTGTGGTCAATCAAAGCATCACCAAGTTCAGAAAGCAGGTCTATCACGAGGATATAGAGGACTTTAAGTTGACCAAAGTGCCGGATTTAGAAGACGATGACAGCAATGAGAGTTACACTCATATGAAGGCAAAAGAGGTGCTGGAAACTATAAGTGCATTAAAATCCAGTTACAGTACAGCACTCAACCTTCATTTTATTGAAGGCTATGATTATGAGGAAATAGCAGAAATACTGGACATCAGTTATGCCAACAGCAGGACACTAATTTCCAGGGCTAAGGAAAGCCTGAGAAAAAAAATGCTGGATAAAACATACAATTAAATCGCTTACGCGAAAAAAAATAAAATTATGAAAAACAATCATCTGGAAAACCACCTTAAAAAGCTCTTTCAAAACGAAAAGGTTGATTTGGCGGAACCCAAAGAAGGACACCAATTGCGCTTTATGCAGAAACTGCAGGAGCAAAACAAACAGCAAGTCAAGCGACTGATATTCTGGAAGCCCCTTGCCATTGCGGCATCATTTCTGGTCATCATTGCACTGAGTTTTCCATTTTTGAACGAACAATCACCCAAGGGTGACCTGGCAAGCATCTCCCCCGAGTTTGCTCAAACACAACATTTTTTCACTTCCACCATTAAACGGGAACTTGAAAACCTGAAACGTGAAAAATCACCCGAAACACTTGTTTTGGTTGAAGACGCCTTAAGCCAGATGGAAAATCTTGAAAACGACTATGAAAAACTCAAAAAAGACCTTGTAAAAAGCGGAAATGACGAAAGGGTGATTCACGCAATGATTCAAAACTTTCAAAGCAGAATAGAGCTTTTACAGCAGGTACTTGAACAGATTGAACAATTAAAAGAACTTAAACTAAAGAGCCATGAAACCACAATTTAAACTAATTGTATTTATCACACTCCTGCCCGGGCTGATGCTGGCATTGAACGACCCAATGGGTGGTAAACACACCAAGGAAAAGAAAATTGAACGAAGTTTTGACGTTAGCAAAAACGCACAACTGAAAATTGACAACCGTTTCGGCAATGTGGACATTACCACCTGGAACCAAAACAAAATTGAGATAACAGTCATAGTGACTACAAACGGCAACAACGAGCAAGAAGTACAACGACGTTTGGATGAAATAACCATTGAATTCAGCGGGAGCAAATCACAGGTCACTGCCCAAACCAAAATAGGTTCTTCCAGAAGCAGCTGGAGTTTTTTCGGCAACCGCTCAGATAATGTCAATATGAAAATCAACTATTCAGTCAAAATGCCTGTAGCAAACAGTCTTGATTTAAGAAACGACTATGGTGCCATTAACCTAAACAAAATCAATGGTGATGCAAAAGTTACCTGCAACTATGGCACCTTCATCATAGGGGAATTGTTGGGTGGCAATAACACATTAAACTTTGATTATACCACTAATGCAACCATTGGTAAGGCTAAAAATGTAACCATCAATGCAGATTACTCAGAATTTGTATTAAATGAAGGGGATAATGTAACTTTTAAAGGCAACTATACCCGTTCAGAATTTAAAGAAATTACATCGTCATTAGAGTTTGAAGGTTCCTATGGCAGGTTAACTGTGGGTAAGGCCAAAAATTTCAATGGTAAAACCCGCTATGTTACAAGTAATTTTGGTTCCATATCAAACAATTTTGGAATGCAGTCCAACTATGGAAAAATAACGGTTGATATGCTAGAAAAAAGTATGAACAATGTGGTCATCACAGCAAGATACACAAACATAGATATTGGCTACAGCAGCGGTGCATCTTTTGATTTGTCAACAAAATTGTCTTATGCCAACCTGAGGGCTGATGACAACATCGAATTTACGCTAAGGAGCATTCACAACACCCGCAGTGAATATGAAGGCTTTTATGGCAAAAGAAATTCAGGTAAAAATATACAAATTAGTTCCGATTACGGAAACGTAAGACTTCAGAAAAAATAAACATCAATCAAAAATCAATTAAAAACCGAACAGTTATGAAAAATTTCAAATTACTTCTATCCATTACGTACTTACTTTGTTTTGCTAACATAAACGCCCAATGGGGTTCAAAAACCATAAACGGCAATGGCAACATAACCACCACCACAATACAAACATCAAATTATGACGGTGTTTCTGTGGCAGGTAATTTTTATGTTACACTAGTACAAGGAAAAGAAGGTAGCATTACCCTAAAGGGAGAATCCAACCTGCTCGAAGAAATAGTTGTTGAAGTTAAAAACGGCAACTTGCACATCAAACCGGAAGACCGTGTTAATCTAAAGCCCAGCCGTGGTATGAAAATCGAAATAACTGTTCCTGTAGAGCAAATAAGTAAAGTTGCACTTGCCGGTTCAGGTGAAATAAAAAATGCATTTGATTTAAAAGCTGAGTCACTTTCGGTAAAACTTGCCGGATCAGGGAGCATCAAACTCAATGTAACCGTCGGCGAACTTGAAGCCAACATTGCAGGCTCCGGGGGCATTATCCTTAACGGGCGCGCTTCAGAAATCAAAGGAAGTATATCAGGTTCTGGAAGTGTGGACGCTTATCGCCTGGAAGCTGGAAATGCAACTATTAGTATTGCAGGCTCAGGCGATTATAACGTCAACTGCACCGGTGAATTGAAAGTAAGGGTGAGTGGTTCAGGAAATGTAAATTACAAAGGAAAGCCCGATAAAATTGATACAAAAGTAGCGGGTTCAGGAAAAATCAGGTCAGCCAACAAATAATTCAATATCCATAATAAAACAAAAGCCGCTTTAATAGCGGCTTTTTGACTTATTTTTATAATCAGGTCTCTATTGTATAAATTGAAATTGTCCTTGAGAAATGGTATGTTGAATTTCACCTCCTTGTTCAAGTGCAGCCTGGAAGTTGAATGCAAACCTCAACATGGTTTCAGAATTTTCAATGAGCACCAGTAAACCATTATTAGAGCCAAAAGTAACCTCACTGTCAAAGTAACCGGCATTTATTTCACCGCTAAAAGTAAGATTGTATGTGCCGGGCTCAAGGTCTGCAGGGAAATTAAAGAATAAAGCTTCACCGGTTGGGGTTTTTATTCCTTGTATGGCTATCATTTCAGTGGTTATGATTGTAATATCATCTGCAGCAAATGCATTACCATCAATAATTGCTGTCATAAAATCATCATCACCAGGCAATCCGGCTGCTATGTTTATATTGTTAAAAAATCCATTTGATACTGTAACAGTTTCATTGCCTTCATCTCTTCCGGCAACAAATGAGAAGGTTCCTGAAACCTTGTTATTTTCAAAATCCAAACTGGTTATGGTTACTGTTCCAGAGCCCCCGTCAGACAATAAAGTGGTATAAGGCACTTGACCATCTACTTCATATTCAGCATAAGATTCAAGTGTTGAATTAGCTCCCAGGTCATAAGTTCCGGGTTCTGGGTTAACAATACTAATTTGGATTGTTCTGTTATTGTTAACACCAACAATATACAGAGTGTTGCTAGCTTCAATAAAAACAGCACCTGCAGTTTCATTTCCGGCTACAAAAGGCAAGCCATCTACTTCAGCATAAAACTCACTACTGTCACCACCACCAATACTTCCATCACTCTCAAGTGGAATATTTTTAAACTCACCTTCAGTAACAACCACTACATCAAAAGTAGGGTTGCCGTTACCGTCTAATATAGGCTGTCCGTTTGCATCAAGCAAAGGTCTTGTGGCAGTAAAAGAGAATAGTCCAGAAATAACCTCAAGTTCAGTATCATACTGTGTTACAGCAACTTGGCCTGAACCTCCTTGATTATTGGTTTGAAAAGCAAATGGTTCAATGTCTATACCAAATGTTGCATAACCTTGAGTCACCATATCAAATGAACCTGTTCCGGCACCGTTTAAATTTAAGGTAATAATATCACCATTACTTCTAATACCGGTAATCGTTGTGACACCTTGCACTGTCTGGGCACTATAAATCTGCCCAACAAACGAAAAGTCCTCAAACTCAGCTTTAAATGAAGGTATTAGTAATGAAGGATCATCAACTATAAACTCTCCTTCAAGAGGTTCATTGTCACAAGAAACAAATGTAATTAGTAGCAGTATTGCAAAAATAGATCTGAAATTCATAAGTAGATTCCTAAAAAAAGATGGTTGCTCGGCAAACTTAACTAAAAATATTTATTTGAAAGCAATAATATATAACAACTTAGTTTTTTTGAAAAAATTGCCCTATATATCAATGTTTGTTAGTTCACTTTTTTCGTGGAACTCTTAGAAGTAACACGATACCAAAAAAGAAAAACACCACAAGAAACAATACTGAGTTGCGCATATCTCCGGTACTATGGTCAATTAAGCCAAATAAAAGCATCCCAATTACAATACCTATTTTCTCAGTCACATCAAAAAAACTAAAATAAGAAGTAGTGTCTTTAGTTGGCGGGATAAATTTTGAATACGTAGAGCGCGACAACGCTTGAATACCCCCCATTACAAGACCCACAACTCCTGCAGTGACATAAAACTGAATGGGCTCTGTGATGGTATAGGCTACCACACAAATACACAGCCAAATACTGTTGACTACAATCAAAGTGGGAATGTTGCCAAACTTACCGGAAGCTCGCGAAGTTAGTTCAGCACCCACAATTGCAATCAACTGAATGATAAGAATACTAACTATCAACCCCAGGGTTTTTTCACCTGAATCTGCCCAATTGATTTCCTGCTCACCGAAGTAAGTTGCTATAAGCATTACCGTTTGTACGGCCATACTGTATACAAAAAAGGCATACAAATAGCGCTTTAACTGAATGTTGTCAAAGAGTGAGCGTTGCACTTTTTGCAATTCCCTGAAACCGTTCAAAAGCACATTTCGAGTCACGCGGTTATTGCTTTTCGGGCCAACCGGCAAATAATAAAACGTGTATTGGCTAAACAACGCCCACCAAAGCCCAACGGTGACAAAGGAAATTTTCATAGCCATTAAAGATGCCTCGCCTCCCTCACCAAGTCCAAAATACTCCGGTTTCATCACCATCGCCAGGTTGAATAGCAACAAAAGCACACTACCAATGTATCCCAATGAAAATCCCCTGGCACTCACTTTGTCCTGCTGTTCTTCATAAGCAATGTCCGGCAGATAGGAATTGTAAAACACCAAACTGCCCCAGAAACCAATCAAAGCCATAAAATAACACAGCAAACTAAAATAAATAGCTTCCAGGTCAAACCAAAACAAGCCTATACAGGACAAACTGCCCAGATAGCAGAAAAACTGCATAAACTTTTTCTTATTACCCACATAATCGGCGATGCCGGAGAGCAAGGGAGACATAAATGCCACGGCCAAAAAGGCAGCTGTAGTAACATAACTTAGAAGTGGTGTACTCCTTATTTCGCCACCAAAAACAACTACCGTTTCAACTCCAGACATTTCGAAAAGCGCCAGATAATAGATTGGGAAAATGGCTGAAGCAATCACCAGGCTGTACACCGAATTGGCCCAATCGTAAAAAGCCCAGGCAAATAAAAGTTTTTTGCTTCCCTTCTCGTAATGGTTTCTCATATAGTCAATAATAAAAGCTGCTTGTTTTAAGCAGCTTCTAAAGTATAAAATAAATTATATTTTGATGTTAACCGGGCATTACTTTTTAAAAGTGGTTACCCCCAGTTTTCTGGCTTCGGCTTTTGATTCCTCTACCCAACTCAATATGTTGTTGATACGGGTTTCACTGGAAGGGTGTGTGCTTAAAAACTCCGGCGGGGCACCACCCCCTGCTTGTTGTTGCATTTTGCGCCATAGTTCAGCAGCTTCTGCTGGTTCATAACCTGCAATCGCCATCAGGATCATTCCAATACGGTCTGCTTCAGTTTCGTGGCTTCTGCTAAATGGCATCATTACACCCACTGTGGTTCCCACGCCATATGCGGTATTGAAAATATTTTGATATTCGGGGTCATTGGCCAAAGCAATGTTACCTGCCACAGCTCCCAACTGTTGAAGCTGGCCGGCACTCATTCGTTGCTGACCGTGATTTGCAAGTGCATGAGCCACCTCGTGACCCATTACTGCTGCGATCCGGGCTTCAGTATTGGCAACGGGCAAGATTCCGGTATAAAATACAATTTTACCCCCCGGCATACACCAGGCATTTACCGCATCATCCTGTACAAGATTGAATTCCCATTGATAATCGTTTAAATAGCCTTGGTAACCATTGGCATTCAACCAACGTTCAGATGCTGTGGCAATTTTTTGTCCAACGCTCTTAATCATATTTGCTTCAGGAGTACCGGTTACCACTCTGTGTTCAGAGAGAAACTGGTTGTATTGCTGATAGGACATTGGGAAAATTTGAGAATTTGGCACCAATGCAAGTGTACTTTTTCCGGTAAATGGATTTGTTGTACAACCCAAAAACAGAGCAAACATTAAAAGAACAGCAAAATATTTATTTGTTTTCATAGCCAAAAATTTATTTAGTATAAGAAAAATTAGGAATGTAAATTTAAAACCTCTTAAAATTAAGCATTACCAATATACAAAGTTAATAGGTTTTCTTAAAATTGAATTAATAATTAGTTAAACGCCGTTTTATTGTTCTAATTTTGATTGAAATTTATTTTCGGTACGCATTTTGTTTTATTCCAAATTACTTTAAATCATCTGTTATGAAAAAAATACTTTTTACCCTCGCAATCGTTGCCGTTTTGTTTACCTCCTGTCAAGGACCTCAGGGACCTCCTGGTTTGGACGGCATAAATATATTAGGACAAACATTTGAACGTACGGTAAATTTTCAATTCAACCCACAAACCGGACTACAGGAGTCACTTGTAGTCATACCCAACTTTGTTGAAGTCTATGAATCTGATGCCATACTGGTGTACCGTCTTGAAGGCCAATACCCCAATAATGTAGACTTATGGAGCTTGATCCCTCAAAACTTTTTCCTGAGCGACGGTAGGATTATACAATATGTTTACTACCACTCTTTTTTTGATATAAACTTAATGATAGACGGCAACTTTGACTTGACCACTGTTCCTGCACAGTATATTCAAAACCAAACTTTCCGTTTTGTGGTTGTTCCTTCTGAGTTTGCAACACAATCAGGTGTTAACATCCATGACTACAATGCAGTCATGCAGGCTTTACAACTTGACTAGTTTTTGGCTCTTTTTAAATAAAAAGCCCTTCTGAATGAACCTCAGAAGGGCTTTTATTTTCAAATCCAACTGCAAACTCTTTTTGTGTTGTAAACTAAATTTTCGTTAAAAGAACTTGACCCGCTTTTTATTCGTAAATAGTTCAATTAATTTAGTAACAAAAAAAAGAGCTATGTTTTACAAATTCACCCTATGCCTGTTGGCTGTAAGCTTATTAAGCTGTAACTCAAAAGCCCAACAACCCCAAGAAAAAACCAATTATGCCGTTGTCAAAACCGAGGCACAGTGGAAAGCCGAATTGACTGACCTGGAATATTATGTACTTAGGCAAGCCGGGACCGAAAGGGCTTTCAGTAGTCCGTTGGATAAAAATTATTCCCCTGGAACTTACCATTGCAGGGGTTGTGGTGTTGTGCTTTATGAAAGCGAACACAAATTTGACTCGGGTACAGGCTGGCCTTCTTTTGACCGCGGTGTCGATAAAAATCTCGAACAGGATGTGGATTACAAAATTGGGTATGCGCGCACAGAGTTAAAATGTGCCAATTGCAGCAGTCATTTGGGTCACAAATTTGATGACGGCCCTCGTGCCACTACCGGAAAGCGTCATTGCATCAACGGTGCAGCCTTAACTTTTAAACCTAAAAACAATGAACAAGAATAACTATCCCATTCAAAAACCTGAAGCTGAATGGCTTGAAGAACTGGGAGAAGAGAAATATGCCATCCTTCGCAAAAAGGGAACTGAGAGGCCGTTTACAGGGGCTTACAATCTGCATTTTGAAAAAGGGAATTATCATTGCGCCGGATGCAAATCCCTGCTGTTTGATAGTAGCGCTAAATTTGAAAGCGGTTGTGGCTGGCCTTCTTTTGATGAAAGCGTGGAAGGCAGTGTTGAATATGTCAAAGACACCAGCTATGGAATGGTGCGTATAGAAATATTATGTGCTTCCTGTGGTGGCCATTTGGGTCATGTGTTTAATGATGGCCCAACACCTACAGGACAAAGGTATTGTGTGAATTCTCTGAGTATTGAATTTGACAAAGAATAGCCTTAATCCAGCCACTCCCTAAATTCCTTGACTCGTTCACGGGCTACAATAATTTCATCCTCTTTATAGTTGTTCAATACTACTTTCAGGCGTGAATTGGAGTAAGTGATTATATCCTTGATGCAGTTGATGCTGATGTAATACTTTCTGTTGACCCTAAAGAACTCATGGGGAGCGAGTTCGCTTTCAAGCTGTTCCAGCGATTGATCCAACAGGTAATTTCTTCCGTCAATGGTGTGCAGGTAAGTACCTTTGTTTTCGCTGTAAAAGCATTCAATTTCATCAATGGGAATCATTTTAAGGTGTTGTCCCACTTTTACCGTAAATCGCTTTTTATACGCCCTTTCAAACGGATTAACCAATAGTTTTTTGATGTCCTCAAAATTGATTTGTAGAGAAGACTGCATAGTTTCTGAACCAAATGAGCGTTTCAGGTTCCGGTATTTTTCGACTGCAGTTTTTAGTTCATCTTCGTCTATGGGTTTCAAAAGATAATCGATGCTATTGAGTTTAAAAGCCTGAAGGGCATATTCATCATAGGCAGTGGTGAAAATAATGGCACTTTGCACTTGTATGGTTTCAAATATTTCAAACGAAAGCCCATCGTTAAGTTGGATGTCCAAAAATATCAAGTCAGGAGGTGTGTTTTTTGAAAACCACTCCAGTGACTCTTCTACAGAATGGAGCGTCTCCCCAACCTGAACATCCAGTTTTTCAAGCATTCGCTTTAACCGCCTCGCCGAAGGTTTTTCATCTTCTATGATTATTGTTTTCATATAAGTTCTAACATTGTGCTTCTAACTTCTAACTCAAAAATCACTCCCACTTACTCCGTTGTCGTTTTTCTTTTTCCAGAATTTCTTTTATTTTTTTCTCTTCCCAATCTTTACCTAGAAAAAAATTGGGGCCAAAAACACTGGCAGCGTGAGCAGCCACACCAATTCCCCAGAAAAAGGGTAGAGAAAGGTTTCCAAACTCAATATTGATTGTGCCATTGTTTAAAAGATTGGAGTTAATCACAAATATGAAAATATTAACACAAACATAAACTATGAGGTGAATGTAAAACCCCTTAATTTCCTTGATTCTTTTTTGAGCCATTTTATAGAGCTCTTTTTCGTGATAGTCGGGTTCCATTAGTTCCAGTTTTTGTTGTTTTGCTTTTCCTTTTCCATGATTTCACGTATTTTTTTCTCTTCCCAGGAAGCTCCATACCCAAAGATGGTAAACGCGTGAATGGCAACTCCCAATCCCCATCCAAACAAGGGAAATAAAAACCATTTAAAGCCCCAGTAAGTATAATAATTGATAAAAACCAGGAAAGGCATTACTATTATATAAGACGCAACATTACCATAAAACTCTTTTATTTCTTTAACTCGTCTCTGTGCTTTTAAATATGCACTCTCATAATCTGTATTTTTTGTTGTTTCCATAACAGTGAATTGTTTAGTTAAAACAGGGATTCTCACTTTGAAAATGGTCTCGTTATCGAGAATTTCCACTTTTCGGTTTGTGATGATCCCATATCGGTTAATGATGTTTTGAAGCCCTACTCCTTTTCGGGTTTTCATGACTTCTTTGCGTTGTAAATCGTTTTCGATTACTAAATAATTAGCTTCCTCATAAATGCGAATGCGCAGTGGCTTTGCTTCACTCACCACGTTGTGCTTAATCGTGTTTTCCAGCAATAGCTGAAGCGAAAGAGGAACCACCTTAGCTTCAGGGTTTGAAAGTGTCTCTGGCAATTCTACAAAAACACTGCTTTCAAAACGCATTTGTAGCAAGTGAATATAAGTTTTAGCAAAAGCAAGCTCCTCTTCCAGACTTACAAGTTCTTTATCTTTTTGTTCAAGCACATATCTGTATATCTTTGATAATGAAGTTGTAAATCGCTGAGCGTTTTCAGGGTTTTCATCTATCAATGAATTCAAAACATTCAAACTGTTGAACAAAAAGTGTGGGTCTATCTGGTTTTTTAAACTTTCAAACTGGGCAGAAGCCGTGCCTGCGATTATTTTTTGCTCTTTCAGTTTGTTTTTCTGTAACTCTCTATAAAAATGAAAAGCGTGAAAAAACAAAGAGATAATGAGGGTTATAAATAGTGCTATAAAATAAAATTGCAGTCGTTCAGTTTGAAAGAAGGTTTCAAAGCTCACCTGATCAATGACTGTCCTATGAAAAACCCTTATAAAAAAGATGGTCACCAATGTGAGTATCACAGATCCCAGAAGTCCTATTAAAAATCGGTACTTAATCCTTTCTTTCCATTCAATCCTGTCTAAATAGTCAAAGAAAAATGAATTCACAACCCCCAGAGGAATACTGTATAAAATATATAAAATGAGGGATTTGAATAACAATGCATTAATTTCAATAGGAATCCCGGAAATAACTCTGAACAAGAGTTCTATCACAAATAGTGCGATCCCAATTAGAATCCCGATTCCTGAAATTATTGCAAACTTTCTCATTATTTACAGTTTTTTAAAGCTTGTTGAGCCTGCTCCCTACCCCAGTTGGGATGAAAAGATGTTTCAGGTTTAAAGGTATCAAAAAGTTGTAAAGATTTTTCAATTTGTGCGCAAATTGGTGCTAAGTCTGTTCCAAAAAACTGTGCACTACCCATTTCAAACTGTGCTTTGCTCAAGACCACCCTCGGGTTGTTAGGCGATATGGCCTCTGCTTTGCCATAAAGCTGCATCACCGGGCCTGTGAGCCGTTGGCCGTTTGTCATGGGGTCAACAGCAATGTGAGCCGTGTGTATCATAGCCTGCATTATCATTAATTCGACATTATTAGGATGTTTAGCCAGAAGCGGGTCAAGGCTGTTTTGTGCTTTTGCAAGTAAACTCTCCACCGTTTTGGTATCACTTGTTCTGAATGCTTCGGTGGTGTTGATTAAGGACACATAATAACCCGGCAGCCAGTTCTCTTTCTCTGCTGATGCTATACGCTCAAAAAGAGCTGCTGCTTCTTTTGGGTTTCCTTCTCCCCATAACTGAAATGCTTTTTCCATTCCCTGTTCGTAATTGGACTGACTGTAACCTAAAACAGACAAAACCAATGCTAAAATTAAAACTGCTTTTTCCATAATGAATAATTTATTTGTGATTGATGGGACAAATATCTATTGGGAAGTTCCGTTAAAAAATAAGTTCTTACTCAACTGTCAAAATTTGAGGATGAACTGTTGTTTTTTTATTAAAATTTACCCGTAGTGCATTATAGAAAAAGTTGCTCAAAATACTAAAAATTAGTATATT
>CAYXXY010000008.1:0-161554 GCA_964469175.1 uncultured Flavobacteriaceae bacterium
TTAATCTTTTTACTCTCCTGAATAAACCATGAAAGAGTTTTTAAATGTTGATTTTTAGCTCATTTAATAATAAACTTATTATAAAAAAGGAAATAAATACTTTTAGATTTTCTACTTTTGAAATACCAATAAGTAAAACCTCTTGCTCAATGCCCGAATTTCATTACATCAGCAGTCAAGTGCTTGATATTTCTGCCGTTATAGATATATTAGACTCTCAAAAACATCTAGCCCTTTCTGACGAGGCAGTTCTGAATATTAAAAAGTCAAAGACATATTTAGACAAGAAAATTGCAAATAACGATCATCCAATTTATGGAATCAACACAGGCTTTGGCTCATTGTGTAATGTTAAAATTTCTAGTGAAGATTTATCAACACTCCAGAGTAATCTGGTAAAATCACATGCTTGCGGTACCGGTGATTATGTTCCAAAAGCGATTATCAAATTAATGCTTTTGCTCAAGGTTCAATCATTGAGCTATGGGCATAGTGGTGTCCAACTTATAACTGTTGAACGACTCATCGATTTTTACAATCACGATATTTTACCGGTAATCTATACCCAGGGAAGTCTTGGGGCTTCAGGAGATTTGGCACCTTTGGCACACTTGTCCTTACCTCTGTTGGGATTAGGGGAGGTATATTTTAATGATAAAATCCATCCGGCAGAAAAAATACTTGACCAAATGGGGTGGAAGCCCATTTCGCTTCAAGCGAAAGAAGGCCTGGCACTGCTGAACGGAACACAGTTTATGAGCGCCTATGGCCTGTATTGCTTAATAAAATCACATAAACTTTCATATCTGGCAGATGTAATAGGCGCCACTTCAATTGATGCCTTTAATTGCAATCTATCACCATTTGACTCTTTGGTACACCATGTAAGGCCTCATCGCGGACAAATAAAAACAGCTGAAAATATCCTGAATTTTCTTGAAGGAAGTGAAATCAGTGCGAGTGAGAAGCAATCTGTACAAGATCCATATTCTTTTCGCTGCATTCCACAGGTTCACGGTGCTACAAAAGACACTATTGAATTTGTGACAAGAACATTTAAAACCGAAATCAATTCAGTTACAGACAACCCAAATATTTTTATTGAAGATGATAAAATAATTTCGGGAGGTAACTTTCACGGTCAACCGCTCGCCTTAGCATTGGATTATCTGGGAATCGCGATGGCGGAATTGGGAAGTATTTCAGAACGCCGAACCTATCAGTTAATCTCAGGAAGCAGGGGTTTGCCTAATTTTCTTGTTAATAATCCCGGATTAAACTCCGGGTTTATGATTCCTCAATATACTTCGGCTTCAATTGTGAGTCAAAACAAACAACTGGCTACACCCGCCAGTGTTGATTCAATTGTTTCTTCAAACGGGCAGGAAGATCACGTGAGTATGGGTGCCAATGCAGCAACCAAATGCTTGAAAATTATTGAAAATTTAGAAACAATTCTTGCCATTGAATTGTTTAACGCTTCGCAAGCCCTTCATTTTAGAAGACCAAAAAAATCATCACCGTTTTTGGAATCTTTTCTCGAAATGTACAGAAAGGGTGTTGCTTTTGTAGAAGAAGACCGACTTATGGCTGACGATATACACACCAGTATCGCTTTTTTACAGTCTTTTAGCATAGACCCGGAACTGCTGTTTGAGTAACCGACTACATTTTGTCACAAAATACACTTAGTAGAGGGAGGCTGGGGCAAAAGAAGCATTTCACACTTTGAATAAATTTTCAAACGGTATTTTGGTTTGTTCATTGGCTAGTACTTCCTTTATATAACTCATTTATCAATCCGTTTCTCAGGAATTATTTCAACGAAATAATAAATGATATTTCCGATGAAGGAGGTGAGAACTAAAATTAAAATCCATAATAACTTTTGATTACTGTCAAATTTCGGATTTTTGTTTGCGTGAATGATGTAGTAGATCATCATTCCAACACCAAGTATTATTGCTGCAAATATCAAAAGAACGAGCAGAACTAAATTTCCAAAAAAGTATTCCTCATTTACGTATGGGTCGAATTGAGGTGAACTCATAGAACTAAAGAAAAATTTAATAAAAAGAATCATATAAGCTATAACAAATAGCACAGGCAAAAAGGTGAAAATTCCCAATAAAATTTTCTTGTTTTTACTCATTATGATTCAGTAGTCTTTTTCTTTTTTTCAATTTTGATAACCAATTCATTTGATTTTTCGTCTAAATCCATCAAAATGGAATCGCCTTCAACAAGTTTTGAAGAGATGATTTCCTCTGCCAAAGCGTCTTCAATATACTTTTGAATAGCACGGTTTAATGGCCTGGCTCCATACTCTTTGTCAAAACCTTTTTCTGCAATATAGTCTTTTGCCTTATTGGTGAGAGTTAAATGATAACCCAAATCCTTAATGCGACTGTAGAGTTTTGCCAGCTCAATATCAATAATTTTATTGATGTCTTCTTTTTCAAGCGCATTGAAAACAACCACGTCATCAACCCGATTCAAAAACTCGGGGGCGAATGCTTTTTTGAGTGCATTTTCTATAATGCTTTTTGCATTGTCATCAGCCTGACTGGTTTTTGCAGCAGTCCCAAAACCAACACCTTGACCAAAGTCTTTGAGTTTTCTGGCTCCGATGTTTGAAGTCATTATGATTATGGTATTCCTGAAGTCGATTTTTCTGCCTAAACTGTCAGTAAGATAACCGTCGTCTAGCACCTGAAGCAACATATTAAACACATCAGGATGTGCTTTTTCTATTTCGTCAAGCAACAGAACAGCATACGGCTTGCGTCTAATTTTTTCGGTCAATTGACCTCCTTCTTCATAACCCACATAACCCGGAGGAGCACCAATCAGTCTTGACACAGAGAATTTTTCCATATACTCACTCATATCAATGCGCACCAAAGCATTTTCAGAGTCAAACAACTCACGTGCAAGTACTTTTGCCAGTTGTGTTTTTCCTACTCCGGTCTGACCTAAGAAAATGAATGAACCAATGGGTTTGTTGGGATCTTTTAAGCCGGCGCGATTTCGCTGAATTGCTTTTACTACTTTATTTACCGCTTCATCCTGGCCAATCACTTTGCCCTTGATTTGAATAGGTAGTTCTGAAAGTTTTTTGATTTCGGTTTGTGCAATCCTGTTTACGGGCACGCCTGTAATCATGGATACCACTTCGGCCACGTTTTCTTCAGTAACAGTTTCACGGTGGAGTTTGGAATCTTTTTCCCATTCTTCCTGAGCTATTGCAAGTTCCTTTTCGAGTTTTTTCTCATCGTCCCTTAGTTTTGCAGCTTCTTCATATTTCTGTTTTTTAACAACAGAGTTTTTGAGTTCCCTAACTTCCTCAAGTTGTGCTTCAATTTCCAGTATTTTTTCGGGAACATGGATGTTGGTGATGTGAACCCTGGAGCCTGCCTCATCAAGGGCATCAATGGCTTTGTCAGGAAGAAAGCGTTCAGTCATATACCTGTTGGTAAGATTTACACAGGCAACAATTGCTTCATCGGTATAAGTTACATTGTGATGAGCTTCATATTTATCTTTAATGTTGTTTAGGATTTCAATGGTTTCTTCAACGCTAGTGGGTTCAACAATTACCTTTTGGAAACGTCTTTCAAGTGCACCATCTTTTTCTATATATTGTCTGTACTCATCAAGAGTGGTGGCACCAATACATTGAATTTCACCTCTGGCAAGAGCCGGTTTAAACATATTTGATGCATCAAGGGAGCCCGTGGCGCCTCCTGCACCCACAATGGTGTGAATTTCATCAATAAACAGAATGATGTCATCATTTTTTTCAAGTTCGTTCATCACCGCTTTCATTCGCTCTTCAAACTGTCCCCTGTACTTGGTTCCCGCTACTAAGCTTGCAAGGTCAAGGGTAACTACTCTTTTGTCATATAAAATTCTAGAAACTTTTCTTTGAATGATGCGTAAAGCCAGGCCTTCGGCAATTGCTGATTTACCTACTCCCGGTTCACCGATCAGCAAAGGATTGTTTTTCTTTCTTCTGCTTAAAACTTGAGAAACACGTTGAATTTCGTCTTCGCGGCCCACAACAGGATCAAGCTTACCTTCTTCGGCTAGTGCTGTTAAATCCCTTCCAAAATTATCCAGAACGGGTGTTTTGGATTTTTTGGTTTGTTTAGCCGTGCCTTGAGATCCAAAAGAGGATTCTCTGGAACCTTCATTCATATCTGATGTATCATCATCTTCATTGGGAAATGATTCAGACCTTGGAGCATCAAAAGCACTCTCGTCATTGGCAATCATAAATTTAAACTGGTCTTTTACACTGTCATAATCCAAATTCATTTTGTTGAGCAGTTTGGTGGTGGGGTCATTTTCATTTCTCAATATGCATAACAACAGGTGAGCAGTATTTATAGATGAGTTTTGAAACAGTTTTGCCTCAAGGAATGTAGTTTTTAAAGCACGTTCAGCTTGTCTTGTGAGGTGCAAATTTTTCTTGTCATTTGCCTGAACACCGGTATTTGGGTTTGCAGGGCTTAATATTTCAACTTTACGTCTTAGTTGGTTTAAATCAATATCAAGTGCATTGAGTATATGGATGGCTTTTCCATTCCCATCTCTAAGTAAACCCAGCATCAGGTGTTCTGTTCCAATAAAATCATGACCAAGGCGCAATGCTTCTTCTTTACTGAATGCAATCACATCTTTGACTCGTGGGGAAAAATTATCATCCATAAATAGTGTATTTCAAGTGTATAAAATTACGAAATATGCTTGTACTGTACAAAAACTATTCCTTGAACTGGCAATGTAAGTAAATTGACAAAAAAAGTTTTCAAAATCAAAGCTAAATCCGGGGTATTTATTAACCGTTTTACAGGGCAATTTTGTTAATAAAATAATGTAAAACGGCGGTTGAAAATTAGCCAAAAAAGCTTTAAAAGCCTTATCTTGCCCGATAAAATTTACTAACGATAAATCAAAACAATAAGTATATGAATGAAGGTGAAAAATTGATTCCCATCAACATAGAGGAAGAAATGAAATCAGCTTACATAGATTATTCTATGTCGGTCATTGTGTCACGTGCACTTCCTGATGTGAGAGACGGAATGAAACCTGTTCACAGACGTGTATTATTTGGAATGCATGAATTGGGTGTAAGGTCAAATACTGCCCATAAAAAATCAGCCAGGATTGTTGGAGAAGTTTTAGGTAAATACCACCCACACGGTGATACCTCTGTTTATGATGCCATGGTAAGGATGGCACAGGAGTGGAGTTTGAGGTATATGCTGGTGGACGGTCAGGGTAACTTTGGCTCAGTTGATGGTGACAGCCCTGCCGCAATGCGTTACACTGAAGCAAGGATGCAGAAAATTTCTGAAGACATGCTTGCCGATATAGATAAAGAAACTGTCGATTTTCAACTAAATTTTGACGACACCCTTGAAGAACCAACAGTGCTTCCAACACGTGTCCCCGGTTTACTGATTAACGGTGCTTCCGGAATTGCTGTGGGTATGGCCACCAATATGCCACCTCATAACCTCTCAGAGGTCATTGACGGAACTGTAGCTTATATAGACAACAATGATGTGACCATACAGGAATTAATGACTCACATCAAAGCTCCTGATTTCCCAACCGGAGGCACAATCTACGGTTATGAAGGCGTTAAAGAAGCTTTTGAAACCGGAAGAGGTAGGGTAGTTGTTCGCGCAAAAGCTTCTTTTGAAGAAATAAACGGTAAAGAATGTATTATCGTAACTGAAATTCCCTACCAAACCAACAAAGCTGATATGATCAAAAAAACAGCTGATTTGGTTAATGAGAAAAAAATTGAAGGCATTTCAAACATCAGGGACGAATCTGACAGAAATGGTATGCGCATCGTTTATATCTTAAAGCGCGATGCTGTTCCAAATATTGTTTTAAATACACTGTACAAATACACTGCCCTTCAATCTTCATTTAGTGTAAACAATATTGCACTTGTAAAAGGAAGGCCTCAAATGCTTAACCTAAAGGATTTGATCAAGTATTTTGTTGAGCATAGACACGAAGTTGTTACCAGGAGAACACAATACTTACTTAGAAAAGCCGAAGAAAGGGCACATATTCTTGAAGGGTTAATCATTGCCTCAGACAATATTGATGAAGTAATAAAAATCATCAGGGCATCTTCAAATGCCGATGAAGCCCGTCAAAAGTTGATTGAGCGCTTTGAGTTGTCTGAAATTCAGGCAAAAGCCATAGTTGAAATGCGCTTGCGTCAATTGACGGGTCTGGAGCAGGATAAACTGCGTAGTGAGTATGAAGAATTGATGAAAACCATACAAGATTACAAAGACATCCTTGCCAGCGTTGAAAGAAGAATGCAAATAATTAAAGAAGAGCTTCTTGAAATTAAAGACAAGTATGGTGATGAAAGAAGGTCAACAATAGAATATGCCGGTGGTGATGTTTCTATTACAGATTTGATTGCTGATGAAAAAGTGGTAATCACCATTTCTCATGCGGGATACATCAAACGCACACCGCTTAACGAATACAAAACCCAAAACAGGGGTGGGGTTGGCCAGAAAGCAAGTGCTACCAGAAATGAAGATTTTCTTGAACACCTTTTTGTGGGAACCAACCACCAGTACATGTTGTTCTTTACCCAAAAAGGAAAATGCTTCTGGATGAGGGTATTTGAAATTCCCGAAGGCTCGAGAACATCAAAAGGTAGAGCCATTCAAAACCTCATAAACATTGAGCAGGACGATAAAGTAAAAGCCTTTATCTGTGTTCAGGATTTGAAGGATGAGGAATACACCAATAGTCATTTTGTTATAATGGCAACAAAAAAGGGTATTGTCAAAAAAACCTCTCTTGAGCAATACTCAAGACCCAGAGCCAATGGTATCAATGCTATCACTGTACGTGAAGACGACGAACTTTTAGAGGCAAAACTCACTACAGGAGACAGCCAGGTAATGCTGGCCGTAAAATCCGGTAAAGCTGTGCGTTTTGAAGAGAAAAAAACCAGGCCGATGGGTAGAAATGCAACCGGAGTAAGGGGAATTACCCTTGCTGATGAAAATGATGAAGTTATAGGTATGATTACGATTGATAACCCTCAAGAAGAAACCGTGCTTGTTGTTTCAGAAAACGGTTATGGAAAGCGCACATTTATAGACGACCCGGAAGACGGTGAAGCCATTTACAGAATCACCAATAGAGGAGGAAAAGGGGTAAAAACCATTTCAATTACAGAAAAAACCGGTAAATTAGTAGCTATCAAAAACGTAAAAGACAATGACGATTTAATGATTATCAATAAATCAGGAATTGCCATTAGAATGTCTGTTGACGATTTACGTGTTATGGGAAGAGCAACGCAAGGTGTTAGATTGATAAAAGTGAGAGAAGACGATGCCATTGCCGCTGTTGCAAAAACCATGAAAGATGATGCCGAGGTGGAAAACGGAAATTCTGAAAGCGGAACGGTAGTTGATACAGACGATAATAATGTAGAACAATAAACAACAATAAAATGAAAAGAACATTTCTAATCGTCACAGCATTGTTAATGACTGTGATGGTATATTCACAACGTCAGGAATTGAGGGAAGCTTCAAGAAGTATTAATAACAAGGACTTTAATTCGGCTAAACAAGCTCTCTCAAAAATTGAAGGACAAATTGGCTCTCAGGATGCCAGCACACAAGCTGAATTTTATTTGTACAAGGGTCAGGCTTATTTGGGTGCAGCAGGAAACAGAGAACAGGATTTGCTTACGGCCTCTGAAGCTTTTAATAAAGTAATTGAGCTTGAGAAAGATGGAAGACAACGCCATTCAAAACAAGCAGAAGAGGAAGTACAAGGACTATTGGTTAGGCTTGTAAATTCAGCTATTCAAGACCAAAATGCACAACGTTTCAGTGCTGCTTCCAAAAAATTGTATGCCGGTTACACCATTAGTAAAGTAGATACTGTTTATCTATACTTTGCCGCAACAAATGCCATGAGTGCTCAGGAATATGACAATGCAATGAAATATTATGAAGAATTGATGAACTTAGGTTACACCGGAATCGAAAAAGAGTATGTTGCAACCGATAGAGAATCCGGTGAAGTTGTAGTTTTTGGAAACAAAGAAGAACAAAGCCTGATGATGATGTCTGGAGAATATGTAAGACCTCAGGAAAGAATGTCTGAGTCCAGGAGGCCTGTAATTTTGAGAGATCTTGGCTTAATTTACATCGAAAAAGGAAAAACTGAGCAAGCAAAGCAACTTATTGCAGATGCCAGAAAAGCTGACCCCACAGATGTTGGATTGATAAGAGCTGAGGCAAATATTGCTTTACAGATGGACGACATGAAAACCTATAATGAGTTAATGAAAAAAGTTATTGATTCTGATCCTGAAAACCCTGAAATTTATTACAACCTTGGGGTGAGTAGTGCAAGTATCGGGGACAGGGAAAGTGCAAGAAAATATTATAATCAAGCATTAAAACTTGATCCCAATTTTCATAATGCTCAGGTAAATCTTGCTGTTTTAATTTTGGAACAAGAAGAGCCTCTAATTGAAGAAATGAATTCATTGGGAACTTCTGCTGCAGACAACAGAAGGTATGATGAACTGCGTAAAAAAAGGGATGATATGTACCGTGAAGCAATTCCTTACTTAGAGAGTGCTCTTAAAGGCAGATCAAATGACGTGGATATTATGCGTACATTGATGAATATGTATTCAATTCTAGGTGAAGATGCCAAGTTTCAAAATATGAGGCAACGTATAGAAACTATTGAAGAATAATTTAAAAATCCCGATAAAATTTATCGGGATTTTTTTTAAACAATTCTTTTGATCACTCTAAGTTTATGACTGTGTCTTTTTAATTCCAAATTAAAAATACCACTGTGGTCAAGCCTGTCAATCCTCACTTTTCCATGGGCGTGAATGATATAATTGTCAGACATAATAATACCCACGTGAGTAATTACTCCCTCGGCATTATCAAAAAATGCAAGGTCCCCGGGTTCACTTTCTTCAATAAAACTTAAAGTTTCACCTTGGGTAGCCTGGTCTTTGGCGTCTCTTAAAATTTGGTGACCGTTGAGCTTGTAAACCAATTGGGTAAATCCGCTGCAATCTATACCAAATGGGCTTTTACCTCCCCATAAATAGGGTGCATTGATAAAAAGTAAGGCGCTTTCAATAAGTTTTTCTTTCGGAAGTTTTCCTTGGGCAAAATTGCCATCGTGTTTGTGGTTCAAATGATTTAAAGCATTCAAATTGGAACCAATGGGTATGGATATCAGCGTTCCTAATTCATCAGAAACAAATTCCATAATGTCAGAAGTTACTTTTAATTCTTCTGTATTAAGCTCGTGGTAGACTTCTGAAGAAATCTCAAGAAATTGCTTGTTGTCAATCCAGCCTTCATAATTATCAAAAGCATTTCTGATTTTACTCCAGTTTTTTCTAGATTCAGTGATTTTGAAAAACTCGCCATATAGCAATTGTGTTACCATTTCACTGGTATCACACGCCTCACGTCTCACCGGAATCAGGCTTAAATTACAGAGGCCGTACTTCATTTATTTTCTTTCGATAACAATAGCTGAAGCGCCACCACCACCATTACAAATAGCTGCAGCTCCAAGTTTTGCGTTGTTTTGTTCCAGCACGTTTATAAGCGTGATGATAATTCTCACACCACTACATCCAAGCGGGTGACCTAAGGAAACTGCTCCACCGTTAACATTGACTTTGGAATCGTCTAGTCCAAGAATCTTCATATTTGCCAAACCTACCACCGAAAACGCCTCATTGAATTCAAAATAGTCCACGTCATCCAATTTTATACCTGCTTTGTCAATAGCTAGAGGTAGCGCTTTAGCGGGTGCAGTTGTAAACCATTTGGGTTCCTGTGCAGCATCTGCATAACTTTTGATATAGGCAAGTGGTTTAAGACCCAATTCATTAGCTTTTTCTTCACTCATCAGAACTACAGCTCCGGCGCCATCATTGATTGTGGAAGCATTTGCAGCTGTTACTGTTCCGTCTTTAGTAAATGCCGGTCTTAGGGATGGTATTTTTTCAAGAAATACATTTTTATATTCTTCATCTTCAGAAAAAAGTATCGGGTCTCCTTTTCTTTGAGGAACTTCAACAGGAACAACCTCATTTTTAAATTTTCCGGCAGCCCACGCTTTTGCACTTCGTTCATAAGATTGAATGGCAAATTTATCCTGATCTTCCCTTGAGAATTTATACTCTGTTGCACAAAGGTCGGCTGAGACTCCCATTGCATTTTTATCATAGGCGTCAATTAAACCGTCTTTTTGCATACCATCTTCCATGGTATGAGGTCCAAATTTAGTGCCGCCTCTTAAATGTGCATAGTGTGGAATATTACTCATGCTTTCCATTCCACCGGCAACGACGATATCAACATCACCTGACTTTATGGCTTGCGCTCCTTGCATAACGGCCTTCATACCGGAAGCACACACTTTGTTTACAGTTGTGCAACCAACAGTATTTGGTATTCCTGCGCCAAGAGCAGCCTGACGTGCAGGTGCCTGTCCCACACCGGCCTGAACAACATTACCCATTAAAACTTCCTGAACAAGTTCAGGTTTTAAATTGATTTTATCTAAAGCACCTTTTATGGCAATGCTTCCAAGTTGGGCAGCTGTAAATGATGATAAACCTCCCATAAAACTTCCAATAGGGGTTCTGGCGGAAGAGACGATGACTACATTTTTACTCATTATGTGTGTTTTTGATTTCAAAATTTAGAGCCCAAATTTAAGCAAAATATGGGCATTTATCAATGAAAAGAAGGAAGAATAAAGTAAAAGATATAGTATATCCGGCTTTTTGTTAAAAACTAATAATCAAAAACGATAAATAGAATAAAGTGAATTTTAAATCTAACATACAAGAATTGAATAGCATAGAAGATGACTCAGTTTTAAGAATTATATAAAGAAAGTAGTAACGGTAAATTCAGGAAATATTTTTCACTTTTTTTGTTGCTACATTAATTTTGATAGCTTACATTTGCAACCGCCTTTTAAGGGCAGTAAAGTTCTAAATTAAAGGAGAGTTGCCGGAGTGGTTAACGGAGCAGTTTGCTAAACTGTCGGCGGGTAACTGTCGCGTGGGTTCGAATCCCACACTCTCCGCAAAAATTACTTTATGTTCTTTGTTTAATTTTGCACCAAATTTTTTTCGGGGTGTAGCGTAGCCCGGTTATCGCGCCTGCTTTGGGAGCAGGAGGTCGCAGGTTCGAATCCTGCCACCCCGACATTCTTTTTACATCTTTGGTCGCGTAGCTCAGCTGGATAGAGCATCTGCCTTCTAAGCAGACGGTCAGAGGTTCGAATCCTCTCGCGATCACAACACAAGCCTCAGTTTTTGAGGCTTTTTTGTTCTATGGTATTTTATTTTTATATACTTTTTTCTGCATTTTTAGATAAATTCTATATAGGTCATTCAGGTGAATCTTTAGATATTCGTCTTAGAAAACACTTATCTAATCATAAGGGATTCACATCAAGAGCCAAGGATTGGGAAGTTGTTCATTATGAAGTTTTTACTACTAAAAGTTATGCGTACCAAAGGGAGCTTGAGGTAAAAAAAAAGAAATCAAGAAAATTTATTGAAAACCTGATTAGCTCAGCTGAATAGAGCATCCCGACTTAAAGTCGGGACGGTCAGAGGTTCGAATCCTCTCGCGATCACAAAAAAGCCTCAGTAATGAGGCTTTTTTGCTTTTTTAACTCACCTTTATTTTTCTACAAAACAAAATCACCTTTTTTTTATCATTATCTGTAGTGAAAAACAGATAGTTGTCTCCTCCGTCTGTTATTTTCCACCTAGATTTTAATGCATCAACACTTTCTGGAAAGTTTCTTGTTGTGATGTTTGCTTTGATTGCTGATATGTTTTTTTTTAATTCTGCTTTTTTATAGGGCAGTATTCTTTGAATTTCAAACCTTCTTCCCGGGAATTCAATAGGCGCATCTGAAGTAAATAGATGGGTGTTTACAGCTATCTTCTGAACCTGATAATTTTCGGAAATAGCCTGAAACATTCCACTTTTCATAATTGCGGCATTGGGTTCATAGAGGTATTTTTTTGGGATTGAATACTCTATATTATCACTAGCCCTAAAATTTGTTTCAAATTTTTCGATTTTGTGTTTTGTAAAGTTTATGGTTTTGACTAAATGTGGCTTTGAGTTGTCTTTTTTTAACAACCACAACAGTTCTTTGACCTCGTTTTCAACCGCAACGATATGAATTTCAGCAACAAAGTTCAATTCATTTAATCCGGCATTGATGTCAAGCATCGGTGAAGTTTTTATCAGAAGTATTTCACACCGATTGAGTAAATATTCTAAATTTTTAACAACATCGGGTTCGCAGTCTGAAAGAAGAAAAACCTTGCCTTTGTTATCATGACGCCTGGAAGGGTCAATGTAGATACAGTCAAAATATTGATTCTTTATAGCTTCAATTCCGTCTTCATTGATGCTTTTTATATTTGCATTCAATTGTGAAAAATTGTGAGCTGCTATTTCAGAAAGTGATTTGTTAATTTCAACATGAGTAACATCTTCAAAGTTTTTAGAAAAGAAATAGCTGTCCACACCAAAACCACCGGTTAAATCAGCCAGGGTTTTCCCTTTAACAAGTTCAGATTTGTAGTTTGCCGTTACTTCAGATGAGGTTTGTTCAATATTGATTTTGGGTGGATAGTATATGTTTTTGGTATTAAACCAAGTATGGAGTTTGTATTTGGCTTTTAACTTTCCTTCAATTTGCTGAACAATTTCAGTCATGGAAACCTCACGAAACGGACTTTTTTTAAACACAAGTTTGTCCAGTTTTTCATTCAGGTTTTTTGATATGAAATTTTGAACTTCAGTATTTAAAATAGCCCTGTTCAAATTTAAGTTATAAATTTTGGGTTAATCGCTGTACAATTTTATTTTCCGAAAGGAATTCTTTAGAAATTACTTTAATCACAGTGTATGATGGAACTGCAGCAATCATTCCCACAATTCCAAAAAGTAATCCTCCAATAACAATTACCAGAAAGATTTCCAGCGGGTGTGACCTTACACTGTTGGAAAAAATGAGGGGCTGACTCAGAAAGTTATCAATGACTTGTCCGGCTATAAATCCAACCATTACATATAGGGTAGTGGGCAGAACTACTGTGTTAAAGTCTTGTCCAAGATTGCTTGACATGGTCAAAAAGAACATGATGAACCCACCAATAAGCGGCCCGAGATATGGGATGATGTTAAGCAAAGCACAAAGAAAGGCGATAACTATGGCGTTGTCTATCCCAAAAAATAAAAGGACAAAGGAGTAAATGATAAACAACACTAAAATTTGAAACACCAATCCAATAAAATACCTGGAAAGAAGATTTTTGATTTTTTCAAGTGATTTTTCAAATCTTGCCTCTTTACTGTCAGGAATAAATGTGAGAATGCCGTTTTCAAGCAATTTGCTGTCTTTTAATAAGAAAAATGAAATAAACACTACTGAAAATAAACCGATACTAAAGGTGCCTAACGCACTTAAAAAGCTATTGATAAAATCAGGAATAAAGCCAAAATCAATTGATCCGAAAAAATCGGTATCACCAAACCTTGCTTCAACATCAAAATTTGGCCCTGAAAAATAGGCAAGGGTTTCAAGATATAAATTTTCTATCGTGTCAGAAAGGGACTCGATATTCAAGAGAGATAAATTATGACTTTGTTGCTTGATTAGAGGAATAAAAAGAAACAACAAACCAACAAAAACACCAAACATCAACAGCATAGTAACTATAACTGCCAATAAATTTCTGAATTTTAGTTTTTCCTTTAAAAATTTGATTATTGGTCTCCCTATCAATGTGACTACCCCTGATAGAGCTAAATAAACCAAAACACTTTGTATTTTGTAGAGAAACCAGGCTAATACAACAAACCCAAAAATAATAGCAACAGCCTTAAGGATGCCCTTAGTGATTTCACCTGACTGGATCATAGTAGTAAAAGTTGTTTAGTTTTCAAAAGCATACTTGATAATGTTTGCACCCATTTGTAAAGCTTTTAGCCTAACTTCTTCAGGATTATTATGCACTTCTGGGCTTTCCCATCCATTTCCCAAATCGGTTTCATAAGTGTAAAGTAAAACTAATCTATTTTCGTGATAAATTCCAAATGCCTGGGGGGGTAAATTGTCGTGCTCGTGAATTTTGGGTAAGCCATTTGGAAATCTATAATGATAAGTAAATATCGGGTGATTGGCCGGAAGCTCAACAAGTTCCTTATCGGGAAATACTTTTTTAAGTTCAGGCCTTAAAAATTTATCCATTCCATAATTGTCATCAATATGTAAAAACCCGCCACTGAATAAATAGTTTCTCAGGTTTGTGACATCTTCCGGAGTAAAGAAAACGTTTCCGTGACCAGTCATATGCACAAAGGGATATTGGAAAATTTCAACACTGGCGGTTTCGACGGTTTTTGGTGTTGGATTGATTCTCGTGTTGATGTTTTGGTTGCAGAAAGCAATCAAATTAGGCAGGGAGGTAGGGTTGGCATACCAGTCACCACCACCGTTGTATTTGAGAACAGCTATTTCCTGGGCTTGAGCAGCATCTAGCATTAAAAGCATTAATAAACTGGTTAAAATTAATTTCATACTAATAGGTTGTGGTTACATTTTCATTGACAACAATAATAAAATCGGCTTTGTTTAAATGTTCTTCCTCAAGTGAGGCTAATTCTTTTTGAGTAACAGTTGAAATAACAAGATATTTTAAATCGGGCTCAGAAAGTTTCAGATACCAGACAATCCCTTCATAAAAGTCGCTGTGATAAGCTCCATTGTAATGAAGAAAGAGACGGTTTTCAACTTTGTTTTCCAAAATGGAATAAGCCATAGTAGCATCTTTGATTGCCTGTGCTTTGACCAGTTCAGGGGTGCCGTGATCGCCCATCATCGTGAGTATGTTTTGATATGTGGGTAGATCAGGATCAAAAGCTATGGGTAGGGGAGCAATCCATTTTTTTTCTTCGGTTGACAAAGTGTCCAGCACCTCAAAACCATTTCTAAAAACCATACTGGCATAGCGTCTTGGGATGTTTGTTGCAACAAATTCTGTTTGATGTTTTTTAGCAAGATTGACCAGGGGAGCATAATCGGTTTTGTAGTTTGACCACAATCGTGCAAGCGTATCAAGTCCTTTTTGATCTATTTCTCCTTTTAAATATTTATCGAGAGCTTCCTGGTTATCTCTTTCAAACATTTCAGCCCCGATTGTAATTTCTCTGTCAATTAACAAATCTGAAGTGAGTTCCAGCTGTAACCAATGTGCAATGGCACTATTGTGTTGTTCACCAAAAAGTATAATATCACTTTTTTTTACAGCTTCAAGCATTTGATAATAATCAGTTGGTGTGCCGTCTGAGGTGTAAATGGTATATGCCTTTTTGTGTTGCCCGTAAGAACTATTAAAAAGAAAAGCGAAAATTAAAATCAGGCTGAATTGGTTCATAATATAAATATTGATGGGCTGCTAATTTAAATATAAAAAACCCGACTTAAAAAAATAAGTCGGGTTTGGGTTTAATATTTTGATTAAAAGTAGTTAGTGACTTCCGTCATCTTTTTTGCTCTTTTCTTTTTTCAATGGCTTTGCTTGAACATCATCACTTGTTTGAATGGGTACACCACGTTGCTGACCGTCTTTGCGCTCATATTCTTTCTTTTTTTCTTTCTCAAGTTTAGCTTGATTTTCCAAATTCACCCCTTCATCAATAACATTGATCGAAGTGTTTTTTTCATTTTTAACAACTTGTACCTCTGAATCTTGGTTTGTTTTATCGGTACCTTCGACTTTTACCACTGAAACTTCTTCTTTTACATCTTTTTCAACAATTGTCTTTACGTCTGTATCCTTAACGGTTACTTTTTTTACAGTAGTTTCTTTTTTAACATTCTCATTATTTTGCGAGAAAGCTGTTGAAGAGAATGTTAATCCAAAAACGACAGCTAAAATTAAAATATTTTTCATAATTATTTGAGATTATGGTTATTATAATCGAAAGATAATCAATCTTTAGTTAAAAAAAATAAAATAAAGTATAAATTCTTCACAAATACTGGATTTCAACACGATAAAAAAATATTAAATTAAAAATAAAAGTTTTAATCATAAATAACTGCCTTTTGGCTTATTTTTTTATTTTAGCATCTTCTTAAACTAACTAACAAATTATATGGAAGAAGCAGTTACTTCACCCAAAAAAAGCTTTTTAAACAAAGCGCTTGATTTAGTTGAAAAAATAGGTAATAAACTACCCGATCCTGCAATTTTATTTTTTTATTTACTCATCTTCGTATGGGTTTTATCGGCAATACTTTCTCCGTTTGATTTTGGTGAAATTCACCCAATGACCGGAAATAGTTTGAATGTGCAGAATTTACTAACGGGCACCCAATTAGCGGGATTTCTCGCAAGTATGGTTAACACCTTCGTGCTTTTTGCCCCATTGGGAATTGTTTTAGTTGCCATGCTGGGAGTTGGGGTAGCCGAACATTCCGGCTGGATAGACGCTGGTTTGAAAAAACTATTAAACTTCACCCCAAAACAGTTACTAACACCGATGCTTATTTTAATTGCTATCGTAAGTCACACAGCTGCAGACGCTGGTTACGTTTTAGTAATTCCATTGGGAGGAGTAATATTTTATGCTGCAGGACGCCATCCTCTGGCAGGAATAGCAGCAGCTTTTGCCGGTGTATCCGGGGGGTTTTCTGCAAACTTTATCCCCTCAGCTATTGATCCGCTCATTATGAGTTTTACACTAGAGGCGGCCAGAATACTTGACCCTGCTATTAATTTAAACCCTTTGAATAACTGGTATTTCACATCTGCATCAACTTTACTGATTGTACTTGTTGGGTGGTGGGTTACAGATAAAATTATTGAACCCAGACTTTCAAAAGTGAAAGTAGATGGTGATGAAGATCAAATGCCCAAAATGGTAGAGGTAACATCCAAGGAAAGTAAAGCTTTCTGGTTGGGACTTTTGGCAATGGTGCTTGGTATTGTAGGTTTGTTTTTGTGGGCATATCCGGCAGATTCGGCTCTTAGGGGTCCGGATATGGTTGATCCTGAAATTCAATCCCTTACTTCTTTTCATGCGCCTCTGATGAAGGCAATTGTTCCTCTCATATTCGTTTTATTACTCATACCAGGACTTGTATATGGCTTTGTGTCAGGGAGATATAAATCTTCAAGGGATTTGATAAAAAGTATGACAAAATCCATGGAAAGCATGGGTTACTACATTGTAATGGCCTTTTTCTGTGCACTTTTTATAGATGCTTTTTCACGTTCAAATATTGGTCTATTGATTGCAATCAAAGGGGCAAACTTCCTTCAAGCACTTGAATTGCCGGGTCAAATCACGATCGTTGGAATTGTAATCCTAAGTGCATTTGTGAATTTAATGGTGGGCTCTGCCTCAGCAAAATGGGCACTCATTGCACCCATTTTTGTTCCTATGTTAATGCAGTTGGGTATTTCACCTGACCTTACACAAGCAGCTTATCGGGTAGGGGATTCTGTTTCAAATATTATTACTCCATTATTACCCTATTTTCCGTTGGTAGTTGTTTTTAGTCAACGCTATGTCAAAGGAATGGGAATTGGGACTCTAATCTCCATGATGTTGCCCTATTCAGTCATATTTTTAATTACGTGGACGCTCTTCCTGTTAGTTTATTGGTGGCTGGGAATCCCATTGAGTTTTGAGGCAAATTATATTTATCCGGCTCCTTAAAAAACAGTCTGATTATACAACTTTTAAAAGATGTTTATTGATTTTCAGTAAACATCTTTTTTATTCTTAATATTTGAACTGAAAATGTATCTTTGCAGCCTTTAAAATAAATACTTTAAGCAGATGAAAGCCGGAATTGTAGGTCTTCCAAACGTGGGCAAATCCACATTATTTAACTGTCTGTCCAATGCCAAGGCGCAAAGCGCAAACTTTCCGTTTTGTACTATTGAGCCCAATATTGGTGTCGTCAATGTCCCTGACCCAAGATTGCAAAAACTGGAGTCTTTGGTGAAGCCGGAACGCGTGCTTCCTGCAACAGTTGAAATTGTCGATATCGCCGGTTTGGTAAAAGGTGCCAGCAAAGGCGAAGGGCTTGGAAACCAATTCCTGGCTAATATCAGAGAGACTGATGCCATTCTTCACGTTTTGAGATGTTTTGATAATGACAATATTGTTCACGTTGACGGTTCTGTAAACCCCATCAGGGATAAAGAAACCATTGATATGGAATTGCAACTTAAAGATCTCGAAACCGTTGACAAAAAACTTGACAAAGTAAAACGTGCCGCCAAAACCGGAAACAAAGATGCCCAAAAAGAAGAAGCAGTACTGTTAAAAATCAAATCCGGACTGGAGGCAGGGGTTTCTGTCAGGGCTATTGAATTGAGCAATGAGGACAGGGAAGAATTTGTAATACCCGCACAGTTTATCACAGACAAGCCCGTGATGTATGTGTGTAATGTCGATGAAGGTTCAGCAGTTAACGGGAATAAGTATGTGGACCTTGTAAAAGAAAACGTAAAAAACGAAAACGCTGAAGTTTTGGTTCTCGCCGTAGGCACTGAAGCTGATATTACTGAACTGGAAACCTATGAAGAGCGCCAAATGTTTTTGGAGGACCTGGGACTTGATGAAGCCGGTTCGGCTAAACTAATTCGTTCTGCCTATAAGCTATTAAACCTGCAAACTTATTTTACGGCAGGGGTCAAAGAAGTGCGTGCCTGGACCATACCCATTGGTGCTACAGCTCCTCAGGCCGCCGGAGTGATACACTCAGATTTTGAAAAAGGATTTATTCGTGCCGAAGTCATTGCTTATGACGACTATGTTCAATATGGCAGCGAAGCCAAAGTCAAAGAAGCCGGAAAAATGAGGGTGGAAGGCAAGGAATACATCGTTAAAGACGGTGATGTGATGCACTTTAGGTTTAATGTTTAAAGTCTCCACAAAACCCTTCAGGAGGCTTTTCAACTAAAATTATTGTGTTTTCTTTAAAATATATTTATCAGCCAATTCCCCTTCGATGATTGCACCTTCCTGATTGAGGTGCAAAAGATAATTCTCGCCAACTTTAAAAAGCGTTGGACTGCCTTTTACCTTTTCGGTAAGAACAATGCTGCCGCCATCTTCGGTCCATTCAAATGTGCCGGTTTCTTCAAAATAATTATTCTCTTTTCCTAAATACAATCGCTTGATAATATAAGTATTGTCATCTCTAAGTGTAATCTCTATATCAATTCCCTCACAATCCGCACAAGGTAAAACCCCTTTATAGACGCCCTGCCAGTCAAGTGAAATTTGAGAGGTATGCATATCCGGGACTTGTTCGGTTTCTACAATTTCTTCACCGTTATCCTTTTCTTTGTTTTTACAGGCTGTAAAAGCAAAGAGAATTAACGTTACATAAATCAGTTTTTTCATGGTTTTTAATTTTTAACGGTTGTCAATAATTCCAAATAGATATTCTAAATCTGGGTTGCTACCAAATTTAGTGATTAATACATTTAAAAGCAGGCTTCCTTCCTCACAATTTTTATTTTCATTTGAGCAACTATAAGTATAAGCCAATGCCAATCTGTAATTTGCTGCATAATCTTCAGGAAACATATCCAAAGCTTGCTTGTAATTATGTATTGCTGCGTTCCATTTTTTATCTTCCAGCCAGGTGTCTCCATATTTTATATAGTTCAGGTATTTCTGATTAATGTTTTCAGATACCATTGGTTTGATTTGTTCAGTTGAATCGGCTTTATAAATAAGAAAGCCAAAATAAAAAGCAAGTGTTAAACCAATTATAGCAGCAGAGGAAAACAAATAATTTTTGATTGTATTCCTTCTTTGAAGCCTTGTTTTTATTTCAGAGAGTTGTTTTTCAGTGGGCTTAAGGTTGCAATTTAAACCTTCAGGGATAGAATTGCCTTTAACCTTTTTACGTTCATTTTCAAACATACTCTTTCGCTTGCCCAACAAATTTTTATTGTTACGCAAAGATGTAATCATGCCTTGAATACCGCCAAATCCTCCGATCATAAATTGACTCTTAAAACTTTTTTTAAAAGTAAAAAAAACTTAAGTATCTAAGGGTTATTTTCTTAACAAATCCGCCCGTTTTATTGTTAATTACTTTCTTTTTTCACGGTTTCATTTATTGCTGTGAAGTCTTATATTAGCGGGTCTGAGAAATTTTTATATGGCCAAGGAAACTCAATATACTGAAGACAATATTCGCTCGCTTGACTGGAAAGAACACATCCGTATGCGACCCGGTATGTATATCGGTAAATTGGGTGACGGTTCTTCACCCGACGATGGTATTTACATACTTCTCAAAGAAGTGCTGGACAACTCCATAGACGAATATGTAATGGGTGCCGGTAAAACCATCGAAATACGTATCAAAGACAAAGAAGTAAGGGTAAGGGATTACGGCCGTGGTATTCCTTTGGGAAAAGTTGTTGATGTGGTTTCAAAAATGAATACCGGTGGAAAATATGACACCCGGGCATTTAAGAAATCTGTAGGACTCAATGGGGTAGGAACCAAAGCTGTGAACGCTTTGTCAACCTTTTTCAGGGTAGAATCCATTAGGGACAACCAGGTGAAATATGCCGAGTTTGAGCAGGGTGACCTTAGACTGGATTCAGAAACCGAAGAAACCTCACAGCGTCGCGGGACCAAAGTTATTTTCATACCCGATGAATCCATTTTTAAAAACTTCCGTTTTCGCACAGAATATGTTGCAAAAATGCTCAAAAATTATGTGTACCTCAACCGCGGGCTCACCATTGATTTTAACGGCGAAAAATATTATTCTGAAAATGGTCTAAAGGATTTACTTGAAGAAAACATACACCACGATGATGTTTTATACCCCATCATCCACCTGCAAGGAGAGGATATTGAAATAGCGATCACACACAGTAAAACACAGTACAGCGAAGAATACCACTCGTTTGTAAACGGACAAAACACCACACAGGGAGGAACACATCTTAACGCCTTTCGCGAAGCACTGGTAAAAACCATCAGGGAGTTTTACGGGAAAAACTTTGAAGCCAGCGACATCCGAAAGTCTGTTGTTTCGGCAATAAGCATTAAGGTTATGGAACCGGTTTTTGAGAGCCAGACCAAAACCAAACTGGGTTCAACTGATATGGGTGGAAATTTGCCAACTGTACGCACATTTATTATTGACTTTCTAAAAACCCAACTCGATAATTATTTACACAAGAATCCTGAGACGGCAGATAAACTACAACGCAAAATACTTCAGGCTGAACGCGAAAGGAAGGAATTGTCAGGCATTAGAAAACTGGCAAAAGAACGTGCCAAAAAAGCAAGCCTCCACAATAAAAAACTGCGTGACTGCCGTGTTCACCTTCAGGATACAAAATCCGACAGGCAACTGGAAACCACTCTTTTTATTACAGAGGGTGACTCAGCTAGTGGATCTATTACCAAAAGCCGTGATGTCAATACCCAGGCTGTTTTTAGTTTAAAAGGAAAGCCCCTCAATTGTTACGGCCTGTCTAAAAAAATAGTTTACGAAAACGAAGAGTTTAACCTGCTTCAGGCGGCATTAAATATAGAGGAAAGCATTGAAGACCTGCGTTACAACAACATTGTGATTGCAACAGATGCCGATGTGGACGGGATGCACATTCGGTTGTTGCTCATCACCTTCTTTTTACAGTTTTTCCCTGAAGTGATCAAAGAAGGCCATTTGTATATATTGCAAACACCACTCTTTCGCGTAAGGAATAAAAAAGAAACCATTTACTGTTATTCTGAACAGGAACGCATTGATGCCATTGAAAAATTAAAACCAAAACCCGAAATCACCCGATTTAAGGGACTTGGTGAAATTTCGCCGGATGAATTTAAACACTTTATCGGGCCGGATATTCGGCTTGACCCGGTAATGCTGGACAGAAATATGTCAATTGAAGAATTGTTGTCATTTTATATGGGTAAAAACACCCCGGAGAGGCAAGAATTTATCATAGATAACTTAAAAGTAGAGTTGGACAAAGTTGAAGATTTGTAAAGAGATATGTCAAAATATATTTTGTGTTTAATTTTAATTGTCGTTACAAAAGTTGGATTCTCTCAATCCGGATTTGAAGATTGGGATGAGAATTATAAGTTTATAAATGTTGATGAAGTAATTGCATTTGAGGAAAAATACGCTCAAGAAGTTGAAAAAGATACTACCACTGGTCATTATTATGTAAGAATCGATACATATAGGTTCTTTGCTGAATATACTGGAAATATAAGATTGGTTAAAGACGATGTTATTAATTCCGTTAAAAGGGTCCTTAAAATCAAGACAGGAGATTCAGGTATTTTAAATGATTTAGTTTCAAAAGAATATGAGTTCAATGTAGGTAACTCCAAAGTTTGGATGCCAATTCAAAATCAATTATTGGATTTTTTTAATAATGAGGTAAACAAAGGAGATAAAGTACTACTATATGCTTTGTTTACAAATGAACATCACTTTGAAGGAGGAATAACGAATATCTTTTTAATTTCAGAGTTTACTACTGAGTGGACAGATTAACTCAGGATTCAAAGCTTTCAATATATGAAACCAACAAATGATAGAAGAAAACGAAGAAATATCACCCGATTATAATGACGAAAATCCCGAGAGCTACACCATCATCAAAGTCAACGGGATGTTTAAAGATTGGTTTTTGGACTACGCCTCTTATGTAATCCTTGAACGTGCCGTACCTGCTATTGAAGACGGATTTAAACCCGTTCAGCGACGCATTATGCACTCGATGAAAGACCTGGACGACGGCCGTTACAACAAAGTGGCCAACATTGTGGGTCACACCATGCAATACCATCCCCATGGAGATGCCAGTATCGCCGATGCCATGGTGCAAATGGGTCAGAAAGACCTGCTTATTGACACCCAGGGTAACTGGGGAAACATCCTCACCGGTGATGGAGCAGCAGCATCCCGGTACATTGAAGCCCGGCTCTCAAAATTTGCATTGGATGTTGTTTTTTACGCTAAAATCACCCCTTGGCAACTTTCTTACGACGGAAGAAGAAAAGAGCCCATTAATTTCCCGGTTAAGTTCCCGTTGCTACTTGCACAAGGGGCAGAAGGGATAGCAGTTGGTCTTTCGACGAAAGTGTTGCCACATAATTTTATCGAACTCATTGACGCTTCCATAAAACACCTGCAAGGAAAGAAATTCACAATTTTCCCTGATTTCCCAACCGGCGGAATAGCAGATGTCACCAATTACAACGACGGCCTGCGAGGCGGAAAGGTGAGGACCAGAGCGAGAATCCAGCAACTGGACAAAAATACTTTGGTGATTACCGAAATTCCTTTTGGCACCAACACCACTTCCCTGATTGACTCCATCATCAAAGCCAATGAAAAAGGGAAAATCAAAATCAAGAAAATTGATGACAATACTTCGGCTGAGGTCGAGATACAAATTCATTTACCTTCGGGGATTTCACCTGATAAAACCATCGATGCACTTTATGCCTTTACGGCTTGTGAAACATCAATTTCGCCTTTGGGTTGTGTAATTGAAAACAACAAACCTCTATTTGTGGGTGTTTCAGAAATGCTGAGACGCTCAACAGACAGGACTGTGGAGCTTTTAAAGGCCGAACTTCAAATTCAGCTTGACGAACTGGAGGAACAATGGCATTTTGCTTCGCTGGAGCGCATTTTTATTGAAAAGAGAATTTACCGCGATATTGAAGAAGAAGAAACCTGGGAAGGTGTGATTCAAGCCATTGATAAAGGTTTGCAACCCCATATCAAGCATCTGAAAAGAGCGATAACCACTGATGATATTGTGAGGCTGACTGAAATTCGCATCAAGCGTATTTCTAAATTTGACATTGATAAAGCCCAGCAAAAAATTGATGCACTGGAAGAGCAAATCGCCCAGATTAAACATTACCTCGACAACCTGGTAACTTTTGCGATTGATTATTTCAAAAGATTGAAGAAAGACTATGGTGAGGGAAGGGAGCGCAAAACCGAGTTGCGCATTTTTGATGACATTGAAGCTACAAAAGTTGTCATAAGAAACACAAAACTCTATGTCAACAGGGCAGAAGGCTTTGTGGGGACAGGCCTTAAAAAAGACGAATATGTGACTGATTGCAGTGACATTGACGAAATTATTGTTTTTACCGAAGATGGAAAAATGATGGTCACCAAAGTGGACACCAAAACCTTTGTGGGCAAAAACATAATTCATGTAGCTGTTTACAAGAAAAAAGACAAGCGCACCATTTATAATATGATATACAGGGATGGCGCAAAAGGGGCTTCATATGTTAAGCGTTTTTATGTAACCGGAACAATCAGGGACAATGAATATAATTTAACACAAGGCAACAAAGGGTCACATGTGCTTTATTTTACAGCCAATCCCAACGGTGAAGCTGAGATTGTCAATATACTTTTACGCCAGTCAGGCAGTATTAAAAAACTAAAATTTGAACTTGACTTTGCCGATATTTTGGTAAAAGGAAGAAATTCTAAGGGAAATATCGTTTCAAAACACTCCATAAAACGAGTTGAGTTGAAGGAAAAAGGGCTTTCAACATTAAAACCCCGAAAAATCTGGTTTGATGACACCGTTCAAAGGCTTAACCTTGACGAAAGAGGAGAATACTTGGGCGAATTTAAAAAAGACGACCGGTTACTCGTTATTAATCAATCCGGTAAGCTTAAAACTGTCATACCTGATGTTTTACTTCGTTTTGATGACGATTTGGTAGTGCTGGAAAAATGGAAACCCAAAAAGCCCATTTCTGTGATTTACTGGGAAGGCGAAAAAGAAATCTTTTATGTCAAACGCTTCCTGATTGAAAATGAAGACAAAGAAGAACTCTTTATATCTGAGCATCCAAAGTCCTATCTTGAAATTGTCTCCACCGATTACAGGCCAATGGTCGAAGTGATTTTCAACAAGCAAAAAGGCAAAGACCAAAAAGAGAGCCTTACTGTAAATCTGGAAGAATTTATTTCAATTAAAGGCATCAGTGCACAAGGAAACCAACTGACCAAAGAAAAAGTAAAACAAATCAATTTACTGGAGCCCTTGCCCTTTGAGGAGCCTGAAGAAATTCCCGCTGAAGAAATGGAAGTAGTCGATGAAGAAGCCGTTTCTCAAAATACTGATGCAACCTCTAAGATTGATGATTCAGATGACGAGACGCTAGACGAAAATGGGCAAATTACCCTAAAGCTCGATTAATCTACCCTTACGGCTGTACCGCGTTGCTTTTGGGTTTGTCCCACGATGCCATATTCAAAAGTATATTTGTTTCCTTCTGTTGTGAGGATTTTGATATGAACAGCACGTTCCTCATCCATACTCTGTGGATTGATTTTCTGTAAAATGTATTCACAATTATTGATCCAGCGAATGGAGGAGGTGTCTGCCCTTCCACGGAAATAATCAATTTCAATGCTGTCATTCCGCACAAAAGTAGTTTTTAAAATTTCGTTGTCTATGAAAGCCTCAAATTCAAATGTTCCGGTTCTGAAATTTTCACAGTTGCGTTCCGGGTTGTAGCAGGAAGTAAAAAGAAGGAGTAAGGGTAAAATTAAGAAATAGCGCATTGCAATGTTTTTTGCAAATTTCTGGAAAAAAGGGGAAGTCTGCTAATTTTTATATTCCTTAAAAGTCCCGTCTTTGTAAAAAATAATGATACGCTCTATTTTTTCGTCTGAATTTTTGACTTCAAACGATTTGTCAGGTGGAGTTCCTATCTTTGAAACAGGAATTTCCGGTTCTTTATCAAATAGAGATTTTTGAGGTTGATTCTCAGTAGGAGCATTAGTATCCGGAAAATCGCCTTTTCCGTTCAATAACCAGTAAAGTTTTACTTCCGGAAATTTATCCAGGATTTTCATTACAAATTCAAGACTGGGTTTATTTCTTCCTGACAGCAAATGTGAGATACTTGAGCGATTAAAATCAATGGCATCTGCCAGGGCAGAAGAAGTCAACCCGTAATAATCCATCACTATTTGTAGTCTTTTAGCAAAATCTTCACTGTTTACCACTGTAACATAATTTTTGTTTCACAAGACATTACAAATGTAACAAAATATCCTATAGCAATACTAAAAACCTTTTAAAATCTTTAAATAAACAATGAAATTATACTTTATATAAGTCTTATTAACTAATTGATATACATTTAATAAATTAGATTATATTAGTTGTAGTAAATTTTGTTTACAATTTGCAATTCCATAAGACTTTTACTATTCGATTTAGTTACAAGTGTAATCAAATTAAGCATATTTTATTGTTTACGTTTGTAAACTTTAGCTTATTTACTTTTGTAAATATGAAGAACAACCTTTCAGATACTCAGTTTAATCAGTTTAGGGAAACCAAACTTTCCGGTAGGTACATCACATTAAATTGTATTGAACCAATCATAAAAAAATTGGATTCTGAATTTAAAATAGAAATTGAAGGCAATTCTGAAGAACAACGGCCATTATATTCCATAACTATTGGTTCCGGAAAATTCAAAGTGCTGATGTGGTCTCAGATGCATGGTAACGAGTCAACCACTACAAAGGCTATTTTTGATTTTTTAAACTATTTACAAGCTGATGGAAAGAATCAAACATTGTTAAAACAAAATTTTACATTTAAAATCCTTCCCCTGCTCAATCCAGATGGTGCTCTGCGATACACTAGGGAAAATGCAAATGGGGTGGATTTAAATCGTGATGCTCAAGACAAATCACAAATTGAGATACAAGTCTTATTCGATGTGTTTGAAAGCTTTAAACCCGATTTATGCTTAAATATGCACGATCAAAGAACGATTTTCTCTGCAGGAAACACTTCAAAATCAGCGGTTATTTCATTTTTAGCACCTTCGGCAGATAGTTCAAAAACGATTTCAGAAACAAGGGCTTATGCTATGCAACTCATTGCATCAATGAACAATCACTTACAAATGTATATTCCCGGGAATGTGGGAAGGTACAGCGATGAGTTTAATCCCAATTGTCTTGGAGATACTTTTCAATCCTTAAATGTACCAACAATCCTCTTTGAAGCAGGGCACTGTGACGATTACCGGCGAGAGGATACAAGAAAATATGTGTTTATGGCTCTTTTAAGTTTGTTTGAAACAATTTCAGAAAATAAAGACAACCTACCCGCAGTAGCTGAATATTTTAAAATTCCGGAAAATGAAAAACTGTTTTTTGACATTATTATCAGAAATGCTAAGTTTTCAAATCAAATAACTGATGTTGCCATACAATTTGAGGAAAGACTTATTGAAAACAGTATTAATTTCAATCCAAAGGTCTCTAAATCAGGTAATTTAAATATATTTTATGGACATAATGAAGTAGATGCGGGAGAAAAAGAACTAATTATTAAAGACAATAAAAGTTTTTTACTTGATAATGAAATAATTAAACTTACATTAAACGGTATCAATAATTTAATGATTTAGCCATTTTTTAGTCATTTTTTAAGAATATTTCTCAATAATGAAATTATATTTGCTGAATAATCAATACAATTAAAAAAAGACAAATGGCAAAATTTAAACTAGACAATGTTGATCATCAAATACTTGATATGCTGATTGATAATTCAAGAGTTCCCTTTACAGATATTGCAAAAAAACACAATGTTTCTGCTGGCACTATTCACGTAAGAGTTAAGAAGATGGAAGACGCTGGCATCATTACCGGATCAACATTAATGGTTGACTATAAAAAGTTGGGATATTCTTTTATCGCCTATGTCGGAATTTATCTCAATAAAACCTCACAAACTAAATTTGTTCTTGAACGTCTTAAAACAATCCCCAATGTAACTGTAGCTCATATTACAACCGGAAAATTCAATATTTACTGTAAAATAAGAGCAAAAAATACCACCCACGCTAAGGATATTATTTATCAAATAGATGATATTGATGGTGTTTTAAGAACGGAAACTATGATTTCATTAGAAGAAAGCATAAATGACAAAAAACGTTTAATGCACGATATATTTGATAACCAAGGCTAATATATCAAATAGCGAATTTGCAACCTTCTACCAGGGATATGTTCATTTGGCCCCCGAAGGTTTCACCATAGAAAATGCTTTAAAACAAAGTTTTGAGGCATTTTTTAATTATTTCAACTGCCTTAACGACACTAAGGCAGCATACAGCTATGCCCCGGGAAAATGGACTTTAAAAGAAGTTTTGGTTCACTGCATAGATACCGAGCGAATAATGAGCTACAGGGCACTTAGGTTTGCAAGAAATGATCAGACTGAACTTCCGGGTTTTGAACAAGATGATTATGTGCCACATTCAAACTCAAACTCAAGGAATTTAAGTGATATTATTGAAGAGTATAAGGCATTAAGGCAATCAACAATCCATTTATTTAAATCGTTTAATGATGATGTGTTGATGAGGATAGGAGTTGCAAACAGTCAGCCAATATCGGTAAGAGCTCTAGGGTTTATAATTTCTGGACATGAATTGCACCATCTTAAAGTGTGTGAAGAAAGGTATCTGTTAGACTAAAGTTTCATCATCTTCTTCTTCACGCTCAATTTCATCAAGTGATTTTTCAGGAACCTCTAAAATGGGTTCATTATAGTTCTCTGGATCATAATCATCCTCAATAAAGTTTGCCATAGAATTCACTAACTTTGAACTTACTTTCACAAGATATATGTCCTCCTGACTCCTAACTTCAACAGCTTCAATAAGTTCGCCTTTAATGTTTTTGAAAGATATGATGTCATCGTCATCATACCCAAAAGGATACTTCTCAACCAGAAGGGATAGAATTTCTGGCGTAAGTTTTTTGAAATCAACGATGACGCGTTTCATAACTTATGGGGAATGGTTATTTTGATTATAAAACTACATAATTTTTTTATTCCAAAAAATAGTCATTTGATTTTAACCTCCAGATTATTTTTATTCTAAATAATATTTAAACGCCTTTAGAATATCAATGTTTGAAACTTGGATATCAAAAACCGGACTTCCAATTTTTTTTAATAACACAAAATTCACTTGTAAGTTATTGTTCTTTTTGTCAAAAATCAAATAAGAAATAATATCGTCAATTGACTCTTTATCAAAAGAAACCGAGGAAAAATATTTTTTAAAAACGAAATGTATTTCATCAACTGTTTGTTTGGGCAAATCAAAATAAATATGAGAAAGAAAAGCTTCTAACACCATTCCGATAGCTATGGCCTCACCGTGTAAAAGGGGTTTGATTTTCTTTTCTGAAAGCGAGTAACTTTCAATGGCATGACCCAAAGTATGCCCGAAATTTAAACTTTTTCGCAATCCGGCTTCATAATAATCCTGGGAGACAATTGTGTTTTTTATTTGAACAGACTCAAAAATGATTTCTGATAAAACAGGAGTTTCCAGAGTAATTATATCAGTTGTAAGTTTATTCCAGTGGTTTTCTGAATAAATAAGACCGTGCTTCAAAGCTTCTGCTAAACCGGAATTAAAATGATTCAATGGAAGGGTTTTTAAATAAGACGCATCAATTATGACCATTTTTGGATTTGACATTACCCCAATCTGGTTTTTAAGAACTCCCAAGTCAATACCGGTTTTTCCACCCACAGAAGCATCTACCATCGCCAATAGCGAAGTGGGGATGTTTATAAAAGAAACCCCACGCAAAAATGTTGAAGCAACAAAGCCACCCAAATCAGTGACTACTCCACCACCCAAATTTATGATAAGTGATTTTCTGTCAAAATGATTCTTTGACAGCTCATTCCAAACCTTTATACAAGTTTCAAGGTTTTTGTTTTCTTCCCCTGGATTGATGCATATATCAATTATTTCTGATTCACTAACAAGCCGGGAAATCAATTTTGACTTACAATACTTAGAAGTGTTTGTATCAGTTATAACGGCAATCTTAGACGGTTTAAAATCTTTAATAAATTGATTTAAAGAATCGTAACCGTCTTCATTAAAATAAATTGAATAATTGCCTGTAATTATAGGCTTCATGATACATTTAGCATTTAAGGTTCACCAAGTGAAAATAAGCATAAATACTAAAAAATCGATGGAAATCTCAGTATATTTGCATCATTAATCCTAATGTCTATATGGCTTCAAAAAATCTCTTCGAAAATACTGAAGTTGCCTTCTCCCTTAAAACTGATTCTGAACTTGAACGTGCCTATTTTCTATTTAAAATGATTGGCAGTGAGCCATTAGTGAAAATAGGAACGGCGGCAACCAAATTTGCTTTAAGCGCAAAATTGCCCGTAGAAGGTTTGATAAGGTCAACTGTGTTTGATCATTTTTGTGGCGGGGTCAATGAAGAAGACTGTTTGCCGGTGGTTGATAAAATGTATTCAAAAGGCGTATATGCTGTTTTAGATTATTCAGTTGAAGGTAAAAATCTTGAAATGTCGTTTGATATTGCAACAGATAAAGTACTGCGACTTACCGAATTTGCCGAAAGCAAGGAAGCCATGCCTTTTTCTGTTTTTAAACCCACAGGTTTTGGAAGGCTTGAAGTTTATAGAAAAGTCACTGAAAATGAAGAACTCACAACAGTTGAGCGCATTGAATGGGAAAAAATTACTGAACGTTTTGACAAAGTTTGTAAAATGTGCTCAGACACAGGAGTGGCGCTGCTTATTGATGCTGAAGAAAGCTGGATGCAAGATGCGGCCGATGATTTGGTGCTTGATATGATGCGTAAATACAACAAAGAAAAAGCTGTGGTTTTTAGTACGCTTCAATGCTACAGATGGGACAGGCTGGAATATTTGAAAAAAGTTCACAAAATTTCAGAAGAAGAAGGATTTATACTTGGCTTTAAAATAGTGAGAGGTGCTTACCTTGAAAAAGAAAACAAGAGGGCAGAGGAGAAGGGGTATAAAAGTCCTATTTGTGCAACTAAATCGATAACAGACGATAATTTCAATACCATTCAGGAGTATATTTTAAGCAATTTGGACAGGATTCACTTGTTTATTGGAACCCATAATGAGCATAGCACATATCTTGCAATGGATTATATGGAAAAAAACAGCATTGCATGTAATGATAAAAGAGTGTGGTTTGGGCAATTGTATGGAATGAGTGATCATATTAGTTTCAACCTGGCTATGGAAGGATATAACGTTTCAAAATACCTCCCTTTTGGTCCTGTTAAAGATGTAATGCCTTACCTGATCAGGCGTGCTGAGGAAAACACTTCAGTAGCCGGTCAAACCAGCAGGGAATTGAGTTTGCTTAAGAGGGAAAAGGAGCGAAGAAAGCTTTAATTTGTTTCAGACAGTGAAATAATTACAGCGTGTTCATCACAGTTCTCTACTTCCAGCCGGAGTGATTTTTCATCTTTTTTACCGGTAATAACATATAAATTACACAATGCACGATTGGTGTCGCTTTCGCCAAATCGAACACGTCCACGTTCCAGAAGGTAAGCAACATAAGAAGTATCCAGGTTTTTCTCCTGAATTTTAGCTAAAACGTCTTCCGAATAAACTTTTGGCTTTAAACGAATGTTTTTTTTCACCCTGGCATTGGGACTGTAATCACAACTGGCACCCTTTTTATTTAGAAAAAACACCAAAAAAATCATTCCAACAGAAAATCCAAACAAGTAATAGGCAAGACGATGTATAAACTTCATAAAATTTTAGAGAATAATCAGATTGATGTCACTGTAAGGAATGTCAAACCAATCTGAAATAGATTTATTGGTTAAAATACCGCGGTAAAAATACACACCATTTTTCAAACCATTGTCAAAACGAATGGCATTTTCCAAACCACCGGATTCAGCAATGTCCAATAAATATGAAGTAAAGATGTTACTTATTGATATTGAAGCAGTTTTAGGGTACCTTGCCGGAATATTTGGCACGCCATAATGAATAACCCCATTCTTTATAAAGGTAGGCTTGTCGTGAGAAGTCATTTCAGAGGTTTCAAAGCATCCGCCCATATCAATACTCACATCAATAATTACTGCGCCTTTTTTCATATTTTCAACCATTGTTTTTGAGACAACAATAGGTGAACGATCGGTTCCTCTCATTGCTCCAATGGCAACATCACAGCGCTTTAAGGCTTTGAGCAGGTTTTTGGGCTGAAGGGTGGAAGTGTATAGAGGTCTTCCAATATTGGTTTGCAAACAACGTAGTTTTGTGATTGAGTTGTCAAAGATCTTAACACTTGCTCCAAGTCCCAATGCTGATCTGGCAGCAAATTCACCAACGGTTCCGGCACCAAGAATAACAACTTCCAGTGGTGGCACCCCACTAATGTTTCCAAACAAAAGACCATTACCGTCTTTTTCATTGACAAGTAATTCTGATGCTATTAAAATAGAAGCAATACCGGCCAATTCACTTAATGCCCTAACAGCAGGAAAAGCACCGTTTTCATCCTGTAGAAATTCAAAAGCCAAAGCGGTGATTTTCTTTTTGGATAATGCTTCAAAATATTCCTTTTCGCGTGTTTTTAATTGAATGGCTGAGATAAGCACTGTTTTTTGCTTAATCATTTCAATTTCCTCGGGAGTAGGAGGCTCCACTTTTAGTATAATGGGGCAAGAAAAAACTTTTTTGGTGTCCTGGGTAATTTCGGCACCGGCATCAGCATAAGCTTTATCACTGAAACTCGCTCCTTCACCGGCACCTTTTTCAATGATGATTTTATGACCGTTAGCAACTACAGCAGAAACAGCATCCGGTGTAAGACAAATTCTTTTTTCCTGATAACAAGTTTCTTTAGGGATGCCTATAATTAAGTCGCCTTTAGACTTTTGAATTTCAAGGGTTTCCTCTTTGGGCATCAATTGTGCAGCTGTAAAAGGCGAGAGTGACTTAGCCATCAGTAGTAGGGTTGAATGTAAGTAACTAAATTACAACTTTTAAGTGTATGATGCAAGTAAGAATATAGATAGAAAATTAACGAAAAAGATCCCTTAGCTCTCCCCAAATAGTTTTTTTCTCTCTTAATTCTTCTTCAAATTCTCTAAGATTGTCACCGCGTATTTTATTAAATACTTTTGCGCGAATAAGATAAACTGTTGGTATGATTACTAGCATTACAGGAATCATGTATAACAATTCAACCTCATCTGCATTTAAATTTTGATTTATAATGCCCCAAGTTTGAAACAAGTACATAGCTATAGGAATCAGAATAATCCAATGCCACCAATGTTTACAAGTAAAAAACCAAATAAGTAAAAGATAGAGAGGGATAAGTTTACCTGATAAAAACCAGGTAAAGTGTTGATAAGAAAGGTAATTTGTTGTTAGTGTAAAAAAAGGTGTTTCCCAAACATTTGAATCTGCCGGAAAATTTTCATAGAGATAAAATAGATAAGGTGAAATAGCAATTAAAAAAATCACTATTCCACCTCCTATTGTGAATTTTCTACCCTTGTCTTGGGATTTGGATGTTCGATAAGTCGACTTGTTGATCATTGCTATCTAAACTTTCTGGTGTACAAGATACAAATAATCCAGTAAAAAATAGAGCAACAAAAAACATTGCTTTTGACATTTTCATAATATTAGTTTTTGTGAGGTTAATAGTACAAACCTATCCAAAAAAAACTAAAGTATTTTAAAAATTATTCCCGTATCTTAGTTAGTTATCATTTTTTAAACTATTTCATTGCGTTTTAATGAAATTTAAGGGTTCTTTTTAAACTATTTGGGAATTGATAAGCCTAGTGTTTATCAGCAAAAGCGGTTAATAAGTTGTCAATCTCTATTCATAGGCATTAATTGTTAAAGTTCTTGTTCCATCGTTATTTTTGGTTATAAAAATTTCATTTTTTTGATTTGGTAAAATATTTTTGATTTTCTCAGGCCACTCGATAAAATTCCAATTATCACTGTAAAAATATTCTTCAGCACCTAGATCAAGTGCTTCTTTTTCGTCTTCCAGTCTGTAAAAGTCAAAGTGATATATTACCCCATTTTGAACAGGGTATTCATTAACAATCGAAAATGTGGGGCTGGAAACTAAATTGGCAGAGCCTAATTGTTTTGCGATTTCCTTGATAAGTGTTGTTTTGCCTACGCCCATATCTCCATAGAAAAGCAATGTTTTTCCAGAAATAGAAGACAGTACAGCGTTCGCCACACTTGGCAAACCGGATATATCGTAGGTATATGTCATAACTTTGGGGTTACGTGCCCAAATATACTAAAAAAAACATTACCTAGGCATCAATACAGCAAATGGAATAATCATTTCTTCCAAGGATACTCCACCGTGTTGGTAAGTGTTTCTGTAATAGCTTACATAGTGGTTGTAATTGTTGGGGTAAGCAAAGAACAAGTCACCTTTGGCAAAAATGAAAGAGCTGCTCATGTTTATACTTGGCAGATGAATTGTTTTCGGATCTTTGATTGCCAATACTTCCTTTTGCTCATAGGTTAAACTTTTTCCGGTTTTATACCTAAGGTTTAAACTGGTGTTCTTATCACCAATTACTTTTGAGGGATGTTTTACATTGATGGTGCCGTGGTCTGTAGTGAGTATAAGTTTAAAACCTAACTGCGCTGCTTGCTGGATTATTTCCATTAAAGGCGAATTTTTAAACCAGCTTTGCGTCAATGATCTATATGATTTATCTGTTGAGGCCAATTCTTTTATAACATCCATTTCAGTTTTGGCATGGGAAATCATGTCCACAAAGTTATATACCACAACAGTCAGGTCTTTGTCCTTTTGTGTCTTGAAGCTTTCAACAAGTTTTTTTCCTTGTTTCTGGCTTGAGATTTTGAAATAATCAAAATCGATTTGTTGACCTAACCTTTTTAGCTGTGACTCTAAAAATTCTTTTTCATGCATGTTTTTTCCCCCTTCGTCGGTGTCATTCAACCACAAATCGGGATGTAGCTTTGCCATATCATCAGGCATAAGTCCGGAAAAAATAGCGTTTCGTGAGTATTGGGTTGCTGTGGGCAAGATGCTGAAAAATGAGGATTCCGACTCTTTTTTGTAAATATTATTCAAAAAGGGTTCAAACGCTTTCCATTGGTCATACCTCAGGTTATCAATAACTACAAAGAGTGTGGGCCTATCCTTTGAAAGTTCTGGCACTACCTTTTCTCTGAATATTGTATGTGACATCACTGGAGAATCGCTTCCCTTTTCAAACCAGGTTTGATAGTTCTTTTCAATAAATTTGAAAAATTGTGTGTTAGCTTCAGATTTTTGGGATTCAAGTATTTCAAACATACCTGTATCTTCAATTTCTTCAAGCTGCAGTTCCCAATAAATCAACTTTTGATACAAGTCAACCCATTCTTGATAACTGTTAACAGACGATAAGTCCATTGCAATTTTTCTAAACTCCTGCTGATAGTTTGATGTTGTTTTTTGGGAAATCAACCTTGAATGGTCCAAGTTCTTTTTTAAACTTAACAGAATCTGGTTTGGGTTGACCGGTTTGATGAGATAATCGGCTATTTTTGAACCAATGGCTTCTTCCATGATATATTCCTCCTCGCTTTTTGTAATCATCACCACGGGAAGGTTGGCTTTTTTCTCTTTAAGCTCGTGAAGGGTTTCAATTCCTGTTAAACCGGGCATATTCTCGTCCAAAAAAACGATATCAAAGTTGTTGTTTTCTATTTCTTCAAGAGCCTCTGTGCCACTTTGGGCTTTGGTAACTTGATAATTTTTTTCCTCCAAAAAAAGTATGTGTGGTTTAAGTAATTCAATTTCATCATCAACCCAAAGAATCTTTATCTTATTCATATTTCTCGCAGTGTGTTTTAAAAAGTTTAATTGACTATATTTGTCAAGGTTTTACCTAGCTTTTTCTAAAATTTATATTCTATTGAACGCTCATACTAAGCTCAATATTTTTAACGACCCAATTTACGGTTTTATTACGATACCGGACACCATCGTTTTTAAATTGATTCAGCATGCTTATTTCCAAAGACTGCGCCGCATTTCTCAAATGGGCCTGTCATATTTGGTTTATCCGGGAGCTCATCATACAAGGTTTCACCATGCCTTGGGTTGCATGTATTTAATGCAAAAAGCAGTCCAAGTATTGCGGTTTAAGGAGGTTAGCATTTCTATTGAAGAAGAAGAGGCCTTGCTTATTGCAATATTATTGCATGATATTGGTCACGGACCTTTTTCTCATGCAATGGAAAACAGTATAGTAGAAGGCATTTCCCATGAAGAAATTTCACTGCTTTTCATGAAAGAACTCAATGAAAAGTTTAACGGAAAATTAACTCCCGCAATTGAAATTTTCAACGGAAATCACCCTAAAAAGTTTTTATGCCAACTAATTTCAGGACAACTCGACATGGACAGATTGGATTACCTGAAGCGCGATAGTTTTTATGCAGGAACCCCGGAAGGAAATATCAATTCTGAACGATTGATAACAATGCTCAATGTAGTAGACAATGAGTTGGTGGTTGAGGAAAAGGGGGTGTATTCCATAGAAAAATTCATCATAGCTAGGCGCTTTATGTATTGGCAAGTGTATTTACATAAAACAGGAATTGTGGCAGAACAAATTTTGGTGAATATCTTAAAACGTGCAAAAGAACTTGTTCAAAACGGAAAATCTTTGACCGCCAGTGAACCATTAATGTTTTTTCTGGAAAATCAAATAGACAAAACAAACTTCACACCTGAAGTATTAAAAACATTTTCAGAACTTGACGATACAGATATACTTGCAGCTATTAAAGCCTGGAAAAATGACGATGATTTTATTCTAAAGACACTTTGTAAAAGCCTTTTGAACAGAAACCTTTTCAAAATCAAGGTCAAGAATGAACCATTTACCAATCTTGAAATAGATAAAAAAGTAAAAAAAATAACAGAGGCTTTCAAAATCACTGAAAATGAAGCCGCCTACTTCACTTTTAACGGCAGTATCTCAAACCAAGCATATAGCGAAACAAAACAGAATATAAAATTGCTGACAAAGAAGGGAAGTGTTGTTGACCTTGTGCAACTGAGTGACCAGATTAACAGTAAAGCATTGACAAATTTGGTTACAAAATATTATCTATGCTATCCAAAGAATAAAGATTAACCCTTTTTTTCTATTTTTGCCTGAATGAAACAACAAGTTCAAATCAAGACAATACAATTTTATCACCCTGAACCGGTTTCATCACTTATAACCAAAACCACAAACCAATAGATGAAGTTTACGGCATCACAAATTGCAAGCATACTGGAAGGTGAAGTTGACGGTAACCCGGAAATTGAAGTTTCAAAACTTTCTAAAATTGAAGAAGGCGAACCCGGCTCACTTACTTTTCTGTCAAATCCCAAATACACTTCATTTATTTACTCAACCAATGCATCAATAACAATTGTCAACAAAAGTTTCAAACCTGAGGAAAAGCTCAAAACCACGCTTATTAGGGTTGAAAATGCATACAGTGCTTTTTCTAAATTGTTGGAGTATTACAATATGGTAAAACTTAACAAAACCGGGATTGAGGAGCCGGTTTTTAAGTCAAATACGGCAGTTTTTGGTGAAAACATCTATCTTGGGGCATTTTCTTATGTTGGTGATGACGTGAAACTGGGGAACAATGTGAAAATATTCCCAAATGTATACATCGGTGACAATGTAACTATTGGTGATAATGTTATAATATTTGCTGGTGCAAAAATTTATTCTGAAACTTTAATTGGAAATAACTGTGTCATACATAGTGGTGTAATATTGGGGGCTGACGGCTTTGGTTTTACCCCCAATGAAAATGGCGAGTACAATAAAGTTCCTCAAACCGGAAATGTCATTATTGAGGATTATGTGGATATCGGAGCAGGTACAACCATAGACCGTGCAACATTAGGCTCAACAATTATAAGAAAAGGGGTAAAGTTGGACAATCAAATACAAATTGCCCACAATGTAGAAATTGGGGAAAACACTGTTATAGCAGCACAATCAGGTATTGCAGGATCCACAAAAATTGGAAAAAACTGCATGATAGGTGGTCAGGTTGGTATAGCCGGTCATTTAACGATTGGCAACGGCGTAAAAATTCAGGCGCAAAGTGGAATTGGAAGAAATGTAAAAGACAATGAAACCTTACAAGGTTCACCTGCATTGAATTATGGAGATTACAACAAGAGTTATGTACATTTTAAAAATTTCCCGAAAATTATCGAGAGGTTAAATATTATTGAGAAAAACAATGGAAACGAATGATTGTTTAAAAAAACAGCAAACCCTTGCAAAAGAGGTTTCGCTCACAGGTGTAGGGCTGCATACAGGTAAAGAGGTTACCTTAACCCTAAAACCTGCACCCATTAATTATGGCTATGCTTTTGTTCGCACAGATTTGGAAGGAAACCCTGTAATTGAGGCCGACGCCAATTATGTGGTGAGCACACAAAGAGGAACCAATTTGGAAAAAAAAGGGGTTAAAATTCAAACTTCTGAGCATGTATTAGCTGCACTGGTTGGTATGGATGTTGACAACTGCATACTTGAACTCAATGCTCCAGAACCACCCATAATGGACGGATCTTCAAAATATTTTGTTGAAGCTATTGAAAAGGCTGGTTTGATTGAACAGGAAGCCCCTAGGGAAGAATATATAGTAAGAGACGTTATCACTTATATTGATGAAGAATCCGGAAGTGAAATAACAGTAATTCCAGCCGATGAATACCAAGTGACAACTATGGTGGATTTTGGAACTAAAGTTTTAGGAACCCAAAATGCAACTCTAAAAAATATTTCAGAATTCAAAGATGAAATTGCCAACGCCAGGACTTTTAGTTTCCTGCATGAAATTGAAATGCTGCTTGAACACGGCTTAATAAAGGGTGGTGATTTAAACAATGCCATTGTCTATGTTGACAAAGAGCTTTCGCCATCAACTATGGAAAAGTTGAGGGCTGCTTTTAAAAAAAACTCAATTTCAGTAAAACCCAACGGCATACTAGATAATCTTACCCTACACTATCCCAATGAAGCTGCACGTCATAAATTGCTTGACGTAATTGGTGATTTGGCGTTAATTGGCACCAGAATAAGGGGAAAAGTTATAGCAAATAAACCAGGACACCAGGTTAATACACAGTTTGCAAAAAAACTTTCAAAATTGATTAAAATCGAAAAGCGAAACAACATACCAAAATATGATCTGTCTTTACCTCCTTTAATGGATGTCAATCAAATCATGAGTATGCTGCCTCACAGACCGCCTTTTTTGTTGGTTGATAAAATCGTTGAACTGTCAGATTCTCATGTAGTGGGATTGAAAAATGTGACAATGAATGAACCATTCTTTGTTGGTCATTTTCCCGGAGCTCCGGTAATGCCGGGTGTTCTAATTGTTGAAGCGATGGCACAAACAGGAGGAATTCTAGCATTAAGTACAGTTCCCGATCCGGAGAATTACCTGACTTACTTTATGAAAATCAATAATGTTAAATTTAAACAACAGGTGTTACCAGGTGACACCCTCGTGTTTAAACTTGATCTTATAACTCCAATACGACGCGGAATCGTTCATATGCAAGGAAATGCCTATGCAAACGATAAACTTGTAACAGAAGCCGAATTAATGGCTCAAATTGTAAAATCTAAAGAATAAAATGAATCAACCCTTAGCATATGTCCATCCGGGCGCAAAAATTGCAAAAAATGTTGTTATTGAACCTTTTACAACCATTCACAACAATGTAATCATTGGTGAAGGCACTTGGATTGGTTCAAACGTAACAATCATGGAAGGTGCCCGAATTGGAAAAAATTGTAACATTTTTCCCGGTGCGGTAATTTCAGCAATTCCACAAGATTTAAAATTTCAGGACGAAGAAACTACTGTAGAAATTGGTGATGGAACTACTATTCGAGAGTTTGTTACCATAAACCGCGGCACCCTTGACCGTATGAAAACTGTAGTAGGAAAAAACTGCTGGATTATGGCTTATTGCCACATTGCACACGATTGTATAGTTGGTGACAATTGTGTTTTTTCAAACAACAGTACGCTTGCAGGGCACATCACCGTTGGCGACTATGTGGTTTTAGCGGGTATGGCAGCCATTCAACAGTTTTGTATGATTGGAAGCCATGCTTTTGTAACTGGAGGTTCATTGGTAAGAAAAGACGTTCCACCATATGTAAAAGCAGGTAGAGAACCTCTTTCATATGTGGGAATCAATTCCATTGGATTGAGACGACGTGGATTCAGCACTGAGAAAATAAGGGAAATTCAGAACATTTACAGAATCCTTTACCAAAAAAACTACAACAATTCTCAAGCTGCAGAAATCATAGAAGCAGAAATGGAAGCCACACCGGAAAGAGATGAAATCCTTCAGTTTATCAAAAATTCACAACGAGGAATCATGAAGGGTTATGTAAGCTCAATTTAAATAGTATTCAAAATATAAAAAATCAAAATGGCAACAACATCAGATATTAGAAACGGACTTTGTATAAAGTACAACCATGACATTTTTAAGGTTATTGAATTTCTTCACGTAAAACCGGGGAAAGGACCCGCTTTTGTGAGAACAAAACTCAAAAGTGTAACATCCGGTAAAGTAATTGACAATACTTTTTCAGCAGGACATAAAATTGAGGAAGTAAAAGTTGTTACCAGTAAATTTCAATTTCTTTATAATGACGGCGACTTTTACCACTTTATGGATGTAGAGGATTTTACCCAAATCCAACTCAAAGAAAGTGCTCTTGATAACCCCGGATTGCTTAAAGAAGGAGAGATGGTTACCATTCTCATTAATACCGAAGACAATATGCCACTTTCGGTTGATTTGCCTGCCAGTGTTATCCTTGAAGTTACTCAAACTGAACCCGGCCTAAAAGGAAACACAGCAACCAACGCCACAAAGCCGGCAACAGTTGAAACAGGTGCTATTGTTCAGGTGCCTTTGTTTATTAATGAAGGTGATAAAATTAAAATAGAAACAGAAAAAGGAACCTACAAAGAAAGAGTTAAAGAATAGTTTTAAAGCTCATACCTCTCATTTAATTCAACTTGTAAATAAAACAAATGAAAATTGCGCTAATTGCTCACGACAACAAAAAACCTGATATGGTCACTTTTGTTATGAGAAGGTTGCAATTTTTTAATTTAGACACTGTGAAAATTGTAGCTACAGGTACCACCGGAAAAATGATCAGGGATGCCGGAATTGATAAAGTGGAAACAGTTCAAAGCGGTCCAATGGGAGGCGATGCCGAAATTGCCGCAATGGTGAGTCGTGGCGAAATTACAGCTGTTATTTTTTTCAGGGATCCTTTAGCAAAACACGCTCACGAAGTAGATGTTTCTATGTTAATGAGGCTCTGTGACGTGCACAACGTCCCTTTGGCAACAAACCATAAAGCAGGAGAAATTATACTCAACCATTATCAAAATCAGGTTAATTTATGAAGTTCAACCCGTCACAAACACTTGAAGACATTGCAAAAATTTTAAACTGCAACTATGTGGGTCACGCTGAATTCCCTGTACTCGGGATGAACGAAATTCACGTGGTGGAACCGGGTGATATCGTGTTTGTGGATCACCCAAAATACTACGATAAAGCACTTCAATCTGCTGCTACAATTATTTTGATTAATAAAGACGTGGAATGTCCTGAAGGAAAAGCATTGCTGATCTCAGACGATCCTTTTAGGGATTTCAATAAACTTACCGTGCATTTCAATCCGTTTATTGCTTCAAAGGAAAGTATTTCCTCTTCAGCAACTATAGGTGAGGGCACAGTAATTCAGCCTAATGTTTTTATAGGAAATCATGTGAAAATCGGTAAAAACTGCCTGATTCACCCCAATGTGACCATCTACGACAAGACCATCATTGGTGACAATGTCACCATTCACGCCGGAACAGTTTTAGGCTCTGATGCTTTTTACTACAAAAACCGCCCGGAAGGTTTTGATAAGCTCATTAGCGGTGGGAGGGTAGTGATTGAGGACAATGTAGATTTGGGAGCTGCCTGTACTATTGACAGGGGTGTTACGGGCGATACTACTATTGGCAAGGGCACTAAAATCGATAATCAGGTACACATTGGCCATGACACAGTCATCGGAAAAAAATGCCTCATTGCCTCGCAAACCGGAATCGCAGGATGTGTAATCATAGAAGATGAAGTCACCCTTTGGGGTCAGGTGGGAGTCACCAGCGGAATTACTATCGGAAAAAAAGCAGTGATTTCAGCACAATCCGGTGTCAGTAAAACCCTGGAAGGAGGGAAGTCTTACTTCGGTACCCCGGCCGATGATTTCAGAAGCAAATACAAAGAAATTGCATCCATAAAATTGATTCCAAGTATGCTGGATGATATCAAAAATTTAAAAAACAATTCATAATCTCATGAATGCCAAAAAACTTGTCAAAACTTTTTACGAATCAAATTTTGTCAAAGAAACAGATATCGCTGAAAAGTTCTTTCACCCTGAAATTACTTTAATCTGGAACAGTACCACAGACGGACTTTCCATTTTAAACTATGATGATCTGGTCAACTTTTTTGGCGAAGTAAGAAAAAGTTATGCTGACATGCGCATCGAAATGAGCCATCTGCTCAAGGACGACAATTTTGTAACCGTGCGTTATAAATACTATATAAGAACTTCTGAAAACCCCGATGAAGAGCTTGGAATCGCCCATTTCATCACCATTTGGGAAATCAAGGACGACAAGCTTTACAAAGGCTATCAAATCAGTCAGCCGGTAACAGATAAAGACGATACCCAAAAATCATATCACAGAGTGAAAGTATAATTTTTATACTCGTTATAAAAGTTTATTTTTGCAGTCGAATTCAAAAAAAATATACTCAATGAGCGTTTTAGTCAATAAAGATTCCAAAATCATCGTACAAGGATTTACAGGTAGTGAGGGCACATTTCATGCCGGACAAATGATTGAATACGGAACCAATGTTGTTGGTGGCGTAACCCCCGGAAAAGGAGGACAAACCCATCTGGACAAGCCCGTTTTCAACACCGTTGCAGAAGCAGTTGAAAAAACTGGGGCCGATACATCCATCATTTTTGTTCCACCAGCCTTTGCCGCAGATGCCATTATGGAAGCTGCCGATGCAGGAATCAAGGTAATCATTACAATTACTGAAGGAATCCCGGTTGCAGATATGATTAAAACAGCCGCTTATATTAAGAATAGAAATTGCAGACTGGTTGGTCCTAACTGTCCCGGAGTGATTACTCCTGAAGAAGCCAAAGTAGGCATCATGCCAGGCTTCGTTTTCAAAAAAGGAACTGTGGGTCTGGTTTCAAAATCAGGTACCTTAACTTATGAAGCTGCAGACCAGGTGGTAAAACAAGGTTTAGGGATTACCACAGCTATCGGAATTGGCGGTGACCCCATCATTGGAACCACCACTAAAGAAGCACTTGAACTGCTTATAAATGACGACGAAACCGAATGTGTGATTATGATTGGTGAAATCGGGGGCCAGTTGGAAGCCGATGCAGCCAAATGGTACAAGGAAAGCGGAAGCAAAAAACCCGTAGTTGGCTTTATTGCCGGTGAAACTGCACCAGCCGGAAGAACAATGGGCCATGCCGGTGCTATTGTGGGTGGAAGTGAAGACACCGCTGCCGCGAAAAAGAAAATTATGAGAGAACACGGCATTCACGTGGTGGATTCTCCTGCCGAAATAGGAAAAAGAGTTGCGGAACTTTTAGCATAGTAGTCAATTGAATACTATTTTATATTATAATCCGTTGGTTTACATTAGCTAACGGATTTTTTAATTTAAAATTAATAACCAGATATAATGAACAAAGTTTTACTAATGATGACAGCAGTGGCATTTATTTCGCTTCAAAGCTGTAAAAAACAAAGTGGAGATGTTACTTCACACACCGACGCAAATGGCTTCAAATATGAAGTTGTAAAAAACGACCCTACGGGTTTAAGGTTATACACCCTTGATAACGGGCTCAAAGTTTATTTAAGCAAAAACAGCGACGAACCCAAAATCCAGACTTACATTGCCGTGAGAGCCGGTTCGGTTTATGATCCTGCTGATAACACAGGACTTGCACACTACCTGGAGCATATGGTGTTTAAAGGAACAGATAAAATCGGGACCCAGGATTGGGAAGCTGAAAAAGTACTTCTTGCTAAGATTTCAGACCTGTATGAACAACACAAAGCAGAAACTGACCCTGAAAAGAAAAGAGCCATATACAGAACTATTGACAGTGTTTCACAGGAAGCGTCAAAAATTTCGATAGCCAACGAATATGACAAAATGGTTAGTGCGCTTGGTGCACAAGGCACAAACGCTTGGACCTGGCACGAAGAAACGGTTTATACCAATAGAATTCCTTCAAACGAACTGGACAAGTGGTTAACGCTGGAAAGCGAGCGTTTCAGTAAATTGGTGTTAAGACTGTTCCATACAGAATTGGAAGCCGTGTATGAAGAATTTAACCGAGCACAGGACAACGACTTTAGAAAAGAGAATTTCGCCCTGATGGATGCGATGTTCCCCAACCATCCTTATGGTCAACAACCTACCATCGGTATTTCAGAACATTTGAAAAACCCTTCAATGATTGCCATTAACGATTATTTTGACAGCTATTATGTGCCTAATAACATGGCTATTGTTTTAGTAGGTGACCTTGATTTTGAAGAATCCATCCAAAAAGTGAACAACCACTTTGGAGGTTTTGAGAAAAAAGAACTGGTTCACCCTGAAAGACCAACAGAATCCCCAATCACAGCTCCAATCATCAGGGAAGTTTTTGGCCCGGAAGCAGAGCGTGTAACCATTGGTTACAGAACTGATAAAGTAGGTTCAGAAGAAGAAAGATACATCACTTTAATCGACCAGATTTTAAGCAATGGTACAGCAGGTTTAATTGATTTAAACCTAAACCAAAAGCAAATTGTACAACGGGCATTTTCAAGACCTACGTTTTTTAATGATTACGGAATGCACAGCATTACCGGTTATTCCCGTGGGGGTCAGACTTTGGAAGATGTTAAAGATTTGCTGATGAAAGAAATCGAAAACATCAAGCAAGGCAATTTTGACGACTGGTTACTGGAAGCCGCAATCAATGACCTGAAACTTCAGGAAATGCGTCAGTTTGAAAACGCATCGCCTTTGGCCAATGCTTACGTAAAAACATTTACCCAATTTCAGGACTGGAAAGACAGGGTTAACTTTTTAAACAGCTTGACCACAATCACCAAAGACGAACTGGTGAATTTTGCTAATGATTTTTACAAAGAAAACTATGTGGTGGTTTACAAAAGACAGGGTGAAAGCCTGGATGCTGTTAGGGTAGAAAATCCCGGAATCACACCTGTTCAGTTGAACAGGGATAAAAAATCAGGTTTTCTGGAAATGTTTGAAGCCATCGAGTCGCCTGAAATCGAGCCTTTATTTATCGATTATAAAGCCACCATCCAAAACAGGACACTCAACAACGGTATCGAAGTGTCTTACATCAAAAACGAAGTCAACGACCTGATGCAAACTTTTTTCATTTACGATATGGGTAAGGACAACAACAAACTGTTGGATCTGGCTATGGGTTATTTGACTTATCTTGGCACAGACACTAAAACTGCCGAAGACCTTAAAAAAGAGTTTTACCGCATTGGTATCAGGTATGGCGCAAATTCCGGTTCAGACAGGGTATTGGTTTCACTTTCAGGCTTAAAAGACAACCTTGCCGAAGGTATTGAACTCCTTCAGCACATTTGGGATAACGCCGTGGCTGATGAGGAAGCTTACGCGAAATATGTGGAAACCATTGAAAAAGCACGTAACGACGCCAAAGCAAACAGAAACCAGATTATGTTTGGCGGACTGATGAGCTACGGCCAATACGGTCCGGATTCGCCTTACAGGGATATTTTTACTATTGAGGAACTGAAAGCCATCAATCCTGAAGATTTGGTTCAGGCCATCAAGGATTTGAAAAACTACAAGCACCGCGTGTTCTATTTTGGAAATGACATTGACAATGCGGTAGCTGCCTTGAATGAAAAGCACAATGTTCCCGCCGAACTGAAAGAGTATCCGGAGAAAAAAGCTTACACTGAAATCACCACCGGTGGTAAAGTGTATTTTGTCAATTATGATATGGTTCAGGCAGAAATGATGTTCCTGTCAAAAGGCGATACTTTCTCTCCTGAGAAACTGGCAGCTTCAAGGGTGTTTAACTCATATTTTGGCAGCGGACTTTCATCCATTATTTTTCAGGAAATCAGGGAGTCCAAGGCATTGGCATATTCAGCTTATTCTGTTTACAGAAATGCAGCAGAAGAAGGAAAACCCAACTATGTGCAAGCATACATCGGCACCCAGGCCAACAAAATTGAAGAAGCCGTTGAAGCGATGATGGAATTGATGAACAATATGCCCGAAGCCGAAGAGCAATTCAATGCCGCCAAAGATGCCACACTAAAACAACTGGCCGCAGAAAGAATTACCAAGACCAATATTTTCTGGAGTTTTGAGCGATTGAAAAAACAAGGCATCGACTATGACATTCGTGAAGAAATGTACAACGCTATCCAGAATATGACGATGGAAGATTTAAAAACATTTTTTGATGAAAACATCAAAGACGGCAACTATACCGTGATGGTGATTGGAAACAAAAAAGACGTTGACTTTAATGTATTGAGAAAAATGGGGCAGGTGGAAGAAATTGACCTGGACTACCTGTTTAACTTCAAGCAGTAAACAACTTTAAATAGTTTATAAAAACCTCCTGATTGATTTCAGGAGGTTTTTTGTTTTTAAGGGTAGTTGAATTATTATTTTTTAGTAATTTGGTTGAATGGAGTTTGATAATGAAATAAATGGAAGTGGTTTACTCACGCGATGCAGTCGTGCGGTAGCGAGGGAACTATTAGAAGCGAACAAAGAGATGAGGTGATAGAGGCAGTACAATTTATAAATAGAAATTTTAGAAATGATGAAAATAGAAGATAAAGATATAGCGAATGGATTGTGCCTAAAGAAGATTAGTTTTTTTTTCTGCTACTTTTTATTTTTAGTTGTTCTCCTTCAAGGATTGTTCAAAATAACTAGCCTCAATTATCAGAACTCCTTAAAAACTTTATTTTGGCAAATAATCAAAATTTCAAGATTTCAACATCATATAAGATTGATAATATTGAAAGCATAGAGATTAGTCAACCAGACGATTTTAAGATTGTATCTATAACAGTGACAAAAAGAGGTACTATCATTGAACTATTAAAAAGAACAGACAAGATTTTTCAAGAACTCACACTAAATTTTTTGGATGAAAGTAATGATTTAAAAAAGATTCAAGTTAATTTTTATTCTAGACTTATTAATATTTTTGATCTTAATAAAGACGATGAAATAGTGTTTGATAGATCGCAAGATGTTGTTCCCCCGCTGCGCAAAGTCTCATGACTTTGAGCTTTCACAATTTTGATTGATTTTCCATAATACTATCAGCATCTTCTGATGCTGCTCTTGCATTTTATAAATATTCCATTTAATAAGCAAAACAATTCCTTATGGAATAATTTTTTAGTCTTAAGTCATAAGTCCTGCAGTCTTAAGTCAATTACCTAAGTCGTAAACCAAAAATTCCCTTACCAATTTCAAAAAGTTTTCTTGCTACTTCCTTATCCATTTGCTTATATTTGATGACAACATTAAAAGTACCAAAATTTTATGAAACTACTTGAAGGAAAAACAGCCATCATCACCGGCGGTAGCCGCGGAATTGGAAAAGGAATCGCAGAAGTTTTTGCCAAAAACGGCGCTAATGTGGCATTTACATACAGCTCTTCTGAAGAAGCTGCCTTGGCATTACAAAATGAATTGGAAAAAGAAGGCGTAAAAGCCAAAGCATATAAAAGCGATGCCGCAAACTACCAACAGGCACAGGAACTGGCCGAAGAAGTGGTCAAGGAATTCGGTAGCATTGATATCCTGGTCAACAATGCCGGTATTACCAAAGACAACCTCCTGATGCGCATTACCGAAGAAGATTTTGACAAGGTGATTGAAGTGAACTTAAAATCAGTGTTTAATATGACCAAAGCCGTGCAGCGCACGATGCTCAAGCAGCGCAAAGGCTCCATCATCAATATGAGTTCGGTGGTGGGAGTAAAAGGCAACGCCGGTCAAACCAACTATGCCGCTTCAAAGGCAGGTATTCTTGGGTTTACTAAATCGGTGGCTCTGGAGCTGGGTTCGCGTGACATCCGTTGCAACGCCATTGCACCGGGCTTTATTGAAACTGAAATGACCGGAAAACTCGACGAAGCCACTGTGCAGGGCTGGAGGGATGCCATTCCATTAAAAAGGGGAGGAACCCCCGAAGATATCGCTAATGCCTGCGTGTTCCTTGCCAGCGATCTGTCTGCATACATTACCGGGCAAGTACTCAACGTCGATGGTGGAATGTTAACATAAATTATTGAATTTTTTATGACAAACCCCTTAAATTGGGGTTTGTTTTATTTTTATGCTCGAATCCGGAATTTTAATCATTGTCCTTGCTGCACTCATTTCGGTTGTGGTTGCTTTTTTGTTTTACGGTTATAAATCCAAATTAAATACCCGCCTGCGTTGGTTTTTTGGAATCCTGAGGTTTCTTACGGTTTTTGTTTTGATACTGCTTTTGTTCAACCCCAAGTTCTTTCAAAACACTTATTTTGATGTTAAACCCACACTTGCTGTGGCAGTTGACAATTCGCAATCTGTCAGTTATTTAGAGAGGGAATCAGAAGTCGATGAATTTATAGATTTTATTCAAAATAGTGAAGCCCTCAACAGGCGTTTTGATGTTTCTTTTTATAGTTTTGGAAAGGAGTTGAGCAGGATGGATTCACTGAATTTTGACGAACTCCAAACCAATATTTCCCAACCGCTACAATCGCTGAACGAAATATACAAAAACAGTACAGCACCTATCATTCTGGTCACAGACGGCAACCAAACCCTAGGGACTGATTATGAATTTACGGCCCAAAACAGTCGGCAACCGATCTATTCCATTATTTTGGGAGATACTATTGTATATAAAGATTTGGCCATCAACCAAATCAATATAAATCGCTATGCCTATTTAAGGAATGAATTTCCGGTAGAAGTGTTTCTTTCATATACCGGTGATGAGACTGAAAACTCGGTGTTTACCGTCAAACAGGGCAACAGCACTTTGTATCAGGAAAATGTAAGCTTCAGCGAAAGGGAAAATTCGAAGATATTGAATTTCAACCTGCCGGCCAATCAAGTTGGGGTACAGCGCTTCACTGCCGAAATCAGGCCGCTTGAGAATGAAAAAAACATTGAAAACAACACCCGCTTTTTTGCCGTTGAAGTGATTGACCAGGCAACCAATGTACTTTTGGTGAGCGATATTGTGCACCCAGATCAGGGAGCACTCAAAAAATCCATCACCAGCAACGAACAGCGAAAGTTTGAAATGGACACCCCTGAAAATGCTGTCAACCGCTTGGATGATTTTCAATTGGTGATTCTTTACCAGCCCAGCAACCGCTTCTCAGCAGTTATTGACAGGCTGGAACAATCCAACCAAAACACGCTTTGGATATTCGGACCGTCTACCAACTGGATGTTTTTAAACGGAAAGCAAACCACATTTGGCAAACAAGCCTACAGCCGTGAGCAGGTGCAGGGTCATCTGAACCAGAGTTATGGGCAATTTTCTGTGGAAGATATTGGATTTGGCAATTTACCTCCACTGGAAACCACCTTGGGTGACTTGAAAATCAATGTGCCTCACGACGTGATGCTGCATCAGCGCATTTTGGGGATTTTTACTGAAAACCCATTATTGTCCACTTTTGAAGAAAACAACAGAAGACAGGCCATCCTCGATGCCGAAGGGCTTTGGCGATGGCGGGCCAATGTGTATGTGAGAAACAACAGTTTTAAACCGTTTGATGACTTTATGAGCAGTCTGGTGCAATACCTTTCGTCAAACCAGAGAAGAACAAGGCTTGAAGTCAATTCAGAATCGTTTTACTATAACAGTGGTGATGTAAAAATATCTGCCCAGTATTTTGACCGAAATTATGTGTTCAATAATTCTGCATCTTTGACCATTTCGTTAAAAAACCGGGAAACCGAACAGCAATACACCTTTCCGCTATTGCTGAAAACCAATTTTTATGAGGTCAACCTGAGTAGTTTGCCTGCCGGTGATTACACATATACAGTCTCGGTGGTTGATGAGGCTTTAAGTGCTTCCGGGAATTTTAGCATTATAGAATTCAATGTTGAAAGGCAATTCCTGAATGCCAATGTGGATAAACTCAAAAGGGTTTCCAATGCAACAGGAGGTAAGTCTTATTTTGCCTCTGATTTTTCTGATCTGGAAAACGAATTAATTACCAATAACAGTTACGTAACTGTTCAAAAAAGTGAACAAAAAACCGTAACTTTGCTCGATTGGAAAATACTGCTGTTTCTGTTGGTGATTTTACTTGCTACAGAGTGGTTTAGCAGAAAGTATCACGGGTTGATTTAGTTTTTCAAAGTTCTATATCTAAATATAAAAACCAAAATAATTATCTAAAATGGAAAAAATGCCAAAAATTGGATTGCCTTTAATTATCATTGTTATTGTTGCGATTATCTTTTTAACCCGATCGATTGTAACCATTAGTGCCGGTAACGCCGGAGTGCTTTATAAACCTTTTGCAGGAGGGGTTGTCACTGATAAACCGGCTATGGGCGAAGGTTTTCATATTGTTGCACCCTGGAATACCGTATATGTTTATGAAGTGAGACAACAAGTTCTTACCGAGAAGTTCCAAGCACTTTCTTCAAACGGTTTGGATATTAGAATTGATGCTTCAATTTGGTTTGAACCGGAAATTGAAAATTTAGGAAGCCTGCACCAGGAAAGGGGAGAGTTGTATGTACAGCGAGTATTACAACCTGCCATCAACTCGGCTACACGAAGTGTTATTGGTCGTTATACACCTGAACAAATGTATTCCACAAAAAGGGATGCCATTCAAACTGAAATTTATACTGAAACAAACAGATTACTTGAAGGTCAGTACATAAAACTGAATCAAGTGCTTGTGAGAGACGTAACTTTACCTCCTACAATCAAAGAAGCTATCGAGAGAAAGCTAAGTCAAGAGCAGGAAGCATTAGAATATGAATTTAGACTCCAAAAAGCAGAACAGGAAGCAGAAAGACAAAGAATTGATGCTGAGGGTAAAGCAACAGCAAACAGAATCCTTAGTGCTTCTTTGACAGATAAAATCCTTCAGGAAAAAGGAATTCAAGCAACCATTGAACTCTCAAAATCTCCAAATGCTAAAGTCATCGTGATTGGTGGTGGGGATTCGGGAATGCCCATTATTTTAGGGAACAACTAAAAGTTTTAGTTTCAAATATAAAAAGCTACTCTACATGAGTGGCTTTTTTGTTTTCCAAAGCTTTGGCCTGACCCACCCAGTTGTCTCGCTCAATTCTGCCCGGGAAGTATTCTATTAAATGTGTCACGGTTTCAATATCTTCTTTGGTAAACCTGCTAATTTGATTGTATGAATAAATACCCAGTTGATTAAGTTTGTCTTCAATGAAAGGGCTCAAACCATCAATCATTGTTAAATCATCTTTATTTAAAGCGTCTGAGTAACCGATGGCATCAAAATTAAGCTTCATTTTTTTTGTGATTTCTAAAACAGGATTGGACTCTGTTTTTTTGTCTTTATGCTTCTCTATTATTTTAATGATATCCGGTTTAATTTCACTGAAAATGGTTTCTATATCATTGATGTCATTCTCTTTTTTTACCAAAGTTTTTACCCTTCTATTTGATTTTTTTCCAAAGAAAAAACCAATCAGAAATGCGCCTAACATAAAAACGAATAGTTCAGCAAAAAATACCCAGTCGCTATTTGTAAAAAATTCTGTCATTACTATTCAATTATAAACTCAATTCTCAAATTGTTCTTTCTTCCTATTTGGGTATTGTTGTCGTCTATTGGATCTTCTTCTCCTTTGGACATTGCTCTTAATTTTGAAGCTTCTAAGCCCTTAGTGTTAATTAAATACCATCTAACCTGTTGTGCATATTTTAAACCCAATTGATAATTGTCTATGGCGCTGCCAATATTGTCTGTGTGACCAATTATTTGAACTGTACGGTTTGGGGTTTTGGCAAGTATTTCCTTTAGTTCATCAGCAAAATCGTCAAGGTTTTTATTTGCGATGATCCTTGCAAAAGTAAAAGTTGGGTAAACTGTCCTTTTTATGACCCTGTTTTTATCTATTTCAGCCTTTCTAACGGAGTCCATAGGCTTAAACTGTATATGTATTCCTCCATAGTATTTGTTGTCTTCAGAGAAATTTAATTCCTTAATGTTGCTCTTTACATTTATCAAGTAAGGGTCAACCCCAATTTTAGCTAATGAATTCAAGAGAAACTCACCTCTTCTTACTCCCATATTGGGTGTGGCAAATTTTTCTGTGGCGCTGTAATCACTTTCAATTAAAAGCTCAAAGTTTTCATTTTCTGAAATGTATTGTAACAACTTTTGAAAATACTTTTCTTCAAAAGTAGAGAAGTACACCGAATCAACATTTTTTTTGATATACAGGGTATCTAATGAAAAAAGGTAACCCTTTTCTTCCATAAATATGTGAAGAAGGGCTTGATTTTCAACGATTGTTTTATCGCTCTCTAAATCTTCAGTTAAAGGTTTATTATCTGTTTCTTCAGTTGATTGGTTAGTTATGGTTTCTGAAATTTCTTTATTTAAAGTTAAGTTGTTAAAAAAGGAAGTTAACTTTGGAGTTGTATCATTTGCTATATAAACAAATGCAACAGCAAACCAAAAAAGGAAGAATATAAATGATATGAAAAAACTACGCATTTTGCCCCAATTACGTGATTTTCAAATCTACTAAAAAGAACCACAGCTTTAATGATTTATAAAAATGTTTATCAACCGCTTTTTCACAATTTTTTTATCATTGTCTGTTTCATTTAATTTCTTAAATTTAAATTATGAAGAAGCATACAAAGCCAAGAAAAAGTAAACACAATAGAAAATCAAAACTGGGTCTTGCTCCGGGAACACTTCTTTTTACAGGTGAACGCAAGATGGAACACGTTGAATTTACCGTAATCCATTACAATGAAAACCAGGTTGAAGAATATTTTCCAAAACACTTAGATGAAATAATCCATTTGGTCGATACTTCCAAAGATTTGCTTTGGATTAATATTGATGGTATTCACGACGAGGCAGTCATTGAAGCAATCTGCTCAAAACTCTTGATTCATAAACTCACAATGGAAGATGTCTTGAGCGTGGGTCAACGTCCAAAACTTGATGAGCATCCTGAATACATCCACACAGTAATAAAAATGTTTATGATTGATGGAGATGACTCCATTGATGATGAGCAGATCAGCTTTATACTTCATAAAAATATTTTAATCAGCTTTCAGGAAAAAAAGGGGGATGTTTTTGATGGCGTTAGGAAACGAATTCACGAAGGAAAAGGATACATCAGGAAAAAGAAATCTGATTACTTACTTTATGCATTGATTGACTCTGTTGTTGATCACTATTTTGTGATTCTTGAAGTACTTGGAGAGCGCATTGAGGCTATCGAATTGGAACTGCTTGAAAATCCTTCTAAAGGAACCCTTAATAAACTGCACAGGGTGAGGCGTGAAACCCTCGAGTTGAGGCGTTCGGTCTATCCGCTTCGGGAAGTCATAAGCAAACTTGAAAAAATAGATGATTCCATTATCAATCCTGACGTGAGGGTGTTTATCAGGGACCTCTATGACCACACCATCCAGGTGATTGACACCATTGAAGTGATGCGCGAATCGGCTTTGGCATTGATGGATTTGTATATGAACAGTGTTTCAAATAAGTTGAATGAAATCATGAAAGTGCTCACCATTATGGCTTCGATATTTATTCCACTTACCTTTGTGGTTGGAGTTTATGGAATGAACTTTGACAATATGCCCGAACTTCACTGGCATTATGGTTATTATGGTATTTTAGGCGTTATGCTTTTAATGGTCATATCTATGTTAATTTACTTTAAATCAAAAAAATGGATGTAATTAAAGTTTCTGATACTCTTTTCGGGTTTTTGAACGAACTCAAAGAGAACAATCATAAAGAATGGTTTGACAATAACAAACCCCGCTTTCAGGTTGAAGAGAAATCACTGAAAAAGTTTTTTACAGCAATCACCGATGGCTTGAATGAGTTTGACGAAATCGAAAAAGTCAAAATTTTCAGGATTTACAAAGATGTGCGCTTCAGTAAAGACAAAACACCTTATAAAACAAACAGGGGCGCCAACTGGATGCGGGCAGGGGCAAACCGAAGGGGAAGCTATTATTTGCAACTCGAACCCGGAAATTCTTTTCTGGCAGTTGGCTTTTTTGAACCAAATCCGCAGGATTTATTGAGGTTCAGAAAAGAGTTTGAAATGGATGACGCTCAAATTCGTAAAATTTTTAATCAATCGGAGTTTAAAAAGGAGTTTGACGGTTTTGATAAAACAAATCAGGTAAAAACTGCTCCAAAGGGTTTTGATAAAGACCACAAAGCCATCGACCTCATTAAAAACAAAAACTTCTTTGTCATTCATTATTTTTCTGACAAAGAAGTGCTTGATAAAAATTTTTCGAAAGAGGTTATTCGCTTGTTTAAACTGACATTCCCCTTTTTAAACTATATGACCGAAGTAGTCACAACCGATTTAAACGGGGTTTCAACAATTTGATTAAAGAACGTTTAAAATTTTGTATGACATATTGTTGAATGAAAAACCATCACCGGCTTTTTTTCCTTTAAGGTGTTCATAAATGGGAGCGCTGGTTGAAATGGAGTAGTAGTTTTTATTGTCCTCCAAATCCAGTTTCCCCAAAGCAACAGCTATAAAAAAGAAGTTTTTTTCAGTCTCAACAAGGCTGCCGTTCCCCACAACGGTATGTTCCTGTGAAACATCTATGCGTTTGAGTTGTTCTTTGGTTTTTTCTGAAGTTTCAATATAACCGGCATATTTTTCTATTTCGTTAAGCATTTCCCCTTTTCCGCCATCTTCATTGTCAGATTGACCACTTTCATTTTCAAGGGCTTCCTTGACAATATCAATTTCTCTTTGGTACTTTTCAATTTGCTGGTTCAAAATTTCCAGACACTTCATGTAGAGTTTAGTCTTAATCATTTAATGCGGTTTTACACTGCAAAAGTAGTTTCAATTCCTTTTAAATTGATTAAAATGTTGATAAATATTCAATATGATTAATTTTATAAGTCTTAGAACTTATAATTCTTTTTTATAAGCTTTAAGGCTTATAATTTTGTTTTATAAGTCTTTTGACTTATATTTGGTTAAAAATAAAGCCTATGGTTGCCGTTTTAACAGCAGATTTAATCAATTCAACTGCTTATGACAAATCCCTCCTCAAAGAAGTCATCGCTGTGTTGAAAGCAGAATTTGACGCTATTTCAAAAGAACAGGATGCCTTGTTTACCCTGTTTAGGGGAGACAGTTTTCAGGGTATAGTCAAACAGCCTCAAGAGGCTTTACTAATAGCGCTGCGTATAAAAACGGCCGTGCTGAAAGTTGAAAATTCATCCAAAAAACAATCCAATGTTCCTGTGGCTGATATCCGCATAGCCATTGGGATAGGGGAGGCTGATTATAACGAAAAAGCCATTACCGAATCAAACGGCGAAGCTTTTCATTTTTCAGGACATACCCTCGATGCAATGAAAGACGAAAACAAAAAATTGAGCATTAAGACAAGTAACCAAAACATTAACGACGAATTTAAAGTAAGCCTGAAATTTCTGGACAGCCTCACAGACAAGTGGTCAATCGCCTCTGCTGAAGTGGTTTATTACCTTCTCAAAGGAATGAAAGAACAACAAATTGCCGATCTTTTGGGGCGCAGCCAGGCAGCCATCAACCTCAGAAAAAAAGCTGCCGGTTGGGAAGAAGTACAGTTGTTATTGCAAAGGTTTAATCAGGTATTTTCGAAACCCTAAATTATGAATGATACACTACTTATAGCTTTACAGTTGTTGTTGGCACACGTGCTTACAGACTTTGTGCTTCAACCGGCAAAAGCCATACAACAAAAAAGGGAACGCAAAGTAAAATCACCTTTTCTATACTTTCACGCATTTATAGCAGGATTGCTCACCTATTTGTTTTTACAGCAATGGACAAGCTTTTTGGTTCCGGTTTTTATTATGATAACCCATTTTGGGATTGACTTGTGGAAACTCAATCAAAAACAAGACAATTTAAAAATCTTCCTTCTGGATCAGTTTTTCCATCTCTTGATTTTACTTTTTGCGTGGCTGTACCTCACAGAAAATTTTGAAGCTTTATTTCCGTTTCTTGGGTCACTTTTTGGTGCTCAAAACACCCTGATTCTTATTTTAGGCTACTTGATTGTAATCTTCCCTTTTGGTTTTATCATTGGCAAAGCCACAAAAAGCTGGCAAGAAGAAATTGAAAGTGAAGAAAAAATAAACAGTCTGGAAAAAGCCGGACGTTATATCGGGATTTTTGAGCGCATCCTGGTGCTGACATTTATACTCACACACAACATTGCAGCCATTGGGTTCTTAATTGCGGCAAAATCAATTTTACGCTTTGGCGATAAAAGTCAAAGTGGAAGCCGCAAACAAACTGAATATGTGCTTATTGGCACACTTATGAGTTTTGCCCTTACGATAATTTTAGGCTTTTTAATGAACACACTCATACTCTAAAAGTTGGATGTTGTTCTTGAGCCTTTCAATCACAAGGTTCATCATCCTTTTGTTCAGGGCAGAGGAGTTTTGAATATACAACTCATACTCGTCAAGCGTAAATTGCCCAATGACCATCCCTTTAAGTGAATTTCGGAACTTGATGTCTTTCTGAATGGCGTTTTCGATATAATTGAGTTTTCTTTCGAGCGAAAGCGTGTAAAATACATTTTTGTGTTTTGCGGCATAGTTCCTAAAAACCAAAATCAAAAGGTCATTCTGAAGCTTGACTATGGGGCGTAATGTTTTGTTCTGAAATTGCTCGTCTGCACTCATAAATGAAGTAACAACTGCTGAAGAAATTTCGGGACGTAAGGCGGTTAAATCAAAGTCTCGGGAGTTCATAACTTTAGGTTTTATTAAATTTAGGGAATGAAAACCCCATTTAATAGTTAAATCAGCCGGAGTTATAAACGATGTTATCAACATAAAAAACTTAAAAGTCCCTTAAATATTAGGGGTTTTCAATGTATTTGCCTTAAATTAGTTTTCAATTTGTTTAAATTATGACTGTTATAAAATCAATCAATCCCTACAATGGGAAACTTATAAATACTTTCCAGACACAAAGCAATGCCGAAGTTGAAAACCTGCTTGACAAAGCTTCAAAAAGGTTTGATTTATGGAAACAAACTTCGTTTTCTGAACGAAAAAAATTAATGCTTCAGGCTGCTGAAATTTTAAAAAACAACAAGCAGCAATATGCTGAATTAATCACCCGGGAAATGGGAAAACCCATCAAACAAGCCATTGCAGAAATTGAAAAATGCTCCTGGGTATGTAAGTTTTATGCTGAAAATGCCGAAAAACACCTAGCTGATGAAACTGTCGAAACAGATGCCCACAAAAGCTATATTTGCTATGAACCCCTTGGGGTAGTGCTGGCCATTATGCCCTGGAATTATCCATTCTGGCAGGTCTTCAGGTTTGCTGCCCCGGCTTTGATGGCCGGTAATGTGGCTGTTTTAAAACACGCTTCCAATGTGTTTGGTTCTGCACTCAACATTCAAAAAGTATTTGAAGAAGCCGGTTTTCCGAAACATTGTTTCAGCACATTTCTTGTTGAAAGTGATGCTGTTGAATCAATCATTGAAAATCCAGTTGTAAAAGCAGTAACATTGACAGGTAGTGAGTCGGCAGGAGCAGCAGTGGCCTCTATCGCCGGAAAAAACATCAAAAAAACCGTACTCGAACTCGGTGGTAGTAACGCCTTGGTTGTCTTTAAGGATGCCGAAATTGACGAAACCGTTGATATTTGTATTCAGGCGAGGTTTCAAAACACCGGTCAAAGTTGTATTGCCGGAAAGCGTCTGCTGGTTGATGAAAGCATAGCTAATGACTTTATCGAAAAACTACTGCAAAAAGTAAAGGAACTAAAAAACGGAAACCCTGAGGATGAATCCACTTACATGGGTGTTATGGCGCGTGAAGATCTGGCCGAAGAATTGGAAACGCAATTGACAAAATCAGTTAAAAAAGGCGCGAAAATAGTGACAGGTGGAAAAAGGAACAAAGCTTATTTTGAACCCACTGTTGTTGACAATGTCACCACTGATATGGAAGTTTTTAAAGAAGAAACCTTTGGGCCGCTATTATCTGTTACCCGTTTCAAAACCGAAGAAGAAGCAATTGAGCTTTCCAATAATTCAAAATTTGGACTTGGCGTTTCCCTGTTTTCAAATGATATTGAGCGTATGGAAAAATTGATTCCTCATTTTAATGAAGGTGCGGTATTTATTAATGATTTGGTTAAAAGTGATCCAAGATTGCCTTTTGGTGGTGTAAAGACATCAGGTTATGGACGTGAATTGAGCAAGGAAGGCATTAGGGAGTTTGTGAATGTAAAAACGGTTTACATCAAAAATTAAGTGAGGATGAATAAGCAATCCATTAATGTAACTGCTGACGCTGTAGTTTTTAAAAAAGAAAAGTCAGAAACCTTTATTCTATTAATCAAACGTAAAAACCCTCCATTTCAAAACCAATGGGCATTGCCCGGGGGCTTTGTTGAGAATAATGAAGACCTTGAAACCGCTGCAAAGCGTGAATTAAAAGAAGAAACCGGAATTGAACTGGTATCCTGTGAACAGTTATTTACTTTTGGAACACCCGGCCGCGATCCACGGGGCCGAACCATTACAATTGCCTATGTGGGCTTTGCAAAAGAAAACGACAAACCCAAAGCCGCAGATGATGCAAAAGAAGCAAAATGGTTTAATATCAAAGACTTGCCCGAGTTAGCCTTTGACCATCAGCAAATTATTGAGTTGGCGATTTCCCGTTTTCCTCAAGACCACTGTTAATAGTTTCTTCTACTTCCAATTTGTCTTCAGGAGTTGCGTGATCGGGAGCCTCGTTTTTTATTGTTTTTGTGCAGTAAACCAACTCTGCAAACACAGGAAAATGATCTGAACCAATGTCAAGCAAAACCTCTAGTGAAACCAGCTTGAAGTCGTTTGATACAAATAAATGATCCAAAGGCCATCTCATCAAGGGATATTTTGCGTGAAAAGTATTGTAAAAACCCCTGCCAATCCGGGGGTCAAGCAATCTGCTGATTCTTTGAAACATTCTGGTAGTGTGTGACCAGGCTACATCATTTAAATCACCAATCACCAAAACAGGATAGTCTGATTCTTTAATCTCTTTGGCCACAATCAATAATTCAGCATCGCGGTCCAAGGACTTTTCATTTTCAGTTGGGCTTGGGGGCATTGGATGCAAACAATGTAAATTGATTGAAACACCACTTTTTAATTGAACCTTTCCTTTAATTGAAGGTATTTCCTCATCAATTAAAAAACGGACGCTCATATCGTTAAGCTCAAATTTGCTAAACAACATCATCCCATAAAAATTCTCTAAGGGATGTTCAACAGAATTGGGATATGCACGCTTTAAAGGTTGCAATACTTTTTGCCACCTGTGGTTTGTCTCCAGAAGGATGATTACATCCGGATTGGTTTTATTGATTAATTCAATGAGCCTGTTTGTTTCTTTGTTGTCCTGAAAGACATTTGCAGTAAGTATTTTAATACAATTTGTCTCATCAGGATTTTGAGCATTAACCAATTGCTTTTTTGCCAGAAAAGTGTACGGAAAAAGGATGACACATTGATATATAAGGAATCCAAGGAGCAACAAAATCACTCCAACTTCAAAGAAATTTGAAAAATCAATTTGAAAAACAAGTAGTATAAATATAACAAAAGAGAATATAGTGAATTGCAAATGAGGGAAATCAAAAGCCCTTATCCACCATTTTTTGGAGGCCAACAAAGGAATTGATGCAGCAATTATCCCGCTAAAGGCCAATATGATTAAAATCGTCTTCAAGATTCTTTGCTAAGTGCAGGATTGATCGCCTTTAACTCTTTTATGTCAGCACCTGTGGGTTCTTCAAACAATTCAAGTTCAAAATAAGGTGCAGAAGCGATGATGTGGTCAAAAACATCACTCATAATGGCTTCATAGTTTTCCCAGCGTTTATCGGCACTAAAGCAGTAAATCTCAAGTGGTATGCCTTGTGGTGTGGGTTGCAACTGACGCACCATAATCATCATATTGTTATTGATACCGGTGTTTTGGCGCAGCGAGGCATCAATATATTTTCTAAAAACCCCAAAATTGGTTTGGTTCCTACCATTAATCAATACACTTTTATCGGCTTCAACACGCTTGTTATGACGGTCAATTTCGCGTTGACGGTGTTCAATATAGGGCTTTACAAGCTGAATCTTTTTTAATTCTTCAATCTTTTCAGCAGTCAGGAATTTAATGGAATTCTGTTTGACAAAAATAGACCGCCTGATGCGTCGCCCTCCCGATTCCTGCATACCGCGCCAATTTTGAAACGAATCTGCAATCAGGCTGTAAGTGGGAATGGTGGTGAATGTATTGTCCCAGTTTTGAACCCGTACTGTGGCCAGGTTGATGTCAGTCACCGTTCCATCTGCGCCAAATTTACTGAATGTAATCCAGTCACCAATCCTCACGATATCGTTTACCGAAACCTGAATAGACGCCACAAAACCGAGTATGGTGTCTTTGAATATCAACAGGATAATTGCCGAAGCGGCACCCAGTGAGAACAGGCTGAGCACTTCCTTTCCGGTAATTTCATAAACAGCAAAAATTCCCGCAATACCCCATAAAAAAATCAGTATGACCTGCAGATAACTCTCCAAAGGTTTATCGGCATACTGTTCTTTAGTGCGTAAATAGTTTTTTGAAGAACGCAGTATACTTCTTATAATTTTTACGATAAGAATAATACCATAAACATTTAGGGCGATGTTGAATATTTTAAACCAAAATGGAAATTCGTTAAAAACATAAGGAAACGAAGCCTTCAGCAACAACAACGGTACTATATGTGCCACATACCTGGGGAAACGGCTTTGAACAAGGTAATCGTCAAATGTAGTAGTTGTTTTTTCGGAAAAAATGGTAAACAGCTTGACAACTACCTTACGAAGCAATCTGTCAAACACAAAAGCCAGGCCACCAATCAATAAAAGTATAACCGCAAGATTAATGTGTTTTGCTACAAAAGGAGTCACACCCTGATCAACCAGATAGTCCCTTAAAATAACACTGTAACCAATAAAATCTTCTTTACTGACCATATATCACATTGCTGTATTTTTTTTCCATATATAAGGTTCCAAATGGAATAAGCGAAGCCACCAAAACACCGGCCAGTGTTTTTAACGGCCAGTTCAATTCAGAATTGAGAATAAAAGCAAGCACCACATAGGCCAAAAATAAAATACCGTGTGCCATTCCCACTACTGAAACAGCCATAGGCAAATCCCAGATGTATTTCAATGGCATGGCAAAAAAGAGTAATAAAATAAGTGAAATTCCTTCCCAGAATGCAATAACCTTAAACGCTTTAATCATTTTCAAAAAATTTCAGCAAAGGTAAGCAAACTATAGGTTTTGGTAAACCTCAAACGACTTAATTTTGGCAATTAAAACCAAAGTCGAGCAGGGGAGACCTGCCTTGTCTGTAATAGTTAAAATGCCACCATTCTGATTGGATGATTGTAAATCCAAACTGCTCCATACCTTCCCTCAAAAGCGCCCTGTTTTTAAGGATTTCTTCCGGAAAATTATAGTTATCTGTATGTGATGCCCTGCCAAAAAAATCATAGTCACTTCCCATATCCAGAGGTGTGCAGTCACGGGTCACTAAGGTAAGGTCAACAGCAGCACCCCGATTGTGCATTGAGCCTCGGGCCGGATTGGCTACATAAATCCTGTTGGGCAACTTTTCCCACATCCGTTTTTGAACAGAAAGCGGCCGGTAGCAATCAAAGAGTTTTATGACATAACCGCGGTCACAAAAAAAATAGGCCGCATTGGTGAGAGCCTCGGCAACTTCGGGATGCAAATAACATTTGGCGCAATCATACAAGACCTCGTTTAAAAAATTATCGGAAGTGGCATAACGAATGTCAAATTGAAAAAGACCATCCTTTTTGTTAATTTCAGTCAGTTGTGCCTGTGAAGAAACTAAAAATGGACCGAATAAAATGAATAATAAGAAATTGAACTTCAATGGTGTTGGCATTTTAATCTTGTAATAATATTCGTAATGAGATGTTCTTAATAGATTTTGTAAATTTAAGGGGAATTTAAATAAGATTAAAATATGCAATTTTTAGAAGACAAAGTAGCATTGATTACAGGAGGAAGCAAAGGCATTGGTTTTGGCATCGCCGAAGCACTGATGTGGCAGGGAATTAACGTGGGCATTACCGCCAGAAGTAAATCTGCCGCTGCGGAAGCTGCCGGTAAGCTTAACGATATGAATAAAGGCAAAGCCAAAGCCATCGGTATTCAGGCCGATGTCAGGAATTACAAGCAACAGGAAAAAGCCGTTCAGCAGGTACTGGAAAAATTCGGAAAACTCGATATCCTGATTGCCAATGCCGGATTGGGCCACTTTGCACCGGTGGACGAACTCTCACTCGAACAATGGCAGGAAACCATAGACACCAACCTTACGGGTGTGTTTTACAGTATTAAAGCTGCGGTTGAAGAACTCAAAAAAACAAAAGGCTATATCATCACCATCTCCAGTCTGGCGGGTACCAATTTTTTTGCCAATGGTTCGGCTTACAATGCCAGTAAGTTTGGTGTTACAGGCTTTACACAAGCTGCTATGCTCGATTTGCGAAAGTATGAAATCAAAGTCACCACAATCATGCCCGGTTCGGTGGCAACATATTTTAATAACCACACTCCTGACGGAAATGACGACTGGAAAATACAAATTGAAGACTTGGGTGCCATGGTCGTGGATTTGTTGCGCATGCACCCCAGGACATTGCCCAGCAAAATAGAAGTGAGGCCTTTATTGCCCCCGGGTAAATAAATAAAAAAAGCCGGAGTTAGTGGTCTCCGGCTTGTTGGATTTTAAAGGCTAATTCAAAATCTCTCGTGGTTGGGTCTCTAGTAACTAAACCTTCTTCTTCCGTTCCAAACGTCCCTCTTGTTACTGAAAGCCAAGTTGATGCGCTTGTTAATTTGAAGGGTATCCCTTTTCTCGCTTATTGATTCAAATAGTTTTTTAAAGATTCTCATGATGATTGATTTTTTTTGATTGATGATTGATTTGTACTGTAAATATTGGTGTTTATAGTTTTGCGTCTTTTTAGTACCCAAATCGTCTTCTGCTGTTCCAGACGTCTCTTTTTTGATTCATATTCAATAAGACGCGTATGCCCATTTGCTGATCTGCTTTTTTATCGCTTATCGTTCCTAAATTTCTTTTTACTGTTGTCATGATTTCTAAGTTTTAAATGATTGATTTATTTAATAGACGACGCATTTTTAAATTTGTTACAGTACTTTGTTTAACATAGTACTATTTAACAAATAATTAACAATAGGGTCTTGAAAATGAAATGGTAGGGGAGCTAAAATGAAATACTAACTCACTATATTAAAAATAGCCAGCGCATAAATATAAAACCTGACAAAACGAAGTAATCCAAAAAGCAACAAACTGTTGAAAGGATACTTGATAATCCCTGCCGCCATGGTGGTCATAGAGTAGGGAATGGGCAACAAGGCGCCCACAACGATTAAAAATCCGCCCCACTTGCGGGTATTGCGGATGTGCTTGGCCATTTTGATTTCCAGATATTCGTGCACAGAAGGGATTTTGGTAATGGCTTTACCAATATAATAAGAAACTATACCACCGGCATAAGAGAGCACCGCCAGCATCGACAAATGAAACACCGGGGTAACCGACTTACTGGACCAGGCGATAAACAATTCCGGGGGAATCAATCCCAAAACAGATTCTGAAATAAAGAAAACAGTCAATACCCCAAAGGCCGGGAAAGTTTCCGTGACTTTATTTAAAAGCACATTTACATCAATAACAAAATAGTGAATCGCTAAAAGCCCGCCAATAAACAATACAATCAACGGAATTGCCCTGAGCATACTGCTACCCAAAAAGCCATAAAAGCCCGTGTAGCTGTAATACTGGTGCAGCAGGCGAAGTCTTGACTTTTTCTTAGGTTTTTCCTGGGACATGGGATGTAAGCAATTTTGAGAACAAAGTTAGTGTATCATTGCTTAAATTAAAAACAATAAATAGTTATTCTTAACTTAATTTTTTTATAAAGTAATTTTTAATTCTCGGACTTTTTGAAATAAAAAACTTGAATAACTTAATAAAGGTGTTATTTTTGTAAAAATGGACACTTTTGAACATATGATAGAATTGCAAGAGCAGGAGAAAATCAAGGACAGGGAGTTATATTCTTATCAGAAAAAAGCAATTGAAACGATTTTTGATCGGTTTAAAAAATTTCCTGAAAGCTATAATATTTTATATCAATTGCCCACAGGCGGCGGAAAAACAGTTATTTTTTCTGAAATCGCCAAACGCTATATACACGAAACCGGAAAAAAAGTTTTAATACTCACCCACCGGATTGAACTCAGCAAACAAACGTCAACCACCCTCACTGAAATAGGCGTAAAAAACAAAGTCATCAACAGCACCGTCAAGGAAATTCCTAATGATGAAAAGCTTCAGTGTTATGTAGCTATGGTTGAAACTTTAAACAATCGCATCAAGGAAGGACAGCTCAATATCAAAAACATCGGGTTGGTGATTGTGGACGAAGCCCATTACAATTCGTTCAGGAAACTCTTTAAGCATTTTAAAAAATGTGATATGCTGGGTGTAACCGCAACACCATTAAGTTCCAACATCAAGCTTCCTATGAAGGATACTTACAACGAATTGATTGTTGGGCATTCCATTTCAGAACTGATTGAAAAAAGGTTTCTTTCCAAAGCAAATACATACAGTTATAACGTTGGGCTGGGTGCACTGCGCATTGGTATCAACGGTGATTATACCGTTAAATCATCAGAAGTGGTTTACATTGATTATGCAATGCAGGAAAAGTTGATTTACGCCTATGAAGAATGTGCCAAAGACAAAAAAACACTTATTTTCAATAATGGTATCAACACTTCCCGTTTTGTGTATGAATCTTTTAGGCGGGGCGGTTATGACAACATCCGCCATCTGGACAACAAGCATACAGAGGGAGAGCGCAAGGAGATTATCGACTGGTTTCGAGAAACACCCAATGCCATCATCACTTCGGTAGGGATATTGACCACTGGTTTTGACGTGCCGGACATTGAAGCCATCATTCTTAACCGGGCAACCCGCTCATTGACGCTCTACCATCAAATGATTGGCCGTGGCTCACGCATCACCGAGACCAAAAAAGAATTTACCGTGGTTGACCTGGGAAACAACGTTGCCCGTTTTGGCCTTTGGGAAGACAAAGTGGATTGGTACAGCATCTTTAAAAACCCTGATTACTACTTTGAAAACCTTGTGGCAGACGAATCCATTGAACGTAATTTTGCTTATGAAATGCCCAAGGAAGTCAGGGTAAAATTTAAAAACACCAAGGAGGTCGATTTTGATGTGGAAGCTGCTTATCAGGAAGTCAAACGTAAAGGATTAAAACCAAAAATTGCTTTGGACCAAGCCATTGAACAACACGCACAAATGTGTCTGGAAAACAGTGAAGACGCTTTTGAAGCGATGAAACTAGCGCTTTTGCTAAATGATGCTATAGCTTTCCGGGTACAGAAATATGCCTATTGCCTCAGCAAAACCACAGACAATTACAAAGACTGGCTGGAAGAAGACTACAAACGTAGTCTCAGGGCTTTGATTCGTAGAAAAATGTAGTTTTACTTTCTCAGTGTATTCTTTGTGGCAAAAGAAATCCTAATCCCTGTTTTTCCTCCTAAAAATTGAAAAAATCCCTTTTCGTTTCTTTTCCTCTTTATATTCCTTAGGCCTGTCAGGATTGGTAAACAATCGTTTTAAGAAACCGTCCCTTTGGGTGTCTTCACAATTAATTTGTTCAGCCAGATGTTGTGGCACCCTTTCAAACCTTGCCCTTGTAATTTCATTGTAGTTGGAATCCCTGTTAAGGCTGCTGTAGAATTGTGCAAACATGGGAAGTGCGGCATTGGCACCCTGGCCCAACGACGTATTTCTAAATGGAATATTCAAATCATTGCCCACCCAAACCACAGTGGTAAGTTTTGGCGTAACAGCCACAAACCAGGCATCGCGATTGTCTTGCGTGGTTCCGGTTTTTCCGGCTATATCGTTGTTTAAACGGTATGTACTTCTAATTCTGGAGGCAGTACCGTTGTTGACTGTCGCCTGCATCATATCAATCATCAGGTGACGGGTATCATCGCTAAACGATTGTTCTTTTGCAATTTCGGGGTAAAAATCGGCGATGACTTTTCCGTCTTTGGTTTCAATGCGCGTAATAAAAAAGGGATTAGTTACATAACCTTTATTTGTATAAGCTGTAAAAGCCTGCGCCAATTCCAATACCGATAGCTCAGCCGTCCCGAGTGCCAATGAAGGAACAGCGGGAAGGGTAGAGGTGATGCCCATTTTCTCAGCCTGTTCAATGACATTTTCAATACCCGTTTCCATATGTACTTTAACGGCTATGGTGTTCACAGACCTGCTTAAAGCATATTTCATCGAGTAGTTTAAATAGGGGTCGTCGTCTTCGGGTTGGGAAGAGTTTTTTGGTGTGTAATCACCGGGGTAAGTCACTTCTTCCATCGAAAAATGAGAACAGGCCTCAAAACCGTTTTCCAATGCCGCAGTATAAACAATGGGTTTAAATGTTGAGCCCACCTGACGCCGGCTTTGTGACACATGATCAAACTGGTTGGCACTATAGTCAATACCACCAATCCAGGTTTTTATGGCTCCTGTTTGAGGTTCAATGGAAACCATTCCGGTATTCAACAACTTCATATAATGGGTGAGGCTGTCAATTACGCCGGCTTGTACTTTTTGAAGCGAATCCCACGCAAAAAGTTCCATTTCCCTGGTAACATTGAGGGAATCCATAATTTCATTGACCTTAAAGCCCAGCTGCAGCATTTTTTTATAAACGGGTAGTTTTTTTACTTCGTTCTCCACCAGTCGTTTGTTTGTTTTCCAAGGCGCCTGGTTCCCCCAGGAATCCTCATAGGCTTGTTGCAGCTTGCTCATATGAAGTTTCATGGCTTCTTCGGCATAAAGCTGCATTTGATAGTCGATGGTGGTGTGGATTTTTAAGCCGTCGTTATATAGATTGTAGGGCTTTCCGTTTTCATCCTTGAGCGTGTCCAATATGCGTGTTACTTCTTTTCGCAACGCTTCCCGAAAGTGGGTTGCCATCCCGCGGTCGTGATTGAAATATTGATAGTCCAGTTTGAGAGGTTTTGATTTTGCATCTTCGGCTATATCCGGATGCAGATACTTATATCTCACCATTTGGTCAATCACTACATTTCTTCTACCTAAACTGCGCTCAGGATAGAGCCTGGGGTTAAACAGTTGGGAAGCCTTCAATGTGCCCACAAGGGTCGCCGCTTCTTCAAGGGTCAAACCGGAAGTGCGGGTATTGAAAAACTTTTGAGCCGCACTTTCAATCCCAAATGTGTTATCACTGAATGGAACTGTATTGAGATAAAGTGTGAGTATTTCTTCTTTGGAATAGATTTTTTCCATCCTGCGGGCGATAATAGACTCCCTGAATTTGGTAACCACAATACCAATTTTATTGACATCCTGCCTTCCATACAGATTTTTGGCCAGCTGTTGCGAAATGGTACTTCCGCCACCGGCTGAAGCATCCTGCAATAAAATGGTTTTAAAAAATACCCTTAATAGACTCTGGTTATCAATACCGCTATGATCATAAAAACGGGAGTCTTCAGTAGCCACCAGCGCGTGAATCAGATGATCCGGAAAAGCTTCATAAGGAACTGATTGCCTGTCAAACCGGAAGTACTTGCCGAGTAATTCACCTTTGGAAGCCAGAATTTCTGAAGCTTCACTCTGTTTGATTTCTGAAAGTTGCTTTTTGGTGGGCAAAGGTCCCCACAACCCCAAAAGTACACTTAAATAAAAAAGGAAGAGTGTAGTTATTATTGCTGCCAACACATACAGCAATCGTTTTACCAGCTTACGTTTAAAAAATTTCAATAGTTAGTCTTTTGAATCTAAGATAAACGAAGTTTAAAAAGCGCTATTGTAATTTAAATAATATTTAACGTGAAGATTTGATGATATCTAAAATCTTTGCGACTTTGCGTCTTTGCGAGAAACAAAAAGGGGTGCTCTCACGAAGCCAAATAAAAAAAGCCTCTCCAAAACTGGGAAGGCTTTAAAAATAAATATATGATAAAAGTTAATCCAAACCACCCCTACGGTTACCGTCGCGCTGGGCGGGCCAGGTCATCTGGTTTCCGGTTCTTGGATTGATGGGTAAAGACGCTCTGTCGCGATTTGTTCGTTCAGGGTCTTCACTTGCCAGGTAGGTCATAATAGCAATAAGTGCCACATTGTTTCTCACATCGTCAAATACAATTTTGTCATAAGTATCAAGATTGGTGTGCCAGGTATAGTTCCAGTATGACCAATTTAATGAACTCATCATAAATGCAGGAGCACCGGCTGAAACAAAAGAAGAATGGTCAGACCCGCCACCTGAAGGTGTTCCCGGGAAAGTGGTTTCAAGACCTTCTTTGTATTGTGCCGGGACATCGTGTAACCAGCGACCCAAAAAGTCATATGCATGTAAAAATCCTTGTCCGTTGATGCTAACAACTCGACCGGTTCCGTTATCCTGATTAAAAAGTACGTGTACGTTTTCAACAATCTGTGGGTTGTCGTTCACATATGCTCGAGAACCGTTCAAGCCTTGTTCTTCACCCCCCCATAGCCCTACAATGATAGTGCGTTTTGGGTTGGGGTAGTGCTTTTTCAAAATGCGTGCAATTTCCATCATAGTGACTGAACCTGTTCCGTTATCGGTTGCTCCCGTGCCGCCGTCCCAAGAATCATAATGGGCAGAGAGGATAATGTATTCTTCCGGTTTTTCAGTGCCCGGTATTGTTGCAATAGTATTAAAGGTGGGAACTTCGCCCAGTTCTTTTGACTCTGCAAACAACCTGATTTGAGGTTTTGCCCCGTTTTCCGCAAGACGATAAAGTGTACCATAATCCTCAAGAAGTATGTCTATAGTAGGTATTTTTTTTACACGTGCCCCAAAAATTTTATTAGCGCCAAATCCTCTTGACCACTGTGACTGAATAATTCCCACTGCACCTGCCTTTTCAAGGGCTTCGTCTAAAGTTCTTGCATTGTATCCAGTATTTCTGATGTTGTTGTTCCACTCCTGCGTTTGAGCAGTGCGGGCTTCTTTCATTCTTTCAAACGACTCCGGCTTGGCAAATTCTTCCCAGTTGTAATCGGGTCTTCCGGTCATTTGCGGCATAGAAACCAAGACAAACTTCCCTTTCACATTAGGTAACCAACGTGCAAAACTAACGGAGTCCTGAATGTTATTTGGCAAAGTGATTACCTCTGCAGTGATGCCTCTTTTAGGCGTGGGGGCACTCCAGGCCAACTGCATACCCGATAGCGATTTCACCCTGGGGTGTATCATATCAATGTGGGTAACACCTCTTTCCCAGCCACGCCAGGTGCCGTATTGCTGGTTTTCTGCGTTGATGCCCCAGGAGTTGAACTTGGCAACCGCCCAATCGTGTGCTTTGTCTTGTTGCGGGGTTCCCACCAACCTGGGTCCAATGACATCCAGCAACTCATAGGCCAATTGTTCTACTTGTGAGTTTTCTTCAGCTTCCTGAATTATGTTGTTGATGACGGTTCCTTTATCTTGAGCAAAAAGAATATTGCCCATAAAAAGAAAACCAAGAAGAAGTGTAAATTTTTTCATCTGTAAATAATATTTGATAAATAGGAAGATGTAATGCCCTTATTATTCATCTTCGTTTGGTTAATAAAAGTTATTATCGGGCATTTCATGAAATGTTATGTTTTGATTTTTTCAAATATAGAAAAAGCTGGTATTTAAGTATTGTTAAAATAATCCCAATAAAAAAACCCGACACAAGTCAGGCTTTTTAAAATCTTATCCACAATTATTTATTTTATTTCAACCAATTCAACTTCAAAAGTCAAATCTTTCCCTGCTAAAGGGTGATTGGCATCAACCACAATGGTATTTTCTTTGATTTCATGTAAAATGAGTTGTCTTTCAGAGCCATCAGGAGCTTTAGAAATTAAACCCATACCCACTTCCAGTTGAAGTTCTTCAGGCAATTTGTCTTTTTCCACCTCGTGAAACAATTCTTCTCTCACTTCACCATAAGCTTCTGTGTAAGGGATTTGAATGGTTTTCTTTTCATTGACTTTCATATCAAGAACTCCTTGTTCAAATCCGGGGATCAATTGTCCCTGACCTAATGTAAACTCAAGGGGGTCACGTTGCAGGGAACTGTCAAAAATTTGCCCATTTTCTAATTTCCCGGTGTAATGCACTCTCACAGTGTCATTTTCTTTTACTTGACTCATTTGCTTTGTTTTATGTTTTAAAAATGTATTTCTGCGAAACTAAGGGTTTCATTTTGAACTACAAAAACAATCGGGTATTGTTTGAACCACTTAATAAAAGTTTAACAAGAAGTTATAACCTGATTATTGTCATTTTTGAATCCTATCAGTATCTTTATTTTTATGGCAGATTTAAAACAAATACATCATGAAAAAGAATGTCCCGGTTTCCACAATAATGACTAAAAACGTAGTCAAACTCAACCTCAGTGACGAGCTCACTAAGGCTGAGGCACTGTTTAAAAAACATAATATCAGACACATTCCTGTGGTTACTGGCTCCAAAATCATTGGGATGCTAAGTTATTCAGACTTGTTGCGAATTTCATTTGCAGATGCCGTTTTTGAAGATGAAGAAATCGATAGCGTGGTGTATGATATGTTTGACATCAGTCAAGTGATGACTAAAAATATTGTAACTGTTAACGAAGAAACCACCATCAAGGAAACAGCAGAAATACTCGCTTCAAGGGAGTTTCATGCATTACCGGTGGTAAAAGGTGACAATCTGGTGGGTATCGTAACAACAACCGACCTGATAAAATATCTGTTAAAACAGTATGATTAAGCAAGATTCCATAACTTTGTGAAAACACATTGTTATGTCAAACATCGGCTTAATCATAGAAGAAAGAAGCAGGGATATTGGTGATTTTTTAGTGGGTCGACTATTGCCTTTTCGGAAAAAAAGGATGGTTGGCCCATTTATTTTTATCGATCATATGGGACCCACAACACTGGGGCCTGAGAATTATATGGATGTGGACCAGCACCCGCACAGCGGACTTTCCACGCTCACTTTTATGCTCGAAGGCGAAATTGTCCACAAAGACAGTATTGGCTCAAATCAACTCATTACTCCCGGGGCAGTCAACTGGATGGTTGCCGGAAAAGGAGTCACCCACACCGAACGCACCCCGGAAATATTAAGAAATGGAACAACATTTACCGCCCACGGTTATCAAATCTGGGTGGCACTTCCCAAAGAACTTGAAGACTGTGAACCGGAATTTCATCATATTGAAGCTTCTGAACTTCCTCAATGGCAAGAAGGAGGCGCTACTTTTAGGTTGATAGCAGGGGAAGGGTATGGGCGAAAATCACCTGTTCCGGTAAAGTCAGAACTTTTTATGATAGAAATCATCACAGAAACCGGCTTTGAACTAAACACGAAAAATCAATTAAAAGGTGAAATCGGCATTTGCATAGTAGCTGGTGAACTGGAAGCTTGTGGCAATACCGTAAAGAAAGGAAATATGTTGGTTTCCAAAGTTAATGATGCTTGTAAAGTGTTAGTAAAACCAAAAACACATCTACTTTTGTTTGGTGGCCCTCCTTTTGATGAAGAGCGGTTTATCTATTGGAATTTTGTTTCTTCTAACAAAGAAAATCTTGAAAAAGCCAAAGAAAAATGGAGAAACAAACAATTTCCGAAAGTTCCAGGCGACAATACTTATGTAACTATGCCTGAATATTAAATTTCTACTAAACACCCCAATTAATTTTTAAAAACATCTAAAATCTTGTATATTCATTCGCTAAAATTAATGTTGCTATGAACAGAATCATTTACATATTCACTTTATTATTTTCCCCTGCTTTATTTTCACAACAACCCACCCATGTGCCCGGTCCGCAAACCAATACACCAATAGATTTGAACAACTGGTTTGATATTATTGTTTTTATCGTTCTACCGTTGGTGATGATTATTTTTTACTTTATGTGGAGGCGCCAAGTGAAATTAGACAAGGAAGAAGAAAAAAGGAAAAATAAATCATAAAAAAAAAGGGCAATTAAAAATTGCCCTTTTTCACTTCACCCTATTTCACTTAATTCCCGGCCATACCGGCCTCTGAATCAAGCATTGCAAAAAACTTGTCTAAATCAGGTATCAGAACAATTCGTGTACGTCTGTTCTTTGCCATATTTTCGCTGCTATCGTTTTCCACCAGCGGAATTGAACTTCCTCTTCCGGCTGCGATTAACTTTTCGGGGGCTACATTGTAACGGTTTTCAAGCAGCCTTACAATTGATGTTGCGCGTTTTACACTCAAATCCCAGTTGTCCTCCAGTACCGGTGTGTTGATGCTTCTCGGGTCAGTATGCCCTTCAACCAACACCTCAAGACTAGGCTCAGAATTTATGACATCGGCCAACTTTTGGAGTAAATCATTGGCTTGGGGGTTCACGCGGTAACTTGCTGTATTAAACAACAGTTTATCAGAAATGGAAATCATTACAACGGTTTTGTCAATGTCAATCTGAATGTCTTCATTACCGTCTTCAACAGAAATAGACTTCATCAAATTATGAGAAACAGCAATGTTTATGGAGTCTTCTAATGTTCGGGCATTTCTCAATTTTTCCGGATCTACTTGAGCAAGTGTTTTTCTCATGTTCTCCTTTGTCTTTCTGTTCATCATCGCAATGTCGTTAAGTTCATACTTTTGCTCTGATGTCTCTCTTAATGAATTGATTCTTTCATTATAGTCTGCAACCCGTTGTTCAATAATTGCAAAACGTCTTTCAAGTTCTTCCTTTTCAACAGCAGTCCTTTGTAGTGTTGATTGAGTATTTGACAATTGTTCCTCAAGAGCCACATACTTCTTTTTAGAAACACAGGAGGTGAGTAGGCCTCCCATAATGATGGTTAAAATAAGTACTTTTTTCATTTTGATTGTTTTAAGTTAATTCTGGTTTGTTAATTACATCGCTTCCCACGATGGCTTTTCAAAGTAAACGAAACTTCATTTTCATTACTACATTTTTAGGAAGACATTAGGCTACAATTAACAGTAAATTAGTGCTTTACAACAACAACATTTTTTCTTAACAGTTACATATACAGTTGTTTAGGAGTAACACTTTTAGACTGCTTGAACAATATCCTCTCATCCTTTATCAAAATTTTAATTGATTCTTAACGTTTTGAAAAACTTTTTATATGAAAATTAGGATTTCTAAGCTTCCATAATTGACTTCTTTACAATAAATTTGATTCAAATACATTGCTGCTTTGGAAAAGAATAAAAAAGTACCCAACAAAAAAAAATACAGATGGTTAAGAAGGATATTGAGAGTCATTCTTGGAATCTTTGTCTTTTTTATCCTGCTTGTGCTTTTTATCAGAAGTCCTTGGGGGCAAGGCATTATAGTAGACAAAGTCACTTCCTATGTTTCAGGGAAAACCAATACAAAAGTTGAAATTGACAGACTGTTTATCACCTTTGCAGGCAATGTGTTTTTGGACGGCCTTTATCTGGAAGACACCAAGGGAGATACACTAGTCTATTCAAAAAGCCTTGAAGTAGATGTGCCTCTATGGCCCATCATCACCGGAAATGGTATTGGAGTTAATCTAATTGATTGGGAAGGTTTAAGGGCAAATGTTTCACGCAAAGATTCACTTGAAGGATTTAATTTCCAATTTCTCATCGATGCCTTTGCTGCCGAAGGCGAAGAAACAACAGTTGAACCTGAAGATAGTGACCCCTTGAATTTATTTGTAAAAAACGTTCACTTTAAAGACTTTGATCTAAATTATCGTGATGAAGTCACCGGTATGGACACCCGGCTAAAACTGGGAGTTCTTTATTTAAAAATTGAAACGCTTGACCTGGAAAGTATGGTGTTTCATATTTCAAACCTGGAAATTGATCAAACTGATGTGTTTTACCTCCAGAACCTGCCTTTACCTGAAACCGAAGAGAGCGAGGAGCCCGCAGCACTACAGTTGATCGTGGATCAATTTTCTGTAAAAAATTTCAATGCCACCTATCAATCTGTGCCTGATGGTATTACTGCAATAGCATCCTTGGGGGAACTTTCAGCAACCATTCCTTTGTTTGACCTGCTTGAAAATACTATTGAGGTCACTTATATCGGTCTTAAAAATTCAGACATTGCCGTGAACATCCTTTCCGAAGAAGTTCAGCCTGAGGAAGAAATGCCTTTAGCAACAGAAGACATTCCCACAGATTTTGAATGGCCGGACTGGGCGATTAATGTCAATAAACTGGAATTCCTGGACAACAACCTGAACTATACCGTCAACAATCATGAGCCGGTACAGGGAAGGTTTGATGCCAACGCACTGCACCTGAACAATTTCAACATGGTGGCAGAAGACATCTTCCTTGCCGAAAAGGCTACAGGTCTTCAATTAAAAGCCTTCAGTTTTGAAGAAGCCTCCGGAATTGACTTGAAAGAATTTGCTTTTGCACTTTCTTTGAACGAAAACGACTTAAACCTTTCAAACCTAAACTTTAAACTCAACGAAACACAACTACAAGGTGACCTGTCACTTAGTTACCACTCCATAAACGAATTGATCAATCAATTTGAAAACACCTCATTACAATTAGACCTTCCTGCGTTTGAGCTTGAAGCAAAAGAAGCACTTCGGTTTTCACCGGAATTGAGATCCAATGAGGCATTTATGGCATTGACAAGAAAACCCCTCAGGGGAAATATTGCTGTTTCAGGCTCAATGCGTAGCCTGAATATCACCAATACTGATATTTTCTGGGGGCAAACCACCTCTGTAAAGCTGATGGGAAGCGTTCAAAACCCTATGGAACCCGATCAGGTCCAATTTGATATCCCCACTTTCAATTTCAATTCAGTGAGAAGGGATGTGTTGGCATTTGTCAATGAAGACGAACTTGGAATATCAGTTCCTGAAACCATTGCGCTGAAAAGCAATTTTAAAGGCTCACCCGATGATTTAACCGCTCAGGCAGCACTCAAAATTCCGGAAGGGGATATCCAACTCAAGGGAAGTTATTACGACAGAGAAGAATTGGCCTTTCAGGCAGATGTGAGTATCATCGAACTTCAACTTGGTAAACTCCTGCAAAACGAACAATTGGGCAACCTGAATTTTACGCTTAACGCGAAAGGGAAGGGGAGAGACATCAACTCTTTGGACGCCGATATGGAAGCGCGGATAATCAGCTTTGACCTGAATGACTACGCCATCAAAGACCTTGTCGTCAACGGGGAAATCGTAAATGGTGAAGGCACGGTAAATTCAGCATACAAAGATGAAAACCTGGATGTGGTGTTTGAAACGTTCATGCAACTGGACTCCATTGCTCCCCGCTTTGTGGTTGACCTTGATTTAAAAGGGGTGGATTTAATGGCAATGGGCCTAACCAAAAACGACATAAGGAGCGCATTTGTTTTAAACGCCGATTTCAAGGGAAATACTGAAGATTTCACTTTGACCTCTGAAATTAAAAACGGATTGGCAGTTTATGATAACCGTTCCTATTTATTGGGTGACTTCAAAATCACTGCCCTGGTTCAGAAAGACACCACTTCATTGGACATCGACAACAAAATGATAGAACTGGAATTGCGCTCCAATGCAAGCCCGGAAGATTTTGGTTTGGCTCTTGAAAGGCATTTTAAAAGTTATTTTACAGATGAAATTGAACCCGTTTCAACAGATACAATCATCAACCCTGTTTCACTCAGCATCCGTTCGCGCATCAACAAAGCGCCTATACTCAGTGATGTGTTTGTTCAGCAATTGAATCGTCTGGACACCATTTCTATTTCTGTGGATTTTAATGAAAGGGAGCAACAACTCACTGCCGGCATTGATATTCCACATTTAAATTATGATGATAATATTATAGATGATTTGATTTTCAATCTGGATTCAAGCAATGAGCACTTTATTTTTGACTTAGGTTTTGAGAATATCAATGCGGGGCCCTTGGCCATCAGTCAATCCATCTTTGTCGGGAATTTCCACAGCCAAAACCTTCATTTGGATTTCAATTCTTATTTCGATAATGAAAAAATTGTCCAAATCAACACAAGGATTTCAAGTGTCAATGATACCATTCGCTTACACATCAAACCCGCTAACCTAATTATAAACAGGAGAAATTGGGAAATTCCGGCTGGAAATGAAATTGCCTATTCTGAAAATCATATTGCTGTCAGCGAATTTAGAATCAGCCGTGAATTACAGCTTTTTGAAATACTCACTGACAACCCCGAAATAGAAAAAGAGCATCTGGCGCTTCATTTTGAAAACCTCAGACTGTCAGATTTATTGAACTACCTCAATCCTGAAGATGTTTTAGCAACAGGTAGGCTCAACGGAAATTTGATTGCTGAAGACCCCTTTGGAAGTATGGGGCTCATAGCCGATTTGCAAATTGAAGAATTAAATGTTATGGAGGTGCCTTTGGGCAACTTAAATCTTGAGGCACAAGAGGCCAATGATGGCATTTATGACTTTAACCTCACCTTAAAAGGCGGGGATATAGACCTTGACCTTACAGGAGATTTTCAAGCAGACGAGGAAGCAGCAAGGCTCAATCTGGATTTAGAGTTAAACGAAATAAAAATGAGTGCGCTGGCAGGGTTTTCCGGAGGTGAAATCACTGACTCTTCAGGAAATATTACCGGTAGTGTAAAAGTGAGCGGAACAACTTCTGAACCCCAATACAATGGGGATATTAATTTCAACAATGCAGAGTTTAGGGTGGCAATGTTGAATGCAAAATTTTTAATGCAAAATGAGAACCTCACAGTTAACAACGAGGGATTGAACCTTAGCAATTTCAGTATTAGGGATGAAAATGGAAACCAGTTTACGGTAAACGGAAAAGTGATTACTGAATCCCTTATCAACCCGGCTTTTGATTTGCAATTTGATGCCAGAAACTTCAGGGCATTAAATTCCACCCGAGACGATAATGATTTGTTTTACGGTACAGCCGTATTTGATGTTGATGCCAAACTTACCGGAAACCTTAATTTACCTCAATTGGAATTAAGACTTAATATTGGATCAGAAACAAACATCACATACATACTCACCGATTCTGAACTTGAAATGGAAGAGCGTGATGGCGTTGTAATTTTTGTTAATCGAGAAGATCCTGACGACATCATCACCCAAACCCGGGAGGACACGTTCACACTCACCGGCTTTGCAATCAATTCGGTGATTGCCATCAATGAAAATGCCGTATTTAATGTTATTATTAATGAACGCACCGGTGATAATTTACAAATAGGAGGGGAGGGCAATCTCAATTTCAATATTTTCCCCAATGGGCGCACAACCCTTTCCGGACGGTATGTAATGAACAAAGGGCATTTTGAAATGAACCTGTACAACCTGGTGAGAAGAAAGTTTGAAATTGCCCCTGGAAGCAGTGTTACCTGGGCAGGCGACCCGCTTGATGCCAATATGGATATCAGGGCCATTTACAGGGTTCAGACAGCAGCATCCTCTTTAATGGTTTCTCCTGCAATGGGCGGGGGTGGCGATGAGATGAACAGATATAGGCAACAACTGCCGTTTTTGGTATATATGAACATCGAAGGTGAGCTCACATCACCCATACTTACGTTCAACCTCGATATGCCTGAGGACTCACGAGGTGCTATTGGAGGACAGGTTTACAACAGGGTGCGTTCATTGAACCAACAGGAGGAAGAACTCAACAAGCAGGTGTTCTCACTCTTGGTGCTCAACAGGTTTTTTCCACAAGCGGGAAGCGACGGAAGTGGCGGTGGTACTATGGCGCTTGCGCGAAATAACCTCAATCAGGCACTTTCAGACCAATTGAATATGTTCTCAAATCAATTAATGGGAAGCTCAGGCATTGAACTTGATTTTGCACTTGACAGTTATACCGATTATCAAGGTGATGGTCCGCAGGACAGGACCCAACTGGACATTACCGCCAGAAAGCGTTTGTTTAATGATAGGGTGATTGTGAGTGTGGGCAGTGAAGTCGATATACAAGGACAAAGCCAGGATCCCGATGAAAATACGCCCGTTATTGGCAATGTGAGTGTGGAATACTTAATCACTGAAAACGGAAGACTGCGTTTAAAAGGTTTCCGTCGAAACCAATATGAAAACGTGATTGACGGCCAACTTATAGTAAACGGAATCGCACTTATTTACACTCGTGAGTTTAACCAATACAAAGAACTTTTTACCAGACAAGTTGAAGAAGAAATAAATAATTCAGAAGCCGAAAACGATGATTAAATTTGAAAACACATACATACCATTTCTTTTTATTTTCCTCTTGTTTGGATTACAATCCTGTAATGTCAAGCGATTTATCCCTGAAGGGGAGCAATTATATACCGGTGCAGACATTGATTTTGATGGCGATACTAATGTAGCCGGGTTTAGTAGGGTTGAAAGTGAAGTTGAAGATGTGCTCAGGCCCGAACCCAATTCAAAAATACTGGGTGTCCGGTTGGGGCTTTTGGTTCACTATAAAAGTCAAAGGGAAAAACCCGGATTTTTAAACAGGTTTTTAAACAAACGCATTGGTGAGGAACCGGTTTACCTCTCAGACATTAATCTAGTGCAAACCGAAAGGCTTATCCTGAACAGACTCGAAAACAGAGGGTTTATCTATAGTGAGGTGGTTTCTGAAATAACCGAAAATAAAAAAGGCAATACAGCTAAAATTAATTATCAAGTGAGCTTGGCTGAGCCTTATTTGATGGAAAATTACATTGTTGACAGTGACACTTTAGCTATTTATGACGCCATCAAAGAAACCCTTGACGAAACCGACCTAGAGGAAGGTATGCGTTTTGACCTGAATGAGTTACGCAAGGAACGTGAACGTATTGATTTAAGCCTTAAGGAAAAAGGGTATTACAATTTCAACGAAGCATTTCTCATTTTTGAAGCAGATACAAACCAGTATCAAAACAGAAAGTTTGATTTATTCCTGCGTTTAAAACGTGAGGTACCCGAAAAATCCATTATTCCTTATCAAATAGAAAGGGTAAATATTTATCCCAATTATCAAATGGCAGATGAATATTCTGAAGAGGATGTAATCAGGCTCGAAGGAAAAAACTTTTACCAAAAAGAAAAATTTTTTAAGGAAAAAAGGCTGCTACCTTACATTTTAATAAATGAGGGCGATTATTTTAGTCCTGAGAACTCCAGGAATACGGCCAGAAGGCTCACTTCCATTGGTGCATATAAATTTGTCAACATCCGTTATGATGAGTTGGATACTTTGGCAACAGACAATATGGGTAAACTTGAAGCCAATATATTTTTAACCCCACTGGAGAAACGATCAATACGGGCGGAATTACAAGCGGTGACCAAATCAAATAACTTTGCCGGCCCCAGTTTATCCACCACTTTAACTAACAGGAACCTGTTCAGAGGTGGGGAAATATTGAACCTGACATTGAAGGGCGGTTATGAATTTCAAATTGCATCAGGAAGCCAGTCGGGCTTGAGCAGTACCTTACTTGGAGCAGAAGCCGAATTGGTATTTCCAAGGATGCTTTTTCCCATTTCGATAAGTGATGACTGGTTCAAATACAACATTCCAAAGACAGTAATCAACGTTGGTTTTGATTATCTAAACAGGAGCAAACTGTACACCCTAAACACAGTATCGTCACGTTTTGGTTATGTCTGGCACGCCAATAGGTTTATCACACACGAGTTTTTTCCGGTAAGCATCAATTATGTAAACCTTACAAATACCACGGCCGAGTTTGAACAAATCCTGGAGGACAACCCGTTTTTAAGAAGCAGTTTTAATCAACAATTTATATCGGGGATGACTTATTCATTTACATACAACGGTTTGGTTGATGCCTTAAGGACACATCAGATTTTCATAAACACTACATTTGATATTGCAGGAAATGGGTTGTCTTTGTTATCAGGAAGTGGAGATGAACCCAAATCATTTTTAGGGCTGGAATATGCCCAATATGCCAAAGCAGATTTAGATGTGAGGTACCATTTAAGGGTGGGCTCCGGACAAAAACTGGTAACCCGGGTATATGGGGGTATTGGATTGCCCTACGGTAATTCTGAGGTAATGCCATTTACTAAACAGTTTTTTTCCGGCGGACCATACAGTGTGCGGGCGTTTAGGATTCGTTCGTTGGGCCCGGGTACTTATGCACCTGAAAGTGGGAACACCAACTCATTTTTTGAGCAAACAGGGAACATCAGGCTTGAAGCCAATATGGAATACAGGTTTCCCATCATTTCATTTTTAAAAGGGGCCGTGTTTGCCGATGCCGGTAATGTATGGAATACAAGAGGAAACAACTCGTTGCCGGGGGGTGAATTTACCAATGATTTTCTTGATGAACTAGGGATTGGAGCAGGAGCAGGGGTGCGTGTTGATATACAGGGGTTTGTAATTCGGTTTGATCTGGCTGCCCCACTTAAAACACCTTCATTGCCTAAGGGTGAACGTTGGAATTTTGATTACAAAAACCCAATTTTGAATTTTGCAATTGGGTACCCGTTTTAGTTTGAATACAAATTTGAACGAAGTAATCGCAACTGAGTCAATATCTTTTCGGCTTCATAGTAAAAAACATCACTCAAACTATCATCAGATTGTCTGAGGTTGTAGGCACTTTCAATCAATTGCTTGTATTTGTTTTCAAGCCTTTTCAAATTAATTTTACCGGGGATAGTGGGTGTATTGGCTTCCATGACAGGATTTTAAAAGTATACTTTCTAAATATCGTAAAAAAATTTGATTTAATAAACTTAAAATTAATTAATTAACATATTTTTTATTCCCGGGTAAAGTTAGAATTATAAAAGTGTTAAAGTAGTGTGGGGTTTTAAGCTTTTTGAATATTTTTAAAGATTAAAAAATCAGGTATATGAGTTCAAAAAAATATTCAACCATTTTAAACTTACAAAATACAGACATTGGAATTTTATTACTGCGACTGGGAGTAGGCGGATTGATGCTCACTCACGGAATTCCAAAACTGTTCAGGCTTTTTGGCAGCGATCCCATACAATTTGCAGACCCTATTGGAATTGGGGTGGAAGCGAGTTTGACACTTACTGTTTTTGCTGAAGTGATTTGTTCTGTATTGATAATTGTTGGGTTGGCAACAAAACTGGCAGCAATACCTTTATTGGCAACAATGTTTGTGGCTTTCTTTGTCATACATGCAGACGACCCTTTTCAGCGCAAAGAGCTGGCCTTGTTCTTTCTAATAGTATATGTGGTATTGCTATTTACCGGAAGCGGTAAGTACTCGCTCGACCATTACTTTTTAAAACGAAAGAAGGAAAGGGAAAACAATAAATAGGAACGATATTTGTTGTAACCTTTGGAAACAAACCAAAAATGAAAAAAGCCTTATACAGTATTTTTACACTTCTATTTTCAATTCAGGCCTTTGCCCAGATTGATAACAATACCGGCTTTGGCACTCCCATTAACGCACAGGAAAGCAACAACAGCTTCAATGAATCCCTGAGAAGCCCCAGCCCGCGAAGCCTTTCAAACAATAACAGCTTTTTTAATACTGCTGAAAACAAACCCAAACTTCTAAATACTGAAGAGGAAAAGGAGTTCAATATGACTACAGACAACGGTTTGATGAAACGCAAGTTTGACTACAAACCCAGTTGGTTGAAACAGGACGCTGAAATAAAAAGTGAATTTGGAAAAACACAACTGTTGGGAACTTTTGGTACTGATAGCAAAACCATAGAGATTTTGTGCCGCGACCACCAGTATGTAGATGGTGACCGGGTCAGGATTATTGTAAACGATCAAGTAGTTGTTCACAACATTAACCTCAGGGCCGATTTTCAAAGTTTTTTAATTGATCTTAAAGAAGGTAGGAACGTCATTGAGTTTGAAGCATTGAATCAGGGAACATCCGGGCCAAATACAGCACATTTCAGGGTATTTGACAGCAACAGTAATCTAATCACAGAAAACGTATGGAACCTTTTAACGGGTGTAAGGGCAACCTTGGTGATCATTAAAAATGAATAATGTTATTGAAATGCCAAAAAATAAAAAATCCCCAAATCAAGAGATTTGGGGATTTTTTATTTAAATATATGATAATTACAATTCCCTGTTTTCAGCAAGACTCTCTAACGTCTTAACTTGTGAAAGGGTCATTTGAATCTCCTTCAAGTGATTGTTGAGCACATTTCCAATTTGAGGGGGAAAGTGATTCTCTTCAATGGCTTCCCTGTATTCTTTTTCACTTGCTTTTTCGCCACGAATGCATTCTTCCAAAACAGCCTCATCATCATTGCCTGCAATACTGCTCTTAATATCCATCCAGGTGCGATGCAACTTGGCAGTAGTACTTCCGCTCTCTATAGGCTTTTCATTCAACAAACGTATTTCACGATCCAATTCAGAGACAAAGCGATGACGCTTGACAGATTGGTTTTTTAAATACTCTTTTAGATGTTCATTTTTTACATTTGTAATGGCGTTTCTAAATCCTTTTTCGGCATCATAATTCTTTTCAAGTAATCCTTGAAGATTACTTAGCAGTTGCTCTCTGCTTTTTTCCCTGGCTTCTTCTCTTGTGGTTTGCATAATTTGATTTTTAATGTTACTACTTAAAATTACAATTAAGTGAAGTAAAAAATCTTAATATTTTGTGAGTTGAGATAGGTTTAACAACTTAGGTTAAAACCTGTTAAGGGAATTTGAAATAACTGAATCCGGTATAGAACATTTTTGTAAATAGAAATCTTAAAAACCGTCGGGTAGGGGAGCGATTCCGGTTTCTGATTGATTCATGTTTACGGTAATATCATCAATCTTTTTGGCTATAAAACCATTTCTGTAAATAACGATATTCAAAAAAATATCAACAGGGTTTTCCGGGTAGCCATTGCCGCTTCTAAAAGTTGAATTATTCACAAAAGCCCTTATAAACCAAGTGTTGGTCACGGGATTGGGATATGCATAAAATTGAAATCCTTCGATATAATTTTCATTAATATTGCTTTTAAGCAAAACATTGGTGTTGTTGTTTTGGGCTGTAAAATAATAGCCTTGAACAGTTACAATATAATCATCGATGTCAATTTTTGTGTCATAATCCTGCAAGCCATGGGTTGATGTTTGTCTAAAAATAAATTGAGCGTAGTTAATGGGACCATATTTACTTTCCTGAATATTGTATTCAATGATTTCCCGGTCTGTTTTTTGAATCAACAACTTGGAGCCCCTTATTTGAGTTGAGTTGCCTGGATTCTCAAGATATAACTTTTCATCAATGATAACATCACCCTGCACGTCCAAATCGGCTTGCGGGTCTTGGGTGTTGATGCCCACCTGGGCCATAATAGTGCTTGAATATAATAACGCGATGCAAATGATTACTTTTTTCATTGTTTATTGTTTTAATATAAATCAGGTATTGATGATGCAGTTCCTGAATTTGAGCCGCCCAGATTGGTGACTATTGGAGGTAGATTGCGGTAATAAGACTTATCATAAACAATTAGCGTTACATAATAGGTAACCGAGTGCCCGTCAATAAGGTCCAGGTCACGGTTTTTTATTTCAAGGTGCCATTGACCATTATCAACATAAGTGCGTATTACAAAAGTACCTATTGACCTGTCATGGCCTGCAACCTTTTTTTCTATTGCACCTCCCACTTGCCTGAAATTTGCTACACCCACTACATACTTGTTTGAATCATACTGCAGGTTAACAGCGGTTAGATTGTCGCGATACACATTGTTAAACTGATAATTAATAACATTAATGGGTGCAACGGTTAGTGAGTCCACATTAAGAATAGCTATTTCACCCACAGGGTTTGAATTGGTTAACCTGCTGACAAGTTTAAAATCTTCGTCACCCATAGTGACAACAGGCAGGGGTTTGATGTTGAATTTTTCCTGAACCAACAATTCACCGGCAATGTGCAAATCTGCCTGAGGTGTTGTAGTGCCAATACCCACTTGGGCATATCCCGGGAAGACTGCAAAATTCAATAAACAAATTAGGATAGTTTTTTTTAGCATATGTAGGTTTTTAATCAATAATAGGATTTGTAGCAGCACCTGTGGCGCCATTGTTCATTGGTATCTCAACAATGCCAAATTGCTTTGAAAGGTCTTTAGAAAAAATCAATGTTGTGATGATCCAGGTGCCAACTTGCTGAGTGTCCAAGTTTTGTGCTGCCGGAAAATCTGCAATAATGCGCCAGGTGCCGTTTTGAACAAATGCCGCTGTGTAAGGCAGACTAAACTTGTCCTGATTGCTTGTTAATGCAAGTTCAGTATCATAATAAGCCGAAATGCTGATTAAATCAAAGTGATTGGCATTGACCTGAGTGTCAAAATTCAACACCCAATCCAAATTGGCGTTTATGATGACATATTCCTGAATATAACCCAAAGCTGCCCCGGTGGGGTTACTAACATCCAATGTTTCTATATCGTTATTTACCTGCTGGATTAAAAAGGTTGAAGTGTCATTATCATTCATGGCCCGGGTGATGCCAATTTCAAGGTCATTGGAAATCAACATATCGCCTCCCACTTCTAAAGTTGTCCTGGGAGTAGTAGTGTTAATCCCTGCCTGAGCCATAATAGCGTTTACTTGCAGAACTAACACCAAAGCTACAATTAAGCTTAAGGTTTTAGATTTCATAAGTCATTGATTCAGGGAGTACAAAAGTATGAATTTTAAATAAAATATCGATATAATACATATATTTTCGATTAAAGTGTATTTTATGTAGTCGGTTATACTACAGTCTTTACGAAAAACTAAACTATTTGGTTTTTTTGTTCTAAATATTTTTTAATATTTAAAGTGATTCATATACGGAAATCAAAATGAGTTCATTTAGTATGGCATATAAATCAACAAAAACCAAAAAAACTAACCATTGTCATAATTTAATTGACTAACTGGCAGTAACTTTGAAAAGTATTTTTTACCTTTATTGTTCACCTCGCAAACTTTTTAGATATGAAAGTATTTGACAACAAGCACATTAAAAATGTAGCCTTTGTCGGTGCACATCATTCCGGGAAAACAACACTTGCAGAAACCATGTTGTTTGAAGCCGGATTAATCAACCGAAGAGGAACCACAGAGCAAAAAAACACTGTATCAGATTATCACGAATTAGAGCACCAACGCGGTGCTTCTGTTTTTTCTACCCCTTTGCATACCGAATGGCGCAACTACAAAATCAACATCATCGACACCCCGGGTATGGATGATTTTATTGGGGAAATAATTTCTTCCATTCGGGTTGCAGATACCCTGGCTATGGCCATAAACGCTAAACACGGCGTGGATGTGGGTACCGAAATTATCTGGAATTATGCAGATAAATACAACAAGCCCACTTTGTTTGTCATCAATAAAATAGACCATGAAAAAGCCAATTTTGAGATGGCTTTTAAAAGCTTGCAAGGCTTGGTGGGCAACAGTGCAGTGATGATTCAATATCCCCTTGTCATTGACGGGGCCCAATGCATCATTGACGTGCTTAAAATGAAATGTTACAAATTTGGACCGGAAGGCGGTAAACCTGAAAAGTTACCCATCCCCGAGAGCGAAAAAGAAAAAGCAGACAACCTTCACAACATATTGGTCGAAAAAGCAGCAGAGAATGATGAAGAGCTTATGGAGTTGTATTTTGACAAGGGGCATCTGGAAGAACCGGAACTCCTGAAAGGAATCAAACTGGGGATGTTGAACCACGACCTGTTTCCGGTATTTTGTGTTTCGGCATTAATGGATATGGGTTCGGGTAGATTGATGGGATTTATTGATCACGTGGCACCTTCGGCCGGCGACTTAAAACCAGCGCCAACAATCGATGGGGTAGAGGTAACCGCCAATCCCGAAGGCGAAACCTCCTTATTTATTTTTAAATCCCTATACCAACCCAATTTGGGTATGTTGTCTTTTTTTAAAGTGATGTCCGGCGAAGTGAAAGTGAATGACAAACTTTACAATACCAGAACCGGCGAAATGGAAACCATCAACCAGTTGTATATTATGGATGGCAAAGTCAAGCATGCCGTTCAAAAGTTAACTGCCGGTGATATGGGGGCAACAACCAAATTGAAATCCACCGAAACCAACGATACTTTGGGGGCAAAAGCAAACAGCCCAACCATAAAACCCATGAAATTCCCGCAATCACGTCTTGAAAAGGCCGTATTTGCATCAAGTAGTACCGAAGAAGAAAAACTCAATGAGGCCCTCAAACGCATTCGTTCCCAGGATTTAACCCTTGATTTAAATTACAACAATGAGACCCATCAAACCGTGATTGGTTGTCAGGGCGAATTGCATCTCACAGCCATAGAATGGATACTGGAGAACATTTATAATGTAAAACCCCGCTTTGAACCGCCAAAGGTTTCTTACAGGGAAACCATCCAGCGCAGTGCCACAGCCAATTACCGACACAAAAAGCAATCAGGAGGGTCGGGGCAGTTTGGTGAGGTGCACCTTAAAATCGAACCCTGGTTTGAAGGGATGGACGAACCCGAAGGTTTTAATATCAGGGGCAAAGAAGTTATAGAGTTGCCCTGGGGCGGAAAATTGATTTTCTACAACTGCATAGTGGGAGGTGTTATTGACGCCCGTTATTTGCCTTCAGTAATGAAAGGAATCCTGGAAGTTATGGAAAACGGCCCGTTGACCAGGTCATATGCAAGGGACATCAGGGTAATGGTTTATGACGGAAAAATGCACGCTGTGGACAGCAATGATATTTCATTCAAACTGGCAGGGGCTTATGCGTTTAAACAAGCCTTTTTAAATGCCAATCCCAAGCTGATGGAACCGGTAAACAACATCACTGTCAAAATACCTGAATCCATGACCGGCAGCGTTATGACCGAATTGCAGACCAAACGCGCTGTTATTCAAGGCATCAATACCGAAGGAAATTATCAAATCATTAATGGCCAAATCCCAAAAGCCGAACTGGATAATTTTTCAACCCAACTGAGAAGTATCACACAGGGAAGGGGAACATTTTCAACCACATTCAAAGGCTATGAACCCGTGCCGGCAAATGTGCAGCAGCAATTGGTAAATGAGTTACAAAAAGAAACATCTGAAGTATAATTTAAAATAAAGCGTATGGAATTAAAAGTAATGCACTCAAGTGACCTGAAGTTTAATTTAGACACCTGGAAGAGGGAACTCAAATTTCATTTTGATGAAATGGACACTTTTCAGGAAAAGTTGGATGAATTGACCGCCAGACAAGAATTGGAAATTACAGCATTAAAAAAACTGGATATTTTACAAAACCGTATTTTAATTGAAAAAGAGTCCATCTCAAAATTAAAGCATCGTTGCCGAAATGTTTTTACAAATTTCAACCGTGCTGTTTATGAAGACAATTTTAATGACTCTTTGATGAATGAACGCAATGAATTGCGCAACGATATGCGCAAATACATTCAATTGCATTATTTATTAAAAGAAGAGATCTTGGATTTTATTTTGGAGAATTCATAATACTTAAATTCAATTCAATTGTAAAAGGCCATCTGTATAGGTGGTCTTTTTTATTTTATAGATTGAATACAAAAGGCACAAGAGAGAAGGCTCATCCCAAATTACAATATTTTTATTTTACATAATATAAATTATAAGTCTTTATATGTATTCTACTTATTTAGTTCAAGTTTTATATTCTAAGGAAACTTCTGGGTAATAATTCAAGTTCTTACTTATTGAATATGTATTTATTTTGTACCTAATTCCAAAAGCAACTAATCCTCCTTTTCCTTCATCATTATTTAGCAATAGTTGTTTATACCCAATGTAGAAATCAATAAATTGATTATTTATAGATGGATCATATTTCATTGGTGTGTATTGACTGGTATATTGATAATCAGAAAACTTGTTTTTTCCAACCTGAATAGATCTACCAAATTCAATTTGAGGTATAAGTCCGCGGTAGCCACCAATATCATCATCTATTTTTCTATGAATCAACCACCCATAATTAATTCCTATTGATACAAAAAAATGTGATTCTTGAGGATTTCCAATGGTATTTCCATAGTATAAACCAAAAATTAAGGTTGGCAGCGTATTATAATGTTCATATCCCTGTGGAATTGAAAATTCCTTCACATTATTTGAAAATGCAATATTTATATTGAGCCCGTAAAAATGTTTTCCCCGGCCATCGCCGAAATTCATATCCAAACTACCACCAGATTTCGTAAACTCAGAGACTACGCCTGTAAAATTTATATAGGAAAGCCCCATGCTAATCGTAGAATACTTGTCAAATGACTCAAAATTGATAGAATTATTCTGTGCGATAACTGGGTTTGAAATGATGGCAAAAATTAACAGAAATAGTGTCTTTAAATGCATTTGATTAATTTTAAGGGCCAAACTTAATTCATTTTCAAAAACCGTCAAAATATTATATGAAATGCTTTTTTAAACATTTCATTTTCTTTAAACAACGTTAAAGTACTTGTGTTTGCAAGGGCTAAGGTTTATTTTAACTCTCAATGAAAAAAATCTACCACACTCTCAGCTATTTTATTATTTTCTTAGTATTTACTAACGCCTTCTATGCCCAGCAATTCCCCGTTACCGGAAAAATCATCGATGGCGAAGCCGGATTTCCTCTGGAGTTTTCCACAGTCTCACAACTACATGTTTCAGACAGCACTCTCATCAACGGTGCTGCTGCTGACCTGAACGGAGAGTTTGAACTGATGGCGTCTTCAGGAACTTATATTTTTCGTTTTGATTACCTGGGTTATACTACTGTATTTCGGGAAGTTACAATTACTGATGCTCCTGTAAATTTAAGAAACATTCGTTTGGATACAGACGGTCAGCAACTAGACGAAGTAACCATAGTGGCTGCCGCACGTCTCTTTCAAACCGATATTGACAAACGCACATACAATGTAGAAAACAACGTCCTTACCCAAGGAGCCAGTGCTTCAGAATTGCTCAACACCCTCCCTTCCATTCAAATGGACGAAGAAGGCGGTATCACTATGCGGGGCAGCGGCAACGTGCTCATTTACATCAATGGCCGTCCCACCAATATGACCAGTGAAGAAATGGAAAACGTCCTGGCTCAGTTTCCGGCAAACAGCATCAAGGAAGTGGAACTTATCACCAACCCTTCTTCACGTTATGATGCACAAGGTGTAGGAGGTATCATCAACCTCATCCTAAAAAAAGACCAGCGCATGGGTTTTAACGGCTCGGTAAACGCCTCAGTGGGAACACGTGAAAAATACCAGGGCGGGGTCAATCTCAATTATTCCACCGGTGATGTCAATTTTTACGGGTCTTACAACTACCAGTTTCGCAGTTTGTTTGAAGAAAGTGAAAGTTTGAGACGCACTTCAGACCCCACGGTGTCACCCCTACTCGACCAGGATTTTGACACCCAAAATGAAAACCAATCCCATTTGCTGCGCGCCGGAATGGATTACAACATCACCGAAAATACCACCTGGGGCGTCTATGGACAGTTGAACCGCTCCTCACGTGACCGTTTGCGCATCTATAACCAAAGGCATTTAAATCAAAATGCCCAGTTAGACAGCCTGTTTATCAGAACTCTTACCGAAGACCAGTTTTCACGGAATATTGAAGTTGGGACGACCCTCGACATCAAGCTGGACACTTTGGGGCAAAACCTTTATGTTTCGGCGAGTTATGCAAACAATACCCAGGAACGCACCGAGTTTTTTGACCAGCGGTTTTTTGATGCCACAGGTACTGAAGTGCCCGAAAACTTTCAGGATTAAATCTATGGACGCCCTCAGGATGCCAATCTCTGGATTGCCCAACTGGATTACACCAAGCCGCTCAACAATAATGCCCGGCTGGAAGCCGGTTTAAAAACTACGCTTTCTTATTTCCAACCCGCCCAAACCTTTGACCAACTGGATTTAAACACAGGACTCTATGTGCAAAACGACACCATTGCCAACCGCTTTCCGTTTGACGAAGAGGTGCATGCCGGCTATGCCATTTACAGGAATACTTTGGGGAAATTTGGCTTTCAATTAGGCGCCAGGGCCGAATGGACCACCACAGCAGGCACCGATGAAAACTCCGGCACTACTTATACTAATGATTATTTTGATGTGTTCCCAAGTGCTTATTTGACTTTCGCTTTAAGCGAAAACGAAGAAATCATCCTCAATTACAGTCGGCGTATTAACCGTCCGCGTTGGGTACAACTAGCGCCCTTTTACAACGCACAGGATTTACTGAATACCCGTTTGGGAAACCCTTTTTTAAAACCCGCATATACTGACAGTTATGAGCTGGGTTACAACCGCGACTGGGAAAAAATACTCCTTAGCGGAACGCTTTACCACCGCCGCACCAGTGATGCCATGACCCGCATCATTGGTTTCTTGCCCAACAATGCCGCAGTGCAGCTTTGGGACAATGCCAACTATAGACGGGATACCGGCTTTGAACTCATCAATCAGCTTCGGTTTTTATCGACGCTGGATGCTACCCTTACGGGGAATTTATTTTACTCTGAAATCAACGGAAAAAACATCCGGGAAAATTATTTCAATTCCAATTTTAGCTGGACGCTCAATTTGCTGACCAACTGGGTGCTGCCTGACGTTGCCACCTTCCAGTTAATGGCCGATTACCGCGGCCCTATAGCTTTACCGCAAGGAAAAATAGACCCGATGTATGGGGTGAATATTGGTGCCAGAAGAGACCTGTTTAACCGAAGGGCCACCGTGAGTATAAACATAAGCGACGTCTTCAACACCCGAAGGTTCAAAATACAAACCGATGACGCCGTGTTTTCACAAACCAGAAGATTCAACCGCGAGTCCCGCATTGCTACTGTGGCCTTTACCTGGCGCTTTGGAGGATTCAGGGAACAGGAACGTGTGCAAAGGGAAAGTTATAGTGATGATCCTTTTTGATAGATTAAAAATTATAGAGGGTTTTGGAAGTTAAATTATTTCAATGGGAATTTTTAAAAGCCATTAATAACTAATTATCCTAATTATTTCTCTAGGGGGTTTTCTTTCTAAGCTTTTCATTTTTTCAACAAAAAAATCAATCAATTGTTCTCTATACGGATGTTCTGGGTTAAAGCAATTCCTTCCTTCTGAATCAAAGACCATGATGCAAGTAAAATAGGCTTTTTTGGATTCAATCCCGTCTGTGATAACCGTAAAGGTTTCATCTTTTTCATCTAAAAGCTTTACGTCCTGCCAAATGATTCTCTTTAAGTATTGAGTATGTTTTCCAGTCAATTCATTATTCCCCTCCCCAAAGTTTTGTTGCATTAATCTCATTCCATCCATAGCCGAATAAGTTTTGTAGATCCGGAGTTCGTTTAAGTAAATGGTTTCGTTTTCTAAGATTAGCGGCGTTTCAGCTATTTTAAATTCTAAATAATGTTCTTTTAGCTTGACATCTCTGGAAGATGAACAGCTCAAAACGATGAGGGCCAGTAATTTCCAAATGTGGTTTTTCATAGTTAAAATAACATTTTTAAGCTCTCTCACGTTAATGAAAATCTGATAGTCCAGATAATCTGAGTGAGCTGGTAGAAGCCATAGAATATTGCAGATGTCGCCTGCAGGTTTTTAATCCGCTGGCAAATATCCGTTTTCAAATTTTTTTATTAATTCAGTCGTTTTTTTAAATGCCTTTTTAGTAACGTCAACGATTACAATTTCGTTAATTTCAGTTTCGGGATTAAATGTCAGATTAATCCCGCACCAAATTCCATCTTCAAAATCTTCATCATCAACAGTCATTATTAAGTGTTCAGGTAGATAATGGTCATCTATGTCAACATCTCGAAATCCAATCTCCACGTCCGCCATATCGTGAATCAACTTAGCCTGTCTTCCAACTCCATATATATAACCAACATTTCGGTCAATTGATTTTCTGATTATTTCATCAAAGTAACTAGTTTGTCTTTCGTCTGCAATTAAAATCAGGCACCAATTATCGGTCGGAAAATCCGAAATCCAATTTTTTGTAGTGTCAAATTCCACAAATTTTATTGTTCTGTCTGTTATATCAGTTTCGATTTTTATCAACTTGCAGGTAACATAACACTTAAACCAGTTAACCAATCACGGGGATAATTCAAATATAAACAATTTGTTAAAACCCAACCACCCCAAAGTTAACTAGATGGTTGATCCCTTTTTTACGGTTTTCCACATTTCAAGAATAAAAGCAAAAAAATGACTAAATTACCACTATGAAAAAACCGCTTTGCATTTTAATGATTTTATTGTGGGTGACGGGCAGCGTTAAAGCTCAGGACTTCAGTGCCCACCAATGGGAAAACCGCGTGCTGCTTGTGATGGCAACAGACAAAGACAGCAAACTCTTGCAACAGCAAATTGAAATTTTTAATCAAAATGAGGCCGGTCTAAAAGAGCGAAAGCTTTTGGTTTTTCTGATGGTCCCAAATGAAATTGCCACATACAACCCGCAGGCGATTGAATGGAGCCCCTTTACTGCACCCCTTGAAAACTATAAACTTCGGGATTCAGAAATTGAACTGCTCTTGATTGGCCTGGACGGTCAAAACAAAATTAGAAAATACAGTGTCACATCCGCCCTTGAAATTTTTGTGACTATAGACGGGATGCCCATGCGGCAGTCTGAAATGAGAAACAGTAAGAAGCAGCACTAAGGGCTAGCCACTTAATACACACCACCTATTTAATGAAAACATCCACGGTAAGCCAACTCAAAAAAGAACTTCAATACCGCTCTACCGATGAGTTGCTGGAGCTTTGCCTGCGGCTGGCTAAATTCAAAAAGGAAAACAAGGAGCTGCTTACTTACCTGCTTTTTGAGTCGCAGGATGAAAGCAGCTATATTGAAAGCGTAAAGCGTGAAGTGGATGCACAACTGGAAGCCATCAATACCAAAAACTATTACTGGATGCGAAAAAGCATCCGGAAAATACTGAAGAACCTCAAGAAATACATCCGCTATTCCCTCAGGAAAGAAACCGAAGTGGAACTCCTCCTCTATTTTTGTGTGCAGCTTAAAAACCTTAAACCCTCCATCAAAAAAGACAAAACCCTGCAAAACATACTGAAACGGCAACTGGCTTTGGTCAATAAAATCTTAGCAACCCTGCACGAGGATTTGCAGTATGATTTTCGTTTAAAACTGGAAGAGGAAGGATTTGATTAAATGAATAAGAATTTCTTTGTGGCCCCCTTCAATGACCACGGCAGTCAGGTTTGTGCTTCTTTATGAAACTTTGAGGTATAACTAACTATGTCAAAAGTTTTTTCATACACTTCTTAAATACAATCGTTCCACCTTCTCCCTTGCCCAAGGTGTTTTTCGTAAAAAAACCAGGCTTGATTTAAGTGACGGATTGTGGGTAAAGCATCTTATGGGTATTTTTTCGCCCAGAGTTTCCCAGCCGTATTTCTCAATTAGAAATTCAAGAATTGCTTTAAGCGTGACGCCATGTAAAGGGTTGTTTGGTTGGCTGGTTGACATATATTTATGTTGAGTTTACAATGGTGCAATGACTAAGGAGAACAACGTGATTTTAGTTGGTTTTGAAGACATCAAGATACAGGTTTTTTATGAATGTTTACCTAAAGAGATGTTAAGGGTGTTTGAGAAACCTGACAAAAATTGTAGTTTTAGGTTTTAGAAAAAATAAAAACCAACATAACTAATCATCACAAAAATGGCAGTACTATCAGCAAATGAACGGCAGCTAAACTTTTATTATTATCCGGGCCACAAATTGTCTAGGGAAGCCTTGGCCTATGCAGAATGCTCTGATGCTAAGCTAAATGCCGTCAACATCAAGAACACAAAAATAACAGGCACACAATGGGTTGAATTGGCCAATATGTTGGGTTGTAAAGTAACAGACCTGCTTGAAAAAGAACATCCCGTTTTTCAGGAAAAATTTGACAAGCATGTTTTGTTAAGTACTGAAGATGCCGTTAAAATATTGCAAAACCACCCTGAAATGCTAATCTTTCCCATTGCTACCCGGGGTAATAAAGCCGTGCGCGTTAAAATGACAACAGATGTGTTACAACTCACAAAACCCGACACCCTGTACAATAAAAATGAGTGATCAGCCTTTAGGTCACTCTTCGCATTCAAAGAAATAAGCCCTTGTCTACCTTTCACAGAATTCCAAATCGTTATTTATAATACTACGTGCTACTGCTCTGCAGTTGCCGGGCTGATTACTGCAGCAACCTCGCTGATTACATTTGATGGAAAGCCTCCTCTCTTGGCATGTTCTTCAATGAGTTCTTTGTTTTCGGCTTTGTAAACACAATAAATTTTATCTCCTGTCACAAAACTATGTTGCCATTGGATTTTTGGTCCCATTTGTTCCAGTACCGCACAAGAGCCCTGGGAAATGACTTTTAATTCCTCTGCTGATAAATTTCCGGCACCGGGCACTTCCCGTTCAATTACATAAGTATTTAGTTTGTTTTCGCCTTCAGAAACTGCTATCAGGGCGGTATCTTGTGCATAAATTTGTCCTAAGGCAAACAGGCACATTGCTATTAAAGCTTGTGTTACTTTCATTTTTAAAATGATTTTTGGTTAGACTATCAAATGTAGTCAAAAAATCATTTTACAAGATAAAATGTAGGCATATATTTACATCAAAACCCACTGATTACTAGATAGATAAAAAAATATAGCTGTTGTTTGTCTAATAATTACTTCTCAGTTGGCATATAAATTTCTTTTACAATACCTTTATATTTCCAATTAAACCAAATTATATTATGAAAAACACCATTACATTACAAACTGCTCAAGACTGGGCTGAGCGCTGGAAAAGCACCCAGGAAAGTGGAAGCACTCCAAACTTCACTGCCTTTTTAATTCCGGGTATTGACTTTACACAGGCATTAAAGCCGGAAGAGGCTGTAGATGTTAGAACTTATCTTGGAATAGATGATACCGAAACAGTAAGGTTAATGATTGTGGGTGTTGACAGAGAAGGCAACGATTTGATCGATGAAAGCAACGGGTATTATATTTATGATTTTACCTCTATATGCCCACCTTATTGTAATAAGAAACCACCGTTTATTTCTCAATAACTTTTTCCATTTTATAAAAAAATCATATCCGATTTATGATTGAATATTTGAATCATTTCTTTTCAATTTACAATCAGTTATTGTGTTTAAATTTCTTATTGTTTGTCTTGCTCGCCATCAAAACAAGAAAGAAAACACATTTAATACTTATGGTTTACCTGCTTGTGATTGTTGTGATTCAATTTTATTCCGGTTATTTGGCTTTTCAAGGCATACACAACACTCATATATCCCATTTTTATTTTGTTCTCCAATTTCTGATTCTTGGATATTTTTATTACAACATCTTTAATCAAACTTTTCAGAAAAACATCATAAAGTACAGTATGATTTTATGTTTGTTAATACTCGGTGTTCAATATGCCATCTACCCTGAAATGTATTTCAAATTCAATAACTTGGAAATTTTTCTCACCTCATATTTGCTGATTATTTATTCATTGTTTCATTTTTACAACTTGCTATCGGCTAAAAAATCTTTTTTATATTTAAATATCGGTGTGTTTTTTTATTTATTCGGAAGTACGGTTTTGTTTTTATTGGCTAACTTGTCAATAGTGGTTGATTTAAAGGGAATTAATGCTATACTCAATAAAGTACTGTTTTTGTTTTATCATATATTTATATTTATAGAATGGATCCAATTGTATTTAAAAAAAGGAAAATTAAACCCAAAAAAAGTGATTCATGGAATATGATAGTTCAGAAATAATATCAGCAGTTATATACACTTTCACGGCATTTTTCCTGATGAGTCTGGCCATTTTGATATTTGTTTATTATTCCAGAAAAAAAATAATCGAGCAGGAAATTAAAAACCGTGATTTAGAAATAGAACATCAAAAAACACTGATCAACGCTGTTATTCAAACCCAGGAAAAAGAACGCAACAGGATTGCACAAGACCTTCATGACGACATCAGTTCAGGATTGAATGTGGTATCAATCAATTGTCATATGTTAAAAACCCCCGGTCTTGACACTACTGAACAAGATAAAATTACTGATACCATATTGGATTTGACAAGCAGAGTGCTGCATAGCTCCAGGCGCATCGCCCATGACCTGTTACCACCGGTACTGGACAAATTTGGATTAAATGCCGGAATATTGGAACTTACAGAAGATTTCAATAAAACAGGAAAAGTAAGTATTGATTATAAAAACCAAGCAGATTTTTCAAAAATCCCGACGGAGAGCCATTTGCATATTTTCAGGATCATTCAGGAGTTGATCAACAACTCCATGAGACACGGAAAAGCCACTAAAATTGCTATCTCTTTTACGGAAGAAAGTGGACAAACTGTTTTGAAATATGTGGATAACGGCTGTGGTTTTGACACCAATGAAATTGAAAACCAAAAAGGCCTGGGAATGAAAAATATTGAAAGCCGTGTATCTTTAATTGGGGCCGTTTATAAAATAACCTCAGAAGTAAATAATGGCATAGCTGTCGAAATTAAAATTTAGTATGTACAATTCGATAAAAATAATACTGGTAGATGACGAAGAGCTTTTTAGAAGCGGAATCAAATTCATTTTAGAACGTGAACCTAACTTTGATGTTTTATATGAAGCTTCAAATGGCAGTGAATTACTTGATTATTTGGAAAAAGGGAATAACCTTCCCGACATCATTTTAATGGACTTAAAAATGCCCACGCTAAACGGAGTAGAAACCACCAAAATATTAAACAAGGAGTACCCTATGTTAAAAGTCATAGCCCTGTCGAGTTATGACACTAAATCATTTATCATCAATATGATTAATGAAGGCGTATCATCATATATCATTAAAAATTCAACCCCTCAGGAAATGATAGAAACCATCAACAAAGTATATGTTAAGGGGTTTCATTACAACAGCCTGACTTTAAAAGTTATCAAAGAAGAAGAATTTGAAATGGGCAAGCTAAAGTCAAAAAGCGTTTTAGATTCAAATTTTCTTACAATCAGGGAAAAAGAAGTGCTTGAATTGATTTGTCAGGAATACAACACCGCCGAAATAGCCGGGAAGCTTTTTTTAAGCCCAAGAACTGTTGAAGTTCACAGAAAAAATATGCTGGAAAAAACCCAATCCAAAAATGTTGCCGGACTGGTGGTTTTTGCTATTCAAAACGACTTGATTCCCCTTGAATCCCTTTTAAAATAATTGATACCCCACTATTCTGCAGTATCTTCATTCCGGATATTTTTCTTTTCGGGATTGTCTTTCATCAGGTTTTTAATTACTGAAAAAAGTATTCCCCCGGTAGTCATACCCAATACATAAACTAAAAAAACCAAAAGGGAAACCGGAAGCTCTATTCTCCAATTAAATAGCTTTAAAATATAAATTTCACTGTTCTGAACAGAGAAAATTATAATAACCAACACAATGACTACAAGCACAATTCTTTTTAATAACTTCATTTTTTGAATATTTATAATTTATAACCTAAGGGTGGCGCTTAAAAACGACCCCTAAACATTTTTGAGTAACTCCATAAATATAAAAAAAACTACAATATGATTCTAGTCATTTGCAAAAGACTTCTATCCTTTTAATTTACGTTAGAAAACCAGAACCAATAATTTTCACCCTAATGAAAAATATATTTAAAGGCTCATTCTTATTTTTCAGCCTGCTTTTGTTAATGGCTTGCGACAATTCTGACTAAGAAGAAAAACAACAAATTAAACCGGGTGACCAAACCACCCAACAATCACCGGTATCAACCCGGGCAAAAGAATCCAATCAAATGGTCGATTTTTCAAACAAAATAATTGGACCCATTAAATCTGTTACCCTAAGCGACGAAATTGACACTGCGCTTGCTGAAAAAGGCAGGATGGTATTTAACACTATGTGCATAGCCTGTCACAAAATCGACAGAAAGTTCATAGGTCCACAAGTAAAAGGGGTTGCAAAACTCAGGGCACCGGAATGGATAATGAACATAATTATGAATCCCGAAGAAATGATTCAAAAAGACCCCATTGCACAACAATTGTTGCTTGAATCAAATATGGCAGTGATGGCCAACCAAAACATTAAGGAAGATGAAGCCAGGGCCCTGCTTGAATATTTCAGGCAGATTGATCAAGAATAATTTTTATGGGCTGATTGATCAGATAAAAACCTGTAAAACTTTTAATTTCACATGTAATGTTACTTAAATTTCTTAGGTTGAACTGTCCCGATTGATTTATTGATTGGGGTATCAATTGCTATAACTTTCCAAACTTTTCAACCATACAAACTTGTGATAAAGCATAAATTCTGTAATTTTATGTTTTTAGCAACTGCTATGCCTATTGCTGTGCTGTAACTACCAATAACTGTTAGAATACTACCGATGCAAAGAAGTAAAGAACTTGCCAAGAGATTGAATGAAGTCCTGCTTGATGGGCGCTGGATAGCAAATACCAACTACAAATTGCAAATAGAACAATTAACCCGTGAACAAGCGCCCCAAAAAATTGGAACCTTAAATACCATTGCTTCAATTGTTTTTCACGTAAATTATTATTTGGCGGGAATTATAACTGTTTTTAAAGGTGGTAATCTTGAGATTTGCGATAAATACAGTTTTGAAATGCAACCCATTGAATCTGAAACCGACTGGAAAAGATTAATCAATGAATTTCTGATGAACTCAGAATTGTTTATTAGTGAAGTTTCCAAAATGCCCGACACCAAGCTGGATGAAACGTTTGTCAACGAAAAATATGGCACCTATTTGAGAAATATTGAAGGGGTAATTGAACACAGCTATTACCATCTCGGGCAAATTTCGCTGATTAAAAAGATCATCCTTGAAACCAAAAAATAAATATGGATATGAAACTTTCTTCCAAAGCAGAGGGCATTTTGACACAAATCAAATGTAAAACCCCATCCCGGCCCTGCGGTTGCATCGCGTGGTCATTGGCCTTAAATATAACAGCTTGAAAGTATTTCCAATTAAAATAACATTTCACACTAACACCCGCCAAAACCTATGGCTTTGGATTGCTATAACTACTTTCTGGCTGACTCCTCCAGTGCCGGCACAAACAGATACCACCACTGTAACAGCTTCCCCGGCAAGGGAGAAATCACTTTTTTCGATTGGCCTGGGTGTACAGCATGGATTTATCTTCGCACATTCTGAAGAGGTGCAAAACACCAAAGGGGCACGTCCCACCGGTATCGAAGCTATCCTTGGCTGGCAACGCAACGATTCTACAACTTTTGACCTCTGCCATTGTTATCCCCGTCAGGGTCTGCTCCTGGCATATTATGACTATGATGTGGGTTTGTTGGGTAAAAGCGGTACCGCAGCCTATTTTCTCGAACCCACCTACCGGATGAGCGACCGTGTGTTTTTCTCCTTTAAAGGCAGTATGGGGCTTTCTTACCTGAGCAATCCTTTTGACAGTATCAGCAATCCCGGCAATCAGTCATACAGCACCCATTTTAGTATCTATTTGTTGGTGGGGGTGGGTGCCTGGGTACAGCTTTCTGATAAATGGTGGCTCAACCCTAGTATTAACTACCAACACATTTCAAACGGAGGTTCGCGCCAACCCAACAAAGGCATCAACTGGCCCACAGCCGGAATAGCGGTCAGTTACCAGCCGGTCTCCCGCCCCTGGTACTCCGGCACACGAACCACTGCAAACTACTGGAGGGACTACCCTACCCGTTATAATGTTTCAGTTCTAGGCACGGTGCGCCGCGGCTATGACGAAGCCGGTGAGCGTGAAAGGTATGCCGTGGCAGGCCTCGCCTTTCAGGCCGGAAGGCAGGTGGGCACCCTGAGTATGCTCACTTTGGGGGCCGAAGTTTACCACGATGGAGATCTTAAGGAAAAACTCCGCAGGGATGGCCTGAGTGCCAGTCCGGTGAAAGCGGGGCTGCTGGTTGGGCACGAGTTTTTGCTGGGCCGATTTCAGTTTGGTCAGGGTCTGGGGGTGTATGTGTTTGACCAAACGCCCTATTATGACCGCATTTACCACCGCTGGGGGTTGCAGTACCACATCAGTCCCCGCATCAGTGCAGGGGTAAACCTGTTGGCTCACCGGCACATAGCAGAGTTTGTGGATTTTCGGGTGGGTTATACGTTTCAAAGGCGGAGGGAGTAAGTTAGAGGGTAGATGGTAGCTGTGAGAGGTGAGTTTTATTCGTGCTCACCTCTATTCACTCAGCTCTATTCACTTTTTTTCATCGGTTTATACTATGTTGCCCAAAGCCTGTATTGAAAACGCCCCCAGCCTCATTCATCACACGTTTAAGCCCATACGCACACAAATCATAGCGATGATGGAAAGCACTTCTTTAAAAATACTTTCTAGGCAGTTGGACGCGGGTCATACCGTGCTGAAGGTTTAAATTTTCTTTTGAATGATGTCAATAACATCCTGAATCGTCCTGAGTTGTTCCATATCCTCATTGTTCAGGGCAATGTCAAAGATGTCTTCCACATCGAGAACAATGTCTACCAGGTGGGAGGAATTGATATTGAGTTCGCGGGTCAAATCGCTGTGCAGGTTGATGTTATCGTGTGAAACATCCTCCGGCAGGTAGGCTGAAATGATGGTTTGCAGTTTTGAGTATATGGTTTCTTCGTTCATTTTCTTAGATGTGAGACATGAGACTTGAGATGTGAGACATTTTTATTCTCTATTCTCTTATTTAAATTGTTTAAAGATAACACAGGCATTGACATCGCCAAAGCCAAAGCTTGCTTTTATAGCATAATTTAATTGAACATCCTTTCGCATTCGCGGAATGCAGTTGGCATCGATTACTTTTAAAATATCGGGATGGATGGTGTCACAATTGATGTTGGGGAATACAAAGCCTTCTTTCAACTGAAGCACGGTAGCCACGGCTTCTATACTCCCCGAAGCACTCAGGCAATGACCTGTCATCCCTTTCAGGGAATTGACGTATGGGAAATTACTTCCTTCACGCCCCAGGGCTTTGCTCCAATTCAGGACTTCCTCACCATCCTTTGACGTAGCCGTTAAATGGCCGTTGATGGTATCAATGTCTTTTCCGGTGATTTGTGCGTCGTTGAGAGCCCCTTTTATGCAGTTTTGAACCGCCATGGAATTGGGTGCGGTCATACTACCGCCATTTCGTTGTCCGCCGCTATTAATGTGGCCTCCCACTACTTCGGCATAGATGGTTGCATTTCGTGCAAGCGCAATTTCCAGACTTTCCAACACCAATGCCCCGGCACCACAGGCGGGTACAAAGCCCGACGCTTGGGCGCTTAAGGGTTGTGATGCTTTTTCGGGTTGGTCGTTGTAGGCATAGGGCAAAATGCGTAAGGCATCAAAGCCTCCCCAAACATAAGGTCCTCCATCGCTAGTGCTTCCGGCGAGGATGCGTTGGGCTTTTCCTGAGCGTATTCTGTCCAGTGCCAAAACGATGGCTTCAGTACCGGTAGTACAGGCCGAGGAGTTGGAGGTTACTATATTTCCCAAACCGAGCATCCCACCAAGATAGGCACTCGCGCCACTGCTCATGGTTTGCTGTACGGCCGTGCTGCCCAGCCTCCTCACCTTTCCGGCATCAATGAGGTGAATGCTTTCCCTGAATTTATCCACACCCAAATTCCCCGAACCGAATATGGTACCCGAATCAAAATCCAATTCACCCGATTCAGTTTCTAAACCGGCATCTTTCCATGCGTCCATTCCGGCGATGACCCCGTACAAGATGCTGCTGCTGGTGAAGTTTTTTAATTGCAGCTCGGTGAAGTATTGACGTTTTAAGTCTTCCGAAATTTGAGGCATCCCTCCTATCTGGCAGGAAAAGTTCAATGCCTTCAACTCCTCCATAAAACGGATGCCCGATGTTCCTGCTTTGATGGCCTTGGAAAAAGCAGGCAACCCAACGCCATTGGGTGATACTACGCCCAAACCGGTTACCACTACCCTGATATTATGTTTTTCTGCATTCATTTTAGACCAGCATTCCACTTAAAATTCCTTTGCAAACCAACTCGTTTTTTGAGTTTATCATCTTCACTTTACACTTTAATTTATTGAACCTAAAGTAAACTATTTCAGAGACTACGGTTACTTTTTCTTTTGGATATACCGGAATTAAAAAATCGATTTCGCTTGAACTCAATGCGATTTTGTTTATGTCTGTCAATTCGCTTTTACCTGATTTTGAAATCAGATAAATTCCCAGACAAACCAAACCGATTTGTGCCATACACTCAATTAAAATCACCCCGGGGGTGACGGGCTTTTCTTTAAAATGTGAGGCGTAAAAATATTCATCTTCCCTGAACTGGTAATTCCCTGTGATGCCGGTTTCAGAAACTTCATCGATACCGTCCACGAAGAGGAACTCTTTTCCATAGGGTAGATTTGATATGATGAATTCTTTTGTCACTTATTATTTTTTTAATTCTAAATTTTAGTGCTCAGTAGCAGTCCCGATAGCTATCGGGAGTGGTCAGTGTTCAGTAACAGTACAAAAAGTCAACTTTTTAACTGACCACTGTGACTGATGACTGCGTACTCCTTATTTTAAAGACTCCCCTCCATCGGCTTTGATGACGGCCCCGTTGATCCAGGAGGCTTCATCTTTGCACAACAGATAAACCACATTGCCAATATCTTCAGGTGTGGTCAGGCGCTTGAACGGGTTTTTCTTCAGCGAAATGGCGGCATATTTATCACTTCCGGGAATGGCGCGGAGTGCGGGTGTGTCCACCGCTCCGGCCTGGATGCAATTGGTTGTGATGCCTAAGGCTGCAAATTCAACGGCCATATTTCGAGTAATGGCTTCGAGTGTCGCCTTAGCAGCCGAAACCGCGGCATAATAAGGCCAGGCCTTGGTGTTGCCCTCGCTGGTGAATGAAACCACACGCGCCGAATCACTGAAAAGCTTTCGCTCAATGAGGTCTTGTGTCCAGTCATACAAACTGATGGCCATCGCATCTATCGTTATATGAAAATCTGAATTGTTTAAAACTGCTTTTTCGTCTGAATGCATCGGCTTGAGGTTGCCTTTGGCAATGCTGTGTACCAGCACGCGCACGCTTCCGGTTTTGCCCAGGGATTCAGTCAGGGTATCCAGTATTTCTTTTCTGCCGGTTTCTTTTAAAGCGTCTGCGTTGAAAGAAATGAGGTGGATTCCACTTTCGCGTAAGCGTTCAAACTCTTCGTGGATTGGCGGGATGTCTTCCTTGCGGTCGCGGTGCACAATACAGAGGTTCATCCCCGAAGTTGCCAGCTTTTTGGCAGTTCCAAAACCCAGGCCGCTGCTTCCGCCCAAAATAACCGCCCAGTAATTCTTGTCTTTAAATTCCATTGCTTACCATTTTAATAAAACTTGTTGTGCTGAAAAACCTGGACCAAAACTCAATATCAAGCCGTATTCCCCTTTTGGGATTTGTTTTTCCATAAACCGTTCCAACACATAGAGTACGGTGGCGCTGCTCATATTTCCGTAAAGACGAAGTACTTCGCGGGTATCGTCAATGTTTTTGCCCAATGCATTAAAAAGGTTTTCCGTGATTTCAAGGATTTTTCTTCCGCCGGGGTGAAAAACAAGGTGTTTTATAGCGTTGATTTCCAATCCATTACTCTTGAGAAAAGGATGGATAATCTCCGAAAAATGTGCTTCTATTTGATTGGGCACATCTTCATCAAGTATCATTTTGAGTCCGTCGTTGGTCAAATCAAACCCCATCAATCGTTCGGTATCATAAAAATGAAACATAGCGGTGTCCAGAATTTCGGGACCTGTAGCTTCGGGTCCAGAGGACAGCAAAGCACAGGAAGCCCCATCACCAAATATGGCTGCACTCACGATGTTTGTCATAGAAAAGTCATTGAACAAAAAGGTGGATGCCGGGCTTTCAACCGCAATAATTGCTGCACGTTTACCCGGATTGGCCATTAAGAATTGTCTTGCATAAATCAGTCCGGAAACCCCGGCTGCACAGCCCATTTCAGTTACCGGAAGCCGCACGATGTCCTGTCGCAACTTCAAACGGTTAATCAGGTATGCATCCAATGAGGGAATCATAATTCCCGTACAACTTACCGTAATGATATAATCGAGAGAGTCTGCCTGCCATTGGGCTTTTTCAAGGGCTTTGCGCAATACTTTCTCCCCTATTTCAATGACTTCGCGGGTGTAAATGGCATTGCGTTGCTCAAAGGAAGTCTCCGTAAACACCTCAAAGGGGTTCACCAGTGAATACCTTTTGTCAACACCGGCATTTTCAAATATTTTTATAGCTTTTCGCTTTAAGCGGTCTTCCTGCCCATCCAGCCAGGTTTCCACAAACGGGATGATTTCCGCAGTGGAGCGGGTGTATTGGGGCAATTGCTTTGCTACTGTGTGTATTTTAACCTGCATGTTTTTTTATGATCCATTGCCACCTGAACGCCCATCTGTAGTTGATCAAGTGGATGCCTTGCGGCAGATTTAAGGCATATTGCCTGATATCCCTGTTCTTAAAACCCCTGAGTATGGAAACCAACCCATCGCTTTTGGCGATTTTGCTTTTCAGGAAAAAGAAACTGAACAGTTGAAACAACCTGTATGCTATCGTGCTGCGATGCAAATCGTTGATCACCAATCCTATTTTTGCCTGATGAAATGCTTTATCTAAAATACTCATTATTTCAGTGTCAGTGAAGTGATGCAGTGTTAAAGAAAAGAGAAAAATATCAGAACCGGTCGCTTCAAACCGTTCTGAAAAAACATCCAATGCCCTAAACTCCACCCGACTGTTTTGCGGGGCTTTGTTTTTGGCCAAAGCAATGGTTTTCTCATTGATGTCAATGCCGAGCAGCTTCCAGTTCAGTTTCTTCCTTTGTGCATATTGTTCGCATTTAAAAAGCAGTTCGCCATCACCGCAGCCAATGTCTGTTATGGTTACCTCCTGCTGTGCCGGTAAACCCTTGGTGAGTTGTATAATTCCGTTCAGGGTGATTTGGTTTCCGCCCAGCAAACGGTTTACCGTGTTGATGTCATTGTATGCCAACAAGAGTTCTGCTTCCCTTGTTTCGGGCAAGTCCATCAGTTCTTTGAGGTTGGCTCTGTATCTTGTTTTAATAAACATATTATAGGGGTTTCCCGTGGGTTTTGGAAATCAAACGGGGAATTAAATCAGTGTTCATTTTCGCTAAATGTAACCCTAAGTTCAATAAAGTTGGGGTCATCATTACTGTTTGCAGCAAACTCCCGAATCTTAATCTTCCTGTAAACATCGCGTTCCATTTTTGTCTATAGCTGTTTTCAATTGCAGCTCTGGGTTTGCCTTGCAGTTCAATCAGGGTTTCGGCAAGTAATTTGGCTGCCGTAATTGCCATAGCCATCCCGTTTCCGCACAAAGGATGAATGAGCGACGCACTGTCCCCCACCATAAAGATATGGTTTTCGATTGTTTTTTTTCGTTCAAACGAAATCTGGCTAATGGTTAAAGGCTTTTCAAAAACGGCTTCAGCCTGTGACAGGAAGGCTTTTAAATGCGGGTTTTGACACAAGACCTGATTTTCAAATTCGCTAATACTTTTAAAAGGACTAAACGCTTTGACTTTTGTGAGATAACAGAGGTTGACAAAGCCTGTTTCTACCCGGGACAGGCCGCAATACCCGCCGGGAAAGTGATGCAGCGCAACCAGGTCGTCAGGAAAAGGGGCTTTGTAATGGGCTTTTACGGCCATCCATTGGGTTTTGTTGCTGAAGAAATTTCGGTTTAATGCTTTGTCCAGATTGGAGCGTTTTCCGAATGCGCCAATCACATACTTTGCGTGATATTTTTTTTTTGACTGGGTTTTTACTGTAAAACCATCTTCCACAAAATCTACACTTGTGACGTTATCCTGAATCACAGGCATTTTATTTTCCAGTTGCTGAAACATCAAATAATCAAGTTTATACCTGCTGATTCCGAATCCGCCGAGCGGCAACTTGACCTGAAGCTGTTTACCGGAAGCATTGGAAATTTGCAGTGTGTCAATTTGTTTTGCCCCTGCAGCCAAGGGATCGATTCCCAGAGTGTTTAGGTAACTTAAAACTTCGTTGGAAACATACTCGCCACATACCTTGTGATGCGGATAGGTATTTTTCTCAATCAGGAGCACATTGTAATCACTTATAGAGAGTTGCAAGGCTGCTGTGAGTCCGGCGAGCCCCCCTCCAATGATAATAATGTCATAGTCATTTTCCATTTGCCTAAAAGTAAGTTTTTTTGGTATAAAAGGATTATGGGTTGAAAACATGTATATTACTTCACTTCATTATTCACACACTCATTTTGGGAAGTGAGAAATCATATAAACTTATTAAACTAAAAAGCCGAACACATAACGTATTCGGCTTAATATTGAATTTATCTTTAAGATTAATTCTCGCCTGCTTCTCGTTTGGCGTCCTCAATCATTTTCTCATTGGGTACAATCGCCACATTAACACGACGGTTTTTAGCACGTCCTTCAACAGTATTGTTGTCATGTGAAGGTCTGTCAGGACCATACCAGGTTGTGGTAAAACGTCCACTGCTTAGTCCTTTGCCAATTAAATAATTAGTCACAGACTCTGCTCTATTTTTAGACAGTGTCATATTAAATTCATATGGGCCGGTACTATCAGTATGACCAACAACAAGAATGTTGGTGTCAGGATATTCTTTCATTACACCAGATAATTTATCAAGGTTTGCTCTGGATTGTTCATTCAGATCATGTCTATTGGTAGCAAAATAAACACCGCTTCCTTCATCAAATGTGATTACAATAGCATCGTCAATTCGCTCAACCTGAGCTCCAGGGATTTCCTCTTCAATTTTCTGTGCCTGCTTGTCCATTCTGTTACCGATAAGCACACCAGCCGTTCCACCAACAACACCACCCACTACTGCACCAATGACTTGGTTGTCTTTACTGCTTCCCACTTGGTTTCCAATAATGGCTCCAAGCACTGCACCACTGGCAGTTCCTATTACAGCTCCTTTTTGTGCGTTACTTGCATTTCTTGTTGCATCACAAGATGAAATTAATGCTACAAGAGTTAATGCTAAAAATATTGTTCCGGTTTGTTTAATTAGTTTTTTCATAATTGATTTAAATTTTTGTAAAATTCATATTAAGTGTAAATGGTCTTCCGTCAACGGTCAGGTTCTGTTGCCAGGTCATCATAGCGTCTGTAAGGTATGCCAGTCGCACTCTAAATCCATGATTGGTTTCAGAACGTCCACGTTCATCGGTGGGTTTTAAAAGGAAATCGTAATAGCCTGTTGCAGCGTCTATTTCCTGAATAGTGAAAATAAAGTGCCTGTCACCTACAGTACAACCCGCAGATCCAATAGTATAGACTCCAGTGTTGTTGTTTGGTATAAATCTCCACGAACTTCCTTCAAAGCAATCTTTAGAGGCATCGCCAAAAATGGTGATGTTGTAACTTCCACTTTCACTGTATGTGATGGAACTTAAAACCCACTCTCCTTTCATAACGCTTTTTGACTCACGAACAGCCTGTGGTGTGGCGCAAGAAATGGCCAGAAAGGCAATAGCAAATAGATAGAATAAATTTCTCATTGTTGTTGTTGTTTTAAATTTGAAATGAAATGTATTGTGATTTATATTTTTATTTTTTGAATAATCTTGCCAAAAGACTTAGGACAAGCAAAACAATAAAAATATAGAAAATAATCTTAGCTATACCGGCTGCTGCGGATGCTAAAACTCCAAAACCTAAAATACCAGCTACAAGAGCTACTATCAAGAAAAAAATTATCCAGCGAATCATAACATATAGAATTTAGTGATTAATTAGCTTAATTAGTTGAGTAAAGATAAGTGAAATTAAAACAAACAAATTAACATTTGATAATCTTTTAACTTAATTTGTTAAAGTTTCAATAATTCAATAACTCAATTAATTCACTTTCAAATCGATTCTTTGGTAAGTACATATTTTCAAGTTGTGAAGCGAAAGGTATCGGGGTTTCCAGACTGGCTACTCTTTTTACCGGAGCGTCAAGAAACTCAAAACATTTCTCCATTATTAATGCAGAAATATCAGAAGCTATACCACCAAACATACTGTCTTCCTGAAGGATGATGGCCTTTCCGGTTTTTTTGACTGAAGCAAATATAGCTTCAGTATCCAAAGGCTGTAATGTTCTCAAGTCCAGCAAATCGGCTGAAATTTCCTGATGACTGTTTAATGTATTTAAAGCCCAGTGTACACCGGCTCCATAAGTAATGATGGTCACATCATTGCCTTCTTTAAGTAAGGAAGCTTTTCCAAATGGCAGGGTGTAATAATCTGTCGGGACGTCCTGATACACGCTTCTGTAAAGTGCCTTGTGTTCAAAAAACAACACCGGATTGGGGTCTTCAATGCTGGTTGCCAAAAGTCCTTTAGCGTCATAAGGGAAAGCCGGATAGACCACTTTTAGCCCGGGGGTTTTGGTGAACCACGCCTCATTGGTTTGACTGTGGAAAGGCCCGGCTCCCACTCCTGCCCCACAGGGCATACGCACCACTACATCGGCTTTTTCGGTCCAGCGGTAATGGCTTTTGGCTAAGTAGTTCACAATGGGGTTAAACCCGGATGAAACAAAATCAGCAAACTGCATTTCAACAACAGCTTTATAACCGTTGATGGAAAGCCCCATACCGGCTGAGACTATAGCTGATTCACAAATGGGCGTATTTCTCACACGAGCTTTTCCAAATGCCTCTACAAAACCATCTGTAATTTTGAATACACCGCCATATTCAGCAATGTCCTGACCCATAATCACCAGGTTGTCGTGGCGTTCCATACATTGTCTCAAGCCTTCAGAAACTGCATCTATAAGCCGAATGTTTTTAATTTCTAAATTTGGCTTAGTTTCTTGATAAACAAATGCTTCATATACATCATTTAATTCATCACTTTCAGTTGATTCTATAGGTGATTCCGCAAAAGCGATATCAAGATTTTCGTCGATTTCTTTCTTGATTTCAGCTTTAAACTCATTAATAGTCACATCAGTCAACACACCATTTTCCAGTAAATAGCTTTCATAATTATTCACTGGGTCTTTTAATGCCCAGAAATCCATCAGCTCCTTAGGTACATATTTGGTACCACTGGCTTCTTCATGACCACGCATCCTGAAGGTTATAAACTCCAACAACACCGGACGCGGGTTTTCACGCATACTTTCAGCAAGTTGAGCTACTTTTGTATAAACCTCTTCAATGTTGTTTCCGTCAATTTGATGCGCCTCCATACCATAACCAACACCCTTGTCAATCATTTGCCTGCATCGGTATTGTTCATTGGTGGGTGTTGAAAGCCCGTAGCCATTGTTTTCTATACAAAAAATAACGGGCAAATCCCATACGGCTGCTACATTGAGTGCCTCATGAAAATCACCTTCACTGGTACCTCCCTCTCCTGTAAAAACAGCAGTAACTTGTTTATTATTTTTTAAGATGTTAGCCAAAGCAATACCATCTGCCACACCCAGTTGCGGACCAAGATGGGAAATCATCCCCACAATTTTATATTCCTGAGTACCAAAGTGAAACGAGCGGTCCCTTCCTTTTGTAAAGCCGTTTGCCTTGCCCTGCCATTGTGAAAACAATCTGTATAAAGGTATGTCCCTTCCGGTAAAGACACCCAGGTTTCTGTGCATCGGAAGAATGTATTCATCATTATGGAGTGCAGCAGTAACGCCCACAGCAATAGCCTCTTGACCAATGCCACTGAACCATTTTGAAATCTTGCCCTGGCGCAAAAGGATTAGCATTTTTTCCTCGATAAGACGCGGCTTAAGCATCCTTTTGTAGAGGTTAATTTTTTGTTCGTTTGTCAACGATTTTGCTGTGTATTTAATTTCTGAATATTCTGAAATGCTATAGCTCATATTATCTTAAAAATATTTGGTAAAATTAGAAAAAATAGCGGTCTCAAATGGCTGTTCTCTTAAAATATTCCACACATTTTATTGACAATAAAAACAAGATATTTTGGTATCTTTGCTAGTGCATTTTAAAATTTCAAGCAATGAACAATATACCCAGCGTCGATTTATCTGACTTTTTAAGCGGTGACCCAATAAGGAAACAAAAATTTGTAGATGAAATAGGCCGTGCTTATGAGGAAATCGGTTTTGTATCTCTTAAAAACCATTTTCTGGATGACAAGTTGGTTGACGATTTATATAAAGAAGTAAAAGACTTTTTTGCACTTCCTTTGGACATCAAAAGAAAATATGAAATTGAAGGCTTGGGCGGTCAACGTGGTTATGTCTCTTTCGGAAAAGAACACGCCAAAGGTAAAAAAGAAGGCGACTTGAAAGAGTTCTGGCATTTTGGGCAAGAGCCTGATGCCGATGCCAAACTCATTGATGAATATCCAAAAAATATTATCGTTGAAGAAAATAAAAACTTCAATAAGGTGGGTATGGAAGCTTACAGGCAGCTTGAAAAAACAGGTATTTATGTTTTGAGAGCTTTAGCCTTATATTTAGGTCTTGACGAAAATTACTTTGACCACTGGGCCAGCAACGGCAACAGTATTTTGAGGGCCATCCACTACCCTCCCATCACAGAAGAGCCCAAAGGAGCTGTTAGAGCCGGTGCTCACGGTGATATCAATTTGATTACTTTATTGATGGGTGCTTCAACAGGAGGGTTACAGGTTTTAAGAAAAGACGGTGTCTGGATAGACGCCATCCCTCAGGAGGACGAACTCGTTATCAATGTGGGTGATATGTTGGAAAGACATACCAACAACAAACTGCGCTCCACCATTCACCGTGTGGTCAACCCACCTCGTGAAGAATGGGACAGGCCCAGATATTCCATACCATTTTTTATGCATCCACGCAGTGATATGAACCTGGATTGTCTTCCGCAGTGTATTGATGAAAACAATCCCAAGGCTTATGACGATATAACAGCCGGTATGTTTTTGTATGAGCGCTTGGTGGATATTGGATTGATTAAAAAATAAAGTTTTGGATTTAAGAGACCAGTTAAAAAACCTGTTTCCGGAGCATCAAATTTTAGGTGAAACCCCTGAAATCAATAATGAAGAGAGAGAGTTGTGGCTTCAGGACGACCCGCTGATATGCAAATATGAAAAACGAAAAGGTAAACCCATCACCATCATAGAAGGCTACACCGGCACCGATGAAGACTTTAAAATGCTCGCCAAAGAAATCAAAACCAAACTAAGCGTAGGCGGAAGCTTTAAAGATGAGAAAATCATCATTCAAGGTGACTACCGCGACAAGATTATGGAAATGCTCAAGGCTAAAGGGTTTAAAGTAAAACGTGTTGGGGGGTGAGTTATTCCAAGTTCAAGGTTCAAGGTTGGAAATCCACTAAACTTTGAACCTTGAACCTTGAACATTAAATTTTAAACATGAAAATAGCACCATCAGAACTCATATTAAACCCCAACGGAAGTGTGTACCACTTGCAGCTCCTTCCCGGGCAGGTTGCTGATACAGTAATTACCGTGGGTGACAGCGATCGTGTTGAGGAAATCACAAAGCACTTTGACAGTATTGAGTTTACGGCTCAAAACCGGGAATTCAAAACCCAAACCGGAAGCTTCAAAGGCAAACGCATCACTGTAATTTCAACCGGTATTGGAACAGACAATATCGACATCGTGCTCAACGAACTCGATGCTGTGGTGAATATTGATCTGAAAAAAAGAGAAACCAAAAAAGAACTCAAATCGCTCGATATTATTAGAATCGGAACTTCTGGATCAATCAATCAGGAGGTGCCTTTAAATTCCTTTTTATTAAGCGAAATGTCCATAGGCTTTGACAGCCTGATGCATTTTTATGACTCCAAAGGAGTTGAGGAAATTGAAGCCACTTCAGCTTTTGTCACACACACCGGCTGGTATTCCAAAAAATCAGAGCCCTATGTCATTAAAGGGTCACAAAAGCTCATAGATATTTTCAAGTCAGTTGAAACCAAATCAGGAATCACAGCTACAAACATTGGATTTTACGGCCCGCAGGGACGGGTCTTGCGGCTTCCGTTGCAAGATCCCAATATTAACAAAAAGCTGGCTTCGTTTCAGTACAAAGGCTTAAACATTACCAATATGGAAATGGAGACAGCCGGAATCTATGGGCTTTCCAAATTGCTGGGACATCGGGCTGTTTCACTGAATGCGTTGATTGCCAACAGGGTCACCGGCGAATTTAGCAAAGACCCTAAAAAACTAGTTGAAAGTCTCATCGCTTATGCACTGGAGCGCATTGTAACCGTATAAAACTCATGAAAAACTTCAAAATCGGTGGTGTGCCGGAACATTTTAACTACCCCTGGTATCTGGCGTTGAAGGAAAAACTATTTCAGAAACAAGGCATCAATTTACGCTGGGTTGATTATTACGGCGGTACAGGACAGATGAATGCCGCTTTACGCGAAAAGGAAATCGATCTGGCTGTTATACTCACCGAAGGAATTGTTAGGGACATTGTAATGGGAAATCACTCAAAAATTGTTCAGGTGTTTGTGAAGTCACCGCTTATCTGGGGCATACACGTTGCAGACAATTCTGATTATACTACCGTAAGCGATTTAAAAGGAACAGAAGCAGCTATAAGCCGGTATGGCTCAGGCTCACATTTGATGGCGTTTATCAATGCCAAAAATCACGACTGGGACATTCAAAATGACTTAAAATTTAAAGTCATTAACGATTTGGAGGGTGCACTAAAAGGATTACCAAACGGAAAGGGAGATTATTTTATGTGGGAAAAGTTTACCACAAAGCCTTATGTTGACGAAGGTGTTTTCAGACGGGTTGGAAACTGCCCTACCCCCTGGCCTTGTTTTGTCATAGCTGTGAGAAATGAAATCCTGGATAACGACCCGGAAAGTATTCAGGCAATTCTTGATGTGATTAATTCAATAACCGAAAATTTTAAAGACATCGAAGACATTGATAAAAGACTTGCTGAGCGTTATAATCAAAAAATAGAAGATGTAAGGGAATGGTTGTCATTAACTGAATGGAGCGCTCAACAACTTGAAAACAAAGAACTTATGGAAGTTCAGGACAGATTGATTGACTTGGATCTGATTGATAGAATATTGCCTTCTGACAAAATTCTTTATCATTTTTAATTATTTTTTATATCCTCACGCAACCTTTTTTAGTCAAACACATCTATTATTAAATAACCAATGAATATGATGACTGTTTTACTTATAATCGGTGCCCTGGTTGCTTTAAATTTTTTGTTATTACACTTTAGCTGTAACGATGTTTCAGATTCTCAAACCCCTCCCGGTGAAGAATAGTATCGTCACAGCTATTTTATTAAATTACATCCCCCTTTAAATTTTACCAGTTTATTTCTTTTTTACTCATTGAATTCAGGTATGCATTTGCGTGGCTGAAGTGTTTGTTTCCAAACCACATTCCTCTGTTTGCGCTCAACGGCGACGGGTGTCCGGAAGTTAAAATCAAATGTTTATTGCCATCAATCAGTTTCTGTTTTCGCTTCGCATAACCGCCCCAAAGCAGAAATACCACACCTTCCTTTTCTTTTGAAATAAATTCAATCACCTTATCGGTAAAAATTTCCCAGCCTTTGTTTTGATGGCTTCCGGCCTGATGTGCCCTAACGGTGAGAGTTGCATTGAGCAAAAACACCCCCTGATCAGCCCAGCGTTCCAGGTTGCCACTTTCAGGGATGGGAATTCCCAGGTCCTGCAAAATTTCCCGGAATATGTTTTGCAATGACGGTGGTTTCAGGATACCGTCATTCACTGAGAAACATAAACCGTTGGCCTGTCCCGGCCCGTGATAGGGGTCTTGTCCCAAAATCACCACCTTGACATCCTCAAATTTGCAATGGTCAAATGCAGCAAAAATTTGATTGCCCGGTGGAAAACATCGATGTTTGGTATATTCCTCTTTCACAAACAACGCCAACTCCTTAAAATAGGGTTTTTCAAATTCAGCCTGAAGTTTTGGCAACCAACTTTGGTCAATTTTTACCTGCATTATCCTTACTTTTACAAAAATTATTGAGCCTTAAAAGTAAGCAGAAAATCACGAATGATTAAAATAGATTCCAAAACACTTCAGGACCTGGAGTTTCATGCCGTTTTAGAACAGACCTCACAACTTTGTGTCACCGATTCCGGCAAGGAAAAACTGCTGCAATGGAAACCCTATCAAGCACCCGAAAAGACCAAAAAATCACTCAGGGAAGTCTATGAATATTTTAATTCGTTGCAGGGTGACAACCCCATTCCCAATCACGGTTTTGATGCGGTGTTTCACGAAATTCATTTGCTGGGAGTTGAAAACAGCACACTTGATGTAAGTTCGTTTAGAAAAATCCTAAGCATTTGCGAGACCACCAAAACCTTACTGACCTTTTTCGAAAAAAACAAACAGTTTTATGTACAACTGTATATAAAATCTGAAAGGATTGAGTTGGATAATTATATCGTTGGTGCCATTAAAGGAGTCATCGACCGTTTTGGCGAGATCAAAGACGACGCCACACCCGAACTGGGTGTAATCAGAAGGGCCATCAACGGGATGAAAGGAAAAATCAACGCTTCATTTAACACTGCCCTTGCACAGGCTGCTTCAGGCGACTACCTTGACGAAATCAAGGAATCTGTTATTGACAACAGGCGTGTGCTTGCCGTGAAGGCCATGCACCGTAAAAAAGTAAAGGGTGCAGCCTTAGGCGCTTCAAAAACCGGAAGCATCATTTTTATTGAGCCGGCAACGACCATGGAGCTTTCGAGAGAACTTACCAACCTTTTGTTTGACGAAAAAGAGGAAATCAAAAAAATCCTGAAGCAACTCACCAATCAAATAAGGCCCGGTAAAGAGCAAATTGGCACCTATCAAAAGTTTCTCATAGACATCGATACCATAGCGGCCAGGGCAAAATATGCAAGGAAAATCAATGCCTGTTTACCCATCATCTCAGATGAAAAGCGTTTGTATTTGAAAGATGCTTACCACCCTATCCTTTTTTTAGGAAACCAAAAGCTAAAGAAAAAAACTTTTCCGCAGTCTGTGGAACTTTTCAATGAAAACCGAATCATAGTCATTTCAGGACCCAATGCCGGCGGAAAAAGCATCACATTAAAAACAGTAGGCTTACTCCAGGTAATGTTTCAAAGCGGCTTTTTAATTCCGGTGGACCCGAAAAGTGAAATCTGCTTTTTTGACCGTATTCTCACTGATATTGGCGACAACCAATCCATTGAAAACCATTTGAGCACTTACAGCTACCGGCTGAAAATGATGAACCGATTTTTGAAAAAGTGTAATGAAAAAACGCTGTTTCTCATTGACGAGTTTGGAACAGGGAGCGACCCCGAACTGGGAGGAGCACTGGCTGAAACATTTCTGGAAGTATTTTATGAGCGTGAAGCTTTTGGCATCATTACCACCCATTATTCCAATTTAAAAATGCTTGCCAACGAACTGCCTTATGCAGTTAATGCCAATATGCAATTCAATCAGCAAACATTGGAGCCCGTTTATCAATTACACATTGGTGAGGCCGGAAGCTCGTTTACTTTTGAGGTGGCTCAAAAAAATGGGATTCCTTACAGCCTCATCAACAAAGCCAAGAAGAAAATAGAACGTAGCAAAGTGCGCTTCGACAAAACCATAGCCGATTTACAAAAGGAACGTGCCAAAATCAGGAAAACCACAGAAACCCTAAAATCTGAAGAAGTCAAGGCCAAAACTGAGACCAAACAACTGGAGGAAATTAATACCAAAATCCAGCAAAAGCTGGAGAGTTTTCAGGAATTGTATGACAACAATCAGAAATTGATTTACCTAGGCAAAAAGATTGATGCACTGGCAGAAAACTTCTTCAACAACAAAAAGAAAAAACAGCTTCTCGATGAGTTTATGAAGCTGGTAACAGTTGAAAATTCCAAACGCAAAAAAGTCCTTCCGAAAGAAAAAAAGGAGCAAAAAGTAAAAGAGAAAGAAGTTGAAAAAGAGATGATTGAAAAAGTAGTGGTCATTCGCGAAAAGAAGAAAAAGGAAAAGGCCATTTCAAAACAAAAGGAAGCAAGCAAACCCAAAGTCGAACTCAAAGTAGGCGATAAAGTGAGAATGCCGGATGGCCGTGCAGTAGGGATTATTGACAAGATAGAAAAAGAAAAGGCAACCGTAAATTACGGTATGTTTACTACCAAAGTTTCTGTAAGCGAACTTGAGTTTGTGGAACGAAAAAAGAATTGATTAAACTTCCATTTTACCTTAGAAATACCTTTTTTTGAACCATTAAGAAATTAAGGGTAGTTAAGACATAAACCTTAATGTTTCTTAATGCCTTAATGGTTTATTGTTTTGGCACACTTATGACACAAATTATACGGATTTGCGCTAATTATTTTGAACCATTAAGAAGTTAAGAGTAGTTAAGAAATAAACCTTAATGCTTCTTAATGTCTTAATGTTTTTTTAGCACACTGAAGACACAGATTATACGGATTTGCGCTAATTATTTTGAACCATTAAGAAGTTAAGAGTAGTTAAGACATAAACCTTAATGTTTCTTAATGCCTTAATGGTCTATTTTTTTGGCACACTTATGACACAAATTATACGGATTTGCGCTAATTAATTTGAACCATTAAGAAGTTAAGAGTAGTTGAGAAATAAACCTTAATGCTTCTTAATGTCTTAATGTTTTTTTAGCACACTGAAGACACAGATTATACGGATTTGCACAGATTTTTTTAACCATTAAATTAAGGCTAGTTAAGCAAAAGCAACTTAATGTTTAAGTCAATAAAATAAATAGTACAAATCTATTTTCAATAGTAAACTAATCATAAAAAGAATAACTTTGCTATATGATAGCTGAAAATAAAAAAATCATTTTATTTGACGGGGTGTGTAACCTCTGCAACGGCTCTGTGGTGTTTATCATCAAAAGGGACAAAAAGGATGTATTTCGGTTTGCAGCCATACAGTCTGAAGAAGGTCAAAAACTCATAGATAAGCACCAAATTGACACCACAAAAGTAGATTCTATTTTACTGTTTGACGGCGAAAAGCATTATGCAAAATCAACTGCAGCATTAAAAATTGCCCGCAATTTAAAAGGCGGCTATCCCCTGCTCTATGGATTTATAATACTACCGGCTTTTTTCAGAAACTGGGTCTATGACATAATTGCCAGAAACCGTTACAAATGGTTTGGTAAAAAAGAAAGTTGTATGATTCCCACACCGGAGTTAAAGGGGAAGTTTCTTTAAAAAAATTATTGAACTATTTTACCCCTCACAATAAGGTCGTTTCCTGATATATCATTGATGTACCAGGTACCAGCTGTATTATTTCCACCCCAATTTACAATTCTAAAAGTAACTGTAGTTCCTGCAGTCAGATTTTGCAAATCTGAAATGCCACTTAAATCAATAGATGGCATAGTAGTAGTGTTAGCAGCTCCTAAAATACCCCAAACTATTGTTGTCCCAACATTGAAGAAATCAGTTCCATTAATACTATATTGCCAGATACCCGTTGTGGGACCTGTTCCTGAACGTCTTATATTGTATGGTTCTATTGACGTTAACGAAATTTCAACTCCAAAGTTTGACGTAATACTAAAAGTTACAAACTTATTTTCAGCAATAGCATCATTAGGCATATCCGGCCCCACACCTTCAAACCATCCAGTTGCACCCCAAGTGTTTGCAGCAGCAGTTCCAGTGGTTTCTAATCCAGTTCCTCTTGTTAGCCCTTCTACAGTAACACCATTTCCAGTTGTAGTTGCAGCAAATGGACTAGGTCCATAAGCGGTTAATCCATTTACATCCCAGGCACAAATAATAGTAGAAATTTCAATTGAATTTGGAAAAAGTGACCTCCAGGTAGTACCATTCCAAACCTGTAACTGGCTATCAGAACCATTCAAAACATAGACAATCAATCCGGCGTCATCCATTGTTGCCGGAATAGCATCACGCTGAGCAACGGTTACCCTTGGTAGCATAAACCCCCCAAAATTAGTCCCATCGGCAGAACTACTAACGTCTAATACAGCAGCCGGGCTGGGATTAGTAGTATTAATTCCAACTTGAGCAATACAATTAATGGTTAAAACCAAACTACAAAACAATACAAAAAATCTCATCTTAAGTGAATTTACACATAAGTAGTTGATTGAGATTTGAGGGTTGTAAAAATAGCTCTTAAAAGCTGCTTTCTAAGAATTATAAAGTTAATAAATTATAAATTAATTATAAAATATAATACACATTTATTATGCTTATTACAACAAAAAAGTATTTTATTTATTATAACTGGAAATTTGATGTATTTTTTATATTAAAAAGTAAAATTTGGCATTACATTTGTAAAACTCAACCATCAAACCTTTAAAACCAATTTTATGAAAACAACTACTATTAGTATTATTGCGTTATTTTTTTCTGTTATAGTCTCTGCGCAGTTAAATTATAACATTGTGATTTTTACTGAAGACAATTCAAAATTCACTTTATTTCTCAATAACATTCAACAACACGATACTCCGGAGTCAAATGTTTTGGTCACCAACTTACATGCTCCGCTCTATAGGGCAAAGTTAGTATTTGACACACCCGGAAATGAAATTTTGGAAACCAATATTTATATGCCGGACCAATCAGCTGAAATTACTTATCGTGTAGTCAACAACAAAGGGAAGTTAAGGTTGCGAATGTTTTCTGCCGTCCCTCTTCCTGAAGTTTACGTTGCAGTTCCCAATCAACGTGTTATTGGAACTGTTGTAACAGAGCCCGTTTATACTGAAACTGTTTCCACACGTGTTAATACAAGTGGAACTATGGGTGGAATTAATATGGATGTCAACATGGGTGGCACAGGTGTTAGTGTCAACGTAAATGTGAATGACAACCTTAATTATTATGAAGAAACCACAACAGTTACAAGTGGCACTCATCAAAATCATTATGTAATGCAGGGTTATGGCGGACCAATTGGATGTCCATGGCCTATGGAAGTTTCAGATTTTCAGGAAGCCAAAAGAACAATACAGTCTAAGGACTGGGATGAAACCCGTTTAAGTTTGGCAAAACAGATTGTTGCTTCAAACTGTTTGTTTGCTGACCAGGTTCGTGATTTGGTTCAAATAATGGAATGGGAAGAAACTAAACTTGATTTTGCCAAATTTGCTTATGACTTTACATATGATATTGGAAACTACTTCAAAGTATCCCAAGCTTTTGAATGGGAAGATTCAATTGAGCAACTAAATCGTTATATAGCAAATAGAAGATAATTTTTAAAAAAACCTGCAAAAATGCAGGTTTTTTTTATTCATCTATTTCAAAAGTTTCAGAGGGATTCTTTTGTTCTTCATAATTCAACATGCCTTCTCCATCGGCAATAATTGAACATACCGTTGCATCACCGGTTACATTCACTACAGTTCTAAACATATCCAAAATCCTGTCCACAGGAAATATAATAGCAATCCAGGCTGCATTTAATCCCACTGACTCAAGAACAATAATCAACATCACTAAACCGGCGCTGGGCACTGCTGCAGAACCAATGGAAGCCAAAGTGGCTGTTATCACCACAATTAATTGCTGTTCAATGGTCAAATTAATCATATGCATTTGTGCCAAAAACACCACAGCTATAGCTTGATAGAGACTGGTTCCATCCATATTGACAGTAGCGCCAATGGGCAAGACAAAACTGGTAATCTTCTTGTCCACGCCCAGGTTTTCCTCGACACATTCCATAGTAACCGGAAGCGTCGCCGCACTACTCGAAGTGGAAAACGCCAGGGTTTGTGCCGGACTCATTCCTTTAAAGAAGCCTTTGTAAGGGATTTTCTTAACAAAAATCTTTAATATCAGCGGATATATAACAAAAATCATCAGCAAGAGTCCGATTATTACCGTTAATGAGTACCAGCTTAAGCCCTTGAAAATTTCTATTACTTTTCCAATATCATCTCCTGCCATTTTACTAACCACTCCGGCAAGCAATGCAAAAACAAAGAACGGCGCCGCTTGCATTACCAGATGTACCATTTTTAAAAAGACTTCCAATGCACTGTCAACTAAATCAAGAACAGGCTTTGACTTTTCATTGGGTATAAACAACAAACACATTCCAAAAAAGATGGCAAAAAAGATGATTTGCAACATCAGGCTGTTGTTTGAAAGCGAATAGAAAAAGTTTTCAGGTACGATATCTACTAGTGGTTGTAAGCGCGGAGTTTGTTTTTGTTTTTCAGCAGTTTCAAGCCTTTCGGTTAGAGAAACTTCTTTGAGTTCGCCTTTGGTCAATTCAGAAATTTGCTGAGCGCGTTGCATAAATGCCGGGTCTTGCAGGTAGTTGATGCCGTCCTTCAATTCATACCCCTGATTGGATGCCCAGATTTCATAGCTGATGCGGTTATCAATACGGCTTTGCTCATCAATCAATTCCCCGGGTTTGATAGTGTTGACCAGCAACAAACCCAAACCAATTGCCATTACGGTAGTGAGCAAATAAATCATCAGGGTCTTCCCCCCCATTCGCCCCAAACTTTTGGGGTCACCAATATTAGCTACACCACTTATGATTGAAAACAGTACCAATGGCACAGCAATGAGTTTCAATAAGTTGATGAAAATCGTGCCAAAAGGGTCGATCCAATTTATGGTAAATGCACTCCAGCCCATTGCACTCGAAAGCAGTGCCCAAAGGATACCCAATACCATTCCGATAATTATTTTCCAGTGTAGCGCAAGTTTTTTCATTGAATTGAAATTATATTTTTGAGAGTTTATTAATCAAATAAAAATCAGCCAGCACCAAAGCTGCCATAGCTTCCACGATTGGCACTGCCCTGGGCACAACACAGGGGTCATGACGGCCTTTGCCTTGTATTTCGGCTTTGTTTCCCGAACTGTCAATGGTATCTTGTGTCTGCATAATGGTTGCAACGGGCTTAAAAGCTACCCTAAAATAAATATCCATCCCATTGCTGATGCCACCCTGAATACCTCCACTTAAATTGGTTTTGGTAGTTCCGTCTTCCTGAAAGGTATCGTTGTGTTCACTACCTTTCATACGTGCGCCGCAAAAGCCACTGCCATATTCAAACCCTTTTACGGCATTGATGCTTAGCATCGCCTGCCCCAATCGGGCGTGGAGTTTATCAAAAACGGGTTCGCCCAACCCTATTGGTGCATTTTTTATCACACAGGTAATGGTCCCGCCAACGGTATCACCTGCTTTTTTGATTTGTTTGATGTAAGCTTCCATCCTTTCGGCGGAAGCTGAATCAGGACAACGCACAGCATTGGTTTCGGTTTTTGAAAAATTAAGTTCCTGATAGGGCTTGTCAATAAAAACATCCCCGACAGAGGAGACAAAGGCATTGATTTCAATTTCCCTGATAAGTTGTTTGGCTACGGCTCCCGCCACGACCCAGTTGGCTGTTTCACGCGCTGATGACCTTCCACCACCGCGATAATCGCGCAGTCCGTATTTTTTGTCGTAAGTAAAATCGGCATGAGATGGGCGATACACCTCGTTGTTATGGGAATAGTCTTTTGATTTTTGGTTGGTATTTTTAATTTGAAACCCAATGGGCGTTCCGGTAGTTGTTCCTTCAAAAATTCCGCTAAGGAAAATGACTTCATCGGCTTCTTTGCGTTGGGTTGTAATGGCTGATTGCCCGGGCTTTCGGCGTTGCATTTCTTTTTGAATAGCGTCAAAATCGAGTTTTAAACCGGCCGGACAGCCTTCAATAATGCCACCAATGGCCTCACCGTGTGATTCTCCAAAGGTAGTGAGTTTAAAAAATGTTCCGAATGAATTGCCCGCCATAAGGGAATAGTGTTTCAACAAATGTAAATTTTAAAACACAGATTTAAAAATAAAGCTTGAAATAATCATTCAGTAATATTTCAAGTGGGTTGGTAATCAAATGATAACATTGGCTTAAATATCAAATAAAACCAAAAAGTTGCCGGATTGTCTTTTCTGACTGAATTTTGTAAAAACCTAATCTACTTGAAAAGAAAACTTGATATCGTTGTTATTTCTGATGTGCACCTTGGCACTTACGGCTGTCAGGCCAAGGAATTGCTACACTATCTGAACAGCATCCATCCCAAAAAAATTATACTTAACGGCGATATAGTCGACATTTGGCAGTTCAGAAAAAGTTATTTCCCGAAAGCGCATCTGCAGGTAATTAAAAAAATCATTTCGCTTGCAGCGAAAGGCACCAAAGTATATTACATCACCGGTAACCACGACGAAAAGCTTCGCCGATTCACCGGAACCAAAATGGGAAACATCCAGGTGCTTGACAAACTGGTACTAAACCTTGACGGAAAAAAAGCCTGGTTTTTTCACGGCGATGTGTTTGATGCTTCCATTCAACATGCCAAATGGATTGCCAAGCTGGGTGGTTGGGGATATGATTTTTTAATTCTAATCAATCAGGTGGTGAATTGGTTCTTGATCAAAATGGGAAAGGATAAGTATTCGCTTTCCAAGCGCATTAAGAATAGTGTAAAAAGTGCCATAAAGTTTATTTCAAATTTTGAAAAAACCGCTTCTGAACTGGCGATTGAAAATGAATTTGATTATGTAGTGTGCGGACACATCCACCAACCGGTAATTGAAACCAAAAGCAACCACAAGGGTTCCTGCGTTTATATGAACAGCGGCGACTGGGTTGAAAACCTGACGGCTTTGGAATATTACAATGAAAAATGGGAGTTATACACTTACAATCCAAAAGGCTATAAAAGTCCACCGGTGGAAAGTTATATCGATGAGGTGGACGAATTTCCTGATTTGCTCTCGGCCATGCTGGCACACAAACCGTTTTAAATAAAATCTTAGCGGCTTGGCGACTTTGCGAGAAAAAATTAAGTGTCTCTCGCAAAGACGCTAAGGCGCAAAGGAAAGTTATTTTATCGCCTGAAGTAAAATACTTACCGGATGCAAAGCTTCCCTGTTTGTCCCGTCTTTAATCTGGTGACGGCAGCTAGTGCCGGTTGCGGCTATCAGGATATCTTTAGAAGTTTTTCTTATTGACGGAAATAACGTGAGTTCGCCCATTTGCATACTGATGTCATAGTGCTCAGCCTCATAGCCAAAAGAACCCGCCATACCACAACAGCCGGAAGGGATTACGGTAACTTTATAATTCCCGGGCAAATTGAGTAATTCAAAGGTATGTATCACCGACGACAAGGCCTTTTGATGGCAGTGCAAATGAAGTTTAATGGTTTTGGTTTCTGAAGTAAACTGCTCTTTTGTGATGCTTCCCTTTTTAATTTCAGAAGCTATAAATTCGTCGATGGTAAACACGTTTTCAGAAAGTGCTTGAGCAGTTGTTTTGTCGTCTGCAAGCCTTAAATATTCATCCCTGAAGGTAAGTATGGCCGAAGGTTCCAGCCCCACCAGAGGTGTTTTGTCTGAAACCAACTTACTGAAAATACCTACGTTTTTGTTGGCGCATTCTTTGGCTTCATCCAGAAATCCTTTGGAGATGTATGCCCTTCCGCTGGAGGCATGGTTTACCCACTCCACATCATAGCCCAAACGAAACAGCAATTCCAAAGCATCCTTCCCGATGTGTGCGTCGTTGTAAACCGTGAACTCATCTGCAAAAAAATATACTTTATTATAATTACTATTATATTGTTTTTTAAGCTGTTGATATACTTTTTCTAAATGAATACTTGATAGTTTAGAGATGCTTCTTTTTGATGCAATTCCCAGACTTTTTTTAATCAAAGCAGAAGTCACTGCATTACTAAAAAGAAAATTAGCCAGCGATTTTACCTGGCTTCCCTGCTTTTGATAAGTATCAAATCTAGCGAAGAGTTTGGTGCGTCGGCTGCTCCCGTTTTCTTTTTGATATTGGTATTCAAACTCGGCCTTAAAGGCTGCCATATCTACATTGGACGGGCATTCGCTTTTGCAACCTTTACAGCTCACACAAAGGTCTAGCGCTTCTTTAAGTTCAGTGTGATTGAATTGGTTGGCTTTTTCACTATTTGTAAGGAATTCCCGCAGCACATTGGCCCTTCCCCTGGTGGTGTCTATTTCGTTTTTGGTGACGCGGTAACTGGGGCACATCGTCCCTCCTGCCGCTTCTGGTTTTCGGCAATCGCCGCTGCCGTTACATTTTTCAACCGCTCTTAGAATTCCTTCGGAATCTGAGAAATCGAGTAAGGTCTTAATTTCAGGTTCCTCCCTGCCGGGTATGTACCGCAGGTTTTCAGTCATCGGGAAAGCGTTGATGATTTTACCCGGATTCATAATTGCCTGAGGGTCAAAAAGGGTTTTGATCTGTTTTAAAACAGCAAAGTTTTCAGCACCTATCATCATTTCGATAAAAGAAGAGCGCACGATACCGTCACCGTGTTCCCCGCTCATTGAACCTTTGTATTTTTTAACCAGGTGTGCGACGGCTGTTGTAATTTCCTTAAAAAGATTTACGTCCTGTTCTTTTTTCAGGTTCAGTATGGGTCTTAAATGGAGTTCACCGGCACCGGCATGTGCATAATACACCGCTTTTTGGTCATAATAGCGCATCAACTCTGTAAATTCGGCAATGTAATCTGCCAGGTCATCCAGTGCTACTGCTGTATCTTCTATACAAGCTACTGCTTTTCGGTCGCCCACCATATTGCCCAGCAAGCCCAGCCCGGCCTTGCGCAGTTCCATAGCCTTTTCAATGTCTTCACCTTGCAATATCGGAAAAGCATAAGACAATCCGGAATCTTTCAAATCCGCAGACAATTCCTTTGCCTTTCGGATTGATTCTTCTAAGGTATCGGTCTTAATTTCAAGTAGCAAAACCGCCTCGGGATCGCCTTCTATAAAGAAACGGTAGTCATTGTACATCAGGTTGCCTTTGGTGCAGTCCAGCACAACTTTGTCCATCATTTCACAAGTGTATAAGTCGTGGCGCATCACGGGCACTACGGCTTTCATACAGTTTTCAATGGAGTTGAAATGGGCAGCCACCAAAACCGTTGCCGGCGGTGGTAAATCGTCCAGTTGTAATTTAATTTTTGTGGTAAAAGCAAGGGTTCCTTCACTGCCGCACAGCAGCTTACAGAGGTTGAATTTATTGCCTCCGGGAATGAACACTTCACTTTTAATCAATTCGTCAATGGCATAACCGGTATTGCGCCGGTGGATTTCTGGTTTGGGGAATTCAGGGAGGATGTTTTGCCTGAGGGTTTCGTCTTTCAGTAGTTCATACAATTGTTTGTAAATGTTTCCTTCAGGGGTGTTTTCTTTCGCTTTAGCGAAAAAAGTATCTGTATCTACCTCACCAAAAGTGACCACCTCACCGTTCGTAAGCACGACTTCCATTTCAATGACCTTATCACGGGTCACACCATATTTTATGGATGTGGTGCCGCTGGAGTTGTTTCCTGCCATCCCTCCTATCATACAACGATTGGAAGTGGATGTGTTGGGACCAAAAAACAACCCATAGGGTTTTAAAACCCTGTTTAAATCATCACGAATGACTCCCGGTGCCACCGTGGCTGTTTTGTGTGTGGGGTTAATATCATAAACTTCAGTCAGGTATTTTGAGACATCCACAACGATGCCTTCTCCCACGCTTTGCCCGGCCAGTGATGTGCCTGCTGTACGCGGTATCAATCCCATTTGTTGCTCAACGGCAAATGCCATTAAGGTTTGAATGTCTTTTGTGGATTTGGGAAATGCAACCGCTTTGGGTAATATTCTGTAAACCGAAGCATCTGTGGCATACATGGCACGAGTTGCTTCATCACATAAGAACTCACCCTCAAGTGAGGAAATTAAGTTATTAAAAGTGTTGTCGTTGCTTGAATTCATTGACTAAAGGTACAACTATTCCGAAATATGATATTAACACATTTTAAAACTTATTAACTAAACATTAGCAACGTGAACAAAATTAAACACATCATTTTATGTTAAATTAGCGATGAACTAATAACAAAATAAATCAAATTATGAAAAAAGTATTTTTTACAGTCTTATTTGCTGCAGGATTTTTAGTAACCGCTGAGGCCCAGAATATTGCAAACAATGCCATTGGTATCAGAATTGGTGATAATAAAGGTTTTGGTACTGAAATAAATTATCAGAGAGGTTTGAGTGAAAGAAACCGATTGGAGTTTGGTTTAGGTTGGAGAAGCTCTCGTTATGTAGACGCGTTTAAGCTGACAGGACTTTACCAATGGGTTTGGAACATTGAAGGCGGATTCAATTGGTATGTTGGTGTTGGTGGTGGTGCCGGAAGTGTGAGCTATGACCGCAGGGAGTTTCCCAACAGAGACCGGTCATACGGATTTGCTTTTGTAGCCGGAGATATTGGAATTGAATACAACTTTGATATTCCTTTATTAATCTCGCTGGATTTCAGGCCTGAAGTTGGATTTGGAACATACAGGGATGACCTCGGCTTTGATGTAGGACTTGGAGTAAGATATCAATTCTAATCAATTAAAATATGTATTTGATATCAGCCCGATGTGTTTTCACGTCGGGTTTTTTTATTGGAAGAAAAACAGATGTATGATAGTTACTATACCGATGAGAAGCACTAAAACCAATGAAATCGATTTAAATTTTTCCTGAGGAATGTATTTTAGAATGCGCTTTCCGATATAGGAGCCCACAAAGCCAATCACAAGTAAAAAGGGGATGTAAATCAAAATATCCTTTTTAATGTAACCATTTTGATAATAAACCACGGTTCTGGATAAATCAATCATAAAATCGATTCCTGCTGAAGTGGCAATAAAAACACTCTTTTCCAGATTGAAAGCAGCCATGGTCAATCCCCTGATGGCTCCACCTGTTCCCAGGAGTCCGGCGGTAAATCCCGACAAAGCACCGCCAAGAATTGATTCTTTCTTTTGAGGGGGAATGATTAAATCCTTTTTAATCAAAAAAAGCAAACTCAAACCAATAAGGAAAAAGCCCAGAATAAACTCCAATAAAAAAGTAGTGAGTAATTTTGATAAATAACCACCAAGAATAACAAAAATCACAGAAGGGATACCAATATAAATCAACAGAAACTTATTGAACCCTTTTCGGAAGAGTAGGATTTTACTGATGTTGCTGGACAGGTGAAACACGGCTGTGAGTCCCAGCACGGTATAAAAATCGAAGTAAAAATTACCTATGGGAACAAAAAAGACCGAAGAACCGAAACCTCCAATGGTTCCGATTATTTCGGCCAGTAATGCTAAAAGCAAAAAACCTTCCCTTAAGTTCAATTTGCCATAGTCAAATGACTACTTTTCATTAAATATGATAGTTTCATTGGCATCAATCACCGCGATAGTAAAGGGATTGGTCAATGCCATAGTTACGTTTTCCCCGGGCTTTGGCTTTGTTTCCTGTATGGTTACATAAGTAGTTTTTCCGTTGATTTCCACATTGGAAACCTGAATGCCAAAACCACCGCTATTGCGCATGCCCATATGCAGTGACAGCACAATTTGATTGCTAAAATCAACTGATTTCAAACGGTTTAAAGCACCTTCTTCAAGGTTTAAGGCTGCCAATTCTTTATTCAGTTCGGCTTTTGATTTGATGATGGTGTATGACTTCTCTTCCTTTCCGCCATAATCACTTTCAACAACGGTGTCAAAAGACGCATTTGGGTTATTGTATTGTGTTTGTCTTGCGGAATCACAATTGGAAAAAGTCAGTATTGTTATAAAAAAAGCAATGTATTTCATTATATGGTGGTTTTAATGTTATTTAAGGATTCAATATACAACTTTTCATAAATCGGTACAATTTTATGGATGTCAAATTTGACAGCACTTGAAATAGCTCCTTTTTTAAATTGAGCAAGGGTTTGCTTGTCCTTCAAAATTTTAAGCGCATTTTGGGTCATATCCTCCACATTCCCGACATCACTTAAATAGCCGCTCACTCCGTGAATATTCACTTCGGGTAAACCTCCGGTATTTGTAGAGATAACAGGCACACCACAAGCCATAGCTTCCAGGGCGGCCAAACCGAAACTCTCTTTTTCGGAAGGCAACAAAAACAAATCGGTAAAGCAAAGGATTTTATTCACTTCATCACTGTTTCCGAAAAAGATAACTTTGTCTTCTATACCCAGTTTTTGACAAAGTTCTTCTGCCGGTTCTTTCTCCGGGCCTTCCCCCACCATCATCAGTTTTGCCGGAATGATTTTTTGAATTTTATAGAATATACTCACTACATCATCTATGCGTTTTACTTTTCTGAAATTACTCACGTGAGTGATAATAAATTCATCGCTTTCAGCCATAATGTCGCGCTGGCAGTCGGTAAATTGTGATTTGTTGTGTTTTTCAAGTTTGATAAAGTTGGGCACCACTTCAATAGGCACTTTAATATCAAACAGTCTGAGGGTGTCATCTTTCAAGCTTTCAGAAACTGAAGTCACCACATCGCTTTTGTTGATACTGAAAGTAACGGCAGGCTTGTAAAACGGGTGATTGCCCACCAGAGTAATGTCTGTTCCGTGAAGGGTGGTTACCATGGGTATAAAAATACCCTCCTCTGCTAGCATTTTTTTAGCCATATACCCGGCATAAGCATGCGGAATTGCATAATGCACATGCAGCACTTCAATGCTGTATTGCCTCACGACATCAACCAGTTTGCTTGAGAGTGCCAACTCATAGGGCTGGTATTTGAAAAGGGGGTATTCCGGGACGTTTACTTCATGAAAATGTATGTGATTGGCAAGAAGTTCAAGCTTAACAGGCTGCTTGTAAGTGATAAAATGTATTTCGTGGCCGCGTTGTGCCAATTCTGTTCCCAACTCTGTGGCTACTACGCCGCTTCCCCCAAATGTGGGATAACATACTATGGCTATTTTCATTTCTTTGTATTAATAATCTATGGCGTCATAGATGGCTTGTTGTATCTCTGTCCTGATGTTACTACTGATGAGTTTTCTGTTGTTCACATCAGGATAAGTTCTATTGGATAAAAATACATAAACTATTTCACTTTCAGGGTCGGCCCAAGCATATGTTCCTGTAAATCCGGAATGCCCAAAACTGGTCATCGATACACAACCACAGGTGGGTCCGGAGTTGCCAAGTTGCGGCTTGTCAAAACCAATTCCCCTTCTCACTTGTACATCACAATAATAACAGGTGTTGAACTTATCCATCGATTCCGGCGAAAAGTATCGTTTACCACCATAAAAACCGCGTTGCACAAAGAGTTGCATGATTTTGGCAATGTCGTTGGCATTACTGAATATTCCGGCATGACCGTTTACCCCACCCATCATCGCCGCACCCTGATCGTGCACATAGCCCTGAACGGTTTGAAACCTGAAATCCTTATCTTCTTCAGTTGGCGGGATAATATCCAGCGGGAAACGTTTAGTGGGTAAATAGCCTGTAAAATTGGCTCCCAACGGACCATAAAAATCTTCCTGAACGATGTCTTCAAGTGATTTTCCATAATGGGTTTCAATCACTCTTTTAAGAATATAAAAAGGCAAGTCACTATATAAATACCTAACCGGTCGATTCAAGTCGCTTTCCAGTATTACTTTTTGAATGGTATCTTCCATATCATCGCGGGCAAATAGTCGTTCAGTCACCTGAGCATTAAATCCGGGTTCGGGCCTTGTTCTATAGTATTCTGAAGAGGGCCGTTTAGTAGCTCTATCCATAGTGCTTCTGTAAAACGGAATCCATGCTTTTAATCCGGCGTAGTGGGAAAGCATTTCCTTCAATGTAATATTTGCCTTATTGGAGTTTTTGTATTCCGGTATCAATTCGCCTAAAGTACTTTCCAATGTAAACACCCCTTCATCAGCCATCTTAATCAAAATGGGTACTGATGCTACTATTTTAGTCAATGAAGCCACATCATATATATGATGGTCTTCTACTGCTGTTTTTTTATCTTGTCTGTGATGGCCGTAACTCTTCTGAAAAAACACTTTGCCATGACGAGCAACCAGTACTTGAACTCCCGGGGCCATACCTTCACTAACTACTCTTTGGGCAAGCCTGTCCACCTGTTTGAGGCGCTCTGAATTCATGCCTACGCTTTCCGGGGAGCCGTAACTCAACCTGCCCAAATAATTTGTGGTAATCATAGTGTTCACCGGAAATGCCTCTCCGGCTGAAACCGGCAACCTGCCTTTAGCAGCACGTGCACCAAAAATAATTTGTGCTGTAATTTCCTGAGCGACTGGACTGTTTTGATAACCCACAATCACTCCCTCAAAGTTGGTTGTGGTTTTGATGTCCAACAAGGCATAAGGTCTCGTAAAAACACTGAGAATAACTTTATTGGTGCGGGCAATTTCATAGATCCAGGTGAGTTCACGTTGTGTCATTTTAAATCCGCGCCAGGGGTTATCATTGGGTTTATGATAGCCAATAATAACAGTTTCATAGGACTTTAGTTTGGTGATTAAATCATCAAGTGAAGCGCCTTTTACCCAATCCACTTGCGCATATTTTTGTAGTTGCTTAAGAAAAGGCAGCCCGGTGTCATCACCAAAGTTAACATATGCAAACCTTTTGTCCTTCACTTCTTTAATGGGCAACACTTCTTTGCTGTTTTTCACAACTGTAATTGCATTCTCCATCAATTCTTCATAAAGTTTATGGTCTATAGCGGTATTTAATTCTTCAAACAAAAACCTAGTATTGATTGGCTTGTATTTATTCAGACCTACCTTGTATTTGGCCATCAATATTTTTTTTACAGAATGCTCCAAACGCTCTTCGGTTATCTCCCCTTTATTATAGCTTTCAACAATCAAACTGATGGCGCGTGGCACGTTTTCTGAAATGAGCAGCACATCGTTACCGGCTTTAAATGCAGCGAGGTCCACTTCGCCGGGCGTTGTGTAGTTGCTCACCCCTTTCATATTCAGTGCATCGGTAAAGATGAGTCCCTGAAAACCCATTTGGTGCTTAAGAAGATCTGTCACTATAGGCTTTGATAGTGTTGAAGGAAAATTCTGCCTGGGTTCCAACGCAGGCACATTGAGGTGGGCCACCATCACACTGGCCAATCCGCGGCTGAATAAGTGACGGTATGGGTGCAACTCCACACTGTCAATGCGCTGTTGCGAAAAGGAAATTGTTGGCAGGGTTTTATGCGAATCGGTATCTGTATCTCCGTGACCCGGAAAATGTTTGGCATTGGCCAAAACACCTGCACTTTGCATGCCCTGCATAAAGGCTATTGATTTTAAAGTCACATTTTCTTTATCTTCCCCAAACGATCGGTTTCCTATTATTGGATTATTTGGATTTGTGTTGATGTCAACCACCGGGGCAAAATTGATATGCACACCCATGCGTTTATTATGCTCACCTATACGCTTACCCACTTTATAAATAAGTTGCGGGTCTTCAATGGCGCCAAGTGTCATATTCCAGGGGAATGCAAATGTAGAATCCAATCGCATTGCCAAACCCCATTCAGCATCCATGGCTATCATTAGTGGTACTTTTGATGCTTTTTGAAAATCGTTGTTAATTTTTGCCTGTCTCCCCGGACCGCCTTTGGAGAAAATCACACCACCAATGTGGTGGTCGGTTATCAGGCGACGAACTCTGTCTATGTTGGCTTTTGGATCAGATGAGAACAAATCCACCATAAACAATTGTCCCACCCTTTGTTCAAGCGTTAGCGAATTGTAGACACTGTCCACCCATTTCTGTTGATTTTCGAGGTCATCGAGTACATGAAGCGGATGTAATTGTTGTGCAAAGACAACGGACAACTGAAGTAAAAATGCGGCGGTAATGAGGATTCTATTCATAAATATTGCAGGGCAAAAACTGTGCTAAACTTTATTTTTTTAGGGAAAAACAAAGGTACTAAATTTAGCTACTAAACTATTAATTTAACTTTCTATAGAAGAAAGTATTGTATGACTGTAAGTGATCAAGCCAACTTTTACAAAGAATATGCTTTTAAAAACCTTTTTAATGACACAATCAGTACTTTTTAATTTTATAATAAAGCGTTCTAACGGCTAATTTTGTTAAATTCAGTTAAGCAAAAAAAACGATCCCCTGAATTTTAGTATCTTTGCAACCTATGAGATATGTAATAGTCATATTTGCTTTTGCTTTATTTATTACGAGCTGTGAATCTACTAAAACTGTGGTCAAAGCTGATACTGATTCTTCAGCCCTGTCTGATACAGTAAGAATAGCCAATGACAGTATAGAATATGAAATCATCATCATAGAACCCGGTTTCAATGGTTGGTTGATTAGCCAGCCGCCAAAAGGCTATTACGGGCTCACCTATCTCGAAACCAGAAACCGGCAGTATGTTACCGAATACAACAATAGGGTGTATGCACCGGGCTTCAATAAAAACCTGTATGTTCAGGCAATTAATTATGACCCCAACATCTCTTATGGTCTTGAGGTCAACTACCTGTTATACAACTATTTCAAGTATTTTGAAATCACTTATAATCAAAAGCTTAGATGAACAAACTAAAGCAGCGCTGGGGCATTACAACTAACCGCCAACTCATTGTCATACTGATTGTATTTGCAATTACCGGTTCATTAGCCGCTCAATTGGGTAAACCTTTAACAATACTTTTGGGAATTTCTGAAGACTATTGGTTATTTTGGCCGATTAGAATTTTGATTGTATTGCCCATTTATAAATTGATTTTGCTGATGGTAGCGTGGATTTTTGGGGAATTTGATTTTTTCTGGAATTTTATCAAAAGGATGTTCAACAGGCAAACGGTGAAATAATTCACTATGAAACAAGAAACACAAAAACCTTTTAAGTTTACGGCAATGATTCTTGCCCTGGTTTTGCTGTTTCCATTCACATCAGAAGCACTTCACTTCTTTACTCACCACGGTCACGAACATTGTACAGACAAAACCACCACCCACTTTCACCAGCACAATTTTGAATGTGAGATATTTGATTTTAATCTGTCTCCGGTTTTCAGTATTCAAGAAAACCCATTAAAACCGGTAATCACAGCTAATTTTAAAACTATATTTCCTCCTGTTGAGGAATCTTTCTTAGACAGGGTATATTTTCAGATTAAACTTAGAGGCCCTCCTCAAGGCGCATAATCCTTTGTGCTTATTATTTTTCTATTATCAACTTTACTATAATCAGATAAAGCCCTTATGCGCTTGTTTATCTATTTTTTCCTAATCGGAATGGTTTCCTATTCACAAAATTGTGACTTGAACTTACAGGGTCGTGTGATTGATTTTCATGACAACACTCCTCTTAGCGGAGCAGTTATAATTGTTGCGGGATTGGAAACGTTTGTAATGACAGACTTTGACGGTTTTTTTGCACTTGAAGGTTTGTGTGCAGGCAGCTATACCTTACAGGTTTCACACCCGGAATGTGATACCAAGGCAGTTCAGGTTAGGATGCCTTACAGCAGCCTGCTAACCATTAAACTGGAGCATCATTTGGAAGAATTACATCAAGTTACTGTTAGGGGAAGTGCTGCAATTGATTATATAGCTACCCAACAGGAAAACAGAATCAGTAAAGAAGAGATTGAAAATTTAAGCTATGCTTCCTTAGGCGACGCCTTAAAACGAATTCCCGGAGTATCATCCCTCAACACAGGAAGCACTGTTGTTAAACCTGTCATTCAGGGATTACACAGCAGCAGGGTGTTGATAATGAATAATGGTGTGAGGATGCAAGACCAGGAATGGGGAGTTGAACACGCGCCTAATGTCGATTTAAACACTGCCGGAAGTATTTCGGTGATTAAAGGAGCTTCAGCCCTCCAATATGGCGGAGACGCAGTGGGCGGTATTGTCCTTGTGGAACCGGCAAGAATTGTCAGGAAGGATTCATTGTTTGGAAGCAGCATAGTTACCGGCGCAACAAATGGGCGTGGCGGCACAATTACTTCTTCACTAACAAAGACTAGTGAATCAGGATGGTATGGGACAGTTCAGGGAACCCTAAAAAGGTTTGGGGACTTTGAATCACCGGATTATATTTTAAGTAATACAGGTATATTTGAAAAAGCTACATCACTAAGAGTGGGTTTGAATAAATTTAATTATGGATTTGAGGTATTTTACTCTTATTTCAATTCAGAATCAGGAATTTTAAGAGCAGCACATCTGGGAAATGCAGAAGATCAATTTTTGGCATTAAACAACCCACGTCCGCTAGTTATTAATGATTTTACTTATTCCATTGACAATCCAAAGCAAAATGTTTCTCATCATTTAGCAAAAGCCAGGATTTTCAAGAGGTTGAGTAATTTCGGAAAAGTGGAAATGCAGTATGACTTTCAGTTCAATAACCGCTTGGAATATGATGTGCGACGTGGCGGCAGAGGTGATGTTCCCTCTGTAGATTTGGAGTTAACCACACACACACTCGCAGTTGATTTCAGCTATGACGCCCGAATGGACTTCAAAGCAAACGGAGGAGTGATGTTGCGGTACCAAAACAATTATGCTAGTCCAGATACTGGTGTAAGGCGACTCATTCCTGATTATGACAAATATGATGCGGCGGTTTATGTTTTAGGAAAATATTACATCGATGATGTCTGGGTTTTTGAAGCCGGATTGCGCTATGACTTCAACCATCTGGATGCCAAAAAGTTTTACCGAAAATCTTTATGGGAAGCCAGGGAGTACAATGTATATTTCCCTCAATTTGAAATCGGTGAAGTGGGTGCTCAAATACTGACAAACCCCGTGTTTGATTATCACAACTTCTCCGGCACTTTGGGAGCAGCTTATTCATTTAGAAATAATTTTGAACTAATGGCCAATTATTCCTTAGCCACACGGGCACCCAACCCTTCTGAATTATTTAGTGAAGGATTGCATCACTCTGCGGCTCGGATAGAAATTGGTGACTTACGGTTTAGTCAGGAAATGGCACATAAATTTTCTTTGGCTTTTAGCAGAGAATCTGGAAGGTTTCAGTTTACAATCAATCCCTTTTTGAACAGTATCAATAACTTTATTTTTATTGAGCCTGGCGGAGTTGAACAAACTATTCGTGGAAGCTTTCAAGTTTGGGAGTTTAAGCAAACCGACGCACTTCTGTTGGGGTTTGATTTTGATTCAAAGATGAAATTGAACTCACAATTTGATTTTATAAGCAAATTTGCTTTGGTGAAAGGGTACAATCAAATGACAGATGAGCCTTTGATTATGATGCCTCCCGCAAACCTAAGCAATGCATTGCTGTATAAAAATAAGGGCTTGAACAATTTAAGAATTGAGTTGGAAAGCAATTATGTTTTCAGACAAAACGAATTTCCGGATACCAATGTCGAAATGTTTTTGCCAATTTCTGAAAGTACCGAAATTATTGATTTGAGCACCCCTCCGGCAGCATATCATTTGATGCATTTGAATGCCGATGCCGATTTTAAAGTATTTGGTAATTCAACGCTTTCTGTGGGACTAACGGTCAATAATTTGTTCAACACCTCTTACAGGGATTACCTCAACCGTTTGCGTTTTTATGCAGACGACTTAGGAAGAAATATAGTTTTACGTTTAAAAATCAATTATTAATTAAAACCATTTAAAAATGAAAAATTTAAGATTATTAGCAATTTTATTTACAACAACTTTATTTTTAACCTCTTGTTCAAGTGATGATGATGTTGCTCCAATAGTAGAAGAAGAAGTAATCACAACACTCAAAGTAACACTTGTGGGTGGTGGAAATACCATTATGCTGGAATACAGAGATCTTGATCCTGATGGCCCAACTCCCCCGACAATTACCGTAAGTAGTCCTTTGATGGCCAACACAAACTATGTTGCATCAATGACACTTTTAAATGAGTTGGAAAATCCAGCAGAGGATATGACTATAGAAATTGAAGAAGAAGCAGACGAGCATCAGTTTTTCTATTTGACGGGTACAGGTTTGAATATTTCAAACTTAACTTATCTTGATTTTGACGGTGATGGAAAACCTTTGGGTTTAAGTTTTAGCTTTGACACCGGAGATGCCAGTCAGGGAGATTTTACCATCATCCTTAGACACGAACCTAATAAAGATGCTCCGGGAGTGAGCGAAGGAAATATTGCAAATGCAGGTGGAGATACAGATATTTCAGCTACTTTCCCTCTGGTTATTCAATAATTTACATTTTTTAGATTTAAAAAAAATCCCTCAGCATTGAGGGATTTTTTTATTCAGTTACTTTGTATTTCAATATCGGGTTGGACCGTTTTTTCACCTTTCCAAACAAAAACATACAGCCAGGTTAATGTAAAGGTGGGAATAAAGTCCAGGCCGGGTGATAATTCTTCAAGGAAAACAATGACAGCCGCAATTTTTCCGCGGGTTCCGGGATACATTTTTGTCATTTGAGAGGCCGCATATGGTGCCCAAATGATGTCAATAAAAGGACCAAAACCGGGAACCAAATAACTGGCCATCCCAATCAAATCATAAAGAATTCCCTTTCGAAGCAATCTGTATTTTTCAGTTTTGTAATCCATTTCTAAACGAGAAACGCTTCACAGGGACTTAAAATTGTTTTACTTTTCGATAAGTTTTAAAAATTCGTTGCGGGTTTCATGTTTTTCAAATGCTCCCCTGAACCCTGAGGTTGTGGTCATTGAGTTTTGCTTTTGCACCCCGCGCATCATCATACACATATGTGAAGCTTCAATGACAATGGCAACTCCTTTGGGTTGTAAAGTGTCGTTGATACAGTCTAATATTTCCTTGGTCAATCGTTCCTGAACCTGAAGCCTTCTGGCAAACACATCCACGATGCGGGGCAGTTTGCTCAAGCCAACGATATAACCGTTGGGGATATAGGCTATATGTGCTTTTCCAAAGAAAGGAAGCATATGGTGCTCACACATGGAATAGAGTTCGATGTCTTTTACAATCACCATATTGTCATAATCTTCCTTAAACATAGCGCTTTTCAGTATCTGTGCTGCATCCTGCTCATAACCTTGTGTGAGAAACTGCATAGCCTTTGCCGCACGCTCAGGTGTTTTTAGTATGCCCTCCCGCTTGGTATCTTCACCAATGGCTGCTATGATGTCGTTGTAGCTTTCTTTTAAATAGTCTGTGGTTTGTTCGCTATAGGAATCGATTTTTGTGTATAGTTGCATATATATTATGTTGTTTTGTCTTTAAAGTATTTGTTGAGCTTGTCTATTTTTGGTGAAATCACAAATTGACAGTAGGCTTGATTGCTGTTTTGATTGTAATAATTGTGATGTTCAGTTTCAGCAGTATAAAAAGGGGCTGCCGGACTGATTTCAGTAACGATTCTATCAGAAAAAACTTTAGCTTCATTAAGTTGCTTAATCAATTGTTCCGCAATTTCCTTTTGCTCTTCTGAATGAAAAAAAATGGCGCTGCGGTATTGGGTACCCACATCGTTGCCCTGCCGGTTTAAGGTGGTAGAGTCGTGAGTGGCAAAAAATACTTCAAGCAATTCTTCAAAAGTAATCAAACCTGAGTCAAATTCAATTTGAACAGCTTCGGCGTGACCGGTCCTGCCGGTGCAAATTTCACGGTAAGCCGGATTTTTAATGGTTCCGCCGGTATATCCTGAAGTCACTTTTAGAACACCTTTCAGCCGTTGAAACACAGCTTCTGTACACCAAAAACATCCTGCTGCCAGAGTTGCTGTTTGAATATTTGAATCAGTCATAGTTTATTTTGTTTAACAAATTTACAATGTCATTGAACATTTAAAATATATATTAACTTTTAATTAATACTTAAAAATACGATTTTATAATTAGAGGCCTTTCAAAATATTGCAATTATGTCAACAATTACTTACTTTCACCGTTCCAAAGTTTTACTATGATTAAAGCAGAAAACATTCACAAAAATTACGGCGATTTACACGTTTTAAAAGGCGTTTCACTAAATATCAAAAGCGGCGAGGTGGTTTCCATAGTGGGTGCTTCGGGTGCGGGAAAAACGACTTTGCTTCACATCTTAGGCACATTGGATCTGGCTTCTAAAGACTCCGGTGACATTGTCATTAACGAAACAAACATCAACCAACTGTCTTCCAAAGAACTGGCTGCTTTCAGGAATAAAAACATCGGTTTTATATTTCAGTTTCATCAGCTATTGCCGGAATTTACGGCACTTGAAAACGTTTGCATCCCTGCTTTTATCAAAGGTACCCCCAAAGCCGAAGCCGAAAAAAAAGCAAAAGAATTGCTTGACTTTCTTGGGCTTTCTCACCGGCACAATCACAAACCCAACGAGCTTTCAGGTGGAGAGCAACAACGTGTGGCTGTTGCCCGGGCATTGGTGAATGACCCACTTGTGATTTTTGCAGACGAACCCAGCGGAAACCTCGACAGTGCCTCAGCAGACAATTTGCACAAATTGTTTTTTAACCTCAGGGACGAATTCAAACAAACCTTTGTGATAGTGACCCACAACGAAGAATTTGCCGATATGGCCGACCGTAAACTGGTGATGAGCGACGGAAAAATTATTTAATAAATGAATGGAAGGCTGCAACCAAATGAGCTCAAAGAATTCCTTGATTTAAAGGCTGTTCAGTACAACTCACCTGAATTTATTACCACTGACCCCATTCAAATTCCGCATCGCTTTTCAGTGAAAGAAGATATTGAAATCATTGCCTTTCTCGTGGCTTCCATCGCCTGGGGCAACCGAAAGAGCATCATCAGCAGTGGCAATAAAATAGCTGAGCTGATGGACAACTCCCCTTTTGATTTTGTCATAAATCATTCTCAACACGACCTTGAAAAAATAACCGGGTTTGTCCACCGCACGTTTAATGAAACTGACCTGAAGTTTTTTATTACTTCCCTTAAAAACATCTACACCAACTATAACGGACTGGAAACAGTTTTTGCAAAGCATATTCAAAATAATAGTCTTCAGCCGGCCATCCACGAATTTAAAAAGGTGTTTTTCAGTATCCCGCATCCGGTACGAACAGCCAAGCACGTTTCAGACCCTTTGAAAAACTCGGCAGCCAAGCGCATCAATATGTTTTTAAGATGGATGGTGAGAAAGGACAATGCCGGAGTGGATTTTGGCATCTGGAAAAGCATCCCTCCCGCCCTGCTCTCCTGCCCGCTGGATGTGCATAGTGGCAATGTGGCACGAAGCCTGGGTTTGCTTTCGCGTAAGCAAAATGATGCCAAAGCATTAAATGAACTGGATATATCTTTGAGAAAACTTGACCCGGAAGACCCCGCCAAATATGATTTTGCGCTATTTGGATTGGGGGTTTTTGAGGGGTTTAAATAATGTATAAAAGTCAAATGTTTATGAACACCTAACTTTTTAATCCTTATCTTCTAAATCTAAAATTCTTATCTTAAACATTTTAAAAGTTATTATTAATAACATTAACATTGCTATAAAATTAGCAGAACTCAACACATTTTTAGTTTCAATTAAAAAAATAAAAAATACAGGTGTAAGAATTATTGGTGCTAAGAAATCTATTTCAATTTTCTTATTAAAAAATTTAAATTTAGCCGGATTAGTTTGGTTTCCTAAAACGGCACTATCAAAAAATGCACAAAATAATATTCCTGATAAAAATGCAATAATTACAATAATGTTCCACCACCAAGTACTAAAATCTCTCGGTAGAAGAGGAACAATTAAAGATGGTAAAAGAGTAATGACTAAAAACACCATAAATGCTGTTTTTTTTTGGGCTTTTCTCATTTCAAAACATTTTATATCATTTTTTAATTAATATTTACACCACATTCCGGAATACCTGTCACCTTAAAGGGTATCATCAATAACAAATATACTTTTTAAAATTTGTTTTCCAAACTGCAGATTCTATGAGAAAACTCGACCCGGAAGACCCCGCCAAATATGATTTTGTGCTTTTTGGATTGGGGGTTTTTGAGAGGTTTAAATAAAAAATCCCGCATATAGCGGGATTAAAATTTATTTAGCAATATTCACTGCCCGTGTTTCCCTGATTACCGTGACTTTTACTTGTCCGGGATAGGTCATATCGGTTTGGATTTTTTGTGAAATTTCAAATGACAGGCTGGCTGCTTTTTCGTCGCTTACCTTTTCACTTTCCACCATCACGCGCAGTTCCCTTCCCGCTTGAATGGCATAAGCTTTATTTACGCCGCCAAAACCAAAGGCGATATCTTCAAGGTCTTTCAATCGCTGAATGTATGAATCCAGCACCTGACGTCTGGCGCCGGGTCTGGCACCGCTAATGGCGTCACACACCTGAACGATGGGTGACAACAAGCTGGTCATTTCCACTTCATCGTGGTGGGCACCAATGGCGTTGCACACTTCAGGTTTTTCACCAAACTTCTCAGCCCATTGCATTCCCAAAATGGCGTGAGGTACTTCTGTTTCAGTATCGGGCACTTTCCCGATATCATGGAGTAGTCCGGCACGTTTGGCGAGTTTGGGGTTCAACCCAAGTTCTGATGCCATTACACCGCACAGCTTGGCTACCTCTCTTGAGTGCTGCAGCAGGTTTTGCCCATAAGAAGATCTATACTTCATTCTACCCACAATTTTGATCAATTCGGGATGTAAACCGTGGATTCCCAGGTCAATTACTGTGCGTTTACCCACTTCAATGATTTCTTCGTCGATTTGTTTTGCGGTTTTCTCAACCACTTCCTCGATACGTGCGGGGTGAATGCGTCCGTCAGTAACCAGTTTATGAAGTGATAGTCTGGCTATCTCTCTTCTCACCGGGTCAAAACAGGAAAGGATAATAGCTTCCGGAGTATCGTCAACGATGATTTCCACACCGGTTGCCGCTTCCAGCGCACGGATGTTTCTTCCTTCACGACCAATGATTCTTCCTTTTACATCATCGCTTTCAAGGTTGAATACTGAAACGCAGTTTTCTATGGCTTCTTCTGTACCAATGCGCTGAATGGTGCTGATGACTATTTTTTTAGCTTCCTGTTGAGCGGTTAATTTGGCTTCTTCAACAGAGTTTTGGATAAAAGCCATGGCATCTGTTTTTGCTTCATCTTTGATGGTTTCAAACAATTGTGCTTTGGCATCCTGAGCTGATAGTGAAGAAATCACTTCAAGCTGCTCAATTTGGCTTCTGTAAAGTTTATCCACTTCTGCCTGCTTTTTTTCAAAAACATCAAGTCGCTCTTGATAGTCTTTAATTTTTTCTTCCAGGTCTGAATTGAGCTTTTTGTTTTTAGCCAATTCGTTGGAAACCTGTGATTCTTTATCACGAGTGCGCTTTTCGGCTTCGGCAATTTTTTTGTCCCTGCCTAAAATTACTTTTTCGTGTTCAGATTTAAGTTCGATAAATTTTTCTTTAGCCTGAAGAATTTTATCTTTTTTAATGGTCTCTCCTTCTGCTTTAGCTTCCTTTAATATTGATGAAGCTATCTTCTTTGCTGATTTTATAATCCTTGAGCCATTGTTTCTTTCAATCACTTTTGCGATTACATAGCCCAAGGCTATACCAATTACTCCTATTGCTATTATTAAAAATAAACTGTCCATTTTTGGTTGTATTTAGATATAAAAAAAGCCTACATTAAAACGTTGATTTGTATAAACTCCTTAAAAACAAGTTTAGGGCTACTAAGATGGTCAAAAAATCCGCCAGTCAGCCAAGGCTGAGACGGCACGCTTTCACATCTTTAACTCACCCTTTTTAAAAAGTTCGCGTTGAGTTTATCAAAAATATTGTAATAATGTAGGCAGTACCTTATTGTATTATATAAAAGAACGTTATACCAAATGGTCTTGAAGAAGCTGATTTAATGATTCTAACTTTTGTTGTACTTCTTCATTATCATTGGCCGAGTCAACTATTTTTTGTTCAGTTTGAGCTGCAAATTGTAAGGCACACATTGCCAAAACATCCTGTTTGTCTCTCACTGCATAATTTTGCTCAAACTGCTTAACCATTTCTTCTATCTTTTTTGTGGCCCTGCGAAGCCCTTCTTCCTGAGAGGGATTCACTGTTAGCGGGTAAACACGGTCAGCGATAGAAAGTTTGATTTTAAGCGGTTCAGACATATTTTTTAATCATTCAATTGTGAAATACATACATCGATTTCACGGATTAAAGTGTTTATTTTGAGTTTTGTTTCTCGTTTAAATTGGTCACTGCCTAACATAGCATTAACTACTCTTAAATTTTCTGACTCATCTTTACATTTCAATAAACTTTCCTTGGTTTTGGAATGTTCATTTTTTTCAATTGCCAATTCCTGCTGCAAAACTGAATAAGATTTATTTAAACTTTCGTGCTGTTGTAAAAGTTGTCTTATCTTATTTTCAAGAGAATCAACAATTTCTGATAGATTACTCATTTAAAAAGTAGTTCGGTGCTAATCACACAAATTTAAGATTACTTAACAAATAAGCCAACTTTTTTTATTTTATTTTTTTAAATAATATTTCACATTATTTATTGTTGTGATATAAAATCTTTTGTAATAACTTGTAGCTTTGTTGTTATAACTGCTTATGAACAGACTTTTTTGCATTTTTTTTATAGTGTTTTCTTTTGGTTTACACGCACAAGGCGACCTGTCTAATAGCAGGTATGTCTTTCCAGAAAACATTCCTACAGACTATTTTTCGAGTCCGATGAAAATTCCCATTGAGCTCTCGGGAACATTTGGCGAGTTAAGAAACAATCATTTTCATGCGGGACTTGATATGCGCACCCAGCAACGGGAAGGTATTCCCATTTATGCCGCTGCTGACGGATATGTCAACAGGCTTAGGGTTGCTCATTTTGGTTACGGCAAAGCCATTTACATTCAACACCCCAATGGATATTCTACCCTATATGGACATTTGCAAAGTTTTGCCGGCGAAATTGAAACCCTTGCCAAACAAACGCAATATCAAAGGGAGTCCTATGAATTTGATATTTATCCTTCAGCCGAAAGGCTACCGGTTAAAAAGGGTGACCTGATTGGCTATTCCGGTAATACCGGAAGCAGCGGCGGGCCACATCTTCATTTTGAAATCAGGGACCGGGCATCCAGGCCTATGAACCCAAAAATGTTTGGATATGAAGTGCCCGATACCCGTAAACCTTTAATCAACAGTGTTTTTGTTTATCCCATTGGCGATGATTCCCACGTGAACAAAGTGGCATCACCCAGACAACTCAGGCTCACTCCCCAAACCGATGGAAACTACATCAGTGAAAAAATTAATGCTTTCGGTACCTTAGGCTTTGGGGTTTCTGCCGTTGACCAGCAAAATGCAGCAAATAACCGCAACGGGGTTTTTAGGGTAAAAACCTTTCACAATGGTGAAAACAGTATTGATATTGTTTTTGATCGAATCTCATTTGACGAAACAAGATACATCAACAGGTTTATTGATTTTGGCTATTTTAAAGACCATAAATCGAGAATTAAAAAACTGTTTATCGAAAGAAACAATCCGTTAAGCATTTTTAAATCTTCAAAAAACAACGGATTTATTACTGTTTTAGATAGCCTGCACTCAGTATATAGCATCGAGGTTTCAGATTATAGCGGTAATATGGTAAGGATCAATGTCCCTATTGAAGGGGTTTATTATCCGGTAGAAGCAAAAACAGGGATTGATTCGCTCAACCATTTTGTTTCGGCTAGAGAAGGTGCTACTATCAAGGAAGGAAAATTTACCATTTACATCCCCCCCAGAAGTTTGTATGAAGACGCTTACCTCAATATCAGGGCTGACGGTGATAGGTTGTTCTTTCACAAAGACAATATCCCGATTCATTCAAACGTTACCATTTCTGCAGATGTTTCCAATTACAATGAAGGAGATATTAACAGGGTGTTTATTGGGAAACTCAATTTTAGGGGTACTCCCACATACAACAACACCAAGCTTGAAGGAAATGTGCTTTCAACTCAGGTCAGGGAGTTTGGAAATTACGGATTGACCATTGACACGGTTCCGCCGGTGATTGCACCGGTAAATTTTAGTGACGGAAAATGGATCAGCAACAATCAAACCTTGCAAATTAGAATTACAGACGCGCTCAGCGGAATAAAAAGTTACCGGGCCACAGTCAATGGCAAATGGATTTTGATGGAGTATGAATACAAAAACAATATGCTCACCCATCATTTCAGTGACAATGTAATAACAGACACCGAAAACAATTTGATACTTATTGTTACCGATAATGCCGGAAATAGTTCTAAATTTGAAGCAACATTTTTCAGAAAATAAACCTTTGCATTTGAAAACAAAATCTTTACTGCTGTTCATTATCGTTCTTTTTGCAGGACATTTTGCCCATTCACAAACCGCAACCATTAAAGGAGTTATACTCGACGAAAACAATCAACCTGTTCCCGGGGTGAATGTTACCTATGGTACCACCGGTACTTTGTCTGATTTTGGCGGTGCTTATATATTGGAAATCCCGGCAAATCAATCGGTGAGAATTACATTTTCACACATTGGCTTTAAAAATGTATATTTAACGGTTACGCTACAGCGAAATGAAGATTATGAATTCAACCCTGTATTGTCAACTGATATTGAACAAATTGGTGAAGTTTTTATTTCCGGAAGGCAAAACAGGCAAGTTCAGGGGATCATTAACCTGACTCCTGAAACCGTCAGAAGAACCCCTGGCGCCCAAGCAGGAGTTGAAAACTTGCTAAAATCTTTGCCCGGCGTAAGTGGCAACAACGAACTAAGTACTCAATATTCAGTGCGTGGTGGCAACTATGATGAAAACCTGGTCTATGTCAATGAAATTGAAGTCTATCGCCCATTCCTTATCAGAAGCGGGCAACAGGAAGGATTGAGTTTTGTAAATAGCGACTTGACCTCCAATGTCGATTTTTCAGCCGGAGGGTTTCAGGCAAAATATGGCGATAAATTGTCCTCGGTCCTTGACATAACTTACAGAAGGCCTGTCGCTTTTGATGCTTCAGCAGACTTGAGTTTACTGGGAGCCAGTGTTTCAGCAGGAGGTATTTCAAACAACGGAAGGTTAACTGCCATTGGCGGCATCAGGTACAGAAACAATGCCCTGCTTGTCAAGGCACAGGAAACCGAAACCAACTTTACCCCAATTTTTGCCGATGCACAGACCTATATTACTTATAAAGTAAACAACAAACTCGAGATTGGTTTTCTTGGAAATTTTTCCATCAACGATTACAGTTATCAACCCTTATCAAGACAAACCAACTTTGGTACACTTGCTGACCCCATTGCCTTGATTATAGATTATGAAGGCCAGGAAAAAGACCGTTATGAAACTTATTTTGGAGCGTTTAGGGCTACTTATGCGGCCAATGACAACCTGACCCTGAAGTTTATTGCATCCGGTTATCACACCCAGGAACAGGAGCATTTTGATATACTTGCACAATACCGATTGGGTGTTGTGAACACAGACATTGGATCAAGCGGGCTGGGCGATGTGGAATTCAGCCGGGCTATTGGTTCACAACTTACCCACGCCAGAAACAACCTGGATGCGTTGATTTTCAATTTTGAGCACAAAGGCGATTATCTGGTTGACAATCACCAGGTGCATTATGGTTTAAAATACACCCGTGAGGACATCAGGGACCGTATTCAGGAATATGAAATTATTGATTCTGCCGGATTTTCAATCAGGCCGCCCGGCATTGAATTCATCAATGACCAGCCCTACAACCCTTTTGATGCACCACTTGTTCCTTTTACTGATGTAGATGCATTCAACGATGTTCAGATTGACCGTTTTTCAGGTTTTCTTCAATGGAGCAAAAGAACCCTATTGGGTAACCATGATTTGTGGATGAACCTGGGAGTGAGGGCTCACAACTGGACCGTGAGTGGAGTGGGGATTGAAAGCAACACCCAAACTGTTTTTAGCCCAAGGGGTCAAATTGCCATTCAACCTGACTGGGAAAATACCGATATGATTTTCAGACTATCGGGCGGGCTTTACCATCAACCGCCATTTTACAGGGAGCTGCGCGATTCTACCGGAACTGTAAGGCCCAATGTAAAGGCACAGCAATCAGTTCACGTTGTTTTTGGAAATGATTACAGCTTCAAGATTTGGGACAGGGCTTTTATTCTACACAGTGAAATTTATTATAAAAACCTCACTGATGTCAATCCATACACTTTGGAAAACGTCAGAATTCGTTATCGTGCCACAAACAATGCTGAAGCCTATGCTTACGGATTGGATTTAAGGCTTACGGGTGAATTTGTTCCCGGGACTGAGAGTTGGTTGAGTTTTGGTTATTTAAAAACCGAAGAAAATATTGAAAACCGGGGATTCATTGCAAGACCTACAGACCAACGATTGAAGTTTGGCATTTTGTATCAGGATTACGCACCTGAAATTCCTGAAATGAAAGTATATATCAATCTGGTTTACAATACAGGACTACCGGGTGGCTCACCCAGTTATGCAGACCCTTACTTGTTTCAAAGCAGGTTGCGTGACTATAGAAGGGCCGATGTTGGGTTTTCCTATGTAATTGTTGACGAAAATAAATTAAGGGATTCCGGGTGGTTAAAACCGTTCAAGGAATTTACCATTGGTTTTGAGATTTTCAACATCTTTGATGCGCAAAACTCAATCACCAATACCTTTGTGAGGGATGTTGACAGTAAATTGCAATATGCAATACCCAATTATTTGACTCCAAGGGTATTTAATGTGAGAACTACTATGCGTTTTTAGGAGTTTATTTATCCATAAACTCTTTAAGTACATCAACTACATAGTCCACTTCTTCTTTCGTGTTAAACGAAGAGAGGGAAAACCTGATTGATGGCTTTTTCAAATCCTCTTCATTGAGAATTTCGCTTAAAACATGAGAGCCTTTATCGCTTCCACTTTGGCAGGCACTTCCTTTTGAACAAGCAATTCCTTTTAAATCCAGCTGAAAAAGCAGCATCAATGCCTTTTCCTGTGATATGGGCAAGCATACATTGAGTAGCGTGTAAGTGCTTTTTTTAGCGTTTTCACAGGCGCCGTTGAACTTTACACCTGAAATCTTCTGCTTTAGTTGTTGTATAAAATAATTTTTCAGGCCTTGAATGTACTCCCTTTCTTTATCGAGATTTTCATAAGCCATAACAAAAGCAGTTTCCAAACCGGCAATGTTGTGAACAGATTCTGTTCCGGCCCTAAGTCCACGTTCTTGTTGACCGCCAAAAATAAGTGATTGCAAACCGGAGTTCTTACGAATAAATGCAAATCCCACACCCTTGGGGCCGTGAAATTTATGTGCAGCACCAACTATAAAGTCAACAGGTATTTTTGATAAGTCCAACTCAAAGTGCCCAACAGACTGCACGGTATCTGAATGAAAAAGCGCACCGTGTGTTTTGGTTAATTGAGCTACTTTTTCAATATCAAGCATAGTCCCTATTTCATTGTTGATGTGCATCAGGCTCACCAACGTTTTTTTTGGGTTTTCCTTTAAAAGTGTTTCCAGTTGTTCATAATCCACTTCACCGCAAGAGTCCAGATTCAAAAACACAACTTCAATGTTGTATTGTTTGTGAAGTTCCTCAATGGTATGCAGTATGGCGTGATGCTCAATTTTTGAAGAAATGATTCTTTCAACCCCTAAATCCCTCACGCAACTGTTGAGGATCAGGTTGTCTGCTTCTGTGCCGCCTGAGGTGAAAATAATTTCGGCTGCTGTGACCCCCAATTGCTTGGCAATGGTTTTTCTTGTATTTTCAACCAAGGATTTAGAAGCCCTGCCATAAGAATGTGTGGATGAAGGGTTTCCGAAATTATTTTTCATAACTTCTGTAATCCTTTCAATCACTTCAGGACGCAATTGAGTAGTGGCAGCACTGTCAAAATATACACTGTTCATTTTTCAAAAATAGTTTAATTGTAAATATTTAAACCCGCTTCTGCATAAAGTTTTGCAAAACTATTACTTTTGCAAAAGACACAACTGTTATGAAATACTTTTTTTTCTCATTTTTTTTAGTTCTTTTTTTTAGTTCGTGTGATGACGGCGATGTGATTGTAACCACCTTTGATTTTGATGAAATCAATTTGGAGTTTTGTCAAACGGCCACTTCATATGTTTTTTTTAAAGTAAACAACACCAATCTGGAGTCGCTTTCTTTTAAACTTCAAACTCAAAATGACACCTTACTCACTACACAGGACACACTTATGTTTCAAATTGACGGGTCAATTAATGTAGTGAATTACAGAACATACAATGCCAGTGTGCCACAAAATTACTTTTGCAGTAGCATTCCCCCTGCTAATCCAAGAATATTACAGGATTTTGTGAGCAGTCAGGGAGTAGCAACACTATTTACAAGAATTGTTGACACCACTTATACCGGTGTTGGAAATGAACAGGACACTTCTTTTGTTTACCGCACTTCAATTTTATTCAACAACCTGAGACTGGAAAATGAAAATGAGATTGTGACCCAGCAAACCCTTGATTTTGGGTTTTTGAATGTTACCGGTCAATAAGTTATTTTGGATTTTGCGGAATGTAAACCTCTGTTGCCCCCCGACCATATTTTTGATAATCGGCATCATAGTAGTTTAAAAAATCATACCTCCTGAAAAGCGACTCAAGTTCTGATTTGAGCACGCCTTCACCCACACCGTGTATAAAAATAACACGTTGAACCCTTTTTTGGATGGCAAAATCGAGTTGACGCTTTGCAGTGTCTATTTGGATGTTTATCATATCAAAATTATCCAAACCACGGGTATTGGGCAACAGTTTTTCAATGTGGAGATCCACTTCCATAGCAGGGATACTTTTTTTCCGGCTGCTTAAATTTGTTTTGTTTTTATTGGTTTTGGGTTCTTTATCCTTTACTGCTGCAGAAATTCCTTCAGTATATTTTATTTTAATTTCTACGTCTTCTTCCATTTTGATGAGTTCATTTTCCAAAAATTCTATAGAAAAACCATCTGTAGTTTCAACCAGGACTTGCCCGTTTTTACTGCTAACAACAACACCTTCAAGCTGTTCATTGATTGCTGCTACTTTATCTCCTGTTTGAAATTTGACCATTATTAAAAATTAATTTGTATATTTCGTAATAAATTTAACCACAAAACTACGAAAAACTAGCTTTGTAGGAATATTCATCTGTTTTTTAGGCAGATTATCGAAAATATATGTAAGTCAGAGGATGGATTGAAATTTAATTGTAATTTTGGGGACATTAAAAACAGTGAACCCCAAACTACTGTAAAAAAATTTAATATTATGAAACACCTACTACTTTCAGCAGCCCTATTGCTTTTTGCTAGTAATTTGATTGCTCAACTCTCAGTGAGGCCCAGCCCTTCAACCAATACTGACAGCTATATCTATGCCAATGATGTGGTTTTGTATGTTCACCAGGGCATTAACCTGCAAGTGAATAATGATGCCGAAACCCGTGCCAGTATTTATTTACGTGGCGACTCACAACTTATCCAAGGAGACAAGCCCACTTCTCAAAACTCCGGAAACGGGCATTTATCAGTCTGGCAACGCGGCCATGCCAATGCCCGTGATTATAACTACTGGGCTTCTCCGGTGGGGAACCCCAATGATGCAACTATTCCAACAGGCAACACCCGTTTTGGAATACCAAGGATTTTCGATGTTGGAGAGGATAATCTTTTTCCGGGAGAATTACACAAAACTTTTAGTACTCAACAACAAACCACCTGGGATTTAGATGGTATTGCAAGTAATGTGGCTGTAGGGGATATAGGTTCCTTACAAATATCAAGAAGATGGATTTATACCATGAGAGCAGCAACCGGCTATACCAGTTGGGTTCATATTGGGCATCAAAATGGTTTAAACGGCTCAGGTTTAGCTCCCGGTGAAGGTTTTACCATGAAAGGCACCGGTTTATCCGACTATGCGGAAAATTATCACAATCAATTATATGACTTTAGGGGAAGACCCAATGACGGTGATATAACTATTACAGTGGGTCACAATGGCGCCTCTTTTTTGGAAACTTTAACGGGCAACCCCTATCCTTCTGCACTGGATATGGCTGATTTTTTAATGGATCCGGATAATAATACGATAGATGGTACCGCATATTACTGGGATCAAAATAGGGAAACCAATTCACATTATATTTACGATTACCAAGGTGGTTATGGAACTTGGGTTCCAAGTGGTGGTGGTGACGGTAATCCCGGAGTATATACTCGACCCGTTTTTGAATATATTGATGGATATGGCACCTCCATTGGGGGTACCGGGGAAGAGGGCGATCTCATTCAAAGAAGGTATGCGCCTATCGGTCAAGGATTTATGGTGCGTGGTGCCGTAAATGGAACTGCTATATTCAAAAACACAATGCGCCGTCATGTAAGGCAAGGTCAAGATACTTTTAGCGAATTTAGAAATGCAACCGGCTCATCATTATCAGCATCCACAGGGCCTGCTTTACCCGCAGAGCCTCAATATTTATTCCCTACCCTGCGTTTTCACGTTAAAGTCAATGACTTGTATGTTAGGGATATGGTTATGACCTTTTCACCTGAAACCACCAAAGGTGCTGACAGGGGTTGGGATGGCAAACACCCATCTGTCATAAATGATGGAGATGCCTATTGGTTGCTTGAAGATGAAACACACCCTTATGTGATACAGGCACGTCCTTTTGATGAGTTTGACGCCATACCTTTAGGAATCAGAAAGAGAAACGGTAATGCCACTTATGAAGTTAGCGTTGCTGAAGCACACAACTTTACAAACCGTATGTATTTGTATGATGTGGTAAACAACACTTACCAAACCCTAAGTACAAATAACAGGGCCCAAATCAACTTAAACGGTCCTGCCGGGAATATTGAAAACAGATTCTATATTGTCTTTAGAAGAAATATCCAGGATGATCAAATTCCACAACGCATTGCAGATATGAATCTAGGGGTGTTCCAAAACAACCCGCTTTCAAAACTTCAGGTTAGCAATCCCGATATGTATGATATCAAGAATGCTTCAGTCTATGATATGAGAGGAAGATTGGTTATAACCCAAAACAACATAGGTAACGTTCCCCGCTACGAGTTCTCTACTCAGGGATTAAGCAGCGGCGTTTATTTGGTCGTTTTAACAACAACAGATAACCAGATGATTGATTATAAAATCACTGTTCATAACAAAAATTAAATTTACCAAACATACAATTTAAAAAGCCGCTTTATGCGGCTTTTTATTTTTATGTAATTTATGTTGATATTTTACTATCTTTATGCTACTAACTTAAAACCAACAAATTATGGGAAATCAAAAAATTAACTTTGGTAATGTTATTCTAAAAATTCTAGAATTATTAATTATCAAATTGTTTACCCTTCCCTTTAAAATTTACAAAAACGCATTGGTTGCACTTTCAAATGCCAATGCAGATGATTCAGAAGAAAAAAATTTATCGGGTGACTTTCCTTTGTACATCTGGATTGTAAGTATTTTCAGTGCCATAATCGCTTTGACCTATCCATTTGGGTTATTATATGCATTAATCATAGGATACAACGGGGGAGTTGGATTATTTCTTATGTCTTTAATTGCTGTATACTTTTCCCCTTTATATCTTGGATTAATAAAGGAATTGTTATTAATTACTTTAAAAACTTTACTTTACCTGAAAATCATCTCAAAAAAGTAAGATTATTCTTAGATATTAATTTAAAAAAAATGCCTCAAAATATTGAGGCGTTTTTTTTACAATTAGACCATTTTATTTTTCAAATTCCTCAAGTGTTTTTGTGATAATCGAAACACAATCCAGAAGTTGTTCTTTATTCATAACCAGCGGTGGTGCAAACCTGATGATGTTTCCGTGAGTGGGTTTTGCCAGCAGGCCATTGTCCCGCAGTTTGATACAAATATCCCAGGCTGTTGAGCTGTCCTCACTGTCATTGATCACAATGGCGTTTAAAAGGCCGCGACCCCTTACCAACCTAACTATATTGCTTTTCTCGACATATTTCTGCATTTCGCTGCGGAAGAGTTTACCCAATTCCCTGGAGTTTTGAGCGAGATTTTCCTCCCTCACAACTTCCAGTGCTGCCATTCCAACTGCTGCTGCAACAGGATTTCCACCAAAGGTTGAACCGTGTTGCCCGGGTTTGATTACATTCATAATGTGATTGTCTGCCAACACAGCAGAAACCGGATAAGCACCACCTGAGAGTGCTTTACCTAAAATTAAAATGTCAGGACGACTGTAGGTTTCTTGCCTTTCGCAATGACCTTCACAACTGCAGTTTCCGCAAACAGCGAGTAATGAACCTGTTCTGGCAATTCCTGTCTGGATTTCATCTGCCATAAAAAGCACATTGTGTTTGTTACACAATTCTTTTGCTCTGCTCATATAATCATCTGCAGGAGTGTAAACCCCCGCTTCTCCCTGAATGGGCTCAATAAGAAAACCGGCAACATTTTTATTGTTCTTGATTGCATTTTCCAATGCTTGTGTATCGTCATAAGGTATTTTTAAAAACCCCGGAGTGAAGGGTCCGAAGTTCTTTCGGGCATTTTCATCGTTTGAAAACGAAATAACTGTAGTGGTTCTTCCGTGGAAATTGTTTTCGCACACTATGATTTGTGCTTCATTCTCATCAATTCCTTTCACTTCATAAGCCCATTTTCTGGCTATTTTTATTGCAGTTTCAACAGCTTCGGCACCGGTGTTCATTGGTAGTATCTTGTCAAATTTGAAATACTCAGTGATGTATTTTTCAAAACGCCCAAGCATATCATTGTGAAATGCTCTTGAAGTTAAGGTAAGTGTGCGCGCCTGATTATCCATTGCTCCAACTATTTTTGGGTGACAATGTCCCTGGTTTACCGCAGAGTAAGCAGACAGGAAATCATAATATTTTTTTCCTTCTACATCCCAGACATAAACACCTTCTCCCCTGCTCAAAACTACCGGCAAGGGGTGATAATTGTGTGCTCCATGTTTGTCTTCCAGGTCTATAGCCTGCTGTGATGTGATTTTGTCTAAAGTAAGCATAACTAAAAATTTTAATTCTTGAAATTACAATTCCTGCTTTATGGGTTTTTACAGTGGAGAGAAATCATCCTGATTGCACAAAAATAGACATATTCTCTCAAATTATTTATATATTGAAAGAATATTGCTTTTTGTCATTTTTCTGTTAACCGGTTTGTGATACATTTGAGAAAAATTGTAAAACTATGTCAGATTCGAGAAGTTATTCGCTCAAGAAAATTGCAAAATACCCTTTTCTGATAGCTCAAAAATCAAAGCTGGCAATGTTCCTGCTTTGCACTTCTATTGCTGTAGTTTTGACATTTGTTTTTGGTGATGATGAGTTTGTAAGAACTCAGCATTTGGTGTTGTTTCTCTTGTTTTTTTCAATGCTTTTGTGGTTTACAGAAGCCATTCCCCCCTTTGCTGTTGGTATTTTTATAGTGGGTTATCTCATTTTTTTTATGGGTCGCGAGGGCACTATGGATGTCAACCATTATGTCCAAACCTGGTCAGACGGGGTGATTTGGTTGTTCCTCGGTGGATTTTTCCTCGCAGAAGGCATGAGAAAATCCCGGCTCGACATTCGTTTGCTGGTTGTTACTGCGCCTAAGTTTGGTGAAAAGGCAAAGTTCATTATCTTAGGATTAATGTTTGTGACAGCCATACTATCCATGGTGATGAGTAATACGGCCACCACAGCGATGATGCTTGCCACAGTGACACCCCTATTTACACAAATAGACAACAAAAAACTACAGAAAATGTTTCTTTTAGGCATTCCCACCGCAGCAGCCATTGGCGGTATGGGAACCATCATTGGCTCTGCACCCAATGCCATAGCTGTGGGTGCTTTGGAAAGTATAGGAATAAAAATCAGCTTTTTGCAATGGATGAGTGTGGGTGTGCCGGTGGCGCTTTTACTCACCTTTCTGACGTGGAAATTATTATTGACCAAATACAATTTTGGTGACCTTAAACTTTCCACAGATTTTATAAAAAATCTGGAATTAAAAAAAGACTACAATAAACAGGAAGTTAATCAAAGGCGCATTGTATTGGTTGTTTTTGCAACAACAGTATTTTTCTGGATCACATCACAATGGACCGGAATTCCCGTTGCGGCAATTTCAGGGATACCCATCGTGTTTTTAACCATGATGGGGGTGATAGATGCAGACGACGTTAGAAAACTTCCTTGGGATACGCTAATGCTGGTGGCCGGTGGTCTTGCACTGGGTATCGCCATACAGGAGCAGGAACTGGCACTATACTTTATATCAAAAATCAGTTCGTTTGACTTTAATGTGTATTTATTGCTGGTGCTATTTAGTTTAATCACTGTGATTTTTTCAAATTTTATGAGCAATACGGCAGCAACAACCATACTGGTTCCGGTTGCAATATCATTGGTAAGTATTTATGGCAACGTCAACCCGGTGCTGTTTACTTTTGTTATTGGTTTGAGTGCTTCCTGCGCCTTACTTTTGCCGGTTTCCACACCTCCCAATGCTATAGTTTACAGTACAGGCCTTGTTGAACAAAATGAATTCAGGCTCTCCGGAATTTTTGTGGGTCTTGTTGGACCGTTGATTATTATACTTTGGACAATACTACTCACTAACTTATTTTTTTAACCCCATTTTATTTAAAATAATCTCGTGCAATACCTTATTTTTGCGCTATGGGAAGAAAAAAAACCAAGCGCGTTATATTTGAAAACATTGCCGTTATAGATGCCGGAGCTAAAGGCAAAAGCATCGCCAAAGCCCCGGACGGAAAAGTGATTTTTATTGGAAATGCTATTCCCGGTGATGTGGTGGATATTCAAACAACCAAAAAAAGAAGCTCCTATTATGAAGGTGACGCCATTAAATTTCACAGCCTTTCTGAACGAAGAACCGAACCAAAGTGCATCCATTTTGGTGTTTGTGGCGGATGCAAATGGCAAAATATGAGTTATGACAACCAACTTTATTTCAAAGAAAAAGAAGTTGAAAACAACCTGAAACGCATCGGAAAAGTTGAATTGCCTGAAATCACTCCCATATTGGGCTCTGCAAAACAGTATTACTACCGCAATAAAATGGAGTTTTCATTTTCAGACAGTCGTTGGCTAACCTTGGAAGAAATAAAGTCCGGAAAAGAGATTGACAACAGAAATGCGCTGGGCTTTCACATTCCCGGGATGTGGGATAAAATCCTGGATTTAAAAGAATGTCACCTTCAGGAGGAACCATCAAATAGTATAAGGCTTTCTGTAAAGGAATTTGCAATAAAAAACAGGCTTGAATTTTTCAACACCCGAAACCAGGAAGGCTTTTTACGCACTTTGATGATTCGCACCACAAGCACCGGCGAATTAATGGTGCTCATCCAGTTTTTTAAGGAAGACAAACAAAACCGTGAACTGTTGCTTGATTTCCTTTCGGAAAAATTTCCTGAAATCACTTCCCTACTCTATGTTATCAATTCCAAAGCCAATGACACCCTGTATGACCAGGAGGTTATTTGCTACAAAGGTCGTGACCATATTTTTGAAGAAATGGAAGGCTTGAAGTTTAAAATCAATGCCAAATCCTTCTACCAAACCAATTCTGAACAGGCGTATGAACTTTATAAAATCACCCGTGATTTTGCCGGTTTAACCGGAAACGAACTCGTCTATGACCTGTATACCGGAACCGGAACGATTGCCCAGTTTGTTGCTAAACAAGCAAAAAAAGTAGTGGGTATTGAATCAGTTCCCGAAGCCATTGAAGCTGCCGGGGAAAATGCACAATTAAACGGTATTGACAACGTTGACTTTTTTGTGGGTGACATGAAAAAGGTATTTACTGAAGCATTCATTCAGCAAAACGGAGTTCCCGATATCATCATCACTGATCCACCACGTGACGGAATGCATAAAGATGTTGTACAACAAATTTTGAATGTAGCACCGCAAAAAGTGGTGTATGTGAGTTGCAACAGTGCCACACAAGCCAGAGACCTGGCACTGATGGATGAAATATATAAAGTAGTAAAAACCCAAGCCGTTGATATGTTTCCACAGACACATCACGTGGAAAATGTTGTACTTTTGGAAAAACGCAATTGATGAAACGAATCTTATTTTTGGTTTTTGGAATAACTCTACTCTCTTTGGGATGTACCAGAGATGACATCTGTACCCCGGAAGCTTCAAAAACACCACTGTTAATCATTAGTTTCTATAACGCTCAAAACCCAGAAGCCAGAAAAACGGTCAATGCGTTTACAGTTGTTCGCGATGGTGATGAATTTAACTTGTTTTCACCCGTAACTACTGATTCTATCGCAATTCCCCTTTACACGGGTGCAGACTTTACCGATTATTTTTTTGTAGCCAATGCCAATGACAATTTGCCGAAAGTAGATTTTCTTTCATTTACCTACCAACGTGAAGATGAATTTATCAACAGGGCTTGCGCATTCAGAACCAATTTTAACAACCTAGAATTTTCACAGGCTACACCCACCCAGCAAAGCTGGATCCAGGACATTTTTTTAAGAAGTGACAGTATTAACGCAAGAAATCAAAATGAGGCACATATTTATATTTATCATTAGTTTTCTGGTGTTTGTACCTGGAGCTGTTGCACAAACGGCTTCTGAAAATGATGCCCCCATTCCTCAGGATAAGTTTGGCCTGCGGGTGGGAATTGATTTGTTCAAACCCGCACGAACACTATTTGATGAGAATTACTCCGGCTTTGAAATTATGGGTGATTACAGGGTGTACAAAAAGTATTATCTGGCATTGGAAATTGGCAACGAACAAAAAACCACATTTGACGACAACCTGACGTCAAAAGGAGATGGCAGTTATTTCAAAATAGGGTTTGATTACAATGCCCACAACAATTGGGCAGGACTGAACAATATGATTTTTGGAGGATTGCGGTATGGACTCTCTTCTTTTTCACAGGAACTCATTGAATATCAAATTGCAACTGTCGCTCCATTTTTCCCACCGGACATCAGGACTGAACCAATTTTATTTGAAGGCTTAAATGCACATTGGATTGAATTTGTAGTTGGTGTAAAAACCGAAGTCTTAAACAACTTATACCTTTCTATTACGCTTCAGCTAAAAAACAGAGTTGCTGAAAAACAGCCTGAAAATTTTGACAATCTATTTATTCCCGGTTTTGGGAGGACTTATGAAAACAGTCAGTTTGGTGCCGGATTTGGGTATGGCATCAGTTATATGATTCCGTTTATGAAAAAGTAAAAGAGCTTATTCTTTGTTCTTATGCTTTTTGCTGCCTTCATAGAGTTCATACTTTACAAAACGTGCTTCCAGTTTTCCGTTGAAGGTTTTTATTTTTCGGGATGGTCTTAAACCAACGAATTTCAGTGCTTCAAGGTTTCCGGTAATCAGCCACGCATTTGAATTGGGGTAACCGTGTTTTAGAGTGTTTCCAATTTCAGTATAAAAACTTTCCATATCAATGCTCAATCGTTCATCATAAGGTGGGTTGAAAACAATATGCAAAGGACCTTGGGTGCTTTTGGTAGTTTTGAAAAAGTCTTCGTGCTGCACGTTAATGAATTCTTCAAGATTGGCGCTTTTAATGTTTTCTTTCGCTTTAGCTACAGCAGAGGGAGCTTTATCATATCCCAAGATGGAAAAATCAAAGTTTCTAACCCGTTTAAGCAGCGACTCTTCAATGGTTTCAAAAAGGGCATCGTTATAATCTTTCCAGTGCATAAAGCCAAACTCAGGGCGGTTGATATTTGCCGGAATATTGCAGGCAATCATAGCTGCTTCTATCAAAAAAGTCCCGCTACCACACATAGGGTCCAAAAAATCACTTTGGCCAGTCCAGCCTGATTGTATAAGCAGTCCTGCGGCTAAAACTTCATTGATGGGTGCTATGTTGACTTCTTTGCGATAGCCTCTCAAATGCAAACTACCCCCGGAGCTGTCCAGGGACAAGGTACACCTGTCGCCCTGTATATGAATGTTGATTTGAAGTTCGGGTCTGTGGGTATCCACATTGGGGCGAAGGCCGGTTTTGTCCCGCAATTGGTCGACAATAGCATCTTTGACTTTGTGTACCACATACAGTGAATGATTAAAAAAATCTGATGACACACTGGCGTCCAGCGAAAAAGTGGTTCTTTGATTAAAATACTGTAACCAGTCAAACTTCTGAACCTGCCGGTATAAATCCTGGTCATTTTGGGCTTTAAAAGTGTAAATGGGTTTTAAAATCTTGATGGCTGTTCGCAAACTTAGGTTGGCTTTATACATAAAACCCAAATCACCAACAAAACTGACGCTTCTTGTGCCAATTTCAACTTTTTGCGCGCCTAGGTCTTTTAATTCTTTTGCGAGAATTTCTTCAAAACCAAATAAGGTTTTGGCTACCATTTTAAAATTATTTTCCATAGAAATTGTTACAGTATGCTGCAAAAATACGTTATTTTAGACGGGTGAATTTGAAACAATGCTAAAAGATACAGAAAACTGGTTTACATCCTGGTTTGACACCCCATACTACCACATATTATATAAAGACAGGGACTATGATGAGGCTTTGGTCTTTATGAAGAATCTCACACAGTTTCTTAACCTGAAAAAAAAACAAACTATACTCGATCTCGCCTGCGGAAGGGGTCGCCATGCCGTAAGTTTAAACGAATTGGGATTTGATGTGACCGGTGTTGATTTATCTACTGAAAGTATCTTGTATGCCAAAAGCTTTGAAAATGAAACACTCCGGTTTGATGTTCACGATATGTGTAAACCTTACCATAAAAAGTTTGATGCCGTGTTCAATTTGTTTACCAGTTTTGGATATTTTGAAAAAGAAGAAGACAATTTCCGGACTATTGCAGCTATAAAAGCCAATCTTAATGAGGGAGGTAAAGGGGTTATTGATTTTATGAACGTAAATACAGTCATAACTAATTTAGTGGAAAAGGAAACCAAAACAGTTGGTAAAATTACATTTCATATTCATCGGTATGTCAATGAAGGGTATATTTACAAGGACATTTCATTTACCGATAACAATGATGATTATTTTTTTACCGAAAAAGTCAAGGCACTAAAACTTGAAGATTTCAAAAATTATTTTAAAAAGGCAGGAATTGAATTATTGTGTACTTTTGGCGATTATAATTTGAAAGAGTTTGATCCGCTTCATTCACCAAGGTTAATTCTTATTTTTAGTTAATGAATTATTTGTTACCCATTTTAGCGATTGTTGCAGGTTATTTTTTTGTAATCCTTTTCAAACCGAAAAAACCTTCAAACATCAAGTTATTTCTGGCGTTTAGTGGTGCATTTTTACTGGCACTCACTGTATTTGAATTACTCCCGGAAGTATATGAAGCCAATGGAAAATACATTGGCATCTATATAATGGCAGGGATTATCCTGCAGATTTTTCTTGAATTTTTCTCCAAAGGCGCTGAACATGGCCACGTGCATTTACATAAAAATGACACTACTTTTCCGTGGATGTTGTTTGTGAGTTTAAGTATCCACTCTTTTTTGGAAGGTATTCCCATTCACGACCATCACAACCTCATTTGGGGAATCATCATTCACAAAATTCCGATTGCTATTATTTTAACGGTGTTTTTTATTCAGGCAAATTATTCTCAAAAGAATACGCTTATATTTTTATTCCTTTTTTCATTGATGACACCCGCCGGCAGCTTTGCTGCAGAACATTTCCAGTTTTTAAAAGATTACTATTTAGAAGCTACTGCTATTGTTATTGGTATTTTTCTACACGTTTCCACAACCATACTTTTTGAAAGCAGTGAAGGCCATAAGTTTAATTTAACAAAGTTATTAATAGTAATCTTTGCGGCATTTTTGGCTTATTTGCTTTAAATGACCCTTAAGAAGATAAACAAAAAGTGAAAAAGACTGCCCAGTAAAACAAATATATGCCAAACCACGTGAAAGAACTTAACACGATGCCTGACATAAAAAAGTATTCCTACAGTATAAAATAAACCTCCAAGAGCGAGTAATGTCAATCCAAAAGTATCTGTTCTTTCATACAGCGCCTGAAAGTCAAATACAATCAGCCAACCCATAATGAGATAAAGCAATAGCGAAATGGTTTCAAACCTTCCTGTAAAAAAGAGTTTTAATATTGTTCCTATACCCGCTATACCCCAAACTATGAAGAAAAGTTCCCAACCCAGACTATCAGAAAGTAAGATTAAAACAATGGGGCTATAAGTACCTGCAATCAGCACATAAATACTGATGTGGTCTAAAATTCTGAGTTTGTTTTTTCTGGTGGTTTTCTTTTCAAGATGATATATGGTTGAAGCAAAATAGAGTAAAACCAGCGACCCTCCATACAGAGCAATACTCAAAATACTTTTTAAAGAGCCGTGAGTTTCATAAATAATCATCAGTACAAACCCAAGCACGCTTAAAGCGAAACCAATGCCGTGAGTGAGCCAGTTGTAGAATTCTTCTTTTTCAGTTTGTGTACGCATTTGGCAAAAATAATATTTCGGATCGGATAAGCACAAAAAAAGTCCCTCACAAATACCTGTAAAGGACTTTTAAAGAAGCCTGCCTGCCGATTAGGCAGGGCGGTGTCACGACCCCTATAGCTATCGGGGGACTGCGGCTCACCTATAAAACAAAAAACCCCTCATCAAAAGATGAAGGGTTTT
>CAYXXY010000009.1:0-18805 GCA_964469175.1 uncultured Flavobacteriaceae bacterium
CAATATACTAATTTTTAGTATTTTGAGCAACTTTTTCTATAATGCACTACGGGTGTTTTATATTGTTATTTTAATAAATTACCTGTTCATATTACCCTACCTATTTATCAAAATTAGCAAATTGAATGATTGCATCATTATAAATAAATTTTACACCTATTCTGGGATTATAAAATATTTGAAAACTAAACCTCAAACCGTCCTCATCCAATGCTGTGATGATTTGGTAAGCATCGCCTGACTCTGTGGTGTCCTCTTCCACATTAGAGATGTTTTTGTAGACAACAAAATCACCACTTGGTTTGTAATGAGCGATATCAAAATTATCATTGTAATTCAAGACAAAGGTGTTGCTCCCTTTTTCCCATTCCCCCCAGGTTTCGGTGTTTATATCAAAAAATGCCACATGGGTATAATCTCTTCTAAACCTCGAGGTGGTTGTGTTTGATGAATTTTCATCAAGTGAATTATTTTTAAGTGTGCCCTCCATATAACCCTTATATATGGTTTTATCTAAACTTTCAGTAATAATTTCAATTACAAAAAATATACCTTCGGGTTTATGGATTGTTGCGGCTTCCACTTTAGCAAGACCCGATCCTCCATCATAGTTGTTGGCGTATTGCCAGTCAAAGTAAAAAATGTCAGTTTCATAGTATTCATCTGATTCCTCAATTTTCTCTGAGGTTACATTATGTATCGGCCCGTAACTTTGTGAATTTGAATTGGGCCAGACGTTTGCCAGGTATAATGTTTTGTCACCGCCAAGGGTGTAAAATACAGTATAAGCACCTGCTTTCGTAAGGATAGTTGATATGTCTTGGTTGTTTTTTGTTCCCTCTGTTATAATATATTTTACTATTATATCTTGTTTCTCTGTTTGACTAAACTGAAGCAAGGGGAGGGCAATGAATGTAAAAAGAAGTATTTTTTTCATTTGACACAGTTTAAATTCCGGTGATCAATTTTAAGTTTGTGTGTAATCGTTTAATTGAGATTTACTATTATTTATAACCTAATATTTTGAGTTTAAGATTGTTTAAATACTGGTATGTTTTTCAAACATAACACCTTTTGAAAATTAAATTTTACGGGATTCCTCATTTTTGAGATTTGTAATAAAAATTTATTTTTTTAAACAATTTTTAAACTAACCTTACTATTTCCTTAAATTAATTGTCAACCCCACCGTGTACTCAGGTCTAAAAACATTAGTGTTAAAACTTTGTTCAATATCCTCAAATGAAGCACCACCGGACAGGTTAATTCTTCTACCCAGTCTAAATGTCAACCCGCCATAAGCAGGATAATAATCAATTTGTTCTAAGGTGTTATCAAATCCTCTGTACTTATAGAATCCATAGCCACCCCCAAGGTTTATGAATACAGACCTGGTCACTTTTAAGTTAACACCTAAAACTGCTTCATTTTTGTTATCAAACCATCTATAACTATCTATTATATCTCTATCTGATGTAAAAGAAGACCTTACATTTAAAAACATACCTACAAACCGGGTGCCGCCAAATTCAACTCTGATGCCGTAATTTGCAATTTCGCCTCCTTCATATCCAACTGCAAAAAAGCTATTGTATGAGTTTTTCGCTCTTTTTTCTCTTTTTACTTTTTCTGGTTTTTTTGGATATACTATGGGAGGTGGGGTCTCTCTTTGTACATTTTGATTTGGACTTGTTGTTCTTTGAGTAACGGCTTTGTTACTAACGGCTGACTGAGTAATGTTTATTCTTACTTCTTTATCACCTGCAGTAACTTTAAACCAATCAGTTCTTGATGACCCGCTTTTGTTTTCCCTGATTTCAAGGCTAAACCAATTTGCTTGTTTGTTTACAACTCTACACCAGGTTGGCAGATGTGTTATTTGGTAATTTGATGCATTAGTTGTCACATTAAAGATTTCCAAAGCATCATCAGCACTCAATCTTAAATCGATTTTGGATACTGTTAAAGTATTTACTACCTTGAGTGCTTCAATTGTTTTTTCCAGTTGTAACTTCGCAAAAATATCATTTGGATTTTCTTCAATTACCAATTCGTAGTTTTCTTTAGCCACTTTATAATCTCTTGAATTAAATGCCCTGTTGGCATTGGTGAGCCATTCTGAGCAAGACTGAGCGCGTGTGAGTTTTATCTCGGCCATTTGCTTGTCTCTGCCGGTTGCTATATCCATTGCCTCGCGGTATTTTAATACAGCACAATTGTAGTCACCATTGTCAAAGCAGTTGTCGCCATCTGCTAATGCTGTTTGGCCAAATGCAATACTCACAGATGCAAAGCATAATAGTAAGATAAGAACATTTTTCATATACTTTGGTTTAGTAGAGTTTTTGAATTAAATCACTTACCTCAGCATCGGGGCTGGGGGTTTTACGCTTTATGACTTCAAGAATTAAATCTGACAAATAGGGAAAGTCTGTCAGTTTAAAGTCATAATTAAAAATGTAAGATGAAATCTTGTAGAATTTTAATTTCTGAACTTCTTCAGGTAATCCAGTTACGGTTTGGTTAGGGTCAGCATCAATCTTTACAATTTCTGAGAGCATTTCTTTTAGGCCGTCATTGTAAGTTTTATAGAGCCTCAAATCATTCTTGAGTTTACTTAATAATACCGACTCACGTTTGATTTGATTCAATTCATTCTGTGCCTTTTGTATTTGATCGGGGTCATATTTTTTATTGAGCAAATCTTTTGCATTGAAGTATTTATCCAGATCTGATAGAAGTGATTTAAGTTCTGTTTTATCACCAAAGAGTTGTTGGTCTTTTTGAATGGTTTGTTTAGTAGAAGACTGAATTAAATCTTCAAATGTATTCTTTAAATAATAATTGGTTAAATCAACTAATGCTTCCTGTTTTCCTTGTTCCTTAGCCTCAGTAACATTTTTTTTATTTTCTTTCTCTTTTTGGGAAAGCTGTGATGATAACAATAAAATAGAGTCGCTCTTTTGATTTGACTTGAAGCTTTCCATTTTTAACAATTTTGTATTAAGAATTTTCAAACTGTCCTCAAGTTTCATCAACTTCGACTGGCGTTCAGCTGCTAATCCTTGGGACAGGTTTGCGACCCTTTTAAGGCTGTCAATTGTTAAAGTGTTTTTTTCCAATCTATCCAATAACTCCGATTGAGAGTAAGTAGAATAGTTGGTAAAAACAACAATCACTATAAATATTAATCTTTTCATCAATAACTCTTTTTTTATTTGTTAAAATGATTCCAGGCACTTCTTGCCTCCAGTTCCCATTTGCTCCTTAAAGAGGCACGCCTTGAGTCGAAATCAGGTGCGTTATAAGTTTGATTACTCAAACTATTTATCTCATTATTTATAGGCGAGTAAACATTGTCTCTATAAGCTGTCAGGGTTCTGTATCCTGCCGAATACGTTCCTGTCCAATAGTCAAGTTTTTTGTTTAGATAATGAATGTGTTTTTGGAATAAAATATTTGGAATATCTCTTAATTCCTGCTTCAACCGCGAGCAGTTATTAACATATGAGTTACCGAGATTGCTATTCAGATAAGTTTGGGATTGATTTATTTTAGAATTCACTTCTTCTATAGGAAATTTAACTGCTATCGGTGCTGATGCACCATCGGGCGTTTTCAAATTCTTTGCCTCATTTATAAATCTGTTGATTTCGTCGTATTTGTTTAGGATTTGTTGAATTTCCCTAAATTTCATGAAATTTGGGCTTCCTGTACTCAAATAGGTTGAACTACTCAATGTTTTGGACTCTTCTCTAATAAATTTCAAGTCCTCATAATTCCACGCTGAACCACTAAAAAAATTAAATGTCTGGTCAATAAATTTTTTAACATACACCGAATAAAGGTTTTTACTTAATGTTTTTTTTCTGAAATCATTTTCAGATTGAGTTTCTCCTAATCGACCATAAGGAAATGATGGAGGTGCAGGTTTATATAGATGGTCTATAAGGGCCAACCCCTCTGCATACATTTCTTTATTAAATTTATTATTAGGTAGCGTTTTTATATTTTCAATAAAGTTTTCAATTCGTTTAACATGGTCATTTTCAATAGCAGCAATTTCATTCACATCTTCAGTTTTCTGTATGGATTTTACTGAGTAAAAAGCTATTGCAGCTACTACAACTATGACTAAACTAATTTTTATTGCTTTCATTTATTTCATTTTTTTCTTAATTTCATTTATAGTGGTTCTTGGAGAGCTTCTACCACGTATATTTTTGTATTCTTCAAATTGATTTTCTAAATGAGCTAAAAATATTTTTAATTCACTGTCTTTTAAATAGAAATCACCTTTTATTTCATTGAATAATTTATTATAATCATCTTGATTTGTACTTTCCACTATTCCCCAAAACTTGATATACAATTCGATACTATTTTTAAGTCTAGAGTCTGTAACACCTATTTTCAAATCATCAAGACCAAGTTTACTAATATCACCACCTTTTAGTTTTTCGATAATTTCTTTATTTGGACTTATATTCTTATCTGCAGCAGGCTGTCTTTCAGCACCCGGCGTTTCTGTTTGTGTAGGCACATTGGATTCATTTTTGGTGGTAGTAATCTCTACAGTATCTTCCCTGTCAGAACCAGTAATATCTTCAATAATCTTTGTTTGAAGGCCCAGGGTATTCTGTATGGATTTAGCAATTTGATCTAAATTCATTTTAGCAATACTATTATTATCTAGGCTATCTAAAAGTAAAACTTGTCCGGCACTGTCAACTTGCTTTATGGTTTCTTCAAACTCTTTTTGCTCCAATGAATATTCCCTGTTTTTTAATTCATCTATACTTAGGCTGTTGATTAGATTTCTTTTTTCAATGGCACATTTAATCTTTTCATTAACCTTATTCCAAGTGTCATCAGTTATTGGATTGGTTTGTCTCTTAAAAAAATCAAAAAAAGCTTTAGACTCATTTGGCTTTTCTGATTTCCATTTTGCATCAAAATCATTTAATCTGCTTATAAATAGTTCGTTACTATTTACATATACTTCAATATTCTTTTGAAGACTTTGAGCTTGATTTATATCATCACTACTAGGCCCGCCAAACAAAAATAAACTTGCTACGATAACCAGAGGGAGAATAATAGATGCAGTATAAATTAAGGGTTTGTAGTCTCTTTTATATTGAGCAATAAGAGCCCCGTCAAAGGATTTGTCTTCATGTTCTTCTTTTTTAAATCCGTTAAATTTCCAGCCTATTTTAAATTTAATTAATTCTTTAACATTTATATCACTGCCATCCCCCTTTGCAGAAAAACAGTTTTCTTTTAATAGAGTACCTTTAGTTCCTGGTTCAATTTTGTAACGAGGCTTTTTATCATTTTTGAGTTCTACATTTTTAATCTCTTCCTTTAAATTTATTTGTAAGGTCTGCCCATCATTATAATTATTAGGTGCTAATGAAGCAGTACCTTTATAATTACCCATTTTAGCCACAACTGTCCAGTTTTTTCCAAGATCTTCACCTTTAAAGGTAATTTGATTTTTTGTTGCTTTTTCCTCACGTCCATAATTACTTTTGTAAAATATTTCAGCGTTCTCTATAATATACCCATTGGGGTCCGTTATTTGAATTTTTATTGTTTTTGTAATAGGATCGGGAATAAATGCATAGTATTTTATTTTGATTTGTTTGTCCGATATATCAAGATATTTGCGAATTTCATTACCGGCATCAGACAATTTTCCTTCTGAGTGAATTTCTTTAAAGAAGTTATTTATTTTAAAATCTATCTCGAGAAGGTCATTGGCTCTTATAATATTACTATTTTTCTGGTTTGATAGCTTTTTACCGTTGGCTTTAATTATTACATTTCTGTGTGGCTCATAGTTCGCTAGAATAAAATAGTCATTATTCAGATCAATGCCTTTTAATTCTATTCCTGAGTTTTTAATAAATTCGAGTAAATCAGAAATATAATTGTCATCTTTATTTAATAGAAAAACTTGTTTAAAATTGATGTATTCTTCTTGATAAGGTCTGGAGAAGTATTTGATTAAATCATCCTCATCTTTATATAAAATATATGCAGCCTCTTTCTCTCCGGGCTTTAACTCAAAATCTAATAATTGAGGATGTTCTTTGTATTTATTTGTGACTTCATTTATGAAAGACCAATCTACGTGTATTAAAGGAGTGATTTCCCCTCTATTAATTTTATTGTTTACAATATAATTATTCTCATAATAACTTAACATTTCGTCAAGAATAGCTTTAATATCTTCTCCATGAATTTTTTTGTCAATTGGCGAAAAGATTGTAAATGCAATAAATCCCATAGAAGATTTACGTGGAGTATCTGTTATAATTTTATATTTTGTAAAAACAAAACCGTTTGTTGTAAAACCTAATGCATAGAATGATTTGCCTAATATCACTTCACTTTCAGAATTATTTCGAATATCAAATGATACTTTAAGAGTGTCTTGTGTTTTATTTAATGGAGATTTATAACCTCCTATCGTACCATGTACAATTACTTCCATAAGTCTTATTTATTAAAAACATCTAAAATGCTTTTCTTATTTGGTTTTATTCTCCTTTTTAAAATGTCAATAATATTATCAGAAGTTTCACTGTCAAAAGCACAAATTTTATTAAAATACACATTACCTAAAGAAAAATGAGTTGCCAATAATTCGCCTGAATTGATACTATGCTCTCTACAACGTGTCTTTAATGATTGAATAAAGGATGTGTATCTATTGTCTTGAAGGTAATCATTAAGGTTATTTAGTTTGTCTTCTTGAGGCATCAAGTCACTCTTTGTAATAACAATGTAAATGGCATCTGTTGATTTTTTAAAAATATCATTGTCTTGAAAATATATTGCAGCTGATTGCAAATAATCAGATTGAGTATAACCATCAAAATCGGTATTGTTATCATTTTCATAATCGATAAAAAAGAAATGAAGTTTTCTATTGTTTCCATCAAGAAACTTTAAAAGCTTATTTAAGGTTTCTTCTTTTTCTGGTGACATTTCCAAACCTGCATTTTTATTAAAAAAACATTGAAAAATCTCACCGCTCAATTCAATTAAGGAGACAGACCTTGGGTCTTCGTTATCTTTTCTTAAAGTAAAAGGCAGGTATTGAGTGCTTTCTGTTGAGGTTGGTGGCGGAAGGAAAGAAATTGGATTTAAGAAAATATTTTTAAGGTCGGTCATATATTTAAAGCCAGGTCCTCTTGCTATTTCTAAATAACCCCTTTTGTATGCTGTACTTAATATTGAAGACAAAACACAGGTCTTGCCGGAGCCGGGTATGCCCCAAAAGTACACTTCTGTAAAACCTTCAGGAATAGATTCGGGTGTATCACCCATATTAAGGGATGGTATTTTTACATTATTTAAAATATCTATTACTTCGCTTGGAATATTAATATTTATTAAGTCCTCACGAGTAATTATATTATCTTTTAGTAAATTTTTTACTTCTCCTGGATTAAATAAGTTTGGGTTGCGTCTAAATTTTTCTAGAATTTCTTCTTTTTCTTTTTCACGTTTCTTACGTTCATCTTCCCATTTTTTGATGTTTTGTCTTGCTTCAGTAGTGTATCTGCCTGCAGGAAACTGGTCAAGATAAGCCCTGCAACCTTGTTCTGTAAGAAAAGAACTTCCCCAGAAAGTATCTTCTTCCTGTTCACGCTCTTTTTGTAAAGCAAGAATGGCCCTACGTTTACTTGCATCTAGATTGCGGGTTTCTCTTAATTCGTCAAGTGTCACTTTACCTTGGCAAATAAAGTCAAAAAGTTGTTCAGATGTTAAATCTTCCACTTGCCTAAGAATCTCGTCTCTTTCCATAAATTATCTTTTATTTCAATTATAATTTTATTTCATAATTTGCTATACCACCAAATCTTTTTGAGCCACGTTTTGTTATCAACCAGGGAAGAAGTATAAACATACTTGCCATTGCAGCAAAAGCTATGGAAATATATGATGGATCTTTTGGTTGTGAAAAATGAGACGTTACATTGTGAAACTCTAAATCATAGTTAAAGGGCTCAAGAATCGGCTCACCTTGGTGAGATATATTTGAAAAGCCTACCAGTTTGTTGTACCAATCAATTGAATTTTTTTCTATTTCGGTAACTACATTAACTACCCCTATGGGTTTCCAATTGTTAATTTTACTTCTAGCATCCCCCAGCCAATTGGTTGCCACCTCTTTTATTCCATTATTATAAGCCTGGTCACTATAATTGGAAGGAAAAAGATCGATGTCCATCGTTGTAACTCTTTGTTGAATAAGCTTATGTTCTGAAACACCAAGTCCAAAACCAAAATTTGCATATTGTTGAGGATCTGTCTCCCTGTTTATTACAACACTTTTCAGATTATCTTCTAATTTGGTTTTACGTTTGTCAGCATATTGCTCATAATTTTGAAACATATTTTCAGCTTGTGAAATACTCTGATTGATAATGTTTTGAATGTCATCCTTATTTTTTGTTACCTCAATAAAATGTGAAAAGGGTTTTAAAGCAAATAAAAAGGTAAAAGCTAGAAAAGCAATTAAAACTAGTACTTCAAAAAATAAAGAGATTTTAAAATTGCGATTAGTGCCCTTAAGGAGTTTAGCGGTGAAGGTTGTTCCAAATAAGACGACTGCTATAATTACTGCATAAACAATGCTCTCTTGAGTATCGCCCAAAGTGGAGAAATTTTTGCCCAGAAAGGACACATAGCCAAATGAAACAGCGGCCAGAACTGCAATAACAACGGCTAATGTAAATTTTAGTTGCATAGTATTGTTGTTTATGTTATCAATTAATTCTATTTGAAAATTTGGATAAATTCAACGATCAGTTGAATCCAAGTTTTTGTAATTCATTATTTACTCTTTCTAATTCCCTTTCTAATCGTTCTCGTTCCTGCTCAAGTCTCAATCGCTTGTCGTTTGCATTCCCTGTATTTGGATTGCTAACTCCCGTACCCAATGTGAATGTGGTTATATGGATGATTTTATCTTCTTTTTTTATGGCCCCGTTAAACTCTTCTGTTTTACCTCCATATTTTACCTGAATGGTATAAGGTGTTTCATTAATAGCGGATTCGTGTTTTTTGTAATACTGCAGATATACATTGTAAGTACCCTGTGGTGCAGTACCCGGTTCCCAAAAAATGTTTTCGATGGGTGTTTTGCTTCCGGGATATTCAACATTCATATCAATCTCAAGCTGACCGCCACTGGGGACACTTCTGTTTTTATAAAAGACAGTTTCACCAAAGGGGTCGGTACATATCAAATCCAAATCGTTGAAATTGTTCCATTTTAAAAGAATCTGCACATCACCGGAAGAAGGAACCGGTGTGCAATCATAGGCCTCTCCTGTTTTTACTGATTGCAGGGCTTTGTCCAATTGAATCAATTTGCCAATGTTTCCCTGTGTCTCTAAGCCGGTAGTTTGTAAAATGCAAATGATGTTTTTATTGGTAATGGTGTCATTCAAACTTTTCATTAAAGCAACTGCGCCGGCCACTATGGGGGAGGCCATGCTTGTGCCATCCATCGAGGCATAATCGTTTTTGCCTACGGTGCTGTAAATGTCTACACCCGGGGCTGAGATGGTGGAATATGAGCCATAGTTGCTAAATTGGGCTTTGTTGTAATTTCTTAAGTTTTTGTCAATAGCCGAAACGGTGATAAATAACTCAGGGCGTTGCAGTGCGTCTATGCCTGCCAGCACATTGTCATTACCGGCGGCTATAACCAAAGTGGAATTGTGATTGGCTGCAATGCGCATCACCCTGCGCCACAATCGTTCTTCTTCCTTGAAGTGATTGCGAATCAACTCGTTTTGTTCACTTTCTGAAAATCGTGAAAGGCCGGTAAACTGTCCGCCCAGAGATACATTTACTACATCTGCACCCTGGTAAAGCGAATAAAGGATGCCGTCTAAAACTGATGTAGTTGTCATCCATCCATTCTCATCTGCAACCTGTATGGGCATAAACCTGCAATTGGGCGCAATGCCTATAATTCCGTTTCCACTAACCTCAACAGCCAAAGCTACTCCGGCCACGTGGGTGCCATGATCAATCCTCTGCGGGTAAATTTCTGTTGATTGTTTCCAAACATTATAGGGCGCCACCACCTTTGAAGCCAGGCCGGGGTGTTTTAGGTTGAATCCGTTATCAACGATTGCTATTGTAATGTTTTCTGAACCCTGAGTGATAGCCCAGGCCTGCCGGGCATTTATGACATCCAAATACCAGGATTTGTCCTGATTAGTAAACAGGGAAAAATTTGTCGTATAACTACCTTCAAAAAGTGTTTCGTCAAAGACAAAAAGCTCATATTCAGGTGCAAATGCACCCGGAATTTCTTCTTTTAAGCGTATGCGTTCTTCGTTAGGAACTTCAATTTGCATGCGTTTGACCACATTGTCGTAATAGACTACTTTATATTTATTGTCAGGATATTTTATTTTGAAATCCCTTGCTAAATCCATTATAGACTTATCTTCATTTTCCATCAATATATTTAGACGGTTACCAATAATTGTTGGATTTCCCGGAATGATTTCAGGATGCTCTCCCAGCGGAGGTAAGACGTTTTGGTGTGGCGGTAACACATCTTGGTATTCCGGAGGAGTTGGGACCGGTTGATAAGGATTGTATGGGTCATAAATGCCACCGTCCCGTCCAACATTTGGATTATCATTTATCCAAGAGTTGTCTCTGTCAGTGAGCGCACCACCACCCTCTGGATAACTGACGCCCCAGCATCCTCTAAATAGCCAAGAAAACAGCCATAACAAGAGTAAAATTAAGAGTATCCAGAGCAGCCACTTTAAACAGCCACGGCCTGAAAACAAGGTTAGAAGCCAATTCCAAAATTCTTTGTACCAAGGTAATGTAGTAGTAGTCGGCTCTTCTATTGGTTTGTATTGTGCCGTGAATTCTTTATTACCGCTTACTTCAACTCCATTTGGATTTTCATTCCAACCCGTAAACTCAAAACCCTCATTAGGCTCTACTTGAGGGATGTCGTTTTCGTTGAGCTTCTCGTTTTGAAATTTATTTATATAAGGGTTTCCTTTTAGAGTTCCATTTTCTCCGGCATTATAACTTATAGTGAAGTTTTGGGGCTCCGTGACTTCAGGTTCTTCTGCCTGAGGTGTGACGGGTTCGATTTTTTTCTTAATTATCAGATTCTTTCTTATCTCGCTAATATCATCTCTTACATCATCGCGAAGTTGCATTCCCCAAACTCCTAAAACAACCATATCATCATAACAATAAATAAATTGGTCGTCGATATATTTTATAGCATTAGTTAAAAAATTAGCTTCATTAGTTTTACTTGTATTTCTTAAAGCGTTTATTTTGTTTTCATAATGAGCGAGCGTCACTTGTTTTAAAGCTGAATATTTTTCATGTTCGCTGTCTTGAAGTTCAGATAATATTTGTGGTGTTTCTATAAAGGTTTTACCATAAAAAGTAATAGTATTTCCTTCTTGTACCGGTTGTGCAAGAAAATTTTGATATTGGGTATCAATGTTATTTTTTATAATAATATCCAGAGCGGGATAACGAACAAACATTGTTTTTCCATCAATACCTTGTATGGATTTGAAGTATTTCAAATCGGTACTACAAAGTTCTATTTTGCCTATTACTCTTGGCATAATTATGTGTATTTAATGGTTTCTGTTTCTTTGATAATTACACCTAGTTTTTCGTTTGCATTTACATCATAGTTAGGTATGTCACATACAGAAACAAACCCAATTTTAAGACGGTTGTACCAAGACAAATAGCCCCGGTAACTTGGTAATGATTTCATTTCTTCCGGATTCTCTTGAATGATATCTGTCCAATTATCAATTCTCTCAAAAAGTTCAGCTATTGATTTTTCAGTAGGATTTCCAAAATGATTCAAATTCAACCCTAAATTATTTTTTTCATTTGCCAGACGTAAATCCTCCCGTTCTGATTCATCAAAATAATCAAACCCAACAGTATTAATGCACTTGTTCAATAGTTCTGCACTCATATCGGCCACCATCTCATAAGGCAATTCACTTTTGTTTTGGTCAGTTATATATTTTCTAACTTTATCTGCTATTTTTTGAGAAAGGCTTACTTTTTTGAATAGCTTTTGATACATTTCCCTGATGTCTTGTAATGACGAAGAACCTTCCTGAGCTAATATTTGTTGAGTAATATGTTTGTCACTTAGGTTTATATCATCCAACCAAAAATCAATCAATGTATTTGCTAATTGCTGTGCATTGCTTTTAATCAAGTCTGTATTGCCTTTAATCAATTCTTCTAAATCAATTTTATCTTTATCAAGTTCTTCACGAAATTGTTGTTTCTGTTCTTCAGAGATTTTTTCATAGTGCTTACATAGGCGTTCGAAGTATGAATCTGGTGTATCGCTTTCAATAACAGGAACCTGAATTCTGTATGTACTGTAAGTATCAGTATTTTTAACATTTCGATGTTCAATATCATCTATTTTTTTTCGGAAGATTTCAAGTACTTTACTTTCAGAAAGCATAAATTCTTTCATCATTAGACCATAAAGTTTGATGCCATCTGCACTAAAAGCCTTGTCTAATTTAAACTGAATTTCACCCGCAAGTTTTTTGGCTTTTTGCAATTCTTCATCCTTGTCATTGCTGTGGAAATATTTCAGCAACTCAGCCAGTAAGTGTTGAGAAATTTCATTGAGTTCTGTGATTGTTTTTTCAAGTCTTGCTTTATTGATGTTTGCCGCTGCGATTGTAAGCTTTTCGATGATTAGGCTAGTACCGTCTTTGTTAATAGTCGCTGCTTCATCCCAGGATTCTGCAGGATTAGCAAAATGGCGTTTTACAAAATCATATTCAATAAATGATTTGCGTAAATCTTGGCGGAATTCAGGGTAATCTTGTGGAATAATTTCCTCAAGCTCTTTTTTATCCTTGCTATACCCCTTAAAAATTTGACTGCTTACATCAGAATAATGGAAATCTCTCAGTAAGTAAATATTTTGGAAGTTGGGTGATGTTATTGTCCAATTGTTAAACCACTGATAGGTATTTGTATCAATAACTTCCTCTGTTAATGAACGTTCAAATCTTTGACGCCATCGATAGTTCAAAGAGGAATGATCAGTCTTCTTGTCTTTAGAAGGATCATATTCTAAGTTGACATTAAAGAAAGTACCAACAATAAATAAAGGTGGAATTTTTGAATTTTCAATAAACTTTTCTCTTTTTTCAGGAGTATCGTCGATATACTCATTAACCCATTTATTAAGCATTATTGGCATAGAACGTGAAGCAGGTTGCCCATGCTTTGCACAGAGCATAAAAATATTAATTTTTCCAGCAACAGAATATTTATTAAAGAGGTAGGCAATTTTTCCTCTTATCATAAGTTCGGGGATATTTTCTTTTTTAATTTTTTTTTCAGGCATAGTTATATCTCGTGCTCTTCTTCCCGGAAAGTCAAGTAAATCAGACTCTTTCATAAATGATTTGCTTATAAGTAATGATTCTTTTTGATGAAAAACCAACTCAGCAGTTAAAGCGCATAAATATGATTTTTTAATCCTGACCTGACTTTCTTGTTTATTGTCAAAAAACAATACAGTTGTATCAGCTACATAATCTGTAATCGCAATATTTGGTGCAGCATAAATTTCCTTCAATCTTTCAACATCTAACAAAGTTCCATATTTTCGTAAAACGGATTCTAAAGGAAGGAATATTGTATTTGAAAAATTTAGTTTTTCATATTCTAAAATTAAAATATTAAACAGTTCAGTAAATTTTTCATTTTTGTTCCACAGATAAGAAAAAATATCCTTCCATTCACTCGGTTTGGTTTTGGAAATTACCAAAGAAATTTTTTCAAAAAAATTAGAGTAGAGCAGATTACTTGAATTATTTGATAAGTATTCCTTAAAATAATCTTCAATATCCAATACATGGTCTTCAATGAATATACTTTGTTGATGTAAGCGAGAATCAAGTTGTTCAACCAATGAATTAATTTCTGAATTGATTTGCTCTGTCTGTAAAATTTGATTGTGCTCAGTTTGTATATCTGTAAAGTAGGTGTCGCAAAGCACAAGGACGATATCAGCAGGTGATAATAAATATGCCTTAACAGGAAAGCTGGTATTCTTAGGTATGTAATTAACAGAAAAACGGGAGACCAAACTTGTGGCTTCGGTTCCACCTCCAATAGGATTTATCTCATCAATAAAATTATGAACATTACCTTCTTTATCAGTAATACTAAAGGGACTGCCTTCCTCAGAAAGCAGACTGCTTATTAAATAAGATTTTCCTACTTGACTTTCACCATACACAGTGATGGCAGGGTTGTCAGAGATCGCAAACATTTTTTTATTTAAACTACGTCTCTTATTAACCATAGAACGATAAGCATTTTTTTGCTTTTCACCGTCTAAAAAGTTGCGTATCCAATTAATTGAACTTTCAACTATATCCAGTTGTTTTTTTATATTTTCTGTCATAATAGAAATTTCTTTTAGTTATGGATATTCAGAGAAAAAATGCCTGAATCAAGCCAATAGTTTTCTAATTCGCTCATACTTTGTACCTGCAGGGTAAAAAAGTTTTTAGATAAGGATTGACCTTCTCTATCAACTACTTCTTCTATCCGAAGAAGTTCAAAATCTTCATTTTTATCTCTGGATATAGTCACTTTGAGAGGCATCTTATTTAGAACTTTTGTTTTTTCCTTTTCAATACCGTCTTGAACAGCATTCATGTCGTTTTCATCATCCATACGACCCTTGACTCTATCATCTATGATAAAATCATTAAAGGCAAGTGTGTAAAATGGCCGTGATGGGTATGAGGGTAAATCCAATTGACGAACACCAATTTTGAAAGGTATTGAGTTGATTTCAAAGGTGCTTAAGTTAGTTTCAGGTGAGATTATGGTTTCTAAATATTCTAAACGTTCATTAAGTTTTCCAAAATAATTGGTAGTTGGTTTTAATTTTTCTTTTAATTCATTCAAGTTTAATGAAAACCCATTCAAACCACCATTTTTAGCAATGTACCCAATCAAAGCCCCAGTTGTAATGATAGATTTTGGGTTTTTAAAATTCCCATTACTATCTATATATGGATAGCGCATATCTTGAGGATACCATCTGCCAACACGATAATTATTCATTGTTTTCAAACGGTTGGGAGCAATTGCATAATGTTTTAAAAAGAGATCAGATAATGGTTTTAACGATGTGGGTCGACCGGATAATAAAACGATATCACAATCATAATAAGAAAGTAATGATGAGATTTTTCCTAAAAGTGAATCAAACGTTTTTTCAATAATTGCAGCGACAACCTTTTTTTCATATTGCCAGTTTAAGGTTTCAAATTCAAATCCAAAATGATTCTGAAAATGTGTAAGCACGCTTGGAGTAGGAGTGTTTTCAACAAAAATATCATTGTATGTCAAAATTTTACTTTCAATGGTATCATCTTTTAATATCTCAAGGAAGTACGAAATTATAGGAACTGAGACTTGTAAATTAAAACTGCTGCGCAACTGTCTGTTTCGAAAGGAAACACCGGTATCTGTACCCAGAAATGGTTGTAAAAATTCCACCGGATTTTTACCCAATGATTTCAGTTTATTTTCTATCGGGGAATGTTTACCTTGTATTACAATTTGGAGAATTAATTCTTTCATCAAATCATCACCTGCCTTATAAAAGCTTTCCCAAAAAAGGGGTACTGGGGTTAGAGAGCACTTTCCTTCATCTCCTTGTTTATATGCAGCGATCATTAAATCTGTAGTTCCTGCACCAATATCAACAGAGCCAATAGTTATTGATTTTTTATTGTAACCGTCTAAATCATTGCGAACTTTACCATAGTTTTCAAAGTACTCATCAATATTTTTTAGATAGCGTTCTCCAATTTCAGCATACAGAAATACAAACTGGGCTGATGTAGCTTCGTCATAGGACCATTCTGCCATTTTATCCCTTTTCGATAAATTTTTTGATGATGGCATCACCTGAACTTTTTCTCTAGCTTCCTTTTCATCAATATCCTGAAAATAAGTGTTTTCAAAAAAGCGATCGAGTATAATAACTGCATCTTCTGCACATTTGCGCAATGAAACTTGTTCAACCTTTGACATTGCCGTAGGAGAGGTTACTATAATCCGTCTTATTTTACGGGGTGTTGATTCGCTTCCCCAATGGCTTCGTTGACTATAACTGTTAATTTGCATATTTGCCTGTGACAATATTTCAAGAAATGCAAAAGTCATCAAAGCCCTCCGTGAATATTTAGTCAACACACCTCCACTACCTTCTGTGTTTAATGATCCATCAATATCTAATTGTTCTGATATTCCTTTTATATAAATAGGCTTTGTATTTTCATTATCCAATTGAACGAATTCCCATTCTTGATTTTGCGGTTTAGTATCCCATAAGAATCGCTTTGGGCTAGAAAATGTACTCGTTTTTTCAGCTCCGGTATTTAAGTTTGTTGCATTGTGTATGAGCCCGTTGGCTTCTTTACCTAACCGAATCATACTTGGGTAAACAAATTGCTGGCTGTTTACTATACCCAGTTTGCCCCCAAAATCTGCTTCCCGAAAGGCCAGCCGCATATCAAAAGAATCAGTATGCTTATTAAGCTTTTCATTTAAAACAGGAGTTGTATAATCCTGAAGTATCAATGGACTTGCTTTTGTAAAATCTCCATCATCAAACAGCATAGCACATGTGCGAGAATTCCCGATATCAACAACTAAATCGACATTTAAAGAGGCTTTATATTTATTGGAAAACAAAGTGATTTTAGGTAAAATATTGGTTTGTTGTATAAACCTGAGAAGAAAAATATATTGTGAAAGATAATTAAGTTTAGGTTTTTGGCCTCGAAGGTCATTTATATCCTCGAGGTTGTGAAATTGTTTCAAAACGTGCTTATCAACCCAATCGCAGTTACGCGCCTGTGAACAATATGCTATTAGATTATACTCATTATTACATAAAGCAAAATCTTTTGACCCTTCATAAGTATTAGTGAAAACAGGTGTTTCGTTTAAATCTTCATCTTCAAAGGATTCATCTTCAAATGTACTTCGAGTATCAAAAGCAATGAGTAAGCTATACTTCCTAATATTTCCTTTAACATCTACCGGGATGAGTTTAAAACGACACCAATTTGTTGGTCCAAATTCAGAATTAGAGCCATTTAGTGAAAAGAATGGCATTGGAAACCAAGTATTTTCAAATTTATCCCATTTAATTCTACTGACTGATTGGTGAAAGCAACCGGAATCTACATCATCTTCAGTTTCAATTTTAATAGGGTTACAACCTTCATTTTCAAAATCATCTTTAATAGTTTCCCAGGGTTCAGTAACATTGCCCCCCATAGCATAGCCAAGTTTTGCTAAATCAAACTTTTTCACCCATACTTCATCATCTGAAAAAAAATGTGCTATTTCTAATTTTAGTTGAGCTTCTTCTGTATCGAACCATTCATGGAAAAACATTTTTAAATTGTTGTTCAAATCGATTTCTAACGGGACAGTATGTAATTGAATTCCTGTGTTTGATATAAGATTCATGTTTGAATATTTTGTTTAAGTGATATTAATTTACACCTATCCTTTTTTAATACCTTATTTGATCTAAATCAAAAAAAGGGGGTATTTTTTGGTTAAATAATTTATTTCCTCCTAAACTCCCACGGCGCCACCGGATTCGGGTCCACCCAGAGTCCAATTCTGTTTTTTCTGGCTTCTTTCTCTAAAGCGGCCAGTGTTTCATCATCTGAATAACGGGTGAAATGCCAAGCCATGCCGCGACGTACCATTTCCTGATTAACATTTAAGTTGTCTATATAAACATCCCCCAACACCCGGCCGTAGCGGTCTTTACTTTCGTAAAAGACTTTGACTTCCTTATCATATATCAACTCAGACAGGGTTTGTTTTGCCCTGTTTGAAAATGCCTGTTTTTTTTCAGGACTGTCAATGCCGTTTAAGCGCACCCTGACATCAAAGCCATTTTCAAATACCATCGTAAAGGTGTCGCCGTCTGCTATCCTGATTACTTTGCCCATCACGTAGCGCCCCTTATCCTGAACTGAAGTTACACTGATTAGATCATTTATTAAGGCGCTTTCATTATTGCTGAACCTTTCATTGCAGCCCACAAATAGTGTGAGCATTGCAATCATCAGGTATGGATGTATTTTTTTGTAATTCATCTTATGTTTTTTTCCTCTTCGCCACAAACTGCAAACCGGGTGGTTCCAGATAATAATAGCTGCCTTTGACCGGGCAGTAATCTATAGGCGCTTTTAGTTCTTCCCGCATAAAGGAAATATAGTTGTACACCGTTCTTTCTGATACATCCAGGAGGTCTGCAAAACTTTTGGGATTGCCCGTGTTTTCGAGACTTATTAGTTCGTGTATGCGAATAACAACCTTGATGTTCATCCCTCTTAACATAGGCCTCACTGCAATTGTGTTTCACAAGTATAGAAGTTTGTACTGCAAACACATTTCAGTAAGGGGTTTAATTTTAATAAGAAATCATTTTTTTGTTTAAAAGACTTTGTTCTGTTTAAATACTACGCTAACATTTTAGCAATTCAATAAATCAGATAAGTCCTTTTGAATACAAACCTAAGGGGGTTGATTTGATAAATTTTACGGGATTCCTCATTTTAAGAAAAATTCCAAAATTTCAAGTACCCATCCTTCACCGCCTAGGGCGGTTTCGGATGGCGAGGCAAATTCCCATCCTTCACCGCTTAGGGCGGTT
>CAYXXY010000009.1:18905-156556 GCA_964469175.1 uncultured Flavobacteriaceae bacterium
GGCAAATTCCCATCCTTCACCGCTTAGGGCGGTTTCGGATGGCGAGGCAAATTCCAAAGTGGTCAGTTGCAGTGGTCAGTTGTTAGTGGTCAGATGACTTAGGATTTCATAACATAAGACGGTGTTAGAAAATAATAAATAGAACATAGAAAAGTTGAGATGGAGGAGAGTGAAGAGAACAATGCGAGGAACTGTGCAAACTTCATACTGTGTGGTTTGATATTGGTTGCTTGGTTTTTTGCAATTTTTATTCGCTTCTAGATTTACAGAAAATATGCTTGTTGTGCTGAATTTTATCTTTATTTTCGTTTTTGGTTTTAGGGTAATCAAGCCGTTTTTGGTTTAGGCCCCGTCCACTTGATAGTTACATCCCCTTATGAAGTATTTTTTAGTCCTTCTTTTATTAGTGGTTCCGGCTCAGGAAAAAACGATTGAGCAGTGCAATGAAATGATACAAACAGCCATTGCCGCTATGCATAATAAAGAGCATGCCCACTCGCTTGAATTGCTTACTGAAGCCCAAACCCTGGCGAGGGAAAAGGGGTGGAAGCGGGAGTTGTTTTTAGCCATCAACAATATTGGCGCCAATTATTATAAAATGTCAGACTATGGCGAGGCGTTAAAAAACTATTTGGAAGCTTATGATATTGCCATTCAACACTTGGATGCCAATCAAGAAATGGTGGTGCTAAACAATATTGGAATTTTATTTTATCAGGAAGATAAGCTTGACGAGTCTGAAGCACATTTTTACAAAGCATACCGCATTGCAGAAGATTTTAATGATACCTTTAAAATGGGCCTCTATGCGGTCAATCTGGGTCTGGTGCTCAATAAAAGCGGTCGGCTTGATGAAGCCCATGCTTATCTTGAAATAGCGATTCCCTTACTGCAAAACAACCAAAACGTTTTGTTACAGGCAAAGTATGGTGTTGGAGAAAACCTCTACCTCAAAGGCGATTATGTTGCTTCAGAGGCCTATCTTTTGAGATTGCTACCAGAACTCGGCGAACTTGAGTTTCTAGATCATAAAACTTCTTTGCTGTTGATACTATCCAAAATCGCCGACGATTCCAACGACTATAGCAAAGCCATTGCTTATGCCAATAGTGCCCGTCACCCAAACAACGGTCTTGAAGCCCAAATTGACATCAACACCCGTCTGGCAGAACTCTATTATCAAAACAATGATTATCAAAAAGCCTGGCAGTACAGGGATTCGTTGCTACTACTAAAAGACAGCCTTTTTGGAGTAAAGAGCATGGAACAGTTTGAAAGTAACCGGGTGAAACTAGATATTATTAAATATGAAAAGGAACTGGATGAAAACAACAAACGGTTTATGGCTGAACGACGGTTGTTTTACTTCCTGCTGGGTGGTGCACTGCTACTACTGCTCTTTTTGATATGGATATGGCGTAATAGCGTGATAAAACTAAAGCAAAAAAAGATCATCGCAGACCGGAACCAGAAAATAAAAATGCTCGAACTGGAACAGGAACTGGAAACCAGGAACAGAAAGCTGGCGGTTAAGGCCTTGAATATGTCTAGCCGGAACGAATTGCTCAAAGATATAATCGAAAACATTAAAAACCAACCCGACCTTGCCGGTAAACCCGAACTCCTCAAATATGTCACCCAGCTCAACAGGCACATCAAAAATGAAGCCCAATGGGATGATTTTTTTACCCACTTTGAAGAAGCCAATCACGGCTTTTTAAAGGCATTAAAAACCAAACACCCCAAACTGCTCTCCAACGACATCCGTTTTCTTTCTTATGTCTATATGAATCTATCCATCAAAGAAATGGCCTCACTGCTAAACATCACCACAGACGCCTGCAGAAAAAGAAAAGAACGCATCGGTAAAAAAATGGGTCTTCAGGAAACAGCAGAGCTCTATGATTACCTCTCAAGGCTTTAGGGGTTCAGGGTTCAAGGTTTGTACGTCGTTACATCGGTCATCGGTCACCCGTCATCAGTCACCATCAGTCACCACCAGCCACCCTGTCGCATTATTTATAAAGCATGTCCCATTTATTCGTGTCTGTTTTTATGAGAAATTGCGATGTATTTATCAAATTAGCACCATTAATTATTATAAAAACAGATTATGAGAAAATCACTTTTATTTGCATGCTTAATATGCAGTTGCTTTTGGCAATATGCTTTTTCACAAACCGAGGCGGTGGGATCTGAAGATTATGGACGCATATTCAATATTACCTATCACCCCGATATTGAAAACAGGCTGTATGCCACCTCACTTCATAACCATATTATGGTTTCCAACGACAACGGGCAAAATTGGGACGTATTTTTTTCTATGACCTTTCAGGAGGTCAATGAGTTTCAACAACTCAGGATGACTGACAACAATACAGCCTTGAGTGTGATTAAATATAACCTGGATTCCCCCAACAATACATTGCTTATTATTAGTCTGGATTCAGGCATGGTTATCAGGGAAATTGAAATTCCATTTACATCCAATAGTAAATATATCGATGCTTACAGTATTTATCCTGCAGATTCTGATATCATCATAATGAATGCAGTAATGGACTTTGGGACCGAAGGGATTACCTATTACACCACTGATGGTGGTGAAAACTGGGAGGAAGTCTATTCAAAATCGGCCAATAACAATGTGGCTGTCAACAGTGTAGCCATTAGTCCTGATGACCCCCAAAAACTCATCATCACACGCGGGTTTGGACCCGGGAGTGTAGATGGGGGTCTATTGATTTCATCTGATGCGGGGGCTACCTGGAATGAAAAGCTGGAAGGGGTTATTTTGACACCCATTGCCTTTAACCCGTTTAATACAGACGAGATTTATGTGGGAACAGGTATTAGTTTTGGTCAAACAACCCAAAACCTCTATCGTTCCACAGACGGCGGTGAAACCTGGAATGCCATTCCATTGCTGTGGACCGAAGGGTTTCTGGATTGTATCAACTACATTGCATTCAATCCCAATGCCATGGGCGAAATCATAGTTCTGGAAGAAAACGAAATCGTGATATCCAATGACAATGGTGCTAGCTGGACGCATTACAGCTATACAGACCCTGAGGATGTACACAGTTATTACTCCGGTTGGCATTTGTCATTTAACCCCTTTCAATCAGGCGAGGTGTTTATCAATAGTGACTATTATCCGTTGTTCTCTGAAGATGGTGGTGTGACAACCACTTGGTCAAAAAACAATTTTTTCAAGTCAACCGGAACGGTGGCATTGTTTCAAAGTGATGTGGACCACTTGTATTATGGTGTCCAGTATGGATATATACACCACAACCTGACAACAGGGGATGAGACGCCTGTGGATGTGATGCCCTTGAATTTTTATTCCCAGGGCGATGCACCGCCCCTTTTTGTGGACAATGTCACTGAAGGCAGGGTATATACCTTTAGCAGCGGTTGGTTTGGTGCAGATTTTTTTGTAAGTGATGATCACGGAATCACCAAACACCAGGCATTCAATACCTATATGAATTTTGTGGATGCCGTAGCGACCAATCCGTTAAACACCAATGAAGTATGGGTATCCCTGTCCAATACCATGGCCGAATATGAATTGCTAAAACTGGATGTGACTGATGTGGAAATGATTACATTTCAAAACCTGACCCTCCCTGTTGAAGGTTCGGTCAATGGCATTCATTTTGACCCTGTGCAAGCCGGTGAAGTGATGATAAGTGTGGGGACAAGCATTTATAAATCCACAGATGGCGGATTGTCATGGGACCTATCAAGTACCGGTTTGGAAGCCCTCAACCCTGAATATGACCTGATTCTTGATTTCGCCAAAAATCCGTTAAACGAAAACCAATTTTCATTAGCGACCAATCACGGCGTGTTTACCTCCCTGGACAGGGGAGCCACCTGGTCGCAAATTTCAAACGGTTTGGTCTATAAAATCCACCATTCCACAGTGACAGACGGTCATATAGTGGGTATCGTTTTTAGTTCGGCTATCTCTGAATTTTCGTTGATTACCTCTTCAGACGGGGGTGAAAACTGGGAAGCGATTGGCAATGAAGCCTTTTTTAAAACTGCAGCATCTTCAGCAACTGTGCGCTTTTTTGAGGAGTCAGCAGAGGTGTATATTGGGAGCATTGATTTAGGCCTCTTAAAACACACGGTGGAATTCGGTACGATGAGTACGGCGGGCCCTGTATGGTCATCGCCCAACGTGATGGTGTACCCCAACCCGGCGACAGCCCGGGCAACGGTTCAATGGATGGGAGCTCAAGTGGGTGAGATTACCGTGCTTGACGCCAAAGGGATTACTCTTATGAAACTCTCAAATACAGCTGATTTGCCACTTGAAGGGCTGGCAAGTGGGGTGTATTTTATCCAAATCACCACGACAACAGGAGAGCAGGTCACTAAAAGATTGATCAGGCGATAGGCCTTGTTAACAAACTAAATTAAAATTATAAGCCCCGGTAGTTCAACTGCCGGGGCTCTTTTTTTTAACGGAATGAAAAATATAGGTTTATTTCTTTTTAATAATCTTATGTGTAGTTGTTTTCCCATCGGTTGTTTGAACTGAAATGAAATAAACGCCGTCTCTTATACCTGATAAGTCTAGTTGATGAACGGGTTTGTTTGAAACAGTAACGCTTTGAAGCACTTGCCCAAAAGGAGTGTAAAGTATGATGGTATGCAAGGCTTCCCGGGTGCTGTTGATGGTCACAAATTGGGCAGCAGGAACGGGGTAAACGGTTGTGCTTGTAATGAATTCGTCAGGACTTGTGACAGACAGGTTGGGGTCTTGAAAGAAAAAGACAGCACCGGCATCCATCATTTCGTTTTCATCATTCTCATCAAAATCATCACGGGGTGCCCCCACCACTATTTGATAGTGATCCAGGGCTATGTTCCATCCAAAAAAGCTTCGTTCCACATTGTTCAACTGGCTGAGGGGATAAGCCGCTGTCCAAAGTCCATTGTTATCCCGGTGGTAGAGATAGACTTCACCCTTGTCAAGTCCGTAAATATGAGGGGCGCTCACAATCAGTTGTTGGTCCTGTATCTTACAGTCCCAGCCATAATGTGTTTCCTCAGTCGAGGTGTGGCCTGTAAGCTGTTGAGTTTCTTCCCAATCCCCTGAGATGTTTTTTTCAAAGATAAAAACAGATTCGCCACCACCTGCCGGGCTTCCACCATAAGCACCCGCTGCGATGGTATTTCCATAGATACTTGCTCCGGTCCCAAAATAGTTATTGGGTGTAGAAAGGGATGGGGTGAGAACCTGACGGTGTTCCCAGATGCCCGCAGTGTTTTTTTGATACACATGGACTTCGCCGCGGCTGTTGTTGGCTTCGTTGGCTCCAATCACGAGTTGGTCACTATCAATAGAAACTGAAATTCCAAAGGACTCAAATTGTTGTGCTGTGGGGCTTTGTAGTTTTTGGGTTTCTGTCCAAACACCTTCTATCAATTCAAACAGGTAAACTGCACCTGTCCATCCGTCAATTCCTGGAGAACCCACAGCTATAGTTGTATTTTGAACAGCAAGGGTGGTGGGGTGCATGCCCAACAATCCATTTTCAACAGCATCAGAGGCTACCAGTTTTGTGGGTGCACCCAAAGAGCCGTCGGGGGCTATTTCATAAACATATAAGGCACCCGTGCGAAGCATCCCCCCGGTATCTGCCCGTCCTGAAGCGATTACAACATGACTATCTGTTAGTTGAACTGCACCGCCAAACTCGGCCATTTGATGACCATCGGGTGCCGTTATGTGCTGCAACAGGGTCCAATCCTCATTGTTGACTTCATACAAATAGACCGCTCCTGTAGCGATGGTCTCCCGCGGTGCCCCCACAATCGCGTAGTTGTTTTTAATAGCTACTGCAGTGCCAAATTCGGCCCTGTCCTCTCTTTGGTCACTAACAATTTTTGCCTTTTGTTCAAATTGGGCCTCTGCCTTAAAAAAAAGCAGTAAAAGGAATAAAGCAGTGAAGCATTTTTGAGTCGTTTTGTTTTTCATAAGTTTTGTACTTTAAAGTTATTATAAGCAAATATTCTAATAAAGAACCTAACCCCGATTACAATTAGACGGAATAAGTGTGACATGCAGGCGTATAAGTAGGACAGCAGGGGTTGTTAAGTAGTTAGAAGTATTAAGACGGGGTTTTTTGACCGATGACCGATGACGGGGGTACAGTGTTCAGTGGTCAGTGTTCAGTGTTCAGTGTTCAGTGTTCAGTGTTCAGTGTTCAGTGTTCAGTGGTCAGTGGTCAGTGTTCAGTGGTCAGTGTTCAGTGTTCAGTGTTCAGTGGTCAGTGTTCAGTGTTCAGTGTTCAGTGTTCAGTATTCAGTGTTCAGATTGGACTTAAGACGGATGAACGCGTGCATTTACTATGTACAACTGGTGGTTGGGATTGCTTCACTTTTTGCTTTTGCGAAAAGTTTGCAAAGACCGTTGCCGCGCTTCGCTCCAGCCTGCATTTCGACACTTCGACTTCGCTCAGTGCAGACAGGCTCAATGACCACGGCTGGCAGGCGCAATGACTGGAGGGCTAACTAATTATTTGGGTCGGGACAGACGTATTTATCAAACATATACTTGCTAAGTTCCTTCAACGTTTTGCCTGTTTCGGGATGTTGGCCAAGGGAAGAAAAGTATTCCAATTGCCCGGCTTTGTTTTTGCCATACCACACGCGGGCGGTGCCGTCGGGGTTTCTGTAGGTGGTGTTGCAGTCGGGTTGGATTTTCCTGAAGTTTTGAATGCGGTCTTCTTTGTATAGTTTCAGGACGCCATCCTGCAATTGTTTTTCATCAAATTTTGTTTCAATGTAGTGGTCTTCATTCCAGACCATCCAGCGGGTTTGGTTGATGTACTGCATAACCAGCACTACTACGACCAAAAACACGCCCATCATTGCCAATCCTATATACCCTTTTGAATATTTACGGTAAAAAGAAATCTTTCGATTCCTCCCTTTTTCCTGTGGGTGTTCTTTTAAAAAGGCTTCAAAGTTATCATAGCCCAAGAAATGGGCCAGTGATTCCACCACATAGTTTCTCAGATCAAAAGGTGTTCCTTCCCGGGCTTGGTTGTAGCGTGTCCTCAGGCTTCTTTCACCGTATGGTTGTCTGCTGTCCTCCTGAATAAAATCAGACAGATGCTCTGCAGCCGGGGTGTCGGCTTGGGTTCTGATTTCTTGTTTGGCCTTTTCAAAAGCTTTTATGAGCAGTTGGTGGTACATGCTTGCGGTTGGTTGGAGGTTTAAAAATACAAAATCCCGGTGGAAATTAATTGGAAAATCTTTTCCAAAAGGTTTCCGGCGGATTTCCAAAGATTCCAAAGCAATTGGACTTCATTTGTTTTAGAAAAGCGAGCTATCCCTTTCGTAAAGGGGTTTTACGATAGTTTGTTTTTTAAATACCGGCGCAGTAGGGCAGTGGAGGAGACCCACAGAGAAGTAAGTCTCTCAAACTGCCAGAACCGCCGCACTTCTCAGCGGGAGGGACGCCTCCTGATTATCGTGTGTTGCCATTTATGAAAGTCGGTTTAAACCCCCGGCCAGCAACACTTATGTCTAATTTTTAAATCCAAAACAATGAAAAAAATACTCTTAATATGTTGTGTTTCGGTGCTTTTTGCAGGTTTGTTTTCCTGCACGCCTGAAGTGATGGACACCTATCTTGAGCCTGTGGCCTGTTGTGGTGATGAGGGCGATATGCCACCACCGCCTCCACCGCCACCCCCGGGAGGAGGGAACGGATAATTTTTTATTTATTTATGAAAGAGGCTTGGGGACCAATTGGTTTTTGAGCCTTTTTTGTTGTTTGGTCCAAGAAAGAAGATAGAGGTGAGTGGGTAGAGGTGAGTGGGTAGAGGTGAGTGAGTAGAGGTTAGTGGGTAGAGGTTAGTGGGTAGAGGTGAGTGGGTAGAGGTGAGTGGGTTGTACCAACTGAAATACTGTTAACCAACAACAAAAGTCGGGAATGGAAAACCGGTTGATCAAAAACTACCAAAAATCTCTTTACCTTTAGAAGCATGAAAAGCCGTTTCATTTCTTGTCTAATTTTTTTTATTTTCTTGCACTCAGGGTTGTGGGCGCAACCCCAAACAGACAGCGTCCATTACCACTACTATAAAATACTGCAGCCCACACACAGCGATGACCTGCTTAACGCCTATTTGTTTTTTGAAAACCAACGCAGCAAAGCCGAAGTACGTCAGGATACGGCTGCCATCATCTATAACCTCCATCTGCTTTCTATGATTCAGCTTGATTTGGGGTTGCTCTATGAAGGCGAACAGTCATCTGTGGAGATTCTCACTTTACTGGATGCCCGTCATTCATTGAGCAATTTTTACGACGATTACTTACGGGTTTACTATCGGTTGGGGCGTATTTACCGTCAACTGAAACATGAGGAGCAGAGTAAAGACTATTACCAAAAAGCCCTGACCTATGCCCAAACCAAAAATGACAGTATCTATATACTGAACAATATAGGGGTGCTTTATAAAGACCGGAATAGCTGGAGTCTTGCACTCAAGTATTTTCAAATGGCTTACGCGAAAAATACCACGCCTTATGACACCCTGCAATATGCACGGGCACTGAATAATTTGTATTATGTAGAAGCACTTAACGGGCATTCCACGGCCATTGACTCCATGCGTAAAGCCAAAGCGTTGAGATTAAAACTCAATGATTCTAAGGGTTTATACTCCAGTTACCGCGATTTGGCCACCTTTTTTCATACCCAGGGCAACTCAACGGAAGCAAATACCTATGCAAACCGGGCTATGCAACAGGCAGAGTCAATCAATAGCCTGACCTTTCTGAAAGATGCTTTTGCTTTATTTATTGAAATTGGTGACAACAAGGATCTTTTAAATTATAAAACCCTTTCAGACAGTATTGAAAGCATCCGCCTGAATCAGCAAAACACTTATGCCTCGTTAAAGTATAACGTGGCCAAAGAGCGTGAGCAATACCTGGCGACGCTTCTGAGACAGGAGCGTGAAAAAGCCCAGAAGCAACTTTATCAGGCCCTGGCAATCATTGTAGCTATTATCTCCATTTTTGTGGTTTACATTCTGAGGCAGCGTTACAAAAAGGGCAAAGAACAGGAGGTCTATAATACAGAAACCCGCATTTCCAAAAAAGTGCACGATGAGGTGGCCAACGATGTGTATAAGGTGATGTCTAAACTACAAACCACCACACCCACCACCCCTGAAATCCTTGATGATTTGGAAGGTATTTACAACAAAACCCGGGACATCTCAAAAGAAAACAGCCTCATTGCCCTCAATGGAAACTTTACCGAAACCCTCGATGATTTACTCCTCAGTTACAGTGACGATCACTGCAATGTGATTACCAAAAACAGTTCGGGCATTCATTGGGATGGGGTGGATGCAAATAAAAAGCGGATCATTTACAGAGTGCTTCAGGAGCTGATGACCAATATGCGAAAACACAGCCGTGCGACATTGGCAGTGGTCAGTTTTTCTCAAAATGGAAAAAAAATTACAGTAAATTACAGGGATAATGGTCTGGGAACCAGGCTTCAAAAACAAACAGGATTGCAAAATGCGGAAAACCGTATTCTAGCAATGAACGGAAGTATTACATTTGAAACAGAACCACAAAAAGGATTTAAAGTGATGTTCACCCTTTAATATGATTAAGAAAGTATTAATAGCCGATGATTTGGGCAGCATTACCGCCGGGGTACTCAACACACTTAAAGCGGAAGGCCAAAATCATATCGATACGGTCAATTACTGTGATGATGCCTACCTGAAAATCAAAGCTGCCCTTTTTGACGGCAAACCTTATGACCTGCTCATCACCGACCTCTCCTTCAAAGCTGATTATCGGGAACAAACCCTTGGCTCCGGTGAGGACCTTGCTGCCATTCTAAAAAAGGAGCATCCCACACTCAAGATTATTGTTTATTCCATTGAAGATCGCCTTCAAAAAGTGCGCTCCCTCATTCAATATCACAAGGTGGACGGCTATGTTTGCAAAGGGCGTAAAGGCCTTGAAGAACTTGTCAAAGCTATCAGAACAGTTCAGGACAATGAAATCTATGTCTCCCCGCAACTAGCCGGGGCATTAAGCCCAAAGTCAAAATTTGAAATCGATGACTATGATGTAGAACTCCTCAAACAACTCGCCAACGGGCTCATACAGCATGAAATTTCAGAATACTTCAGGCAAAACAACATCAAACCTTCCAGCCTGAGCACCATAGAAAAACAACTGCAAATACTACGCACCCGTTTCAAAGCCAAAAACGTCACCCAGCTTGTGGCCAATGCTAAGGATTTGGGGGTTATTTAGAGGGGTTGGTTCTTAGTGGTCAGTGGTCAGTGGTCAGTTGCAGTGTTCAGTGGTCAGTGTTCAGTGGTCAGTGTTCAGGGGTATGGTTTAAAGTTTGTTTGTTTGTTAAACTCCAAATAATATTGGAATATTTCCAAAATACTTGCTAATTTTACACCCTATGCTACTAAAGAATTTACATCGTGCACCCAACATCATTTTCTACAGGGCTGAGGTCAAGACAGCTATGGAGTTGCTGTATGTGAGTAGTGGCATTAGTGCGGGCTTTCCATCGCCGGCTGATGATTTCCTGGACTTGAACATCGACCTCAACAACCACCTCATCAAAAACCCCAGCAGTACTTTTTACGGCAAGGTGAGGGGCAATTCCATGATGGATGCCGGGATTCATCATGGGGATTTACTCATTATCGACAAAAGCCTTGAACCGCGCAACAACAAAATAGCAGTCTGCTTTGTTGATGGAGAGTTCACGGTTAAACGCATCAAAATAGAAAAAGACACCGTCTGGCTCATAGCCGAAAACAAAGACTATCCGCCCATCAGGGTCACCAAGGACAACGAATTGATCATTTGGGGCATTGTTATTAACGTCATAAAATACCTCTGATGTTTGCCCTGGTGGATTGCAACAACTTCTACGCTTCCTGCGAACGCGTGTTCAACCCGGCACTCAACAACCGGCCGGTGGTGGTCCTGTCCAACAACGACGGCTGTGTGATTGCACGTTCCAACGAAGCCAAAGCCCTGGGCATCCCGATGGGTGCACCGGCCTTTGAGTTTAAAAAGACATTTGAGCAGCACCACATCCACGTGTTCTCTTCCAACTATGCCCTTTATGGCGATATGAGCAGCCGGGTGATGAACATCCTCTCAACATTTACGCCCGAGATTGAAATCTATAGCATCGACGAAGCCTTTTTGAAATTCAGCGGGTTCAACTTGTTTGACTTTCAGCAACTAGGGGCGGAGATGAGGCACAAAGTTACCAAAGGCACCGGCATCCCCATTTCAGTGGGCATGGCACCCACCAAGGCCCTGGCCAAGGTGGCCAACCGCATTGCCAAAAAGTTTTCAGACAGAACAAACAGTGTCTATTGCATGGACAGCGAGGAAAAACGCATCAAAGCCCTCAAATGGCTTGCCATAGAAGACGTGTGGGGCATTGGCCGGCAACACGCCCGCAGGCTCAAGAACCAAAATGTGCACAATGCCTGGCAATTCACCCAACTGCCCGATGCGTGGGTGCGCAAGCAGATGTCGGTGGTGGGGCTGCGCCTTAAACAGGAGCTAGAAGGCATCAACACCCTAGACCTGGAAACCCCGGCTAAGAAAAAAATGATAGCCACCACCCGTTCCTTTGAACAGATGATGACCCGCTATGACGACATCAAAGAACGTGTGGCCACCTTTTCGGTTTCCTGTGGCGAAAAGCTGCGCCGGCAAAACTCCCATTGCAACAGCGTGATGGTGTTTATCCACACCAACGGCTTCCGGAAAGACCTCCCGCAGTATGGCCGCAACATTGTTGTCAAGCTGCCATACCCCACCAATTCCTCCATGGACCTCATCAAACACACCGAGCAAGGCCTTAAACTCATATACAAGGAAGGCTACCACTACAAAAAAGCGGGTGTGATTGTGATGGATTTGACCCCCACCAACCAAAAACAACTCGCGTTGTTCTCAGAAGAAAACCCCAAGCACCACAGCATAATGCCGGTGGTAGACCGTCTCAACAAAGCCTACGGCAACAACAAAATCAAATTTGCTGCCCAATCCCTCGGTCGCCAATGGAAAATGAAGCAGGAGAAGTTATCGCCGCGTTACTCCACCAACATCAATGAAGTGATACTCATTAACACCTAAACAAAAATTCAACCGGCATTCCGGTAGTTTAAATGGAAATGGTTACTTTAGATAAAAAATAATGTAAGCTCATGTTGTACAAACGGAATATATCAAGAATAAACTCCAAAGACATGGCTTATATATTAACGTTGTATGCCATATAAAAACGAATCAAATAATGAATTACAGGTTTTTAATCATTTTGTTAATAATTCTTTCGAGTTGTGCTAATCCATATTATAGGGCTATAAAAGAATTAAAAAACACCGAATTCAATAATAATCCCGAATTAGTTACTGCTAAAAAAGCTTTAAAATTCATAGAGCATAATCAATTAGATAGTTTAAAATCAATGTTTCCAGAAAAGATTATTGAAAATGCGACCGACAGTATTTGGCAAGAACTGATGTCTAAAGGTCAAACAGCAATTTTAAAGTCGAACTTTCCTTCTGATAGTTTAGTACAGATAACAAACACAATAAATATTATTGATGGCAAAAGACAAGTTTTTGCGAGATTGAGTTTCCCATTTACTAATCAAACATCCAAAGACTCTACAAAATACATAAACCTAATAACTTCTGAAAATCAACTTCACGGATTATACATTGCAAATTATCCTTTCGGTTTAAGAATCATAGAACCCGAACATAACGAACCACATCTTTCTCGACATAGTGCCAACTATGAATCAGTAAGTTGGTTTAGGATATGGTATGGTAGCGGATTCAAGAAAAACAAATTTGGGGGAAGCTACGGTTATTATGCAGTTTCCGGAGATAAAGAAAAATTAAATAAGCTAGAAATCAAACCTGTACTAACAGAATTATTTGATTTAATTAACTCTGCAAAAATTGATTCAACAGATTTTAATTATATGAGTCCAGATAGAAATGGTAATCCCGAATATATTTATTTAAGGTTTAAAATGAATAACGAACCTTACAAAAATTTCGGTGAATTTACGGTTTATTACACATTGGAGGAGGAAGAAGGAAAGCCCGAGGAATTATCGGAATTCATAATTGTAAAACATTCAGAAAAGACGAGGTATTTATATAAAAAATCAGATAACCCGTTATTGGTTGATAAATTAAAAGAACTGACTTATAGAGATTATGGTCGTCATCAGGAAACACGTTGGCATTAAAAAAATACGGCATACAACATCGATGCTAATAAACTATGGCTTCTACCGGCTCACTCGGAAAATCCTCACGTATTTTCCTCAGGTCTGGGTTTTGTTTGCTAAATTAGTTGATTAAACAGCGCCACAGTTTATAGCCAAGAAACGTTGTGAGTAAATATAACTCGATTGAGTTTTACTTTAAAAAGAACAATCTATAGCAAATGGATATTTAATACTTTCTTTTTCAGCATACTAAATCAAAAAAAATGAATAATATGATTAAATTAATGGTTTTATTTGTAGCACTAGCTTCTTGTCAGAACAAAACTCTTGATGAAAACAATATTGTTGGTGAATGGAAAGTAACTGAATTTATTAATAGTACTGTAGACATAAGTCCAAGTCTAATTAAAGAAGCAAAAAATATAGCTTTATCTACGACTTATGTATTTAAAGATGATAATACTTTCTCTATGAATTCAAGCTTCGAAAATATTAATGGAACTTGGGATTATAATGCGGAAGACAATATAATCATAATGATTTATAATAGCCAGTATAAAGATAATGTAAAAGATGAGCAACAAATTTCAAATTTTCATCAAAATAAAATGACATGGAAACATACCTATGGGGAATTTGGGTATACAGAGATGGTATTATCTAAAAAATAACTACACACAATAAGCCGGCGATAATCTATGGCTATTACCGGCTCACTCGGAATCCCGATAGGCCCTGTCTTTGCCGATATGCAGGCACGTCACAGGCTATAACCACAAGCGTAGTCTAAAATCTAAAGTCTAACATCTCATATCTCCCAATCCCATGTGTTTCCATACCTCCCAAACAAAAAAAGTAGTCGAACTTGAAAACCGTTTCAAAGTCAGCCTTCATGATGATGAGTTGCGTGAGGCATACGATAACAATCCGTTTTACCATTTAAACGGCTTTGCCCATCCCGATCTGCTCATTATCCCCCAGGAGGAGCCCAGTGTTCTCGTGCCGGGCAAGTGGGGCATCGTACCTCAAAACAAAACAATTGCACAGCTTGACAGCTATTATAAAGAAGCCGTTAAATTTGGCGGGGGGTTGAATGCACAAGCTGAAAAGCTTTTTAATCATTTTATCTATAAACCTGCCGCGACTTCCAGGCGCTGCCTGATCCCGGTGACCGGATTTTTTGAGCCACATGAACATCAGGGCAAAAAGTACCCGTTTTATATCTCCCGAAAAGACAAAGAGGCCTTTGCCCTGGCGGGTATTTACACCCTTATTGAGGGGCTGCCCACCTTCTCCATACTCACCAAAACTGCTTCTCCTTTGTTTGCCAAAATCCATAACCAAAAGAAACGGCAACCGGTACTTATCAGTCCGTATCACGAGCAGGATTGGCTGGATGACCATTTAAACGAAAACCAAATTCAAGAACTCATACACCTGAATTATCCTGAGGGGGAGCTCAACCCCTACACCGTTTCAAAAGACCTTTTCTCCCCAAAAATAAACAGTGACATCCCTGAAATCACTGAACACATAGGTTATGAGGGGGTTGGTTTATAATTGTCCATGTTCAGGCTGCAAAATCTAAAATCACCAACCTTCGGCAGACAGGCTCGACCTGACAACACAATGTATCGAGACACAGTCCCAATACAACTATGTTCGTAAAACCCCAAACTTCTTTTGTACCTTTGTTTTTTAACTGCTTGTATGAATGCTGCCATTTCCATAGAAGACAAACTCAGGGAACGCATCAAGGAACTCACTTGTTTGTACAGCATTTCCAGTATCTTATCCACCCATACCGATGCCATTGATACCACCTTGTTGAAAATATTGCCTATAGTCAGGGAAGCCTGGTTGTATCCTGAGCAAGCCGTGGTGGAAATTCAACTCAACGGCAGTACCCTCTTTTCAGAACCGCTTCCCCAAAAGACCGTTTTTTTAGTCAGTTACCTGGAAACCGGTAACGGCAATAAGAATTATATCAAGGTGCATTATCCTTCCAACACTTTTACTGAGGCTCATTTTCTGGAAGAGGAAAAGCTGTTGTTACACAAAATCGCCTCTGAAATCACAGCATTCCTCAACATCCAGTTGGCCAAAGAAAAGGAACACTTGCTCAATCAGCGTGTGGAACGCAACGACCGTCTGGCCATACTGGGCGAAATCACTGCCGGGATTGCCCACGAACTCAACACCCCCCTGGCCAATATACTGGGCTATGCAGAACTGCTGTTGCCCAAGTTGGCCAAACCTGACCAAAAGGAAGACACCCACAAAATCATCAAATCGTCCTTGTATGCCCGAGAGGTACTCAAAAAACTCATGTTTTTTACCTGCGAAATGCCACAGAACAGGACCACTCAAAAGCTAAAACCCCTGGTGGAAGAAGCATTGGCTTTCCTGGGACCCAATTTTAAAAAAGCACAGCTGAGCTGCATCCCGGAGGTGCCTGATAAAGACCTGGAACTGAAAGTGGACAGGGTGCAATTTATGCAGCTACTATTTAATTTGTTGATCAATGCCATTTATGCTTCTCCACCCAAAACTACTATAACAGTCAAGCTGTTTGGTGATGGCAACAATGTCATTCTTGAAATAACCGATCAAGGCTCCGGCATTGCCCCTGAGCTGAAAGACAAGATATTTGAACCCTTCTTTACCACCAAACCCCCGGGACAAGGCTCCGGACTTGGGCTGAGTGTGGTGCACGGCATCGTAAAAAGCCATCAGGGGGAGATTACATTTACAAACAATTCCCCGCAAGGGACCCTTTTTAGGGTAACGTTTCCAATCCATCACTAAGCATGCCACTGAACAAGGAAAACATATTATTGGTCGATGACGACTACGATTTACTGGAGCTGCTGCAGCGCAACCTCACGGCTTTGAATTATCATTCATACAAAGCCCCATCGGTGACCGATGCACTTGAAATACTCAGCAACAGCAAGATTGACCTGCTCATCACAGACCTGCAAATGCCGGGCATCCACGGTATGGAACTCGTCAAGTATGTTTCAGAACATTACCCGCACATCCCGGTTTTGGTGATTACGGGCTACCCTTCTGTTGACGGGGCCGTAGCGGCTATGCGCTCCGGTGCGATTGATTATCTGGTCAAGCCTTTTACCAAGGACGAACTTACCCGGGCACTGACGAAATCCCTTTCCGGGCAAACCGCCACCAAACCCACAGCGGGCAAGACGGGCACTGCGACCACCCATACCGGTTATGCAGGAATGATAGGTACCTCCAAACAAATGCAGGAACTGGCCGACATCATCGAGCGCGTAAAAAACAACCGGGCCACGGTACTCATACAGGGGGAAAGCGGTACCGGTAAGGAACTGGTTGCCCGCGCCATTCATTACAACGGTTCTTTTGCTGCCAATCCATTCATCGCGGTTAACTGTGGGGCAATACCCGAAAACTTACTGGAGGCCGAACTCTTCGGTTATGAAAAAGGGGCTTTTACAGGGGCGGAACAAGCCCGGGACGGATTCTTTCAAGCTGCCGAAGGGGGAACCATCTTTCTCGATGAAATCGGAACCGCCTCTGCCGCCGTACAAACCGGTTTACTGCGGGTGCTGCAGGAGCGGGAAGTGAGAAAAGTGGGTTCGCGTAAATCGGTCAAGGTCCATTTAAGGGTCATCGCCGCAACAAACACCGACCTCAAACAGCAAATTACCAACGGTAACTTTAGGGAAGACCTGTACTACAGGCTCAACGTGGTGACCATCAACACCACGCCGCTGCGCCACCGCAAAGATGATATACTGCCCCTTACCGCACAGTTCCTGAAAAAATACAGCCTGGAATACGGCAAACCGGGCGTGCAAATCACCGAGCAGGTCAAGGACATCCTGCTGCGCTATAACTGGCCGGGCAATGTGCGCGAGTTGGAAAACAGCATACAGCACGCCCTGATTATGTGTGACCATACCCTGGAGGTCAGCCACCTCCCTCAGCACATCAAATACCCGATGCCCGAAGCAGAAGGTGGGTTGTTAAGCTTACGCGAAATGGAGAGGAAGCACATCCAAAGCGTACTCGCCAGTGTGGACAATAACAAAACCAAAGCCGCCGAAATCCTGGGCATCGACCGGAAAACACTTCGCCAAAAACTGAAATAACCACTTGTTTCGTGCGGTACATTCTTACCCGTGCGGGGCGTTTCTCCCCGGCAAAAAAATGACGCCTTTTTTTTATTGATTCCTAATGCATTGAATGACTTGGCATTGTGGTTGGGTGGCATCTTTTTTTTGTAATGGGCATACAGTTTGCCACATCCATGGCACAGGAATTTTAAAACCCTTTTAATTTGAAAAAAAATGAATGTAACACCCACTTTAGAGGTTGAAGCCGCCGTATTGGTTTCAACACCCTTAGAGCGAAAGCAGGAAATAAAACTGGGGCTTTGCGTAGCCTGTGACCTCAGGAACAATTGTGTATGGCTTTCAGAAAACAAACAATTTTGTGAACATTATCAATAAAAAAAAATGATAGCAACAGCAGAACAACAAAAAAAAGGGATGTATGAAAATGTGATGGAGCAATTTCATAAAACGGCAGATGCCATGCATTTGAACCCCAACATCCGAAAAATCTTAGGAATTACCAACAACGAAATCATCGTGCATTTCCCCGTAAAAATGGACAACGGTCAGGTGGAAGTGTTTACCGGTTACCGGGTGCAGCACAACAACGCCCTGGGACCCTACAAAGGCGGTTTGCGTTACCACCCCACTGTGGATGTGGATGCCGCAAAAGCCCTGGCGATGTGGATGACCTGGAAAACCTCACTGGCAGGACTGCCTTATGGGGGAGCCAAAGGGGGCATTCAAATTGACCCGAGAAACTATTCGTTGAGCGAACTGGAACGCATCACCCGCCGCTTTACCTATGCATTGGGGGAGAACATCGGGCCCGAACATGACATACCCGCTCCTGATGTGAGCACCAATGAACAAACCATGGCCTGGATTGCCGATACCTATATGTCCACTAAAAACCCTTCTGAGCGTTCGCAGAACCAGCACGTGGTTACCGGGAAACCGGTGGGCTCAGGTGGATTGGAAGGCAGGGACCGCGCAACCGGTTTTGGGGTGTACCTCACCATCAGGTTGTGGCACGAAAGCAAAGGGGAGACCCTGAAAGGAAAAACCTTTATCGTGCAGGGCTTTGGAAACGTGGGCCATTGGGTATCCCGTTTTATGGAGCAGGACGGTGCCAGACTCATCGCCGTTCAGGACGCACACGCTACCCTTTACAATTCGCAGGGCATCGATGTGGCAGACTTGTTTGAACACAGCAAACCCCGTATGGGTTCCATCAAAGGCTTTGATGCCGCCGATGAAATCGATCCGGAGGACTTTTTTGCCATTCCGTGTGATGTGGTGATACCGGCAGCACTGGGCAACCAGATTACCGCGGCCAATGCCCATAAAATCAATGCACCCCTGGTGGCAGAAGGCGCCAACGGCCCTACAGACAATGAGGGGGAGGCGATACTATTGGAAAAAGGCATCACCATTATACCTGACATCCTGTGCAACTCCGGTGGGGTGATTGGCAGCTATTTTGAATGGCTGCAAAACCGGAACGGCGAATTGTGGCAAATTGACGAAGTCATGCAAAAACTGGAGAAAAAACTCACCGAAGTGTTTCACAAAGTAGAAAAGACGGTGGATGAAAAGCAGGTGGACTGGAGAACAGCGGCCTATATGCTCGCCATCGCCAGAATCGAAACGGCCTATATCCAAAGAGGGATTTTCCCATAAAAACAAGTAGTTAACAAAGCGATGCAACCCTTTGTTTTCATAACAGAGGGTTGTGTTCGTATATAAAAAACAGCGCAATGAAGTATGAAACTTTAATGATAGAAAAAAAGGAGCACAAAAAGCTCCTGAACTTAATGGATTCGGCGCATTATGACAACGACCCCATTTTTAAACGCGCCATCGGGGCTTTAAAAAACGAACTCAAAACCGTCAAAATCTGCAGTGAAAGTGACCTGCCCGATGATGTGGTGCGGTTTAACAGCCGGGTGACCATTGAAACCCCGTTTGCGGTTACCAAAACCTATCAAATCGTCACCCCCGATGAAAGCGATTTGAAGCAGGATAAAATCTCCATTTTGTCACCCATGGCACTGGCTTTGTTTGGCTATGCCGCCGATGATGAGATAGAGTGGCAATTTCCGTCCGGGCTGAGTAAAATTAAAATCAAACAAGTTCAATCACTAAAAACACACGACATCAATTCTTAAAATGTAGCATCATGATTCAAAAGCATCACGACGACATCGACATTCAAATGCTGTTTTATAAACAGGACATTAACCGCTGGTTTCAGGAAGTTGAATTAATCCGGTTTGAAATACGCTTTTTCAACGGCATCTTTATTTCAGATATGATAGATCAACTGCAAACCGATTTTTACAGTACCCAGGCACACAATGCCAATTTGCTGGATTTTGAATTGAAGCACCGTACTTTGGTTAAGGAGTTAAACCACCTGAAATACAAAACAGCGGGGATTAAAGAATGTGATGACCTGCAATGTGAAAATTTTTACCTGAACGACATCAATCAATTTAAAGCAAAAATTGAAAACCACTTTTCTGTCTATCGCGAGCTGAAAAAAGAAATTATAGACTACTTAAATACCGGTCTGCAAAAATTTATATAATTCTATCTACCATGTTGATTTGTTTTTATAAAATGATATTGATGGTCTTCCATGATTTGGAAAAGCACAGCGGGTGTGCTTTTTATTTGGTGCAATGAACTCCAGGAGATGCTTACCCGTGCCGGTATGGCAGGCGTCAGGGAGAGTATCTAAAAGTATTGTTTAAATTAAACTCAATAATCATGGCAAAAAAAGCTAAGGGTCTAAAAGAGCCCACAAAAAGTTTAAAAGAAAAAAAACAGGAAAAAATCCTTAAAAAACTGGAAGAAAAGAAAATGAAGAAACGAAAATCCAGAACAGCTTAAAATCTGATTTGTTGTTTTCATTTTTGTCGAAAGCCCTTGTAACCTTCGCAGTTATAGGGGCTTTTTTTTGCTTGAGGAGGGCTTTCTGCCCCTGGCTGCGCAAAGTCTCATGACTTTGCGCCTTCACAATTTGCGTTAACCTTCCAAAAAACTACCAGCATCTCCTGATGCTGTTCCTGCATTTAATAAAACATAATAACCGGTTAAAAATCCTAAGTCTTTTTTTATTAAATTTATGAAATAAAAACTTTCCTATGAAAGAAGGATTTGTCATCAGGGATCAATCGGCTCCTCATTTTATCACTTCCACGGTGGTTGACTGGATAAATGTTTTTACCAGGAGGGTTTATAAAGATTGTGTTGTAGATGCATTGGATTATTCTATTAAAAATAAAGGCATGGTCGTCTTTGGCTATGTGATTATGAGTAACCATATTCACTTGGTTGTTCAGGCACAAAACAATAATTTGTCAGACTTGATCAGGGATTTTAAAAAGTTTACTGCCAGAACGATATTAAATGAGATTCAAAAAGCACCGGAAAGCAGACGGGAATGGATGTTGGAACGATTTAAAAAAGCTACTGAGACGCATTCCAGAAACAAAAATTATCAATTCTGGCAATATGGCAATCACGCTGAAGAGGTTTTATCCTTGAAGTTTTTATGGTCAAAATTGGATTATATACATTTAAACCCTGTTAGAGCAGGAATAGTTGAACAGGCTACTGACTATATTTATTCAAGTGCCTCAAATTATTCTGGGAATAAGGGAGTATTAAGCAATGTTGAAATAGCTGATAATCCCGTAATTGATGTTTTAAAGCCATCGTCATTTAATCGGTATTTACAGTCATAGGCGATGTGTCAGGAGACACAATGTAAGCGTATGAATTTTCAAAAAAAACTATATTTGTTGTGGTTACTGTTAGTGGACTTGGGTCTTGGCTTTTTTGCTGAGATTGGTGCGCTCAAAGTCGGGAGACTTTGCGCAGCGGTGAATAACGTATAGCAACAAACTAAAAAGCAATAAAACCAAATTAAAGACCGATGAAACAACTAATCAGCAAACGTTTTAAAAACTGGCGTTACTACCTGTTGGAGTTACTGGTTGTATTTGTTGGTGTGACCGGCGCATTTTTGCTCAATACCTGTCGCGAGAACCGCATTGCAACCACACAGGCCAATCACTACCTGGAAAGCATCAAGTCTGATTTGGCTGAAGACCGTGAAAACCTGGAAGAAAACATCGCTTTTTTACAAGAAAACAACCGTATGTTGGGCAAATTCCTTTACAATCAAGGGAATGATTGGGTGAGGGACTCAACGATGACTGTACTTGCAAATTCGATGCAGTTGGTGTCTTTTACGGGTAAATCCAGCACCTATGAGTCCATGAAATACAGCGGTCATTTAACCCTGATCAATGATTTTGAGAAACGAACAGCCATTGTGAGCTATTATGAAAGTTTTGCCACCATTGCCCTGAAGGATGGCCTGGCTCAGGAATGGACCACCGGGAAGATTGTTGAGATGTTGCTTGAAAAAATAGACATGCGCCGGGGTGTGGTTCTTGATGATTCCATTTTTGACGAGCTGTTCTTTTTGAACAGGTATAGCGGGCTCCTGGTATTGCTCGACCAGAACCTCAAAGCCTATACTGAATTGCTTGAAAAAAACAACAGCCTGACGGAACTTTTGGGGTCTTAAAAATAGAGTCAAACCACTCCAGATGTTGTTTGGACAGAAAGTGCTATTTTAGATAAAAAATAGGGGGGGTCATGTCGTACAATTGCAATAGATCAACAATAAATCCTCAAAACATGGTTTATATACTAATGTTGTGTACCATATGAAAAAAACACAAATGGAAAAGAATAAAATTATCGATTTGATCAATCAGGCAAACAATCTTACTCCAGAGATTTTGGAGAAAGATTTAGAACCAATTGATGGCTTTCCGGATGTACCTAATTGGCACGATTACGAACAAAAAATCTGGGCTATTGGAGAACAAATTAGACAAATTATCTACGTCAAAAAATCCTTGAGAAGGGATAGAGAACTTTATGACCTTATAATTAAATTTTGCTTGATCAAAAATGCGAAAAGAGGAAGGCAGCCCTTTGTATTATTATTAGGATATAAACATTTGTCTGACTACGCTCCTAAACTGAGTAACATCATTAATGATGAATATGTGGACGGACACGTAATTGAAACCATATTTAAAATGCAGGCAAAAGGATATGAAAAAGAAATCAGGCCATTTGCCACACATAAAATAACTTGGATAAGAAAAGCAGCTATAAAATATCTCGAAAAATACGGTACACAACAAAATATAAAAACAATGCTATCTTAGTGCTCAATCGAAAGTCCGTGCTCGCTTGCTCAGCGGATTGTCCTGCGGACAATCACGCGCGCCCGCTCGCACAGTTTTTATACGAGACGTTGTATCATATTTAGAAAAAACAAACCTATGGAAAAAACCGTTTTTAAAAATCAAACCTTTCAAATTTTCATATTAGTATCACTTGGTCTTTTACTATGTTGGAATTTATTTGCTTTATTAGTTTTAAAAAGTTTGGCTGCGCTTATCCCAATCATTGTCCAAATAACCGTGCTCATTTTAGTTTTGATGAAAAATAAACACGCTAAAATTGGCATTAAAACCTGGACAATAATACTTATGATTGGCGGCGGACTTGTAATACTCAGTAAGACACTTAAATTACTGATTGGAGATGATATTACTGATGGAATTGAAAAGTTGATTTTAAACTTAATAATATTTGCAGTAGGACTTATGATCTATGATTTTAATCAAAAAACTGTGGAAGTAAAACGAATTGATAAAGACATAGCGGAATAAAAACTTGCTACAACACGGCGATAATCTATGTCTTCTGCCCGGCTACTCGGGAAAATACCTACGGCCAGTTCGTCCCGATAGCTGACGGGACTCGTGTCTATCAGATTTTCCTCAGGTCTGGGTTTTATTTGCTAAATTAGTTGATTAATCCACGCCACAGGTTATAGCCTAAGCATTGTGCAACATTTGAACGAAAAACAAACAATTGAAAAATCTTAATCGAAATCGAATAGTTATTTACGCAGGGAATATAATTTTTATTTATTGTCTGCTTCTGATTACCGAAATACTATTCAAGCAATATTTGGTTGAAACAGAAACTCAAAACCCGCTAATTAATAAAAGTGTTTATTTTTCGATATACAAACTTCACTATTTGGGTGGTGGAATTTTAGCCCTTGGAAGTATTACCAACTTAGTTTTTAAACTAATGAGATGGCATCTAGTTAGCCTAATTTTGGGACTGCTTTTGGTTATAATATTCTACCTGACAATAAACGGAATTCTTGGATTATGAAAATATGAATAAAGTTGTTTATTACATTTTACTGATTTTTTGCATTACCCTAATACCGTTAACTGTAATGGGGTATTTAGGAACAATGGTGTCAGATAAATATGAAGTTGAACACGCAAGGATTTTCGTAGAGATTGACTCTGATAAATACACTGAAAATGAAAAGCAAGAAATACTCAATGAGATTGACCAATTAGAGAATCTTTTAAGAAATCAACGATTATTTATATTAATAGTCGGAATTTGTGCTTTCTTAGGAATATCTTATTTGCTTATTAAACGACAGAAACTGATTAAAAAAACGGAGCTATAACATCGATGCTAATAAACTATGGCTTCTACCCGCCCACCGAGAAAACCCCGGCTTTCACCAAGCACCCCAAATAAAACCTTATAAAAACGAAACGGATATTAGTAAATAATATGATGACTGGCAATAAAGAAATAGACAATTTTTTGGCACAATACAGCGAAGAGGTTATTACTAATGCTTTGACGATTCGTACAATTATTCTGAAAACCCTTTCCGAAGTACAGGAGCAAATAGATGTTCCTGCAAAAATGATAGCTTATACTTATGGGCAGAAATACAATGAAATGGTGTGTACACTCATACCGTCAAAAAAAGGACTTAAATTAGGTTTTTACAAAGGAAATGATTTGCACGACCCTGAAAATTTGTTAGAAGGAAACGGTAAAATATCCCGTTATGTAGCAATCAGGAAAAAAGATGATATAAAAACCAACGCTTTGACAACTTTGCTAAAAGAAGCCTATAATGCATACAAATTAAGAAACGATAAGTAACAAAACAACTTAAAACCAATGCAACCATATTGCTAATTATTATAAATCAATGCTTAGGGAAACAAATAATTTAAATGTTCGAATTAAAATTCTAACCAAAGAATCAGAATACCTTATTGATGAAAATGAAATTTGCGAGCAGCAATTTAAAAAATATAAAGATCAGGTTCGCCAGTTACTTACAGAAGTAATTCAATCTGACCTTGAAGATGATATAAAAGAGAATGCCTTTAGGGCTTTAAAGCCTTATGAAGGAAAAAGTAAATTAGACTTTTTCCCTTTTAATTGGATATATAAAGTTCTATTATTCAAATTAGCTTGGGATTGTAATATGCCGTTCCTAATTGGCAAAACAAAATCTGACCTATTTAAATCACAAATCCCTAAAATAAAAATGCAACTCGAAGCCATTGATTTTAAACTTAGCAATTCAATTCAATAAAAAAGATTATTCTATAAAGCCCATAAACAAAATCCCAATCCCCAAAAAATTAAATCATTCTTCTTTTTTTTGCAAAAAATTCAAGTTTAAATAAAAAATACCAATTGGAAATCGTAGCATTGCAATACACCAGCTTTAAGTCCAACAGACAGTTGTTGTTTAAACAGGTTAAAGAATCAAATATAATTATGACAAGATTTTTCCAAGTAGTGCTCTTCCTTTTTGCTGCAACAGGAGTTGCACAGAGCGATGATTTCTCAAAGCTGCAAAAGTTTGCAAATGGGGATCCAACCCTAATGCCTGAGTATGGGAATATTGAAAAAACCCGGGAACAGCAAGATTTTGACACACAATTTTTAACCCAATTGCTTGAAGAATATGATGGCGACAAAACAAAAGCCGGAAAAAAAATGATAGATCTTGGTTTCCAATACCTTTATCAGCACGGGGATTTAAAAACGGCCATGCGAAGATTCAATCAGGCATTTCTTGTCGATTCAGCTAATGCAGACATTTACTATGGCTATGGCACTGTTTATTTCTTTCTCGGTGCCATAGATGCAGCCAGAAAACAATTTGATAAAGGCCTGCAAATCCAGCCCGGTCACTACCAGATGTTGACTGATTATGGAATAACTTACCTGGCAGACTTTTACAATTTTCCTGACTATGAGGTTTCAATACTGGATAGGGGATTGAGTAAATTGATTGAGTCTTATAACATAAATCCAAATTACGCTAGTACAACACACAAGTTATCAATCTTCTATTTATATAAAAATGATTGCGATAATTCCCAAAAGTATTTGAAACAAACTGAAAAAATAGATAAAAGTGTGATTTCAGAAGACTATTTAAATGACTTTAATGTAATTTGCAGAGACAAGGCTTTGGACTGTTCCAAGATTAGAACCGGAAAATTCAGGATTGTTGATGAAGTAAGCGGTATTTCAATAATCACCAGAACAGACAATTATCAAATCGAGGAGAGCAAAGAAAATAATTTTAAATTAAAATTGGCCATTACCTGGTTGGATGATTGTACCTACCAATTGAAACCGGTAGAAGACTTAATAAACCCAGAAGCCGAGCTTCCCGAAATGGTATTGACTTGTTACATCACAGAAGTGAACAAAGACAGTTATATGCAAGTTTCTGAAGCAGACTTGTACCCCATTAGATTATCAAAAGAAGTTGAAATTATTGAATAACTTCAGCAAATTCATTTTAGTCAAAATTTAAAATCACATACAATTGAAAGCAATACAAACCTTATTTTTATTACTGGCTTTTACTTCGTTCAGCCAAAACGGCATAGAAAGCTTGAAAGTGCATTGGCCGGAAGAATACAATTGGAAAATTGGTTCCAATCAGGAAAATGACAAAATGCACTTTATTGAATTGGTTCCGGGTGACCAAAGTGTGGAGAATTGGAAAATCATAGGCACTATGATATCAATTAAAGGAATGAGGAACCTGCCCCTGGATGTTTATATCAATATGACGTTTGAGCTCACAAAAGAAAAGGCTCCCAAAGCCAAATTGACAATTATTGAAAAAGACGAAACCGGCAAGAATCATTGGGCAATTTTTAAAATTGAATCCTCAAGATATATTGGTGATAAAAATACTGAATCGCAACTGTATTATATTGTACAGGGTGAATCTTCATTTTATTCAACTTTCGTAGCGCTCAAGGAAAAGAAATTAAAAAATGAGTTTGTGGAAAAATGGATAAAGGTATTTAAGGAAAGCGAACTCGTTTATCAATAAACAGTAACCCACAGTTACCAATTTAATTATTATATTAGTACTCAATATGTGCCAAAGCTCATAGCCAAATCGTTGACATCAACTATAAAATTTCTACACATGGAAAAAACCTGGATCATACTATTGGCACTCTCAATTTTTATAGTAGTCACTTTTCTCTTTCGGAAAATGACTGTGGGTCATTTCAAAAAGGAATATGGTGAAAAGAGTCGAAAACTATGGGGGCAGAAAACGTTTTATTGGCAAGATGTTATCTATTTCTCTACCGGGATTACTTTTGTGATTTTGGTTGTGTTAAAGTGGGTGGATGTTATTTAGGGCTAAAAACCAAAAATACCGGAGAATACCCCGACTCTAATAAAACCTACCCGTCCTTCAAATCAGAAAATAACATCAAGACGCTTACTTGCCTTTCTTCTTCTCCTTCTTGCTTTTTCGTTTTTTGTCCCACCAGATATAGCCGGCTAGAGACAGTATTCCAAAGGCAGAAGCCCAGATAAGCCCGTTTAAAAGGCTTTGGTTGTCCCTTCCAATCCAGGCAATAAATGCAATCAACGGGGTAGCACCCGCCATAGTGGCCCCAATGAACGGCCAGTAATTCATTTTCAAAATACCGGCTATAAAGCTAATTGCATCACCTGAAAACAAGGGGTTGATACGCACAGCCACAATGCTCCTGAAGCCATAATCCTCGATGAGGTTTGTCATAAATTCACGTGACTTTGCACCCATAATAGCATTGAGTATGGCGGGACCAAAATAGGCACCCAAGACATAAGCGACAGTAGCAGCAATATATATGGCAACCATTGCCAGCAGTCCACCCCAAAGGGGTCCGTATGCCAATATGGCCACCACAATCATGGCAATTGTGGGTATGATAACCGCAAACAACTGAAAGATTTTTCCTAAAACCAGCAGGACGGGGCCATACCACCCAAACCTGGAGACCCATTGTTGAATGCGCTCTTCATCACCGCTGGTGAGCGTTGACCAGGCTTCGTGTAAAAAATCTTTAAAGGCAGGGGAAATGAAATACAAACCCACTAAGCCCACAAGGACCCCCAGTGAAATAAACAGGGGGGTTTTGGAATTTCCAATGGTTTTTTTTTCTTTTTTATTGCCCATAGCAGCGGTTATAAAAGCAGTTTGAGTAGCTATTTGAATAGTGAATTGTAATTTGTTGTGAAATCATTAAAAATACAACAACAAACAGCCAACCTCTTTGTTTCAGCTTATTTTTAAATAAAAATTAACATCAGCACCATTTCCTCTCAGCATCAGCCTTAGGTTGAGGAGGCAGGAGTCTTCCATCAAAAAAAGACCTCCCTTTCACGACCAATTGTTATCTTTGTACCGCATTCAATAATCCCACTCCCGATGAAACGAAAAAAAATTATAGCAGCCAACTGGAAAATGTTTAAAGATTTGGCTCAGGCCAATAATTTCTTCACTTTTTTTATCGAAAAGCTGCCCAAGACCGAGGCTGAGGTTTTAATTGCCCCATCTTTTACAGGGCTTTGGCATGCTTTTGAGACCACCCGTGAGTATCCCATAGAAATCGTTGCCCAAAATATGCATCAGGCAGGGCAGGGGGCTTTTACCGGTGAGGTTTCGGCTGCACAGTTAAAAAGCATTGGTATTCTGCGTGTGATTTTAGGCCATAGTGAACGCCGGGAGTATTTTGGCGAAAGCGATGATTTGCTCAAAGAAAAAGTGCAAACCGCGATTGAGAATGAAATGGATGTAATTTTTTGTGTGGGGGAAAAACTCAGTGACCGTAAAGCAGGAAATCATTTTGAAGTGGTTAAAAGCCAGTTGCAAAACGCCTTGTTTCACCTAAACAAATCAGACTGGAAGCACCTTGTGGTTGCCTATGAACCCGTTTGGGCTATTGGCACCGGTGAAACCGCGAGTCCGCAACAAGCCCAGGAAATGCATCAACACATCAGGCAAACCATAGCAGGGGCATTTGGCAGCGATATTGCAGATGCAGTATCTGTGATTTATGGCGGGAGCGTAAAACCCGATAACGCCGCTTCACTTTTCAGTCAGCCGGACATTGACGGCGGTCTTGTGGGCGGGGCATCCCTTGAGGTGGATTCATTTATTGACATCATAAAAGCCCTTTAATGGAACAGGTATATATCGAGTATGACTTTCAGGTAATCCCCATAGAGATTGGTCGCGACCTTCTAATTGCTGAATTGGGTGAAGCCGGTTTTGAAAGCTTTTTGGAAACCGAAACCGGTGTGCTGGCCTACATTCAAAAAAAGGACTGGAACGAAAACCTGCTTGACGACATTGAAATTCTTAAGAATACCGGTTTTTCAATTTCGTTTACACGAAAGGAAATCGAGCAAGTCAACTGGAATGCCGAGTGGGAAAAGAATTTTGAGCCCATACTGGTGGACAACCGCTGCTCGGTGCGGGCGCCTTTTCACCCCAAACCCGAGGTGGAATTTGATATTGTCATTGAGCCCAAAATGTCTTTTGGTACCGGTCATCACGAAACCACCCATATGATGATTCAGCACATCCTGAAGAATGACTGGGAAGGTAAAAAAGTACTGGATATGGGTTGCGGCACGGCCGTACTCGCCATTTTAGCCGAAATGAAAGGTGCACGACCTGTTGATGCCATTGATATCGACAACTGGTGCTACATCAATTCGCTTGAAAATGCTGAACGCAACAATTGCAAGCACATCACCGTCTATGAAGGCGACGCTTCTTTATTGCGAGGAAAATTTTATGAAATAATTATAGCAAACATCAATAGAAACATCCTTTTCGACGATATTGCAGTATATGCAGCCTGTTTGCCGGCAAAAGGAGCACTTTTCCTCAGTGGTTTTTACACAGAAGACCTAGAGGCTATTGAAAAAGAATGCAATAAACACGGTTTGGAATTCGTTGAAAATCTGGAGCGCAACAATTGGGTAGCGACCAAATTTATCAAGCATTAAGAAATTTTATATTTTTGTAAGGTGGGGAATAAAGAAAAAATACAACAAGAGACAGACCTGCTGACCGAGGAGGTCAAAAACAATGAGATTGTGTTGTACAATGACGATGTCAACACCTTTGACCATGTTATAGAAACCCTCATTTATGCCTGTGACCACACTCCCTTGCAGGCAGAGCAATGCGCCTGGATTGTTCACTACAAAGGCAAATGCACAGTAAAAACAGGGGTTTATGAAGAACTGGAGCCCCGTTGCACCATACTTCTGGAAGCCGGATTGAGTGCTGAAATTGTTTAAATTCTCTTTGTCCAAAGTAAAATATAAAGTATATTTGCCCCTTCAAAACGGCCTCGTGGCGCAACTGAATAGCGCATCTGATTACGGCTCAGAAGGTTACAGGTTTGAATCCTGTCGAGGTCACTATTTAAAATTAAAAAAAGTGCCAAAACCACGTTAACCATAGGGAAAACGTGGTTTTTCAACACTTTAGACGTTCATTAAATTTGGTTTGTTTTAGTTCAATGTGTCAGGTATACGTCAGTTATTTTTTCAAACTGTCAGTTTAACTGACAGATTCAAATTTTTAACTAACCATCTGGTACTGTAGAATTTTGACTTTCGTCGAACAATGTTTAACCATTTAAGACGATTATTATGCGTACCAAAAACACCTTCTCAATTTCGTTTTGGGCTGATTTAAAAAACGCCAAAAACGACAAAGCTCTCATTTATGCCAGAGTAACTGTTAATTCCAAAAGAGTAAACATTAGTCTAAAAAGAAAAGTTTACATCAATGACTGGGATTCCAAAAAAAGTAAAGCAAAAGGAACATCACCACACGCAAGACAAACAAATCTTTATCTTGACCAGGTACACGCCAGGTTGTTCCAGATCTTCCAGGACTTTAAGTTCAAAGGAGAATTCATCACTGCTCAATTAGTCAAAGCTGCCTATAACGGTGAAGCCAATTCAGACAAAACCCTACTCAACATCTTTAGCTACCACGAGATAAAAATCGAAAACACACTCACCGTGGGTACCATTAGAAACCTTGAGGTTTCCATCGGTTATGTGCATAGGTATCTAAACAATGTATTAAAAACATCAGACCTCTACCTCAAGCAGCTCGACTATAAGTTTATAAGCGATTTTGAAACCTACCTCCACAACTACTATCCAAAAGGCCATCCCAAGGCGATGAGCCACAATACGGTAATGAAACACATACAAAGGCTGAGAAAAATTATTACCCTCGCCTATCACATAGAGTGGATTGACAAAGACCCATTCGTTAGATGGAAACCAACCTATGAAAAAAGAGAAAGACAATTTCTCTCTGAAAACGAACTCGCAAACATAGAAACCTATTACTTCCCTATTGAGCGGCTCGACAGGGTGAGGGACCTTTTTGTTTTTAGTTGCTATACCGGCATCAGTTATGTGGACGTCATCCATTTAACTCAAGATAATATTGTAAAGGACATCGACGGACACAATTGGATTTACACCAAAAGACAAAAAACAAAAACACCGGTAAAGATTCCCCTTCTGGAGAAAGCAGAAGAAATCATCCAAAAATACAGTGATCACCCAATCACTCAAGTAAGCGGCACTTTACTTCCGGTGATAACAAACGAGAAATTAAACCTCTATCTAAAAGAAGTGGCTGATGCCTGCGGTATATCCAAGAACCTGACCTTTCACATGGCGCGACATACTTTTGCTACCACTGTAACTCTAACAAACGGTGTACCCATAGAAACCGTTTCCAAGCTCCTCGGCCATACCAAGATCGCAACAACTCAAATTTACGCAAGGGTGATTGATAGGAAGATTTCAGAAGATATGAGCTCCCTCAGAAACGTGCTTTCAGCTAAAAAAACGGAAGAAAAGACCAAAAAAGCTCAAAGCTGATAAAAATTATTATAAAGTAAAATCCATTGAAAACCAATAGTGTACAACAGTACATTATTGGTTTTTTTGTTATATTGTTAATGTTGTATTGATTTTTATGTAAATTATTTAATAAATTGCAGTCTATCCCCGACTTTAAAGCATATATAAATTGAGTTAAGTTGTATAGTTTTAATTTTGGTATTAATGAATTTTAACGAGTTTCTGATTTCCTTTGAAAAGGAAATCATAGAAATTAAGTCTGCAGGGAAAGACCCAAAGGAAAGCGCCATTAAAATCATCGAATTTTGCGACAGCAGGCTTACACTATTGAAAAAGCATGTACTACTAAACGCTTTTAAATCCAGGGAAGAAGAAATCCACTTCTTCAAACATGTCAAACCTGCTATCTTATCTGAATGTATTTATTACAGGAACAAATTACAGTATATAGTAAGCTTTCCGGTTATTGACACAGATAGTCAAAAGAACTACATTTTGAAACAAATCAATAACCGGGAGAGGTTTATCAAGAAGCATTATGATCTTTGGATGTATCTCGATTCAGGTAGCACCAATTCAGACGAACTGTTTTTTCTCAGGGAAAACATTATGTTTTCCATTTTTGGAAAAGGGATGACTAAATTTATGGATTCAGGGTTCTGTACTAACAAAGACATTATCTTGGCAAAGCTTTCAGCATTCAAAAAATTCAAAAACTATTTACAAGGTGAATTTTACAGGGTTACAAACCAAAACCGAAACCCTAGGTTAGTTAACGACAGGCAACCAATGGAATGGACCCACAGTAAGTCTGCCCTGGTCGAGCTCATTTATGCACTGCAGTGCAGCAACGCAATCAATAACGGCAAAGCCGAAATCAAACAAATAGCTTCCTTCTTTGAATCTACTTTTAATATCGAACTGGGAGACATTTATAAAACCTACTCCGATATAAAATACCGGCAAAAATCACCAACCAAATTCCTCGAAGAACTCACCATAAACCTTCGCGATGAAATCGATAAAAATTACCGCTAATTAACCCTTCCACAAACCGTAAGATTACGTGACCTTACGAAAAATCGAAACAAATCATACCAAAGTAAAGGAATGGATGCCTTTTTCTCATTTCGGAGAGCCTCCGGGCATTAATCCCTATACCAAATTTTTCAAAAGCTGAAAAATAATTACAATTCCGTTTCCCTAAAAACCACTTAATATCAGAAGATTAGCTTCTGAGGTACAACTTTAGCTTACGCGAAATTGTTAAAAAAACACCCCACCTCCGGTGAACTTATGATTTTCCCACTTAATCACTCCCCAAATTTGCAATACGAAAGTCAAACCATTCTATGAACCCAAAGCCGGGTCGCAGCCAAAAGCTGATATCCCCCTTCCCGGCTTTATTAAAAAAATGAATTATGGGAACACCTATCATCACCCAGGCAGACCTCGACCAATTCAAGGAAGATGTCATTAACGAACTCAGACTCCTGATGGCCAAAGAAAAAACCGTAAAGACCAAGTGGATTAAAAACAGGGAAGTAAAAAAAATACTTCAAGTAAGCCACAGCACGCTGCAGACCCTGCGGGACAATGGCACACTCAGTTACACAAAAATTGGAGGAATCCTTTACTACAATCTGGAGGAAATTGAAAAAATGATGGAGGATAACAAAATCAGTAATGCGGAATAATCATGAAGAATGAACTACATCAAACAGATGAATGCCATATTCACAAAATTCTACAAAGACTCCAGGTTAAACCCCACACACATCAGTTTGTATTTCTCGCTGTTCCAGCTGGGGAACCTCAACCGGTTCCCGGAAACATTTTACATCAACCGCGAGGAAATTATGAAGCTCTCCAAAATCGGCTCCAAGGCAACATACCACCGCTGCCTCAAGCAACTCGATCATTGGGGATATATAAAATACCTGCCATCACACAATCCATACAAAGGAAGCAAAATCAGGTTGCTCAAATTTGATACAAGTAGTGAACAAGTACAGGGACAAGTAGTGGGACAAGCATTGGTACCTTATATAAAACATGATAAACATGTTAAAACAGAAATAAACATAAAAAAAGAAGAAGTCATAAATTTTTTTAAAAATGAATTTCAAAACCAACTTCAGGAAAAGCAATTACAAACCGAGGCCGAAAAATTTTTCAACCACAACAAAGCCACCGGCTGGATCATCTCCGGCAACAAACCAATCAAAGACTGGCAAGCCGCCGCCCAAAACTGGATGCAAAAAGCCCTCGAAATCAAAGCGAAAAAGACAAAAAAAACCGAAACAAAATTGAATCACCTCAAAACAAACCGAAATAAAGACTATGACACCCCCCTGTAAAGGCGCAATATTTTGCGCCTCAATAAAAAAGTAACCGTCATCACGAACGCAGTGAAGTGAACTCGTCAACAAATCCAAAATCATCATTAAAACACAAAACCAATGAAAAACCTCTTCACCATCATCGACAACAACACCACATACACCCTGGGCAAATACATCAACAATCAAATCATCTACGATTTCAACAACACCCTTGAGTTCATCGAAGCAAAAGGAAAACAACGCTTCGGCGAACACTTCCGGATATACAAAGAAGACCACAACCTCATCTACAAACTGATGATCTACACCATCAAAGACAAAAACTCCTGCACAGCCAATGGCATTGACCTCAATAAAGGCATACTTCTCACTGGTCCGGTGGGCTGTGGCAAAACCACCCTGATGCAATTGATACCATACATCCATCCCCAAACAAGGCCTTATGGCATGTTCCCCACTCGCAATATTGTTATAGAGTACAACACAAACGGCTCTGACACAATTAACAAATACAGCGCTCTCAGAACCTACTGTTTCGACGACCTCGGCGCAGAACCAACAGGACGTTACTACGGACACGACTGCAACGTAATGGCAGAAATCCTGATCACCCGCTACGACCTCAGCCAGGGGCTAAATGCAAAACAAAACAAACAAACCCACCTAACCTCAAACCTAAACGCCCACGAAATCGAAAACCGTTACGGAGAAAGAGTCCGCTCCCGCCTCCGCGAAATGGTAAACGTCCTAGCATTCCCCGCAAATTCAATTGATAAGAGAAAATAAAAAAGCACCGTCATCACGAACGTAGTGAAGTGAACTCGTCAATCAAATGCAACCTTGAACTTTGAACTTTAAACTTTGAACATTAAACCAAAAACCTGAAACATGAAACCACAAGAATTCTGGACCTGGTTCCAAGACAACCAGGAAAAACTATACATCCTGCCACTACTATCAACTGATGAACAGCAAGACCTCTACCAGTGGCTGGAAACATACTTAGACTACTACTACGATGACATTGCATGCGAATTAAAATTCAGCAAGACTTACACCACACCCGCAACATTCGTACTTTATACAAATGATGACCCCGATATGCAAAGAGCTATACTCGACTTAGTAGAAAGCGCACCGCCAATGGACAACTGGAACGTGGTAACTTTCAACAAAAGAAAAGAAGATTTAAAAGATGACACTACCGTGGGCCCGTCCAATTTCAAAATTAAGATCAGCCAACTCTATTTCCAACCGGTCTTTAAAATTAACGACGACTCAAAAATCACGATCAACATCTTTACAACCAAAAAAGTATCCTATGCCAAAAGAAAACAATTCAAAAAACTATGCACCCAAATTCTCACCGATATGGTAGGTGGAGAAATCCTCGAGCAACACATCAGCTTCATTCGCTGCAACCTGAAATCACAAGTCCCGGGTGTGGCTATTAAAATTATTCACTTTCATCCATTCATTAAAAACTTGAAACAGCTTTATAAGTAACTCATCTGTAAGTTGATTGATGGTAGAACACTTAATGCCATTTTGGAATTTGCTTTGTCAACCGAAAGTTTTCACCCTCCGTAATTTTAATGAAGGAGGGTACTGAAGGTTGGGTGCTTATAATTTGGAATTTTCAAACAATCATTCCTCAATCAAAACAATCTGCCCCACCTCCTTAACAACAATCTGCGGCTTCCCCCTGTACTCCTCTACAAGCCCGGTAACAGCAATTTGCTTCCCTTCATATGACTTAAGTTGACCCATAGGAAACTGCATAAAATCTCTGCCCCATATAACCACTGTAAACGGATGATCAGGATACCGCTTCCCCATGTTCAAATAAGTAGGATTCCCTCTAATTCCTTTGGGCGATGCTACCTGCATCAATACCCCACACACAGTCGCTTTTTGCCCAACAACCTCATGAGCTTCAAAAACTGTCTTATCACACTCCTGGGCAAAACCCCAAAAGGGGATGAAACTAATAAAAAGTATGAGTATATATTTCATTGTTTGAAAAATTTTAATTGATAAAAAAATTGAAAATGCACCTGCTAAAAATAGTTAACTATCACTTAACCACCTACATAAAGTGTAATAAAATTCAAGCATAGCCTGTGAAATACAAGTTTTTTAGCCAAAATGAGGAATCCCGTAAAATCACCTCAACCTGCTTTTGTAGTTTTGACACAATAGGGTTTTAACATTTTTTTATATATTTGGATATCCCCATTTTTAAATATCCCCATTTATAAATTAAAACCGTGGTATTGAAACTGTGTGTGGTGGAGCTACAAGATATAAACAATTGGTAGCTGTTAAAGAATATTAGAGTTGATATCCACTTCTGTTAAATGATTTCGCTTGATTACTACTACTCCCCATTAAAAGAGAGTATACATTAAAATTAACCTTCGGGATTGTGTTTTGAGGTCGAGTGGAAATAAAAAACAAAATCTATCAAATGATTACTAGATAGTATTATGTAAATATTCTAAACATGGAAATAATTTCAAACAACCCTTTTCGAATTGCGGGTATTCTCTCAAATGCAACTGCAAGAGAACTACAAAGGAATAAAACAAGAATTACAGCTCACGCTAAGGTTGGAAAAAATACCGATTCAGAAATTGATTTCCACTTTTTACCTAGAATCTCTCGAAAAGACATTGAAGTAATAAACAAAGCATTTTCAAGTATTCAACAAAACCAAGATAAAGTAAATTACGCATTATTTTGGTTTATTGAAGATATAGGAATTCAACATTTGATAGCAGGCAATTTAGAAAAAGCGGTGGAAATTTGGGAAAAAGTAACAACCGACAAAGATGTTAATTCCAAAAACTTCTCTGCATTCAACAATTTAGGTACTTATAAACTTTTAAGTAATAACAATAATTTATTGATTGAAGGTATAGATGCAAAAATAAAACTAATAGATTCTGTATATTTTAAAGATTTTGTTAACTCAATAGTTGGCACCGCAAATACGATAGATAAAGAGGATCAACTTGAGAAATTTGTTGAAGAAGTACAAGAGTATCTAAAAAAAAATTACACAAATAAGGAACTAATACAAATACTAGACAATTGCGATGGATTGTCTTATCATTATCTCTCTCAAAAACTTGCTAACGAGCCATTATACAAGATTGAATCTCAAATTGAAACCACCAAAAAGAAACGAAAGGCAGACAAAGGCAATGCCTATAAATTTGGTATAAAGCTTTTCGCAAACACAAAAGAAGATTTATCACTACTAAAATCCCTGCTCGGCACAAGTGAGCTAAAATACAAAGCAATTGCTGACCAATTGGCAAATGAAATAATGCAATGTGGTATAGACTATTTTAACGAAAGTCAAGAAAATGATTCAAGTGATAACTACCTTGAATCATCTAAAGAACTTACAAAGTTAGCTGATTCTATTGCTGTTGGTAAACTAACGAAAGATAGAGCAAAAGACAGTCTTGCAACTCTTGAGGAAATGAAAGACCGTGAGTTAAATCAGGCTATTGCATTATTGAACTCTATTAAGTTGGCTTACGAAAAAGCTATTAGTGAAATTGATTTTCAAGTTGCTAAGATGTCAATGACAATGTCATATAATCAATCCATCAATTATTCGAAAGTGGATAGAATGAAGGCAAACTGTTTAAATTGGGACAAAGTTGTTGAAATTGTCAGTGATGGAATAAGTATCAATGACGTTGAAGCCATACAGCGTTGCTCAAATCAAAGCAAAGTTTCGGAATATAAAACCCTTGTAGATTTCTTGTTTAGCAAACTTGGACCTATTCAAATAAACCAGGTAAAACATATCTGCTTTTGGAAAGACGTAAGAACAGCTCAAGCGAAATCTACAGCGAAGAAAGTTGGCTCAACTATCAGTAGCGCAAGTGATGGTTGCTATATAGCCACAATGGCTTATGGTGATTATAACCATCCACAAGTTTTTGAGTTGAGAAAATTTAGAGATGATTACTTGAGCAAAACAAAAATTGGTAGAAGCTTCATCAAATTCTATTACAAGTATTCACCAAGTTTAGTCGAAAAACTAAAGAATAAACCCACTATCAACATTATAATCCGAAGGGGATTAGATCAATTTATTAAATCAATCAAAAAACAATGAATAAAACTTTATTTATAACAGTCCTTTTCGGTGTAACAAGCATTTTTGCTCAAAACCAACCAGATAGCTTGTTAATTAAGGAAATTCCGGCAATACAGCAAACTCTTGAAAAGCAACAACAGGAGATTGAAGGGCTGAATTCAAGACTGAATAACCAACAAACAACCATAAACCAACAACAGAATGCAATAATTGGCTTGACCAACAAGTCTGTAATTCTTGAAAATACAAATGACAGCTTAACTAATCTGATAAAAGCAAATCAAAGTAATATTACCATTATTGCAGACGATTTGGAAACTCAAATCCAAGAAACCGGAGAAAAGACAGACACTCAAATTGCTCAATTGGATAGTAGCGTGGAAAAAAACCGCTTGTATTGGATTATTGCCACCCTAATAACATTTTTATTAGGAGGATTGGTTTATTGGTTATTGGGCAAACGCATTAAGTCAAGCAAAACTGATGTAGAAACCCAAATTAAGAACACCAAAGCAGCATTGGAAGAAGAAAGTGTCAAATTAGATAACAAATTGGTAGAAGTTCTAGAAACACAGTTAAAACTTCAACAAGAAAGAGTCAAATCACAGCCAGTTGCTTCCAACGAAAAAGCCGACCACTCTTTGGCTTTAAAAGTGGCTGATGAAATTGTAAGAATGCAAAAGAATATATCAAAGATGGATGAAGAAACAAAAGGATTGAAACCTCTTATAAAGGGAATCGAACGAATTCAAAACAATTTTGCAGCAAATGGTTATGAAATGATTAACCTTTTAAATACTGAATATGACGAAAGAAATAATATTGATGTCATAAATTTCATTACTGACGAAAATTTAGCAGAAGGTAAAAGGATCATTTCGGCTGTAATAAAACCACAAGTTAACTTTAACGGAATTCTCATTCAAAGAGCACAAGTTGATGTCTCACAAAATTAAAAAGTATAAAAATGGCAAGAACAAAAATTGATTACGGAATTGATTTAGGAACAACAAATTCCGCAATTTCCAGAATGGAAAATGGTGAAGCAACTATAAAAAAATTACCTCAAAAAGATACAATGGCATCCTGTGTAGCTTATAATAAAAAAGGTGTTTTAGTGGGAGATAAAGCCTATGCAGCATATCGAAGTGAAAAAGAAGCTGCATTGTCAAAAAAAGTAGAAAATAATGCCTTTATTGAGTTTAAGAGAACAATGGGAACTGATAAAAAATATTTTAGTTCTCATTTAGGCACCGAATTGAGTTCAGAAGAATTATCCGCAGAAATACTTAAAAGTTTAAAGTCATTTATTACGGATGAAAACTTCTCTTCAATTGTAATAACTGTCCCAGCAGCATTTAAAACGAATCAAATTGATGCAACAAGACGTGCAGGTAAACTAGCAGGTTTTAGTCATATTGAAGTTTTACAAGAACCTGTTGCAGCCTCAATGGCTTACGGTTTAGATTCTAATAAGAAAGACGGTTTTTGGTTGGTATTTGATTTTGGGGGTGGAACGTTTGATGCAGCCTTATTGAAGGTTGAAGAAGGCATCATGAAAGTAATTGACACGGAAGGAGACAACTATTTGGGTGGTAAAAATTTAGATTTTGCGATTGTTGACGAAATAATATTGCCTCATATCATAGAAAATTTTTCTATAGATAATATAATGAATGATGAAGAAACAAAAACTCAGTATAGAGAAGCATTAAAATCATTTGCTGAAGAACTGAAAAACGAACTCTCCTTTAAAGAAGAGTACAATTTATATAAAGAAGATAGATGCGGAATAGATGATGATGGTGAAGAAATAGAGATTGATGTTACTGTTTCTCAATCAGATATTTCGACAGCACTTAAACCTGTTTTCCAAAAGGCAATAGATATAAGCAAAAAACTATTGGAAAGAAATAATTTGGATGGCACTTCTTTAGATTCTTTAATTCTTGTTGGAGGCCCAACATTTTCACCAGTTTTAAGAAAAATGCTGGAGGAACAAATTTGCAAACCTGATACAAGTGCTGACCCAATGACTGTAGTTTCAAAAGGTGCTGCCCTATATGCATCAACGGTTGATGTTTCAGAAGAAGTTAGAGAACAAACCAGAGATAAAACAAAAATTCAGTTGGAAATTGCCAACGAATCTGCAACGGTAGAGTCTGAGCTTTTTGTGCCTATTAAAATTTTGGCAGATAAAACAGAAGGTAAAATTCCTGAAAAAGTATTTGCGGAATTTGCTAGAGGTGATAAAGCTTGGTCAAGTGAGAAGGTTGAAATTAATACTATTGGTGATATTATAGAAGTCAAACTAAAAGAAGGTACAAATGTATTTAATGTTACACTTTATGATGAAAAAGGAAATATGCTTGAGTGTGAGCCTTCTAGTTTTAGTGTTATTGCAGGTTTTGGAGGATTTAGTGAAATGCAAACACTTCCCTATAATTTTGGAATTGAAATAAAACAAAAGTCGACAGGAAAAATTGTGTTTTCACAAGTAAAAGGTTTGGAAAGAAATAAATCTTTTCCAGTTGTAGGGACTAGAAACGGATTAAAAACGCAAAAGCAAATTCGGCCAGGTATGGATTCTGATTTTATCAAAATACCACTTTATCAAGGTGAGCATGCTTCTGATGGAACAAGGGCTATACATAATGACCACGTTTATGATGTAATAATCACAGGAAATGATTTACCAGCACTTTTACCAGAAAATAGTGAAGTGGAATTAACAATAAATATTAACAAATCTCAAGAAATATTTGTTCAAGCTTTTTTTCCTTATTTAGACCATACATCTGAAATTCAAGTAGATAAAGACAAAGTGCAATCTGTGGAAACTTCTTGGTTAGCAAATGAAATAAGAAAGGCAAAAGGAAGTATTGCAGAATTAAAACAAGATAGTAATTCTGATAATGGTCAAATAGCCAAAGTTGAAGCGGAATTAGAGCATATCGAAAAATCATTTGAAAACAATAAAAACGATGTAGATGGTAAGCAGGAAGTATTAACAAATTTAAGAAGGTCTTTAAAAAAAATTGACGAATTATCCGAAACAACAGAATGGCCAAAACTAGAAGAAACCTTAAAAGAAGAGTTTTACAGATTAGAAAAAGCCAACAATGATTTAGGAAATAATACTACCACACAAGTGGTAAATCAGTTCCGTTCGCAATTGGATGAAGTTATTCGAGCAAAAGACGTAAAACACGGTAATTTATTATTAGAAGAGATTGAAAGTTTCTATTTCAAATTAACAATGATATATCAATTAATTGCTATTGTTAGAGGTTTTGACGATAATTTTCATTCATTACATTGGAAGGATAGTAATAGAGCAAGAACCTTAATTAATAATGGGTTGCAATTAATAAGCCAGAATCCTAATGTAAATGACTTAAGACCTGTGGTTGTTTCCTTGTATGATTTATTACCACCTAATGAAAGACCAAGCGGTGATGATACTGTATTGGTTGGATAAAAAGATAAGAAGATGAGGTTAATAACAAAATTACTTCTATCGCTATTTTTTTTAGCAATAGTTTTTTCTTCTTGTGAAAGTGAAGCTGAAAGAAAACAACGTTTAGCAAAAGAAGCACAACAAAGAATCGAGTTAGTAGAAAAACGTAAAGTTGAAGAAGCTCAGCGCACTTATCAATTAGAACAGGAAAGAATTGAACGTGAAAAGCGAGAAGAAGCTGAGCGTATTGAAAGAGAAGCCAAGCTTGAAAAAGAACGACGAGAAAAGGCAATTTATGACAAGTACATCAATAATTCTCTAAGCACCGGGTCAACGCCTTACTCCTATTGTTATGGAAGAAACAGTTCCTGTTCCGGATGGGGCTGTTCTGAAATGAAGATTACTACACCTCACAACTCAGATGTATTAGTAATTATCAAAAAAGGAGAGAAAGTGGTAAGTCACGCCTATATTAAAAACAGGAGTACTTATACCTTTGAATTACCAAATGGCATCTATCAACCATTCTTTTATTATGGAAAAGGATGGAATCCTGAAAAGGTGATGAAACAAACTGATTGTGGAACTCTTAAAGGAGGCTTTATTGCAAATGAAGATATAGGAAAAGATGACCCACAATCTTTAATAAACAGCATTCTAACTTATGAATTGATACTACAAGAACGAGGAAACTTTAGCACACGCCCAAGTAATGTAAATGAAGCTTTTTAAATGATTAAATCAAACCACATATTAAATAAAGGTCAAGTCATAGACAACAAACACACAGTGACTTTCTTCTTAAAAAAGGGGAACTACGCTGAAACCTATCGTGTAAAAGATTCACAAGGAAAAACAAGGTTATTAAAACTATTTGTCTATTCAAAATTACACCGCACACAATTTGACCAAAACGGCGACATACTTGAAATTGAAATACTCAAAAAACTCAAACACCCCAATATTGTCAAGTTTAGGGATAGCGGCAACCTCATTCTTGAAAATCAAAAATACGCCTTCGCTGTTTTGGACTTTATAAGTGGCGAGACCCTTGCTGATAAAATGAAGAGAGAACAAACATTTAACCCCTACGAAGCTAAAGACATTATTTTGGGTGTGTTAAATGGTTTAAACTATTTGCACAATCAGGAAAATCCGATAATTCACAACGACATTACAAACTTAAACGTGATGCTTGATTTATCAGGACAAGTACCGGTACCAAAAATAATTGATTTTGGTTATGCCAGATTACTAAGCCAATCACACAAAGAGTTTCAAAAGGAAGGCCTAAACCCGTTTTATACTGCAAATGAAACTTTTAATAAGGTATTCTCAGTACAAAGTGACATTTTTTCAGTGGGTGCTTTGTATTATCATTTATTGGAAGGTTTACCACCTTGGTTTGTAGAAATTTCAAAATACAAAGCAGATACTATAAAGTTGGAAGATGCAGTTATCGAAGAACGAAAAAAACCTTTAAAGTTTTCGTCAATTACAGACCAGAAAATCCAAAACATTATCAGCAAAGCTTTACAGCCAAATGCTGAAAATCGTTTTAATAGTGTCAAAGACTTCATAAAATCAATTAATGGAGAAATGGAGGTGCAACAGCTTTCATCACCGTCAGAAGTATCTAAATCGAAACTTAAGGAAATAAAAAAAGGAAAAGGGTTTTCAGCCATTGCAGGGTTAGATGATTTAAAAAACGAAATGAGAAGGTCTGTCATTGATGTTTTACAAAACCCTGAAAAGGCGAGTAGATATGGAGCTAAATTACCAAATGGTATGGTTTTGTATGGCCCACCGGGATGTGGTAAAACATTTTTCGCGAAACACTTTGCCGAAGAAGTAGGCTTCAATTTTATTTTAACTACTCCATCAAGATTAAAGAGTAGGTATGTAAACGCTACACAGGAAAACATTGCTCAGATGTTTGAAGATGCCGAAAAAAATGCTCCCACAATCATTTTCATTGATGAAATAAATGAACTTCTTCCAAATCGTGATAGTGATTCTCACGAGATGTCAAAAAGTGCAGTAAATGAAATGTTGGCTCAAATGGACAGAACAGGAGAAAAGGGAATTTTCATAATTGGAGCAACAAATTATCCTGATATGATAGATCCTGCAATGCTTAGGTCAGGTCGCTTGGAAAAGAAATTCTATTTACCACCTCCAGACTTAAAATTAAGAAAAGCACTTTTTGAAATGAGTCTAAATGTCAGAAAAATGGTTTTAGATTTCGGCATTGATTACGATAAACTTTCTGCCCTAACAGAAAACTATGTTAGCTCTGACATTGAATCAATAGTGAATGAAGCAACTTCAATAGCAATGGCTGATGATTCAAGAATAACTATGGATTTATTGGAGAAAGTTATAAAATCATATAAACCTTTTCCGAAAGATGAATTAAGAAAATACATAAACATCAAGGCAAAAATGGATGGTGAGAATATTGAACTTAACAACGACCGGCCAAGAATCGGTTTTAAAAACAATTAGATATGGAAACAGTAAATTTCAATAAATTATTGCTCAAGACAGCATTTTCTTGTATGGCTTGTGACGGAGACATTGACAAAAGAGAAATTGTTTTAATAAAAAAAATGCACCAGCAAAAAAAACTCTTTGGTGATATTGACATCAATAAAGAGATGGACAATTTATTGTCGGAAATCAATAAAGACGGGTATAAATTTTTAAGGGATTATCTAAATGAATTGACATCAAGCAACCTGTCTGAACAAGACGAATTGAAATTAGTCGAAGCTGCAATAGACACCATTAAAGCAGACGAAAAAGTAGAATACAGCGAGATTAAATTTTTCAAAGTGATTCGCAGTAAACTAAAAATTGATAATGAAAAAATATTAAAAGTTCATCAAGATTTTGAAGACTATTTGGAGGAAGACATCATAAGTCCATCTTACTTGCTTAAACTTCAAGATGACTTTTTTGATTCAAATGAATCTTTACCTCAATTTGATCAAATAGATTTTAAAGATATAACTAACAATTAGACAATAATTGAAACCCCTCCTCCTCATATGTGCCTTCTTGCTGCTACTGGCATTAGCAAACTTGCCAATAGGTTATTATACATTTCTTAGAATAGTAATTACATTGGTGGCCGTGTTGATTATCATTACTGAATTAAAAAACGGGATTAACTTTTGGGTGATTGCCTTTGGTCTAATTGCAGTAGTTTTCAACCCCATCATTCCGGTTTATCTTTATGACAAGGCTTTATGGGCACCAATTGATATTGTCGCAGCTATACTTTTTGGGGTTAAGTCATTTGTTTTAAATAAAGATGAAACTATAATTTAGAGCGCTCTCAATATTGGTTTACAAACTTTGGTAGTTTGTAAACTTTTAATAATCAAAATTAAATTTTAATAAAGATATGGCCATTAGGAAAAGTAAAGAAAAAAACTTTAATGTTAAAGGTGAAATAGAGCCTATAAAGATAAAGTGTATTAGTGCGCTTGAAGCAGGTGGGTTTAAAAAAATTGAAACAAACGATTTCTTAAATCAGATTGCTGCTATATATTCAAAAGCAACGGTTGTCGGAAAAATAGAAATTACATTGACTGACAATGAAAAAGGAGTAGAAATCCAAGTAAAATCAACTGCAAATACAGATAATATATTTGCCTTAATTACCTCACCAAATGATAAGATAATGAATGCATTTACTTCAAATCTGAAATAAATAATTCAACGAATAAATTCATCAAACCTAAATCCCGGAACACTTTGGATACATTTGGAAAACGAATAATAAAATTTAACAGAGAGCTTGATTTTAATGGAAAACTTCTTAATGATATTCAAGTTATGAACCCATTCAAAGAGAATAAAGAAATACTTTCCATTATAGACTCTTTTTATAATAAATTTTACAATGACAATAATAAAAGAAAATTGATTCTAGGCATTAATCCGGGAAGATTAGGTGCTGGTGTTACTGGAATACCATTTACTGATACTAAAAGACTTTCAGAGCTATGTAATATTGATATTAATTCAGTTTCAACTCATGAGCCCTCTTCTGTTTTTATTTACGAACTAATTCAAGAATATGGTGGGGTTGAAAAATTTTATAATGACTATTATATCAACTCCACCTCACCACTTGGTTTTATTGAAAAAAACAAAAAGGGAAATTGGATAAATTGCAACTACTACGATTATAAAGAACTTTTTAAAGCAACCGAAAAATTCATTATTTCTAGTTTAAAAAAGCAGATTGAATTTGGTTTAGATACAAAAACTTGTATAGTACTTGGTAAGAAAAATGCAAAATATCTAAAAATCATTAATGATAAAGAACGTTTGTTTGAAACAATAAAAGTACTTGATCATCCACGCTACATTGTACAATATAAATCAAAAGAAAAGAAAAAGTATTTGTCTGAATACATGAGTTGTTTGGATTAACAGTATTTTAATTCAATTCTCAGAAAAGTATCAAAAATCAGTTACTGTAGAAATCTAAATATAGAAATGGATAAGAAAGAATTCATCAAAAACATTCATAAACGGGTAGCTCAAACAGCGGTAGGGCCATCAGCAATTAGAAATCAAGGGGCTAAAGGCCTAATTAATATATGTCGGGCTTATTTCGAAAATTCGATAAATTTAAAAGAATTCAGAAATCATCTAACTACAAAGCATTATATTGACTATCTGGACGAATTAACTATTGACCTCTTGAATAAATTCCCTAAAGAAGGACAAAGCTGGGGCGCTGCTCGCAAAGCACTAAACCTCTTTTTCAGAGACGTTGTTTACAATAAGTATATGGCAGATTATTTAGAGTTGCCTAATGATTTGGAAGCAAATTTGGCAACATTAGTAAATTTAGAAGTTCCTTTAGACAGAGATGTTGCAACAGGTTTGACAGCATTTTATCCCGACTTACCTAAATGGAATACAATTAAAAGTTTAAATCCCGACCTGAGTAAATTGTATCAGGACAAAGCATTAATTCTCTCATACGAGAAAGGAATAGCCAGAATACATTTAGACCTTTTATTTTGGAGAATTGAATCATAGAAAATTTATTGCACACAAAAACTAGATTTGTCAAAATTGGATTAAAATGTATCTTTGAATACTTCCCCATTTTTATAAATCATTAATCTAAAAAATCACAATATTATAAATGAAGAGATTTAAAGAAAAAGCCGACCTGATTTGGCGTGTTGCTGACCTCCTTAGAGGTGATTACAAACAATCAGACTATGGAAAGGTGATTTTGCCAATGACCGTTCTTAGACGCTTAGACTGTGTGCTTGAGCCCTCCAAACAGAAAGTGCTGGACTATCTGCCAAAAGTGGCCTCATTAAAAGAAAGTTCAAAGGACGTTGCGCTTAATAAAATTGCAGGTTACAACTTCCACAACAGGAGCCAGTTTAATTTTGACAAACTTATAGCTGACCCAAACAATATTGCAATCAATCTAAGAACATACATTAACGGCTTTTCAACCAGTGCCAGGGAAATAATTGAGTATTTCAATTTTGATGACCAGATTGACAGAATGGATGGTCCCCAAGCTGATATTTTGTTCCGGGTGGTAAAATCATTTCAGGAAATAGATTTAACAGATATGGAGTCCATGGAAATGGGCTACACTTTTGAAGAGCTTATTAGAAAGTTTGCAGAACAGTCCAACGAAACTGCTGGGGAGCATTTTACCCCCAGGGAGGTAATTAGACTAATGGTAAATGTTTTGTTTATTGAAGATAAAGAAATTTTAACACAAGAGGGTATCGTAAAAACACTTTACGACCCTGCTTGCGGTACAGGGGGTATGTTATCAGTGGGTGAGCAATATATAAATGAGCTCAACCCGAAAGCAGAGTTAAAAGTCTTTGGGCAGGAAATCAACCCGGAATCCTATGCCATTTGCAAATCTGATATGCTTATAAAAGGCCAAAATCCAAGCAATATCAAATTTGGAAACACATTTACAATTGATGGATTGGAGGATGAAAAATTTGATTACATGCTTTCCAATCCCCCATTTGGTGTAGATTGGAAAAAAGCCCAAAAGACCATTAAATCAGAACACGATAACAAAGGGATGAGTGGTCGTTTTGGTGCAGGTTTGCCCAGAATCAATGATGGCTCGTTACTATTCCTGCAGCACATGATTTCCAAAATGAAATCAGGTGGCACTCGCATTGGAATTGTTTTTAATGGTTCTCCTTTATTTACCGGTGCGGCCGAAAGTGGTGAAAGCAATATTCGCAAATGGATAATAGAAAATGACTGGTTGGAAGCGGTAATTGCCCTTCCAGACCAATTGTTTTACAACACTGGCATTAGCACTTACATCTGGGTTGTAACCAATAAAAAAAGTAATGAACGAAAAGGAAAAGTTCAATTAATCAATGCAACCGGTACAAAAGACGAAGAACTTTTAAAAGATGGCAAACTAGACTTTAACCGTATTTGGCAAAGAATGGACAGAAGTTTAGGCAACAAACGTAAAAAGATAGCCGAAAACGGCAATGAAAAAGGGATTGGGTTTATTACCCAACTCTATGGGAATTTTGTAGAAAATGAGTTTTGCAAAATTCTTCCTAATGAGTTTTTTGGCTATTGGCGCATAACCGTTGAGCAACCTCTCAAAGAAAAAGGCAAGATTGTTAAATCCAAAGGTAAACCAAAACCCAACACTTCATTACGGGATTATGAAAACATTCCTTTCCTAAAAAAAGATGCCGGCGGCAAGTTGGTTCCACAAACCATTGAAGAATACTTTAAAGCAGAGGTAATACCCCATTTACCTGAAGCATGGATTGATCACGACAAAACCAAAGTGGGTTATGAAATAAATTTTACAAAATATTTCTATGAATTTAAGCCTTTAAGGCCTCTGAAAGATATCAAAGCTGAAATTTTGGCTTTGGAAGAAAAAGTATTGGAAATGGAGAAAACAGTATTAAACTAAAAATATAAAAAATGTTAAGTGCAACCAAAGCAAAATTAACCTCTTTCCTCAATGGGCCAAGTCAATACATTATTCCCTTTTTTCAAAGAACCTATGTTTGGAAAAATGATAGTTGGTCTGAATTATGGGAAAACATTTTAGAAGAGTATCAAGAAATAAAAGATAATCCTAAAACCACTAGCGAACACTTTATAGGAACAATCATCATAAAACAGATGATGTCAACTCAAGTAGGCGCAACAGAATATGAACTTATTGACGGCCAACAAAGATTAACAACTATATGTATCCTTTTGAAAGCTTTTCATGATGTATCAGAAGACGATAGTGCAAAAAAGTGGATAGGAAAATTTTTAAGTTTTGAAGACTCTTATGGTAATGAAAAAATTAGAATCCTTCATTCAAAAGTTGATAGAGAACATTTTCAACGTGTTATTCAAGACAAAAACGATAACATTGATTTGTGGTATAAATTCAAAGATTTAAAACCGGAAGAGTTTGATAAAAGAATTGAACAAGAAAACAGAATACTTGGCGCTTATTTATATTTCCGGAAACGAATTTTAACTGATTGTAATCTGGAAGATGTAAGAACTTATATCAATGTGATTATTGAAAGACTCCCTGTAATTCATATGGCTTTAAATGCTGAAGATGATGTGCAGCAAATCTTTGACACCATCAATTCATTGGGCGTGAAATTAACAACTGCAGAATTACTTAAAAACTTACTTTACTCAAAAGAAGCCGTTGTTGATTTATATGACGAATGCTGGAATTCAATTTTTGAAGCTGATGAAGATTTAATCGAGTTTTGGAATAGAGAAAGAACCTCAGGAAGGGTTAGAAGGACTACAGTTGAACTATTCCTTTATTCTTACCTGGTAATACTCAAAGAATCACCTGTAAAACTGGAGTCTCTTTTCAAGGAGTTTAAAAACTACATTAAGGATATGAATGATGCCGAATTGGTTTCATTTGCAAAAGACATTAAAAACTATGCATTAGTATATCAGGAACTACCTGACGGCGAAAACTTATCAGAGATTTCTTTTGAAGAGCACGAAAAAAGGTTCTTTCACTTAATCAGAGAGTTTGAAATCACCACTATATTTCCACTAATACTCTATATCTTTAAAGAAGTTTCAAGTGAGGATGAGAGAGTTAAAATCCTTAGTGTATTAGAATCTTATCTTACCCGAAGAACTGTTTGCAAGCTCACTACTAAAAACTACAACAACCTTTTCTTGTCCCTCCTAGCTGAGGTAAAGAAAATGGATGCAATTACCGGAGATAATATAAAGGCAGAACTTTTAAAATACAAAGATGAAACAAATCGTTTTCCTGATGATGATGATTTTAAAAATGCATTTCATAGTGCATCACTCATAAACAAATACAGCAGAGAAGTGCTTTATTGTATTGCTTTATATCAATTAAATCATGATTATACAGATAACGCTAAGCTTAACTTTAGTGGTTTTAGTGTAGAGCATATGATGCCAAAAAAATGGATAAATCATTGGCATAACATGCCCGAAGACAGCGATGAAAACTATAGAAACGCTAAACTACTCACACTTGGTAATTTGACTTTGGTAAAAGGCAAACTAAACAGCGTTATGCGAGATTCAAATTGGAATAAAAAGCGTGAAGAATTAAGAAAATTTTCCACTCTTAGACAAACAACTGATTATATCACTTTAGGTGATTGGAACGAGGATGAAATCACTGAAAGAGCCAACGATCTTTTCACTTCTGCGATTAAAATTTGGGAACGATGAGAAAATACGATTCATATAAACCAACCAAAATTGAATTTTTGGACGAAATTCCCGAGCATTGGGAAGAAAAACGAATGCGTTTCGTGGGGTACATGTATGGTGGCTTATCTGGAAAAAGTGCTGCGGACTTCAACCAATCAAATCATGAAGAAAATAAGTATTTCATTCCATTCACCAATATTGCAAATAACTTTAGAATAAACCCTGAAAATTTGCAAACTGTAGTCATTGGTGAAAATGAAAATCAGAATACTGTTCATAAAGGAGACTTGTTCTTTTTGATGAGTTCAGAAAATTATGATGATGTTGGCAAGTCTGCGGTTCTTATAGATGAATTGCCTGAAACGTATTTAAATAGCTTCTGTAAAGGATTCAGAATCACAAAAGAGAATATTATCCCTGAGTTTTTAAATTATCAGTTACATAGTAAACAACACCGTCACAATTTGCTCACAGGTGCAAATGGCTTTACACGAATAAATCTAAAAATTGATAAAGTCATTGACTTACTAACAGCACTTCCCTCCCCTGGGGAACAAACCGCAATCGCAAACTACCTCGATCACAAAACTGCCGAGTTAGACGAACTCATAGCTGATAAAAAACGCTTGCTCGAACTCTACGAAGAAGAAAAAAGCGCCATTATCAATCAAGCGGTTACTAAAGGCCTCAATTCCAATGTACCTATGAAAAATTCTGGCATTGAATGGTTGGGGGAAATTCCAGACCATTGGGAGGTGAAGAGGTTTAAATATTATTTCAATCTGATTACAGAGAAAGTTGAAGAGGATTTACCAAAAATTGGATTAGAAAATATTGAGAGCAAATCGGGAAAGTTTATAGAAACAGACACTGATTTTGCTGGACAAGGAGTAAGGTTCAGGCCAAAAGATATTTTATTTGGAAAACTGCGACCTTACTTAGCCAAGGTTTGGCTTTCAAATTTTGATGGTCAAGCAGTTGGCGATTTCTATGTTTTCCGTTCTAAACAAGAAGTTTATCCTGAATTTGCGAAATTTAGAATATTGGATTCGTCATTTATTGAAGTTACAAATAGCTCTACTTATGGCTCAAAGATGCCCCGAGTAAGTTGGGAGTTCATTGCAGATTTACCAATTGCTTTCCCAGAAATTCAGGAACAACAATCCATCGCCAGACATATAGAAACCAAATGTTCCGTGATCGTTGCCAAAAAAGCCAAAACCGAAAAACTGATTGAATTATTAACCGAATACCGCACTGCATTAATAAGTGAAGTGGTAACGGGTAAAGTAAAAGTAATTGAATAACTTATGGGTAATTTATTAAGTAGGGTAGAAATTGTAGAATCCTTTACGGCAGTAAGAAGTTTTCTTCAAGCTAGTGGATTAGATCCAATTCAACATCATTTTAATTTAGAATTTAAGGTGAATGTTAAAAGACAAAATTTTACTGGTCGATTTGAAATTGAGTGTAGAGACCATATAAACAATGAAAGTTATATTCTTTATTCTGATGTATTTAAAGCAAACGGCTATTATAGACCTGTTTGGACTGCTTATAACCTGTTTTCCTTTAATAATACAACTCAAGAGCTTTCTTTTCAACTCGATGAGAACAAGTATACATTAAAACATTTATAATGACACTTTGTACTGCATACATACGCCAAGCCAACGATACAGAAGAATTAGTATTTGCAACTGATAGCTGTCTTACAGGTGGTGAAAAATGGAAACACGGCATCAAACTTTTTGAACTACCAAGAAAGGATTGCTTGCTATGCTTTGCAGGCAGTACCATTAGGGCATATCCTCTAGTTTTGAACTTAATATCTTCTATACATTTAGATAATTATTTACAGTCTCCGGCTGCAAAACTTGATGAGGTCCTGGTTTATCTTTCTGATTTGTTCACCGTACTAGTTAAGAAAATCATTTCTGAAATACCAGGTGAAGACATTCATGATTTAAGAGGTGGCGCAAAGTTTTTATTTGGTGGATGGGATTGGGAAAAAGGCAGTTTTCGGGTATGGAAGCTTCATTATTCCTCAGAAGTTGAAGGTTTTATTTTTGATGAGTTGAATGGTAATTCTAGCAAAAAAAGATTTTATACTTTTTTAGCCGAACCAGCACCTGAAATCGAAGAAGAAGCGATAAGTGCATATAAGAAAATGGTATATGACGAAGATAAACAAGATGATCCCATTGATATGGAACCATTAAAAATACTTCGTGACATCTCTTTAAACAAAGCTATCAGAGAAGTAGATGGCAGCTTGCAGATTGGCAAAGTTTACAAATCAAATCGTATAGAATTTTTCGGTATTTATTGGGAGTCAAGTAAAGGGAAACCTTGTTTTCAAGGTAGAGAATATAATGAAGTCAACAAACCTTTGGTACGTTATTTCAACCCTGATACTTTTGAAATCATAGAATCAGATTTACCAACTAAACTAACCAATATTACAGAAGAGATATATCAAGATAATTTCGAGTTCATACAAGAATGCTTTGATGAAACAGGTTTTCTTAAAGATGGATTGCCTGAAAAAGTTAAGCATGAACTAAGGTTAATTTTTAAAGATGTTGCCTACAGGCAGTTTATTTAAATACAGGATGAACAACAAGAGCAACTGGCAAATAGTGAGGAAGTATAAATTCAACAACAAAGATGGGTAAAGAAAGACTTTTTGAGCTTATAAGAAAAGAGGAAGTTGTTCTATTTGTAGGAGCGGGTATGTCTATATATGCAGGTTATCCCAATGGGGAAAAGCTTTCCAAATTTTTTTATGAAAACCTTCCAGACCATATCAAAAATGATTTAACGTTGACTAAAAATTTGCCTCAACTAACTGATGATATTTATAACCTTTATAATGGTAATAATGATTATTTAATTGAAACCCTAAAAAAGGTATTTGATAAAAAACCAACTTCAGCTGACACACATGAGCTTTTAGCTAAAATCCCACATTTTAAAACCATTATTACCACTAATTATGATACCCTAATTGAATCAACCAATTATAATATTGAAGTAATTAGAAATAGTAAAGATTACGCTAATGCAGATCTCAAAAAACAACTCTTATTTAAAATTCATGGTGATTTAACCTACCCTGAAGGAATTATACTCACAAATACTGATTATAACAGATATTTTTCTAAATCACAAGAACATACTGTTTTTTGGAATGCTGTAAAAGATAAATTAGCATCTAGCCACGTCCTTTTTATTGGGTATTCTATGGATGATTCCAATATCAATGTAATCATTGATAAGCTTATAAATGAATTGGGAGAAAATAGAAAAGAAATGTTCTTTGTTACACCATATGTTTCTGCACCAAAAAAAGCGTTTTTACAACGTAATAATATTACTGTTTATAGGGCAACAGGAGAAGAATTAATCAAAGAAAGCTATGAAGATTTAAAACTAAATTACTTTCCCGATTTATCCAAAGGGATAGGTACAGCTGATGTAGCCCTTAATTTTGCAAATTTAAATAATTTTAACCTTGATTTAAGTAAAAAAGATAATCTTATAACAATATCTAGCTATAGATCAATAGATGGGAAAGAAAAAAGTGAATTTAAATTGGATATGTTATTCCCAAAGGAAAATGCTCAACAATTCTCAGAAGCCCTTAAAGGTAAAAGCTTTGACAACATCTCTTTAAAAGGAGAAGTTGTCAAAGAATTAAGTCACTATCTCAATGGGTTTCGTTTAAAAAAGGAAACAAGATTTAAAAGTCTAACTTTAATTAGGGCCCCCTTTTTTAGTGATAATGTTGAAATCGTTTTCGAAGATGGTTTCGAATTAGAAAATTATAAAGTTGAACTTTATATTGCTCAGCCAGACGAAAATGAAAAACACTTAAAATTTGTCCTTCAAGGTTTTACAGTTATTGTAAAACTTGAATTTAATTCTTCTAATAATTCCTTCAAGTTTAATATCAAAATTATCCCTGATAAAACCATTAAAACAACATTAGCCGGATTAAAGTTTTACGAAATGTTGTCAAAAATTGTTTCTAATCAAAACTTCAAAGTATTTAGAAAAAATGAGCTATTATATAACTTTAACATTAAACCAAATTTTAAAAAAGACGCTTTAGATGCTCACTTTTTATATAATTATTTTAAAAAACTCAAAAAAATTGAAACCCATTTTGGGGTAAGATTTACAGACATAAACTTAGAAGAATGTAATGAAACATACATAAGAAATATACTTGCATATATTGATAAGATTCAGGTCTATCAAATTTTTAATAGCTTAGATGTAATTATAGATGATCAAAAAGAAATAGAAAGACTAAATAAAAGTGAGCTAACCAAAGAAGATAAAAATGACAAAGCACTTGTAATTAGCAATAAAGAAATTTTAAAATTAGAATTGCATAATTTAGAATTTAGCATTGGGTATCCTCATCAAATAATATATGATGTATATATTGCAAACAAAGAAGAACTAAAGAATAAAAAAAACAAAGAGGTAAAACTTAAAAGTAAAACAAACAAAATCTATTTTCAATTTTCAGATAAAGATATAATTTATAAAAAAGGCAAAAAGCCAGTGTATAAATTTAATAACATATGAGCATCACGACCGAAAATACATTTGAATCTGCCCTATTACAGTCCCTGACAGAACAAGGTGGCTACACAGAAGGCAATTCCCAAGACTACAGCCCTGAACTGGGTTTGTTTAAAAATGAAGTAATTCATTTTTTGCAAGATTCACAGCCCAAACGTTGGGCAAAATTGGCCGCTATTCATGGAGTAGATGCAGAGAATCGTGTTATTCAAAGGCTATACAAAGAATTGGATTTACGTGGCAGTTTGGATGTGCTGCGGAATGGTTTTATAGATTATGGTGTGCGTTTTCAAATGGCGTTTTTTCAACCGGCTTCGGGTCTCAACCCCGAAGCAAAGCATTTGTACAACAAAAACAATTTGAAAGTTTATCGTCAAATTTACTATAGCATCAAGAATAAAAATTCGGTAGATGTTTTGCTCTCGCTAAATGGTATTCCGGTGGCTACTTTGGAACTCAAAAACCAATTTACAGGCCAAAACGTGGGCAATGCCCTTAAACAATACAGCACCACTAGAGACAACAGGGAAATTTTATTTACTTTCAAAAAAAGAACATTGGTTCACTTTGCAGTAGACCAAGACGAAGTATTTATGACCACAAAACTGGAAGGCAGCAAAACCTTTTGGCTTCCTTTCAACAAAGGCAACAACCACGGAAAAGGCAATCCACAAAATAAAAACGGGTACCGCACCTCCTATTTATGGGAAAACATTTTTCAAAAAGACAGCTGGATGGAAATCCTGCAACGCTTTGTGCATTTGCAAACAGAAGAGTTTGAGACGGATGGCAGAATATACAAAAAAGAAAAACTCATTTTCCCCCGTTACCATCAATTGGATGCCGTTAGGAAAATTAGTGAGAAAGTGCTGGAAGTCGGCACCGGTGAAAACTTCTTAGTTCAACATTCAGCAGGTTCAGGCAAAAGTAATTCCATAGCCTGGCTGGCTTATCGCTTATCAAGCTTACACAATGCATCAGACAAACGAATTTTTGATTCTGTTATCGTTGTCACAGACCGTAGGGTACTTGATCAACAATTACAAAGCACCATCTATCAATTTGAACATAAAACAGGGGTAGTCCAAAGGATAGACAAAGATAGTAATCAATTGGCCTCAGCTTTGGGTTATGGTACAAACATGATTATAACCACATTACAAAAATTTCCATTTGTTGTTGACAAAGTGGGTGAACTTCCCGATCGAAATTATGCGGTAATTATTGATGAGGCCCACAGTTCACAAGGTGGTGAAGCCAGTAAAAAACTTAAAGAAGTTTTGGCAGCAAAATCCTTGGAAGATGCTGCAAAAGAGGATATGGAAGAAGACTACACAGGAGACGATTTAGTGAGAGAACAAGTTGAAAAGTCAGCATCAGCAAGGGGGCGTCAACCCAATATTTCATTCTTTGCTTTTACCGCTACTCCCAAATATAAAACGCTACAAGTCTTTGGTGATAAAGACGATGATGGCAAGCCAAAACCTTTCCATTTGTATTCAATGCGACAAGCCATTGAAGAAGGCTTTATTTTAGATGTATTGCAGAACTACACCACCTATGAACTTTATTTCAAACTGACAAAAGCGATTGAAGAAGACCCCAACTTCAATAAGAAGAAAGCTGCAAAAGCGATAGGGAAATATGTATCTCTGCATCCTTACAACCTGGCACAAAAAACCGAAATCATCATTGAACATTTCAGGGATATTGTTTCCAAAAAAATTGGTGGTAAAGCCAAGGCCATGTTGGTTTGCGGCTCGAGACTTCATGCCAAGCGTTACTATGAAGAATTTGAAAGGTATATCAAGAAAATGGACTATGCTAAAGAAATTAAAATCTTGGTTGCTTTTTCAGGAAAAGTAATAGACGACAATGCCCCAGAAGGGGTTTCAGAACCAGAAATGACTGGGTACAGTGAAAAAGAGCTTCCGGGTATCTTTGAAAAAGACGAATACAAAATCTTGATTGTTGCTGACAAATACCAAACAGGTTTTGACCAGCCCCTTTTGCATACTATGTACGTTGATAAAAAGCTTTCAGGTGTAAAAGCAGTCCAGACCTTATCCCGCTTGAACAGGACTTGCCCAGGTAAGGAAGATACCTTTGTATTAGATTTTGCCAACGAAAGACAAACCATTTTGGATTCTTTCCAACCATACTATGAAGTCACATCTGTTGTTGAAGAAACAGACATCAATCATTTATACGACCTAAAAACACGTCTGGATGAATTCCAAATCTATTGGCAGCAAGAAATAGAAGACTTTGCCAGTGTATATTTTGATCCGGCAACTAAATTAAACAACCCGAAGCATCAAAAGCATTTGTACGCTTATACAGATCCTGCTGTTGACAGGTTCAGAGCTATTAAAGAAGAAGAAAAACAGGATGAGTTTAAAAAAGGTTTACGCTCTTGGACTAACCTATATGCGTTCCTTTCGCAAATCATGCCTTTTATTGATTCTGAATTTGAAAAATTCTATGCATATTCCAAACTCTTGCAAACCAGGCTGCCCAAACGAGAGCTTTCAGAGTCTTTACATCTTGATGATGAGGTAGCATTAGAGTATTACCGTTTACAAAAGATAAAAGAAGGTTCCATAGAGTTACAAAAAGGGGAAGAAGGTGAACTAAGCGGTACTTCAGAAGCAGGTCTAAAAAGAGCCAAAGAGGAAGAAGCATTGCTTTCTGAAATCATAAATATACTCAATGACCGATTTGGGACAGAGTTTGAAGAAGCAGATAAACTTTTCTTTGACCAAATAGAAGCCGAATTAATGGAAGATGAAACCCTGCAAACACAGGCAAGAGTTAATAAAATGGACACCTTTAAGTTTGCATTCAACGACAAGTTTATCGACAAATTGATTGGAAGAATGGACCAAAATCACGAAATATTTGAAAGAATATTAGAAGACAAAATGTTCGGTGACCTAGTAAAAGAAATGATGATGAAGAAAATTTATAAAAAGTTAAACCAAGAATAGTTTAGATATTCTTAAAAACTTGAATATTTTAATAGATGAAAAATGGCAAAAGACAAAGGAGGAAGAATTGCAGCGAATTTTAGAAAAGCCAATATTGCAGAAGAATTAGCTATTTTATTATTCAAACCATTTTGTGCTATCGCCAATGTTACAAGGCAAGAGGATTACGGTATTGATTTTATCGGCACACTTTTAAAGAAAAATGGGAAAGTCTATAGTGCTCAAGATTCATTTGTAGCTCAAATTAAAATTCAATCTTCTCCGGTATTCCAATTTTCAGGGGAAGGAATAGAATGGTTAAAAAGTCTTCGCCTACCTTATTTCCCAATAACTGTAAACCTTAAAGAAAGTTCTGTTTCTGTTTATAGTTTAAATAAATGGTATCCTCCAATATTTACAAGTATTCTAACCGATTACAATTTCGTTGTTCAGAATGACTATTGTGAAGGTGATGGTTTAGATGACTTCTCACTAGGAGACCCAATAATGGAATGGTCAATTGAGGACACAACTGATGAAAATTTTGCCGAATGGGCTTATAGCATATTGAAAGTTATAGTCGAAATAGAGACTCGGAATATTCAATATGGAAATCTATGGAAATTTGAGCAATTTCATATAGAAACATTCAGGTTCGATTCTAATAATCCAGTTCCAAAAACTGATAAAATAAACACATCTATTATTGAAATTCCCCCCGGCCTACCCGATGAAGTAATAAAAGTGATTAATAGAGCTATATCTTCCTTACCTGATTGGATTGCTAACCAAGATTATGAAAGTGATAAAAGCAAGGCGGTAATTAAATTAAAAAATGCTCTTAAGGAGTTAAATATAGATGCGGGCTCAGAAGAGAAATGGGACTTTATTGCACAAGAAATGAAAGAATATTATAAAAATAAACAAAATACTTAGCATAATAACTAGGTGTATGGTCGACGACCTACTATGAACACTGTTTTTTCTTAACCGGTTGCTTATGTCAAATGGGGTTTGTTCTTTTTTTTCATGGGTATCATTGAGTGCTTTTGTAGCCTTCCCTCAAAAGTGTATCCTACCTTTGAAAACTAACCTTTAATCCCCTCATTATGCTGGCTCACCCAATTTGCATCTACTTTTTGGTATCAAAAAGATCCAAAACCAATAAGGCAACGATAAAATGCCGTATAACCTATGACAAACCTTAAAGAGCAAAACCTTATTAAAGGCTTTGATGACAATACCTGGATTACAATTAAAAGGGCAAAAACATCAAAAGAATTAGTAGTGCCTCTTTTTCCCGAAGCAGAAGAAATCATAAACAAATACCGGCACAGTAAAATCTCAGATAAAATATTCCCTCCATTATCCAACCAAAAGTTCAACCAATACCAGAAAGACATTGCAGTAATAGCAAAAATTGACAAGCGGGTAACCCACCACACAGCCAGAAAAACCTTCGCATCAACAATCCTATTATACAACGACGTCCCAATGGAAATCGTCAGCGAACTCCTGGGCCATTCAAGTATGAAAATCACCCAAGACTACTACGGAAAAATCATCAGAAAAAAAGTAAGCCAAGAATATAACAAACTCCAACAAAGAATGAATGCAGATAAATAAACTCCCCGGGTTGCAAAACCCAGCGCCCTCATTCCATCCCCGCGAAGGCGGGCATCTCGTCATTAAAAACTAAAATCATAAATACATTAACGCTTTTTAATACCAACCCATTCCGGGCTACCTCTGTCTTTTGCAACCCTCCGCATTCGACAATTTTCACAAAAAATATTTGTGTAATTATTATGACATAAGTCATATTCTTGATGAAGTTTTCTAACTATCTTAGCATCATATCACAAATACCTGATAATTAAATTATTGAATTACATGACATAGTTAAAAAATGAAATGTTATTCAACATTTATTAATTTCAAAAAAGTGAAACATTACTTTACTAGAATAGCGTCCTTTTTTTTAGCAGTTATTATACTGTTTTCAACTTCTTCCTTTACGGTAGATATGCATTTTTGTTGTAATAAATTGGTTGATATTTCAATTATAGGTAAAGCGAAAGCATGCAATGATAGTATTCAAAATCAAGAGAAGCCTGTCAAACATTGCACACAGCAACAAGAAAAGGAATGCTGTAGCAACCAGATTATTGTAAAAAATGGAGATGATGTTTTCAAAGAATCCAAGACTATATTAAAAAACGAGATCCCGGTTTTCTTAAACACCTTTTATTACACGCAGATCAACCTTTTTGAAGGTCTTGAGAAAAACGTTATCTCATTTCAAACCTATAGGCCACCTCCCTTATCTATTGACATAATTATTCTCTACGAGACTTTTTTAATTTGAATCTCTACTTCGCAGGTTAAATTTAATCTGTATTACTTCTATTGCTACAGTTTAATTGCTGGAAAACATCTGTTGAACCCTTTTTTCAACAACACCATACAACACGGTCATGTTAGGTTTATACCTTTCAAAACACTGAGTGAGACCTAAATGACAAGAATAAAACCTACACAACAAATATAAAATTCAGAATTAATGAAAATCTTTTTAAAATCTAACAATTAATAGCTATTTCGCTATACCCTCAACTTTAGCTATATGGTTTGTTAGTGCTTAATTTATCAAATTAAAATAAATGTTTAACTCAGCAAAATAAAAAATTATGAAAACACTATTAATTATTTTATCAGCAATTGGGCTAATGAGCCTTAATAGTTGCAAACAGGATACAGATTTACAGGCATTAATGCAAAACCCGGAAAACCGAACAGAAGTGTATAATGCAATTACTGGAAATCACGATTACATGACCGAGTTCATGACAAATATGCACAACAGTGATCACGCAATGCAAATGATGCGCGGTGAAGGAATGCAGATGATGATGAATGACAGTATGATGATGAAGAATATGATGACCAACAAGCCAATGATGCACTCAATGATGGAAGGAATGATGATGGATGGAAAAATGATGGGCAATATGATGAAGATGATGCATGAAAAAGGAATGATGAGCGAAGATTGCATGGAGTCATGTAAACAGATGATGGGAGAAAAAAGAATGAAAATGATGAATAGTAAAAGCGAAATGGAATCAAAAAAAGACACTCATATCGAACATCATTAATTATTAACCTCTAAAACCTAAAACAATGAAAAATCACTGGATATGGATGATCATCGGTTGTGGACTGCCACTATTGCTCATCTTTTTAGCTCCAACATTCGGAATAGGCGGTAATATCTACCTTTTTACATTTATCGTTTTAATGTTTGCACTTCATCTAATGATGCCCATGCGTCATAATGATCACTCTCACGGCTTATCAGATGAAAATCTGGACAAGAAAAAAAAGAAAAACCAAAAAAATGAAGAAGAACACAATCACTAAAATTTAAGATATGAAATGAGCCATAACAAGATTGGCAACGTAAACTTATATGTTCAATGGTGAGTTTATAGATTCTTCAAAAACAATAAAATTAAAAAAATGAAACAAAAATTTCAAATAAACGGAATCAGTTGCGGTGGATGTGTATCAAGAGTAAAAAAGACTTTAGAAGAACATCCCAATATAGAAAAAGCAGAGATCTTTTTGGCACCAAAAGGTGCTGCACTTATCACGATGAATGAAGCACTTTCTGTTGCCGAATTACAAAAGCAACTTGATGGGCTCAATGGTTATACAATTACAGAATTAAATTAACAACAACAACTTAAAACCAAAAATTATGTATTTTTACGAAGGACATTTTGGAGGTATGCACCTAATATGGTGGATTATATGGATTATTTTATTGGCTTGGATATTCTTTATCCCAGCAGATATCCCTTATCAAAAAACAAAGAAGGACAGCCCACTGGATATTCTTAAAAAACGCTTTGCAAAAGGTGAAATATCCAAGGAAGAATTTGAAGAATCAAAAAAGATTTTAAACGCAAAAAACTAATCTTAAACTATAATATTATGTATCGATTAAACGTAAAAAAATTCGGTTTCGCTCTGGGTCTTACAGGAGCCTTGCTTTATCTGGGCTGTATGATCGTAATGTTAACAGCAGGACAAGAAGGATCAATCAACTTTTTCAACAGTTTGTTGCATGGCTTGGACACTTCACAAATCATTAGAATGGATGTGCCTTTATTGGAAGCATTTTTTGGGATTGTTCAAACGTTCATTTTAGGCTGGTTGATAGGGGCTTGCATTGCAGCATTTTACAACGCCCAAATTAAAAAATAAATGCAATACGTCTGGTTTATATGGTCGCTTATCATCTTGGTTGTTTGGGCAGTTATCTACTTTTCCAAAAAAGAACATAGAAAAGTTATGCTTCAAATGAGTCTAATCACGATGCCTTTTGGTTTAACAGAACCTTTGTTCGTTCCGGAATATTGGTTCCCACCCTCGCTGTTTAATTTGGCTGAAAAAACAGGGTTCGATATTGAGAGTCTAATTTTTTCTTTCGCCATAGGTGGAATAGGCACGATATTATACAACCTTATTTTTAAACGAAGCCTATCCGAAATACCCCATACTGAACGAGGTCACCATAGACATAAACTGCATAATTATATCCTTTTTGTGCCGGTTATCGCATTCTTTGTTCTGGCTTTATTTACATCGCTCAACCATATTTATTGCGGCATTATTGCGCTGTTTCTTGGCGGATTGGCAACACTTTATTGTCGTCCGGATTTAAATGAAAAGATTTGGGTTGGGGGTATCTTGTTTACAGTATTGTACTTCATTTATTTCGGAAGTATCCTTCCGTTCTATCCCCAATATGTGGAGCTCTACTGGAATCTCGACAACCTAACCCATATTCTTTTCATGGGTATTCCTATTGAAGAATTACTTTTCGCCTTCTCTTTCGGAATGTATTGGTCAGGCTTATATGAACACTTTTATTGGAGAAAAAATATTAAATCACTGACTTATCGACAACATTAGTCTGATTAAAACTAAAAAAAATGAAAATACTATTAGCAATAGATGGTTCCGAATATAGCCAGGCGGCTATTGAAGAGATAGCAAATATGCTATTTCCGCCTCAAACCGAAGTACGGATTATAACAGTTTTCTCTAATTCCTTACAGACAACAACTTCAAATGTAGGTTTCACAGGCGGAATGCTTGGTAAATACTATCAAGAAGCTATAGCTACAGCGCGTAAATCGGCTGAAGACATCCTTAAAGATGCAGCCCGGGCTGTTAAAGCTAAGAATACTGCATTAACAGTTACAACAACTTTAGTTGATGGCTTTCCTAAAAAGGCTATTCTCGAAGAGGCGGAAACTTATGGGGCAGATTTGATTGTGGTTGGGTCCCAAGGGCATAATGCCATATCACGTTTTTTACTTGGTTCAGTTTCTCATTTTGTTTCATTATATGCCCATTGCTCGGTGATGATAGTACGAAAACGTAACAATAAGTATGAAGACAACTAATAAGTTCAAAATACATTTGAATACTTGAATAAATGAAAAATAATGGTCCATTTAACAATACTGCAGAAGCAAACTGTAAAGTAACTGAATCTATCTTTTTGCCAGATTCTCGGTTACCGCGTGTTGTTATCATTGGTGGCGGTTTTGCAGGGTTGGCTTTAGTTGAAAAACTAAAACACAAAGAGATTCAGGTAGTATTGTTTGATAAAAACAACTTTCATCAGTTTCAGCCTTTGCTCTATCAGGTGGCTACGAGCGCATTGGAGCCTGGTAGTATTGTTTTTCCTTTCAGAAAACAATTCAACGGATATAAAAATATCGTGTTCCGTTTAGCCGAAGTCATGGAAATCCAACCTTCCTTAAATATGGTAGTCACCAACAAAGGAAAAGTACATTACGATTATTTGGTGTTGGCAACCGGTACCACTACCAATTTCTTCGGGATGGAAAGCGTTGAGCAAAACAGTCTGGGCATGAAAGATATTCGTGATTCCTTGAACATTCGTCATTTGATGTTGCAAAATCTGGAACAAGCAGCCATTACCTGTGATGATGAAGAACGAGACGCCCTAACCAATTTTGTCATCGTGGGTGGTGGTCCCGCTGGTGTGGAAATGGCAGGCGCACTTGCAGAATTCTGTAATTACATACTACCGAAGGATTACCCGGAGTACCCACCTTCCATAATGAATATTTATCTGATAGAGGCCATTGATAAGTTATTGAGTACAATGTCTGATAAGGCTTCCTCAAAAACCTTAAAATATTTAGATAACTTGAATGTAAAGGTGTTATTAAATGAAGCTGTTATCGATTATGACGGCTTACAGGTCACTACAAAAAGTGGTAAGACCATTTTAGCCAAAAACCTAATCTGGACAGCAGGTGTTAAAGGACACTTCCCAAAAGGTATAGATGAAAAACACGTAGTAAAGGGCAACCGTATAAAAACCGATGCCTATTTAAAAGTGGATGGTCACAAAAATATTTTTGCCATAGGCGATATAGCAGCTATTATTAATGTAGAAACACCTTTAGGGCATCCACAAGTTGCCCAGGCAGCCATTCAACAAGGGAAATACTTGGGGAATGCAATTTTAAAAACCATTAAAAACGAACCACTGATTCCTTTTAAATATAAGGACAAAGGGTCATTGGCCACAATAGGAAAACGTAGAGCAGTCGCTGATTTGGGTAAATTCAAATTTGCCGGTTATTTTGCCTGGTTGCTTTGGTCCCTTGTGCACCTTATGTCTATAAGTGGGTTTAAAAATAAGGTAATGGTTGGTTTTAATTGGGCGGTTAGCTATTTCACTTATGAAAAAAGCAACCGCCTGATTATAAGAAATTTTAAAAGTGAAAAAGTGAATATAAAAAGTAACGTTTAAAAAAAGTAAGTACATGAAAAAAATAGCAGTTATAGGCTACGGAGTCATTGGAAAAAGAGTGGCCGATGCCATCAACCTACAAGACGACATGAAGCTTTTGGGCGTATGCGATATCATTTCCGATTGGCGCATTCAAAATGCCGTAAGAAAGCAATATGATATCTATGCAGCCACCAAAGAAGCAGCTGATAAAATGAAATCCGAAGGGATTTCAGTAAAAGGCACTATGCAGCAGCTTTTGAAAAAATCAGATCTCGTTGTGGATTGTACGCCTAAAAAAATTGCGGCTCAAAATGTGGCTATTTATAAAGAACAAAACATCAAATTTATTCTACAAGGAGGCGAAAAACACGATACCACAGGCCATTCTTTCAGTGCTGAAAACAATTATAAATCGGCTATAAATCTGGATGCCACAAGAGTGGTTTCCTGCAACACTACCTCTATTTTAAGAACATTGACCGCTTTAAAAAGAGCCAACTTACTCAATTATGCAAGAGGAACACTATTGAGAAGAGCTACTGATCCTTGGGAAAGCCATCTCGGTGGTATTATGAACACGATGGTGCCCGAAAAAGACATCCCGAGCCATCAGGGGCCTGACGCTCAAAGTGTCGATCCGGAATTGGATGTAATAACAACTGCAATAAAAGTTCCTCAAACCCTGAGTCACATGCATTACTGGAATGTAAAACTGAAAAAAAAGGCTTCCAAAGAAGAAGTTTTGGAAGCATTCAAAACATCCACACGAATTAAAATGATCCGTTATGACCAGGGACTGGTTTCCAACAATACAATCAAGGAAATGTTTTTGGATATGGGAAGGCCCTGGGGAGATATGTATGAGGTCGCGATTTGGGAGGATATGTTAAAGGTACAGGGAGACGAACTTTTTTATGCCTATGTGGTAGACAACCAGGCCATTGTTATTCCTGAAACTATAGATGCCATACGAGCACTAACGGGAATTGAAACCAATGCGGCAACATCCATTTCCAAAACAAATGAAAGTTTAGGAATTAATTAAAGTTAAAAAAATGAAAATAAACGAAAATATAACAGAACTCTTAGGGAAAAAAGCATCCTTTTATTTAGATCACGTTTGTGAAAAAATTACAAAGGATGAATTGCAACCCCTCGGCAAGGATGGTCTTGACAAGGTATTTGGCAATAGCAATAGAAATCCACAAGTACTGCGAAGTCTTTCCCAGTTGTACAAACACGGGAATCTGGACAGCACTGGCTACTTGAGCATACTACCGGTGGATCAAGGCATTGAACATAGTGCCGCTTTTTCGTTCTATAAAAACCGTGACTATTTTGACCCCGAAAATATAATAAAACTAGCTATTGAAGCTGGCTGTAACGGTGTGGCATCCACGTTTGGTGTATTGGGGTTGAACGCCCGAAAATATGCCCACAAAATCCCATTTATTGTAAAAATCAATCACAATGAACTGCTTACCTATCCAAATACCTATGACCAAACACTATTTGGCAGGGTAAAATCGGCTTGGGATATGGGAGCAGTTGCCGTGGGTGCTACCATCTATTTTGGTTCAAAAGAAAGTAACAGACAGCTTAAAGAAATAGCCGAAGCTTTCGAAGAAGCACATAGTTTGGGAATGGTAACCATCTTATGGTGCTATACCCGAAATGAAGCTTTTAAAACCCAAAAAGAAGATTATCATGCTGCTGCAGATTTAACTGGACAGGCCAATCATTTGGGCGTGACCATTCAGGCAGATATCATCAAACAAAAATTACCGACCAACAATTTCGGGTTTAGAGAAATAGGATTTGGAAAATACGACGATGCAATGTATCAAGCGCTTACTACAGACCACCCTATCGACCTCTGCAGATTGCAGGTGGCCAATTGCTATATGGGCAAAATAGGGTTGATAAATTCAGGCGGGGGATCCAAAGGGGAGTCTGATTTGGTTGAAGCAATTACAACTGCAGTCATCAATAAGAGAGCCGGAGGTTCTGGATTGATTATGGGAAGAAAGGCATTTCAAAAACCATTCGCTGAAGGGGTGGAATTAATCAATGCTGTCCAAAGTGTTTATATGGATACTAAAATTTCAATAGCTTGAAATAGCTGATAATTAATATAATCAACATAACATAGAAAAAATGAAAAACATATTAGTACCTACCGATTTCTCTGAAAACTGCAATAAAGCAGCAAAGTTAGCTATATTAATGGCCAAACTATACAATGCCGAAATCCATTTTTTGCACTTAATGACAACCCCTGTTGAATGGACCAAATTGGATAAACTAAAGGAAAAGCGATATCCCGAAACTGTAAAACAAATTGGCATAGCCAAAGCCTCTTTGAGGGAATTGGAAAAAACGGCTGAACGTGAAGGACTCAAATGTCGCACCTTTCTTCGTTACGATGCTGGTCAAACTGATATTTTAGAACACTCAGGGCATTTCCACCACGATTTTATCTTTACAGGCTCTAGTGGCACTAAAGGTCTTGTAAGGGAGGTAACCGGAAGTAATGTTGAAAAGATTGTGCGAAAGGCTGATGTACCTGTAATTGTTGTAAAGGATAAAGAAATAGCTTTTCCTTTCAAAGAGATTCTCTTTGTTTCAGATTTTATAGAAGATGTAACCGAAGCCTTTAGGAATGTTATTTCCATTGCTGAAAAATGTGATGCACGAATCCATTTACTAAAGGTGAACACAGAGAGTGATTTTAACAGTATTGAACAAGGTTTGACACCTATCAAAGAATTTCTTGAAAATTTTCCGGAATTAAAAAACTATTCCATGCATATCTATAACGAAACTGATGTCGAAGCAGGTATTAACAACTTTTTAAAATACAAAGAGGCAGACCTGATTGCAATGTGTACACATGGCCGAACCGGTTTTCTAAGCCTTTTCTCCGGCAGTATCACTGAAGGGGTAACAAATCATTCAGAATTACCGGTGATGAGTATCAAAATATAAATATGGAGAAGTCAATTTTAATAAAAAAATATTCCGGTGAGCACGAAGTTTTTGATATAAATAAACTCATAAACTCCCTGCGCCGTTCAGGGGCAGATGAGGATAGTATTCAAAATATTGCTCATAAAGTGCAGGGGCAAATTGAAGAAGGAATGACCACCAAAAAAATCTACCAAATGGCGTTCAAGATGCTAAAGGGTAAATCCAGGGTTAGTGCTTCAAAATACAAGCTCAAAAAAGCCTTGTTGGAATTGGGTCCTACTGGTTTTCCTTTTGAAAATCTTGTTGGTAAACTAATGGAGCTTGAAGGGTTTACAACAAAGGTTGGTGTACTTGTACAGGGTAATTGTGTGCAACACGAAGTAGATGTGGTGGCACAAAAGGATAATAAACATTATATGATAGAATGTAAATTCCATAGTGATCAAGGCAGGGTTTGTAATGTAAAAATTCCCTTATATATCCATTCAAGATTTTTGGATGTGGAAAAACAATGGGACCTTCAAAAAGGCCACAAGGAAAAACTTCATAAAGGAGGTGTCTATACCAATACACGATTAACCACCGATGCCATACAATATGGAAAATGTGTGGGATTATTATTGACAAGTTGGGATTATCCTATGGGAAATGGTTTAAAAGATAGAATAGACAAATCCGGTCTACACCCGTTGACAGCTTTAACAACACTTACAAAAACTGAAAAAACAAAGTTACTGGATGAAGGTATCGTCCTCTGCAAAGAACTTTATGAAAACCCGGGTTTATTGCAAAAAATAGGGGTGCCAAAATCAAGGCATAAAAAAATTCTCGATGATTCAAAAGAATTATGTGCCACACAGTGATTGATGAGATAAGTATATAAACAAGAATGAATCCTGAAAACAATATGGAACAACACTCAAACATATTAAAATACAAACACCTCGGCATCTACACCCAAAACGAGAATGTGGTATATATGCGGGAAGATTGTCACGTATGTATTTCTGAAGGCTTTGAGGCGCTTACTCGAATTAGAATATCCAATGCAACTACCTCAATCGTAGCAAGTCTTAATGTTTTAAATTCAGATATTCTATTGCCTCATGAAATTGGACTATCAGATGCCGCAGCAAAAAAACTGAATGTTTCCCCTAATGATACCTTGTATGTTTCCCATTTAGAACCCATTGAATCATTAAGTCATGTTAGGGCTAAAATCTACAATCAGAAACTGGAATACAATGCTTACAACGAAATTATAACCGATATCGTAGAAAACAATTATTCCAATATCCACCTATCAGCATTTATTACAGCCTGTGCTGGTGACAGAATGGATATTGATGAAATCTCCCATCTCACAAAAGCGATGATTGCTACTGGTAAACAATTACATTGGAACAAAGAAATTGTGGTCGATAAGCATTGTATCGGTGGTTTACCTGGCAATAGAACTACACCACTGGTAGTAGCCATTGTTGCCGCTTATGGGCTTACGATGCCCAAAACATCTTCCCGCGCCATCACTTCACCGGCAGGTACGGCAGATACAATGGAAGTACTGACCAACGTGACGCTTTCTTTGGAAGAAATAAAAGCCGTGGTCGAGAAAGAAGGGGGCTGTTTTGTTTGGGGAGGTACTGCCCAGCTAAGCCCGGCAGATGATATGCTAATTAAAATCGAGAAAGCCTTGGATATTGACAGCGAAGGTCAACTCATTGCTTCTGTACTTTCTAAAAAAGCAGCAGCAGGATCCACCCACGTTGTGATAGATATTCCTGTAGGTGAAACTGCAAAAGTCAGAAGCACAGAAATGGCACAAAAATTACAGAATCATATGGAAACTGTAGGTAAAGCAGTCGGATTGAATGTAAAAGTTGTTATTACTGATGGTATGCAACCGGTAGGCAGAGGAATCGGTCCTGCGCTGGAAGCAATAGATATCTTAAAGGTACTGAAAAATGATGCCGATGCACCCAACGACCTGACAGAAAGAGCTTTGCTATTAGCTGGCGAACTCTTGGAACTTTCCGGAAAAGTCAAACCGGGAACCGGAAATCAAATTGCGAGGCAAGTGTTGGAATCTGGAAAAGCTTATAAAAAATTTGTTGCCATTTGCAAAGCACAAGGACGCTTTTCAAAACCTGTTTTAGCACCCTATAAAATCGAAATTAAAGCTGATAAGGGAGGCGTATTAAAACGAATCGACAACAGAAAGATTGCAAAACTCGCCAAGCTTTCCGGTGCACCTCAATCTCAATCTGCAGGAATACTTTTAAATATAAGCTTAGGAAAACAAGTTGAAGAAAACCAATTACTCTACACCATTTATGCAGAATCCAAAGGCGAACTTAACTATGCTTTGGAATATAAAAACAAACACGACAACATCATAACCATTATTTGAAAATAGATTATTATGAAAACGATACTATTCAGCCTCCCCGGAAATGAAGAACTCACAGCACTATTGGCCAAAAAAATGGATGCAGAAGTGGGTAAAGCCACCTTGCGAAAATTCCCTGACGGGGAATCCTATATAAGAATCCTTTCAGATGTTAAAAATAAATGTGTGGTACTGGTTTGTACCTTGCATGAACCCGATGAAAAATTATTGCCGCTCTACTTTTTAAGCCATACGGCAAAATCGCTTGGTGCAATGTGTACTTGTTTGGTAGCCCCTTACCTCGCATATATGCGGCAGGACAAAGTTTTTAAGAAAGGTGAAGGTGTAACTTCCACTTACTTTGGAAAACTGATTTCCGGTTTTGCCGATAGCATGACCACAGTTGACCCTCACTTGCACAGAATAAGCGCTTTGGGAGAAGTCTATGACATTCCCAATAAAGTGATCCACGCCGCAGACGCCATTTCAGAATGGATAAAGGATAACATCAAAAACCCTGTACTAATAGGTCCCGATTCCGAAAGTGAACAATGGGTTTCTGAGGTTGCTAAAAAAGCTGGGGCACCATTTACGGTATTGCAAAAAGTGCGTCACGGTGACCGTGATGTGGAAGTCTCAGTACCTGATGTAGATAAATACAAGGAGGCTACACCTGTTTTAGTGGATGATATCATCTCTACGGCACGCACGATGATTGAAACTGTACAACATTTAAAAAATGCTGGAATGAAACCTCCAATATGTATCGGTATTCATCCTGTATTTTCAGGAAATGCCTATCAGGAATTATTGGATTCCGGGGTAAGAAAAATTGTAACTTGTAATACTATTCCACATCCTTCCAATGCCATAGATCTGAGTGACAGTATTGCAAAAGAAGTAAAAACATTGATGCACAATAGATGAGGTTATTAAATTACATATCTTTAATACTATTCTTGGCGGGCTTTTCGGGTAGCAATGCCCGGACTGATAGGTTCATAGGAAACGGTCTATTGTCCTTTCAGGATTTCATAGGAGTTATTAGTAGATATTTTACAATAACCAATAAATAAAGAAGTATGAAAAATTACGATACACTTTCAGAAGCCGTAACTGAACTCCAAAATCAGGGCTATACTTATGATTTCAACCTAAAACCTGAATGCTTGGAATGTCCATCACTAAAATTGAAGATACATCCTGAAGACTTTATAGTAGATAGAACCTATCGCTTTGAAGGAATGAGCAGTACTGATGATAACAGCATTTTATATGCAATTTCTTCCAATAACGGAATTAAGGGACTTTTGGTAGATGCCTACGGAGTATATGCCGAAAATATTTCGGAAGCAATGAGAAGAAAATTAAGATAACACTAAAATATTACTATAATGGAAAATAACAATAATCACAATCAAGAAGAAATGGACCATTCTAAAATGGATCATTCAAAGAAGAAACAAAAAGAAGAAGACCATTCTAAAATGAACCACGGGAGCGGTGACCACTCAGGTCATATTCCGGGACATGGTCAAATGGGGCATGACCATCATAAAATGATGATTTCAGACTTTAGGAAACGGTTCTGGGTAACGCTTGTATTTACCATTCCAATATTGTTCTTCTCCCCTATGATTCAGGATTTCTTTGGGTATGAATACCTTTTGCCTGGCAACCCATACATCCTCTTTGCCCTCTCAACTGTAGTATATTTCTATGGAGGTTGGCCATTTTTGAAAGGTTTTTGGGATGAAATTAAAAATGGGGCACCGGGGATGATGACCCTTATTTCCATGGCGATTACGGTTGCCTATTTTTATAGTTCTGCAACAGTTTTTGGTTTAGATGGAGTAGATTTTTTCTGGGAACTGGCAACCCTGATTGCCATTATGCTTCTTGGCCATTGGATAGAAATGAAAAGTGTTTTGGGTGCTTCCAAAGCTTTACAACTTTTAGTAAGTATGATGCCAGCTGAAGCCCACAGGGTAAAGGGGGATACTATTGAAGATATTTCACTCGAAGATTTATTAAAAGGTGATGTGATTTTGGTAAAACCTGGAGAGAAAGTTCCAGCTGATGGGATCATTATTGAAGGCACTAGTTATCTGAACGAATCTATGCTTACAGGTGAATCGAAACCAGTAAAAAAGGAAGAAAAAGATAAAGTAATTGGCGGTTCTGTAAATGGAAATAGCACGTTAAAAGTAAAGGTTGAGCATACAGGAAAGGACAGCTACCTGAACAAGGTAATCAAGATGGTGGAGGAAGCTCAGAAAACCAAATCCAAAATGCAAAACCTATCAGATAGGGCAGCAAAATGGCTTACTTATATTGCCTTGGTCATTGGTTTTGGAACATTGACAGTATGGCTCTTGTTGGGATTTCCATTTGTATATGGCTTGGAACGAATGGTGACCGTAATGGTCATTGCCTGCCCTCATGCATTAGGATTGGCAATTCCATTAGTGGTGGCAATTTCTACTGCTGTGTCTGCTCAGAACGGTTTACTGATACGCAACAGAACGGCTTTTGAAGAGTCTCGTAAAATTTCCGTCTTGCTTTTTGATAAAACCGGCACCCTGACCAAAGGGGATTTTGGGGTGACGCGTATTGAATCTGTAGATGATAAATTTTCAAAAGAGGAAATATTAAGGCTCTCAAGTGCTTTGGAGCAAAGCTCTGAACACCCCATCGCTGTGGGTATTATCAAAAAAGTAAAAGAAGACAAGGTTGCCATCCCAAAACCCGAAAATTTCAATGCCATTACAGGTAAAGGCGTAGAAGCCAATGTAGAAGGTATGCAAGTAAAAGTAGTAAGCCCGGGCTATTTAAGGGATGAAAAAATAGACATTCCAAAAGATGCTTATAGCGATGCAGCTGAAACTGTTGTTTTTGTATTGATAGATGGTAATTTAGCAGGTTACATAGCGCTTGCTGATGAAATTAGACCGGAATCTGCTGAAGCCATAAAGATCTTTAAAAAGAATAACATAAAAGTACTAATGGCAACAGGCGATAATGAAAAAACAGCCAAAGCTGTTAGCGATAAACTGGGCTTAGATGGCTATTATGCCGAAGTATTACCGCATCAAAAAGTAGAAATAGTAGATGAACTACAAAACAAAGGGGAGTTTGTTGCCATGACAGGAGATGGTGTTAATGACGCTCCTGCACTTGCCAAAGCAGATGTGGGTATTGCCGTTGGATCTGGTACAGATGTAGCTGCTGAAACTGCCGATATTATTTTAGTAAACAGTAACCCTCAGGATATTGCTAAATTAATTCTATTCGGAAAGGCTACTTACAACAAAATGATCCAAAACCTAATATGGGCAACGGGTTATAATGTGGTTGCCATTCCACTGGCAGCTGGAGTGCTATACTCAACAGGTTTTGTGTTAGGACCTGCCGTGGCAGCTGTATTTATGAGTTTGAGCACCATTATAGTCGCCATAAATGCGCAGTTGCTTAAAAGGAAGATTGATAAAAAATAATGTCTAAGAAGGCTATTGCATTTTCTAGTTATGCAATTATATTCATGATAGGTAAATGAATGTGAATAAAAAATATCAGATAAATGTAAGTAAGGTGCTGAAGCATGCCGATAGTGTGCAGAGGCTTGTTTTCAATAAATGGTAGTGTGGAAGGTATGTAATATAAGAAGCAAGCCTGTATTTTAGAACTTTTTTGTAAAGACATATATAGTGGAGAAAATCACAGTGTGGTAAAAATTGCGTTTCACAAAATTATATGTGTGAATATAAAAATTTTGTTTTTTTTAAGTTTGATTCTATAGTTATATGACAGGTCCTAAGTCGACAGTCTGCCTCTTTGCTATGTATTTTATTTATTTTTTGCTACCACACATTTAATAAAAAATTAACAGCCCACAAACTAATAATTCATAACTTCGTATGTTAACAATATGACAAGATTTTTCCACATAATATTTTTCACTCTGATTGGTTTCATTATGTCGCCAACAGATACCTATGCTTGTAGCTCTACATCAAATGAAACAGAAATAAATAGCAATAATAGCAACAAAGCGAGTTTACAAAAGAATGATTCTTGCGATAAAGAAATAGCACAATGTGGTAATCACGGAAAAAATTGTGATGGAAAATGTAGTAATCCCATTTGTCATTGCCCTACTAGTTGCAGAAACTTTACAATACCTTTTTTAACTCAATTTTCTCAAGTAAAATTAATATTGAGCAAATCAAACTTCTATTATCAAGAAACCTATTATTCATCAGGTTTTCTTTCTATTTGGCTACCTCCAAAAATAGGCTGATTTCTTGCCTTGACAGCCAAAGGTCTGTCCAATCGAAAGCATTACTTTGCTTTCTCAATTAATAATTTTTAAAAACTTAAAATTTAAAAAAATGAAATCAATAAAAATATTGATGGCAATGACTGTATTGCTATCGCTCACAACGGTAAACGCTCAAATCAAAAACACTATCACTGAAAGCGTAAAAATTTACGGTAACTGTGGAATGTGCAAAAGCACAATTGAAAAAGCAGGAAATGTTAAAAAAGTAGCCGAAGTAAATTGGAATAAAGAGACCAAAATGGCAACACTTACTTACGATGCGAGTAAAACCAATCAAGATGAAATCTTGAAACGCATTGCATTAGCAGGTTACGACAGTGAGAAATTCCTTGCACCCGATGATATGTATGCTAAACTTCCTGGATGTTGTCAATATGACCGTGTAAAAAAATCGGAAACTGCGAAAACCGAAGTTATGGAAGACCATTCTAAACATAATAACGATGAATCAGCCGACAAGTCAACAGAACCAATACAAGAAGTAAATCAACTGAAAGCAATTTTTGACAACTACTTTGCACTTAAAGATGCTTTGGTAAAATCAGATGGAAATTTGGCTTCTGCCAAAGCAAAAGAGTTGCTCAATGCACTTAATTCTGTGCAAATGAATAAACTGACCAATGACGAACACACCGTTTGGATGAAAATAATGAAAGACTTGGCATTTGATACCGAACATATAGAAGAAACCAAAGATGTAGGTCATCAGCGAGACCATTTCATTACATTATCTGATAATATGTATCAGTTGCTAAAAGTTTCTAAACAAAAAACACCTACTTATTACCAACATTGCCCAATGGCAAATGGCGGCAAAGGTGCTAATTGGTTGAGCAAGGAAAATACCGTAAAGAATCCATACTATGGTTCTAAAATGCTTACTTGTGGTAAAACGGTTGAAACAATTAAATAATAATAATAAAAATTAAGACAATGAAAAAAATAAATATAAAATTAATGATTGCAGTGATAGGCGTTACCTTAATAATGGTAAGTTGTGGAAACAATTCCAAACAGAACAATGAAGCCCATAACCAAGAAAAAAGTATGGAGCATGACCTTTCAAGTCATGACCATGAAGGCTCAATAGAAAGTAGTGATACGTCTGCTAACACAGGAGAAATGAATGGAGATCTTGCTTCAGTTTTAAGTAATTATTTTACCTTAAACGAAAGCCTTGCAAAGGATGATGCCTCCGAAGCAGCAAAAGCTTCTGCAAAGTTAGTGACCTCTTTAAAAGGTTTTAAAGGTTCAAAGCTATCTGATGATGAGCAGAAGGAAGTGAATGACATTTTGGAAACTGCTATTGAACACGCAGAACACATTTCCAAAAATGCGCGCGACATTGGTCATCAACGGGAACATTTGATTTCTTTAAGCATAGACATTAAAGATTTGATAGCCATAATCGGAACTTCTCAAAAATTATATGAAGTTTTCTGTCCAATGGCTAATAATAATAATGGAGCAATTTGGATAAGCAATGAGGAAGCAATAAGTAATCCATATATGGGAACTAAAATGCCAACGTGTGGGAAAGTGCAAAGTGTTATCAACTAAATGAAGAAGTGGTTGAAAAAAATAGCGATTGTTTTGGTGGTTATATTTGTCGGGATACAATTTATCCCGACTGATGTAAACCATCAGGAATATATCCCAAAAACGGATATTAGCTATGTTTATGATGTTCCGGGTAATGTAATGAATATTTTGCAAACCTCCTGTTACGATTGTCATAGCAATAACACCAACTATCCTTGGTATAGTAAAGTTCAGCCTATGCGATTCTTAATGGATGGACATATTCGTGAAGGAAAGGAAGACCTCAACTTCAGTGAGTTTGGTGATTATTCCCAACGTAAACAAAATAACAAACTGGACAGAATTTCAAAACAGGTTAAGGCAGATGAAATGCCCTTGCCATCATATCTTCTGATGCACAGTAACGCAAAACTTTCTGATGATGATAAACAAAAAATTATTTATTGGGTAGAGACCCGACTTAAACAAAATGAATAAGATGAAATATATCCCTGCATTAGGGTACGATTTTTTAACAGCCTACTACGATATGGTAATAAAAATCACTATGCCCGAAAAGAAGTTCAGAAGGCTTTTGGTCGAAGAAATCAACCCACAAACAGATGAGCGTCTTTTAGAGTTTGGTTTTGGGACAGGTCAAAATTTGCTTTTGGTGCACAAGGCGAACCCAAATACAAAGTTAGAAGGTTTGGATATTGACCCTAAAGTAAAAAACATTGCCGAACATAAATTGGCAAAAAATAACGTTGAACTTCCATTGCACTTATACGATGGTAATGTATTGCCTTTTGCCGATAATAGTTTTGAAAAAGTTTATAGTTGTTTGGTCTTTCATCAATTAGATGCTGAAACGAAACTGAATTGCCTTAAAGAATTGCACCGTGTTATGAAACCCAACGGAAAACTCATTATTGCCGATTGGGGTAAAGCACAAAACAAATTGATGCGATTAACTTTTGGTTTAGTACAGTTATTAGACGGCTTCAAAACAACCAATGATAATGTGAAAGGATTGATGCCCGATTTTATATCAAAGGCAGGTTTTGAAGATGTAGTGGTAAAAAATTCTATCAATACAGTAATTGGCACATTTTCTTATTTCAACGCAATTAAAAAATAAAATTTCTCAAATGGATAATCAAAATAATGTATATAAAAAAGTGTTGCCGATAATTGTTTTACTTTTGGTAACTACAAACATATTCGCCCAAAAAGTGGTGCGATATGACCTTTATGTAAAAGACACCATCGTCAATTTTACAGGGAAAGAAAAAAGGGCAATTGCCGTCAATGGGCAAATTCCAATGCCAACACTCACCTTTACCGAGGGCGACATAGCAGAAATTCACGTACATAACCAACTCAAAGAAAGTACTTCTATGCATTGGCACGGTTTGCATTTGCCCAACAAAGAAGACGGTGTACCATACTTAACCCAAATGCCTATTGAGCCAAATACCACACATATCTACCGTTTTCCAATTATTCAGAATGGCACACATTGGTATCATAGCCATAGCGGTCTTCAAGAACAAATTGGAATGTACGGCTCAATGATTTTGAAGAAAAGAGAAGACGACCCCACTTTTAGAAAAGGCATTGACGACTTGCCAACTGTTCCCATTATTTTAAGTGAATGGACAGATTACAATCCAGATAATGTACACCGTATGTTGCACACTGCTTCTGACTGGTTCGCAATCAAAAAAGGGACAACACAAAGCTATGCAGAAGCCATTAGAGAAGGACATTTCAAAACAAAAATCATCAACGAATGGAAACGAATGTTGGCGATGGACGTGAGCGATATTTATTATGACAAATTTCTTATCAATGGAACATCAGAAAACCAACTTTCTCAATTCAAAGCTGGTGATAAAGTGCGATTACGAATTTCAAACGGTGGTGCATCCTCCTATTTTTGGCTCACTTATGCAGGCGGAAAAATAACCGTAGTTGCAAATGACGGAAATGATGTTGAGCCTGTTGAAGTGGATAGATTGATTATTGGCGTTTCAGAAACCTATGATGTCATTGTGACAATACCAGCAGAAAATACATCCTACGAATTTTTGGCAACACCAGAAGACAGAACCAAATCAGCTTCAATATATATCGGTTCAGGCATAAAACAGTTGGCAAGTCCATTACCAAAACTGAAATACTTTGAAGGAATGAAGATGATGAACGATATGATGGACATGCAGGGAAATATGAAAGATATGGGGATGGATATGAGCCTGCAACAAATGGATATGAACACGGTAATGTATCCTGAAATTATGGACGAACAAAAAACCATGAAAATGGATAAAATGCCAGGAATGGATATGGAGAATATGGATCATTCCACACACGGCTCTGGTAATACTGATATTGTAACCCTCAATTATGCTATGCTAAAATCGACTGTAAAAACCGGTTTGCTTCCTGATGCCCCAGTTAGGGAACTGCGATTTGAACTCACAGGTAACATGAGCCGGTTTGTGTGGAGCCTGGATAATAAAGTGTTGGCAGAGACTGATAAAATACTGATTAAAAAAGGTGAAAATGTAAGGATTACCCTTTTCAACAATTCAATGATGCGCCACCCGATGCATCTGCACGGCCACGATTTTCGGGTGATTAACGGTCAAGGTGATTACGCACCTCTCAAAAACGTCATTGATGTGATGCCAATGGAAACCAACGTCATTGAATACAATGCTAATTTAGAGGGCGATTGGTTTTTTCATTGCCATATCCTCTACCACATGATGTCTGGAATGAACCGTGTATTTAGCACAGAAAACCAAGCACCAAATCCTTTGCTACCTAACAAGGAATGGGCTTATAAAAAACTACAAAGAGAGAGCAACCAGCTGCATTTTATGATCCAAAATGACTTTGCAACCAATGGAAATGACGGGATGGCAATGTTGCAAAATGCCCGTTGGAGTTTTGGTACAGAATGGCGTTTGGGTTATAAGGATATGCACGGATACGAGGTAGAAACACATATTGGGAGATACATTGGCAGAATGCAATGGCTAATGCCATTTGTTGGCTTTGATTGGCGCTATAGAGAATTAGGACAAAACGATGTAGAAACAAACCTATTCGGACAAAGAAATACCAAAGACAACCGTACACAATTTAGTTTAGGTGTTGCTTACACTTTGCCAATGCTTTTGATTCTACAAACTGAAGTGTACCACGATGGCAATGTAAGAATCCAATTGCGGAGAGAAGATATTCCCATATCAAAAAGAATTAGAGCCGCTTTTATGGTTAACACAGACAGAGAATATATGGTTGGGCTGAACTACATTGCAGGTAAAAACTTTGGAATTAGGACACATTACGACAGTGATATGGGATTTGGTGTAGGATTAACATTGAATTATTAATACCCTTTTTTAAATACTTATTGAAAATAAAATTTCGGTAACACTATGAAAACTGACAAAAAACTAATCGGTGCAGGGCTTTTGACAGCAATTGCAGCTTCATTATGTTGTATTACACCAGTCTTAGTACTCATTGCAGGCACAAGTGGCCTAGTTTCAACTTTTTCTTGGCTTAATCCTTTCAGACCCTATTTAATCAGTTTCACACTTTTGATTCTTGGATTTGCCTGGTATCTGCATCTCAAGCAAAAAAAGGCAGTCGAATGCAACTGCGATACAGATGAGAAACCAAAATTTATTCAAAGTAAAACCTTTTTAGGGATCATAACCGTTTTTATAGGGTTGATGCTCGCCTTTCCTTACTATTCCCAAGTTTTATATCCCCAGACAGAAAAGCAAGTTATTGTGATTGACAAAGAAAATGTGCAGGTTATTGAGTTTTCAATTAGCGGTATGACTTGCACAGGATGTGAAGCACCCATAAACCATGAAGTGAACAAACTTCAGGGCATCATAAAAGCAACGGCCTCCTATGAGAATGGAAATGCTATCGTTGAGTTTGATATTTCAAAAACAAACATAGCCGAAATTGAACAAGCAATTACCGTAACAGGATATACAGTAACAGACAAAAAGGAACAATAAAATGGAGGTCACATTACAATCCACAATAACTTGCCCCAACTGCGGTCACCACAAAGAAGAAACAATGCCTACTGAGGCCTGCCAATTTTTTTATGAATGTGAAAATTGCAAAACAGTATTAAAACCAAAACAAGGAGACTGCTGTGTATATTGCAGCTATGGTAGTATAAAGTGTCCACCCATACAACTAGACCAAAAATGTTGCTAAACTATTAAAGTACCCTTACGTTCAAATCCAACTTAACAATTTAAAGGTGCAGTAACTTCAATTGAAAGTTGTCAAACAAAAACATCCCGTCACCTCAACTCCCCGGGTTGCAAAACCCAGCGCCCTCATTAATGCTCGCGTACTTGTCTGCCGTAGCTTTCATCCTCCGAAGCTTTAGCGATGGAGGATAGCGAAGGTTGAGGCGGGCATCTCGTCATTTAAACTCCATTCATAAATGCATTAACGCTTTTTACTACCAACTCATTCCGGGCTACCTCTGGCATAACTGACCATTTCGAAAGTTTATTGAAGAAGCGGCTTGAAATCGAAGATTCAACCTCAGCTAATATCGTTATACAATACTCCTTGAAGAATCAATGAAAGTATCCATGATTAATTATAAGATAAACTAGGCTTTCTATAACTATCTTTCACTATATAAAACTTTTGCACAACCAGTGCATTGATTTATTTGTATATTTGAACTATGAAATTTCTGGCAGTCATATTAGCTTTTTACATCTTCGCGCTCAATCTTGCGCCTTGTGAGGATACGGCTGCCGTAGATAATTTAACATCAATTGAAATTTCACAACCAGCAGACGACCATCAACATCAAGGATTGGACTTGTGCTCACCATTTTGCATTTGCCATTGCTGCCACATTCACGCTACAAATTTTAAAATTGTTGACTCTACATTAACTTCAACAGACATATCTAAAAAAGTGTTTTTTTATTCTAATAGATTAGAAAAAGACTTTTATACTTCTATTTTACAACCTCCCCAAGTTTAAGGAGTACCTGCAAGGGCAGGTATCTTATAAATTAATGTTTTCCATTGAATCGGTGGTCAACACACTCATATTTATAATTCATTAAACTTTTTCTATGATTAATAAAATCATTGATTTTTCAATCAATAACAAATTCATTGTGGGCTTGTTTACGCTCGCCATTGTGGGGGCAGGTATTTGGAGTATGACCAAAGTTCCAATAGACGCTGTGCCCGATATTACCAACAACCAAGTACAGGTAATTACACAAGCACCAAACCTGGGTACAGAAGACATAGAGCAAATCATTACTTACCCGGTTGAAATTGCAATGAGCAATTTGCCAAATGTAAAGGAAATTCGTTCTATTTCGCGTTTCGGTTTATCAGTGGTTACTGTTGTTTTTGATGATGAGATGGGCACTTACCTGCCCCGTCAGCTGGTAGCTGAAAAACTAAACGAGGTCAAAGAGAAAATTCCTGCAGGTTTTGGCGAACCCAGTATGGGTCCCATTACAACAGGCCTTGGTGAAATTTACCAATACACTTTAAGGGTTGAACCAGAATTTAAAGACACTTACACTTTAACCGAATTGCGCACGATGCAAGATTGGATTGTACAACGCCAAATGGCAATGGTCGAGGGTGTGGTGGAGGTGAATGCTATTGGAGGAAAAATAAAACAATACGAGGTCTCAGTAGATCCCAATGAGTTGAAATCAATTGGACTCACCATAACCGATATATTTTTAGCCCTGGAAGCAAACAACCAAAACACAGGTGGTGCCTATATCGAAAAAAACCGGCAGGCTAATTTTATTCGTGGAGAAGGCCTGGTACGCAATCTGGACGACATCAAAAAGACGGTTGTAACAAACGTAAATAACATTCCGGTAACCATAGGCGATATTGCTGAAGTGCAGTTTGGTTCTGCAATCCGCTACGGTGCACTAACGCAGGATGGCGATGGTGAGGTCGTGGGTGGTTCTGTGATGATGCTCAAAGGTGCAAATTCTAACGATGTGATCACAAACGTCAAAAATAGAATTGCCCAAATTCAGGAATCATTACCCGTAGGGGTTGTGATTGAACCCTTTTTAGACCGTAGCAAACTCATAAGTGAAACCACGTCAACGGTTTCTACCAATCTAATTGAAGGGGCATTAATTGTTATTTTTATTCTCATATTCCTCTTAGGAAATTGGCGAGGTGGTTTAATAGTAGCTTCCACCATTCCCTTGTCATTATTGTTTGCCTTTATTTTAATGAATGTCTTTGATGTTTGGGCAAACTTAATGAGTTTGGGTGCCATTGATTTTGGTATTATTGTAGATGGCGCAGTAATTATTGTTGAAAGCACGGTGTTTATAATCGCTGCACAAGTACTGAAAAAGAAAGTACTATCCTCAAAAGAGCGGGATAAAGTAGCCTCAATGGCCTCCAAAAAAATGATGAACGCAGCATTTTTTGGGCAACTCATCATCCTGATCGTGTTCCTGCCCATTCTGGCATTAGAAGGCATTGAAGGAAAAATGTTCAAACCAATGGCACTGACCTTTATTTTCGCAATGCTTGGTGCAATGGTGTTGTGTCTTACTTATGTACCTATGATGTCTGCCTTGATTTTAAGGGCACCCAAAAATGACAAAAAATCCTATGGTGATAGAGTTGTGCATTGGGTAGAACGAAAATACCAACCTTTATTGGAAAAAGCCTTACAAAAAGGAAAATGGATAATTGGCTTTGCAATTGTATTATTTGCTGTTACCGTTTTGATGTTTACCAAAATGGGCGGCGAATTTATCCCCCAACTCGATGAAGGCGATATTGCATTTCACGCGATACTAAAACCGGGAAGTTCACTTACTGAAACGATTGAAACCACCACTAAAATTGAACAAATCGTAATGGCAAAATTTCCTGAAGTGGAAAAAATTGTAAGCCGCATCGGTGTGGCCGAGATACCTACAGACCCTATGCCGATGGACATTGCCGATGTTTTTGTCATCCTGAAACCAAAAAGTGAATGGACAACAGTAGCTTCTAAAGATGATTTGATAAACAAAATGAAGGAGGCGGTTGAGATAATTCCAGGGGTGAATTATGAGTTTACCCAACCCATTGAAATGCGCTTCAACGAGCTGCTTGAAGGAGTTAGGGAAGACATAGCCATAAAAATCTATGGGGATGATATTGACATACTCTCTCAAAAAGCCGATGAAATCACTAAAATTATAGCGGGCACACCGGGAATAGGCGATATGAAAGCCGAAGCAACCACCGGGCTACCACAAATAACTATTACATACAATCGCAACAAGATGGCACAATACGGCCTTCAAATCAATTCCCTCAATAAAACCGTCAAGTCTGCCTTTGCCGGAGGCAATGCAGGGGTGATTTTTGAAGGGGAAAAGCGGTTTGATTTAGTGGTGCGTCTCAATGCTAAAAATCGGGAAGACATAGCAGATGTTCAAAACCTGTACATTAGTTTGCCTTCCGGTGCTCAAATTCCGCTACGCGAAATAGCTGACATATCCTACAAAGCGGGCCCAATGCAAATCAGTAGAGACAATACCAACAGAAGGACCTATGTGGGGATCAACGTAAGGGGGCGCGATGTGAAGTCGTTGGTCACCGAAATAAAAGCAAAATTAGAGACCCAATTAGAACTACCTACGGGCTATTTCATTCGCTATGGGGGTGCTTTTGAAAATCTGGAACGTGCAAGCAGTCGTCTGCAAATGGTTGTCCCCTTAGCACTTTTTCTCATTTTTATTCTCATATACTTTGCCTTAAAATCCTTACCGCAAACCCTGATGATTTACATTGCGATTCCTATGGCAACCATCGGTGGTGTCTTTGCTTTATGGTTTCGGGATATGCCGTTTAGTATCTCGGCAGGTGTTGGGTTTATTGTGCTGTTTGGGGTAGCTGTTTTAAATGGTTTGGTAATGATTAGCGGTCTCAACGAACTCAAGGAGGAAGGTGTTACCAATCTCAAAGACCGTATTATACAAGGTACAAAACGAAGAATCAGACCCATTATGCTTACCGCTTCGACCGATATGTTAGGATTTTTACCTATGGCTCTTTCAGCATCTGCCGGGGCTGAGGTGCAACGCCCGTTGGCAACAGTCGTTATTGGGGGGTTGTTGACTTCAACCTTGTTAACACTCTTTGTATTGCCCATACTATATCATTGGGTAGAAAACAGATCTTTCAAGTTTAAATTCAATAAAAATGCGGTGGCAGCTTCTGTGGTTGTACTTTTGGTATTGGCCTTTCCGGGACAGGCAAATGCCCAGCAGGAAATTGACAGTCTTCCTGAAATTACATTACAGCAAGCGGTACAACTTTCTAAAAATAATTTTCCCTTGTTAAAGCAAAAACAGTTGGAAATTGAAAAACAGGAGAAACTTAAAGCTTCCGCATATAACTTTGGAACCACACAAATCTTTACAGGGGGTGAGGAAATCAATAGTGAAACGGGTATTTATACCACCATTGGCATAGGGCAAACTGATATTAATGTCTTTGGAATAGGTGCAAAAAAACGCTTGCAGGAACAACGCATCGCGTTAGCACAAAAAGCCCATCAATTATCAGAATTAGAACTCGAATTAGAGGTTAAAAAGGCGTGGGCAAATTGCTATCAAATGAAACGACAATACGTCTTGTATAAAGAGCTGGATTCTATTTATACAAACTTTGAACAAGCGGTGGAGTTAAATTATGAAGTGGAAGCCATTTCAAGATTAGAATATTCGGCAGCCAAAAATCAGGCATTTCAAATTCAGAATAAAAAAGTACAAGCCTATAGCGATTATCGCATCGCCCTGCAGCAGTTTAATCTGTGGTTGCTTTCCGAAGAACTTTACACCGTTTCAGATGAATTTGAGGATGCTATAGTGTTGAATGAAAACAAGATATCAATTGAAGAACACCCTTTGTTTACCTTAGTACAAAACCGGGTTACAGAAGCAGAAGCAAATATGAAAGCTGCTAAAGCCGACAATTTACCCAAATTCAACCTACAAGGGGGACTGCAAAAAGTGGGTGGCAACTCAGGGTTTTACAGTTATCAGGCAGGTATTTCCGTTCCCTTTTTATCGGGTGGCAACAAGGCTAAGATACAAGCGGCTAAAATTGATGAGGAAATAGCACAAACCAATCTGAAGTTCAAAAAACGACAAGTGCAATCCGGGTATCTGCAAGCTCAAGAAGCATATAATAAATGGAAAACCACCTGGGAACTGTATAAAAATCAGGTTTTGCCTTTGGTAAAAGATCAAAAAGAAGGCGCCTTGCTGGCATACAAAGAAGGTGAGATAGATTACACTGCTTTTTCACAACTCATCAAAGAAGCTATTCAATCTGAATTGGAAGCTCAGGATGCCTTAATTAATTATTTAAAAAGCACATTTGAATTACACTATTTTAATCAATAAGACAATGAAAAAAACAAGACATACATATATAACATTCCTTTTCGCATCCCTTTTAATAGTTGCGTGTGGCAATAAGGAAAACCACGCTGACACTGATGGAAAACCTCATAATGATGCACTGGAAACAGAGAAAAAAGAAACACATAAAGAGGGAAAAAAAGTGATGTTGACCGTCCAACAATTTGATGCATTACAAATGAAAATTGATACCCTTACCCAACGCAATATGAGTGGCTATGTAGAAGCCAATGGCGTTTTGGAAGTACCACCTCAAAGTGAAGCGGCCATCACTTCGGTGGTGGGTGCAAACGTGGTTTCCATTAAAGTGATAGAAGGCGATAAAGTCGATAAAGATCAGGTGGTGGCTTACCTTTCGCATCCTAATATCATAAAGCTCCAAACCGATTATTTAAATGCGTTCAGCAACAGCAATTTTTTAAAGAAAAATTATGAACGTCAGCAAACACTCTACGATGCCGGTGTGGGTTCAGGGGTTAATTTTCAAAAGGCAGAAGCAGAATATGATGCCTCAAAAGCAATGGTAAACGGCTTGGAAGCCCAACTGAAAATATTGAATGTCAATACTGCCTCCGTAAGAAATGGGAACATTGCACAGCGCATTTCCTTACGGAGTCCAATTGAAGGCTATGTGCAAAAAGTAAAAGTAAAAACAGGACAGTATGTGGAACCCCAAACCAAGTTATTTGAAATTGTAAATACCCACCACGTGCACGCCGATGTAATGGTTTTTGAAAAAGACGTGCATAAAGTAAAAAAGGGACAGAAAGTAACCTTCACGGTGCAGTCTATTCCTGATGACGAACTCACTGCAGAAATCTATTCCGTGAGTAAAACCTTTGAAGACAACCCGAAAGCAGTACACGTTCACGCCGAAATCGAAAACAAAACAGGAAGCTTAATTCCCGGTATGTACATTCAAGGCAAAATCCAGATCGATAATACACAAACCATAGCATTACCGGAAAGCGCGATTGTAAATGACGGTGATCGGTTTTATGTCTTTTCAGCTGAAAAAGACAATAACAGTTGGGCCTTCACTCCGGTTGAGGTCATTCCGGGCACAAAAGATGGGAATTGGATTGCTGTTGAATTTTTAAAAGAAATCAAACCCAATACAAAATTTGCCTATAACAATGCCTATTACCTTATTGCAGAAATGAAAAAAAGCGAAACAGAACACGCACATTAAGTATGGAAACCATAGAACAAGTATTAGAGTCTAAAAATATTCGCGTGACAGCAATGCGCTTATTGATTTATAAATATCTGGCTAAAAAACAAGTAGCTGTCACCTTGACCGATATTGAAAACGCTTTCGCGAAAGCGGATAGAACAACTTTGTACAGAACCGTAAAAACCTTTGAAGAAAAAGGGATTGCACACCAAATTGATGATGGCACCGGGATTGTTAAATATGCCCTGTGCGAGCAAGATTGCAACTGTGAGATAGAAACCGATTTACACCTACATTTTCATTGCAATATCTGTAATGAAACGGTTTGCCTTACAGAACACAAAATCCCCCAAATCAAAGTGCCGGATGGCTTTATCTCAGAAAATATAAACTTGGTAGTAAAGGGCATTTGTGATAAATGCAGTGGTCAATAATGCACTTCCGTTGCATTGTTTTTAATAGGACCTTTGTAAACAGCAAGTTCAATTGACTATGAAAAAGAAGAAAGTTAGTTTAAGGGATTTACAAAATTCCAAAGGAAAGCACAACGGGGATGATTCGCACAACCATAATGATCAATCCAAAGGATTTAAAGTGTATATACCTGCCATCATAAGTTTTACTTTGCTTGTGGTAGGTATAGGCTTAGATTATTTTGATGTTCCATTCTTTAAAGACTGGATTCGCATTGTATGGTATGGCATTGCTTATTTACCGGTAGGGTTACCGGTGGTTAAAGAAGGCTGGAAAAGTATTAAAAAAGGTGATGTTTTTACCGAGTTCTTTTTGATGTCCATTGCCACCATAGGGGCTTTTATAATTGGGGAATATCCTGAAGGTGTCGCAGTAATGTTGTTCTATGCCGTAGGCGAATTGTTCCAAAATGCGGCCGTCACAAAAGCCAAAGGAAACATTAAAGCCTTACTGGATGTGCGCCCCAAAGAAGCCAATGTGTATCGCAATGGTGACTATGCAAGCGTATCACCGGAAGAGGTTGCCATTGGCCAAAAAATACAAATTCGTGTTGGTGAAAAAGTCCCCCTGGATGGTGTTTTACTCTCAGCAAAAGGGTCATTCAACACAGCAGCCTTAACAGGTGAAAGCAAACCCGATACCATTGTCAAAGGTGATAAGGTTTTTGCAGGAAGCATCAACCTGGATGGTGTAATTGAAATCGAAACAACTAAAGAATTTAAAGACAGCTCCATTGCCCGTATTCTCGAAATGGTACAAAACGCCACAGCCCGTAAATCAAAAACAGAATTATTTATTAGGAAGTTCGCTCGCATATACACACCCATTGTCGTTTTTTTAGCGATAGGTTTAACATTTCTCCCTTATTTCTTTGTAGAAGATTATATCTTAAGGGATTGGTTGTACAGAGCCTTGATTTTCTTGGTGATTTCGTGCCCGTGTGCCTTGGTGATTTCTATTCCTTTAGGATATTTCGGTGGTTTGGGTGCAGCATCAAAAAATGGTATCCTTTTTAAAGGCGCGTCCTTTCTTGATGCTATGACCAAAATAAACACCCTGGTAATGGATAAAACAGGAACTGTTACCAAAGGTGTGTTCAAAATCAAGGAAATTAAAGTGATGGGGTGGGAAGAAAAGGAATTTATGAAATACCTGATGGCTATGGAAGAACAATCCACACATCCCATTGCACAAGCCATAATGGAGTTTAAAGAAGCCGGAAATGATTATGATGCGCAAGAAGTAACTGAAATTGCTGGTAAAGGTTTAAAAGGAAAGGTAAACGACAAGTGGGTTCTAGTGGGTAATAAAACCTTATTGGATGCAAACAACATAGAAGTGCCCAATGAAATAGAATCCATTGTTGAATCGATTGTTTTAGTAGCAATCGATACTAAATTTGCAGGCTATGTTGTAATTGCAGACGAATTAAAAGAAGATGCCAAAGAGACCATTACGGCACTTCATAAAGTAGGTATTAAAAATATTAGGATGCTATCGGGTGATAAAGATTCTATCACCCAACTGGTAGCTTCCCAATTGGGCATTGAAAATGCAAAAGGAGGATTATTACCTGAAGATAAATTGAATGAGGTGGAAGCCTTAAAACAAAATCCGACTAATAAAATAGCTTTTATTGGTGATGGAATTAACGATGCTCCTGTTTTGGCAGCAAGTGATGTAGGGATTGCAATGGGAGGATTAGGAAGCGATGTAGCTATTGAAACCGCAGATGTCATCATTCAGACAGACCAACCCTCAAAAGTGGTAAAAGCCATTAAAATTAGTCGTTCCACCCGAAGTATTGTATGGCAAAATATCATGTTGGCTTTTGGTGTAAAAGTTATTGTATTGATTTTAGGAGCAGGTGGCTTGGCTACAATGTGGGAAGCTGTTTTTGCTGATGTTGGAGTAGCATTGTTGGCAATATTGAATGCGGTGAGGCTACAACGCATGCATTGGGATTAGTCTCTAAATAATTAAAATTAGTAATTGAATCATAGTCCGTGAGAGTTAATATGTTGTTCATTAGTCATTCGAATTAGTTTAAAAAGGGAGTGTTCAATTAACTGTGTCATCCACCAAAACAAAAACAACATTCCGTCAAATAAACTCCCCGGGTTGCAAAACCCAGCGCCCTCATTCCACATACCCACGGAGGTGGGTATCTCGTCAATTCAACTCCAATCATAAATACATTAATGCTCTTTATTATCAACCCATTCCGGGCTTCCTCTGTCTTTTGCAACCCTCCGCGCTCCCCCACTTCTGTGGTTTTTTGCGTCACAATTTTTGCCCCATACTAAAGCAGCACATTGTGCCATTGCGATTAACGGTCATTGCGAACGTAGTGAAGCAATCCCGCAATGCCACAAAGAGCTGCCCAGCCGCATAAGCAAAAAATCCCGCCACAAAAAACCACCCCAAGCTATATTTACATAATTGGGCGTTTTAATTCAAAAAAAATGCGATAATATTTTTAAAAGGTTATTTTTTTTGAAGTTAAAACTCCATTATGTAAAATAGCCCCTCAGCCAACACGCAATTCAGAACTCCGATTATTAATTAGGGGCTATTCACGAGTACCTATAAAAAACAATAGAAAGGTCACGAGCTAATTAGCCGCGCAGCCAACGCGCAGCTACGTTTTTTTCATTAACAATTCATCTACCCAGAAAGTTTCTTAGATTCTGCTATCATTTCGATGACGTCTCCGAAAGCCCACCCACCCATCCCCGCGAAGGCGGGGACCTCGTGAAATCATTCCCATTTAGAATTAATTATCCTTTTAAACACCATAAATGTGCAAAAAGACAAGCCCTGTGTCGCTTTCAATTTTTAATGTACCTCATCATTATTTTATAAGCTGTTAGTTAAAGAAAGGCTATTACAAGGGGCTTCTCTTTTTGCACCGCTTAGAAAGAGTGCTTTTTTAAAAGCCTATCAATACTTCAAAACCCTCAATCCCACAACGGCCGTCGGCACACACGCAAGCAAAATACTAATAGCATATTCGATTTTACTCCCCCTCTCTCTTTAGGAGAGGGGGCTGGGGCCGTGTCCGCCGAAGGCTGAGGTGAGGACCGTGTGCGCCGCCAGCCTCCAATTAGTAACACATCAACAATCCTCCATTTCAAGTATAAAAAAAGCACCCTTTCCAAACACCACCCATCCCCGCGAAGGCGGGGACCTCATCAATCAAAGTTCCAAACAAAATTTATGTGACTATATACAAACATCGTCTAAAATACATTGCCCAATCCTCGCGCTTTGTCCACCGAAAGTTTACTGAAGGTGGAGGCGGGAAACCGAAGGTTCAGCGTAGCTAAATCGAAGATTCAGCGAAGCTAATCTCGTCATTTTTAGTTCCAAACAAAATAGCAGTCCCAAGATATAGAGAAATACTATTTCACTACCCAATAATCACGCTTATCTAAGGCATAAAATAAAAATAAACTGTAACCTGTAATCAATAAACTATAATTTGTAATTTAGTTCGCAATTCTGTAAAAACGAGTAATATCCCCATAGTTTTATACCAAATAACGAGTTCATTATTTGGTTGTCTTAATTTGAAAAAATCTATATTTGAAAAATGAATTTACCTGAAATAAAAAATAGTGAAGTTGTCATCTTCAAGCCTAAAAGCGGTCAAACTGAGTTTCAGGTAGTCCTAGATGCTGAGCACGACACAGTTTGGGCTACTGAGCAACAAATTATGGAATTATTTGGCAAAGCACGAAGAACCATTGGGCAGCACATTAATAATATATATAAAGAAGGTGAACTTGACGAGCAATCAACTTGGCGGGAATTCCGCCAAGTTCAAATGGAAGGAGACAGAGAGGTAACCAGAACAGTCTCAATTTATAATTTGGATGTTATTATTTCAGTTGGATATCGTGTGAAATCTCAAGTGGGTACTGAGTTTAGAAAATGGGCAACCCAAAAACTCAAAGAATATTTATTAAAGGGATATTCCATAAATCAGGTATTACTTAAAAAAGAGAAAAATAAAGTTGAATCACTTCAAAAAGAACTGGACACTCTAAACGATGTGATATTTGAAACACAAAAAACACTTACTGATGGATTATTGTCAATTATATCTCACTATTCAAAATCCTTTGAACTACTTGATAAATATGACAAAGACAACCTCTCTTCTGAACATCTAAACAAGGATGTTATTTATGTTATAAATTATAATGATGTCAAAAAAGCAATTCAAAGGCTTAAATCTGATTTAATAGAAAAAGGAGAAGCAAGTGAACTTTTCGGTAACGAGAAAGATGATTCATTTAAAGGAATTTTGGGTAGTGTCTCACAAACAGTTTTTGGTGAATTAGCATATCCTACAATTGAAGAGCAAGCCGTACAACTATTGTACTCAATAATCAAAGGGCACCCTTTTAGTGATGGTAATAAACGCATTGGTTCATTTATTTTTGTTTGGTTTCTTGAACTTAATAATCATCATCTAAACGAAAATGGAGAAAGAAAAATCAATAACAATACCCTCGTTACTTTAGCTTTAGCAGTTGCTCAAAGTTTGCCTGAACAAAGAGAAACAATTCAAAAATTGATTATGAATTTAATAAAAAACTAAATGAGTCCAAGTGTAATTTCGTGATCGATTTCAGCATAAGGCCAATACTGAACCCTTTGATATTGGACCTATTTGTTAGAATAATTATGATAGAACAAGTGGGTTAAGGCATTAGAAGAATGAAAGTCCTTATGAAACAAACTGGCCATCCCAAACCCCTATTCAAAACTAATGGAAAGTTAACCTATAGTTCCTGTAAAAATCAAGGAATATGGAATATGATTCAGTCTCTAAAAAACTAGCCCTATTCGGAAGTCTTTTCAAAGGTCGGGAGGATGTTTTTGCACTCCGGTGGGAAAAAGAAAACAAAAAAGGGTATATGCCTGCTTATTCCTATGACCCATATATGTACAGGCTTCATAAACAAAAGGGTGGTTCTTTCCAAAACTACAAGGACAAAACCTATATAAAAATCGATGATATTCAAATCAAAAAGCATCTGGAGGGAAAACAATCAATAGGTATATACCCTTTGTTAAAGGACAATTCATCAAAATTTATTGTGGCCGACTTTGATAAAGAAGGATGGCAAGAGCAATCAAAAAAAGCCATTTCAATTTGTGAGGAATATGATATTCCTGCTTATCTAGAGCGTTCACGTTCCGGTAATGGTGGTCACGTTTGGATATTTTTTGAAGCTCCATACCCTGCTGTAAAAAGTAGAAAAATCCTAATGGCATTGTTTGAACAGGTGGGTGTGTTTTCTGTTTTCGACAAAAATAACAGCTTTGACAGATTGTTCCCAAATCAAGATTTTCTTTCAGGAAAAGGCTTGGGTAATCTCATTGCACTTCCACTACAAGGCGAAGCAATAAAAAAGCAAAATGCCTGCTTCATCAATCCTGAAACCCTAAAGCCTTATGACAATCAATGGCAATTTTTAAAAGAAATAAAAAGAGTTAATATAAAGCACCTTGATGCCGTTTTTGAAAAACTTTTTGGAAGCAATACAGTTACAACAATTTTACAACCTCAAAACTTTCAAATAAAACTTAAAAACTCAGTCTCATTAAACCGAAATGGTTTACCCCTTGAAGTGATTACCTTTCTAAAAGAACAATTAAACTTTTACAACTCTGAATATGCCATAAAAAAGAACTCTGGCCTGAGCACATGGAAAACAGAGCGATACTTCAAATTGATTGATGAGACAGAAGGTTCCATTGATATCCCAAGGGGGTTCATTGGTAGATTAATAAGATTTTGTAAACAAAACAGTATAGATTACACATTTCTGGATGAAAGAAAACTACTGGAAGATGTTCTGTTCTCCTCAAGTATACAATTATTACCCCATCAGAAAACACCGGTTGAGGTTGCGATACGAAAAGATTTTGGAATTATAGTAGCTCCACCGGGATCAGGCAAAACGATAATAGGCCTTAAACTAATTGAACAAAAAAAGCAACCGGCTCTCATAATTACTCACAGAAAGCAAATCGCTGATCAATGGATAGAGCGCATCGAAACATTCTTTGGTATCCAATGGAAGGAAATTGGAAAAATCGGTCAGGGTAAAACACACATTGGCAAAAAAATAACCGTTGGATTAATTCAATCTCTGACTAAAAAAATCAAAGAAAATCCAAAATCACTCACTTCAGTATTCGGCACCATTATAATTGATGAGTGCCATCACATCCCCGCCAAATCCTTTCGGGATGCGATTCATCAATTATCACCATATTACCAATATGGTTTGACAGCCACACCATTTAGAAAAACAAATGATGAAAAGCTGTTATTCATCTATTTAGGCGAAATAATATCAGAAATCAAACCACAACATATCGCCACATTCAAAAAAGCAAGGGTAATAGTAAGAGAAACATCTCTTGAAGTTCCGTTTAACTCCAAAACTGACACTTTTGAAACCGTTTCCAAAATACTTATCCACGATTCGGAAAGAAACAAAATGATTTTAAATGATGTCGAAATAGAAATAAAGAGTGGTAGAAAAGCTGTAATAATCACAGAACGCATAGAACACATTATAAGCCTATATCAATACCTTAAGAACCGTTTTGAAGTAATCACCCTTTCTGGAGATGATAGTAAACGTGAGCAAGAAGAAAAATGGAAAAGTATCCAGAAGGGTAATTATCAAGTTATCATAACCACCGGTCAATATTTTGGAGAAGGTACAGATATTAAGCACATATCCTGTTTATTTTTGGTATATCCATTCGCCTTTAAGGGTAAACTTATCCAATACATTGGTAGGGTGCAACGCTCTGAAATCAAACCAATAATCTATGATTACAGAGACATGCTAATACCATATCTTGAAAAACTATTCCTAAAACGCAATGTATATTACCGGAACCTTGACCAACAGGCTACTTTATTTGATGATCTGGATGAAAATTCAATTCAGAATTCCAAATCTCAAAAAATCGAAAAAATAGTTCGAGTTCCCATACATAATCTAGATTTTCATTACGGTATGGTTTGTTTTTCATACAAGTTACCACAATCCCCAACTTTGCTTGAATTTGAAATAGAAAACGAAGAAATCCAACCTGCTTTTGAGGTGCTGAAACCCTATTTTTCTAAAGTTCTTCACTCAAATTTTATTAATGTACGCATTCAGGTTGAGCTTGAAAATGATAAGGTGGTTTCACAGATTGCATTTTCAGAAGAAATTGACCGCATCAATAAAGAAGTAATTGAGAGCGTAAAATTTCAGTTTGTTGAGCAACAGTTTATTCGAAAAAAACAAGGTGAAATTCCGGCGAAACAAGAAGAAGAACTTAAGAGTACAATTATATACTAATCATAGCGGAAAGCAGACCGCTACCCGATTAAAACGAAATATGTTAGAAAAACTCAAATGTCCTAAATGTGGAATTTACACAATTCTCAAGGATGGTGTTCCAAAACGAGCATACAGTTTTGAAGACTGTCGAAGAGTTTGCATAGATTGTAAAATTGGGTATTCAAATGCTAAATATAGACCAACCATAATTCATAGAAATTACCTAGACAATATTCCATTCGAAGTTACAAATGATTTGGATTTCGCTCTTGATAATTCACTTAATGAATTAAATAAAAAGAACAAAAAAAGCAAATTTGGATATTCTACCTCGGAAGATGCTTTGACCTGGAGTTTTTTTAAATACTTTGTACTCAAAAATAAGTTGAAAAATTTATTAAACTTATTAAATATCGTTACTTCTGAATCGACTTATAATCTTTATTTGTGGGGAGCAAATATTAACACTAATAGCCAATCCACTTATCTAAAAGACAAATTCATTGAATTTTCAGATTTTCTGGGCGAAAGTCCAAGGCATAGGACCGAACCGGACGTAATTATTGAACTAAATGATCAATTAATTTTTATAGAGGTTAAATATTTAAGTAAAAACGAAATTAGTAATGATAAAAGCAAATTTTTAAAGTATAAAGTTTCTAATATCGATTCCAAAGCTATGTCTGAAAGTGGCCACTATGAGATTTTTCGAAATTGGGCATTTGTATCACATCTTAGTAAGGGAAAGAAGTTTTCCCTAATCAATTTAGGTTTAAAAAAATTATTTAAAGACAATAATAGAGAAGCGCTAGCGAAGTTCGAAGGATTATTAAAATCCTCAAACGGGCAGTTCGTAAAATTAGCTTGGCAAGATATTTTTGAAAAAATTAAAAACAATAGTCAGGAGTACGACACTTGGTTTATAGACTATTTAGAGAAGAAATTAACTGCCAGTCGCTAAAACGCTAGCATTAATCAAAAACACAGCAACACGTGCGTATAGTCTTAACGCCTAGTAGTCTTAAAAGCCAAAGCTTTCAATTCTTGCTCAACCCTTGATATCCCATATTTCACGGCCACTTCCCTCCATTTTGAAACGGCATGCAATACCTCATCCTTTATTTCAGTGGCTCTTTTCCGGGACAATCTAAAAAACTCAGCTACCTCCAGGGCAAGATTTAAATCTAACGAATTATCCTCATCAGAGATATTTAGTTTTAATCCGGTACCGGTTTCAACAGGGTTAATATCATAAGCCGGCGATAACACCCAGCCCTCATCAGTTAATAAAAAACCGTGATTGCGAAGATGGTCATCTGTATTGGAAACACAAATACTAAAAACGATTCTTCGCCATAGCTGCTCCAGGTCTAAATCTACATTGGCGCCATATTTCTGTATAAACTCCACAAGTTCCAGATAACTGGCTCCGTCAGTATAATCTTGACCATCAGTATATCCAAGCATGGTCATAGCAGAAGCAAAGTGTATGCGCTGCCCGTCTTTACCACGGTCAAATCGCTTAGTGAGAAAAGTATAATAATTAGAAGAGAATTTTTGAGCTTTCGAGGTTGCCATATTAATTCCGGCTAAAATGGCCAACTCATAGGTTACAATCTCCCAACCGCCAATATCTCCTTGATCGTTCCTGCTTGGAAACTTGGCTATCCAAAGGCCGCCATCAGCATCTACAATACTGGCCTTAGGCCTTGCTCCACCCAATGATGCCCCGGGTGCTATGAGCATACTTAACCATTTTAAATAGTCCGGATCATCAATAACATCATCATCCTCTAGCCTTAAACTGATTTGTTCCAATTCCCTAAGAGAAGCCCAGGGCGGGCTAGCCATTTTCCTATTATCATTTAAAAAGGGCCCATCTTCCTCTAATTTAAACCTTAATGCACCCATTCTATGACCATCATAAACTCCAAGTAGGTAATCGGTTTCAAATAATTTTTTTTCTTCTCTCTCCTCAGCTCTGGCAAGAGCAGCTTCTCTCCTGCGCATTAAAATTCGGCCCCATCGATCCGGCGACGAATCCAGAAATATTCCAAAATTTTCTTGACCCTCATTGAGATAATGAAGCCCGGAATACAATTGCAAACTTGGGTCTAACAATTGAGCGGGTTCACTTTGCAACCATTCATTATTATATTCAAAAGAAAACACCTCTTTACCTTTTAATCGTTCAGAGTATAACATTCCCATAAGCTTAGGACTTTCAATTCCTGCCCAATGTGCATAGACGCTGATTTCCCTTTTATTATCTTGTTTTGCCATGATTACCGCTTCGTTTGGGTGCTCTCTCGTTTGTGCTTATACTGGCATCTTGCAATTTCCTGCCTAATTCATCATCCTTAGCTAGTAAAAGAAAGTCTTTTTCCAATCCCAACACCTGCAAGACCAACAAATAGGAACCAATACTCACCGTTGGTTTACCCTGCTCAATAGCAGTCAAAGTAGGCCTGCTAATATTTGCACGCTCAGCCACCTGTTCAGAACTAAACTTTCTTCTCAAGCGGGCAAGTTTAATATTCTCTCCCATTTCTTCAAGAATCCTTCTTGTCTTAGGCAATATAACTACTTTCTTTTTTGTCATAACACAAAATATATTTTACAAATATAGTGATTTTTGTTAATTATATTTAGCATTATATAAATATCCCCGCAAAAGCGGGAAACCGAAGGTTCAGCGTAGCTAATCTCGTCATTATTAGTTCCAAATTCAATTGCAGTCCCGAGTCCCTTAAAAATTAAACGTCATTGCGAGCGCAGCGAAGCAACCTCGTCATTAAAGCAAAAATGCCATCAAAATCCGAAAAGTTAAACTCCACAAAAAAATGGAAATATTCCAAACTTTAAAATAAATTTGTAAACTATGCTACTAAAAAACCTGCATCAAAAACCAAACATCATTTTCTACAGGGCTGAGGTCAAAACAGCCTTGGAGCTTTTATATGTGAGTAGCGGCATCAGCGCAGGTTTCCCATCCCCGGCAGATGATTTTTTAGATTTAAACATCGACCTCAACAACCACCTCATCAAAAACCCCAGCAGCACATTTTACGGTAAGGTGAGGGGCAATTCAATGATCGATGTCGGTATCCACGACGGCGATTTACTCATTATCGACAAAAGCCTGGAACCACGTAACAACAAAATAGCAGTCTGCTTCATTGATGGCGAATTCACGGTAAAACGCATCAAAATTGAAAAAGACACTGTCTGGCTCATCGCCGAAAACAAAGACTATCCACCCATTAAAGTCACCAATGACAACGAATTCATTATTTGGGGAATCGTCATTAACTCTATAAAATACCACTAATGTTTGCCCTGGTCGATTGCAACAACTTCTACGCCTCCTGCGAGCGCGTATTCAACCCGGCACTAAACAACAAGCCGGTAGTCGTCCTGTCCAACAACGACGGTTGCGTTATTGCCCGTTCCAACGAAGCCAAAGCCCTCGGCATCCCGATGGGCGCCCCGGCCTTTGAGTTCAAAAAAACATTCGAGCAACACAACATCCACGTGTTCTCATCAAACTATGCACTTTATGGCGATATGAGCAGCCGCGTGATGAACATCCTCTCAACATTCACACCTGATATCGAAATCTACAGCATCGACGAAGCCTTCCTCAAATTTGACGGGTTCAATTTATTCGACCTGCAGCAAATAGGTGAGGAGATGAGGTACAAAATCACCAAAGGCACCGGCATCCCCATTTCAGTCGGCATTGCACCCACAAAAGCACTGTCCAAGGTAGCAAACCGCATTGCCAAAAAGTTTTCAGAAAAAACAAACAGTGTTTACAGCATCGACACCGAAGAAAAACGCATCAAAGCCCTCAAATGGCTTCCCATAGAAGACGTATGGGGAATTGGCAGGCAACACGCCCGAAGGCTCAAAAACCAAAACGTTCACAATGCCTACCAATTTACCCAACTCCCTGACCAATGGGTACGCAAAAACATGTCAGTAGTAGGTTTACGATTAAAACATGAACTCGAAGGAATTAGCACACTTGACCTGGAAACCCCGGCTCTTAAAAAAATGATAGCCACCACCCGCTCCTTTGAAAGGATGATGACAAGCTACGATGACATCAAAGAACGCGTGGCCACCTTCTCAGTCTCCTGCGCCGAAAAACTCCGTAAACAAAACTCCCATTGCAACAGCGTGATGGTATTCATCCACACCAACGGCTTCCGGAAAGACCTCCCACAATACGGCCGCAACATCGTAATCAAGCTACCTTACCCAACCAATTCCTCCATAGACCTCATCAAACACACCGAACAAGGCCTAAAAACCATTTTCCGGGAAGGCTACCACTACAAAAAAGCCGGTGTAATCGTAATGGACCTAACCCCAACAAATCAAAAACAACTCGCCCTATTCTCAGAAGAAAACCCAAACCACAACACCATAATGCCAGTTATAGACCGCCTAAACAAAGCTTACGGTAACAACAAAATCAAATTCGCCGCCCAATCCCTCGGCCGTCAATGGAAAATGAAACAGGAAAAGCTTTCCCCACGCTACACCACCAACATCAATGAAGTAATTCTCATAAACACTTAAACTTTATTTCAACCCACCATCCTGGTCATTTAAACAGAAATTGCTACTTTAGATAATAAATATTCGAGAGCAATAAAACCAAATACAATAGCTCAACAATAAATTTTGGTTGATTTATGAAATTATTATCTTAATTAGCAGTTTTAAACAACAACGATTTGGCAGACTTTAAGACATATTACAAAGAATATTTTCAACGAGACATTTTAAATTTCGTCGGGCAAATTCCTGAAAATGGTAATAAGCATTACAACAAAAATGAATTTAATATTCAATATTTCTTTTTAACACCTCAATACAAGTATTTAGACATAATTCCGCCTGACAGACAAGGATTGTTTGTTGTAGCCCTTTATTGGTCAGTTTTGGTTGACCAGACGTTTTATTCCTACTACCGGCATTCATACCAGTCTTTTAAAAAAAATACATTATATCCGAAATTTATCGGAAACTGTACAGCTCCTTCTTTGATGACTTCTGAATGTGGTCACAATCAACACCCTAGAAAAATATTGCAAGCAATAAATGACAGGCTTGACAAAGGAAATAGTTATGGTTTTGACAGAGAAATATTTGAGAAAGACGAAAACAAGAAGGCAAGACCGCAAATTGAATATGACAATATTTTAAAGCAAGCAAAACTTGTAATGAAAGATGAGATAAAAGAGTATTTTGAAACTTACCAACCAGAAATAAGTTGGAGGGAATTTTGGTATAAATGCGAGCAAGAACTATGACGATACAAAAATACTCTCCGCTGGTGCGCGCCTGCCAGCCTTGGGCTGGATTGCATCACGTAACCTATCAACTAAGATTAGATTTCTTGATTAAACCAACCACTAAACCCTCAACTCCCCCTTCTTAACAAGCAACATAAAAAGGTGAATCAAAGTATGCGCCCCATGTTCTTTTCTTAATTTCTTAAGCTCTTTTTCAATCATACTTATACTGTTGGGAATTATTTCCCGCTCCTTCAAATAACGCGATACCTCAGGCTGGGTATAACCATCAGCCATTTTTTTGATAATAAGTTTTTGAATCTTGTTCATATTACTAAAATACATCAATTTTTAAAAATCATAATAAGATCCGTTGACAAACATCAGTATAGCACTTTATCTGCCAATCACAACAGTTTAAATCATTCTCAAATTCCTTATCTTAGTTACCAAATCAAAAATCTAAAATCAAAAATCATCAATCGTTAATCCCATGTGTTTCCACACCTCACAAACCAAAAAAGTAGTTGAACTAGAAAACCGTTTCAAAGTCACCCTGCACAACGATGAGTTATGTGAGGCATACGATAATAATCCGTTTTATCACCTCAACGGCTTCGCCCATCCCGATATGCTCATCATACCCCAGGAAGAACCAAGTGTTCTAGTGCCGGGCAAATGGGGCATCGTCCCCCAAAACAAAACCCCGGAGCAAGTAGAAGCATATTACAAAGAAGCTGTGAAATATGGCGGTGGCCTAAACGCACAATCAGAAAAACTCTTTAACCATTTCATATACAAACACGCCGCAAAATCAAGACGCTGCCTGGTCCCGGTAACCGGCTTCTTTGAACCACACGAGCATAAAAGTAAAAAATACCCCGTCTATATCTCCAGAAAAGACAAAGAAGCATTTGCCCTGGCCGGCATTTATACCCTCATAGGAGGCATCCCCACATTCTCCATCCTCACCAAAGCAGCATCACCCTTATTCCAAAAAATCCACAACAATAGAAAAAGACAGCCCATATTGGTAAGTGAGCGACACGAACAGGAATGGCTGCTGGACAATCTAAACCGTAACCAAATAGAAGAACTTTTGCACACTGTCTATCCTGAACAAGAATTAAATGCTTACACGGTTACGAAAGATTTGTTCAGTCCGAAAGTGAATAGCAACATCCCGGAGATTACAGAGAGGGTGGAGTTTGAGGGAATGGGGTTTGAGGTTATTTAAAACTTTGATTGTGGTTTTGGAATTCCGCCTTCACTTCGGCTTGTCACTCCCTAAAAATGTCTGTCGGTCATTTTCTTGACGCTCAGTCCTGTCTCGATGCAAATTTAGTTTTTGCCTCACTATCGTTAAGTAAAAAATAAATTCACCTGAACTGACAATTCTGTCACCCTGTTCTTGAACATCGAGGATTTTTTTCTCCGAATTTTCAATGAAGAAACATAACAAGGCATGCAGGCAAGCAAATTTGGTACTTGCTATTTGATATTTGGTACTTGTGATTTGTTGATTCAAAAAGAAGTACCGGGAAGTTAGCTTAAGATTGATGCTTCCCGTTACTTCAATAAAAATGGGGCTATGGGATGAGCTGTTAAAATCCCTTTAATCAATTGCAGCAGAAAATCTGCCATTAGTAACCGTTATGGTTCCTTCTGTTGTGCCATAGCCCCCGGCTGTAAATTCAAATGTTCCTTTTAACTGATTGTTGGTATTGCTTGTGATGGTCATGGTGCCGCTTACGTTTTGACCTCCAAATTCCTCACCGGACTGCGTATCTGTATAGACCACCCAAAAGCCGTCTTCATTTACCAAATCACCGACGGTGCCAATGGGATATGTTCCCGGGGCAGGGTTTGCTGTAGGGTTGTTTTCAAAACTTTTATAAAAGACAAGGCTAAAGGTCTGGGTCTCTGCAGATGTCCCATCATTGTTTGAAATTAAGTAAGAGTCTGTGCCTCCCACAACCACTACATAAGAGGAACCGCTTTTCTCACCTTCAACGGCGCCTGAAATGTCAAAAGTGATTTCGTTTGCGCCCACATTTGGGCCATCACCATTACTATCGTCATCGCCATTACAGGCGGTGAAAGCAAAAAGGAGTGTCAAAATAAGAAAGAATGCTGTGTTTTTCATAGTTGTTAGTTTAATTGTTGCTATACTTGTATTGATTAGGTTCTTTTTTTATAGACTACATAGAGTCTGTTATCAGAATCCGGTCTAAGTTGCACACCCACTTTGAGGGTGCCGTCCTCCAGGCTTAGTATATGCCATTGTATGCTGCGCTCGCCTTTGGTGAGGGTGAGGGTCTCGCCGTCGAGCATCCATTCAAAAGTATTTTCTGAAGGCTCACAATTGGGGTTGTATTTCACTTCTTTTGCGGTATGGTCTTCTGCAAAGACTGTATGATCCTTGCCACAATCAGGCTCAGAATGCTTGTGGGGCAATAACCAGCCTTCACCGTCATCACCCATCATGTTTCCTTCTAATTCCCAGGCTCCGGTAAGGGCGGCTTCATCGATGACTTGTGCCGGGGCACCGGGACTCCAAAGCAATAGTACCGTAATAAAAAGGACGGTGGTTTTAAAGATGTTGTTTTTCATATGTTTTGATGTTCTTGTATTTAGGTTTGCATATATAAAAAAAGCCGGAAAACCACGATGGGTCACCCGGCTTAACACTAGCTAATTTATTCTTCACAAAACTCTTGACCCACATTGTCAAACGTGATGTTTGTAACGGTCAGGTTTTCAAAGGGGTCTGAAGTAGATCCATAAAAAGCACAGTTTTGTAAGTCTTTAAAAGTGGTATTACTCACAGTAAGTGCGGGACTGGCGTGCATATAAATAGCTCCTGTATTTTGGATGTTCCCTACCGGGTAATCGCCCTTGGCATTTTCTATTATAGCGTGGTCTATGATGTTGTTTTCCTGGGTAAAGCCAAACATTATACCGCCCCAGTTAGTGCCATTATGGGCTCTTAAGTGTACGGGGGCTGCGGCCGTTCCCATTATCTTCAGACTTAAGTTGTATGGGGGTAGAAAACCATATGGTTGAAGATATGCGCCGGATTTAAACTCCATTTCTACTCCTGCTTCAATAGTGAGGTGGCCGTCTTCTTTAATATGAACACGTCCGTCAACCAGATAAGGCACATCCAGTTTTTTCCAACTTACGGTTTGATCTTCTATTTCATAATAGGATGTCGTGATATTGAAAAAGTCTGAAGCGTTGCCGGCATAAGATGAGGTATTGTCAAAAATATGTGCCATTGCAGCAGAAACTCTAACCGGCACGCCTTGATTTCCTGTGATAGTCAGATTAGAAGTAGATACGGTTGCATTGGTTGTGATACCGTGATAATCTAAACCTATGCTCCCACCATTTCTTATTTCTACATGGTTTAAAGTAAGCGCTTGCGGAGGTGTGCCTGAAACACCCCTTAAAGCCAGACTACCTTCATAAGAGGATGTAAAAGCTTGTGAGCCTGCATATTCAATGACAGTATGTTCTATGATATTGTTTGGGTTGTGTGCTTCTGTTAAGAATATCCCTCTCCAGTACCCGTTTTGTGGGGATGTTCCTGTTAAGATAACCGGCTCATTGGCCGTGCCTGTTATTTCAAAAATTTTGTTGTCTAAGTCCACCAGCATACCCGCATTGTTCTCAAAGGCAATAACTACTCCGGGTTCTACCTTTAGGCTGCCCTCAATTCTGGTCCAACAGGTTATAATAAAATCTACCGGACGCATTGGGTCGTTTTCTAACACCCTGTCTTCACTAAAGTAGTCGCAATCCAGGACAATTGGCGGTAAAATTTCTACAATAGGCTCTTCTATATCATCATCTTTACTACATGATACAAAAAGTATGGTGCTGCATAAAAGCAAGGCAAATAAGTTTGTGGATTTAAAATAATTTTTCATAGTGTCTGTTTTTAGAATAATAATTGATAATTTCTAGTAGTTTGTTATAATAAATGGTTAAGTCCCTTCTCTACTGTTTGATTATTTGTTTTACGCTACTACTGTTTTGGGTTGTTACTTTTACCAAATAAATTCCTGCTGTAAAAGTAGATACATCTATACTGTTTTCGTTTTTCCAAGTTTGGAGTTGTTGCCCCATAATGGTATATATGATTATACTTTCTATATTTTCTTCGGTTTCCAAATGAAGTATATCCTTTACCGGGTTAGGGTACATGGCAATGTGCAAAGCTGTATTGTTAAAAACACCTGTTGATAAAACACTATACTCATAAGCACCCATATCTATGGTGTTATTAAAAACACGGGCATTCCCATCCAGGTCTATCGGGCTATTGTCGCCATCTGTGGGAAATAAAGTGAGGTCCGTATTGGGGTCTCCGGCATCCAGGGCAGGGGAGTTGCCTGAAAGCGTGAAATCGCCACCTGCAGCATCTGCAAATTGGGGGTTTATGGTAAGGCAATCGTCACAATTAAAAATACCTTCGTTAAAAACATCACTATCATCATAAAGAGAATAGTTTCCTGTAAGAACTGCTCCGTTAGCAATTGCGATATCCGGAGCTTCAGCACCTATATTTCCCCATACAATGCTGTTAGTCATAGTCAGGCTACCCATCAAATGATATAATCCACCAGCACCTACTGTGGTTCCTTCGTTTTGAGTGATGGTATTGTTTAACAAGTGTAGTACCCCTGCATTGGTAATAGCACCTCCCGCTTGAGAAGATTTATTTCCGGTAAAAAGGGTGTTGACAAGGGTTGTGATACTACCTTCGTTAATAAGCCCACCTCCGTAGTCACCGGTTGCTTCGTTGTTTTTAAAATACGTATTTTTTATAAGTGCATTGTTATTGTTATTACTGCCAATCATTATTGCGCCTCCCATTTCTGCGATATTTTCTTCAAAAAGTACCTCTAAAAGAGTGATTTCAGAATTAAAAGCTAATAATCCGCCTCCTAATTGAGCAGCTTCATTTCCTGTAAAGGTAGTGTTAGCAAAGGATACGGTACTATTATCTGTATATACTGCACCGCCATAATTAATTTCAATTTTGTTTCCGATAAAAGTGGCGTTAGTGAAATCTACGGTACTTTCTTCGATATACACTGCTCCGCCTTGACCGCCGCCCTGAGCTTCGTTGTCGGTAAATGAAATATCCGTAAATGTCGCATTAGTAGTAGATACATACACTCCTCCACCATCTGAATTTTCTGCAATATTATTGTCAAATACTACATTGGTAAACACTGCGTCCCCACCATAAAGAGCTACGCCACCTGCGGCGTTTCCTGCTATATTCCCTGAAAATGCAACACCGTTCAGTACAATAACCTCATTAGGTGTATAGTTATTAAGTCCGCCTCCACTTACCACAGAAACATTATTTATAAAGTTCACGTCATTGAGTGTTAGTATTCCGGAGTCGTTATACATGCCTCCTCCATAATCAGCTGTATTTTCAGTGAAAGTAACGTCGGTAAGAGTCAGGTTAGAATCTATATTATGGAGACCACCACCGTTAAACGAAACACCGTGGCGAATGGTCAAGCCGGAGATTTGTATGGAATAAGTACCATCGATGGTAATCACACCTCCCGTAGCTTGTCCTGGAATAGCGTGTGCCTGAAGGATGGTTCCGCCAGGTTGAGTGCTTCCGGCTCCTTGAAACGTTAAGTCTTTCTGTATGCTGAGTTGCTCGGTATATACCCCGGCAGCTATGTTGATAACATCCCCGCTTCCGGCCATGCCCATAGCATAATTAATGGTAGCGCAAGCGTTTGAAGGGTCTGTGCAATTGCCGGTGTCTGACCCCGTGCTATCTACATAACGCGTGGTTTGTGCATCTACTCCCATAGTAACTAAAACAAAAGCAATAAGCAATAGTGGTGTGAATTTTTTACTTAGCGGTATGCTTTTGTCTTTTTGTTCTGTATAATTTTTCTTTGAAAAGTTCATTTAGATTACGTATTTATTTGTTGAGAACATTGTATCGTTTTATTTGGGTATTAACTATCAGTCTCTAAACAATAGAGGATTATAAATTAAATTTTACACCCGCCGCTGCTACCAACTGACCGCCGTCTATAAGTACATATTTAAGTTCTGCAAAGGGAACAATACTGCCGCCGGTCTCAATGTTGATACCCCCTCCCAGATTGAGTCCAAAACGCCCGTCTGAAGCTGAGTAACTTTCCCCAAAGAATGTGTCACCATCATAGGAAACTTTTACACTACTGTAATTAAGACCTCCCAAAGCATAGACATCGATGGCCTCACTGGACACAAAATAATAATTGGCATTGGCATTTACTTCGAGCCAGTTGATTTTAATACCAAACTCTTCCTTTGGCAGATAATAAATGATAGAAGGCGAGATGGTAAGGTTTTCCACGATAGGAAATTCGGCATTGGCGCCAATACCCAAATTTTCAATTTCGCTTCCATACGCCAGAAACGCGCCAATTCGGGTATCCTCCTGTGCCTGCGTGGTGCAGAATATCCCTAAAATAAAGATCATTGAAACTACTGTTTTTTTCATTTGTTGTTTTTTTAGATTAAACATTTACCTATTCATACCTTTTAAAAAAGGAAGTAAACACTTGAAATAAAAAAAAATGAAAATAACAGCTCCTGATTTTGATTAATTAAGATGAAAAATCTTGTTTTACAGGGATTTAGTCGTAAGGTGAGAGTTTTAAAAAAAGTTTACCTTTGTATATGTTTACTTTTCCCTCAAATTAGGATTAATGATTAAAGACCAGTATGTAGTAGATAAACTTAAGGAAGAGGATTTCAAGGTACTGGATGAGGTTTATCTTACGTATAAAAAGGAGTTTTTCTTATTTGCCAAGACATTTTCCATTGCAGAAGAGGATATTCCCGATATCTATCAGGAGACTATCATTAGTCTTTATGAAAATATACAGACTAAAAAACTGGAATACCTTACCAGTTCTCTCAAGACGTATTTATTTGCTACTGGAAAGTTTAAAATATACAAGCAACTAAGTAAAAACAAAAGCCTGAACCACGAGGGAAACATCATTCATATATCTGAAGAGATGCAGGTGTTTGAAGCCGAAGTAGAAGAAGAACGGCAACACCTGCTGAAAAGTGGCTGGAGGCAACTGGGGGTAAAGTGCCAAAAGATACTGGAGTTGTATTACTATAACGGAAAGACCCTGGATGAAATACAAAACGAACTGGACTATACTTCAAAAGATGTATTAAAAAGCCAGAAATCACGATGCCTGAAACAGTTAAAAGAATTAGTGAAGAAAAGTTATGAATAAGGGGAGGTTAACAGAAAAATATTTTAGCAACCGGCTTACCGATGCAGAGTTCCGGGAACTGGAAGCGCTTCTGGAGACAGATGCAGCCTTCCGGAAGGAGTTTTACAGGGAGTTGGAACTGCAACAAACCATTGCAAATGAAAAGCACCTGCCATTAAAAAACCGGTTGCAACAACTGGATAAAAAATCCGCCGGGAAAAACCACTGGTACTTGTATGCGGCAGCCGTGGCTGCCCTAATTGCTATCGGGTCCCTCTTTTACAACGTCCAACCTGATTATCAAGAGCTCTATGCAGTACATTTTGAACCTTATCCCAATATCATATCCCCCACCGTGAGAAATGCCTCTGAAGACCCAATGGAAAAAGCATTCAGCTATTACAACAATCGAAAATTTAAAGAAGCTATCGAGGCTTTTGAGGCGTTACATAACAATCATCAAGCAAGCTATGCCAACTTTTATTATGCGATGAGCTTAATGGCAGATAATCAGGTCGAAAAAGCCATTAACGTTTTGGAAAATCCCAATTGGGAAATCCCCGATAAATTGCAAAGGCAAACAGATTGGTACCTTGCGTTGAGCTATTTAAAAATCGAAAATAAAGAAGTGGCAACTCTCTATCTGGAAAAAGTGATTAGGGCGGGCGGCGCTATGGCCACCCAAGCAAAAAAACTACTTCTGAAAATTAAATAGATACTTTAACAAGACTTTAAAAATCAAACGACTCAAAGAAAAAAAAACTAAGGTTGGCATAACAACCTTTTAAGACTTCGTTATTAAACCTTAATACGTTATGTTTGTTTTGCCTCAGGATTTTATTTTATGAAAAAAATTATACTTCTCTTTTCTTTACTGTTTACTATTCTTAGTGTGCATTCCCAAAATACCTGGGAGGATTTAACAAAAACTGCGGATTCCCTCGATTTAATACTGGAGTTTGATACATCTATAACTTTTAGGGCAAAAGCTCTGGAAGAAGCAAATAACCAACCGGACACTATACAAAAAATGCTCTTGGGCTTGCGCATGTTTACCCAAGCCGAACACAACTTCAGCACTGGGCCCCAAGCTTACGCGGAAGCTTATACGTTGATGCAAAATGCAGTGGATACATTGCGGGCAGCCAAAGCAGGGGCAGATAGGATAAGCAAAGCCTATTGGATCTTGAACCTTGCTGCATTTAATTATATGGGAAATCATAAGGATACAGAGTCTTTTTTGAACAAATCCATGGAATACCATTTAAAAAGTCCCAAAATAGATACCTTATTTCTGCTAAATACAATGCACGGTTCGATTTATATGGGAATATTGTCAGGAAATTATGAAAAATCCATTGAAACTTTTAAAAATGGTATTGAACTATTTGACCAATATCAAGTAAAAGAAGGTAAAAACAATAATCTTAAAGGGTATTTGTATGCAAGCATGTCCTTGTTATATAGTTCAAGTTTTTTAGGTGTTCCGCATAGGGAACTTCAGTATTTGGAAGAACAGGAGAATGTTTTTTCAGCCATGGTTGCCCCCGATTTGGATTATTTTATAAGTACATACACACAATTATCAAGTATAAAGAGAGAATATGGGGACTTTAAAAGTACAGAAGTATATTTAAATAAGGCTTTGAAATTATATGAGGACAATAAGGAACAACTTCATAGTGGTGCATTTCATTATGTTGGGTTCAGAAAAATCTTTGAAATATACCAGGGTTTGATTATTCTTTACAGGGAAAGTGAAGACGAAGCTAAAATGCTTGAAACCTTGTCCAAAGTGGAACTTATCGTGCAGGGCAACGAATTGAACCAAACCCAAAAAAATCAATATGCAGACATATTGAGAGGAGTGGGAAGATATTATTTATATAACGAATATGACTTTGATAACGCAACCAAATATTTTAATAAAGCCCTGCAAATTAATGTAGAAAAAACATCCATTCATGCCGGCACCAACAAAACAGGGCTTACTTTAGATATTGCAAATGCTTATTTTTTAAAAAAGGAGTATCCTAAAGCTTTAGCCATTATAGAACAAGTAGAAAAAACAGAAGCTCTTCGGCCCTCTCAAATGGAACTGAAAATCAAAACACTTGTGGGTCTCGGTAAATATGAGGATGCGGTTTGTGCAATCCATATCTTGTTGAGAATTATTTCGAAGGAAAACAAATACTTTGATTTCTTGAATAGCCCTATAAATGACTTTGCCCCGGGTTATAATATAACAGATGCAACAGGATTGGCTGACCTTGCCAAGATTTTTCAAGACCTTGACCAAAAGTACATGTGGCATGCCGAAAGACTCTACTGGATGGCTTTGGCGCAATTTGAGAATAACATCGGCAACAACCCCTTAAACAAATCCCTTAAAAATACTTTCGATAATATATCTTCCGGATTGATGAACGTTGCTTTGGAACGTTGTTTTTCTTCCGAAGAATACAATCGTTTGTTAAATTTTATGGAAACCATTCCTTCACAAAATCTCATCCATCAATTTTTGTTGAAAAGGGAAATCGCAAAAAATACCCAAACCTATAAATTGGTTGAGGAAGAACAATACGTCCGTTCTTATATTACATTTCTCAAAAAAGAATTTCAAAAATTTAATGACGAAACAATTAAACAACAGATTTTTGAAAAAGAAATGGAGCTGGAAAAAATCAGTAAAAAATTAGCGACCAAATACAAAAACAACAACCCCTTTACCATCCCAAAAGTCGATGTAACCACAGTAAGTGATAAAAACATCATCAAATTTACAGTTGATAATGACCAATTGTTTAAAATGCGCCTTTATAATGGAAAATTATCTTATCAAAAAATAGGGAATTACCCTGCCTTAAAACTCGATATTGAAAACTATTTGGTTAATATCAATGACTTGAACAGTTCCATTAGTACTTTAAAAAAACAAGGAGAATCCCTTTTTCACAAATTATTCACGGATGATTTTAACACAAATGCCCCAGTGGTCATTATCCCAGATGATTTATTGTACTATTTGCCTTTTGAACTTTTAGTAAAAGATAATGCATACCTTATTGAAAACCATACCATTTCCTATGCGTCAAATTTTTATTTTTTAAATAGTACCAATTCAATAGAAAGTAATAGAACAAATAAAAAAGTCGCTTTTTTTGCTCCTGAATATTCCGGTAGTGTTCCTGAAAGCCAATTGGCCGTTAGGGGCGAGGCCTATTCCTTATTTGGTGCAGAGGAAGAAGTCAGTGAAATTGCTGAATTCATTTCAGGCACTTTGTACCTGGGCAATTCTGCTTCAAAAACCCGTTTTAAATCCCTGGAAAGTGATATATCCATTCTGCACTTAGCCATGCACTCTAACCTTAACGACATAGACCCCGAATTGAGCAGTTTGATGTTTTCAGATACAGAACAAGATTATGAAATGTATATTTCAGAATTGTATGGGTTGAGTTTCAATGCCGATTTGGCTGTCTTGAGTGCCTGCAATACCGGCATTGGTGGGTTTAAAGATGGAGGTAACCTGGTATCCATGCACCACGCTTTTACCACAGCGGGAATTCCTGCTACCGTGGCCAGCCTTTGGAATGCCCCTGATCTATCTACCAAAGAAATAATGATTTCTTTTTATAAGAATCTGCAACAAGGACAAGATAAAGCAACAGCTTTACAAAATGCTAAATTAAACTATCTTAAAAATGCCAAGGATGAAAACCTTCAACACCCATTTTATTGGGCAGGTTTTGTATTGTCTGGGGATACCTCGCCCGTGCATCTGGCAGGAAAATCGATTTGGCTGCAGCACACTAGCCTTTTAGGTATTCTTGTTTTATTTTTTGTCGTGATACTATATTTTTTCATAAAGTTTAATAACCAAAAAAGTAATTGAACTAGAAAACCGTTTCAAAGTCACCCTGCACAACGATGAGTTACGTGAGGCATACGACAATAACCCATTCTACCATTTAAACGGCTTCGCCCATCCCGATATGCTAATCATCCCCCAGGAAGAACCAAGTGTGCTAATTACGGGCAAATGGGGCATCATCCCCCAAAACAAAACCCCGGAGCAAGTAGAAACCTATTACAAAGAAGCCGTAAAATACGGCGGTGGTCTCAACGCACAATCAGAAAAACTCTTTAACCATTTCATATACAAACACGCAGCAAAATCAAGACGCTGCCTGGTCCCCGTAACCGGCTTCTTTGAACCACACGAACATAAAAGCAAAAAATACCCCGTCTACATCTCCAGAAAAGACAAAGAAGCATTCGCACTGGCCGGTATCTACACCCTCATAGGAGGCATCCCCACATTCTCAATCCTCACAAAAGCAGCAACCCCTTTATTCGAAAAAATCCACAACAAGAAAAAACGCCAACCCATCATAATCAACCCAAACCACGAACAAGACTGGCTCCAAGACAACCTCAACGACAACCAAATTCAAGAACTAATAAACCTCCAATACCCGGAAGATCAACTATACCCCTACACAGTAACAAAAGACCTCTTCTCCCCAAAAATAAACAGTAACACTCCCGAAATCATCAACCGGGTAACCTATCAGGAAGTAACGATTTAATTCAAAAAATCAAATTCTTAATTCTATTATAAAGGCAGAATGTAGTATTTTAGATACTTATAAAGAAAGCATATCCTAGAAACCTAAAATAACAGCTTTAAACCCTATAATCAAACCTTTTATTTTAGTGTTCCACAATTTGAAAAATGAAAAAAATAACTAACATATTATTACTAATATTAATAAGTTGGAGTAGTAAAGAAACTACTTCTAATAAAAAGGTAATTACAACCGCTGAGTCAATTGAAATACCAAAACAAGATACTGTAGCAATCGATTCATTGTCCAAAACAAATAAAATAACCGGTCTGAGACATTATGAATACTATTTTGTCAGTGCTAAATCGGGTGTCGAATATAAGGACAAACCAAATGGGAAGGTTCTTGGTAAGTTTCCTTTAAACACCCATTTAAAAGTAGTTGAACATACAAGCCAGCCAGGTCAAGTCAATGATGGTATAAAAATCATAAACGGGGAATGGCTTGGTGTTGAAAAGGAAAAGGATACTGTATATGTTTTAAATGCATTTTTATCAGATTTCGTTACTTATTCAGATATAGAGTTGTATAACATTTCTCCCTTCTACAAAGAAAGGGAAGGAACAAGAACAGCTTTTGTGAACTTGTCTGAAACCTTTTTCCAAAATACGTATACTGATATTCGTGATACAGACAGAAAATTAATACTCTTTAAAGAAAATCTATCAAAAGACACTATAAAATTAAATATAAACCAAAGAAAAAAATTCCTCGAAAGCATTGAAGTGTCAGAATCAGATAAGGTTTATATTTATGAATTTGAAAAAGATTCTGTCTATACCTTTGATGTGCAAAACTTGCCCCTTATAGCATGTATAAATATATATTTTAATGGTAACGATTACGAAAAGAGTGAGTATGATTTTGAATTTGGATTGGATTTAGGGAAAAACTACAACGGCAGCTATGAAAATTTTGTTTATATAGGCAAAGAAAACCCATTTCAAACAAATAAGTTCAAACCTATAAAATGGAAAAAAACCGATAATGAAAATTTTCCTATTGAAAAAGACGAAACCGGAATAGAACTAGAAACATTCACATTTTCATTAGACACTTTTCGCTATTTTGCTCAAAAACCCAAAGAAAAAGGAGCAAGTTATCATATCGTAGTTAAAGATGAAAAACACAACACAATAGTTTTTGATAAACATTACTATGAAAGCGAAGGAATATCCCTGACACAATTAAACTCTACCTATCAATCACAATATACAGGTGCTTTATTTAAAAATAAACCACCCATAATATATGGTTTTACCAATCATTCATTTGATTGCCCTAATATAAAATTTATAGATGAAACAGAACCACCAATTCCCGTATTATGTGATAACAGACATTAAAAGGTATGAAAAAAAACAAGAAAGCACAAAATTTGTAAAACCTTGGGCATACTCGCCAAAATAGCATGTAATACTGATAAAAGTTGCGTATATAAACAAGTTATGCGGCAGCTAAAAAACAACTACGGTAAGAATGAACAAAGAAATTATTTCAAAAATTCTTGGACGACTAAAACAAGAAGACAGTTTTCCGGATTGGTGGAAAAGTGGAGAAATAGAGATTCCATTTTTTGATAAGGAGAAGTTGACGATAACTTTTATGGACTTTGAACCCCAACACGACAAAACTTTCATTGACGAAGCAGACCAAGCTTTGTCAAATTTTCTGAAACTAAACGTGAAAGACAGAAATTTAATTTCTGACTTAGCATACAAAAACTGTATGGACTTTATGGAAGCAGTAGGATTTGACGAAGCGGATGAACCATTGAGACAAATAAAAAACAAAGACGAAATTTGGAAATTCATACAGCCGACAGAAATTTATGTAACAAGACGACCTTACAAAGAGCAGGATATTTATGTTCAAATTGCTTGCGAATGTGATTGGGAACAAGAACACGGACTTCAATTAGTCTTTAGACAAGGAAAGAAACTAACAAGAATAAGCGACCAAGACGGGCATCTAACAGAAGCTGATGCATACGACAAACCAGACGAAGAAGATGAACTTTTATCAAGATTTTAAAATAAAAAATAAAGCCGAACGCATAACATCGGCTATAGCAAATGCGGGATAAAGTGCTAAAATGAAAGTAATTACACAAAATAAACTAACTGCTATTCGGACAAGTAAGTGCCTTGAAATCCCGCACTTGCCATAGCCGAGAACCGCGTTGTACATTTGAATCAATATCAAAATGAAAAAAATATTATTAGCATTTTTTTTAATAATTTTTAAAACTGCATTTGCAGATGGTTCAGGTATTTATGTTCTAGAAATTGAAATATGTACTAAGGATGAAGATACATTAATTGGCTTTATAAAAATTAATGATTACGTTGTCGACAATTATTTAGTTGAAAATAAACCTGAAACGAATAAAGATTTGATGATTTTACACGCTCAATTCACAAAAAAATCAGGAGAATTTACATATTTCAAAACTTCAATTTGTTATCCATTTAAATTAAATATTCAAAACGAAGGGATGAATATTTATCAATTGCAAGATGAGAAAAGCATATCAGTAGAAAAGATTATATCAATTTCAATACTAAATAAAAAATATGAACCAAAAGAACATTTAGTACTGAATAAACTAAGTACGGACTATCAATTTTGGACGGAAAAAGAACCTATTGAAATCATCCTAATTGGCGGTAACGATTACTGCCAAAAAAGAGTTATAATTTATTCGAGTAATAATGATGTTGAAAAGAAATTAGCTGAACAAAGGGACAAATTAACAGAAGATTTATTTCCTTTTTTTTCTAAACAAATTGAAAAAGGGGAACAAATTATAATTGTAGAAACTTGTTCCGGTTAAAAAAAACGTGCCACACCATCGGCGATAATCTATGGCTTGTTCAGGCTCACCCGGTAAATCCTCACAGATTTTCCTCAAGTCTAAAAGATGAACAAAAACAAGACGGCACAAATATTGTTAAATCTTGGGTATAGAATGCCAATATAGCCTGTAATACCTATAAAAGTTCCACATATAAACAAGTTGTGTGTAACTATGAAAAAAAAACGTGCTAAAATGAAAAATCTGATAATTTTAATCTCAATACTAATTACAAATTTCGCTTTTGGACAAGAATGGATGCATTACACATTTACCTTTGACATTTCAGAGATTAAAAATGAAAAAGAACTTGATAGTATAACCTTCAAATATATTGAGGGGCCAAGAACTGAAGTAAATGCTATCATTTTTAATACTCAAAAAAAGCAATTCAAAATTTCCTATTTAACAATGGGTGGCGGTCCAATATTAGTTCTTGTAAAAGACGCCAAAAAAATGCATATCCTTTTAGAAGGAAATGCACGAAACCTTACCTTTTCAGAATTTAAAAAAGGGTTTTTCAAACCGAATGATTCAAGTTTAATTGTATGGAATGACATAGACAGGCATATTGATTGGATTAATGACAATGAATTAAAAGAATTAGAAATAATAATTTCAACCGAGACAGAAAAAGAATAGCTACACACAACAGCACTAAAATGAAAAACATTATAATTTTAACTCTTGCAATTTGCTTTTCATTTATTAAAGCACAATCTCAACATTGTGCATATGATTCTGCTTCAATCATTGTAGTATCCATTCACGATAAAGATAGTTTAAACAACATCCCGAACTTAAAGGTCACTTTAGTAGATAGCTCAGGTAATGCAGTTTTAGACTCTTATAATAATGAAATTGTGTTTTGGCAAAATCCAAAAAAAACGATTAGTGAATACAATAGCCCTAAAAATGCCAAAGAAATAAGATATCCTTTTGCAAAAGATAATTATGTATATGTATATGATGCTAATTTTTACGTTGATGATTATTACTTAAAAATTGAGGAAACAGAAGCCACATCTAAATACAGACTACCTTATTACAAACACAATAAACTTTATGAAATAGATAAATTTCACTTGTGTAGTACTTATAAAAAGGAAGACTATTTCACATATAGTGGTAGACGGTTATATAAACCTGTGGAAATTATTGTACAACGGAATTAACGAAACGATAAAAATTAATAAGTAAACTAAGAAAATCAACAAATTGAAAGAAGAGCTACAGGCACATCGGCGATAATCTCAGGCTTTGGTTTTGTTTAATAAATTAGTTGATAAATTCGCGCGACAGCTCACAGTCTAAGATTTATAGCCAATGCCGAAAGAACAACAATAGAGAATGAAAAAAAAGGTTTTATTCATATTTTTTGCAATTTTGCTCGTCTGTGGACGGGGTCTTGCTCAACCAACACCTTACAAAGGGACTTTTCTTTTTAATCTAACCGTACAACAATATCCGAGCAAATTAATGACTGTGGATGATTTAAAAAATAAAGGTATTCGCTTTTTGTCCTTTGACAATGAGAGTGTAATTAAATACGATACAGTATATAATGCATTTTCAATTACTGCAAAAGGGTTTGAAACTAAACATTTTGCTATTGTTCATAAAAACGATACAATACTCATTGATTACCCATCAAGACTGGGTATAAGTATTTTTGTAAAAGCACCAATACCTCTAAAAGGTAGCAGTGGTTATTCGTTTAGCAATGAATATATTTATGATGCAATACATAGCAATAAAAACAAATACTTAAATAGTATTTTTTATTTATGCCAAGGTTGTATTCTCTCTCGCTACGAAATGAATGATGAAACAATAAATGGTTTAAAAGAATCTATACACTGGCAGTCTGTTGAACTTAAAGAAGAATGAAAAATCTACTTCACATAATCGTTATTCTAATTCCTTCAATATGTTGGAGTCAAAATAATCCCGACAAACTTGATTTCAAACCGCTGTCTTGTATTGAAAAGGTTTCTAATTTCAATGAAATAAAATCACTTGTAAAGGCAGACAGTTTAGGTAGAAAAGATTTTTTCTTTACAGAGCAATACAAAGATGGCATAGGGTTGTTTCTTATAAAAAAAGAAAACGAAAATTGGTTTGTTTACGATTTTGGACTAAGCTATGGTAGTAATAGTATGGTAAAGGAATTCAAATTTGAAAACAATCGTTTTGTTAGCATACAAGTTTTTAGATTTCCATCAGGATCTTGTTCAAGTACCTATGGTATAATTGTTTTGTTCGATTTGTTAAATAATCAATGGACTGACTTTTGGAATTACAATCGCTTTGAATGTTATAACGAAAATGCAGAAGTTTCTTCATCTTTAGAATGTAAAGTAAACTTTTCTGTAAATGGTAATTTCCTAAAAATGAAAAGTTCAAAAAAACCTGATGATGGCCTGTATTGTTTTGAAAGCGGTACATATAAGTATGAAAATGGGAAATTTGTAAAAATAGAATGAAAAAGCACTGGCTATTACAACCGCTTTGCAAAAGCGGGGATTTCGTGCTTCTATTGCAATGAAGTGCTATGTAAAACATTATAACGATTAATGAAAAAATCTGTCACCTTTATAGTTCTAATTTGCCTTACAACGGTACTGGCCCAGGATCGATATATTAATGAATTTGAAAAATTACCTTCTGTGACCAGTATTAAAGATTTAGGTGATATTTCTAAATGGAAACTGGATGCCACAGAAATTTTTGACGCCAACCTCTTCTATACAACAAATTACCTGTCTGATAATGTGAGAACTTCAGCCCTTTTTTACCGCAGGGGTAAGGATTGGACTATTTATGAAACCCCATTTGGAGGAGATAGAATGTTTCCAGATTTTCTGGGATATTCTGAGGATGGACAATATGCTTTTTTTCAAATCGAGTCTGTCAGTCACATTGCAAGAGGCATAGAAACTGACTATTCTTACTTTTGTATTATTGATCTTTTTTATGGAACTTTTACAGATTTGGAGACATATTATTATCAGCATCACTGGTCAAATTCAGAAGATGAAAATACTACTTCAAATAGTTTTTTTATGAGCAAATCCCAAATCATCATTGAGGGTAGGAAACTTACTGTTTTAGAATCTGATTTTTCAGTGGGTGAAGATTACTTAGATAAAAATGAGCTGGATATAAAATTTGGTTTATATGATTCTCAAAGCGGAATTTTTGAAATTCAAGATCAGAAATTAATAAAGACACATTATTACGATAGTGCCGTGAAACAGATGAAACCGATTGTTTATGGGGGCAAATTGGCGGTTGGAATGGTTTTAAGGGATATTCCGGATATTTATAACACTTCCTATGGACTGGAACTAAAAGAAGTCCCGCGATTTGCTTACGGTTTTGATTCTGAAGAGATAGGCTATGAACTGTGGGTGTCGGGTAATCCACTTTATTTTCTTATAGCTCCCAACCGTCATTCTGAAATCAGGAGAATAGAACACCTTGTACTTATATCTCCGGAACTAACTGTTCATGGATTGCATCCAGGTATGACAGTTGAAGCTATTTTAAAAGAACATCCAAATGCCAATCTTAACATTGACCTAATTAGTGACTGGGAATATATATACCTCAAAGAATTCGATATTCGACTTATATTTAAGACCGATTCATCAAAAAGGATTGCCGAGTACACTCTAAATGAGAAAACCGGAGATTTCATTCCAACTAAAATACTGAACAAAACCCGAAAAGTCGACTTTATTAAAATCTTAAAATAGCGGAGCAAGAACTGGCTATTACATCGGCGATAATCTTTGGCTTCTAGCCGTCCATCCGGCAAACCATATCGGATTTTCCTTAGGTCTGGGTTTAGTTCGCTAAATTAGTTCCTCAATCCACGCCAAAACTTTTAAACGAGCCAATGCTGAAAAACCTGAATTCTATATGAAAAACCTATTCTACTTATCGTTTCTAATTATGCTTTTATTGAGTTGTAAAAACTCAACAAACAATCCTGATACAGAAGGAACCATAACTGATACGATTTCTAAAGCGGTTTTTGAAGAAGAAATTATTGAAATTAAAACAGAAACTATCATTAAAAAAAGTGAGCCATTCAAGCTGAATAACATTTTATGTTATTGGGAGCATTCTTTTATTCTAAATAATGATATTATACACGGGGTAGGAATGAAATTGAAAGATTACAAGACAGAAAAAGTGTTACTTGAAAGTGAAAATTATGTAAAACATCAAGGCGATTTTGAATATAAATCTGATAATTATTTCGATCAAATCAACAAAAGATACTTTAAAGATGTGAATTTTGACGGCTTCAAAGATTTTGTAAATTTTAGTTCCGGCAGTATGGGTATGACAAACAGGACAGGAATTTATATATTCAATAACCAAACTAAAACTTTTGACAGTGTAAAAGATGCAGCTGGAGAAGATTTATCAGACAACTATATAGCAGAAGTAGATAGCATTAATAGAATATTGGTTACCAGAAGTTTTGATATGGAAAGGGTTTATGAAAGAAGACAGCATTTTGACAAAAATGGAAAAATTAAATTCTCAGAATATGTAACACAAAGCTCCGTAGAAATTTCAGACAAATATTTTGATATATTTGATTATACAAAATACATCAATGGAAAAAATGTAGAAACTAAAACAGACACAATAAAATTTGATCGCCAGTAAGTTCCTTAGGTCTAAATGATAAACAAAAACAAGACGGCACAAAAATTGTTAAAACTTTGGTGTAGCTTGCCAAAATAGCAAGAAATATTATAAAAGTTCCGCCTATAAACTAGTAGGCGACAACTTGACCATTGAACAGCAATAAAATGATAGAGAAAGTTATCTATAAAATTATCTTAAGTGGTATTATTGTATTCTCCTTATTTAGTTGCGCACAACTTCAAAAAAAATATGTTTACAACAATGGTGAGGTTAATCAAAATGTTTACACTAAAATAATTAGTGATGAAAAGATTGGAGTACAAGATAGTGCTTCAACTATTATCAAAGGACACATTACTAGTGAAAAAGATGGATTACCTGGTATTAGTATTATTTTTCAAGAAATTGAAACTAAAGAAAAATATGGAACACAATCAGATTTTGATGGGTTTTACAGCATAGTTATTCCATCAGGAAAATATCATTTAAAAACAGTTCAATATAAATTTGTAGAAGATATAAAGTCTGGAACTAAAAAGGTTTTCGATTTTACTTACGGAGAACTTCGAGAACTTAATTTAGAAATTTATTTCGGGCCTGAAACTTCTGTGAGTTATAGTATTGAGTTTAAGAATGAAAGAGCCTACGAAAAAGCACTTAAAAGAGCAAAAGAGTTAAACTTGTCGCTTTTGGAATATGTGAGATTAGAGAAATAAAATCTATCACCAATAAGGTCTCCATAGTAGAGTACTCCTCTCAAAATTCAAAAATAAATTTCCCGAAAACAAATAAAAAGGAAGCAAAGGTAGGGGGCTCCCTCCACCAGCCGCCAAGGGCCTGTAAAGGTCAAGCCTCCGGTTTCAAAAAAAAATCTCCACCCTTTATGCTGCACTTGTTTCAGCATCCCCCATTTAATTAACTACCCTCTAACCACTCACCACTACCCACTAAAAACCCGGGTAGTATTTTTTCTGAAAACCTTGACAGCCCCGCCACGCCCCTAAGTATAATGGCTTTCTTTTTTTTTGTTTTTTCTTTTGTTCCGAAAAAAATATGTGAGCGAAGCGAGCATCAAGCATAATTAATTTTTAAATCCATAATTATGCTTAAATTCAAAATCAAAACCCACAAACACGGAAGGTTTTACAACACACCGCATTTCTTTATCCTAAACAAAGGAAACAACGCCGGAAAGCCTTCATTTGAACCTTACAGAAACGCGTTTGTCGTTTTCTGCAACAACCAAAGCGACCTTCAAAAACTCTATTGGATATGCGCCATACTCCACGCCGGTAGCCTCTTCAAACCTTACCACAAAGGCTCTGTAATCACCTTTGTTTCCATTTGCGACATCAAAAACCTGATTAAAGAATGCCTCTTTAACTATGACGGCCAATACTGGCAAGAACGCTTCAAGGTCCTCAAAAAACTGGAAGAGGCAGAAGAAAACCTGCGCCGGCAGTCGGTAAATCTCAAAAATTATAAAATTTTGATGATGAGGTCTTACCAACCGCAGTTAAACTAAAAACAGGTCACAAGCCCTGTTTAAACCAATAAAAAAAGCCCGGTACACCAAAACCGGGCTTTCTCACCAAACCAACCTACTTCCCAAACCAACGGGAAATAAACCTCAACACCACCGAAGCGATAAAACTCGCCACAGCGCCAATAAATGCCATCACAACCGTAACCAAAACATCTTCCACGGGCAGATTGGGCAACACCTCAAAAAAAGTACGACCCCAAAAACTCGCCCTATGAAAAATATGCGTTTCCATAACTAAATCCCCAATGCGGGTTCCTGAAAATTGTTAGTTTCGTTGTCATCGTCGTCGTCCTCGTCTTTCACCACCGCTTGGCTCACCACAGTCGCCACAGTGCCCGCAACCGTCACATAAGTCGCAATGGTAAACAAAGCAGTTGGAATCGCCACAGGAGCAGCCAGAATGGCGCCCCCTGCAGCAGTCAGCGCAATCCCAATATTTCGCAACGTCCTAAAAAATTTAGGAGTCGGTTTTGTATAACGTTCTTTTAAATTCATAACTCAAATCAAAATTAAATTAGCTAATTAGTTCCCTCACCGGCATTGAACACAGCTGAGGTAATGGTTAAAAACAAAGGTTCCTTTTTCATTCGGCACCGTTCAATAAACATCAAAAGTTTGTCTAACGCTTTACGCGAAAGCACCCCCGTTCCAATGCCTGTTAAATGCGCGACAGGAGCCAAACACCCCCGAAGCTCTTTAAGCGCATCATTCGCTGGATGAACCAAGATTCCCGAACGCCCGGGAACATTTTTAACAACCAAATGATGCTTAAACCGGTCAGTAAACCAAAGCGCCAGCTCATAACGACCGTCAGGAATACACGATACATTTCGCGCATTCTCCTTCCAGGGCAATTCAATCATAAAACAGATAAACTTCCCTTGATGAAAAAGGGCACCATTGGTGCCCCCTTCAAACTGATTCCTGAACAATTGCAATTCCATCACCCAATGAAATCACGATTACACCTGATCAACACCAATCAAACTAAGGGAGTTGTAAGAACCGTTTTTCAACGGGTACATATCACCATTCACCTCCTGGTAAAAGTTCACGCCAAGCACCTGCAACAACGGCAGGGTAGAGTTAGCAGTCACCGTAGAGACAAGATTGATTAGCGCAGTCGCCTGAGCATCCCAAGGCATAATCGCAGTTTCCTGACTGTCGAAAACAAACTCCTCGTTTTCAAAGTCAACCTCAGCCAACCCACTCACAATCTTGAAGTGAGTAGTCCCACCGGGAGCATCAATACTCGCATTCGGAGCAAACGCCGGGATTTCTACATCCAGTGTTCCCGCCACACGGTCAAGAGTGGGGGTGTAAGGAGCAAACATCACTGTGCCCAGCTTCCCATTGATGTTAAACTCAAACCCATTGACCAATGACATATCGCCATCCTGAATGGTTCTAAACCCACGCTCATTGACGGGGTCAGTCTTGATCACTCTCACAAGTGATCTTGTCAATCTGCTGGTAACTCGCTTGTCCTTTGCATTTTGCAACAACATACGAATTGCCTTTCGTACCAACTTACCACCGGCTCCCGCACGCCCAAACTCAGCACCGTTCTCACGCGTTCTTTGAAACGCAGGATCGTTGTTAATTCGGTTTTTGTCAACACCACCCTTCTCACGAACCAAATGTCCGTCGGTAGTCTTGTAGAAGGTAATACCACCAATGGTACCTTTCAACCTGATAATTCCGGTCTGTCTTGCCATAACTATTCGATTTTTTGATTAATAAAATCCAAAAGTATAAGCACTCCCCACCACCCAAAGAACACCACTTCCGTAACAAACCACCTTTTCCGAAACAGACCATTTTAACCGCAAATACCAAATCAAACCAAAACAGATGAAACAATAGTCCACCCCACAAAAAAACACCACCACAACCCTACAAAACATTGATTAACCCCCTACGATGCTGTATCTTTGAAGGGTAGATGAAGCATAGATAAAGTATGAGGTATTCAAAACGGATATGTATTTACCCAAAAGATATTCAGCGTATCACCGGCAAGAGTGAAAGACACGCCAGGAACCTCTTATCCAAAATCAGAGAGTACTTAAACAAAGAACCGCATCAATTCATCACAACAGAAGAATTTGCAAGTTTCACGGGAATTAAAAAGGAGCTGGTAGATGAGTTTATTATAGATTAAGTTTATACAGTTTTTGATTAATTTATTCACCTAAATTTTGTATATTTAACTCAAGTTCTTGAAAGTCAGACAGCACCAAAACAGTCTAAAAAAAATGTCAGTTTGCCGTCAGTTTTAACATTTTGACAAACTGAAACCCCTATAAACACTATGGTTTACAACGCAGTTAATCCCCCAAGCTTTTCAATTCCGTAGTAAAATAAAACACCGACGGCCAGAGCCGGCGGACTTTCTATTTTCAAGGGTGAGCTTTGTCAGGCTCAACGCAGTTAATCCCCCAAGCTTTTCAATTCCGTAGTAAAATAAAAAACCGACGGCCCAAGCCGGCGGACTTTCTATTTTCAGGCGGGGGCTTTATCAGGCTCAACGCAGTTAATCCCTCAGGCTTTTCAATTCCGTAGTAAAATAAAAAACCGACGGCCAGAGCCGGCGGACTTTCTATTTTCAAGGGTGAGTTTTTTCAGGAACAACGCAGTTAATCCCTTTGGCTTTTCAATTCCGTAGTAAAATAAAACACCGACGGCCAGAGCCGGCGGACTTTCTATTTTCATCCCGATAGTCCCGATAGTTATCGGGATCGGGAGAGGCTCTATCAGGCTCAACGCAGTTAATCCCTTTAAACCATTACACCTATTGGAGCTAAAAAGCCTGTTTGTTTTTATGGATTACTGAATTTTTTCCGGATTTTAATTTAAATTATAAAACTTGCTACAACATCCATAAAATATACTTCAAAATTGAATTAAAAAGTTGTAATACCAAATAAAAAGGTATAAATTTGTACATAAGAAAGTATATTATTATACTGTATAAATTCAATGTTATGAAAACCAATTCACCAAAACCCTATAAGCCTTCTCAAGAAAACAGGTTTGTTGCAAATGAACCCACTGTTTATTATGTTGCAAATACCCCCACTCCTTTAAATGTGTTGACATCGTTTGAAAAGATGCAAATCATCAAGCGTGGTGTTTCTAAAGACTATTTAGAGTGTTTTAAAAAGGCAACATCACTGGATTATGCTTCCCTCGCTGATGCTCTTTTGGTGACCAGAGCAACTTTAATCAATAAAAAAGGAGATGAAAAGTTTAATGATCAAGTAAGTGAAAGAATAATTTCAATCGCAGATTTGTATGCTTTTGGTTATGAGGTTTTTGAAGATAAAACCCATTTTAATGAGTGGATGTTTGTTCCCAATCAGGGTTTGGGTGGTGAGGTGCCTTTTTCAATTGTCAACAATCAGTATGGTCGTGAGGAAATCAAAAGCCTTATCGGAAGGATTGCTTATGGTGTTTATTCTTAGGGTATGTTTGTTTACAGAATTGGAAAAACAGCGTTTATAAATGATCTAGAGGGTGTGGGTGCTAAGTTGTATGGCGGAAGATGGAACCATATGGGCATACCCTGTATCTATACTTCAGAGAGTAGGGCATTGGCTGTGCTGGAATATTTGGTCAATGTAACGATTCAACACATACCCAAAGAGTTGAGTATTGCGACTATTGAAATTGACGAAAAGCAACTAGAGATCCCTTTAGTAAAAAGCCTTCCTCAAGAATGGCAAACGATTCCGGCTCCTTATTCTACTAAAAATTTTGGAACCGAAATTTTGAAAAGGGGCGTACCGGGGATTAAAATTCCGTCGGCAGTTATTCATCAGGAGTTTAATTATATCATCAATCCGTTGGCGGGGAATGATTTTTTTAAACTGATGGATGTTCAGGATTTTGTTTATGATGTAAGGTTGGGAAGGGGCTGAATTTTAAAATTATTTTATACCGGTTGATTGTTTTACTCTAATTATGCTTTGTTTTTGCTAAGATTAATTTAAGTCCATAAAAGTTGAAATTTAACAAATCTGTATGTTTGATATAAAACATAAATAATAATAGCTGTAATTGCAGCATAAGCCAATTTTCTTTGGAGCTTATTAATGTGTTTTACTTCTGATATTGAGTTTTCTACATCAATTTTTTCTTTGATTTTACTTGCCTTTTTTAAATCAATTTTGTCTACACTGAAAATAGAAACGATTGAATCAGTTTCAACAATTTGTTGTTCCTGAAATTCAATTCCCGCATTTAAAAGTTGAGTTTTAAAAATTTCAGCCGGAAATGGAAAGTTAAATTCAGCTACTTGAATATAATTTTGTTTCATTTTACCCCCTGATTTTCGGATCCAACACCCCATAAATAATATCCACCAAAATATTAATCAGTATAAACATGGCGGCAATCACAATTACTGCGCCCATAATTATGGGTAAGTCCAGGGTGTTTAGGGCATCCACAATTTCCTTGCCAAGACCGTTCCAACCAAAAATATATTCTACGAAAACAGCCCCGGCAAGCATGGAGGCAAACCAACCAGAAATGGCAGTCACCACCGGGTTTAACGAATTCTTCAGTGCGTGTTTTCTAATCACCTGATAAGTGCTCAAGCCTTTTGCCCGTGCTGTGCGGATATAATCCTGATTGAAGACTTCCAGCATCGAGTTGCGCATCAGTTGGATTACTACGGCCAGAGGTCGAATTCCCAAAACGATGGCGGGCAAGATCAGGTTTTTCCATTGTATGTATTTGCCTTCACCAAAATCATCCACTTCATACAGGCTTCCGGTCATATTCAAATTGGTGTATTGATGCAGCACATAACCAAAAAACCAGGCAAAGAGAATGGCGCTGAAAAAAGAAGGAACACTCATTCCCAGGGTGCTGAATATTTGAATTGTTTTGTCCATCCAGCTGTCTTTGACCAAAGCGGATATGATTCCGAAAAAAATGCCGATAATCAACGCTATGATAATGGCCGAAACTGCGAGAACAATCGTATTTGGAAGGGTTTCAGCAATCACCGCCGAAACATTTTTCCCGCTTTTTTGAAAAGACTCCCTGAAGTAAGGCAGTTTTAGAACCACAGTGGTGTTTCCAACATCAAAAAGCGAAGTTGCACTGTATTTACCCGGACTTAAAAAGGTGTAGTCTTCAGCATTGTTACTGTGAAGGGAAATGGGGGACAAGTCATTGAGATAGTAAAGGTATTGCGTTCCAATGGGTTTGTCAAAGCCATATTTTTTCTTGACCACTTCAATCTGTTCCGGGCTTTCGTTTTGCCCAAGCATCATTCGGGCAGGATCGCCGGGAAGTATGGTAAACAAAAAGAAAATCACGGTGACCACACCAAAGAGGGTCAGTAACGCATAAAAAACTTTATGAAAAACATACCCGACCAAAATGATTAAAGTTCAAGCTTTAAGGCATCGTTCCAGTGGTACTTCTGCTTGATGGTGCCTTTGTTGAGTCTTAATATACCCGGATTGCTCCTCACGATGGTTTTTAGCACGGTTTGATCACAGAAATAGAAATCAAAATTCAAATCGTGTTCTGCTCTTAGTTTATCGATAGGTTCGCCTATAGAAGCTGAAAGACCAATGACTGTGTATCCTTTTTGCAAGGCTTTATCGGTGATTTTTTTGATGTTTTCAAATCCATTCGGATTGCTGCGCTCTATGTTGTACACTATCACCATCACCAGTTTTTCTTCGTTTAAAAATTCATCGGTCAGGATTTCATCATCGGTTTCGATAGAAAAATCGAGTATGGGCGGCACATATCCGTCACTGATTTTTTTGGTGTCCACGCCAATAAATTCACCTTCAACTGTGGGATAATCTCCATAAGTAACCACCACTTTTTCTTCGCCATCCACATCAAATTTCCAGCTGTATTCAAAAACGGCGCGCGGGGCATCAGGAGGAATAGACATCGATTCCTGAATATTGCTGCCAATTTTATAAGCCCTGAAATCGATAAAGGGCAAGTGATTCAAGACCATATAAGTAATAAATGCACAGAACAAAAATGTGCCCATGACAATAAACTTCAGTTTTGACTGCTCAATGAGAGGCGTAATGTATTTCTGACCGAAGAAAAGAATCAGGATAAACACCAGTAAAATCACATCCTTGATAAACGACTCCCAGGGCGTAAGTTTAATGGCATCGCCAAAGCAGCCGCAGTCTGTTACTTTATTGAAATAAGCCGAATAGAAGGTGAGGAATGTGAAGAACACAATCATCAACAACAAACTCCAGACCGTAAGCTTTCTCAGGTAACCAATGATGATCATTACGCCCAGCAGCACTTCAACAATCACCACAAAAATGGCAATGGTCAGGGCGTATGGCACCAAAAATTGGAGATTGAGAACATCCGGCGCAAAGTAATCTTCCAGCTTAAACGAAAACCCCACAGGGTCGTTCAACTTGATGATGCCGGAAAAAATAAACAATCCGCCTACGATTATTCTTGATATAAAAACGAGTACTTTCATTGGATTTTTTTTTACCGCAAAGGCGCTAAGTTATTCGCAAAGTGCGCAAAGGGAATTTCCTTGTTCTTTGCGGTCCTTGCGACTTCATTGCGGTCTTTGCGTTTAATTTTTATTTTCATTTATATGGATGAGTGCAAACACTGCATAATTAATCATATCCTGATAATTGGCATCAATGCCTTCACTTACCAAAGTTTTTCCCTGATTGTCTTCAATTTGCTTGACGCGTAAGAGTTTTTGGATAATCAAATCAGTCAGCGAACTCACGCGCATGTCCCTCCAGGCCTCGCCATAGTCGTGGTTTTTGTTGAGCATGAGGTTTTTGGTTTCGGTGATTTTTTCGTCATAGAGTGCGGTGGCGGCTGCAACATTCAAATCGGGTTGTTCTGCTACGCCTTTTTCCAGCTGTATGAGTGCCATCACACTGTAATTGATGATGCCGATAAACTCACTGTTTTCGTCTTCATCCACTTTTCTAACGGCATTTTGTTGCAAGCTGCGAATGCGCTGTGCCTTGATAAAAATCTGATCAGTAAGGGAAGGCAGTCTCAATATGCGCCACGCACTGCTGTAATCTTTCATTTTATTGATAAACAAAGTCCTGCACTTGGCGATGACTTCATCATATTGTTGTTCGGTTTTCGACATAGGTATAAACAATGTACTCTTAAATGGGTTTACCTACAAAAATACACTTTCGCGCGGGAAGTCCTAAAAAAAAGTATAGAAAGCGTTAATTTTGCTTTGAATTATTTTTTTAAGAGATTCTCCTTTGCGTCCCTGCCTGTCGGCAGACAGGTCTGCGTCTTTGCGAGAAAATCAGTTGCTGTCTCTCGCAAAGTCGCGAAGGCGCAAAGTGAATGAATTTTTTCTATTTATCTATTTAAAAACTTGCGCTTTCGCGAAAACTGACTTATGACCATCAACTGCAAAGGAACACTTATCGATTTATCCACCCCCAAAGTGATGGGTATTCTCAATATTACCCCCGATTCCTTTTATGACGGTGGAAAACTTAAAGATGACACCACCATTTTAGGTCAGGCCGAAAAAATGCTCAACAATGGCGCCACTTTCCTTGATGTGGGAGGCTACAGTTCGCGTCCCGGGGCCACCGATATTCCGGTGAGTGAAGAATTACAACGGCTGATTCCTGCCGTAGAGTTGATTTTAAAACACTTTCCAAAAGTTTTGATTTCTGCGGATACCTTTCGCAGCGAAGTGGCGCAAAAAAGTGTGGAAGCCGGAGCAGCGATGGTGAATGACATTTCAGCCGGGCTCCTGGATGAACATATGATTCCCACGGTAGCAGCGCTTCAGGTACCTTATGTGATGATGCATATGCGTGGCACACCACAAACCATGAAAACTTTAACCGATTATGAGGATGTAACCCTGGAGGTACTTCGTTATTTTTCAGAACAAATCGCCACCGCCCGCCAAGCCGGAATAAATGACATCATTGCCGACCCTGGTTTTGGCTTTGCCAAAACTATCGAACAAAATTTTAAATTACTCAGCCAACTGGAGCTGTTTAAAATCCTTGATGTACCCTTATTGGCAGGTCTTTCCAGAAAGTCACTGATTTATAAAACACTCAATACAACACCCAAAGAAGCCCTCAACGGCACCACGGCCTTGAACAGTATCGCCCTCTTAAAAGGAGCCTCCATCCTTAGGGTTCATGATGTCAAGGAAGCTGTGGAGTGTGTGGAATTGGTGAATAGACTATAAAACTCCAAGCACCAAGCTCCAAGCACCAAACTCCAAATCCCTCTTTGTGACTCTGTGGCTGCTCTGTGTCACTCTGTGGTATAACTTAAGCTAATAATTGAATGCACCAAGCTATTAGATTTCAGCCAACTATCATTGCCACTAACCACTATAACAGCATTGCCCGTTATTTTAAACCATTAAGACATTAAGATTCATTAAGTCAATTTAAGCAAACACAAGCTAATACCAATTGACCACTGAGCACATCGGTCTTCAGTCAACCGTTAAAACCTCCACTCACCAACCCGCCTTCAGTAAACTTTCCGCCTTGCGCTTCATAGATTCCATCGGCCGCACGCTGTCGCAGAAGCTTTAGCGTAGGCGCCCAAAGGCTCGCCGACGGCACGGCAGGCGACGAAGCGGGCGGGCAAGCTCACCAACTTTTATCCTCCATAGGATTACGCACAACTCACCTCTCACCAACTCACCGTCATCACGAGCGATAGCGAAGTGAACCCACTAATTATGCCCCACCCCGCAGCACTGCTGTTCCATAAAGCTGTTGCTGGCTTCGTTCCAGGGGAAAGCGGCGTTGTAGCGGTTGTTTTCCCAGTAAAACGCTTGACGTTCTTTGGGGTGATTGCCCACTTCGTTCATGGTATTGCTGTCATACAGCCTGCCATTGATCATGGTGTAAACCAAACTGTTTGAATTTTGTATGTCTTCCAGCGGGTTTCTTTCCAATACTATTAAATCTGCCATTTTACCCACTTTTAACGAGCCAATGTCCTTGCCGGCTCCAATGTATTGCGCCGGATAGATGGTGGCGGTTTTTAAAGCTTCGTGATTACTCATGCCGCCTTGTTGAATACTCCATAATTCCCAGTGGGCTCCAAGGCCTTGCAACTGACCATGGGCACCCATATGCACTTTTATACCTCTTTCTGAAAGGGCGGTGGCGGTTTTTGAGGTAAGGATATGACTGTTTTCATATTCCTCATCGGGTATCATCATTCTGTGGCGCGAGCGGGAATCAATGATACCACGTGGGGTGAATTGCAGCAGTTTATCGTCTTCCCAGACATTGGTTTTTTGATACCAGTAAAACTCGGCATTGAGTCCGCCATAGTTGACGAGCAGGGTGGGAGTATAACCCACTTCGCTGGCTCCCCAAAGCTCAAATACATCTTTGTAAACAGGGGCAACGGGAATGTTGTGTTCTATTCCGGTGTGACCGTCAATAATCATGGTGATGTTGTGGAAAAAGGTCGAGCCCCCTTCAGGAACGACATTGATGCCTTCCTCACGTGAAGCTTGTAACACTTGTTGACGCTGGTCACGTCGCGGTTGGTTGTAACTTTTTACAGAAAGCGCCCCAAAAGCCTTGGTGCGTTTTACACTGGAACGGGCATCGTCCAGGTTGTTGATGACGGCTTTGAAATCGCCATCGGCACCATACAGGATATAACCGGTTGAATAAATGCGCGGACCAACAATGTTTCCGGCTTTGACCATTTCGCTTAACGTAAAAATCGTTTCCGTATTCGCAGAAGGGTCGTGTATTGTTGTTACGCCATAAGCCAGGTTGGCATAAAGCTGCCAGCTTTGTTGCACTGTCAATCCATAGCGAAAACCACCCACGTGGGCGTGCGCATCGACCATACCGGGCATGATGGTTTTTCCGGCGGCGTCAATGACTTTCGCGTTAGCGGGAATGTTCACTTCGCCGGTTTTGCCTAAAGCTTCTATTTTATTTTGGTTGATGACAAGGGTTCCGTTTTCAATGACTTCGTCGCCTTCCATGGTAATTATTCGGGCGTTGGTAAAGGCAATGCGGCCTGAAGGTTTGTCCACTTTGGCTTTTAAACCCACTGCAATTCCTTTGTCTGAAGGGTCATCCACTTTTTCGGGCGAACCGGGTAAAAAGGTAAAGCGGTCTTTGATGTCGTTTTTAAAATAAGTCTCGCCCAAAGTCCACATTACCTGCTTGCTGTCTGCAGACCAATGCAGGTTGATACCGGCATGTTTTGCGATTTGCGAAACAGGGACCGCTGTGGTTTTGTTGTCTAAATCCACTTCCTGCCCAATCATATTCAATGGAGCGATATAGCCTTTGTGAAGGTGGGTAAAAGCAATCCAGTTGTTGTCAGGGCTTGGTACCAGGCGGTTGGCATATTTTGATTTGATGTGGGTGCGTTCATCTTGACCGTTGCGGTCCACGCTTTTTAGTTCTTTGGTAAGGCTTCCAAAAAATACACCGCCTGTTTGGAAGAAAATGCGTTTGCCGTCTTTGGTGAAATTGGGGTATTCACCGTCTTTGGTCAGGAAGGTTTCTGCACCTCCGGTAGCCGGCATAGTGTACAGCCCCGGGTTCTTGGTGAATTCCCTGCCCTGATCATTGTTACCGTCTTCTTTTCTGAACACTATGGTTTGCCCATCAGGCGAAAAAGAGGGTGTTCTGTAAATACCTTTTTCGGTAGTGAGTGTGGTGGAAACACCGCCATTTACCGAAACTTTTTTGATAGCTCCCCGATCCAGATCGTTCCAACTTACATAAATAATTTCCCTGCCGTTTGGCGAAAATGCGGGTTCTGCTTCAAAGTCAGAGTCGTTAGTAAGGCGTTTGGGCGTGCCGTTGGGCAGTGATTTTGTCCATAAATAGCCCAAGGCTCTAAAAACAAGGGTTTTTCCGTCGGGGGAAGTCACAGCATCACGGATTACTTTTGCGGTAAAATCGTTGTTGTCGATGGGTGTTTCAAAAAATACGCGCTCGGCAATACCGATAGATACATCGGCTGTAAAGGGGATGGTGGTGGCCGTGGTCGTTTTGATGTTTACTCTTTGAAAGGTTCCTTTTGCCCAGATAATGATTTCTTCGTTGTTGGGCATCCAACTAAAGTTGGGGTAGGTGCCAAACAGCGCCCAGGCTGTCATCTGGTCTTTGTTGAGCTCATCATAGACCGGCCATTCCTCGCCGGTTTGCAGGTCGTGGATGTACAGCACGGTTTTGGTGCGCACCCGTTTGATAAAGGCCAACAGCTTGCCGTCTCTCGATACCTGCGGACGCGAAGCACTTCCGGGTCCGCCGGTGATTTGCTCTATTTCGCCCGTTTCAAAGTCATAACGTTGTACAGCATAAATCTGACTGTTGGGGTCTTTGTTGTATTGAAAGGTGCTTCCGGAAGTCACGTCTTCACAATAGTACATGTATTTTCCGTCAGGCGAAATTGTGGGTTCGTTGACGTCTTTCTGGTCGTTGCGACGTTTGGTGAGTTGGGTACCGCTTCCACCTGTGATGTGGTACTGCCACATTTCCCCGGCACCCAGTGAGCGTCCTAAAGTGTTTTCTGGCTACGAGAAAGTTGCCGTTGGGCATCCAGACGGCATTGTTCAGCAAGCGAAAGTCTTCTTTGGTGATTTGTTTGGCATCGCTGCCATCGGCTTTCATCACCCAAATGTTATCGCCTCCACCGGCATCGCTGGTAAAGGAAATGAATTTGCCATCGGGACTAAAACGCGGCTGAATCTCAAACGGAATGCCTGTGCGAATTGCCCGGGCTTTACCACCGGTAACCGGAACCGTATAGATGTCACCAAGCATATCAAACACGATGGTTCTGCCGTCAGGGGAAACGTCAAGGTTCATCCAGGTGCCTTCATCGGTGGTGAAGGTGTGGGTGTTGTACTTGAAATCGTGACCGGGATTGGAGACGTCCCATTTTTTATCGTCTTGTGCGCTTAAAGCGAAAGTGATTAGAGCCGAAAGTAAAGAGAGGGTGAGATTTTTAATCATTATGGTGAAAGTTTATTTTCAAAGATAGTTATTTGTTGATATAGTTGATTGTTAATGGTTACTTGTTAAAAGTTGAAAATTTTAAACGTTGGCCGCTGCCGGATGAAAGTTGTACGTCCTTGATTTCTTCATATTTCTAACTTCTGCCTCCTAATTTCTCACCAACTTCGCGTCCACCAGAAAATTGGGGTCCAGACGCAAACTTGTGACGGGCTGTTCAACAATTTCGGTTGACCATTCGTCATTGGGGTAAATCCATTGCAAATCGTTATTGATATATACCCTTACCGGCATATCAAAGCCGTCAATGGTATTGCTGTAGCGAAAGGAGAATTCGTTGCCGTTAATTTTAAATTCAACAACCGGAACGCGGGGATCTCTGAGGTACTGGTCAAAAAACCTTGTTAGATAGATTCCCGACATTTCGCTGATGTATCCTTCAATATCTGCTGTAGTTACTGTTTGATGCCAAAATTCCTGATTAAGGCCTCTTAGGATTTGACGCCACTTTTCATCATCTTCAATCAATTGACGCAGGGTGTGCAGAATGTTGGCCCCTTTGTAATACATGTCTTTTGAGCCCATTTGATTAACCCCATAAACTCCAATAATGGGCTTGTCGTTTAGAATCATATTTGAGGTTCCCACCACATATTCGGCACCGGCTTCTTTGCCATAAAAATACTCAACAAACAGGCTTTCAGAATAGGCCGTAAAGCCTTCGTGTATCCACATATCGGCGATGTCTTTGTAAGTGATGTTGTTGGCAAACCATTCGTGACCATTTTCGTGTATGATGATGAAATCAAACTTCAACCCCCAACCTGTGCCGGACAAGTCCCTGCCCAGATAGCCTTTCATATATTGGTTGCCATAAGTCACCGAGCTTTGGTGTTCCATTCCCAGATAAGGGGCTTCCACCAATTTGTAGCTGTCTTCATAAAAAGGGTAGGGGCCAAACCAGTGTTCAAAGGCTTCAATTGAACGAGGGGCGTCTTTAAAGTGCTCTTTGGCTTTTTCCAGGTTGTAACTCAGCACCCAGTAATCCATATCCAACGTGCCGTTTTCGCCTTCATACTGTTCGCCAAAATGTACATAATCGCCAATGTTGATGTTCACGCCATAATTGTTGATGGGGTTGGTGACATACCAGTGCCAGGTCCTGGTGTTGTCGTCATGTTCTTCAATATTTCTAAGCCTTCCGTTTGAAATGTTTTTTAAAGGTTCAGGTACACGCACGCTGATGGCCATACTGTCCACCTCGTCATACATATGGTCTTTGTTGGGCCACCACACGCTGGCGCCCAGACCCTGACAGGAAGAGCCAATAAAATGATTGCCGGCTTCGTCGTGTTTCCACGAAATACCGCCATCCCAGGGCGCATTCACGGCTTCCCTGGGGTGACCGCTGTAATATACCACCACTTCCTCGCTGGCACCTATTTGTTGTGGTTTTTTTAGTGTCACAAAATGGGCATTGCCCTTGCTTTTAAACTCAAGGGGTTTACCATCCTGGGTGATTTTTTCAATTTTTAAGGGTTCCTGCAAATCCACTTGCAATACCTGATGCGGTTCCAAAACTGTATAGCGGATGGTATTTTTCCCGCCCAGCCATTTTTCATCGGGTTTGACTTCGATGTCGAGGTGGTAAAACGTCAGGTCCCACCAGGCACGTTCAGGGGTGATACTGCCTCGCAGGGTGTCTTGTTTGGTAAAGGTTTGGGAAAATAATGTGCTTCCTGAAAACAGGATTAGCATCAATGCAACTGGAAGTTTCTTCATGGGTGTGGAATTTGTAACAAAAATAGCATCTTTTTTTAAAGTTAGGTTTTTTTAGTCTTTAGTGTTTTTTGCGTTACTAATAAAACAACCTAATTATATAAAGTTTTCTCGCTAAGGCGCAAAGGCGCAAAGTTCTGAATCCGTCACGTCAAAGATCTAACATCTCATGGCTCACGCCTGCATAAACAGATTAGTGTATTTTTAAACAAATAAATCCCCGTAGTTTTCACCACGGGGATTTATTTAGTGCATAAATATTAACATTAATTGGTCAGTCTGAAAGTGACTCTTCTTACGAGTTGGCGTGCTTGTGATGAATCCCTGTTAACTGATGCATCTTCACCGCCGCCACGTGTGGTTAAACGGTTGCCATCGATACCGGCGGCAATCATTAATTCCTTCACTTTGTTGGCCCTGCGCTCAGATAGTCTCAGGTTGTAATTGGCATCGCCAATTTCATCTGCATAGCCTATCAGTTCAGCTCTGGCTGAAGGATTTTGTCTCATATAAGTAACCAGGTAGTTTACGGCCTGTAAAGAATACACTTCAGGCTGGTCGCTGTCAAATCTAAAATAGACGTTTACATAGCCCTCGTTGATGAGTTTCTGCATATCCAATCCGCCGTCGGCTTTTTCAAGATCGGCTTTTGTGGCATATCTTCTGTCAAGGGCAGCTTCCATATAATCAGGAATTCCGCTGTTGTTTGTGTCTAAAGCACGTCCTTTGGTATCAACCATAGTTCCCGGAGGCGTGTTTGGCTCGCGGTCCAGATAATCGGGCACACCGTCCTGGTCTGAATCAATCAGGTCTGTTTCAATTTTGGAGATGCGGTCATCCAGTTCCTGAATCTGGCTGTAGATAAATTCTTCTTCTGAGTACCAGTCGGCGTGGACGTCCTTGCTTCCTAAATACAAGGTCAAACCAATGGAAGCATTCACCATATAGCCGTTTAATCCGCGTGTATTGTTGTTGCTCACCACTGCACTTACGGGCAGGGCGCCGTCCCAGGTTGATGAATGTCTTACGTGACCAATAATGCTAAGGTCACCCGTGAGTGCTACCTTGTCTCCCAAGCGCAATTGCGGGGTGATTCCCATCATTACGTTCAACATTTGGTCTGGATTAGAAAATTCGTTGGGTTCAGAGGGTTTATTTGCTGAATAACCAAAACCTCCGTGAACCAAAAAGTTCAGGCTGTTTGTCCAGTTCCTGAAATTCAAAACACTTCCCATATTAATAACCCCTTGCAGGTTTGCTCTGTAGTATTCTGTTTTAAATTCGAGACTGGAGTCGTCATTCACAATGCTGTTGTACCCAAAGTCGAGTTTAGCACCAAATTTTTCATTGAACATATAACGAAATCCAAGGCCTCCTTGCCAGAAACTTGGGGTGGCAGCATAATAACCCGGTGAAAAGGGCTTAGCAGGTTTATGCATCCCACCTTCAAGTTCAATAGACCATCTGTTGTAATTTCTTTCTTCTTGTGCTTGTACCGCTAATGTCCCTAACGCGATTACCAAGCATAAAGCTGTTTTTTTCATAGTATTTTGTGATTAGTTCCCTGTAAAGGTTGTTTAAAATCTGCAAATATTAGGTGAATTTACAAAAATTAATACAAATTTAATGTTGTTTGTCGATAAAAAATTGTTTTTTACCGATGAAATGTAAGAAAATTCCATGCAAACTCTTAAAATCACAGATTAAGAACATATAAAGCCGAAATTAAACGTTAAAAAAGATTTTTTGGGCCGGGAATGCCCATGAATCATAGGATTGGTGATTAACGATTTTTTGATTTTGGGTTAACGATTTAATAATTTGTAGTTGCTCACCTGAACTTCCCTGATTAGTACCGATGGTTATCGGGATGACCTTTTTAAAAATAAATTTCATAATTCGATATTCTTTTTTCGGTTATCCGTCTTATCTCCCCTCCACCTTGTCTCCCCTCCTCCTCATCTCCCCTCCACCTCATCTCCCCTCCACCTCATCTCCCAATCACCTTGACTCCCAATCACCTTGTCTCCCCACCACCTTATCTCCCCTCCACCTCATCTCCCAATCACCTTGTCTCCCCACCACCTTGTCTCCCCACCACCTTGTCTCCCCACCACCTTATCTCCCCACCACCCACCATCCGTCAATTAAACAAACATTTTCCTATATTAGCATCATCTTAAAACGCCATAAAAAACTTGGAAACCCGCATCTACCAAAAGGAAAGCAACCTGCACATCGGACGGCTTTTTCGCGAAAGCATAAAAGACATCAGGAGTTCGCGTTTTCTGGCGCGCCAGCTGGCCGTGCGTGACATTAAGGCCATGTACAGGCAGTCTTATCTGGGGATTGTCTGGGCGTTTATCACCCCCATTGCCACTGCCATGGTATGGATCGTGTTGCAGGGCACCGGCACTGTGCGCCTGTCTGATACCGGTATTCCTTACCCCCTGTATGTGTTTTGCGGCACCTTGTTGTGGTCTATCATTACCGAGGCCATCACTTCGCCAATGACCAGCACCAATGCTGCCCGCGGCATACTCTCAAAAATCAACTTCCCCAAGGAAGCGCTTATCCTTTCGGGCATTTATAAACTCTTGTTCAATACCGGGATTAAAATCCTGTTGCTGCTTGCCTTCGTCTTTATTTTTGGTGTGGGGCTGCACTGGAGTTTGCTCTTTTTCCCCCTGGCCATTTTAGGCGGACTCCTTATTGGTACTACCATTGGATTGTTTATCACTCCCATTGGGTTGCTTTATAAAGACATTGGCAAAGTGATCAGCTTTGGGATGCAGTTTTTGATGTATGCCACCCCGGTGGTGTATGCCATTCCCAAAGACGGTATTATGAAAACCATCATGGAGTGGAACCCTTTAACCCCCATTATCCTTACCGGAAGAGACCTGGCCGTGGGCACCCCGCCGGAGTATTTGACATATTTCTTTATCGTCATTGCCGTGTGTATCCCCTTGTTTTTTATTGCCTTGTTGCTATACAGGATTTCGATACCGGTGTTGGTGGAGCGGCTTTCGGGTTGATGGTTTAAGGTTCAAGGTTTAAGGTTCAAGGTTTAAGGTTCAAGGTTTAAGGTTTAAGGTTCAAGGTTTAAGGTTTAAGGTTTAAGGTTTAAGGTTCAAGGTTTAAGGTTTAAGGTT
>CAYXXY010000010.1:0-113114 GCA_964469175.1 uncultured Flavobacteriaceae bacterium
TTTTGTTTGCTAAATTAGTTGTTTAATCCACGCCACAGGTTATAGCCAAAACGTTGTGTGCAAGCTGAATGAAAATTATGGGACATAAAAAAGTTTGTCTGAATTGTAGAAAATCATTTAATCAAAACTCTGATTTCGAAATCCAGAGCGGACTGCCTTGCCCTGAATGTGGACAAAAAATGACCGAAGTGAACCATAAATTTCAACCACCCAAAAAAGCGGACTTAAAATCGTGGAAAGTCGTTAAGTTTCTAATTGAAAACGGATTTTTATATCAGCATGTTTATAAAAACTTCGAAGAAAGAAACGAATTGGTTTCTAAAGAAAAGTATGTTAACTATCCAACTAATATGAGCGAAGCGAAAATATTTGTAATGGAATTTAAGAACCAGGCTATAAAAGAATGAAAATAGCTAGCATCCAACAATATTTGTTTGCAAGGAGAAAACCTGACTAATGGATTATAAACTTTTAATTTCAATAATAGCTTTACTAATTTCACTAGTGAGTCTAGGTTGGAATATCTATAATAAGATCAAAAGTGAAAAAAAGAAATTATTGATTCAAAGTTACAAATCAAAATCTAAAGATACTTTTCAATGTGTGGTGACTTTAACGAATGTTGGCAATAAACCGATTTTTATTAGACGAATTGATTTAGAAGAAAAAGTAAAGGGAAAGGCAACTAAAAGACATTTGGATTATAACAAATATCGTGAGGAATTTGAAAATAAGCCGATTAATCCTGAAAATTGGAAAACTTTAATATTTAAAGACACAAAGCATTTTACCTTCTTTGACACGGAAAACAAAAAGTTCAAAAAAACTAGAATAACAGTTGTGGACCCAAAAGGTAAGACATTTTCAACAAAATGGTTTGGACAAAATAATTTGAGATAAAAAATAGAACAGAAAAAAGCCAGCACACAACATCAACTATAATCTATGGCTTCTACCCGCTCACCCGGAAAATCCTCACGGATTTTCCTCAGGTCTGGGTTTTGTTTGCTAAATTAGTTGTTTAATTCACGCCACAGGTTATAGCCATCAACGTTATGTAAAAATGAAAAATTTATTTTTTTTATCTATTTTAAATTATCACTATGCGAATCTGTTTAATATTTTTATTTTTAGTTGGTTGTGCTGGAAGTGAATACCATGAAACAATAAGACTATTAAATAATTTAGAAGACACAGAAGTACTTGAAACCTATATTGGGAATAAAGATATTACCTACGAAGAAATTTCTGCAAAATTATTGGTAAAAGACTCCATTGAAATTTTTATAGGCTCCTCTATCACACCTGAAAGTTTTAAAAAGGCAAATATAAAGATTTACGAGTTCGAAAATTGGAAGTTTTATAGATACTTATGTCAAGATAATGAAACTAGATCAGGTTTCTGGCAAGTAAGCTCTATAGTTATTGGGGGGTCAAATAAACTATGGGGCTTAGATATTATGAATATACAATCACTAATAGAAAAAACAGATGATCTGAGGAAAGTGATATTAGATTCCATACCCACCTATCCAGAATATCTTAAATCAACAATAGGAGGAAATTATAGAGAATATTTCTTTAAAATAGATAAGAGTATAAAATTAGACTCTGTAGCGTTGAGTTTAGATTGTGTTGTACTTGAAAAAGGAGGAGTAGAAAGGTGATTAAGTACTGCGATTAGCGCTAATACTCTAGCTAAGGTTGATTATTGTGCTTGCCGTGAGTGCTTTGAGTCATGCTTTGCCTGGAAAGTTATCAAAAAAACACAATGCACAATATCGACAACCTATCGCTTCTACCCGCCTACCACCAAAAATCTTTAAAACCCCTATGAAAATATTCCCGGAAAGTGGTACTTTAGTTAAAAATAAGAGGGGCGCATCGTGCAATTACAATAGATCAGCCTATAACAAATTAATGCGTATTTATATAAACTTGTTACCCAATTTTAAAAAAAAAACTGAATGACAAAAAAAGAATCTAAAGAAGTTTTTAAAAAATCCCTACTTGCTTGTGTGCTAATTGTTGGATTTGGTATTTATTTATCTATCAGAGGAAGCAAAGAAAAAGCTGAATTTGAAAATATAACTGGACAGATTGAATATTTTGACAAAACCTTTGGAAAAATTAATTATAGAAACAAAGGAAATCACAGATTTATCAAACTTGTAGACTTTCCACTTGTATTTGATGTGTTTGTGGGTAATGAACCCGGAGATTTCGGGCCTAAATTTGAACAATTGGACAAATTGACTGTTGGTGATGAAATTAAAGTGTATTATGCAGAAAAAACACCACTACAACGAAATCAAGATTTGAGATTTAACAAAACTGTCCAGTTCATAGACAAAGATAATGAAGCATATTTCATACGTGGAAATAAGGATAAATATGGCGGATATTTTTTTATAGGAATCGGAATTTTATTAGCTGTTACTCTATTGATTTTAAAACAAATTGGAAAAATAAAATAATAAAAACGTTGAGTAACACCAATGGTAATCTATAGCTTCTACCTACCCGCCCCAAAAACCTTTAAAGCCCTATGAGCATATTCCCGGAAAGTGCTACCTTAGTTAAATATAACAGGTGCAAGGTTTTAGATTTACAATTTAACAACAATAGACCTTATAAACATGTCTCATAAAAACTTGTTAATATTAATACTAAAATACAGGTCTTCTCAACAAAAAGTCATTCATAAATTTGGAAAATGTTACCTTTTTAGGTAACTTTGGGCTGAATTTAACGACTAACCAAATTGAGCGAATTCAATAGACAGATAGGTTTTTACGAAAACCACTTCAAGGATTTCTATCTTAAACAGTCGCTCGCTGTTCGTAAAAAAATTGACTGGACTCTTTTAATTATAAAAACTACTCGAATTGTTCCAGAAAAGTTTTTAAAACATCTCACGAATACTGACGGATTATGGGAAGTACGAATTTCAGCAGGAAACGGAATTTTCAGAATCTTCTGTTTTTTTGACGATGGAAATTTAATAATTCTGTTGAGCGGATTTCAAAAGAAAACACAGAAAACGCCCAAAAATGAAATTAAAAAAGCGGAAAGACTAAAAAAGGAATATTATGAAAACAGATAAAAGAGTTACATCATTTGATGACCATTTAAATGAGCAATACGGAAAAATAGGTACTGAATCTCGTGACCAATTTCAAGAAGAATTTGAGACATTCAAAATTGGTATATTAATTCAAGAGGCTAGAAAAAAACAGCATCTGACCCAAGAACAACTTGCGGAAAGAGTAGGAACAACAAAAAACTATATTTCGAGAATTGAAAACAATGCAAGTGACATTCGACTTTCGACTCTAATGCGAATAATCAGAGAAGGATTAGGTGGAAGTTTGAAATTTTCGCTTGACATTTAAAATTTGTAAAAAAGCACTACTAATGGCAATAACTAAGCTATCACACATTGTAGCCGAATTTTCTATCAAAAATTAAGCTGTATTTGCTAGCTCAGAGCCCCGCCAGAAATTGTTGACACCATTAGCTTCATTTTTGAATGATTGATGTTGAGTCTTTGTTTTAAACGAATTATAAAAATCCCCCTCAAGTTACCTCAAGGGGGATTTTTAATTCTATTTAAAACTTCAATGTAACCCCTGCCATAAAGTGAATTCCGGCTTGTGGGTAATAGCCTGCGCCTTCAATGGTGGTGATAGTGCCCGGGTTACTCCAGTCGTCGTCAAAGGTGAAAAAATAACCGTTTGACACATATTTTACATCAAAAATATTGTTGACCATCCCGTTGAGCAATATGGATGAGAACACAGGAATGTCTTTGATTTCATACACGATGTTGAAGTCGTTGATAAAAAAGCTGTCCAGTTTGGAGGCCTCGCTGTCAATATTGCCCATATACTGCTCGCCCACAAATTTGGTCAACCAGCCCAGTTGAAACCCTTCAAAAGGTTGGTAAATCAGCATACTGTTGGCCACTACATTGGGTGAAAACGAAATGTTGGTCGTTCCCAGATTTACCAATTCACCATCAATGGAAGCTACAAAGTTGCGGTTTTTGTTTTCGCTTAAAGCGAAATTAGGCATCCAGCGAAGTTGGTTAGTTAATCTGATGTCGGCTTCTACTTCAATCCCCAGGCGGTAGCTTTCGCCACTGGTGGTACGCAGAGGGGCACCCACATCATTCAGCTCGCCCGAAAGTACCAACTGGTCTTTGTAATCCATATAAAACAGGTTGGTGTTTACGTTCACCCTTTCTGAAGAAAATCGCCAGCCCAATTCAAAGTCGTCCAGTTTCTCCGGGGTATTGATGCCTTCGCGAAAATCATTACGGCTGGGTTCGCGGTGTGCCCTTCCGTATGACAAATAGAACTGGTTGGCCGTGTTGAGTTGGTAACTCAGTCCTGCTTTTGGGTTAAAGAAGCTGAAGCTTTCGTCCACATCAATGGGAACTACGGCAGAAGTAATCCCGCCCGTTTTGTAGTTGACAAAACGGCCTTGCAAATCGCCATAAGCTTGCCATTGTTCATTGATTTTGTATGTGGCTTTTGAGAACATGGTAAACTCGCGTTTGGTGGCATCGCTAAAGTAGTAACGGTCCCTGATTTCACTTCCGGCAGCATACTGTGCCCAAATGATTTCGCCAAAATGGTCTCCTTCATACAAACTGTAAAACAGACCGGAGATTACTTCAAGGTTGTCCTTTTTGTATGTGGCATTGGCATTGATGACATAGTAGTCATTGTCCAGCCAACGACGGCGGATAAGGTCCATACGGTTGATGGTATCACCCGCAACCACAATGGGTTCCAGACCATAGGTAGAGAAGCGGTCGTTCTCACGGTATTGTTCAAAGAAACCTCTTCCGTAAGTATAATTCAAGCCTAAGGTTGTTGACCAGTAGTTGTTCCAGCGCTGATTCCAGTGGAGTTGGTAGTGGTCTTGTTTGTAGTCATCCACTTCGTTGTCATAAAATTTCATGTTCCCGTTGGCGTCAAAATACATACCTGCAAGGTTGAATGTCCTGTCTTCTTCCAAAGTTTCGGCATCAATGCCAAACCAGCTTTGATAAGTCACCTCATGACCTCCAAAGGCAATGGCTTTGATCAGGGTGTTGTCACCCACATAAGAACCTTGAAGGAAATAGGATTTCAGGTCAGACGATGCCCGGTCAATGTACCCATCTGAAGCGATGGCAGAAACCCTTCCGGCGATTTCGATATGGTCATTGAGCAAACCGGTGGTGAATTTAACGTTGTGCCTGCGGGTGTTGAAACTGCCAAAGCTGTTTGATATTTCGCCACCGGCCTCTCTTGAAACGGCATCAGTCAACAGGTTTAAGCTGGCACCAAAAGCCCCTGAGCCATTGGTGGAGCTGCCCACGCCGCGCTGCAATTGCAGGTTTTCAATGGAAGAGGCAAAATCTGGTAGATTGACCCAAAAAGTTCCCTGGCTTTCAGAATCGTTGAAGGGGATTCCGTTAAGGGTTACGTTTACGCGTGAAGCGTCACTACCGCGCACACGGATGTAAGTGTAGCCCACACCGGCTCCGGCATCACTGGTACTCACAACAGAGGGCAGGTAGTTGAGTAAAATGGGGATGTCCTGCCCCAGGTTGCGTTTTTCCAATTCTTCTTTGTCGAGATTGGAGTGAGTAATGGGTGAATCTGCATCAACCCTAACAGCCCTGACCAATACTTCATCCAGCATTTCGGGTTTTACAATGGTGTCGTTTTCCTGCTGGGCAAGGAGTGAGGTAGTTGTAAATAGGGTTAAACAAGCGATTAAAAGTGATTTCCTGATTGAAGTGTAGGAGTTTTGATGATGAGATCCCCGCCTGCTCGGGGATAAGGATAAAGTTTTCATTCGTAAAAGTTTTAATTACGAATAAAAGGGGCGATTATTCTTTTGTTATTTATAGTTAAAAAACTGCATAAAAAAACCCTGAATAAAACGCTCGAGCCGGATTATTAAGGGGGTTCACACACAGTTGAAGCACTTTGCTTCTGTCCCTTGGCAGCATTACCCGCCCAGGTTCATTGGGTATAATCTCAGCCGATGAATTGGTTTAAAGTTTCAGGTTTAAGGTTTCAAGATTGTTGTACTCGTTTTAGGTTTCAAAATTTTAAAACAAGTCAGTTTTCTAACCTCTCACAACTATTAACTCACCACTACATCAGCACCCCTTTGAGATGGGGCAAAGGTAGTGTTTCTATTTTATTTTATAATAAAATTAAGTTGAAATAGATTGTAGCTGTTTATTTTTATGGCAATCAAAAGGATATGAAAAATACAAAGCGGTCTATTACCCTAAAAGTAGTTTTTGGTTATTTGCTTATTTCGGCACTTGCTTTGTTTGCCGTTTGGTTTATATATGGTCAGATTGTAACCATTTCGGAGAGTGCAGAAAAAGGGAATCTAAACAACACCAAGCTCTTTTTGGTCAGTGAGGCTGCTACAAACCTCTTTGTTGCTGAAGGTATCAGTCGTGACATTATTCAAAACCAAAACGTAAGTGAACTGCCCAGATATAGAAGCCACATAGATACCATAAGTATAATTGTTGACAGCTTGAAAATTCTTTCGGATGATTTGGAAATGAATGTAGAGTTGGACAGCATTAAGTCATTGTTAAATCAAAAAACTACAAACCTTGAAGAATTACTCGCCTTAAGAAAAGAGGCTAGCACTGAAAGTTATTATTCCCGTGTGATCGAAAGTCTTCAAAAGGTTGATGATATTTTTGAAGAGGAAGATTATGAATATCAGTTAAGAAATGTACATCCCTCAGCAAGAGAAGCCATTATAGGGCTTATTGAATATTCAAAACGCAACAGGGAGGAGGAACTCACACAACGCACTGCAGACTCACTTGTAAATGCGCTTAAACTAGTGCTAAGTAATCTGGAAACACAAGAGCGAAGAATCATGTTTTCTATTAACCAAAAAGAAAATGAATTGCTCGAAAACGACCGTATCATTTCAAACCAGCTTCAGGATTTGCGTGCAGCCATTGAGCAGGAAGAAATTCAAAAAACCATAGAAGAAGTAACTGCCTCCAGAAATTTAATTGAGAAAACTTCACTAATTATAGGTGGCGTCGGGATAGTGAGTGTGCTTACAGTTTTTGTTTTTGTAGTGTTGATTTTTAAAGACACCAATAGAAGTCAAAAATACAGGGATGAACTTGAAGCTTCAAAAAACTTTACCGAAGCACTTTTAAAAAGCCGTGAGCAAATCATGGCTGCAGTGACCCATGATTTGAGGTCACCTTTAAATGCGGTAATCGGTTATTCAGATTTGTTGGGGAAAAGCAATTTGACTGACAAACAAACACATTATCTGGACAACTTAAGAACCTCTTCAAATTATATTTTAAGGCTTGTGAACGACCTTTTGGATTTATCAAAGCTCGAAGCAGGGAAAATGAACATTGAAAAGCTGAGGTTTAACATTGGTAATATTATTGATGAATCAGTCAAAAATGCTGTGCCTGAAAACACTAAAAATATTCCTATAAAAATTATAGTGGAAGAGAGTTTGGAGAAAGACATTGTTTCAGACCCATTAAGGTTGAAACAGATCTTGACCAATTTGATTTCAAATGCCTATAAGTTCACGCACAAAGGTGAGATCACCATCATAGCTTCTTTGAAAAAGGTCAAAAAAAATCCAAATACGCTTTACATAAAAGTAAAAGACACCGGGATTGGAATTTCAAAAGCTCAACAAAAACAAATTTTTGAAGAATTTACCCAAGCCGATGAAACCATCGAAAAACAATATGGCGGTTATGGATTGGGGCTGGCTATTACCAAAAAAATTGTTGCCCTGTTGAATGGGCATATTTTTGTGGAAAGTAAACCTGATAGGGGCTCAACCTTTTTCTTCTACATTCCGGTGGAGTTTGCCAACTCTGACTTAGAAGCTGTAAAAACAGCAAAAAAACCAGATCTGCCTTTAACAAAAAAAGTGTTAATTATAGACGATGAAGAAGCTCAAAGAACACTTACTTCTGAAATCCTTTCCAATACAGACATTGAGGTGAGAACTGTTTCATCTGCCAAACAAGGGCTTGAATTGTTAGAAAATGAAGCCTTTGATTTTGTGTTGACAGATATTCAAATGCCCGAAATGAACGGATTTGAGTTGCTCACTCAGATTAGAAAAGACGACCGGTTGGGTCATATTCCCGTAATTGCGCTATCCGGAAATACTGAACTCTCAAATCAGGAATTTTTGGAAAAAGGCTTTTATGCCAAACTCACAAAACCTTACAGGCCGGGGGATTTATTAAAGTTGCTTGGTGAAGATGTTCAAAGTCTAAAGCATAAAAATAATCAAATTCCCCAATCTAAACAGCGCCCAAGTGACTATCAGCTTAACGATGTGCTGTTGTTCACCCAGGGAGACCAAGATTCTTTAAATGTTATTTTGGAATCATTTATAATGAGTGCCAAACTAAACTTAACTGAATTTGACAATGCATTGCAAAATAAACAGTTTGACAAAGTAGCTATGGTTGCGCACAAAATGTTGCCCATGTTAAGGCAGTTAAAAGTTGAAAGTTGCATTGATTATCTTGAGAAGGCCGAAAACCCTGATGAAAGTTCATATAATGAAATCACCCAAAACTTTCCGAAATTTAAAATCGTATTGATTGAGGTTTTAAATAAACTTCAATTTGAAATCAAAGATTGATGTTATACTGCTTCAGCTTGTTGTAGAGGGTTTTCCGGTCTATTTTTAAAAGTTTGGCGGCCTTAGATTTGTTTCCGTTTGCCTTTTCAATGGCGTTTAAAATAAGTTCAATTTCATTTTTATCATTATACAGCGCAAAAGGCTCGTCTTCGGTTTCTTCAGCATTGAGAATTAGTTTGCCGGGAACGTCATTTAAAGTGATGAGGTTTGATTGACAAAGTAAAACGGCTCTTTTTATAGTGTTTTGCATTTCCCTAAGGTTTCCCGGCCAGGGGTATTTTTTAAACAATTCAATCACATCATTCTCAAAGCCAATGATGTTTTTTTCAAGTTCAAGGTTTGCTTTTTCAAGGAAAAAATCAGCAAATAAAATAATGTCTTCCTTGCGGTCTTTTAACATTGGGGCTTTGATGGAAAATTCATTCAATCGATGGAATAGGTCTTCCCTGAAATTGCCTTCAAAAACTGCGAGTTCAAGGTTTTCATTTGTTGCTGTGATGATGCGTATATCCACATCAATCTCTTTATTGCTTCCCACAGGTTTGACTTTCCTTTCTTGCAATGCCCTTAACAGTTGTACCTGTAAATCATAACTCAGGTTACCCACTTCATCCAGAAAAAGTGTTCCACCATTTGCTGCTTCAAAGTGCCCGGTTTTATCGTTAATTGCGCCCGTAAAAGATCCTTTGATATGTCCAAAAAACTCGCTTGAAGCAATTTCCTTAGGAATGGCACCACAATCAACCGGGATAAATGGACCATTTGCCCGTTTACTCAATTTATGGATGCTATTTGCGATGTATTCTTTCCCGGTTCCGCTGTCGCCCGTAATTAAAACAGACATATTGGTGGGGGCAACAAGTTTGATGTAATCGTTTAGCTTAATTGATGCATCGCTTATGCCTTCTATATATGATTTATTGGTAGGGGCAATTACAGCTTCAGTTCTTGTTTGGGTTGGTGAACTATTTTTCTCCAACGCTGTTTGTATGGTTTCTAAAAGTTTATCAGGTGTAACCGGCTTTGATAAGTAATCAAATGCGCCAATTTTCATGGCTTCAACAGCAGTATTAACTTCGGCATAGCCTGTCATTAATACTACTTTTGTTTTCAGGTTTTTTGAGACTATTTTCTTTAATATTTCAGTGCCGTTACCTTCGGGAAGCCTAATGTCTGATAGGATGAGGTCAAAAACTGTAGTGTCTATTAATGCAAAAGCAGATTTTAAATTGTATGCTGTTTTTACGATGAAACCGTTTTTTGAAAGAAAGGTTTCAAGCATATTGCAGAAAGCCACATCGTCTTCAACAAGTAGTATTTTTTTCATTTAGCAGGCTTTTAGACAAATTTACAAATACAACCGCTTGAGCTGTTTAAAAAAGTCATAAAAAAGGGAGAAGCTATTTTTAAAATAGCTTCTCCCTAAGGGAAAAATTGAAAAATTAACTAACTACTGGTCTATTTCTTCTTTTTCAAATTTCCATTTGCGTCAGAATAAACTGTTTTTCTTTCGTTACCGACAGTGATTACTAATTTATATTTAGCTCTGTCTTCAGAAACGTGAGCCTCTGCAATTGTAGCTCCTTCATAATTTCTGCTCACAGCGTTTCTAACTGCTTCCGGCAATTGATTTGTTTCAATTCTTGTGAAATTTTTCTCTTGGTCCTTTTGCTGCTCTTCTTTTTCAACTGTCAACATTGCTGTTTCTTTTTCAGCGAGACGCGCTTCTTGAGCTGTTACAGTTGTTGTAAAAAGCATTCCAAGTGCTAAAACTGGTACTATCATTAACTTTTTCATAATTTTTAAAGTTTAAGGATTAATATAATTATTTGATAAGGTTAATGAAACTACTGTGCCATTGGGTGTTTGATAAAATAGATGTCTAAAAAACAGGGAATTAGATTTTTGTGAAGTGTTTTTAGAACTGTAGAACTTACAGTTATTCTACAATAAAGTGTGGAAATTTTCCACAACAGATAACAAATTATACTTGAGGGGGCTTTCTTCCGGCTTTTTTTAAGGCGTGCTCTTTTTTGATTTTCAGGCGTTTTTCAACGGAGGTTTTAGAGGGTTTTGTTTTTTTTCTCGGTTTCCTCACTTTAAGGTTTTCCTTGATTACCTCCAAAAAACGCTCAATGACTATGGCTTTGTTTTTATGCTGACTGCGGCTTTCGCTACAGCTTAAAAGCAGGATACCTTCTTTGGTTAAGCGTGAAGCCAGTTTTTCCAAAAGCCTGCCTTTTTCATCTTCTGAAAGCGCTTTCGAATTCTGCAAGTCAAAACTCAACTCAATTCTGGAGGACACTTTATTGACATGCTGCCCGCCGGCACCGCTGCTGCGGGTGGCTTTGAATTGTAATTCGTTTAACAGTACCTCAACCTGCATAATTATATCACTTGATGACTTTCCTTCAATAAATCATTCACCGTTTTTACCGGGTTAAAAGTCTCCAGCGGGACCTCCACGAAGAGGGTGATCCAATCTGCCATACTACCGTTCCATAAACCTGGCAATTCGAGAGCTTTGATATCTTTTCCCTGATGGCTTTTTTGAGAAATAAAGCCGGAGTTGGGATTGACAAATTGGGTTAAATCAAACTTTTCACCTTTGTGATTTTTCAACCCACACACCAAATCCACCGGATTGAAGTGTGTGGCTTCACTCACGATGTTCATCTGATGGGGGTCTTCAGTATTTACTTGCGAAAGTTCAACAATTTGCAATGAAATGTTTCCGTCTTTACCCTTGACCCAAAAAGGTCCGCCACCGGGGGCTCCGGTATTTTGAACCATACCGCAAACACGTATGGGGCGGTCCAGAAATTCGCGTGCTTCCTCCAGGGTTTGCGGCAGTGATTTCAGTTGCAGTTCTGAAGCCATAAACCCGCGGATGTCTTTTAACAAGACGTCATCTTCAGGCTGCCTGTCAATGGATTTTAAAAACTTAAAAGTTGTAGCCTGAACTTCCAGCAACTTGCCGGCCAGTATTTTTTTATGAAGGGCGATGGTTTCCACTTCAGCTTCAGTAACGACGTTGTCTATGTTTTTGATAAAAACCAGATCTGCATCGATTTCATTGAGGTTTTCGAGTAAGGCACCATGCCCTGACGGCCTGAAGTGCAGGTTTTTTTCTTCATCTCGAAAAGCCCTGTTGTTGAGTGTCACCGCAATCGTGTCTGTGCTTTGCTTTTGAAAGGAATAGGTGATGTTGAAATTGCATTTAGTTTTGCGTTCCACCCGGTTTTTTACTTTGAGGAATTCTTTCTTAAAGTCTTCTACAAAGGCTTCCGCAAAAGTGAAATGCAGGTAGCATTGCCCTTGAGTAGCGGCGTAAAATCCGCTTTCCAACAGTTGTTCTTCAAAAGCGGTAGCGGTATTTTTGTTGTAGCGGTGAAAAGGGATCAGCCCTTTGGGCAGGTTGCTGTAGTTAAGCCCTTCTTCTTCAAGGAGTGTTTTTACCAAAAGATGGGTGCGTTTTCCTTTGGTATAAAACTTATAATCGGGATAGAGTTTTCTGATTTTCTTCCGCAGTTTTTTGATAAAAGCAAAATGGGACAAGCCCTTTAAAAACGATTCAAGCAGTTCGGTATCGTTTTCTGCGAGATAGGCATTGAGTTTTTGTTCGTCAGGATTGTAGGTTTCCACAAAATGGTGCAGGTGCTGAAACATACGGGTAGCTGCACCTGATGCCGGCACAAATTTTACTATAGAAAGCTGGTCGCGTTTTTTTTCATAGAGGTTTGCATACTGCATTTCCAGAGTGGAGTTGGGTTTTATAATGCCGTTTCCAAGAGTGGAGGCACTCACCAGTTCTGTAAAGGGAATGCCTTTTTCAAAGCGCTCCAAGTCTTGCAGCACTTTTGCTTCTGTGAGGCCGTGTTTAATAATTTGTTCTTTATCTTTTTTTGTGAATTTCATTTGGTTTGGTCAATTTGGGTATTTTCGGCTTACAAGTTTAACAATTTTTCAATTGTTGTGGTAGCGGTTTTGATTCTTTCGGGAAAAGTTCCCTTGAGTATTTTATACGGCAGCTTGTTTTTGTCAAGTTCTTCTTTAAAGCGTTGAAACATCATTTCGCGTTCGTGGGGTTTGTCCCTCAAATCGTCGGCTTCCCAGGGGGTATCGATGTAGAGCAGGAAATAAAAATCATAGTGTTTATTCAGCGCTTGTTGCCTGATTGTTTCCGGGCAGTTTCCGTTATGGTAAATTTCGGCATAGACTTTAAGTTGCAATAAATTGGTATCGTAAAACACTATTTTTTCGGAATTGTTTTCGGCTGAAGCCTCAATTTTAGACTGGCCCTCACTTATGGGAATCAAGTCATCCCAAGTGCAGACTTCGCGTTGTTCGTCCCATTTTTTCTGGAGGTATTCCCTCATAAATTCGGGTGACCAGCCGGTGTTGAACTGTTTTGCCAGGGTTTCTGCCAAGGTGGTTTTTCCGGTGGATTCGGGTCCAAAAAAAACAATTTTTAAGAGCTTTTTGTCTGAAGCTGTGGGTTGTTGATGATTTTTTTCCATTCCAAATAGCCGTAAATCGCTATGATTGTAAAAATTAAATATTGCAAGGAGGTAAAGGTATAACCTTTGTACAAATATAAGGGAACTGAAATGATGTCACCCACAATCCAGTAAAGCCAGTGTTCAATTTTCTTTTTGGCCATGAGCCACATGCCCACAAAGAAAATGGCTGTTGTGAGGGTGTCCACATAAGCTGTCCAGTCATTCCAGTTGTCAAAAAGTTGATAGACAAGAAAAACGAAAATCAAGGTTCCTAAAAATAGAAATATACTGTAAAAGTGTTCTTTTATGGTTGCAAAGGCAATGGGTGTCAAGTGGGTAGCATCCACTTTTCGGGTCCAAATGTACCAGCCAAAAACACTCATGGAAAAATAATAGGCATTGATGAGCATATCGCCAATCAGCCCCCATTGGTGCAATAAGTAAACAAAAATCAAGGTGCTGACAATCCCGGTTGGAAATACTAGGATGTTGTCTTTTTTGGCAAACCAAACCGAGAAGAAGCCAAACACAACGGCAACAATTTCTAAAATGATATGCAGTGTGGGGTACCCGCTGTATTGCCCGAATAAGGCATCAAAAATCTGGGACATAGTCGCTGCGGTTTGATTTTACGATTTTGATGTAAAGAACACCCCTTTCGACAGCTTGCAGCGCTGTTTTCATTTCTTTGTTCAAGAAGGTCATGACTTCGTCATAAGGACCGTAAACCTGAGTGCTAAGCGGATTTTCAAGCACTTTTAATCCTGAATTGCGCAGTTTTTTGATAAAGTCTTTAATTGGTGTTTCAAAGTCGTCCTGAAGCGGAGATAGTGTGAGTTCTACTGAAATATCCATAGGTTAATTTTAATTGTCATAGACATGAAACTTGGCTCCCATGCCGTAATTTTTATATCCTTTTCTGAGTAATTCTGAATTGGGATTGTAGTCAAAATTGAAAGGTTGCCATTGTTGATCATTAAAAAAGATGCGCCTTACAAAAGTTTTTTCGCCGGCAATTTGATTGGTAAGTGGGAGTAAGGGTCTGAATGATATTGGAATTCTTTCGATTCCCCGGCGGGTTTCATATTCGTTGTAAATTTTGGTTTGGATGAGGTTGCCTTGGCGGTCTGTGGGTCCCAGTACCTGAACCGAAATAAAAATTCCGTTTTCTGGTATGAAGATGTTGCGGTCGGTCACAACGAGTTCATAGGTGTTGCTTTTTTCTTTTTCGGTGACCACAAATACAATGTTTCCGTAGGGCAATTCCCTTCCGGGGAGGCCGTTGTTGTTTTCGTAGAGCTTTAATCTCATCATCGTTGAAAACTGCCTTACGGGGATGTTTCTTCCGGCGACTTCCTCTTTGACATTGATGGGCAGCAGAACTGTGGTAAGTTGAGTGGGTTTATTGTCTATTCTTCTAAAAAGCACTGCAATCTCACTTTCAACTGTTTGCATCCAGGAGTTGTGATACTGGTTATGCGAAATGGCTTTTGCTTCGTGACGTTTGAATCTGCCTGTTCTGGGAGCGATAATGGTTATTTCGTCCAGTTCATCGGCTGTGGGAAACATAGCATATTGTGGTAATAGATTGTCAGTAAGTAGTTTTATATCTGCATAACCCATAGCAGAGATGTACAAGGTGTCAACATCAGCATAGAGGTTTTTGGGAAAATGAAATTTACCTTCAGCATTGGCATATGTTCCCAGGCCGTTTCCAAATGAAACGGTTGCAAAAGAAACGGGTTCGCCGGTTTCGGAATCATAAAATTTTACAGTCTGGCCAAAAATCTGGCTGCTGCTTATTAATACTATGAGATATAGAATTTTTTTGATCATCAATTGTTTTCCTTAAATGTATTCATTTCAAAAGCTGTTCCAATAACTGCCATTGTTGCCCCTGATTGATATACCTGGCTTAACTCTGCAACAGATTGGATACCTCCTCCAACAATAAGGGGGACATTAATTGACCGGCTTACTTGGCTGATAATCTTATTTGAAACCCTTTTAATAGCTCCGCTTCCTGCTTCCAGATAAATCAATTTTTTGCCTGAAAATTGTCCGGCAAGCGCAGTATTTACAACTTGGTCAATGTTGCCCTGCTGGATTGGTCTGGTTCCACTTACACGTTCAACGGCACTTATTGTGCCACCTTCAATCAGCACATATCCAGTGGGGATGATTTCCAATGAACTATTCCTGAGTTTTGAAGCCGCTTTGATTTGTTGCTTGATCAAATATTCAGGATTTTCACCTGACAGTAAACTTAAGAATAAAATTCCATTTGCCTGAAGTGAAATCTGTTCTTGATCGCCGGGGAAAAGTACAACAGGAAGTTTTGATTTTTTTTTTAGAGCCACAACCACTGATTCAGTTTGCATTTGTGTGGACGTACTTCCGCCCACAAAAAGGTGGGTGGTTGATGTTGGTATTTTATTTAAAAAGGATTTTACATTTTCAGTTTGAAACTTTTCAGGGTCAATCAAAATAGCCAGCAACTTTTGGTTGTTTTTGTAAGCGTTGTAAATATTGTTGTAAATCGTTTGCATCAAGAGGTGATTTAGCACAAGGCATAAGCACAGGTAAATTTTTCAAATTCAAAAAAGTGAACTTTAAATGTGTGAATTTTACCGTTAAAAATAATATCGGCAGTGGTTTGCAGGTCTTCAAACTGAAAGTCTTTTACGTCAACATGATGTAAAAAACTCACGCCCGGGTTTGCATACAGTTTATAAAGAGCTTCTTTGGCACACCAAACGATGGTTAATTTTTGAATGACAGCAGTGTCATTGGCCAGTGTTCTGTATTCTTTCAATGGGGTAAATTTATTGGCTATTCGCAAAATCTTGTCGCGTTGTTTTTCAATATCAATCCCCACTTCACTGTTACTGATGATAATGCCGGAAAATTCGTGAGAATGAGTAATCGAAATGTGCTTGCCATCTTTTAAATCGGGTTTGCCGTTACCGTTGTAGATTATATCATGGTCAGTATAACCGGCAATTTTAAGTAAATGACGGATGCTCAAAAACCCCCTTTTGTGAATGTCTGAAAGCATTTTGGAAATGCGTGACTCACTTTTTTCGGTAAGGGAAATACCCGCATAAAGTTCTTCAAAGGATTCTTCAATCTTCCAAATGAGTACTTTAGTGTTTTGATTTACTGTTATTGTTTTGTAAAGAGGCATGTGGATTCTAAGATATTGCTTATTTTTGTGTACTTTAAAAATAATGATAATACAAATATACTATTTATGAGTTCGAAAACATTGACTTATGTTCCCTTTAAAGTTAAAGATATAAAGCTGGCGGATTGGGGCAGAAAAGAAATTGAGCTTGCTGAAGCCGAAATGCCCGGCTTGATGTCGCTTAGGGAAGAATATAAAAATGAGCAACCTTTAAAAGGAGCTCGCATTGCCGGTTGTTTACACATGACCATACAAACGGCGGTTTTGATAGAAACTTTAACCGCTCTTGGGGCAGAAGTCACCTGGAGTTCGTGTAATATTTTCTCAACTCAAGACCACGCTGCTGCGGCGATTGCTGCTACAGGGGTTCCTGTTTACGCATGGAAAGGGATGAACGAGGAAGAGTTTGACTGGTGTATCGAGCAAACACTTTTCTTTGGTGAAGACCGTAAACCGTTAAATATGATACTTGATGATGGAGGTGATTTGACCAATATGGTGCTTGACAGATATCCTGAACTTGCTTCGGGTATTAAAGGATTGTCTGAAGAAACCACAACCGGAGTACACCGTCTTTACGAAAGAATGAAAAACGGAACCTTACCAATGCCGGCCATCAATGTGAACGACAGTGTGACCAAGTCAAAATTTGATAACAAATACGGTTGTAAAGAAAGTGCAGTTGATGCCGTGAGACGTGCCACAGACACTATGCTTGCAGGAAAGCGTGTTGTGGTTTGCGGTTATGGTGATGTGGGTAAGGGTACCGCGGCTTCATTTAAAGGTGCAGGTTCAATTGTAACTGTTACTGAAATTGATCCCATTTGTGCACTTCAAGCAGCTATGGATGGTTATGAAGTTAAAAAACTGGATACTGTTATAGGAAATGCTGATATTGTATGTACTGCTACAGGAAATAAAGACATTATACAGGAGCGTCACTTCAGGGCAATGCGTGACAAAGCCATTGTTTGTAACATCGGGCATTTTGATAACGAAATCGATATGGCCTGGTTGAACAAAAACTTTGGTAATACCAAAGACGAAATCAAGCCTCAGGTGGATAAATACACCATTGACGGAAAAGACATTATCGTTCTTGCCGAAGGCCGTTTGGTAAACCTGGGTTGTGCGACAGGACACCCCAGTTTTGTAATGAGTAATTCATTCACCAACCAGACACTTGCTCAAATTGAACTTTGGAAAAATACTGATAATTATGAGAATAAAGTGTATGTATTGCCCAAACACCTTGATGAGAAAGTAGCAAGACTTCACTTGGAGCGCATAGGTGTAGAGCTGGAAACTTTAAGGGAAGACCAGGCAAAATACATTGGCGTGACGGTTGAAGGACCTTACAAGCCGGAATATTACAGATATTAATTCTCAAGTTTGATAAAAACAAAAAACCCTTTCAGTTTTCAGAAAGGGTTTTTTTATTACTGTAAGAAAAAAAATTTAAGCATCAAACGGTTCAATAGAAACGTATGACTTGTTGTTTTTCTTCTTTGAGAATTTTACTAATCCGTCCACTTGAGCGTGAAGGGTGTGGTCTTTTCCGGCATATACATTCTCACCTGGATTGTGAGTGTAGCCTCTTTGTCTAACGATGATGTTTCCAGCAATGGCAGCTTGTCCACCAAAAATCTTAACACCTAAGCGTTTTGATTCTGATTCTCTACCGTTTTTGGAACTACCAACTCCTTTTTTATGTGCCATGGCTTATACTTTTTCTAATTGATAATTATTTTTTCTTAAGTAATTCTTTAGCTTGTTTTACCCACTCTTCAGATTCAATTTTCTCACGGGTAACTCCTTCTAAAGCTGAAAGCTCTTCTCTATCTGCAGCTTTCAATTTACTTATTTGTTGGAATGTATAGATTCCAATCTCGTTTAATTTCTCTTCGTAAGCAGGTCCGATGCCGTTGATCAATTTTAAATCATCAGCATCTGCCTTTAGAGCAGTTCCAACGCTGTTAAGTAGCTTTTCGATATTGATTTCGATTTTTGCCTCTTCTGCACGGTTTTCAGCTCTTGAAATTAGGTTATCACTCACTTCCACTTCTTTTTTAGGAGCGGCTTTGGGTGCTTTTTTAACAGGCTCTTTTTTGTCTGCCTTGGGAGCTACTGCTTTTTCTTCTTTCTTAGTTGCTTTTTTGGCACCTGAAGCAAGAATGCTTTCGATTACGATTTCAGAAAGGTATTGACGGTGACCGTTGCTTTTTTGGTAACCTTTACGTCTTTTCTTTTTGAAAACGATTACTTTGTCACCTTTAAGGTGTCTGGTAATTTTTGCTCCTACCTGAGCTCCTTCTATAGCCGGGGCGCCTAAAGTGATGTTGTCACCGTCTCCAATAAGGAGTACATTGTCAAAAGAAACTGAGGATCCCTCATCTTCTGATAAACGGTGTACAAACACTTTTTGGTCTTTTGCAACTTTAAATTGCTGCCCTGCTATCTCTACAATTGCATACATAGCGTGTTTATTTATTGTTTTTGAACTTAATTATGCGAATAGATTCTTCTAACGCGGGCGCAAATATACATCTAAATTGTGAATATGCAAACGGTTTACGGTTTTTTACAGTTCCAGGTCTTTGGTGTGTTGGGTGTTCCAGGAGTCTTTGAGTAATTGCATAAATGCCAATGTCAAAATAAAAGAAGTTGCAAGGCCCATTATTATTACTGAAACCACTAAAATAAATGAAGCATTGTTCAGTTCAAGACTCCAATCGTTCATTATATGGTCTGAAAAGCCCGGATCTAAATGATAAATATAAATGGCCATTACAATACCAAAAACTATTGATGCAAAAACCCCACTCATCAATCCGGTCTGAAATCCTTTTTGATAATCAAACTTTTTATGTGTTTCCTTGTAAGATTTAATAGCCTGAAAAATTCCAAAACCAAAAATTACTCCATTAAAAGCACTTAAAACAGTTATAGTGTGAAGTCCAAAGGCTCTAAGAACCAAAAAATAAACGATTAATAAAATGGTAATTAAAGTGCCGTATTTCATAGAATGTTTAGTCATGACATTTAAAATTTTGGGTTAGTTGATTACTAATATCGATAAATCTGGTCATATTTAACGCTAATACAGTGTTAATTTTTTGTCCCGGGTAGGCTTTTATTGAATGTTAAAATCTAAATTTGTCACTTCACAAACTGTAACAAATCACAGCGTTTGATTACTAATAGAATCATAAATCGAAATCAAATTAATTCACTATGAAAAAAACTATTTTTAGCATAGCCATGTTGCTTTTTGCTTTTTTTGTTGTTCAGGCACAACAAGTAACATTTGAAGAATATACACTTGAAAATGGCCTGCATGTGATTTTACATCAAGACAATACTGCACCTGTGGCAATCACCTCAGTGCTTTATCAGGTGGGCGCCAAAGACGAAGATCCTGAAAGAACAGGTTTTGCCCACTTTTTTGAACACTTGTTGTTTGAAGGAACTGAAAATATTGAAAGAGGCGAATGGTTTAAAATTGTATCCTCTTATGGTGGTTCAAATAACGCTTACACCACCGATGATGTTACCTATTACTATGAAATATTCCCGTCCAATGCTGTTGAAGTTGGGCTTTGGATGGAAAGCGAGCGCATGCTGCACCCCATCATCAATCAAATTGGGGTAGATACTCAAAACGAAGTCGTAAAAGAAGAGAAGCGTCTTAGAGTTCTTAATCAGCCCTATGGAAGACTGCTCGAGGAAGTCAAGAAAAACATGTTCAAAAAGCACCCTTACCGCTGGTCTCCCATAGGGAGTATGGAGCATCTGGATGCTGCAACCCTGGATGAGTTCCTAGCGTTTAATGAAAAATTTTATGTTCCCAACAATGCTACCTTAGTAGTAGCAGGTGATATCAATATCCCAGAGGTTAAGCGAATGATTCAAGAATATTTCGGTCCCATACCCAGAGGCAATGAAGTGCCGCGTGTCAATATAAAGGAGGAACCCATCACCAAGCAAATCGATGCTGTGGCTTATGACCCCAACATCCAGATTCCCGCTATCGTTCATGCATACAAAACACCTTCTATGACTACCCGTGAAGCTCGGGTGCTCGATATGGTTTCTACTATACTCAGTACCGGAAGAAGCTCAAGGTTGTACAGAAAACTGGTAGATGAACAAAAAATTGCACTTCAGGTAATGGCCTTGAATTTCAGTCAGGAAGATTATGGAATGTACATCACATTTGCGCTGTCTTTAAATAATGCCCCTCTTGAAGACATAACAAAATCTATCGACGAGGAAATTGTAAGGCTTCAAAATGAGTTGATTTCTGAAGAAGAATTTCAAAAACTGCAAAATGTTTTCGAAAACAATTTTGTAAACGCAAATGCCACTGTTGCCGGTATTGCAAATTCATTGGCAATGTATCAGCGTTTTCATGGAGACACCAATTTAATCAATACCGAAATCGAAATTTACCGTTCCATCACCCGCGAAGAAATAAGGGATGCTGCCAGAAAATACCTCAATCCAAACCAGCGATTAAGACTGGAATATTTACCTGAAACTAATGAACAATAAAAAAGAATCAACAATGAAAAACTATATACTTTCCATAACCGTTTGTTTGCTTTTTATTGGTTTAACAAACGCCCAAATAGACCGTTCGCAAAGACCTGTTCCGGGTCCTGCCCCAACTATAAACCTTGCCACGCCTCAATCATTTGAAATGAATAACGGGATGAAAGTGATGGTAGTTAGAAACACTAAGCTTCCAAGAGTAAGAATTCAGTTACTCATTGACAACCCGCTCTATGCTGCAGAAGACAAGGCTGGAGTAGAAACCATATTGGCAGCTATGCTGGGGAATGGTACCACAAGTATTTCCAGAAATGATTTTAATGAAGAGGTTGACTTTTTGGGTGCAAGCATCAATTTTGGAGCACAAAGCGGCTTTGCAAGTTCGTTGTCAAAATACTTTGAACGTGTATTTGAATTGTTTGCAGATGCAACTATCAACCCTTTGCTGGATGAAGAAGAATTCAATAAAGAGAAAGATCGTTTATTGGAAAGCATTAGAGCAAACAAGAGGGATGTATCAGCAATATCGAGCCGAGTTTCCTCAGCTTTGCTTTACGGCAGAAACCACCCCAGAGGCGAGTTTACTACAGAAGAATCTGTTCAGAACATCACTTTTGCTGATGTGAAAAACTATTACAACAACTTTTTCTCCCCTGAAAATGCCTATTTGGTAGTTATTGGAGATGTAGAATTTTCAAAAGTGCAGGCCATGGCCAATGTGTATTTTACCAATTGGCCAAAAAGGAGTGTAAAAAAGATTACCTATTCAGACCCTCAAGACCTGCCGGGAATGCAAATCAATTTTGTTGATATGCCTAATGCAGTGCAGTCTGAACTTGTTGTCCAAAACGTGGTTAATCTTAAAATGAGTGACGCCGATTATTTTCCGGTATTGATTGCCAACAATATTTTGGGTGGGGACTTTAGCAGTTACCTGAATATGAACCTTCGTGAAGACAAAGGCTGGACTTATGGAGCCCGTTCATCAACCGGTGCGGGTAAACACGTAAGCAGGTTTATTGCCTCTACCAGTGTGAGAAATGCAGTGACTGACAGTGCGGTAGTTGAAATGATTAAAGAAATTCGCAACATCAGGGAACACCTGGTAGACAATGACAAGCTCGCTTTAGCAAAAGCTTCTTTTACTGGAAGTTTTGTTATGGCGCTTGAGCGCCCGGAAACCATAGCCAATTATGCACTGAGTATAGAAACCCAAAACCTACCAAAGGACTTCTATGAGAATTACCTTAGAAGAATCAATGCCGTAACTGCCGAAGATGTAAAACGAGTTGCCAACAAATACTACAATATAGACCGTGCACGCATCGTGGTTGTGGGCAAAGGATCTGAGGTGCTTGAAGGACTTAAAAACATAGATCGTGGCGACGGAACTAAAATACCTGTTCGCTATTTTGACCCCTATGGTAACGAAGTGGCAGAGCCAAACTATAACATAGAAATGGATGCGTCTGTTACCAAGGAAACTGTTTTGAACAGCTATTTTGAAGCCATTGGTGGAAAAGCTGCAATGCAAAAAGTGAATACAGTTTTATTAAGCGCAGAGGCAGTAATCCCGGGTGCACCTGCTCCTGTAAATTTAACTCTTAAGTCTCATTCAAGCGGGAAGTTAGCCACAGAAATGAATATGATGGGAATGAGCTTAATGAAACAAGTGGTAACGCCAGAAAGCGGTTATATGGTCATGCAAGGTCAAAGACAAAACCTGGAAGGTGAAACTTTAAGTGAAGTCGCCACTAGTGCCCACCCATTTCCTGAATTGGCATTATTAAAGAATCCTGAGGCCACCTTAAAGGGTATAGAAAGAATTAATGATACAGAGGCATACGTTATTAAAAGAGGACCAACTTCTATTTATTTTGATGTAGCTACAGGTTTGAAAATTGCTACAGTCACTGAAGCCCCTGAGGGAACCAGTAGCGTGTATTATTCTAATTATCAAGAGGTAAGCGGAGTAAAGTTCGCCAAAAACCTAACGATAGCCCTAGGTCCTCAATTACTCGAATTTAATGATGCAACAGTTTTAGTAAACGAAGGTGTAAGCGAAGAGGATTTTAAATAGACTTTAGATATAAGACAATAGATTTTAGACAAAACCGCCCCACTAAACCGGGGCGGTTTTTTGCTTTTTCTTTAATTAATTTTCATTGTTTTTTAAAAATTATTTTGGAAATTCATATATATATATATTGCCACTCTATATTGACACTATCCCCCTAAATTTTATCCCCATTATATTTTATACCAGTCGGTGATTTCCGGCATTTAGAGCAGCATGTTCAATCTTAAATAGTATATAATATGGGAAACAATCACACATTTAAGAAATCGGGATTTTGGTTTTTTCTTCTTTTAATCCTATCTTCCTGTCAAAAAGATGATGTTAAACAAGATAGTTTTCATCATTTTTAGAATGACCAAGTAAGACATAAAATGGTTACGGCTTCTGAAATACCGGAGGTAATGCATTTTTTAAAAGGCAATGCAAACCCTGATTTGACATTTTCAATTCATACCGGTGGCATACCCGGAGTGCAAAACAGGAGTGGTGAGCCGGACTTGATAATTTCAGAGCTGATAACAGAGCAGATACTGGCGGTTACCAACGAGGCCAACTTGACCAATTATTCTTTTCAGTTGCGTGTGGACACCGCGCCTTATTATGAAGGAGAGGTTTCATTTTTTAATCTGGTAGTCAAAGAGACCACGGCTGTTGAAGGTTATTATGCCTATATTCAGGAATACCGTATGGATGAAAACTGGTATGTGGGCAACGGCTCCATACTTGAAATGCAGACTTATACCGGTAAAATGATTTTTTACACCCTTGAGGGTCTTTATCTTGCTAGAGTTAATTTTTCAAACGGTCAAATTCTAGAAGAAGACATAAGGTCTCCTTGCCCGAATGATGACCCGGGAGGAGGCGATCCCGGTGGTGGAGGCTCCGGCAGTGGGCCAGGTGACGGTGGCACCGGAGGCACAGGTGGCGGTACCGGAGGTGGAACAGGCGGAGGTGGAATACAAATTATTTTAATACCTTGTACAGGTGGTCCTGAGCATTATCCGGGTCATTCTTGTAATTGTTCTAATTTACCAAATTGCGACCCCCCTATTATTATAATTATTTGGGGTTCTGAAATAGATGATATCAATGAAACTTTAAGATCACCTTGTGGTGATTTACCCCCTCAATGCAGTCACCCCAACGGTGACCCTTGTCCTTGTAATGCCACTAATGATGGTTGTATAGAAGAAAATGATGGAGTGGGGGTTATAATAATTCCACAAACACCTTGTCAAAAATTAAATTTTCTTTCCCAAACCCAAAACTTTCAGGATAAGATAAATGAATTAAACACGCTTTCAAATGCATTGCCCTCAGAAACACGATATGAAAAAGGATATGTTTTAAACGGTTTAAATAATAATACCACTTATACACCACATCAAAGTCTGCCAAACCGGCCACATATCAACTTTCAACTTCCTTTTGGGGCCATTATAAATGGGTTTATACATAACCATTTTTATATTAATGAAACGGGGAGTAACGGCGAAACAATTAAATCTTTGAGTGTTTTTTCTGATGAAGATATTTTTAGCTTATATAGATTAGCAAAAGGTGGACATATTTTAAATCCAAATGGTTTTACTTTTGTGATGGTCTACCAAGGGACTATGTACCATCTTCAAATAACAAATCTTACACAGTTTATCAACTTTGGAGATAATTGGTTAGTAGGTGAAAATCCAGATCAAATCTCAAGATTTTTATATGATATTATGATAAACCCAAACATGGGAAACATTCGCCACGAAAACGACCCTTTGACAAACAGGGATAATTTTGCCAGGATGTTAAAAAACCTTAACAGCCCACCTTACAATATGGGGGACACAAAACTTTTTGTGTCGCCGGTAAATAATCCAGATTGGAAAGAAGTAAGTGTAAGTAATAACAACGTAATCAGTTTGCTGGATTGCGAATAATAATTTAAATTTATAAAACATGAAATCAATTTTTAACATACTGTTATTTTTAATAATAACTACAGGTTTTTCACAAACCATTATCCCTCTTGAGCAATTTGTCAATCATACAAATCAACAAGGAAAATATTTTAAGGACTTAAATGGAATTCTTGATGCCTACACCGGTGTATGGCGTTGGCAAGAGGGTAACCGAGAACTTACTTTTTATTTATACAAACAAGAAGCTGCAACTTTACAGTCTTTATCAGGTCCTTATTTGCAAGATGTTATCGTTGGGTATTATATTTATAAAGAAAGCGGAACAGTGTTGATTAACACCCGACAAGAATTAATTGACACGTATGATCTGTATGACGGTAAAATGATACTTTCAAGAGGCGGAGTGGGGATGAATCCGCGCAACACGGGCTATTTGGTGTCAACTGCTCCAGCATTTTATTTTAAGGATTATTCAAAAACAAATTGCTTAGATGGAGTACATCGCCCCATGCAAGGCAGCCCGGGATATTGGCGGTTTGAAAACCCTACAACCGCACGAGTTGGTTTGTTTACTGCTGGTTTAAAATTTAATCACTGTGGCACTAATGATTTGTTCCCTAATTTTCCAAGCAACAGTTCAATTACATTAAATAAAATTGCCAATGTGGCACCGCCTTTAAATTAGGAATTTAAACCGCCCTGCTATACCGGGGCGGTTTTTCGTACACGCTTTTTGCTGTTGGCCAGTATCACCCCAAACAAAATCACACCGCCGGCAACCACCTGTAATAAACTAAATTTTTCACCGTCTATCACACCCCACATCAAGGCCACAATGGGGATGGCATAAGTCACTGAAGTTGAAAACACCGGGGTGCTTATCTGTATCAATTTATTAAACACCAAAAGTGCCAGGGCCGAGCCAAAAATGGCTAGCAAAGCAATATAGCCTGCCGCGGTCAATGTGGCGGGGTCTTGAAGTACTTCTTCACTAAAGAAACCTGTTGACACCAAAATAAAAAATGCCGGTATCATGATCACAAAAAAGCTTCCGGCCGAAATTCCTAATGGTGACAACTCTTGAAGCCGGGTCTTTATCACATTGACGTTCATGGCATAGCCCACGGTGGCCATAAAAATAAACAACACATACCAGTAATTTTGTCCGGGGTTGATTTCGGAACCTTGCCAGATGAGCAGCAAACAACCCATTAGCCCAATAATTACTCCAATCAGTTGCCTTCGGGTATAACCAATGGAAAAAAGCACAGCCCCAAAAATCAAGGTCATAATGGGTGTGGTGGCATTTAAAATGGAAGTGATGGCACTGTCAATTTCTGTTTGGGCGTAGGCAAAGAAAAAAGCCGGGAAAAAAGTGCCCAGAAAACCTGCCAATGCGACCCATTTCCATTGGTATTTTGTGAGTTTTCTTAATCGGTTAAAACCTAGTATAAACAAAAATAAGCCGGCAATGACAATGCGCAAAGAGCCCACTTGCATTGGGGTTAAGCCCGCCAAGGCTTTTTTAATCAGTATAAACGAACTCCCCCAAATGATGGATAGAATAATCAGATAAAACCATTTGATGTTTGTGTTCTCCATGCCATGTTAAAGAAGGACAAAATTCAACATTTTCACCGGATAAACCACTGCTTTTTGTAACTTTGTAGCAACTTTAAAATCCTTAAAAATGAAAAACTTAAAATATGTTTTTACCCTTGCAGTAGCGGTTTTAGTCCTCACAGCCTGCAAAAATGAAACTTCACCAGAGACACAAACGGTTGACTTTGGAGCAGAAACCAGTGAAAAAATACTAAATCCTGATGCTGAATATGTAGCAGCCAAGTTTGAAATTGAGGGAATGATGTGTGCGATGGGCTGTGCCAAAGTGATTGAAAAAAACCTGGCTCAAATGGACGGTGTAAAGGCTGTTGAGGTGGATTTTGAATCCAAAACAGCAAAAATCGAGTATGATACAGACATGGTGAACCGTGACTTGGTCATGGCCAGCGTTGTAAAAACCGGGGATGCTTATATTGTAACTTCATGGAACGGTGAGGAACTTATCCCTGTTGAGGAAAACATCGAATAATATAACTTAAAAGTTTCAGTATTGAGCCGGCCTAGTGTCGGCTTTTTTATTTAATGACAACTTTGAAAGTCCGTGTTTTAGAATTTTCCATATCAACTTTTAGAATGCAAATCCCCGACTTAAGTTCGCTTAAGTCAAGGGAAAGGATTTCTTGACCACTCCCTGCAATGCTTTTTATTTGCTTTCCGCTTAAGTCAAAAACTCTTATTTTTTGAACACTTTCAGCAGGAGTCAGTATAAAACGGTTTTTTTCGCTTTGAGCGAAAAGTTGTATTTCATTTTTAACACTTAAATAATCTCCTATACTCAGGTGTACAGGAATACAGGATTTGATGGAATCAAGATTGGAATACCGCAATTCCATATTTTTAAAAGAACAACTCAAATGCCCCACTCCATTGATGTCTGGATTCCCTCCGGGTGCATTGATCAAGGAAAGCGAACCCACACCTTCAATCCAAACAACGTTATAGATGCTAATTGTGTTTGATGGAGTAGGGGTAAAATAAAAATGTTGGTAGGGATTGCCGTCAGTTAAGGGCAAAGTGTTTATTGAGTCCAGAATAAAATAGCCGCCATTGAGCGGAAAGGGTGTAATGGGGTTAAGCATTTCAATTGTATCTCCCACTTTAAGGGAAAAGTCATAGAGCAATAAATCTTCTATAAATTGAGGTTCAGTTATAGTGAGATATACCTTTTTTTCAATTTCGTTTTCACGTAATAATAAATTGCGGTTTATGTAATGGTAGCCATCAAGAATTTTATAGGTTTTAGAATTTACAACAGTATCCCCATCAGTGAAATAGATGTCTGTTATACACCCAAAGTTACAAGTGGTAAACTGCCATTCGTTGATACTGCCCAGTATCGGGTTATAGCTTTGGCCAAACAAGCCGAAACCGGAAACAAAGGCAATAATAAATAAAATTTTTTTCAAGGGTTTAACTTATTTCCACTCGATACTCTCCATAATGTATCGGATGTCTTCACGAAGATAGGAAATTGCAGGCAAAATTGAATCAAAGTTGGGCCTGCTCCTGAAATACAAAGAACCGGCAATAAAATGCCTGACGCTGTCTGTTACATAAAACTGGGTGGAAGTGGCTGCGTTCCCGCTTAACATATAAACCATTCCATAAACATCGTGTATGGAGTCCACTATCTGGTGTTCCCAAATAGCAGACGCCTTTATGGTATGATCAAAAGTGAGTTTTTGTGTATCATAAAGTAAAGAATCCAGGTTGTTGTTCACCGGGTGGTAAGTGAGGTGAATGGTGGCTTTCATATTTGGGTACACCAAATTTAGCCAGCAATTTTCTTTTTTTGTGACATTGGCATGGGCATTAAAGCCTATGGTAAAAGGGCACCCCAAGTCAATATTTCTGTAAATGGGCTCAGGATATTGCAAATGGAGCAAGGCTTTGGGTTTTACCACTATATCATCTCCACAGGAAACGAAAAGCAAAAACCCAAAAATGACAAATAAATACCTCATGGAAAACTATTTATAACAGCAAACGGATTTTAAACCGGCTTAGTATTAAAAAGGAAGGTCGTCTTCCTTGGTTTCATCACCGTGTTCTTGTTGCGACTCTGGTTGAGGCTGCGACTGTGATTGCTGAGGTTCTTTTGTGGTTTCCGGTTGTGGTGTTGGTCTTTGACTCTCAGATTCGGTTTTTGGTGTAAGGAAAGTAAAATCTGTGCACTGTACTTCTGTGCTGTATCTCTCATTGCCTTGATCGTCTGTCCATTTTCTGGTTTTCAGACGGCCTTCAATATATACCTTGTCGCCTTTTTTGAGGTATCTTTCACAAATTTCGGCTGCTTTGTTTCTCACCACGATATTGTGCCACTCGGTGTTGGTCACTTTTTCATTGGTGGATTTATTTACATAGGTCTCATTTGTTGCCAGTGGAAACCTTCCAATGCAATTTCCGCCGTCAAAATAAGTCATTTTCACATCATCTCCCGTGTGACCAATCAGCATTACTTTATTCAATGTTCCACTCATAGTTTTGTGATTTTAGATGTTCAAAGATATTACTTTTCAGCCGCTTTTAAAAGGTGAACTCCTCAATAAAATTCTGAATCACAACTGGTACCGGATAGTCATTTATTTTATCGACCGGAATACCTTCTGTTTCTAATGCTGAAACATAAACCACCCAAAATTGGACATATAAATTTCGGTGAGACAATTTATGAATCACCGGCTTGTTATTGTAAAGAATAATTGATTCAATATTTTGACCCGGGAAAAGTTTTTCAACTTCGTAAACAGAAATGCTTGAAACGGCTTCTTTCTCTATCAGCGGAAATTGATACAGGTTTTTCCAGATGCCGTTAAGGCGTTTTTCCAAAAAAGTTTTCTCATCTGCCGATACCACCACCAAGTAGTTGTAGTATCGGTTTTGGACTTTGATTTTTCCTTTTTTTACAGGTAGTTTGTCCACTTTTTCGAGCTGGAAAGCAATACACTTTTTTTGAAATGGGCAGCCTTCACATTTCGGTCTTTTGGGTGTGCAATGGGTTGCGCCAAACTCCATCAATGCCTGATTGAATTCGCCGGGATGTTTAGTGTCAATAAGCTGATGTGCCAGTGCTTTAAACTGTTTATGGCCTGCAGTGGAGTCAATGGGTGTTTCAATGCCAAAAACCCGGGACAACACCCTGAACACGTTTCCGTCAACAACGGGCTGGGGTTCGCCATAGCAAATGGAAGCAATGGCACTTGCGGTATAATCACCAACTCCTTTGAGTTTTAAAAGTTCGCGGTGACTTTCAGGGAAAATCCCATTAAATTCTTCAGCGATTACTTTTGATGTATGGTGCAGGTTTCTAGCGCGGGAATAGTATCCCAATCCTTGCCAGAGTTTTAAAACGGTTTCTTCTTCGGCTTTAGCCAAATCAAAAACAGTGGGAAAGGTTTGAACAAAGGCTTCATAATATGCCAAACCTTGATCAATGCGGGTTTGCTGTAATATAATTTCCGAAAGCCAGATGGCATAAGGGTCTTTTCTGCTGCGCCAGGGCAGTTCCCTTTTGTTTTGTGTGTACCAGGAAATTAATTTTGAGGTAAAAGTCATAGCATTTTCGACTCCACAAAAGTAAGTGTTATATTTATTTTCATTGGGTTTTTAAACAGATTTATACTTCCTTTGAAATATGAACAAAAAGGTGTATCAAATTGACGAAGCCCAAAAGAAAATGGAGCACTATTGTGCTTATCAGGAGCGTTGCCATCAAGAGGTCGAAATGAAGCTGCGCGAAATGCAACTTATACCCGAAGCCGTTGAAAAGATCATGTTGCACCTGCTTGAAAACGATTTTATCAACGAAAGCCGATTTGCCAAAGCCTATGCACACGGCAAATTCTCCATTAAAAAATGGGGCAGAAACCGCATTGTCAATGAACTGAAACAAAGAAAAATTTCTGAATACAACATCAAACTGGCCCTAAGCGAAATTGAAGACCGAGAGTATATCAACACTTTTGATGCACTTGCTGAAAAGCGCTTAAGACAAATAAAGGAAGCCAATAAATATAAAAAGCGAAAAAAACTTGCTGATTATTTGCTTTACAGAGGTTGGGAGAGTGATTTGGTGTATGAAAAAACAGTAAGTCTTATCCCGTAATGCCTAATTTTTTATGTGTAAGAATTATGGCACGCTCGTTTTTGGAGTCAATCCAGGATTGCCCTTTTACTTTTCGCATAAAATTGTCAAAATGACGCATCACAAAAATGTTGTAAACGGCTTTCCCAAGATTGCCCGGATTTCTGGGAATGGAACGCAAACTCATACTAAAGCCCGGGGTGAGGTATCTCATATAATGCCAGTAGCCTTCGGGCATATAGAGCAACTCACCATGACTGAGTGTTGATTTGTAGCCTATTGCTTTTTTTAAGGCAGGCCATTTGTCATAATCCGGATTGGAAAAATCAATATCTTCCCTGGTGATGAGTGAATGAGGCACTTTGTATAAATACTTAGTTTGGCTTTGATCAAAGAGTATGATTTCTTTTTTTCCATTGAAATGAAAGTGAAAAATGTTTGCCAAATCAATGTCATAATGCATAAAGGTATATGAATTCTCACCGCCAAAAAATAACATGGGTAGGCCTTTTAAAAATTTTAAACCTAAATCCGGATAGCTGAAATCATTTTGAAGCTCTGGAACTTCTTTCAAAACATTCCACAGAAAAATGCGGTAACGAGTGGGTTCTTTTTTGAGTAACTCAATATACTCACTCATTTTCATTGTTATATGTGCTTCATTGAATTTTTTTTCAGCACTAATAGGCCTGTCGTCATACAATGGAACGGTTTTTTGTCCCGCAACTTTATTCATATAATCCAAATTCCACTTGCTGAAAGCAGGCCATTCTTCAATACACTTTTTTATTATTAAAGGTTTTTGAGGCTTTAAATAATTTTTTTTAAAGTCCTTTTTGGAAATGGTTTCAACAGTGTCTATTGGTTTTAGCTCCATACTAATCAAAGATTTGCTATATCAAAAGTAATAAATTATAGGTTTGATGAAAAAAGCAAAAAGAAAATGCAAGGCATCCATTTTCTTCATCAATTTTTTTCAACAAAATACAACAAGGATTTTTCTGTTAAAACGGAAAATGGAATTTTAGTATTATCCTTCAGAATTTTTAGAATCGGAGTCTTTGGGGTCATCACTATTCTCCCTCTTTTTTTTGTACTCCTCATATTCATTGACTTCAGTTTTTTTCCAGAGAGGAACCCCTCCGTCATAAGCTGCTCTACCAATAATATGTGCTGCTATGGGTGAGGTAATCAATAAAAATAAAACTACGGCAAATGCTTTTATGGCGATACTTATCTCGTTGTAGTTCAATGCAACGCCAATCATAATACAGGCAACGCCAACAGTAGCGGCCTTTGTTATAGCAGAAATCCGAATGTAAAAATCGGGCAGTCTTAATAGGCCAACTGCTCCAATAACAACAAACAATACACCTAAAATAATTACTATGGCACTAATAATTTCAATCATAATTAATGTTTTTTCTTCATATAGTATGCAAAGGCAATAGCACCCAGAAACATAACCAGCGACAATATAATTGCAGCGTCCATATATGACTCCACACCGGTGATGATGGAATAGATGGCAATCATACCAATGGTAATTGTGCCAATCAAGTCAAAGGATATAACCCTGTCAGGTAATGAGGGGCCTAAAACAATTCGTATAAAAACCAATACTATTGAGAAACTCAATAATATCAATGCAATTATTAAAACAATTTCAAACCAGTTGCTCATCGTGTAATCTTTAATAGTTTTTTCTCAAATCCTTCTTTTAGTTCCCTTTTAATGGCTGCTGGATCCATTTTTTTAAACGTGATCGCGTGCACAAACAACAGCGATTTGTCTTCAGATAGTGACAAGCTTAAAGTTCCAGGGGTAAGTGAAATCATGCATGCTAGTATGGTGATTTCCAAATCGGTTTTGGCATCCAGCGGAAGGGCTACAATACATGGACTCATATAGGTTATAGGCGTTACCACGTCATAGGCAACCCTGAAATTGGCCACTAGAAGCTCTTTGGTGAAATAAACAATCAGGTTCATAAAGGCCGGAAGTTTCCTAAAGTAATCTTTTGCAAATAAATAGCTCAAGGGCCAGGTAATCGAAAAAATAATTATTCCGGTAAAAATATACCTGTTTGCACTGCCTTCATAGGGTGTAATATAAAAGAATACCACAGCAAGAGCGAGGGATAATATGATATGTGGAATGAGTAATTTCATTTATTTCTGCAAATTAAAATCTATACCGAGAACAGCTTCAATATATATTTTGGGATTCAACAATTGCTCTGCAGTCATTGACGCCAAATTGTAAACAGATTCACCAAAAAGACCGATAAACAAAGTAATGCCTGCCAACATTAAAACCGGTATTAACATTGGTTTTATTGAACTTAAAGGTACTGATTTTGACTTAGAATCTTCAACATATTCTTCGGGTATTTTTTTCCAAAAGGCTTCATTCCAGATTTTAGTCATAGAGTAAAGCGTTAAAAATCCAACCACAAGTGCAACAATTACGATAAAGTAATCACTGGTTTCCAAACCGGCTTTAATAACGATGAATTTGGCCCAAAAACCTGAAAGCGGCGGAAATCCTGCAAGTGAAAATGCCGAAATAATAAAGAGAATAGCAAGGAATGGATACCTACCATACACCCCGCCAATCTTTTTTAGATTGAAACTTCCCGTACATTTCTTGACAACACCGGCAATTAAAAACAGGTTTGACTTAACAATAATGTGGTGAATGATGTAAAAAATAGCCCCGGTTAGTGCCAGTTTGGTGCCAATGGCAAGACCCATGATCATATAACCAATTTGGCTGATAATATGAAAGGACAATATCTTTCTGAAATCATATTGTGCAGCGGCTCCCAATACACCAAAAAACATTGTTGCAGCTGCAGTATAGAGTAAAAGATTGTCTATAAACACACTTTCATGATTAAAAATCATGGTGAAAAAACGTATAAACGCATAAACACCCACTTTGGTAAGCATTCCTGCAAAAAACGAGGAAACAGCGATGGGAGGGGTATGATAAGACGCCGGTAGCCAATTGAACAAAGGAAAAACAGCAGCTTTAACTCCAAAAGCGATAAAGAAAAATATGGCCGCCATATCCATTAAGCCTGTTTTAGGTACTGAGGGTAATCTCACGGCCAAATCAGCCATATTAAGTGTGCCTGTCAACCCATAAAGAATACCAATGCCTGCAAGAAAAAATGTTGATGCAACTATATTGATGGTTACATATTTTATGGTTCCTTCAACCTGTGCTTTACCATTACCCAAAACCATCAAAACAAATGAACTGATGAGCATCATTTCAAACCAGACATAGAGGTTAAACACATCGCCGGTTAAAAATGCCCCGCAAACACTAAACACCAAAAAGTTCATTACCGGATAAAAACCAAACCTAATGCGGTGGGAGTCAATTTCACTAAATGAATAAATTGCTACCGCAAAGCCTATAATGGCCGTTATTAAAACCATAATAGCACTTAACAAATCAGCCACCAGGGATATGCCAAAAGGAGCATCCCAACCGGCTGATTGCAGTACAATAACCCCTCCGTTGATTACACGCTCAAGTAGAAACCCTGAAGCTATAAGCATTAAGAAAGTGCTTACTAGAAAGGTGTATTGCTGAAGTCGTTTTTTCCCCCAGAAAAATAAACTAAAAATTCCCACCAACAGCGGAATCAATAAAACTATGAGTATATGGTTTTCCATTAATTATCCAGTCTATCGGTTGCAGTTATGTCATCAAGGTCATCAGTTTCCAAAGTTTTGTACCCCACTTTTATAAGCACAATTGCAAATGCCTGTAACCCAAAGCCGATTACAATGGCTGTTAAAATCAACGCTTGAGGTAAGGGGTCTGCAAATGGCTCGGTTAATTGAGTAGTGCCATTGGGAATTAATGGAGGTGCTGCTCTTGTTATCCGGCTGATAGTAAACAAAAATAAATTTGAGGCATAACCAAGAACCACCAGTCCAATGATTAGTTTCACAAAACTTCTGTGAAAAATCAGGTAGATGCCACCGGCATACAAACAGCCAATTAAAAAAGGTAATATATCTTCCATGCTATTCCTCCCAAAGAGTAAAAATTAAACTAAGTATGGTGCCGGCCACAAGTAAATAAACCCCCACATCAAAAAGAATGGGTGTGCCCGGTTTGCCTAAAACCGGAATTGTAATGTCTTCATACCACAATCCCGTTAAAAATGATTCTCCTGCTAAAAGAGGAATTAAACCACTAACAACGGCTAATAATAACCCCCAGGCAATAAGCTTAAAGGGTTGAATTTTATATTTTTCCTTGGTGCGTTCCACACCATAGTTGAGTGTATAAAGTGAGAATGCAATTGAAAAAACCAGTCCGCCCACAAATCCACCTCCCGGAGCATTGTGACCCCTGAAAAGCAGGAAAAGTGAAAAAATCACAAACAGCGGTACCAGTAGCTTTATTCCTGTTGAAAGTATCGTTGAATTCATATCTGTTTGTTTTTTTCTGATTTGTTGAATTTTACCAATGCATAAATCCCAATGGCCGCAATACCCAAAACTACAGTCTCACCCAAAGTATCGAGCGATCTAAAATCGACCAGGATAACATTTACCACATTCTTTCCTTTTGCCAGCAAATAGCTGTTTTCAGCAAAATATGCTTTTAAATGAGAGTCCAGGGGATATTGTGTTACAATCATAACAATCCAGGTCATCAATCCGCCAAAGAAAGCAGAAATCACAAAGTATCTGAATTTGATAAACCCTTCTGTGAATATTAAGAATTTCGGTAATTTCCATAGTACCAAAACAAAAATTACGACTGTTAAAGTTTCAATCAATATTTGGGTTATTGCCAAATCAGGTGCGCCAAACATGATGAATATAAATGCAACACCATAACCCACGAGACCAAGGAGTGCAATTGCCAGAAGCCTGGATTTTGCCATTACGGCATAGAAACAAGCCACAATCATCAATAACCCGATAACGATGTCATAAATCCTGAAATCGCTCCACAATATATTTATTCCGGGAAAACTAAAATCTTTCAGCACCCATATAGTTAGTAAGCAAAATACGGCAATCATTATAAAGACGTAATTTCTCAGGTTTCCGTTTTGGATTAACTTGGTTGCCCGTGTAGAAATTTCCACTACAGCGCTCATAGTTTCGTCATAAGCATGCGATGTTTTGATTTTATCTGATACCTCGATTGAGGCCATAAACCTGGGGTTGAGATAAATAAATAAAAACGCCAGGAATCCAATAGTAACGGTTGCTACACTTAAAATAAGTTCAGTATTGATGCCGTGCCAGAGACTCATCTTCAATTCAATAGTTTCAGGCATAATTGCCAGTGAAGCCTGATTGAGCAGTGGGGAAATCAATCCGCTGCTTAATCCGAATGCCACGGCAAGCACAGCCATTAAAAATGGTCCGGCTACCAAAGAAAAGGGTGCTTCTGTGGGTTGAGTTTTTAATCTGTTTCGCTTTCCAAAGAAGACGATATAACTCAACATTCCCGCAGCTGCTGTGAAGAGCACACCGGCAATAAAAAACGCTGAAGTTGTTAAGGGTGAGTTTACGGTCATATCTAGGGTTGCCGCATAAGTAAACTCCTTACTGATAAAGCCAAATAACGGAGGAATTCCTGCCATAGAAAAACATGCAATAAGTACAGCTGTTCCAGTATAGGGCATTTTTTTAAACAGTTTGCCAAGCTTTCTGATGTTTCTGGTCCCGGTTTGATGATCAATTATGCCCGCGAGCAGAAAAAGAGCTCCTTTATAGAGTGCGTGGGCAAGAATGAAAATCACCACGGCGTGAATGGCCATTTCAGTTCCAATGCCCAAAAGCATGGTGAGTAATCCCAAAGCACTTACAGTAGTGTAAGCCAGTATCTTTTTTAGATCTGCATTAATGATGGCCATTGAAGCGCCAATAAGCATAGTCGTTCCACCAACAACTAGTAACGTAGCATTCCAACTGTCTGTACCGTTGAACAGTGGACTCATTCTTGCCAACAGATAGATACCTGCTTTTACCATAGTGGCTGAGTGCAAATATGCACTGACAGGTGTTGGGGCTGCCATAGCTGCAGGCAACCAGAAATGAAAAGGAAACTGTGCAGATTTTGTGAAACAACCTATGATTATCAATATCATTGCTAAGTGAAGATACCCGCTGTCTGCAATTAAATCGCCGCGTGTCAGCAATTCTGATATGGTGTTTGTTTCGCCACCAATCCCCAGCATAATTAAACCGGCAAGCAGGGCAAGGCCCCCTCCGGCTGTTATCAATAATGCTTTCAAAGCTGAATCACGGGACTCCTCTTTGTCATGGCTGAAACCTATTAAAAAGTAGGAGCTAAAGCTGGTCAACTCCCAGAAAACAAAAAGACTAATAATATTGTCAGACAAGACCAACCCCAGCATTGAGGCCATAAAAACCAATAGGGCTACAAAAAACCTGTCGGTTTTTTTGTATGCTTTCATATAAGTGCCGGCATAAAGTAAAACGATGGCACCAATACCGGTTATTAAAAAAGCAAACAGTAAACTCAGCCCATCAAGTTTAAAATCCAATCCAACACCAAGGCCGGGCATCCAGTCAAAAGCTTCTTTTATAATACTTCCGTTGGCTACTTCATTGTATTTTGAAACAAACCAAACAAAGCCTGCCGCAGGGAATAAAGCAAGAAATTTTCCGGTATTGGCTTTAAAAATCTTGTAAAACAAGGGAGCAAAAACGGCAAGTAAAATTCCAATTAAAATGATTGTTAACATAATTGCTGAAAGTTAAAAAAGCTTTTAAACCGGTTTGCTATTTGATGGACCTTTTAATATGTAATTAGCCTCGAAAATAATGAAAAAAATTAGCATTTCAGGAGGTAAAATCAAAAAAATCAGCTAAAATTTATTCAATTGAAAGATTGCAATTGATGATGAGTTTTTTGATTAATATCCAATAAACAGTGTTAAATTAATTCATATGAATTATTTGAATTCCTATTTAGATAAAAAAGATGCCCAATGTTAAATAAAAAAAAGCCAAATTTAACATTTGGCTTTCTTATAAAAAGGTCATTGTATGTATTTAGTCAGCAAGAATAATCACTTTGTTATTGCTCATTTCTACTGTTCCACTTTTGATGTGTAGCACCCATCTGCCGTCACTGTGTTTTTTAAACAAAGGTTTCACGTCGTCTCTAAAATTGAGGTTTCCGTCAATTTTTACCAATCCTTCTTCAAGTAAAGAAACAATTGGAGCGTGATTGTCAAGCATTTGAAATTCACCATCTACTCCCGGCACAGCAACCGATTTTACTTCGGCCTGCAACAATACGGCTTCTGGTGATATAATCTCTAATTTCATAATAAGTTTAAGGTTTAAGGTTCAAAGTTTAAAGTTCAACCTTGAACCTTAAACTTTGAACTTTGAATTTTCTACGCTTCAGCAAGCATTTTCTCTCCGGCTTCGATAGCTTCTTCAATTGAACCTTTCAAGTTGAAAGCTGCTTCAGGAAGGTGGTCCAATTCACCATCCATAATCATGTTGAATCCTTTGATGGTTTCTTTAATATCAACAAGCACTCCGGGAATACCTGTAAACTGCTCTGCCACGTGGAAAGGCTGTGAAAGGAAACGCTGAACACGACGTGCACGGTTTACCGCAAGCTTGTCTTCTTCAGAAAGTTCTTCCATACCCAGAATGGCAATGATGTCTTGTAATTCTTTATAGCGTTGTAGTAATTCTTTTACTCTTGATGCACAGTCGTAATGCTCTGCTCCAAGGATTTCTTTTGTCAAAATTCTTGAAGTTGAATCTAGTGGGTCAACCGCAGGGTAGATACCAAGTTCAGCAATTTTTCTTGAAAGAACCGTAGTTGCATCCAAGTGGGCAAAGGTTGTTGCAGGAGCAGGGTCAGTCAAGTCATCTGCAGGAACGTAAACCGCCTGTACAGAAGTAATCGATCCTCTTTTTGTTGAAGTAATGCGCTCTTGCATCGCACCCATTTCTGTGGCAAGTGTTGGTTGGTAACCCACCGCAGAAGGCATACGTCCAAGAAGTGCCGATACTTCAGAACCTGCTTGCGTAAAACGGAAAATGTTATCAACGAAGAAAAGAACGTCTTTTCCTTGTCCTTCACCTGAACCATCACGGAAATATTCTGCAATAGTCAATCCAGATAATGCCACACGTGCACGTGCTCCGGGAGGCTCGTTCATCTGTCCGAATACGAAAGTTGCCTTAGACTCCTTCATTGCAGTTTTGTCAACTTTAGACAAATCCCAGCCACCGGCTTCCATAGAGTGGTGAAAATCTTCACCATATTTAATAATGCCTGATTCAAGCATCTCCCTCAATAGGTCATTACCTTCACGGGTTCTTTCACCCACTCCGGCAAATACAGATAAACCACCATGTCCTTTTGCAATGTTGTTGATCAATTCCTGAATCAATACCGTTTTTCCTACACCGGCACCACCAAAAAGACCAATTTTACCACCTTTTGCATAAGGCTCTATCAAGTCAATTACTTTGATACCTGTAAAAAGTACTTCGGTAGAAGTTGATAAATCTTCAAATTTTGGCGCCTCACGGTGAATGGGAAGACCTTTATCACCTGCTTTAGGAAGGTTTCCAATACCGTCAATAGCATCACCAATTACGTTAAATAATCTTCCGTAGATATCATCACCAATGGGCATTTGAATTGGCGCTCCTGTGGCAACCACGTCAACACCACGGCTAAGACCATCTGTAGAGTCCATAGAGATGGTTCTAACAGTGTTTTCGCCAATGTGTGATTGCACCTCAAGAATCAACTTTCCGGCGGGCATATCAATTTCTAATGAATCGTAAATTTTTGGTAGTTCAGCACCACTTGTGAACTCAACGTCCACAACCGGACCAATGATTTGAGCAACTTTACCTGTAACGTTTGACATTGTTAACTATTTATTGTTTAGCAAATTATTTATCATAAAAACCTAAGTAAATAGGTCACGATTTTCAAGGCGCAAAGATAGTTTTTTTAATTGAAATAAAATAAAAGGAAATTGAGATTTTTTTCGGGATTTTATTTCCTTCAAAAAATAAAAAAACGGATTGAATTTTGAGCTTCAACCCGTTTTATAAATGTTTTTTTTGGAGTTATTCGTTTACGGAAAAATCTTCCCATCCCCAGGAAGGTTCAGGGATTTCAACTTCATTAGTCAAATCAAATGAAACTGTGAACACACGCTCGGTACCCAGTCTTCTCAAGTTGTAAGTATAAGCGCTATCGTCTACAGTAACCCACCAAACATTGGTAGCAGCAGGTTTGATGACACCGAGAGTTTCCTCATCAGCCGGGAAAACGGCAATACCGGGCAAACCACTGTTTGTAGTGGTTCCGCCATACATAGTGAGTTCATCATCACTGCCATCTTCCAAACGATGGTCGTGTTTCAAGGTAATGCGGTCGTTTTTATAAGTGAAAATCCAGGTGCGTGAACGGTTATCACCCACGTTAAACGGAATCAAAATTTGCTCATCGTCACAAGATAATACGTGCATCACTAGCCTTTTACCTGCAAAATCATCATTGGTGGGGGCACTCACAAGCTCGCCTTCAAAGGCTTTTCCGCAAAGGGCTTTTAATGAATTCCAAAACTCTTTGGCGCCCGGAGTTTCAGCACTTTTTTCTTTGGTATCAACCACCTCTTCGTAGACATCTTCAATTTTTTCAGTTTTTTCTTCGCCGCAGGAAAACAAAAAGAAACTCAATAGCGCAACGACAAAAATATTTTTCATAAAAATTAATTTTAGGTTAGTATGTTATAAAAGTAATCAATTGTTTTTTAATCATCCACAATTTTCATTTTCCGCAACAGAAACGAAGCATTCATATTCTGAGCAATCCCGTTTTTGAGGGTGTAATCAAAATGCAATTCGTCATTGATGATTTCTGCATCAAAATAATAGTTTTTGACTTCGACGTGGTCTTTTTCCACCTCACATAAGCTTAAATCGTGGGTAGCGATGATGCCCGTGGAGTGTGATGCCACCAGCTTTTCAATAAATTTTTTGGAACCCAAAGCCTTGTCAGTACTGTTGGTGCCTTTTAAAATTTCGTCGAGGATGATAAAGTAATTATCGGTGGCAATCTGATCCACTATAAATTTCAACCTCTTCAATTCTGAAAAGAAATAGGACTCATCATCAGTCAGTGAGTCTGTGGTGCGCATACTGGTGATGAGTTTTATGGGCGAATAGGTAAACGCAGTAGCGCACACCGGCAAGCCCAGATTGGCCATCACGATGCCCAGGGAAACCGTTCGCAGAAAAGTGCTTTTTCCGGCCATATTGGCTCCGGTAATGATAAAGAATTGCTGGTTTTCAATGTTGAAATTATTGGTCACTGCCTTTGCAGGGTCTAAAAGCGGATGGACAAAATCTTTGGCTTCTATTATGCTCTTCCCTTGGGTAATTTCGGGATAGGTAAAGTGAGGGTGGTTGAAAGAAAAATTGGCGAGCGAGTTGAGAGCATCGATTTCGGCGATGACGGCAAACCAGTCTTGGGCTTTGTGTGAATAGGTTTTTATCCATTTTTCAATGTGATAGCATTGGTAGAGGTCCCACAGTAAAAAACCATTGGCAAAAATGCCAAAAATCATATTGTTGCGCTGGTCGAGATTGTCCAGTTGTTTTGAAAACTTTCGGGCGATGGTGGAAGCTTTAGCATTTTCAATGGCGATTTGTTGTTGTAACTCTTTCAATTTCGCTGCAGCGAAATCTGTTTTTTCAATTTGCAACAGCAAATAGCGGTATTGCTGAAAGACTTCCTGAATTTTGGAAGTTTTTTCGGAAAGTTTGTTGATTTTTTTTAAATAGATTCCCGAAATACCCAAACCGATAAAAAACCAAAGCAGCACCTGTTTTAAGCCAATAATTTCCGCAAATAAAGCCGCAAAAACCCCTACTGAAAGTATCGAAAAAATGATTGGAAATAGTTTCATCATTTTCGGAATAAAAAAGGAATGATTTTTCAAAAGGCTTATCACTTCAGCAGTTGAAGTTTCAGATTTTGAAATGGACGCATAAGCCGTAAAATCTTGTCTCCAAACAGCTTTTTTCGAAAGTTCCCTGATGGCTTCCTGTTTTTGCAGGATGTTGTCAATGTGGTTGCTTTTTAGTTTTTCAGCCAGTTTTTCAGCGCCTTCTTTTGTGGCTGTGCGGTTGAGGTATTGATAGAAAGAACCTTTGCCAAACAAATCAATATCCTGACTGTAATAATGAAAATTGTCCTGAAACTCATTGCCTTCAGGTAAGTCAAGTAGATCACGGTTTAATGCCTTGAGTTCTTTTTTATTCAGGGAAATCAATTCCTGAAGTAAATTTTTTTGAAAAGTGAGGTCGCTGTGGCGCGAAATCAAAAATAAAAACAAAGCACTTCCGACAAGAATCACGGCAATCACAGCCCTTGCATCGCCAAAAAAGAAATAAACCCCATAACAAATCAATACAAACACCCCCAGTCGAAGCATGCTTGAAGCAAACAGCTTTTGCCTGATGCTTTTAAGTTGCTTTTGAAAGGTGCTTATTTGTGAAGTGTAAAAAGCCTGCGGATCCTGAGCCATCATCAATGTTTAAAAGCCCCGAAATTACAGCTAAAATTACAAATTGGCTAATTCGGCTTGCAGTTTTTTGGTCAGACCTGAAACCACTAGTTCATAAGAGTGGTCTATGAGTTCAAGTATCATCTTATCGGGTACATCCTGATTAAATGCCACGGTGTTCCAGTGTTTTTTACTCATATGATAACCGGGAATTATGGCGTCATACTGTGCCCGCAATTCTTCTGCCCAATCGGGGTCACATTTTAAATTGATGGAATGGTCACCTGCTTCCCATTTTTTTAACGATGTAAGCGCAAAAAGTTTGTTCATGACTTTAAAAACTAGCGTGTCCTCGTCAAAAGGGAACTCCTCGGTGACGCCTTTTTTGTTGATGCAGTAGTTGCGGTATTGCTCGATATTCATTTTAGTTGGTAGTGGTTAGTGGTGAGAGGTGAGTTTTGTTTATGAGTTATTGATATTTTAATAATTAAACGGTGACTGAGCTGAGCCGAAGCTGAGTCTTTGAGTTTCTAAAGTTCTCCCAAGTGCGTAAACTTAAACCCTTTTTCATATTTCAATCCGTAGCCAAAAATTCTGTCCATTGCGGCGTGGGAAAAAAGGATGATACCCATAAGTTGTATTGTATCAGAATGCAGATAAATACCAAGCAAATAAATCGCGATGGCAATACCGCGGTGGTGAAAAATATTATAAGAAATGGCGCCGGCTTTGTTTCCAAAAAGGTAGCCCACCATCCCGATATCAGGGGCAAGTATCAAAACCAAAAACCACCACCAGGTAAAGGGTAGTTGTGCAAAAAGGAAAATGCCCAAAAGGAATAAGGCAAGTTCTTCGAGTTTTAGGGTTGTTTTCATAAAATTCCAAATTTAAAGCACCCAACCTTCAGTAAACTTTCGGTTGGCAAGCAAATTCCAAAAGAGTTTATTTGCCAACAAACTCTATTTACTCAACACTTTCAGTTACGTGTAAAAAATATTCTTGGAGGTTTTGATACTCAATTTCTCCAGGAATCCAATTTGCAAACATCCAATATTTCCATTTATCAGATTGATTTTTCGGCGGAATAATTAAAAACCATTGTTCTTCATTAATACCTGCTATAATAATACTTCTGTTCAATACGCTGGAAATTTGTTCATTTCCTGTTTCTTTCCAGATTGTAATAATTTCAGGAAAAAGATCCTTAAAATATTGAATCTCATTTACTTTTACAAAACTTGGCTCTACTGTTTCATTATAGGACGGATAACCATTTGCGATTTGCAAAAACTCTTTGTAGTCATTTGGTAGTTTAATCCCAAGTCTTGTTTCAGCTTCATTTATTTCAACTTTTGTTGCAGGTGAATTCCCTATCCATATACTTTGTCTTTGCTTTTCTGTAACACTATCATTGTTTTTAGTGGCTACTATTTTTTCGAATAATTCACCTACTATTTTTTTCATGCTATTATTTTTCGATAAATTTATTTCTGTCCTATTGTAATTATCCCCACAAGAGAAAAAAGCTAATAGGATTATTATAAAAAATTTATTTTCTGATTTCATTTTTTAATAAATCTAAAAATGATGTCTGTTGTCTAAAATCTAATATCTCAAATCTATACCACTTCATAAAGCACCGGCTTACTGGGCGACGCGTCATTTACAAAAGAGGCCATTTGTAAATTCAGGAAATAAGTGCCGTCTTTGATGTCGTTTTTTACAAAAATAAATTCGGTGATGGTGGCGTTTTTTCTTGGGTTCTCCGGGTAATTCCAGAAGGCGCGGTGGGCAAGCAATTCGCCATCGTCTTTTTCACGATCCACAGAGGGCAAATCAATCAACAAATGTTCCACACCAATTTCCCTTAAATACAAAGCAGCTTCCTCCAGTAAATAAGGCCAGTTGGTGTGTGAGTATTGTTTGGAACGTTTTTCAAGGGTGTTAGGAATGGTGCGTATGATAATGGCTTGCGGTGTTGCACCATTTAATGCTTTTTGGATTTGTTTTTTGGAAATGACTTTGTCTTTTTTACCAAAGCTTTCCGGGGCGACGGTGATGACTTCTGCCAGAAAGAAAAATTGCTTCAGCGCCTTGTTCACCGAGTAAAATTCTTCTGAAATATGCCCGTAACACTCGGTATGGGTGCCGTGTGCGTGCGGATTGAATTGTATGTTGTTGAAATTGATGGAGGCGCCTTCACTTACTTTGGCAATCCAGCCGTCGTCTTCCACCGGTTCTATTTTGGGTTCGTCGATGTACCAGGCATTGGGATTTTTTTTGCTTGCTACCAGCGGAATGGAAATGTCAAGGGGTTTTGAAAAATCGATGTTGTATAGCTGGTTTTTGTGATAGATAGTGGTCTTCAAGGCGTTCTATTTTTCTATAAATTTAAAAGAAAAAGGTCAGATGCCAACCCATCACTTAAAAATTTTCCTTTTTTGGTGACCAGCAGGGTGTCGCCGTCCAGGTAGAGGAGGTGCTCCTCAATGTGTTTTTGGGCTTGTTGCAACAAATATTCTTTGTATTTGTTGCCAAAATCCTTCTCCACCCGATTTACAGAAACACCCCAAATGGTGCGCAGGCCGGTCATTATATATTCGTTATAACGGTCAGTGGTGGTCAGGGTTTCTGTTTCTGAGGGGAGTTTGCCTTTTTCAATGGATTTGATGTATAAGGTATTGTTTTTTACATTCCAACTTCGGTTGTTCCCGTCATAGGAATGTGCTGAGGGGCCAATGCCCAAATAGCTTTTTCCCTGCCAGTAAGCCGTGTTGTTTTTGCTGAAAAAACCTTCTTTGCCGAAATTTGACAATTCATAATGTACAAAAACCTTTCGCGTAAGCGTGTCTATCAAGGTGTGAAAATGTTGCTCGGCCAATTCTTCATCAATGGGCGGGACGATGCCTTTTTTTATGAAGGTTTCCAAAGCCGTTTTTGGTTCTACCGTAAGGGCATAGCTGGATATATGCGGGATGCCAAATGAGAGTGCTTTTTCAATGTTTTGTTTCCAGCGGTCGTTTGACATCCCGGGGACGCCATAAATTAAATCGAGGGATATGTTATCAAAGTACTCTGTAGCCAAAGTCAAACAATGTGCTGCTTCTTTAGCATTGTGAGCGCGGTTCATCAATTTCAAATCTTCCTCAAAAAACGACTGTATCCCAATACTCAAACGGTTTATGGGCGAATGGGCAAGTTGTTTGATTTTTTCTTCGGTGAGGTCGTCGGGGTTGGCCTCCAAAGTGACTTCGGGGTTTTTGGTAACTGTGAAATTTTCAAAAATTGTTTTGAAAATAAGGTCGAGTTCGTCGCCGGTCAACAAACTGGGTGTACCGCCTCCAAAATAGATAGTTTCCACGGTGCCGGGTAGTTCCTTTTTTCGCAGAACCAATTCTTTACAAAGTGCTTCAACAAGGGCTGTTTTCTTTTTCAACGAAGTCGAAAAATGAAAGTCGCAGTAGTGACAGGCTTGTTTGCAGAAGGGGATGTGGATGTAGATTCCGGGCATTTTTTAGTGTTCAGTTGTCAGTGGCAGTGTTCAGTTTTCTTATTTAACTCCGAATTTTTCCGGGTTTAAAATCATATAATTTAGAAGCTTTCCTACTTCTTCACTTTCTGAAGTGAGTTCATCAAACATGCTTTTGTCTATATATTCACATTCTAAAGCAAATTCCAGCCAAACTTGGGTTTCAGAGTTTTCGGCATCACTATCTGTTAATTTTAAAGTATAGCTTTTAGGGTATTTTCTTTTTCTGTATGCTTCTGCAAGATTGGCACAAACACTTCGGGAACTTCTTCTGATTTGGTCAGTTAGCGAATACTGTTCTTCTTTTGGAAAGGATTTAGAAATATGAAATATTTTCATAGATAAACTAAATCCCTTTTTATAAGCAATTAAGTCCTGAAATTTCATAACGATAGATTTTAAAATTATATAATATCATTTTTTCTGAACACTGAACACTGAATACTGACCACTGCCCCTGCTAGCTACTCACTTCTTCCCAACTCGTCCTTCATTCTGTTTCACAAACGCCCCCCAACCTGTATAACTTTTTTCACCGGTGGTTTTGCCCATATTGTAAAAATGGCACACGGCAGCTGCGAGCCCGTCTGTGGAGTCGAGGTTTTTTGGGAGTTCTTTTAGTTCTAAAAGGCTTTGCAGCATCTTGGCGACTTGTTCTTTACTGGCATTTCCGTTGCCGGTGATGGCCATTTTTATTTTTTTTGGGGAATATTCAGTGATGGGTATTTGACGTGAAAGTCCGGCGGCCATGGCGACGCCTTGTGCTCTTCCCAACTTTAACATCGACTGCACATTTTTCCCGAAAAACGGCGCTTCAATGGCGATTTCATCAGGGTGGTGTGTGTCAATGAGCTCAATGGTGCGTTCAAAAATGATCTTTAGTTTGACGTAATGGTCGTCATATTTTTTGAGTTGCAATTCGTTGAGTTGCATAAACACCATTTTTTTGTTCACCACTTTGATGAGTCCAAAACCCATAATGGTGGTTCCGGGGTCGATGCCTAATATAATTTTTTCAGTGTTCAAGAAATATAGTACTTTGGTTACTGCTTATGGGTACCTACAAATCTAAACAATATCTGTTTGTCCTGCTAAAAGTAATCGTGGTAATTGCTGCTTTGGGGTTTATTTATCACAGAATATCCACCCAGGAGGTTTTTACTGTGGCAGGCTTTGTGCAAAACTTTCGTTCCTCTTCCTTGTTTGAGGTTCAAAACGTCGCATTGCTTGTATTGCTTTCGTTCTTAAATTGGTTTTTCGAAATATTAAAATGGCAGGTTCTTGCAAAAAAATTGAAATATATTTCGTTTTCTGAAAGCACAAGGCAAGTTTTAACTGCGCATACTTCATCAATATTCACACCTTTTAAAATTGGCGAATATGGAGCTAAAACACTCTTTTTTGATAAAAAACAGGCAAAAAAAGTCGTTTTTTTAAACTTTTTGGGCAATATGGCTCAATTAAGCGCCACCATACTTTTCGGAATTGCGGGTCTGTTTTTCTTTATAAAATGGAATTTCCCCCAATGGCTTGTATTGTATTTGATATTTGTTAGCCTGGGATTGCTTTTTCTTTTAGCCGGAAGACGTTGGACTGCCTTTAGAAACTTAAAAATTAAAGGATTTTCCCTTCAAAAGATAACCGATTTCATTAAAAGCATCCCGACAAGCGACCAATTAAAAGTACTCACTTTCAGTTTTTTGCGTTATGTTTTTTTCTCGTTTCAGTTTTGTTTGTTGCTTTCATTGTTAACTCCGGTTTCCTGGGCTGTAGTTTTTCAGTTGGTTTTTACAATGTATTTGCTGAGCAGTTTGCTGCCCGTGTTGCAATTGTTTGATTTTGCTGTGAAAGGCGGGGTTGCTGTTTTGGTTTTTAGTGCAATTCCGGCGCAAATTGTGGTTTTGGTGGCGTTTATTATGTGGGTGTTGAATGCCATGGTGCCGGCAATGGTGGGGTCCTGGTTTGTGCTTTCGTTTAACACTAAAAAACTTTTAAAACCGGTTGCAAAATGAGTTGGTTTCTCATCATATCCATTGGTCTTTATGTAGTTTTGATGGGAACGTTTGGTATTGGATTCTTTCGGCTTAAAACCTTTTCTGCACAAAAAGTAAAACCAAAAACATCCTTTACACTAATCATTCCTTTTCGCAATGAGGCGGAAAACCTTCCGGCATTGATGCAATCCATTTCGAAATTGAACTATCCTGAAAAACTAATTGAAGTTTTATTTATTAATGATGCTTCAGAAGATGCTTCGGTGGTTGTGATTCAGCAATTTATTTTGAAAAGAAAACCTTCTGGCTGGACCATTATTGATAATGAGCGCAGGAGTGGTTCGCCAAAAAAGGACGCCATCACCCTGGCCGTTTCCAAAGCAAAACACGACTGGATTTTCACGACTGATGCTGATTGTATCCTTCCCGAAAATCTCTTCAATAACCTTAATTCGTTTATATTAAACACCCCATCCAAAATGATTGCCGGACCGGTTTTAGCACTTCCCGGAAACCGATTTTTGATTAGTCATTATCAGTTTTTGGAAAGCCTTACTCTGGCGGGGGTAACGTTGGGCTCCTTTGGAATGGGTAAGCCTTTGATGTGTAATGGCGCGCATCTCGCTTATGAAAAGACAGCCTTTGAAGCGGTCAATGGTTTTGAAGGCAATGACCATATTGCAAGCGGTGATGATTTATTTTTACTGGAAAAGATGCAGGCAGTATTTCCCGATCAAGTCCACTTTTTGAAAAACAAAGCACAAGTTGTTTACACCAAAACCGAGTCCAACTGGGCTGCTGTTGTGGGGCAGCGGGTAAGGTGGGCGGCAAAAACATCGGGTTATAAAAGTGTATTTAATAGATTAACCGGTGTTGTTGTGCTTGCAGCCAATGTGAGTTTGCTCATCGCTTTTGTAATGCTTTTTAAATCTGAAAGTGGTTTGTTTTTTTTGATGCTTATTTTATTGAAATGGGGAGTTGATGAGGTTTTTCTATATGTATCCAATTCATTCTTCAAGCAGCAAATATCTTGGTTCCATTTGAGGATTATGGCCTTTTTATATCCTGTTTTGACTGTTTATATCGCTTTCAGGGCAATTTTTGGAAATTACAACTGGAAGGGAAGAACGTTTAAAAAATAATTTAGCTTCGTTTTATTTTTTTTACCTTAGCTAAAATTAAGCCCTATGAAGACCTTCAAACATTTATCTGTCATTTTAGTTTTTTTGTGTACAACAACCCTTTTTTCACAAGAAAACTATACCGTTAACGGAACTACCTATGTTCTCAAAACTGAAGTGGAAGGCCCATTGACCTTGCTTTGGAATGTTATAGACAATGAGTACCGCTATTTTACCAAAAGGGACAATGAGATTATCGAACTCACCAACACCCGTTCAAACGGCAGGTTTCAGGAAGAATATAAGCAAACGCTCGCTCGCTTAACTTCAGACAACCCAGTTGATGCTTCAAAAACAAACCTGACTTTGGGGAGTTTAAGAAATTATTTTAATGAATACAACAAAAAAGCGGATGTCACCTATGTAGAAAAGGAAACCAGCGTAAGGCTTGAAAAAAGACTGGGACTCTTTGGTGGAATTTCAAACTATAATAATTCAAGAGAAAGTTCAGATGGTACTTTTGTGCCCTTGATTGGACTTGAATTTGAATTAACAGACAACGAAGTGTTAAGGAGGCACGGTTTCGTTTTGCAATTCAGGCATTCTTTTAAAATTGCAGATTATGATCGAACTTACTCTCAATTTTCGTTTAATTATCGCTATAAATTCATTCAAAGTGACGCATTTGTAATATTTGCACAGGCAAGACTTTTAGCACTATCGTTTTATAAATTAAGTGAGGATAATGAGGAAGGCTTGGTATTAACTTCAGGATCATCATTACAAGCACCTCTGGGATTAGGTGTTGGAGCAGATATTAGGGTAGGTAAAGGGTTTTTTACTCTTACGATGAATGATATAGTGGCACCCGGCTATGATGCTGATAAGGTTGTAGCTATTGATATCACGTTGGGCTACAAATTCATACTTTAGCTATTCGGTTTTGATGACCAAAGGTAGGGTGAATTGTGTGTTCACAGGAACCCCTCTTTTTAAAGCCGGGGCTGCTTTGGGCAGCGAATTCAAACTTTCTGAAAGTAAGTTTTTCAGCTCAGGAAACGTTGAAAAGGTAAGTGAATCCCCCTCGATTTTTAAAACATCCATCTCACCTGTAGCAGTTAGATGAAGGTTGACCAACAAGGTGTCAAAAATTGGAAAACTACTGATTAACGGTTCTTGATTTAAGTGACTGTTGAGATGATTGTGTAAAAAAGTTTCAAAGCACTTTTTTTGTAAATCCTTCACTTCGTTCTCATTACAGCCCTCAAAAAGCGGATAAGTATCCACATCGTCCCAGGTGATGGTTTTTAACTCCTCCTTCAGAAATTCATCCGAAGATTTTTTTTGGGTTATGATACCTTCACAGGAAATGCAGAGCAATGAAAAAATCAGCAACGATAAAAAGCGTTTCATTTCGACACGAATAATGACGAAAATTACGATTTTTTAAAGGAAATAAATAAAAAGATTTAAAAGGGCCCTTTTTTCCAGTCGCCCCGGGGCATGGTCCTGAAAACATAATCCCACAGGGGAGAGGACACTCCAAAAGCGCGATCAGTCTCCCGGTAATGATGAGTGAGGTGGTGTTCCCAAAGCACTTTTAAAAAGTTTTGAGGCATTTTAAATGCGTGCACCGAGTAGTGGATGGCCAGATAAGCGGTGTAACCCATCAAAAATCCGGAAAGAAAGCCAAAGGCATAATTCCCCATCACGGCACGATAAATTACAAAAAAGATGGTAGCTATAATCAAACTCAACAGCGGGGGCATGGCGAGGCGTTTTTTGTCTTTGGGGTAATCGTGGTGTACGCCATGCATGGTGTAGGCCATTTTTTTGCGTCGCTCGGTGGTGGGTTCAATGTGGTAAAGGTAGCGGTGCATCAGGTACTCCACCAAAGTGAAAAACAGAAATCCCAAAACAAACAATACAATCATAACAGGCACCTCAAACCCTTTTTCCATTATCCCATAATAGAACAGGACTGCTGCTATAACCGTGAATATGGTGAGTGGTGCAGCAATGTGTGTTCTGGAGAGTTTATCCAGTATCGGGCTCTTAAAAAGAGGGACAGAGAACGCAGGGTCTCTGCTTGATTTTGTCTTCTCCATGTCTCAACTTCTTTGATTGCCTGTATAAAATTATAAAAGAAACAGTGAAAAAAGTTGAAGAAGTTGTTAAAATCAGTCAAGAGGTTTAAATACAACCGTAACAATATTTTGTTTAATTTGACTAATTCAAAGAAAGACAATGGACATCTTATTAATCAGCATAGGTTTTATTTTAATGCTCGTGGGAATTCTGGGGAGTATCTTGCCGGTGTTGCCGGGGGTACCCATAAGCTGGTTGGGGTTGTTGATGATTTATCTGGCGCCTTCAGTGCCTATGGACTGGACTTTTCTTACGATCACCTTGGTGCTGGCTATTTTTCTCTATGCTTTGGATTATATCATACCTGCCATTGGGACCAAACGTTTTGGGGGTAGTCGCTATGGAATGGTAGGAGCGACACTTGGCCTGCTCGCCGGATTGTTTTTTCCTCCTTTTGGTTTTATTATTGGACCGTTTATTGGGGCTTTTCTTGGCGAACTCCTCAACACAAAAACCCGGCACAATGCTTTACGGGCCGCTTTTGGTTCCTTTGTGGGGTTTCTGGCTTCTACCTTTATGAAACTTATGGCTACTTTTGTGTATCTGGGATTGTTTATCTATTAAGTTTGGGCTTACAGGGTTTTGTTGTTTTAAAGCCAAATCGTTTTATCTTCAATAGTGCTTTTGCGAAATCCATCGCCTAATGTTTCATCATAATTTCCCATATAGAAAAACCCGAGGCATTTTTCGCCCGGAGCGAAATCAAAAAAGCCGTGCATATGTTTGATCAATCCCGGCGAACTCCAGTAAGCACCCACATTCATTTCTGTACAGACCAGCCACATGTTTTGAACAGCCATAGCCGTGGCTGCAATTTCTTCCCATTCGGGGACTGATTCCTTGGGGTCGCGTTGCAAACAAATGGCGATAATACAAGATGCTTTAGTGGGGTTTTCTTTTAGTTTGTTGTATTGAAATTCAGAAAATGTTTGGGTGGTTTCTTTGTATTTCTCCGCTAAAAAATCACCCAGCTTTAGCAAGCTTTCACCTTGTAATACCTTAAATCGCCAGGGTTCTGTGCGTTTGTGTGTAGGTGCCCAGTTCGCGGCCTCCAGCACCTGTAAAATTTGATGTTTGCTAATGGGTTCTTGATTGTATTGTACAGGAAAAACGGCCCTCCGGCGTTTGATGAGGTCTAAAATCATGGTTTGTTTTTTGAAAATTAAAGATACTGAAAAAAGCAAATGATATTTTAGAATTTTGAAAAGTGGATATGTACACCCGAGAAAATTATGCACACCTGAATGCACATCTTTTTTTATCCAAAATCTGCTAAATAGTAGAATTGGCTAAAAACAAAAAAAGCTCTACGCAAATATGCGAAAAGCTTCTCATCGGCTCTACTACAAGCCTTTCCCGAAACAACTTCGGGACAACACAACATCTTGACGGCTACTGAGCGTAACCAAAGTTGCGGTCTGGACGGGACTCGAACCCGCGACCCCCTGCGTGACAGGCAGGTATTCTAACCAACTGAACTACCAGACCAAAATAAACTTTATTCCTGACAACAGTCAGATACAACCTAAGTTGCTTTATTTTGTTCAAAAAACTAACAGAACGTTTCAGACTTTTAAAAGGTCTGCTTGTTAGCGAGGGCAAATATACATCCAATTTTAGTTTACGCAAATAAAAATTTAAAAAAAGATAACTAATTTTAAGTGAACTTTTGCCGCTCAATCAAATAGGTGGTCAGGATTTTTGAAAAGCCCGCGTTGATGTCGGCCTCCACATACTTGATACGGTATTGGGCACACTTGAGTTTTAGCTCTTTAAAGTAACTTGCCACCGCTTTTTCATAATTTTCCTTGATGGTATCGGGATAGACATTTAAAAATTCGCCCGTTTCAACATCCACAAATTTTCGGGGCTTGTTGTCATAATCAAAACTGAGTTCTTTGCTTTTGTCTATGGTGTGAAACAAAATGACCTCGTGTTTGTTGTATTTCAGATGCTGAAGTGCTTCAAAAAGTTTTTCTTCCTCCAGGTCGTCCTGAAACATATCTGAAAATAAAAACACCAGTGAGCGCCGTTTCATTTTTTCGGCGATGAGGTGCAAAAACTGATAGGTCTGTGTTTTTTTGTCTTTTGATTTTGTGACAACGGCTTCATTGAGCTTGTCTAAAATCATTTGATGATGCCTTTCACTTCCTTTTTCGGGGGCGTAAAATTCATATTCATTGGAATAGACACTGATGCCCACAGCGTCCCTTTGTCGTTTGAGCAGGTTCATTATGGCAGCACTTGCCAAAGCTGAAAATGCAATTTTATTTAACTTGTCTATCGAAAATGATTTCATTTCCGGATAGTGCATAGAGGTGGAATTGTCAACAATCAAATGGCATCTCAGATTGGTTTCCTCTTCATATCGCTTGGTAAAAAGCTTATCGGTTTTGGCATACAATTTCCAGTCGATGTGTTTGGTGCTTTCGCCGGAATTGTACACTTTATGTTCGGCAAACTCTGAAGAAAACCCGTGAAACGGACTCTTGTGCAAACCCGAAATAAAGCCTTCCACCACTTGTGTGGCGAGGAGTTCAAGGTTTTTAAATCCGGTAATTTCGTTTATTTGGGTTTGTATGTCCATTATATAGATTTAACCCTTTCAGGGTTTTAAACCCTGAAAGGGTTGGGAGTTTAAATTACTTTGTCAACAATACCATAATCGACAGACTCTTTGGCACCCATCCAGTGGTCGCGGTTGAAGTCTTTCATTATTTTTTCAACTTTTTGACCGCAGTTTTCAGCGAGGATTTTAGCGCTGAGTTCTTTGGTTTTTAAAATTTCCTGAGCAGTAATTTCAATGTCGCTGGCTTGGCCTCTTGCGCCGCCGCTGGGTTGGTGAATCATCACCCTGGCGTGAGGCTGGATAAAGCGTTTTCCTTTGGCTCCGGCCGAAAGCAAAATGGAACCCATGGATGCTGCAAATCCGGTACAAATTGTAGAGACATCGCTTTTTAAGGATTTCATACAGTCATAAATGGCAAATCCCGAAGTGACATAACCACCGGGACTGTTGATGTAGAGATGAATGTCTTTTTTTTCAAGGAAGTCCAGATACATCAATCTGTCAATCACGTGTTTTGCTGAGTCATCATCGACCTGACCCCATAAAAAGACCTTTCTTTCTTCAAGCAATTTTGAATCAATGATTTCCTGAACTTTATTTGGTTTACTCATAGTGGTTTAAATTTTGACTAAAAATAAAAAAAGGTTTAACAACACGCTAAACCTTTTCCATTAATTTGTGATTTATTTATTACAAAAGCGCATCAATTGCCTCTGCATAGGTATTCTTTGGTGCAACACCAACTTGACGTCCCACAACTTCACCGTTGTGAAATACCAAAACTGTAGGGATGTTTCTCACACCATATTTTGCGGCAAACTCCTGATTGCTGTCCACATCTACCTTTCCAACAACAGCTTTACCCTCATAATCTTTACTGATTTCATCAATGATGGGTCCCACCATTCTACAAGGGCCACACCAGGCTGCCCAAAAATCTACAAGAACCGGTTTGTCACTTTTTAAAACGGTTTCTTCAAACGTTGCATCTGTTATTTCTAATGCCATAATGTGTAGTATTTAATTGAGGTACAAAGTTAGTTATTTTTTGTCATCCATAAGGATTGCCGGATTACTTTTGGTTATAAAAACATCAGTTATAATTATGATTAGTTGAGTATGTAGTAGAAGTTTTGTTTTTCCAGAGCACCCAGTAATTCCTGTGAAATTTTGATTTTGTGTTTCCTGCTCTTGGATTGTAACTTGATGTTTTCTTCTGCTTCGTAAAAGTAAAAGTCCAGTGAATGTGAGCCGGGATGTTCTTTTAGTAGTGATTTTAATAAATCTATCCGTGTTTCTTCCAGTTCGTTTAAGTTCATGGAGATGATTAGCTTTTTGGAATTTTTCTCCAGTACATCCTGCAGAAGCTGTATACTGTTGAATTGCAACCTTAGGTCTGTTTTTTCTCCTGTGTTTTTGTTGATCCAGCCTTCTTTGACATACACCCTGCAAAAGATAAATCCGTTAATAATCAGTAAATGCCTGAATTTTAAATATTCCTCTCCAAACATTCTGAATTCAAAGGATTCGTCATAATCCTCAAGGACAAATGTTGCCCAGTTTTTGCCGTTTTTGGTCACCCGATGCTGTACATCGGTAATGACACCCCCAAAGATGAGTTCTTTGTTTACAAAGTTTTCCAGATGATTAAAGTCACTTACTTTATTCCTGCAGAAGGTTTTGATTTCGGTTTTAAAATCATCCAGCGGATGTCCTGAAATATAAATACCCACCACTTCTTTTTCCTGTTTGAGTTTTCTCATAGTGCCCCATTCCTCACAGGGCGGAACTTCCGGTTCGGGAAACTGTACTTCACTGGCTTCCCCAAAAAGGCTTATTTGTGAAGAGTTGAGGTTTTCCTGATATTTTGCAGCATAACGCAGCACTTTTTCAAGAAAGATGGTTCCATCGCCATCGTCGTGGAAATACTGAGCACGATGGGTGTCAAAACTGTCAAATCCGCCGGCTAGGGCGAGATTTTCAAAGGCTTTTTTGTTGGCTGCGCGCAAATCGATACGTTTGGCCAAATCAAAAACCGATTTGTACTTGCCGTCTTTTCGATTTTCAACTATGGTGGCCACAGCATTGCCTCCCACACCTTTTACGGCACCCATTCCAAAACGGATGGCTCCTTTGTCGTTTACCGTAAATTTGTAATAGGATTCGTTCACATCGGGGCTTAAAACTTGTAATCCCATCCGCTTGCATTCTTCCATAAACTTGGACACCTCCTTGATGTCGCTCATGTTGTTTGAAAGCACGGCCGCCATATATTCTGCGGGGTAGTTTGCTTTCAGATAAGCTGTTTGATAGCCAATCCACGCATAACAGGTGGAGTGTGACTTGTTAAACGCATAACTGGCAAAAGCTTCCCAGTCTTTCCATATTTTTTCTAAAATATCTACGGGGTGACCGTTTGCATTACCGCCTTCCAGAAACTTGGGTTTCATTTTTTCCAATACCGAAAAAATCTTTTTTCCCATCGCTTTACGAAGTACGTCGGCATCACCTTTTGTGAAGCCTGCCAGCTCTTGCGAAAGCAGCATTACCTGCTCCTGATAGACTGTAATCCCGTAGGTTTCCTTCAGGTATTTTTCCATTACCGGCAGGTCATAGGTGATTTCTTCTTCCCCGTTTTTTCGCCTGACAAAACTTGGAATATATTCAATGGGCCCCGGGCGGTAAAGGGCGTTCATAGCAATGAGGTCTGCAAAAACAGTGGGCTTCAGGTCACGCATATATTTTTGCATTCCCGCAGATTCATACTGGAAGGTAGCTACCGTATCCCCGCGCTGAAAAAGTTCAAATGTTTTTTCGTCATCCAAAGGAATCTTATCTGGGTCAATATCAATATTGTGCTTGAGTTTTATTAATTCAACAGCATCTTTGATGATTGTTAAGTTTTTTAACCCTAAAAAGTCCATCTTTAGCAAGCCTGCACTTTCCACTACCGAGTTGTCAAACTGGGTAACATAGAGGTCTGAATCCTTTGCTGTTGCCACCGGCACATAATTGGTGATGTCGCCGGGTGTGATAATGACTCCGCAGGCGTGAATTCCGGTGTTTCTAACAGAGCCTTCAAGAATTTTTGCCTGGTTGATGGTTTGCGCCTGAAGGTCATTTCCGTTTGAAATAAAGAGTAATTCTTTTACCTTTTCATAATCTTCAGACCTGAAAGCTGATTTTAACTCACTTTCGCTGTAGCCAAAAACCTTGTTCAATTTTGACATTTGAGGCATTAATTTGGCGAGTCTGTCGGCATCACTTAGGTGTAAGTCCAGTACACGGGCGGTATCCCTGATGGCTGATTTTCCACCCATTGTCCCATAAGTAGTGATTTGTGCCACCTGATTGGCACCATATTTTTTGATGACATAATCCATCACTTTACTACGGCCTTCATCGTCAAAGTCGATATCAATATCGGGCATACTCACCCTGTCCGGATTCAGGAAACGCTCAAAAAGCAAGTCATATTCAATGGGGTCAATGTTTGTGATTCCCAGGCAATAGGCAACTGCCGAACCGGCAGCCGAACCACGACCCGGACCCACAGAAACACCCATTTTTCGCGCTTCAGCTATAAGATCCTGAACGATAAGAAAATAACCGGGATATCCGGTCTTTGCAATGACGTCGAGTTCGAAATCCAGGCGTTCTGAAATCTCCGGGGTCAAGTCATTGTAGCGTTTTTTGGCGCCTTCATAGGTTAGGTGTTTCAGGTAAGCATTTTCGCCAAGTTTCCCTTTAGGGTCATTTTCCTGAATAAACTCTGAAGGGATTTCAAAATTGGGAAGCAGTACTTCACGGGCAAGGGTATACACTTCCACCTTGTCAATGACTTCCTTGACGTTGAAAATGGCTTCAGGGATGTCTTTAAACAGGGCTTTCATTTCTTCGGTACTCTTGAAGTAGTATTCCTGATTGGGAAGCCCATATCTGTAACCGCGCCCTCGACCAATGGGGGTGGCTTGTTTTTCACCGTCTTTTACACACAACAAAATATCGTGGGCATTGGCGTCTTCCTGCTTGATGTAGTAAGTATTGTTTGTTGCCACCACTTTAACCTGATGTTTTTTTGCAAACTCAATGAGCACCGGATTTACACGTTCTTCGTCCTCCTGATTGTGTCGCATCAACTCGATGTATAAATCATCACCAAATTGTGATTTCCACCACAGTAAAGCTTCCTCTGCCTGATTTTCACCTACATTCAGGATTTTTGAAGGGACTTCGCCATATAAACTTCCGGTAAGGACAATTAAGTCATCTTTGTATTTTTCAATGATTTCCTTGTCTATTCGCGGCACATAATAAAAGCCTTCGGTATAGGAAATGGAAGACATTTTTGCCAGGTTGTGATAGCCGTTTTTGTTTTTAGCCAGAAAAACAACCATATAGCCGTTGTCTTTGGTGTTTTTGTTTGTCCTGTCTTCACATACAAAAAACTCACAACCCACAATGGGTTTTAGTATCTGAGGCACCTCATTGGTTTCTTCTGCTTTTTGTTTGGCTTTGGCATTTTGGTTGGCCACGGCCTGCACAAAATGAAATGCACCCATCATATTTCCGGTATCGGTTAATGCAATTGCCGGCATGTTGTTTTCTGCGGCAGCTTTTACCAAATCTGCGGTGCTGGATGTGGACTGAAGAATGGAAAACTGTGAGTGGTTGTGCAAATGCGCAAAAGGAACCTCTTTTAAGTCGGCTATATTTTGCTTGATTTCATCTTGCGAGATGTCTTCTCCGGAAATTTTTTCAAGTTCTTTTCTGATTTTATCTGAAGCTTTTTTCAGATTGATGTGCTTTAAGCCAATGAGTTGAATAGGCTTCGGGTTGGCTTCAGAGAATTGCTCAAAATAATCGGGCTGTACATCGAGTTCCTTGGCGTTGAATTCTTTTCTTCTAATGAGTTCCAGAAAACAACGGGTAGTAGCTTCCACATCGGCCGTGGCGTTGTGTGCTTCATTAAAGGGTTCGCCAAACAGATATTCGTGCAATTCAGTAAGTGTTGGCAACTTAAATTTTCCGCCCCTGCCTCCGGGAATTTGACAGAGGTTTGCGGTGTGTTCTGTACAGGTGTCCAGCACCGGAAGTTCAGTGAGTTTGGTTGACTTGCTTTTTCGGTAAAATTCAGCTCCCAGAATGTTTACGTCAAAGCCCACATTTTGGCCAACGATAAATTTTGCTTTGCCTAATGCTTCGTTAAAAAGTGTAAGCATTTCGTCAAGCTGAACACCTTCCTTCTCTGCAAGATCTGTAGAGATTCCGTGAATTTTTTCGGCATCAAATGGAATATTAAAACCTTCAGGCTTTATTAAAAAATCCTGATGTTCCAGCACGTTACCCATAGCGTCATGCAGCTGCCACGCTATTTGAATACAGCGCGGCCAATTATCAGTGTCTGATATGGGGGCATTGAAATTTTTGGGTAATCCGGTAGTTTCGGTATCGAATATCAGATACATAAATCAGGGTTTTTTTGGAAAAAAAAAATGAAAGCTTAAAAGTACAAATACTTTACCCTGAAATAAAAGTTTAGTTATTAACAAACCGATACTTTTTGTAAAAACATCGGTTTGTCTAAACATTAAATATTGTGTGAAAGATTTTGTTTATTGATAAGTAATACTAAATACTCCTTCTTCAATAACAAATGGGATATCACCTTCAGTTTCAAAAGAAAAAGTTCCTGAAATTGCCTGAGTGTTAGTGTCGTGAATTAATATAGAAATATTACCTGTAATTGCATCAAAAGTATCCCCGTCAAGGATGTACTGTGCACTTACATCCTGGCCAATTTGGTTGATTCCGGCTGTAATGTCATTTGGAAAAGTTAAGGTAATTGTTTGAACGCCGTTAACGCCGTTTATAATAATGGTATTGTTTGTATTGGTCACTGTGATGTTTTGGGCGTCAAATTCTTCACCATCAATAGTTGCGGAAAGTATATTTTGAGTAGGGTCAGGTTCAGGTTCTGTAGACCCGGCAATGAGAGGCACTTGATAAAAAAAGCCTTTTTGAACATTCAGGGTGTCTAAGCCAAACCGGTAGGCATTAAATTTAAAGGTGCCTGTAAAAGCGTTGTTTTCGTTGCTTTGAATAACCACTTGGCCGTCTCCAAATGGCCTGGTCGTGTATATGGAGCCAAATACATCTTGAAAAACAGCGCGATTTGTACCTTGACCACCAAGAGTATAAACCCCTTCAGAAGAGCCGCTCAATGTTAATGTGAGGCTTTCGTTACCTGCAATACCTTGAATGATCAAATTGCCGTTTTCTCTAATTTCGGCTCTTGCGTCATCTGCTCTGAAAAGTATGTCGTTGAGTTCTGCTTGAAGTGCAGGGCTGTTAGTTTGAACATCTTCACAGCTTATCAGGGCAACAGCTGCAAAAAGAATTAGCATAAAGGGTCTCATATCTGAAAGTAATTTATAATAGATTAACGAAAGAAAATCAAATTCCTTATGTAAGGGCTACAAACCTAATAAAAAATCTCTGGATTTAAACTTTTAATTTACAAATCACACATTTTTAGATTGTAAATTTAAATTTTGTAGTATCTTTGCGCCCTTAATTATAAACCGAGGTCGTGTACCTCAAAAATTAATTTTTATGCCTGTAAAAATCAGATTACAAAGACACGGTAAAAAAGGAAAACCTTTTTACTGGATTGTGGCAGCCGATGCTCGTGCGCCAAGAGATGGTAAGTATCTAGAAAAATTGGGGACTTACAATCCAAACCTTAACCCTGCAGTGATTGACCTTGATGTTGACGGTTCTGTAAAATGGCTTCAAAATGGAGCTCAACCAACAGACACCGCCAGAGCAATTTTGTCATACAAAGGGGTGATGATGAAAAAACACCTTATGGGTGGAGTAGCAAAAGGAGCTTTAACTGAAGAGCAAGCTGAGGAGAAATTCCAGGCTTGGATAGAAGAAAAAGCCGGTAGAATCGACGCTAAAAAAGAAGGTCTTTCTAAAAAAGATGCTAAAGCGAAAGCTGCCGCACTTGCCGCTGAAAAAGCCGTAAACGAAAAGCGTATGGCTGCTGCCGCTGAAGCTGAAGCCGAAGCAACCGCAGAAGAAGTAGCTGAAGACGTTGCAGAAGTGACTGAGGAAACTCAGGAAGCTGCACCCGAAGCAGAAGCTGCAACTGAAACTCCTGAAGTTGAAGAAGCTCCAAAAGCTGAAGAGGCACCTGTTGAAGAAGCACCTGCTGTAGAGGAAACTCCAAAGGCAGAAGAAGCAGCTTCAGAAGAAGCAGAAGAAGAGAAAAAAGAAGCATAATATACACTAACGATGCGAAAAGAAGAATGCTTCTATCTCGGAAAAATCGTTAGAAAATACAGCTTTAAAGGGGAAGTTTTAATCAAACTTGATACAGACCAACCCGAACTCTACACAGAATTGGAATCAGTGTTTGTTGACTATAACAACAACCTGATTCCTTTTTTTATTCAGCAAAGCGGGCTGCATAAATCAGAACTTTTACGCGTTCGTTTTGATGATGTGGATACTGAAGAAAAAGCCGATGAAATCATTGGACTTGAAGTGTACCTACCCTTAAATTTTCTTCCCGAACTCGACGATGACCAGTTTTACTACCACGAAATCATAGGCTTTACAGCCGAAGATGTCAGGTTTGGAAAAATAGGTATCGTAAAAGGAGTCAACGACAGCGCCGCACAAGCCCTTTTTGAAATTGACCGTGACGGAAAGCAAATACTTATTCCCGTAAATGATGATTTTATCAAAAAGGTGGATAAGAAGAACAAAGTCTTGCTTTTGGATACTCCTGAGGGGCTGATTGACCTCTATATTTAAAGTTCAAAGTTCCAAGTTCAAGGTTTCAATCCTGATAGCTATCGGGACCCAATTCCAAAATTCAAAATGAGTTTTAAATTCAAACAGTTCACTATACATCAAGACCGCTGCGCGATGAAAGTGGGTACAGACGGGGTTTTGCTTGGTGCATGGACGTCTTTGGAAAACAATCCGCAATCCATACTCGATATTGGTGCCGGAACCGGTTTGATTGCTTTGATGCTGGCACAACGCAGCAGTGCCGAACAAATCGATGCCCTTGAAATTGACGAAGATGCTTACGAACAATGTGTCGAAAATTTTGAAAACTCCCCCTGGGCAGACCGGCTGTTTTGTTTTCACGCCTCGCTGGATGAATTTGCCGAAGAACCGGAAGATGAAAAATATGATTTGATTGTTTCCAATCCGCCGTATTATCCCCCTCCGGCTCCCCCAAACGGGGAGAGTAACACTTCTGAAGCCCGAAAAAAAGCCCGGTTTTATGATAGCCTTCCGTTTGAAGATTTGGTGGGCTATGCGGCACAATTACTTTCTGAAGCCGGGGAGTTGGCTGTGGTAATCCCTTTTGCTGAAGAAGAAAGGGTGATTGCTTTCGCGAAAGCGAATGAGCTTTTTCCCTATCGCATAACAAGAGTACGTGGCACGGCTACTGCACCCGTAAAACGTAGCCTGTTGCAGTTCTCTTTTACGGAACAAAACATGGAAGAAACCGAACTGACACTCGAAATCTCCCGCCACGACTATACCCAAGAATTTAAAGAACTGGTGAAGGAGTTTTATTTGAAATTGTAAAAGAAAATTCCAAACAAGGATGAACCTTGCTTGGAATTTGGAATTTGTGATTTGGAATTTTACTATTTCCCCATCAGCAATAAGTCACTGCAAACAATTTCAGTCGTATAGCGTTTGTTGCCTTCTTTGTCTTCCCAACTGCGGTTGATGAGTTTGCCTTCCACGGCAATTTCCTGACCTTTGTTGACATAGTTTTCCACTACTTTTACCAGCCCGCCTTTTACGATGATGTTGTGCCAGTAAGCACGCTCTACTTTTTTGCCGTCTTTGTCTTTGTAGCTGTCATCTGTAGCCAAAGAGAATTTGGCCATTTTGTTGCCATCGGCGAAGTTAATGATTTCAGGATCTTGTCCCAATCTTCCAATCAACTGTACTTTGTTTCTAAGTGCGTTCATAATAATTAAATTTAAAATTAAACAGTTAATACATTTTGTTGTTTCCACCTGTTGGTTTCAATCAACGATGCAAAGATTATACAGCCTCCAAAAATTATTCGGTTATTACACATTTACTTTCGTTTATAGTCGTTTGTAAACGTTTGTACTTGTTTTTGTGTTTGATAATCAAATTTTTATAATTTTTATTTTTGCTAAAAGAAAAGTTGTATTTTAGTTGGTGAAAAATAGTTATAGCGGATATGTGCTAGTTGCCACAAATTATAAATGATTACCGACAAAGAAAACATTAAAAGTATTTTTTCCATATTCCACGACGGAACAATATGCGGATTTGAAAATTTCAATGATAAACTAAGATTAAAAATTGACTGCTATTATCTATCGGTAAAGATTAATCCCGAATTTGAGTGTTTTTACGTTGAATTATATAAACCAACTGACTTCCAATTTGAGCCTTGGTTAAATGAAGGTTTTTCAAGTAAAATAATTACAGACTTGGAAACTATTTCACAATCGGAATATAATATCTTCACTTGTAAAATCGAAAAGGGGAAATATCAGCTTGATGTGGAAATTGAAGAGCCTAAAACAGATTTGATTGGTGGAACTTTAAGTTTCGATTGTGATGGTATTAAAATTTATGATCAATCAAATAACGAAATGGCTTTTGAACAACTTTCTAATTTAAGCCAACAATATTGGTCTGAATTTGAAAAGCAAAATGAATAAAAACAACTTGTGGCAACATCGGCTCATAAACTATGGCTTCTACCGGCTCACTCGGAAAATCCTCTCGGATTTTCCTCAGGTCTGGGTTTTGTTTGCTAAATTAGTTGTTTAATCCACGCCACAGGTTATAGCCAAAACGTTGTGCATAATGTGAAAAAACTACTTATAACAATATTATTTCTATCGAATTTATCCTTTTCTCAAACGGATAAAGACAACTATGAAATTTATTCTAAAGTAATTTCTGAAAGACTTGAATTCGGAATAGAGAATAAAACTGACTCAATAATTCTAATTGAAAAGTATATCCCAAGATTTCCGCCTGAATTTGATGTTGTAGCGGACTTTACAGCTGACAGTATTCCGAATTGGGCTTATAATTTTCTCTATACACAAACTTACAGAAATGCAGACTTTGTTAAAAGAATAAAGAATGACAAAGAATTAAAAAAAGCAATTAAAGATTTTACAACTGATTTCAATAATCACCCAAAATTGAATTCAGAATTACTTAAAACTGACAGGCTAAATATTCAAACTATAACATCTGAAAAATACTATTCCTATTTCGGAAAAAAATTTAAGCGAATTGACAAAGCTTGGAAACGAATTAAGAAAAAATATGGGACAAGACACGTTATCAAATTTTCAAAAATTAAATATTATAAAAATTTTGCTACTGTATTTTATGAACATCATTGTGGCGGACTTTGTGGCTCTGGAAATATGGTTGTATTTGAAAAAATAAACGGAAAATGGGTAATCCTGTCTGAAATCAACTTTTGGATGTCTTAAAATAAAAACATCATGCACAACATCAGCGATAATCTATGGCTTCTACCCACCCCTACCCGGAAAATTGCTGACTCAGAATAACAAACAAGTTCAAGTTTTCTTACAATCTAATAACTAAGACCAAAACCTAAAGTTTTTTTAAATTTTAATACAAAAAAATGAATCCTGAAAGTTAGTTTGTATCTTCAACTTACATTCTTTACCTCTGAACTGCTTATCATGCCATCAAAAATTAGACAATTAGGACTACTCATTTTATTCATCCCCTGTTTATTTTATGCTCAACCGGCTGATGTTGGAAATTGGTTTGTCTTTTTTGGAAATAAAAAAATAAACGAAAAATTAAACTGGCACCACGAAGTGCAGTACAGGAATTTTAATTTTTTGGGGGATACTGAGCAATTGCTTTTAAGAACAGGTGTTGGTTATAACCTTACCGAAAACAACAACAATATTCATTTGGGTTATGCTTTTATTTATAACGAACCCTATATCGGCGATACAGACACAAAAACCAACTTCAACGAGCACCGAGTATATCAACAATTTATTACCCGTCAAGCTTTTGGGCGCATAACCTTCCAACACCGTTACCGTTTTGAACAACGATTTGTTCAGGATGATTTCAGGCTCCGGTTGCGGTATTTTTTAGCAATGAATATTGCATTAAACCAAGCTCAAATGACCGACAAAACAGTTTATTTGTCCGTATATAATGAGATATTCCTAAATACTGAGCAGACCATTTTTGACAGGAACAGGCTCTTTGGGGGAATTGGGTACCGGTTTTCGCCAAGCATCAGGACTGAAATCGGTTTGATGAACCAGTCCACTTCCAGTGTATCAAGAAACCAATTTAACCTGATTACTTTTATTAATTTTTAGAATGAAGAAATTCAGTAAAATCATACTTGTAATAGTTTTGTGATTTCTGTCAACAAATCAATTAACTTGCATTAATTACCAATTTTTGGTAAATTTGATAAAATTTAAAAAAGATGAAAAACACATCCATATCCCTGGGAAATTATTTTGATCAATTTGTTAGTAGTCAAGTAGCTGCCGGTCGATATAAAAATGTTAGCGAAGTAATCAGGGCCGGTTTACGACTTTTGGAAAATGAAGAAAACAAAGTGATTGCCTTGAGAAACGCTATCCAAGAAGGACTGAATAGCCCAATGGTAGAAGACTTTGACTTTGATGAAAATCTCAAAAAACTAAAAGCTGAAAAAAGAAAAAATGGTTAAGGTTATATTGCGGCAAGAAGCAATTGATGACTTAAATGACATTTGGTACTATACTTTTGAAAAGTGGTCAGAAAGTCAAGCTGACAAATATTATGCAACAATAAAACTTGCCTGTATAGAAATTGGAGAACACCCGGAAATTGGAAAAGAATACTCCGGTATAAGCAAAAACTTACTCGGATTAAAAACTGGAAGGCATATCATATTTTATCAACAAATTTCGGAAATGGAAGTTGAAATTATCAGAATATTACACGAGCGAATGGATATCAAAAACAGACTGGGTTAAAACAAAATTTGGAAACATTTCAAAACAATTCCGTTGTGGATTAGTTAATTTCATTTTCTCAACCCTCCAATGACCAACCAAGAAAAACTCCGCCTCATCAAAATCGCCCACACCGCTATTTGGGTGTTTTTTAATGTGGTTATTTTTTATATGCTTTATGCTGTCATTATCAACAAGATTGACATCTGGCTTTGGGTGGGTTATGGCATTATTTTGCTTGAAGGCTTGGTACTGATGGCGTTCAAAATGTATTGTCCGCTGACGGTTTGGGCCAGGAAGTATTCAGATTCCACCAAAGACAATTTTGACATCTATTTGCCCAATTGGCTTGCCAAACACAACAAACTGATTTATAGTTTGATTATGGTGGGGATTATTATTCTTACAGTCTATCGGCTATTGACATAAGACTAAATTTTTCTCAAATATTTCCAACATTATCATTGTCCAATCCTGAACCAATACCTATTTTTGTCTATCAAATTTTATACCGATGAAACCCGACTTATTTGAAGCGCCTGATTACTATAACCTTGACGAATTATTAACCGACGAGCACAAACTCGTGCGCGATGCTGCCCGTGAGTGGGTAAAGCGCGATGTGTCCCCCATCATTGAGGAGTATGCCCAAAAGGCTGAATTCCCCACACAAATCATCAAAGGCCTGGCCGATATAGGTGCTTTTGGCCCCTATATTCCTGAAGAATATGGCGGTGCCGGATTGGACCAAATTTCCTATGGGTTGATTATGCAGGAAATCGAAAGAGGGGACAGCGGGGTGCGCTCTACAGCTTCGGTGCAGTCGTCACTGGTGATGTATCCCATCTGGAAATATGGTACTGAGGAACAACGTCAAAAGTTTTTACCCAAATTGGCAAGCGGGGAGTGGATGGGTTGTTTCGGCTTGACCGAACCCGACCACGGAAGCAATCCCGGAGGTATGACCACCAACTTCAAAGACAAGGGCGACCACTACCTGTTGAACGGTGCTAAAATGTGGATTTCCAATGCGCCTTTTGCGCAAGTAGCGGTTGTATGGGCCAAAGATGAAAGCGGAAGGGTTCACGGTTTGATAGTTGAGCGCGGTATGGAAGGTTTTACAACTCCTGAAACCCACAACAAATGGTCGTTGCGCGCGTCAGCTACCGGCGAACTGATTTTTGATAACGTGAAAGTGCCTAAAGAAAATTTACTGCCCAATAAATCAGGTCTTGGTGCGCCGCTGAGATGTCTGGATTCTGCACGTTACGGTATTGCCTGGGGAGCTATTGGTGCCGCGATGGACTGTTATGACACTGCTCTTAGATACTCAAAAGAACGTATGCAGTTTGGAAAACCCATTGGGCAATTTCAGTTGCAACAAAAGAAACTCGCTGAAATGATTACCGAAATCACCAAGGCACAATTGCTCACATGGAGATTGGGTGTTTTGCGCAATGAAGAAAAAGCAACCTCTGCACAAATCTCAATGGCAAAACGCAACAATGTGGATATGGCCATCAACATTGCCCGTGAAGCACGCCAAATTCTTGGAGGAATGGGAATCACCGGCGAATATAGTATTATGCGTCACTCCATGAACTTAGAGAGTGTTATAACTTATGAAGGCACACACGATATTCACTTATTAATAACCGGACTGGACATTACCGGTTTGAATGCTTTTAAATAGATTTCAATTTTAAAATTCAATACTTAAAACGAGGATTAAACCCTCGTTTTTTTTTCATTTATTGAAATGTTATTTTTTTCTGAAAAAAAAGGTAGGTTTTGTTTTATTCAGTACCTTTTTACTTTAGAAGTAACCTAAACTTTTTTCAAACAAAATAACAATTTATGAGCTTCATCAGAAAATTGATTTATACCCTTTCAGCATTATGTGTTGGTCTTTATTTTCTGTTTGTGGGATTGGTTCAGGCGAAGTCCTTCCTTGCTCCCATAGTTATTGCAATCGTGTTGTCTTTGCTGATGATTCCGGTGTCAAACAAGATGGAATCCTGGGGATTGAACAGAGGCTTGTCTTCTTTTTTTAGCACGCTTTTTTTGATGATAGTTTCGCTATTAATAGCGGCACTTGTTTATTTTCAAATAAAAATATTTATAGATGACAGGGAAGCCATTAGAGAAGCGATGAGTCCGAAGATTGAGCGCATCGAGAAATATTTACTTGAGAACACAAAACTTGAGCAAACAGAAATTGATGCTTATAAAGAACAATCAGAATTGACTACGATGATTGCAAATCCCGAATCCGGAAGAACTGCTGTTAGTGTCATGGGAATGGTTTTGGGCTTTTTAACAAATTCAATTTTGACGTTTGTTTACATTTTCTTTTTACTTTACTACCGAAGAATGTTTAAAAAATTTATACTCAAACTTTTTTCAAAGAGTAATCAAAGCGAGGTGAGATGTGTTATTGACCAAACCGCAAAAATCTCACAACAATATATATTTGGCAGGTTTATTTTAATTATTTTTCTTACAATACTCTACTCGATTGGATTAGGAATTTCAGGAGTGAGTAATTTTGTTTTAATTAGTCTTATTGCTGCCGTGTTAAGCGTAATTCCCTGGGTGGGAAATGTCATTGGATTTTTAATTGCCCTTTCTTTTGGGTATTTGACAACCGGTGAAACCAGTGTTTTAATAGGTATCATCATTACATTTTCTGCGTCACAAGTATTGGAAAGTTTCATTCTACAACCTCTAGTTTTTGGCAATAAGGTAAATATTCACCCATTATTTGTGATACTGGTTGTAATTTTAGGAAATGCAGTATGGGGAATTATTGGTATGGCACTTGCAATTCCTGTTTTTGGAATTATCAATATTGCCTTTAATCATATTAAAGAATTAAAACCGCTGGGTTATTTATTGAGTAATCCAAAGGAGGAATAGCTTATTCTTCCGGGGCAAGTGTGGCTTTCAATCCGTCCAGCTCCGGGGTGATAGGAATCTGGCAGCCCAACCGGCTGTTTTCTTTTACAAAAAAAGCTTCAGAAAGCATGGCTTCTTCTTCATCGCCTTTTTCAGGCAACTGATGGGCGCTTTCAACATAACACTGGCAGGAAGCACACATGGCCATACCGCCACAAACACCAATTGTCCCTTCAGGAGCGAGCTCAAATGAGCGCACTACTTCCATCAGGTTCATATTCATGTCTGTTGGTGCTTGCACAATGTGTGTAGTGCCTTCACGATCTGTAATTGTGAGTGTAATGTCTTGCATATTAAAATTTTATTTGCCGGCACATTTACTGCTTTTCATTTGTGGAACGTAAAGGACTAATCAATCGACTTCACCACCGCCTTGGGGGCTTCTTTTACACTACCGTCAAAACCGTGAATGCCTCCCACAGTGGTGTATTTCATCACATAGCGTTTGTTGGGGTGAATGCGTTGGTAAGCACTTTGACACATCAAAGTGGCTTCATGAAATCCGCACAAAATTAGTTTTAACTTTCCGGGATAGGTGTTTACATCACCGATGGCATAAATGCCGGGTATATTGGTTTGATAATCTAGTGTGTTGTCAACTTTTATGGCGTTTTTTTCAATTTCCAGTCCCCAGTCTGCAATGGGACCTAGTTTTGGTGAAAGCCCGAATAACGGAATAAAAGCATCGGCATCGATAATTTCTTCACTGGAATCAGCCTTTTGGATCACCACGGCATCCATGTGGTCCAGACCTCTAAGGCCTACCACTTCAGCAGGAGTGATGAGGTTGATTTTGCCCAGTTTTTTCAGTTCCTGTACTTTTTCAACCGAGTCCAATGCCCCACGGAATTCATTTCTTCTGTGTATCAAGGTCACTTCTGAAGCTACATTAGCCAAAAAGATGCTCCAGTCCAGAGCTGAGTCACCGCCGCCGGCTATCACAACTTTTTTGTTTCGGTAAATTTCAGGATCCCTGATAAAATAAGCAACGCCTTTATCTTCAAATTGGTGGATGTTGGGAATAAGCGGCTTTCGGGGTTCAAAGCTTCCCAAACCACCGGCAATGGCGATAACGGGAGCGTGGTGTTGTGTGCCTTTATTGGTGGTTACGATAAATGTACCGTCTTCAAGTTTTTCAATAGTTTCGGCTCTTTCACCAAGTGTAAATCCGGGTTGGAAGGGTTTGATTTGTTCCATCAGGTTATCTACCAGGTCACCGGCTAACACTTCCGGAAAACCGGGAATGTCATAAATGGGTTTTTTGGGATAAATTTCAGCCAGCTGACCACCGGGTTGGGGCAGGGCATCGATAATATGGCATTTGAGTTGGAGTAAACCGGCTTCAAAAACTGCAAAAAGTCCTGTGGGTCCGGCTCCTATAATGAGTATATCAGTTTTAATCATGGATGTTTGTCTAAATACTGGTAAAAATAGTTTTTAGGACTATTTAATTTCCTGATAAATGTCAATTTTCAGGCTTCAAGATTAGTAACTTTTTCAATTTGGGGTGCATATTTTTTAATGGTCATTTCCACGCCACTTTTCAGGGTCATCTGGTTTACTGAACAGCCCACGCAAGCACCTTGCAATTGCACGGTTACATTTTTTCCATCTTCAATGGAAATGAGTGAAATATCACCACCGTCACTTTGTAAAAAAGGTCGGATTTCTTCCAAAGCTTTTTCAATATTTGCTTTTAATTCCTGTTCAGTCATAACTTATTTTTTTACGGCACTACAGCCGGCCATGGTTGTTATTTGTATTGCTTGAGTGGGTGGCAGGTTTTCGTTTCTATCTACAGTTTCCTGAACTACGTTTCGCGTAAGCGTTTCAAAAGCCTCTTCAAGCGGTGTTCCGGTTTGCAAGGCTGCCGGTCTTCCCACATCTCCTGCTTCACGGATGCTTTGTACTAACGGAATTTCCCCTAAAAATGGCACTTCAAGGTCTTCGGCGAGGTTTCTGGCGCCTTCTTTTCCAAAAATATAATATTTGTTTTGAGGTAACTCGGCCGGGGTAAAGTAAGCCATATTTTCCACAATTCCCAAAACGGGGACATTGATGCTTTCCTGCTGAAACATGGCGACTCCTTTTCGCGCATCGGCGAGGGCAACATTTTGTGGTGTGCTCACAACCACAGCTCCTGTAACGGGCAACGACTGCATAATGGATAAGTGGATATCACCTGTTCCCGGAGGAAGGTCAACCAGCATAAAATCAAGCTCGCCCCAAGCGGCATCAAAAATGAGTTGGTTGAGTGCTTTTGCAGCCATGGGGCCACGCCAAATCACTGCCTGATTGGGTTGGGTAAAGAAACCGATGGAAAGCACTTTCACACCGTAGTTTTCAACGGGTTTCATTTTTGACTTACCGTCAACGTTTACAGAAAGCGGTCTTTCGTGGGCCACATCAAACATAATGGGAATGGAAGGGCCATAAATATCAGCATCGAGTACCCCCACTTTAAAACCCATTTTGGCTAAGGTAACGGCGATATTTGCCGTAACGGTTGATTTTCCCACACCGCCTTTACCGGAAGCAATGGCAACGATATTATGAATGCCGGGTATGTTTTTTCCTTTTATTTGTGGTTTTTCAGGTGCTTCAACACGAATGTTGACTTTTATTTTGGCATCGGGATGTACTTTTTCACGAATGGTATTCACAATGTCGTTTTCAGCACGTTTTTTTATGTGCAAAGCCGGGGTTGTGAGTACCAGGTCAACAATCACTTCGTCTGCAAAGGTGATAACGTTTTGAACGGCACCACTTTCCACCATATTTTTACCTTCACCGGAAACCGTGATGGTTTCCAAAGCAGCCAGTATGTCTTTCTTGTCGAGCTTCATCATTCTATTTCAATAGCTTATGTAGAATTATTCTAAAGTGCAAATATACAAGGAAAACTTGATTTGAAGAAAGCGATTGATTTATTTGATTGATGGGGGTATAAACAAATCTTTTCAGGGTTCAACCTTGAAGTTTCGGGACTGAAAAGGTTGATTACCTTAATTCCTTCCCCGGATCCCAAAAGTGTTTTTCAAAGTCCAGGATTTGACTGTCAATCACTGTAATGCCTTCACTTTCCAACAGCTGTTGCATCAGGTTGGTGCCGTCAAAATGGTGTTTACCTGTAAGGAGGCCTTTTCTATTCACCACGCGGTGTGCGGGTATATCGGGCATGAGGTGTGAAGCATTCATGGCCCAGCCCACCATTCGGGCACTGCCGGCGGCTCCAATGTGTTTTGCTATGGCTCCATAAGAAGTCACACGCCCAAATGGGATTTGCTTCACCACTTCATACACACGCTGAAAAAAGTTTTGATCCTCTAGTAACATTAAATAACGTTTAAAATTTTCAATAAGGTAAAAACAGAAATAAGAGCTGTTATACCGCCAATGACATGATTTACATTCAGGTTTAATTCGCTTTGTTTTTTCTTGACAGAATCAAAATAAAAAGCATAAGCCGCCAACATTGTTAGAGTTCCCAAAGCAGATCCAAAAACACACAGTGCAATGAATGATTTTGTAAAATCAAACCAACCAAATGAAGAAAAAGTAATACTTAAATACACCCAGTATGGTAATGGAAATAAATTAAGCCCCGCGATGGATAACCCCTGAAAATACCTGTGCCTTTTTGACTTGTGATTGAGGTTTTGAGATATAGTTTTCTTCTCTTTGGCAATAAAGAAAAAGTATATGGTAATGCAAATAAAAATACCCAGACCCACTTGCTGAAGCATACTAATAATTTCCGGGTGTTTGTCGAGGTATCTGGCAAAAAGCAGGGCCAAATGGGTTTGTATAGCGACAGTAGTGATAACACCCAGGGAAAAAAGGAAGGCATTTCTCCGGCTTTCTTCAATGCTAATTCTTGCTGCGGTCATATTGAGAAGCCCGGGAGGAATCACTCCAATCAAGGCAAATACATAACCGAAGAAAAAAAATAGGACAAACTCCATGCAACTCGTTTACCGAGTGAAGATAAATAAAATTCTTTAGCTGAGTTTAAACTTAATGTAGGTTATTTTTTTTCCAACCTCAAGATATTGTTTTTCATAAAAGGTTTGGATGCTTGTGACCTCCTTTGGGGAGTATTCATTGCTGTACACATCGTGATGTGCATAAATAATTTCCTGTTTTAAACCGTGCAAAAGCCCCAGGGTGTAACCATGCATAAATTCGCTGTCGGTTTTTAAATGCATCACCCCGTCCGGTTTAAGTACTTTTTTGTAACGATTTAAAAATTCTTCATTGGTCATGCGGTGCTTGGTGCGTTTGTACTTGATTTGCGGGTCGGGGAAGGTAATCCAAATTTCAGAAATTTCATTTTGACCAAAAACATAGTCGATGAGTTCAATTTGGGTGCGCACAAAGGCTACATTGTTGAGGTTTTCTTCAATGGCAGTTTTTGCGCCACGCCAGAATCGTGCGCCTTTGATGTCAATGCCAATAAAATTTTTATCAGGGTTTTGTTGTGCCAGTGCAACCGTGTATTCGCCTTTGCCACAGCCCAACTCCAGCACGATGGGGTTGTTGTTTTTGAAATATTTTTGGTTCCAGTGTCCTTTAAAACCAAAGGAATTATTCATTAATTCATCCCGTTTTGGCTGAATGACGTTTGAAAATGTTTCGTTTTCCTTAAAGCGTTTGAGTTTGTTTTTGCTTCCCACAACAATAATTTAATTTTTTGGCAAAATTAAGGAAATATTACCCGGCAGGAATAATCATTACCTTTACTCTGAAAAAATTTTTTTTAATAATTAGGTCAGAGTGAAACTCTGCACATAATTTTTCGTTGTGTTCATTCATTTTTACAACGAAAAATTTTATATCGTTTTGTTTTTATGCAAAATCAGAAAACCATTTTGGTTGCCCCGCTACATTGGGGTTTAGGCCACGCCACGCGTTGTATTCCCATTATTTATGCTTTGATTGAACACGGTTTTAAGCCCCTGATTGCTTCAGACGGGGCTGCTCTGGAGTTGCTCAGAAAAGAGTTTCCTGAAGTTGAATCTATCGAACTTCCTTCTTATCAAATTTCATATTCAAAAAGTGCTTCAGGGTTTAAAAGAAAATTGATACTGGACAGTCCCAAAATGCTTAAAGCCATTGACAATGAAAAAAAAGTCATAAAAAAACTTGTGAAACAAGGAAAGATAGACGGAATTATTTCAGACAACAGACTGGGTGTGCGGAATAAAAAAGTACCTTCAGTTTTTATCACTCACCAGTTGAATGTTTTAACAGGCAGCACCACCTGGATCAGTACTTTGCTTCATAAAAAAGTAATCAAAAAATTTGATACTTGTTGGGTGCCTGATTTTGAAGGTAAGGTAAACCTTAGCGGAAAATTGGGGCACCCCAAGCATGTGCCAAAAAATGTGTTTTATATTGGTCCGCTCAGCAGGATGAAAAAATTGGATATTGAGAAAAAAAATGACATTTTGGTGTTGCTTTCTGGACCTGAACCACAGCGAACATTCCTGGAAGAAAAATTAATGGAAGAATTGAGTGGCCTTGACAAGAAAATCCTTTTTGTGCTCGGGAAGGTGGAGGAGCAAATACATTGTTATAATGAAGGCAACATCAGGGTTTATAATTATTTGGGCTCAAAAGCACTTGAAAAAACCATTAACGAAAGTGAAGTTGTGATTTCCCGCTCAGGTTATACCACGATTATGGATTTGGCTGTGCTGGAGAAAAAAGCATTTTTTATTCCCACTCCCGGTCAATTTGAACAGGAATATCTTGCCAAGAGATTAAAAATCAAGGGTTTGGTTCCCAGTTGTAAACAGGAGAAATTTACAAAAGAGAAATTAGGGACTGTTCAGGTTTTTTCGGGATTAAGGCATTTGAAAAACGAAGTTGATTTTAAATCAATTTTCAGCCTTTTCGAGGGTAAATGAAAATTCTGAACCCACTTCAAGTTCACTTTCCACATAAATTTTTTCTTTGTGAGCCTCGAGGATGTGTTTAACGATAGAAAGGCCCAGCCCTGAGCCTCCCTCTTTTCGTGAGCCACTTTTGTCCACTCTGAAAAACCGTTCAAAAATGCGGGTGAGGTGCTCTTTGGCAATGCCTTCGCCGTTGTCAGTCACTCTCACGATAACTTTGTTTTTGGTTAAGTCTTCCACACTTATCTCGGTAGTGCCATCTTCTTTTCCATATTTTATTGAGTTGACAATTAAGTTTGTAAGCACCTGTTGAATACGTTCGCGGTCAGCGTGCACAAAAATGGAATCTTCATATTTTTTATCAAAAGTAAGCGTGATGTTTTTTCGTGCAGCACGCATTTCGAGTAAATCGAAGACATTTTGAATGAGTTCAATGATATTAAAGTCTTCCTTGCTCAAAACCAAATCACCCATTTCGAGTTTGGTAATCATATCCAAATCCTTCACAATGTAAATGAGCCTGTCAACCCCTTTACTGGCACGCTGGAGGTATTTTTTCCTGACGGATTTGTCTTTCATAGCGCCGTCAAGCAGGGTAAGGATATACCCTTGAACGGTGAAAAGTGGGGTTTTGAGTTCGTGAGCCACATTGCCCATAAATTCTTTTCGGTAGGCTTCGCGTACTTTCAGGGTTTCAATTTCCAGCTTTTTGTTTTCTGCAAATTTTTCAACCTCACGGGTCAAGGATTCCATATCGGTAGTTATTTGTTTGGGATGTAAAGATGAAGCATCCAGTAAACTCACATCATTGTATATTTTTTTTACCTGATTATAGATAAACCGCTTTACCCGATACTGTATGATAAAAAAGGAAAAGAGATACACCGGAACGATAAAAAGTAGAATATTTTTCGGTGAAATTAACTCATTAAGATACAAAAGAATTGAATAAATAACCGAGATTACCAAGGTTATATACAAAGACGTAGCCGCCGCAAAGCGGTATGTTCTTTTAAATTTATGGGTCATTAAACTACAAATTTATAACCAACACCTTTAACAGTTTTAAAACTGTCGTCGCCAATTTTTTCCCTGAGTTTTCTGATATGAACATCAATGGTTCGTCCGCCTACAACTACTTCGTTGCCCCAGACTTTGTCAAGGATGTCTTCGCGTTTAAAAACTTTTCCGGGTTTGGATGCCAGCAATGCCAGCAATTCAAACTCTTTTCTGGGAAGAACGATTTCTTTTTTGTTTTTAATTACTTTATATTCTTCACGGTTGATGATGAGGTTGCCTAAGTTTACTGTGGGTTCATCTGCGACCGGTTCTTTAAAGCGTCTTAAAAGAGCTTTTACTTTACTTACTAAAACTTTGGGTTTAATGGGCTTGGTGATGTAGTCGTCTGCACCGGCTTCAAAGCCTGCTACTTGCGAATAGTCTTCACCACGGGCGGTTAAAAATGTTATGATGGTATCAGAGAGATCAGGGATGGCCCTTATTTTTTCACAAGCTTCAATACCATCCATTTCAGGCATCATTACATCCAAAATTATAAGATTTGGATGATGCTTTTTTGCTTTTTTTATGGCCTCCAATCCATTTTCAGCTTTAAATACCTGATAACCTTCAGCAGATAGGTTGTATTCAACAATCTCTAAAATATCCGGTTCATCATCTACAAGTAGGATTTTGATGTCCTTATTTTTCATAAAAAAAATATAGTTGCGTAAATTTTAGGTAAAGATAGTATTAAATTGGCTTTGTAAATTAAGAATGCATTAATGATAATGATTATATAACATAAAATGTGAAAGATATTGCTATAGAGCTATTATACAAAGTAATAATTGATTTGATATGATATTGGTAAAACGGTTTTATGGGTGTTATTTTTAAGTTAATTCATTACAAAACATACAAAACATTCTTGTTTAAATCAATCTTCTTTGTATATTTGTGCTAATCTTTGAAAACTTAAAAACATGAAAAAAATTACACTTCTTTATGCACTTCTTTTTGTTGCATCAATATACGCGCAAGGGTTAGAAACTTTTGATAACTCAACTGCGACTGCAAGTTATTCAGACGGATCATTTATTGGAGATGGTGGTGTTGAATGGTTTTTTGTTCATTCCAGAAATGAAGGAGACTTTCCTATTGACGGTAATGGTATTATGCTTAGAAGGTCAGATGAGCCAAGTAGCCTAAGTGCCACAATTCAAGGTGGAATTGGTGATTTTTCAGTAGATACTAGAAAAGCATTCACCGGAAATAGTCAACGAATACTTGAACTTTATATTAACGATAATTTAATTGATACTTTTGAACCTGCTTTTGCGGATGGAGAGGATGATACTGTGATTCCTTTTACAGTTGATGGAATTGATGTTGAAGGCGAATTTACAATTGAGCTTAGAGTTGCTGGAAGTCCCGGTAACCGACAAATAATATTGGATAACCTTGCTTGGACTGCACCTCCGTTATCAGTAAATGAAAACAAAAACGTTAGTTTTAAATTGTTTCCAAACCCAACGAATACTGGAATTGTTAATATTCAATCACAGTCAAATCAACAACTTCAAGTTGCAGTTTTTGACGTATTAGGTAAACAAGTTGTTTCTACTACAATATCTAACGGAACTTTAAATGTATCAAACTTGAAGTCTGGTGTTTATTTTGTTCAAGTTACCGAGGGGAATAATACATCTTCTAAAAAACTGGTTATAAACTAATCACTAGAGAAATACTAAAGATTTTAAAAGCTTCCGTAACTTGCGGAAGCTTTTTTTATTTGTTATGATTCATTCAGACAGTATTTTTAAAATTCAAACAGAAAAAGATTTTGAGGCTGTTGCACTTGAAGTATTTCAGTTTCAATTTGAAAATAACCCTGTTTACAGGTCCTATTGTGATTTGCTTTACAAGCATCCGGCAGATGTTGAGTCAACTTCTCAAATTCCATTTCTTCCCATAGAGTTTTTTAAAACTAAAAAGGTAGTTTCTTCACTCAGTGAACCGCAAAAGGTTTTTACAAGTAGTGGTACAACAGGAAGTCAGGTGAGTAAGCATTATGTGACTGACTTAAATCTTTATGAAGAGAGTTTTACCCGTACTTTTGAACATTTCTATGGAAGTATAGATGATTACGTAATTTTAGGATTGCTGCCTTCTTACCTTGAGCGTAAGGGCTCCTCCTTAATCTATATGGTGAATCATTTCATCCAAAAAAGTAAATTCCCCGAAAGCGGGTTTTACTTGAACCAATGGGATGCACTTGCAGAAAAGCTAAATGCCTTAGACCAATCCGGTAAAAAAGTGTTATTGATTGGCGTTTCTTTTGCCCTGCTTGATTTGGTCGAAAAGCATCAATTTTCACTAAAGAACACCATCGTTATGGAAACCGGTGGTATGAAAGGAAGGCGTAAAGAAATCATCCGGTCTGAACTTCACGAAATATTGAAAACCGGTTTTGGTGTTTCAAAAATCCACAGTGAATATGGCATGACCGAATTGTTTTCACAAGCCTATTCAACAGGAGACGGTATTTTTAACTGCCCTCCCTGGATGAAAGTTCTCGTTCGAGATACTGAAGACCCGCTTTCTGTTAATAATCATCAAACCGGCGGGATCAACATCATTGACCTGGCCAATTTAAACTCCTGCTCATTTATTGCTACTCAAGACTTAGGAAAAGTGAACGCTAACGGTAGTTTTGAAGTGCTTGGCCGTTTTGACTCCAGCGACATCAGAGGGTGTAATTTGATGGCACTTTAGTTAAAAACTTCTTTAAAGCGTTATTTTTTTCTTAAAAAATGTAATGAAAATCAATATTTGAAGTCTAATGTTATGAGAGTTCAGCCAAGTCAATCCTGGCAAATAGTTTCTCAATGAGCTTTCATAATTTGGTTAGTTAGTTGATTGAACCCCTTGAAAATTTTGTTTTCAAGGGGTTCTTTCATTTTAAGTAGTTTTTAAAATAAAGTAGTTTTTCTTACCCCGTTGAAGCAAAATAAATTTGTCATTGATTAAATCTGTTGAAGTGATTTTATATTCTTCTACAACTTTTTCTTTGTTAACCGAAATGGAATTTTCTTTGAGTGCCCGTCTGGCTTCGCTGTTTGAGCTTAAAAATCCGCTTTCAGAGGACAGTGCAGCAATGATGTCCAGTCCGTTTGCAATGGCACCTTTAGAAACTTCAGCCTGAGGTACTCCGTCAAAAACATCCAAAAAGGTGGCTTCATCCAGCTTTTTCAGGTCTGAAGAAGTGGAGTTGCCAAACAAAATTCCGGAAGCTGCAATGGCGTTTTCCAACTCTTCCTTAGAGTGCACCATAATCGTCAATTCATCAGCCAGACGTTTTTGAAGTTGTCTTAAATGAGGTGCTGTTTTATGTGCTGCAACCAGCGTTTCGATTTCTTTTTTAGATATAAAAGTAAATATCTTGATGTATTTTTCAGCATCTTCATCGCTGGTGTTTAGCCAGTATTGATAAAATTTATAAGGCGAAGTTCTTTCAGCGTCCAGCCAGATGTTACCGCTTTCGGTTTTACCAAATTTTGTCCCATCTGCTTTTGTAATCAAAGGGCAGGTAAGGGCATAACCTTTTCCACCGCCAATTCTCCTGATGAGTTCGGTACCGGTGGTGATATTGCCCCACTGGTCACTACCACCCATCTGGAGCGTACAGCCATTTGTTTTATATAAGTGCAGAAAATCATAACCTTGAACCAGTTGATACGTAAACTCAGTAAACGACATTCCTTCTTTAGCATCACCTGTGAGGCGTTTTTTTACAGAATCTTTGGCCATCATATAATTCACAGTGATGTGTTTGCCCACATCGCGGATGAAATCCAAAAATGAAAACCCTTTCATCCAGTCGTAATTGTTGACCAGAACAGCTGCATTTTCTTTATCACTTTCAAATTCCAAAAACTTTGAAAGTTGGTTTTTTAATGCCTCCTGATTGTGTCTTAAAGTAGCTTCGTCTAGCAAATTGCGCTCCTCAGATTTTCCGGAAGGATCGCCTATCATACCTGTTGCGCCACCAATAAGCACCACAGGTCTGTGGCCACATTGCTGAAAATGACACAGCATCATCACACTCACCAAATGCCCGATGTGTAATGAATCTGCTGTTGGGTCTATACCCACATAGGCTGAGCGCATTTCTTGAAGTAAATGTTCCTCGGTTTCGGGCATGATGTCTTGTATCATCCCACGCCATTGCAATTCTTCTACAAAATTTTTGAGCATCTGAAAAAAGTTTTTGCAAAGATAGATTTATCGGTTTAAAGATGAAGCAGAAATTGAAAAAAGAGTATTTTAGTAAAATGATTTTAGTAACCGGAGGTACAGGTCTCGTTGGCGCACATTTGATGTATTTTTTGCTTCAGGACGGGCAAGAAGTAAGGGCGACTCACCGTAAAAACAGCAACCTGAATGCTGTTTTACAGGTTTTTGGTTACTATACTTCCGAAGCTCAGAACCTTTTTGATAAAATAGAATGGGTGGAGGCCGATCTCAATGACATACCCGCATTGACCAAAGCTTTTCAGGATGTTGAACAGGTTTATCACTCAGGAGCCTATGTTTCATTTGACCCAAAAAACTTTAGTAAACTCCAAAAATCAAATATAGAAGGAACTGCCAATGTGGTGAATCTTTGTTTGGCCTTTGGCGTAAAGAAACTTTGCCACGTGAGCAGTATTGCTGCAATCGGGAAATCAGAAAGCGAACCCATACACGAAGAAATGCTTTGGAACCCCGATGATGACAATAATGTGTATGCCATATCAAAATATGGAGCCGAAATGGAAGTATGGCGCGGCACTCAGGAGGGCCTCGATGCTGTGGTGGTCAATCCGGGAGTAATAATAGGCAGCGGTTTTTGGGATAAGGGTACCGGTGTTTTGTTTTCCAAAGTCTATAAAGGAATGAATTATTATACCACCGGCGAAATGGGTTTTGTGGATGTGGTGGATGTGGTTGCTTGTATGATTGAATTGATGAAAAGCGATATTACAAATGAGCGTTTTATTTTGGTAGCTGAAAGTGAATCCTATAAAAATCTGTTGACTAAAATCGCCAAAGCATTTGGTAAAAAGTCGCCTCAAAAAGAATTAAAACCTTGGATGTTACTTCTGGCGGCAAATCTTGACGCTTTTAAAAGCTTTATTTTAGGAACCAAACAAATGCTCTTTAAAAGTACGGCAAAAGCGATGGTTACAAAAAGGAGGTATAATAATGAGAAAATCAAGATCGCACTCAACTATAATTTCAAATCGCTGGATGAAACCGTGAATGAAATTGTAACCAATTTTAAGAAAGATAAACCCTAAAGAAGACTGTCTTTTTTAACCGGTATTACCATTTGCAAAACAGCAGGCTCATCGGTTTCTTTGAAAATTTTCTGAAGCTTTAATGAATCTTTCACAAATTTAATGGAGTCCTGCCGTCTTTTTTCTTGGGCAATCAAGGTGTCGATTTCTCTTTTTTTGTTGTCTAAAAATTCCTTTACGCCGGTGTGAATGCGCTCATAAGCATTGATGTCTGCCCCATAATAGGCATTACTTTTTTCAAATTGCAGGCTGTCTATATTGTGTTTTTCGTAAATAAATTGGTTGGGAGTCATTCCGGTTTGTTGCAATGGGAGACGGTTAACGTTTTTGGCAGCATTAAAAAGGTGAACATCTATCAATACTTCCACCATTTTGTCTTCCGGAATAAGGTCTTTAGGCCGCTCAGGTCTTTGAATATCCTGACAGGATGAAAACCACGCCAAAACGAGCAGCAATACTGCTAATTTAAGTAGTATGAACCTGTTTTTATCTGTTAAATTCAATGCGTTGCGCATGACTTGATTTTGCAAATTTTGAATTGTTGTACACTACTTTTCCGTTCACCAAAGTGTGTGATACCCGTGATCTGAATGTAAACCCTTCAAAAGGTGACCATCCACATTTGTAAAGGATATTACTTTTGTTCACAGCCCAGGGCGCATGTAAATCTACTAAAACCAAATCGGCTTTGTAGCCTTTTCTTATAAATCCCCTGTCTTTAATCTGAAACAAAATCGCCGGATTGTGACACATTTTTTGAACGATTTTCTCAAGGGAAATCACTCCCCTGTGGTAATTTTCAAGCATAGCTACCAGCGCGTGTTGTACAAGTGGTCCACCTGAGGGTGCTTTTGTATAAACGTTCTTTTTTTCTTCAATAGTATGCGGGGCGTGGTCTGTTGCTATTACATCAATGCGGTCATCGAGTAGGGCTTTCCAAAGGCCATCACGGTCTTTTTCGGTTTTTACTGCCGGATTCCATTTAATGAACGTGCCTTTTTCCCTGTAATCCTTATCGGTAAACCAAAGGTGGTGAATGCAGACTTCTGAAGTAATTTTCTTTTTTTCAAGTGGTAGTTTGTTGTCAAAAAGTTCAGTTTCCTTTGCTGTTGAAAGATGAAACACATGCAATCTGGCCCCCGTTTTTTTGGCTAAGGCAATGGCTTTGGATGAAGAAAGATAACAAGCTTCTTCGCTTCTAATAAGATGATGACAGTCCATGGGGATGTCCTCGCCGTATTTTTCAATGTGAGCTTCAAGATTAGACTTAATCGTCTGTTCGTCCTCACAATGCACAGCGATGAGTAATTTGGTTTGTGAAAAAATTTGTTCCAATACTTTCGGGTCATCTACGAGCATTTTTCCGGTTGAAGAACCTAAAAACAACTTTAATGCGGCCACTTTTTTAGGGTCAACCTTAAGGATTTCTTCAAGATTGTCGTTGGTGCCGCCAAACATAAATGAATAATTGGCCCAGGAGGTGTTCTTTGCAATTTCAAATTTTTCTTCGAGCAACTCAATGGTTGTGGTCTGTGGTACCGTGTTGGGCATTTCAATAAAGGTGGTGATTCCTCCGGCGATTGCTGCTTTTGATTCGGTTTCAATGGTGGCTTTATGGGTGAGTCCGGGCTCCCTGAAATGCACCTGATCGTCAATTAATCCCGGGAGCAGGTATTTTCCCTCAGCATAGATAATTTGCGTGTCTGATGATTTGGCACTTATAGATGTTGCAATCTCAACAATTTCTTCATTTTGAATCAAGACATCACCATTAAAAATAGTACCTTCATTAACAACATTTGCATTTTTGATTAAAACAGTGTTCATATATTTTTAGATCTCGTAGCGATTAAACAGGCTTTTAAACTTCATGGATAATACTCCAAAAACTGCTTCAGAAATGATGCCACCACTCATTTTTGATTCTCCTTTAGTGCGGTCTGTAAATATTACAGGAACTTCAGTTATCTTGAAATTACTTAAATAAGCCTTGAATTTCATTTCAATTTGAAACGCATAACCCACAAATTGTATTTTATCGAGGTTGATGGTTTCCAATACTTTTCTTTTGTAACACACAAACCCTGCCGTAGTATCAAAAATGGGCATTCTTGTAATAAACCGCACATATTTTGACGCCAGCCAGGACATCAATACCCTGCCCATTGGCCAGTTGACCACGTTTACCCCGGTAACATAACGGGAACCAATAGCCATGTCATAATCCTTTTTTTCACAGGCATTATACAGCCGGATTAAGTCGTTGGGATTGTGTGAAAAATCGGCATCCATTTCAAAAATAAACTCATATGGTTTTTGCAGTGCCCATTTAAAGCCGGCAATATAAGCGGTTCCTAAACCGGTTTTTTCTTTTCTGAGGAGCAAATGGAGTTTTTCGGGAAATTCGGCTTGAAGTTCTTCAACCTTTTTGTGTGTTAAATCGGGTGAATTGTCATCGACTACAAGCACATGAAAATTTCGCTGTAGCGAAAAAATGTTTCTCAATAAACGCTCGATGTTTTCAATCTCGTTGTAAGTAGGTATGACAACCAAGGCTTTAGACATTCCCCAAATTTTGGCAAATGTACTTAATTTTATAATGACTGTCTGTTTAAAAAATGTTATACTAAAACTTTATTTTAAAGTAAATTTGTAGACACAAATCATGCGATTGGAATTAATTGAACGCTATACAGCTGTACCCGACTGGATCACTTTGCTCATTCTGGGCAGCCTGATTCTCATTTCGGCTGCAAAACTGGTTCAAACCAACAGATTTAACGATTTTGTTGAATTGGTTTTTACAAACAAATACTTTTTACTGTATGATAAGGGGAGCAAGGTTTTTTCTGTCTTTAACCTGCTTATGCTTGCCAATCAAATAATTGTTGTTTCTCTCTTCTTATTCTTACTCTTGGGTCAGTTCAACCCTGAAATAACATTAGATAATCACTTAATTTTCATACGTATTATTGGTTTTTTTACATTGTTTATAGCGTTGAAATTTTATTTTGAAAAGATAATTGCCAACCTGTTTTCAATAGATAAGTACATTGACCGGTACCTTTATCAGAAATTATCTTACAGAAATTTGATTTCATTAATACTCCTTGTTATCAACCTGATTTTTCTATATGCTTTAAAACCAAATACATTGCTTTTTGGCATCGTCATTTTAGTAATCCTGATTTCAAACATACTGGCATTGATTTACAGCTACAAAACTCACGAAAAGCTGATTAGGTCAAATATTTTCTATTTTATTTTATATCTTTGCGCACTTGAAATTTCACCCTATTATATTTTGTATAAAATATTTTTTTAACGTGAAGTTTTGCGGACTAAAAAACTAACAGGTTTATGAAAGTGAAAACAATTTTGGTTTCCCAACCAGAACCTTTAATAGAAAATTCACCCTACTTTGAGCTTGTAGAAAAGCAAAAAGTAAAAATTGACTTCAGGCCTTTTATTCACGTAGAGGGAGTTTCAAGCAAAGACGTCAGAGCGCAAAAAGTTGATTTAAACAACTATTCTGCTATCATACTTACCAGTAGAAATTCTGTTGATCATTTTTTCAGAATTGCAGAAGAAATGAGATATAAAGTGCCGGATACCCTCAAATATTTCTGCTTGTCTGAAGCGGTAGCGTTCTACCTGCAAAAATATGTGGTGTACAGAAAACGGAAAATCTATGTAGGCAAGCGCACTTTTTCCGAACTTTCTCCAATGATCAAAAAGTATAAAAACGAAAACTTTTTACTTCCTTGTTCAGACGCTTTAAAACCTGAAATCCCGGAAGTTTTGGATGGTTTAAAAGTTAAATGGAAACGCGCCACTTTTTACAAAACCGTAGTGAGTGACCTTTCAGATTTAAAAGACGTGTATTATGACATACTAGTGTTTTTCAGCCCCAGCGGAATCAAATCACTTTGGGAAAACTTCCCTGATTTTGAACAGAACGAAACACGTATAGCTGTTTTTGGAAATACCACCCAACAGGCTGCCCAGGAAAGCGGTTTGCGTGTTGATATTATGGCACCAACTCCTGAAACACCTTCAATGACTATGGCGCTTGAGAAGTACATCGTTGAGGCAAATAAAAAGAAATAAACCACAATTAAACAATAATAAAAAAGCGGCACTTTAAAAGTAGCCGCTTTTTTAATAGAATAATATTAATTTTTGAAGACAGAATTTTGATAAAGATCGGGAAGGTCTTTAATCTCTTCCAAATCCATTGTAAGGATGATATAGGGAATGTTTTCTTCCTCTTTTAATTTTTTAAGGGGGGTTAAAAATTGATCCATAAAAGGTCTTAATTGTGAACTGTATAAAACGACAGCAACAATTTGATTCTCATCAAACGTAAAGGTTTTTTGATTCTTGATGTTTTTTACTAAAAGACCTTCATAACTTTTTTTATTATTTAAATGTTTAATTATGTGTTCTTTAGTAAGTTGTTGGACACTACAACTTGTGTTTAAATTAACCACGCCATTTTGTTCATCATGACCTTCAACCTCATCTATAGAAGTTGAAAGATTGCCATTTACAAAAGCAATCAATGCTGGTTGCATATTGGCAGTAAAATTTTCAGCAGATAAATTGGTTACATAAAAAAAGGATTCTTCGGGTACATTCAATGCTTTGGATTCCTTTTCTATGTAATTTAAGTAGTTACTTTGAGCATTTAAGGCTGTTATTTGGCATAGAAGTATGATAATTAGTATTTTAGATATAATATTCATTTGTTCTTTTTTTTCAAAGTTGTGTTTACAGATAGAAGTAATGCGATCTTAACATACTGCTTTCTCTCATAAATTTTTTAAATGGTGTTTCATAGTATCACTAAATAAAAAATAAACTAATTCATTCTGTAATATACTGAAAAAAAGGGAAAATCTATAAAATCCTTAAAAACATTAGAATTACCTAACCCTTCCCGATTTTCAAAATTAGGTCCAGAACTGTAATTATACAATACATCTTTGAACACTATCGCTACAGCCCAGTTTTCTGAAAAAACAAAATTTACCCCTAAATCAAGATAGGATTTAATATAAGAGTTTGATATAGTGAATTTTTCAGGACTGCTTTCTCGCAGGCTTAAATAATTATAGTTGGAACCGATTTCACTATGAAGATATATTTCAGGAATTATTTTTAAAAAATTATACCGCAGTTGGATACCCATTTTATAATTTTCTGAAGAACTGCTCAAACCGCTATTATTGTCGGAAAAATTAGTAAATCCAAAACCTAAGTGGCCTCCAATCCATAAATTATGAAATAATGAATAATGAATTGCCGGGGTGAATTGAAGTTTTATGCCATTGCCAATATCTTGATCCAGAGGAGGTTGTTCGTTGATGCGAGAAAGTTCGTCAGCTTGAAAAGTAAAGCCTGTTTTAAACTCAAGAATCCAATTTGACATGGGATGCGATTCTATAGCTTCAGTTTGGCTGAATTGAAGCAATGGAAACAATATTAGAAGATATGTGAGCTTCTTAAACATTAGCAAAGGCAATAACAGTTTTTACTAAAATAATAAATTAAAATATTAAACAAAAAAAAGCACGACCAATATTTGTTGGTCGTACTTTGAAATTTATTTTTAAAAGCTGTTATCCCATCGGTGCGCCGCCTAAAATCTCTTCATTGGCATAGGACTCAAACTTGGCAAAGTTCTCCCTGAAAGAAGCTGCCAGTTCTTTGGCCTGTACGTCATAGGCTTTTGCATTTTTCCAGGTACTTTTTGGATTCAGCACTTCGTCTGGAACGTTTGGACAACTTTTTGGCATGGCCAATCCAAAAATAGGATGTTGCTCAAAATCCACATTATTTAATTCGCCATTCATTGCTGCGGTAATCATGGCACGGGTGTACTTTAATTTCATGCGGCTCCCAATACCATAAGGACCACCTGTCCATCCGGTGTTGATTAGCCATACGTTAACACCTGCATCCTTCATTTTTTTGCTGAGCATTTCAGCATATTTGGTGGGGTGCAACGGCATAAAAGGTGCGCCAAAACAAGCAGAGAAGTTTGGCATAGGTTCATCTACTCCCGCTTCAGTACCGGCAACTTTGGCGGTATAACCACTAATAAAGTGATAAGCAGCCTGTCCCGGTGTTAATTTTGAGATGGGAGGCAACACACCAAAAGCATCTGCGGTAAGGAAAAATATATTTTTAGGGTTTTCTGCAATGGAAGGGGTTTGAATATTGTCAATGTGGTAGATGGGGTAACTCACACGGGTATTTTGTGTGATGGAAATGTCTTTAAAATCCACCTCACCGTTTTCGTCCATAATCACATTTTCAAGTATCGCCCCTTTTTTGATAGCCCTGTAAATATCGGGTTCTTGTTCTACGGTCAGGTTGATTACCTTGGCATAACAACCGCCTTCAAAATTGAATATTTTGTTGTCTGAAGTCCAGCCGTGTTCATCATCACCAATCAGTTTTCTGCCGGGATCTGCAGAAAGGGTTGTTTTTCCCGTTCCTGAAAGGCCGAAGAAAATAGCGGTTTCACCATCTTCGCCCACATTGGCAGAACAGTGCATTGGCAAAGTATTTTTATCAACAGGAAGAACGAAGTTCAAAGCAGAGAAAATCCCTTTTTTAATTTCGCCTGTGTAACCGGTTCCGCCTATTAAGGCAATTTTTTTTGTAAAGTTCAAAATGGCAAAATTGTGCTGACGGGTCCCGTCAACATCGGGGTCTGCCATAAAGCCGGGGGCATTCACAACCAGCCAGTCCGGCGCAAAACCTGCAAGTTCACTTTCCTCAGGGCGAAGAAACATATTGAAAGCAAACAAGTTTGACCAGGGATATTCATTGATTACACGAATGTTTAACCTAAGGTCGTCATGTGCACAGGCATAACTGTCCCTCACAAACACTTCTTTTTCAGAAAGGTAATCTGTTACCTTGTCATACAATTTATCAAACATCTCTGTTGGAAACGGAATGTTTATGTTTCCCCACCACACTTTGTCGCGGGTGATGTCATCTTTTACTATAAACCTGTCTTTTGGGGAACGTCCTGTAAATTCACCTGTGTTGACTGCCAGTGCGCCTGAATTTGCTTCAACGCCTTGGCCTTTTTCGATGGTGATTCTGTGGAGTTCGTCCGGAGAGAGTTGGTAGTTAACTTTTGCGTTTTTGATTCCGTATTGCTCTAACGAAATCGTTTTAGTTGCTTGGTTACTATTGACCATAACTTATATTTAAATGATTGTTGTGGGGTACAAAAGTAAAAAATATTTATGGAGAAAGTGCTTAAAAAATCATGATTTATATCGACTTTAACTTAATCACCTGAATAAGAAAATAGAGCCATCCAATAATAAAAAATGTACCGCCAATTGGGGTAATAAAACCTATAACACCGGGGTCGAACGGAAGTATTTCTTTTAGCGAAAGCAAATAAATAGACCCTGAAAAAAGCACTATACCCGTCACAAAAAATACCAATATGCTTTTTTGAATCTTTGTGGACAGGGCACCGGTCAACCCAATAGCCAGCAACGCCAAAGCGTGATACATCTGATACCTGACGCCCACTTCAAAAGTGGCCAAAGCATCTGCAGAAATCGCTGACTTTAACGTATGTGCGCCAAAAGCTCCAAAAACCACTGCCAAAGCAGCAAAAATTACTCCCCAAATCACGGTTATTTTATTCATAGTTCTTTTTGAAACGTTTACAATTTAGTACATTCGTAACCTGTAAAAACAGCTTACAAATTTACGAAATTACAATGAGGAATATCTTAATAATAGGAGCCGGAAAATCTTCAAGCAGTTTAATCAAATACCTGCTTGACAAATCTAATGAGGAGGATATCTTTATAACCATTGGCGATGTCGATATCAAGGCGGCCACGCTATTAATCAATAAACATCCTAATTCAAAAGCCGTTGTGCTGGACGTTTTTAATGACAAACAACGCAGGGAATTTGTTTTTGATGCCGATATTGTGGTGTCCATGCTTCCGGCCCGCTATCATATTGAAGTGGCAAAAGATTGTCTGGAGTTTGGGAAAAATATGGTCACAGCCTCATACATCAGTGATGAGATGCTCAGTCTCGATACCCGCGTAAAAGCAAAAGGATTGGTGTTTATGAACGAAATTGGTGTTGACCCGGGCATTGACCATATGAGTGCCATGCAGGTGATTGACCGCATACGCGAAGAGGGAGGTAAAATGTTGCTTTTTGAATCATTTACCGGCGGACTCGTCGCTCCTGAAAGTGATACCAACCTTTGGAATTACAAATTCACCTGGAATCCAAGAAATGTGGTTATTGCCGGGCAAGGCGGTGCTGCCGAGTTTATTCAGGAAGGCAAATACAAATACATTCCTTACCACCGCTTGTTCAGAAGAACCGAGTTTTTAAATGTGGAAGGCTACGGAAGGTTTGAAGCATACGCCAATCGAAATTCACTCAAATACAGGGAAGTTTATGGGCTCGAAGATGTGCTCACCATCTACCGCGGAACCATCAGAAGAGTTGGTTTCAGCAAGGCATGGAATATGTTTGTGCAACTGGGCATGACCGATGACTCATACCGCCTTCAGGATACCGAAACCATGAGCTACCGTGACTTTGTTAACCTGTTTTTGCCGTATTCACCCACCGATTCTGTGGAGCTGAAACTGCGTCACAACCTCAATATTGATCAGGACGACGTGATGTGGGACAAACTGGTTGAACTCGATATTTTCAATTCAAACAAAAAAATTGGTTTGAAAAATGCCACTCCGGCCGAGTGCCTTCAAAGAATACTGATGGACAAATGGACACTGGAGCCTCAGGATAAGGATATGATCGTGATGTATCATAAGTTTGGCTATGAAATCAACGGACAACGCAAACAAATCGACTCCAATATGGTCATTAAAGGCGATGATCAGGTGTTTACGGCTATGGCCAAAACCGTGGGGTTGCCGGTTGCTATTGCCACCCTAAAGATTTTAAACGGTGAAATCACCAATCCCGGTGTACAGTTGCCCATTGCCAAAGAAGTCTATACCCCCATTTTAAAAGAACTTGAAGAGTTTGGCATTGTGTTTAATGAATATGAAAAAGACTATATAGGTTACAATCCCGATAATCTGGAAGGTTGATGAAAATATTGTTGCTACTTCATGGAGCCATTGGCTCTAAAGACCAGTTGGAGCCACTCTCAAACGAGTTGCAAGGCAGTTTTGAAGTACACAATTTAAATTTTAGCGGTCACGGTGGCGCGCCTTTTGTCGGCGAATTTTCAATTCAGAATTTTGCTGAAGAAGTGCATCACTACCTCAAAGAAAATCAGCTGAAAAAAGTGAGCATTTTCGGGTACAGTATGGGCGGCTATGTGGCTTTATATCTGGCCCACAAATTTCCGGAACGTGTTGAAAAAATTGTTACGCTAGCCACAAAATTCAGCTGGTCGCCGGAGATTGCCAGCCGGGAAGTCAACATGCTGAACCCTACAATTATTCAGGAGAAAATACCCGCTTTCGCGAAAACACTTCAGGAACGCCACGCTCCCAATTCCTGGAAATTGTTGATGGAGAAAACTTCCAAAATGATGCTGGCTTTGGGTGAAAAGCCACTTTTAATACAAGAAGATTTTCAAAACATTGACACACCGGTAAAACTGGCTATCGGCAATGCCGACAAAATGGTGACCATTGATGAAACCGCTCAGGTTGCAGATGGACTTCCAAATTCAGAATTGTTGATTTTACCCGATGTTCAACATCCCATTGAGAAAGTTCCGGTTTTGCTTTTGGTTCAGGAAATCACAGCATTTTTAAAATAAAAAAAGCACCAAATTGTGTTTTGGTGCTTGATTCCGATCCCGATAGTTATTAGGACTATCGGGTTTGTAATTTTTAAAGTTTATCTTCTGCTCATATAAATCATTATGAAATACAGCAAGGTTGCCAGTGAACCTACGGCTGCTACCACATAAGTGCGTGCTGCCCATTTCAGTGAATCTTTGGCTCCCGCGTGTTCTTGGGGAGTCAGCATATTTTTATTGGTCATCCAGGCTAGTGCGCGATTGCTCGCGTCATATTCTACCGGAAGGGTAATAAAGCTGAAGAGTGTTCCCAGTCCATACATAATGATACCTGCCAGTAAAAGGGTGTTTCCAAAAGCCGATCCGGCAGCTAAAAACAAACCACCCAAAATCACCCATTGTGAATATTGAGAAGCCACGCTGACCACGGGCACCAGTTTGGAACGCATATCCAACCACGAATAGGCCTGGGCATGTTGCACGGCATGACCCACTTCGTGAGCAGCCACTGCTGCAGCGGCAGCATTGCGTTGCATATATACACCTTCACTCAGGTTGACGGTTTTCTTTAAAGGGTTATAATGGTCTGTAAGCATACCGGGTGTGGAAATCACCTGTACATCATAAATGCCATGATCAGCCAGCATTTTTTCTGCGATTTCCTTTCCGCTCATGCCATTCTGTAAATGAATTCTTGAGTATTTTTTAAACTTGCTCTTTAAGCGATTGCTTACATACATGCTCACCCCAAAAATGAGTGCAGCTAAAACATAATATCCTAACATTGTTTTATTCTTTTTAAATTAATCTGCTCTCATTATAACAAAAAGCCTGCCGATTTTGATGGGTGACATTTCGTCTTATTTTATCTAATGACTTCAATTTTTGTTTCTTTTAAAATCACAAAATTTGAAGACTGAATGTGCTCTTTGCAAGCAGGCCAATGGTTTTCAAAATAAGTGTGGAGTTGTTTTAACGAGCAATTGCCTAATTGAATGTGGATGATTTTGGAGCGTGCTGCTCAAGTAAAAACTTAGTGTAAAAATCGGTGTCTTTGGTGATGATAATCAAATTATTTTCTAAAGCGTAATTCCAAATAAAAGTATCTGTAGCAGAAAGATCTATATCACTTACAAACAGGAAATCAGGCGAATTGAAATAAGAAAAGTGTTTGGGTAAATTTACATCTACTAGAAATTTCATCAACTGACCAATTGAAATTCATTTTTGTTTGTTGATAAGCCTTTTAAGGCAAAATAGATACAAGCCTGAATGTCTTCTTTTTCAAGAAATGGATAGGCTTTCAGAATATCTTCTGTGGTATCTCCGGCAGAAAGATATTGCAAAACAGTTTCTACCGTAATCCTTAAATTCCTGATGACGGCTTTACCGTTGCAGATATCGGGGTTGATAGTGATTCTATTTAAAAGCGTTGCATCCATAAGGCTAATTTACAGAATTTTATTGAATGGAAAAACTTTTGACAACTGTCAATCCTATATAGGGCTCTACAAACTTGAAACTCGAAACCAGAAACCTGAATCCCTACCCCACAATATTCACAATCTTCCCGGGAACGATGATCACCTTTTTGGGTGCGCGGCCTTCCAGATACTGTTGTGTTTTTTCATGAGCCATGACCGTTTTTTCAATGTCTTCTTTTGATAAATCCAAAGGCATTTCCAATGTAAAGCGCATTTTCCCGTTAAACGAAATGGGATATTCCTTGGTACTTTCGACCAAATGGGAAGCATCAAACTGAGGGAATGGCGCAGTGGAAATGCTTTCGTTATGCCCTAACTTACTCCACAACTCTTCTGCGATGTGTGGCGCATAAGGCGAAATCAAAATGGCCAGTGGCTCCAGTACTTCTCGCGAAGTACACTTTTGCGCAGTGAGTTCATTCACCGCAATCATAAATGTGGAAACCGACGTATTGAAACTAAAGTTCTCAATATCTTCCTCTACTTTTTTGATGGTTTTATGCAAGGTTTTTAAACTGTCTTTGGAAGGTTTTGAATCAGTTACACTAAATTCTCTAACAACTGTTTTATGAGCTGAGTATTCACTTTCATTTTGTACATCATGATTATAGTGTTTAGGATCCTTTTTTAAGTTAATATCTGGGTGATAGAGATTCCAAAACTTCTTTAAAAAACTATGCACCCCGGTGATACCGGCCATATTCCATGGCTTGGCCTGCTCCAACGGACCGAGGAACATTTCATACATCCGCAAGGTGTCTGCACCATATTGGTCGCAAATATCGTCAGGGTTGACAACGTTGTATTTGGACTTGGACATTTTTTCGACTTCGCGGCTTACTTTAAATGAATCATCATTCTCTGTGATAAAATGAGAATCTTTAAACTCAGGGCGCCAAGCTTTAAATGCTTCTTCGTCAAGTTCATTAGATATATTAACAAAAGACACATCTGAAGGAGTTGGTAAGCCAAAATTATTTCCATAATCTATATCAATATTTAAGGATTCAAAAGAATCAATTTCTTCCTCCACTTTTTTAGTTATGAAATTTAAAACTCTATTAATCTTATCTGTAGTTAACTCATCTAATGGTTCTTCATTATTAATTTTGTTTATTATGTTTTTCGAGACAAATAAAGGATAGTTTGAATTGATACTTTTGAATAAGGTTAAGTCCTCTTCACTCGTGTTTTTGTCGCCTGCAATTTGCAGATCAAAAAATACTCTTGATAAATAAGCACTCTCCCCCAAAATCATCCCTTGATTAATCAATTTCTTAAATGGCTCGTCCACTTTCAAAAAACCGCGGTCATAGAGAAACTTGGTCCAAAAACGGGAATACAGCAAATGTCCTGTGGCGTGCTCGCTGCCGCCGATGTATAAATCGACATTTTGCCAGTAATCCAGTGCATCTTGGCTTGCAAACACGTTGTCGTTGTGTGCATCCATGTATCTGAAAAGGTACCAGCTGCTTCCGGCCCAACCGGGCATGGTGTTTAACTCTAATGGAAATACGGTTTTATTGTTTACCAACTGATTACTGACCACTGAACACTTTTCAGCATCCCACGCCCACACATCAGCGCGGCCCAGTGGTGGTTGTCCGTCTTCGGTGGGGAGGTATTTTTCCACTTCGGGCAATTGGATAGGTAAATGTTCAGGGGCTATGGTTTTGGGTAAGCCATTGACATAATAGACCGGGAAAGGTTCGCCCCAGTAACGCTGACGGCTAAACACCGCATCACGCAAACGGTAGTTGATTTTTCCGGTGCCTTGATTGATTTTTTCTAGTTCTTCAATCGCTTTTTTGGTAGCTTCTTTGTACGTCAATCCATTCAGGAAATCGGAATTGACGATTTTAAACCCTTCTTTTTCGGTAAAAGCGTTTTCAGAAATGTCCTGATCAAAGATATTTGGAATCGGGATATTAAAATGTTTCGCGAAAGCATAATCCCGCTCATCACCACAAGGCACGGCCATCACGGCTCCTGTGCCATAGCTCGCCAACACATAGTCACCAATCCAGATGGGAATGGGTTCTTTAGAAAACGGATGCTCGGCATAAGCCCCGGTAAACACCCCCGAAATGGTCTTCACATCTGCCATGCGCTCGCGTTCACTGCGCTTGGCCGTCTGCTCAATATAAGCTTCCACCGCTTCTTTTTGTTCAGGAGTGGTGATTTTTTCAACGAGTTCGTGCTCGGGAGCCAATGTCATAAATGAAGCTCCGAAGATGGTGTCAGGTCTCGTAGTAAAAACAGAAATTTGGAATTTGGAATTTGGAATTTGAAATTTGACTTCTGCTCCCTGCGACCTCCCAATCCAATTCGTCTGCGAGTCCTTTAACGGCTGTGGCCAGTCGATTTGGTTGAGTCCGTCGAGGAGGCGTTGTGCATAGGCGGTGATGCGCATGCTCCATTGTTTCATCTTTTTGCGCACCACGGGATGCCCGCCGCGTTCTGAGACGCCGTTGACGATTTCGTCATTGGCTAAAACCGTTCCCAGTGCGGGACACCAGTTGACTTCGGTTTCGGCTAAATAGGTCAGGCGGTATTGTAAAAGTATTTTTTGCTGTTGTTCTTGGTCATAGGCGTTCCACATTTCGGCAGTAAATGGGACGATATTGTCATCACAAACGGCATTAACCAGTTCGTTGCCTTCATTGGTGAAACGGGTGATAAGCGTTTCAATTGGTTCGGCTTTGTCTGTGTCTTTGTTGTACCAGGAGTGGAACAATTCAGTGAAAATCCACTGCGTCCATTTGTAATAATCGGGGTTGGAAGTGCGAACTTCGCGGCTCCAGTCAAAAGAAAAGCCAATGCGATCCAGCTGCTCGCGGTATCGGTTGATGTTGGTTTCGGTCGTGATTGCAGGATGCTGCCCGGTTTGAATGGCATATTGTTCCGCCGGAAGGCCAAACGAGTCATAGCCCATGGGGTGCAACACATTGAAACCCTTGTGACGTTTGTAGCGCGCATAAATATCACTGGCAATGTACCCCAGCGGGTGCCCCACGTGCAGCCCCGCTCCTGATGGATAAGGGAACATGTCCAGGACGTAGTATTTGGGCTTGTCGCTTTGGTTTTCGGCTCTAAACGTTTGGTTTTCTTCCCAGTATTTGCGCCATTTGGCTTCTATGTCGTTGAAATGGTATTTCATTTTCACCCTTGGATTAAGTTCGGCAAAAATACAGTTTAAGTATGAAAGTTAAAACTATTCAATTGGCTTTTGACTTTTCTGGAAATCTTTACCTTTGGCCCAAACCAAATAATTAAATTAAATCATGAAATTTTTTACAACTTTATCCCTACTTTTTTGTTTTTCAATCGCCCTGGCTCAGTACACCACACCCGGCACCGGAGTGGACTGGACGCTCGACGATGTGGCAACTGCCAGTCCGGCAACGGTTTCCGTTAATGGAAATGTGTATACACTTTCTGCAAACCTAACAGTTGCAGCAACAGATATTTTAAGAATCAACACTGATATTACCCTTGAAATTGCTTCTGGCGTGCGTGTTACGGTGCTGGAGTTTGGCTCTTTCTATATCAGTGCCGATCAGGTTTTGGTGACAGCTGTTGATGAAGCCTCGCCTTATGACGGTTTTCGATTTGAGGAAGGTTCAGACATTGACATTCAAAACACCACTTTTCAGTTTGGCGGCGGAATTCAGGTGTTAACAGAAACTTTTACGTTAAACAACTGTATTTTGCAAAACAATGTTTCGGGAGTGGCAACGGGAGGCACTGTTGCCTTATCAAGAGGGATGCCTGTCATTACTAACAACCAGTTTTTGTTTAATGCCAACCCGGCAATTAGTTCTGCTGCAACAAATCAAGTGTCTGCTTATATTTTCAACAATTACATTGAAGGAAATAATCAATCAAACCAAAACCGTCCGCAAATTAATATGGCGGTAACTCGTCCTACAGATACATTAAAAATAATTGGAAACACCATAATAGGTGATAGAAATATGACAATGGCAGGCGGTATTGCAATTGCAAATTTTGTTGGTGGTACGGCTTCGGTTTATGCAATTATTGAAAATAATACAATTATTGACAATCGTTTTGGTATTGCACTTTTAGGAAATAACAATTATGTTGAAGTTAAAAACAATATTATTGAGGATAACAATTCACAAAACGACCCAATGCAAGGTGGAAGCGGAATTAACTTCCTTTCAAATTCGGGAGATCAAAATGTTATTCTCTCTGAAAATAAAATAAGAAGAAATTTATGGGGAGTGACCATTCAGCAACCAAACCCTGGGAGTTCAAACATTAATTTTGGCGATGATCAAGACAACCCCGGTTTGAATGTGTTTTCTGAAAACGGAAATAACGGCGAAATCTTTGCACTGTATAACAACGGGCCCAACACTATTCTGGCAAAAAACAATTGTTGGGTTGAAGATGGTGAGGGCACTTTGGCTGAAGCCGAAGAAGTTATTTTTCACATTGAAGATGACCCAACACTTGGCGAAGTGATTTTTGATCCTATTTTCTGTGAACCTCTTGCAGGAATCGAGGATAATTTATTGCTAGATTTCAATTTTTATCCCAATCCGGCTAAAAATCAAATCTCATTCAAAAACGAAAACAACTTTGAAACAATCACTTTTTATAATGTAAACGGTCAAAAAGTATTTACCCAAGACGTGATTCAAGGTGCCAATACCATTAACTTTAACCTGAATGCCGGCATTTATTTTATTGCCTTTGACGGCGAAAGCAATCAGATAGTAAAGAAGATCGTGGTGAAGTAAAGTAACCTAACATTTAATTTTTAAAGAAAAGCACGCAGTTTCCCTGCGTGTTTTTTTTATCTTTTGAATTTATAATATTCCAAAAACGGATGAGGTGTGTTTTCTAAAGAATGAATTATTGCTTCCATTCCCATAACACTAAATGTGATGCCATTGCCGCCAAAACCAAGGATGTAATGCTCGTTCTTTTTAGGATCAGGTTTGCCAAAATAAGGCAATCCGTCTTGGGTTTCACCAAAGGTCCCGGCCCATGAATAATCCAATACAAAGGGAATATCAGGAAAGCATTTTTTAAAATCTTTTACCAGGGATTTTTCCTTTTTTTCCAATAAAGCATCCCTGCTTTTGGTATTTTTGAATTCTTCATCACCGCCTCCCATAATTATTCTTCCGTCATCAGTGCTTCTAAAATAGAGATATGGGGATGAGGTATTCCAGTAAATATGGTTCTTAAAGGCGGGGGGGAGGTTTTCAAGCGCCTCAGAAGCTAATGCATAAGTGCTTTTTAATTTGACAATGTCTTCTTTTAAAGTATCAATGCTCTCATAACCGGAGCAATGTATAATGTGTTCTGCATCAATAAACACCTCATTAGCTTTTAATAAAAACCTTCCATCCTTTTCTTGAATGGAAGTTACTTCTGTCCTGTCAAAAATATGCAATCCTTTTTCAACGCAATATTGCAAGAGGTCATTAGCAAATTTATAAGTATCCATAACGGCGCCAGACTCAGACTCAATCGCGGCATAAGCGTTTAAGCCCATTTTAATAAGATCGTCCTTTTTCAACCATTTTACTTTAAACCCGTGTTCTTTTCGTGTTTGAAATTCTTTAAGTAAAAAATCTTCCTCTTTCCTCGAGGTACAGAAATAGATGCTTTTTTTTAAAGTAAACCCACAATCGCTTTTTATCTCCTTAACAATTTTTTGCAAATCAAAAATGGCTTTTTCACAACCTCTATAGCCTGAAACAGCAGGGGTGAGTCCACGTTGTTCTATAAGTTTGTGTAAAGGAGTGTCCACTTCATATTGAAGCATTGCTGTACTTGCTGCGGTACTTCCGTTACAGACATCCCTTTTGTCAACCATCACTACATTTTTGTTGCTTTTTAGAAGTTGAAATGCAATCAAGGCACCGGTAATGCCGGCACCTATCACCAGTATTTCAGTTGAAATATCTTTTTGTAATGCCGGGTAACTTTCCGGCAACGCATTTTTTATTAACCAAAAGGGTTCATTGGAACGAATATTCATTTACAGTGAATTTTAGGTTAAATTATCAAATTAGTTAGTATAAAAAACCAACTTTAAGATTCTTCTAACTCTTTTATGCCTAAAATCATTTCCAGCCCCAACCGAATGACTTAAATTTGCAGCTCCAAAAAAATGAAGAAGTGATTTTAACGAAAGCAGAACAATTAGAACTTACCAAAAAAGAAATGCTGGATTATGGCTACAAAGTCGTGGATGCGATTGTGGAACATTTTGACACACAAAACGAGAAATTTCCGGTGGCAACCGCTTCCAGAAAAGAAATGGAAAATTTGTTTCTCGATGAGGCCCCTGAAAAGCCCGCTGATGCCAAAGAAGTGCTAAACTTTGTCCTGGAAAAAGTAATGACCCAAAGCAATGTGGTGAGCCACCCCAAATCCTACTCATTTGTGCCTGGCCCCAGCAATTTTATCAGTGCGATGGGTGATGCACTCGCCAGTGGTTTCAATATTTTCTCGGGAGGTTGGGCGGCGTCGCCCGCAGCTGCTCAAATGGAAATTGTGGCGACAAACTGGTTGCTGAAATTGTATGGTTTTCCCGTAAAACGCGGCGGCGGAATTTTCACTAGCGGTGGTTCTATGGCCAACCTGACAGCAGTAGCCACCGCCCGTAAGGTAAAATGCGGTGATGATTTCTCCAAAGCCGTTATCTACCTTTCAGATCAGGCGCATTCTTCCAATATCAAGGCCATTCGCATACTGGGTTTTAGAAAAGAACAAATTAGGATTATCCCCACGGACAGCGAATTTAAAATTGGTATCAATAAACTGAAAAACGCTATTGCGAAAGACAAAATTGAAGGTTGGGAACCGTTTTGTTTTATCGCTTCGGCAGGTACGACAAATACAGGGACGGTGGACCCACTCAACGAATTGGCTGCTATTTGTAAAAAGGAGAAAATCTGGTTTCATATCGATGCGGCTTATGGTGGTGCAGCTATACTGTCCAAAAACGGAAAACAATTGCTCGCCGGTATTGAAAAAGCAGACTCCATAACGGTTGACCCGCACAAGTGGTTTTTTCAACCTTACGAAATTGGCTGTTTGCTCGTGCGCAACCACAAATGGCTCAGCGGTACATTTACTGAAAAACCCGAATATTTACGCGACATAGAAGGCAACGAATCTGAAATCAACTTCTATGATCACGGTATTGAGTTGACCAGAAGGTTTAGGGCGCTCAAGTTTTATATGTCCATCAAAACCTTTGGGCTGAAGGCCTTCAGAAAAGCCATCACATACAACATCAAACTCGCTGAAGAAACCGAGGAGTATTTTCGCAAAAGCGACAAATGGGAGGTTGTTTCACCGGCCACACTGGCAATCATCAATTTCAGGTACAACCCCATTGGTAAAAACATGACCGAGAAACAACTCGATGCCATCAATCAGAAGATATCTAAAAAAGTAGTGGCTTCCCGGGAAGCGTTGCTGGTAACCACTATTTTAAACGGGCAGGTAGTCTTGCGGATGTGTTTGATTAACCCCCGAACCACTATGGAAGATATCAAAAGCACTTTGCAGTTGTGTGAAAAGTATGGTTTGGAATAGATGAACCCTTATTGACCACGCTAATTAATTGTAGAGAAACCGGTCGCAAAAGAGGATATATAAAATGGCAGGATGCCGGGTGATGGGTGAGGGAAGTTCAAAAAATCATCCAGCATCCAACATCCAACATTTAACCAAAATAACAATCGAAAGAGAAACCAATGCTTAGTCTAAATTTATTCGTTTGAAAAAAACTAATGACATCCTCATCATCGGCGGCGGAGCTGCCGGATTTTTTACCGCCATCAATGCGGCTGAGCAAAATCCGCAAGTCAAAATCGTCATTCTGGAGCGCGGCAAAGAGGTGCTAACTAAAGTGCGTATTTCCGGTGGTGGGCGGTGCAATGTCACCCACGCCGAGTTTATCCCAAAAGACCTGACCAAAAAATACCCCAGAGGCGAAAAAGAACTACTGGGTCCTTTTCACAGCTTTATGACCGGCGATACTATCGATTGGTTTGAACAACACGGTGTTGCTTTGAAAATTGAAGAAGACGGCAGGATGTTTCCCGAGAGTGACAGTTCGCAAACAATTATCGATTGCTTTCTTTCGGAAGTTGAACGCTTAGGTATTGAGGTGCTGCTGAACCATTCCGTTCAAAGCATTGCTAAGGAGGATGACCTTTGGGAAGTTGTTACCACTCAAGGGAATTTTCACGCCAAGAATCTGGTCATCGCTACGGGCAGCAATCCAAAAATATGGAACTTACTGGAAGGTTTGGGGCATTCGTTGGTTGCACCGGTGCCTTCCTTATTTACATTTAATATCAAAGACAAACGCATTGCTGATTTGCCGGGGGTTTCTACTCAGGCAGCTGTAAAAGTAATGGGAACTCGACTTGAAAGTGAAGGTCCGTTATTGATTACCCACTGGGGCTTGAGCGGTCCTGCGATTTTAAAACTCTCGGCCTGGGGGGCTCGAGAATTGAATGCACTGGATTACAAATTTACCCTCGAAGTAAATTGGCTGGAACACCTCAGATTTGATGATGTGTTGGAACAATTAAAGGAAATCAAAAACGACCATGCCAAACAAGGAGTGTTGAAGTTTCCGCATTTTGAATTGCCCAAACGTTTGTGGCAAAGCCTTGTAACCGCCACCGGAATTGACCCCGAAACCAAATGGGCAGAAATGAATAAAAACCAGTTACACAACCTGGCCAACCAACTCACCCAATGCCAATTTGAAGTGAACGGCAAAAGCACTTTCAAAGAAGAATTTGTCACGGCAGGCGGGGTGGATTTAAAAGAAATCAACTTTAAGACGTTTGAGAGTAAGCTGCATAAAAACCTTTACCTGGCAGGCGAAGTCCTCAATATCGATGCCATCACCGGCGGTTTTAACTTTCAGAATTGCTGGACAGGTGGGTATTTGGTGGCGCAAGCGATTTCAGTAAAATAAGATGTATCATTCTCTTTGTGCAACTTGGTGTCTTAGTGCCTTTGTGGCAAAAAGTGTTCAGTGAGCAGTAGCAGTGATCAGTTTCAAAGAATTTCGATTTAAAATTGAATAAAGAAAAACATATCTTTGCCCCACCATGACTGAACAAGATTTCCTTTCAAAACCCTATACAAACACCCTTGAAAAAGGACAAGTGACCTGGCAATCGCCCAGCAATATTGCTTTGGTTAAATACTGGGGAAAATATGGCGAACAGCTGCCCAAAAATACCTCCATCAGTTTTACGCTTTCCAATTGCTATACGAAAACCACCTTGTCTTATGAACCCAAAACCTCAGCGGACTTTGATTTTGAGGTGTATCTTGACGGTCAAAGGGAAGCAGGTTTTGAGCCTAAGATTTTGAAATTCTTTCAACGCATAGAAAACTACATTCCGTTTTTAAGGGAGTATCGTTTCAGGATTGAAACTGCCAACAGTTTTCCGCATAGTAGCGGGATTGCTTCTTCAGCCAGTGGGATGAGTGCGCTGGCGTTGTGTTTGATGGAGATGGCGCTTCGGCTCCGCTCAGCGGCCGGAGAGAGTGAAATGAATTCTGAACATTTTAACCAAAAAGCCTCTTTTCTGGCGCGTTTGGGGTCGGGGAGTGCGTGTCGCAGTGTTGAAGGACCGCTGATTGTTTGGGGTGAACACGCTGGCATTCCGGGGAGTAGTTATCTTTTCGGCACAAAATACCCTTTTGAAGTGCATGCCAATTTTGAAAACTATCAGGATACGATACTATTAGTGGATAAAGGGGAGAAGCAGGTGAGCAGCACGGTGGGTCATGACCTGATGCACGAGCACCCTTTTGCCGAGGAGCGTTTCGCGCAAGCGAATTCAAATATGGAAAAGTTAATTCCTGTTTTGAAGGAAGGAAATTTAGACGCATTCATCAAAATAGTGGAAAGCGAAGCCCTATCCCTACACGCGATGATGATGACCTCCATGCCTTATTTTATCCTGATGAAGCCCAACACGCTGGAGATTATTAACCGCATCTGGAACTTCCGCAAAGAAACCGGAAGCAAAGTCTGCTTCACCCTCGATGCCGGAGCCAATGTGCATGTGTTGTATCCTGAAAATGAGAAAGAGGAAGTCTCACAATTTATCAGCAAAGAACTCGCTTTGTTTTGCAAGAACAACGAGTTTATAAAAGATCAGGTAGGCTCAGGGGCTTTACAGATTACTTCTTAACGACTTTAAAGGTTCCGGTACTATTCGCTGTTTTAGCATTAATTAAGTAGATGCCCGTAGCTCCATCGATGGTAATTTGATACATGTCTGTATTATGGGCGGTATGTGTTGAAATTATTTGTCCAAAAATGTTGCTCACTATCAGGTCTATTTCAGAAACAAAAGTCCCAAATAGTATTTCAAAAGTTCCTGTCGTTGGGTTGGGTGTAGCTAAAATATTCAGGGGGTCATATTCGTCAACATTCAGCACTTTGTCTGTTACTTTTAGAACAACATTGTTTGAAGTGCAGTTCACTTCAAACTCATAAATAAAGTTTTGGTATGTGGCAAAGATTGATGGGGGCAAATCACAACCTGTGATACCCTGGGTTGTGGTGATGATGGTAAATTCATCATCAATCAAAGCTTCATAGTGTAATGTTAAATCGATAATGCCTTCAATAAAAGGGTTGCCAAACACAACGATTCTGTCATAGTCTTCAAGATTTTGGCCAAAAATATCAATTTCAATAACAGATTCAGGAGAAAGGACAAAGGTATTTAAAAACTGAAGTTCTACAGCCTGATCGCCATCAGGGACAATCTTTCCGTTGTTTGTAAATGGAGATGTAATATCAAATGAACCCTCACCGCTCAAAATACCTGTTTCAAAATTATTGAGTGAATTTTGAGGTGTTAGGATGAGTAAATGTTGAGATTTTCCAACATAAATTGTTCCATGATTATTGTTGGTAAGCATTAAGTAGAAAACACCAAATTCACCAATGTCAGGCTTAAGAAACAACCCGAAATTATTAAAGGTTGCTCCGGTTGAATCTGAGCTCCAAGCACCGCCTTGCCCACTTATGGTAATTATAGCATTTTCTGCATTGTTGAAGCTCATATCATCCCTCAGGTTTATCATCCCGGCTTCTGAAATCAATAACAAACTTTCATTATTAATGGTTAATTGACTTATTAGTTTAGCGGGGATTCCGGTAATTTCAAAAGTGCCGTAATTAGTTATTACTGCATCTCCTGAGAGTGTGCCAAGAGTGTATAAAAAATGTCCTTCTTCAACAATTTCAACCCCGGTTGTGATTGACAGGGAATTGTTTACTTCCAGAGTGGCATTGGGTTCAATGGTCAGAAAATCAACAGAGGCTGCGTTTGAGGTTATTTCAACAAGTGACCCTGTTGGTAAAAGTACATCGCCGGTTGCATCAGGCACTGTGTTTACATTCCAATTTGAAGGGTTGAACCAATTGTTGTTGCCTCCGTTTCCGGTCCAAATGTGTGTTTGACCAACGGTAAAAAAAGGCAGAGCAAGCAGAAGAAAAGTCAGGTAAGTAGTAAAAGTTCTCATAACTAAAATGAGATTGATGAATTTAAATATACTAAAAGTTAGTGAGTTACCGGTTAAATAGGGCAAAATATTTAAGCAATTTTTATATTTTAAATTATGCAGAAGGACTATCTTTGCACTGAAGTATTTAGTATTGATAAGATTTCTTATCTTTACTTTGTAAATAAAACAGTAATGCGAGGACCCCTTTTTTACTCAAAAATTCTACTATTTGGTGAATACGGCATCATTAAGGATTCCAAAGGTTTGTCCATTCCCTATAACTTTTATAACGGTGCGCTGAAGATTGATGAGCACCACACGGTGGCTACGCACAAGTCAAATCAAGGACTTAAGCGTTTTGCCGACTATCTGGAAAACTTGCAGCAGGAAAACCCGGTACTGGTGACTTTTGATTTGGAAGCTTTGAAAAAGGATATAGAAGCGGGTTTGTATTTTGACAGCAGCATCCCCCAAGGGTATGGCGTGGGAAGTAGTGGAGCGCTTGTAGCGGCTATTTATGACCAGTATGCCAACAATAAAATCACGATACTCGAAAATCTTACTCGCGAAAAATTACTACAACTCAAAAATATATTCAGTGCAATGGAATCGTTCTTTCACGGCAAATCATCCGGATTGGACCCTTTGAACAGTTATTTGAGTTTACCCATACTTATCAATTCGCAAGACAATATTGAACCTGCCGGCATTCCTTCCCAATTGAAGAAAGGCAAAGGCGCCGTGTTTTTATTGGACAGCGGTGTTACCGGTGAAACGGCTCCTATGGTGCAAATCTTTATGGAAAATATGAAGCAGGAAGGTTTCCGAGCCATGCTAAAAGACCAGTTTGTAAAACATACTGATGCCTGTGTGGATGATTTCCTGAAAGGCGATGTAAAATCGTTGTTCTCCAACATCAAGCAACTTTCCAATGTGGTGCTGGACAACTTCAAACCGATGATCCCCCAGCAATTCCACAAACTCTGGAAACAAGGGATAGATACCAATGCCTACTACCTGAAACTTTGCGGAAGCGGCGGCGGCGGTTATATCCTTGGCTTTACCGAAGACTTTGACAAAGCCAAAGAAGCCCTGAGAGATCATAAACTGGAAGTGGTTTATAGTTTTTAGTCCTCCTTAATCCCCTCCAAAAAGAAGGTGAGTAATCAATTCTATGATTTAAATAATTCTTAATTGGATTACTATTCTTTAAATCTATTGGCATATCTTTATCTTTGAGTTGTAAATCTTAAATCCAACATCTCAAATCTGATATCTAAAATCTAATGTCCTTCCTCAATTACAAAACCAAAAAACTCCTGCTCAAGCTTTTGAGCTTGTTTTCTGTAGTACGGGGATATAACATTTTGATTATTGTTATTGCGCAGTATCTCACGTCCATTTATATATTGGCACCGGGCAAACCCTTTTTCAGTGTGCTGTTTGACCCCAATTTGTTTGTCATTGTTGTGGCATCGGCACTTGCGATTGCGGGGGGGTATATCATCAACAACTTTTATGACGCCGAAAAGGATTTAATCAACCGGCCCAACAAAACCTTTCTCGACAGTTTTATCAGTCAGAATACCAAACTTTCGGCTTATTTTGTGCTGAACTTTCTTTCGGTTATTTTGGCGAGTGCCATTTCATTTAAGGCCGTAGTGTTTTTTTCATCTTATATTTTCTGGATTTGGTTTTATTCACACAAGCTTAAAAAGTACCCGTTTATTGGTAATTTAACGGCTTCGGTGCTGGCCATTACGCCGTTTTTTGCGGTGTTTATTTACTATCAGAATTTTGCTTTGGTCATTTTTGTACACGCTACTTTTTTGTTTTTGATTATTTCGATGCGCGAATTGGTCAAAGATTTGGAAAACCTCAAAGGCGATTTGGTGTTAAACTACCAAACTATTCCGGTGGTGTATGGTGAGCGGGTATCTAAGCAAATACTCACTTTTTTAAGTATTTTGACCTTCATACCCATTTATCTCCTGCTCACCCGTTTTGATGTGGGATATATGCAGTATTATTTTCTTCTTGCTGTTATCCTTTTGGCGGCCTTTTTGTTTTATTTGTGGCGATCGTCTGCAAAGCTGGATTACATTATACTTCACGCTATTTTAAAACTCATCATTGTAGTGGGTACACTGAGCATTGTGCTGATTGACGTGGACTTTCTTTTAAGGGCAATTCTGTAAATTTACCGTGAAATAAGCACTTAAAAATAACCTACCTTTGCAAAAAATTGAAACATGGCCAAAGAGCAAAATAAAAATACAGGCAAACGTTCCGGGAAATCCAAACCCAGGGAGATTCCCCAAAAGAAAAGTGCAGCTGAAAGAGGAAAATACAAACCTAAGGATGCTTCCCAAAAGAAAACCAGTACAGACAAACCAAAGGTCAAACCGGCTATCCCTAAAACCAAAAGGGCTTCAGATGAAATCCGTTTGAACAAATACATCGCCAATTCAGGGATGTGCTCGCGCCGTGAAGCCGATTTGTACATTTCCACCGGAAACGTGACCGTAAACGGCCAAGTGGTTAACGAACTGGGTTATAAAGTCAAATTGACCGATGAGGTAAAATTTGACGGAAGACGCATCAGCCCGGAAAAGAAGGAATATGTTTTGCTTAACAAACCTAAAGGCTTTGACACTTCGGGTAAAGAAGAGACCTTGCACAAATCTGCTTTGGCTATGGTGGCCAATGCTTCAAAATACCAATTGTTTCCGGTGGGCAGGTTGCAGCGCAATACTTCCGGTTTACTGTTGTTCACCAACGACCATGATATGATCAAAAAATTCACTGATACCGGTTTGCAGGTGAGAAAAATGTTTCACGTGTCACTTGACAAGCCCCTGAAATTTGAAGACTTTAAAAAAATAGAAAACAACCCTGTAATTGACAGTAAAGTTGTAAGGATAGAATCTGTGGCCTATGTGGACAATTTACCCAAGACTGAAGTTGGTATATTGCTGAGCAGCAACCGCAACAACATCGTAACAAAGATTTTTGAAAGCATGGGTTATGAAGTGGTTAAACTGGACCGTGTCACTTATGCCGGACTGACCAAAAAAGACCTGCCAAGAGGCCACTGGAGACATTTGACCAAGCAGGAAGTGATTAATTTGGGGATGATGTAATTTAAATTTTATACTAAAGTTAATTTTAAACCTCCAAACTGTAAAAATTCAATTTTTTTGATTTCATTTGTAATGTGCTTAGACGATATAGTTCACAAAATAGCAATGGCACACTATTTTGCCTTATGAGATTTTTTTGCAAGTTTGGTCTTTTGAATATGAGGAAGTTAAATTCAAAAGTTCTTTTAAAGAAAAACTACCAAATATCCATTTTTACTTCCGTTTTTCACACTGCATTTCCGGTACAGGTCTTTGCTGTTTTAACCCCCATCCGCATTTGATATTTATTATTGTTTCGTTAAATTAAACGACAAATTTTCGCATTGACCAACTTTTTATTAATTTATCCGAAATTTTAAAAACAATAATGAAGACCAGATATATAGACCTTATAGACCAGACTTTTTATTTTCCGCAGGAAGAGTTTACGCTTGAAGATAACGAACTTCAATTTCACGGCATCGATTTGATGGGTTTGGTGGAAGAATATGGTGCACCGCTTAAGTTTACTTACCTTCCCAAGATTTCAGACAACATCAACCGCGCCAAAGACTGGTTTAAATCTTCCATCAAAAAGAACAAGTACAAAGGCAAATACTACTACTGCTACTGCACCAAAAGCTCCCACTTTGAACACGTGTTGCATGAAGCCCTAAAGAATGATATTCATATCGAAACTTCTTCGGCATTTGACATCGACATCGTCAACAAGCTCAAAGAAGACGGAAAAGCAGACGATAAAACCTATGTGATTTGCAACGGATTTAAACGCGACCGGTACATTTCAAACATTGCAGACCTCATCAACGGTGGTCATAAAAACTGCATCCCAATTATTGATAACTATGAAGAAATTGGTTTGCTCAATGAGCAAATCAAACGCAAATACAAAATTGGGATTAGAATTGCATCAGAGGAAGAGCCCAAGTTTGAATTTTATACCTCAAGACTGGGGATTGGTTATAAAAATATCCTTCCGTTTTACAACAGGCACATCAAAGACAACAAGAAAGTACAGCTCAAAATGCTGCACTTTTTTATCAATACCGGAATTCGCGATACGGCCTATTACTGGAACGAATTGCTCAAGTGTATGCAGGTGTATGTGCAGTTGAAAAAAGTATGCCCCACGCTCGACAGCCTCAACATCGGCGGTGGTTTCCCCATTAAGAATTCGCTGGCTTTTGAGTTTGATTACCAGTATATGGTGGATGAAATTTTACACCAAATCAAACTGGTTTGTGATGCAGAAGAAATTCCCGTACCCCATATTTTTACAGAGTTTGGCAGTTTTACCGTGGGCGAAAGCGGCGGTGCCATTTATGAGGTGCTGTACCAAAAACAACAAAACGACCGGGAGAAGTGGAATATGATCAATTCTTCATTTATCACCACCCTGCCCGATACCTGGGCCATCAACAAACGTTTTGTGATGCTGGCCGTCAATCGCTGGAATGATGAGTATGAACGCGTCCTGCTGGGCGGACTCACCTGTGACAGTGATGACTACTACAACAGTGAGCAGCATATGAACGGGATTTACCTTCCGAAATACAAAAAAGAAAAACCGTTGTATATTGGTTTTTTCAATACGGGAGCCTACCAGGAAACCATTGGCGGTTACGGCGGACTGCAACACTGCCTGATACCCTCGCCCAAACACATTTTAATCGATAAGGATAAAGACGGAAACATTACCACGCGATTATACAGAGAACAACAAAAAAGTGAAGATTTACTCAAAATTTTAGGATACAATGACTAAAAGAAATTATGCCGGAATCCCGGACAAGTATGCACGCCTTGACGAGGCAAGAGTAGTGCTAATCCCCGTTCCCTATGACGGAACAAGCAGCTGGGGAAAAGGAGCAGATAAAGGCCCGGAGGCTTTTTTACACGCTTCAGAAAACATGGAGTTGTATGACATCGAAACCCGAAGCGAGCCTTACAAAAAGGGAGTTTATCTTGCGCCGCCGGTAACAGAAAACAGCTCTCCCGAAAAAATGGTGGAAGCCGTTCACAAAACCGTGAAAAGCTACATCCAGCAAGAAAAGTTTGTTACTATTTTTGGTGGGGAACATTCTATTTCCATAGGCACCATCCGCGCGTTCAATGAAGCTTTTGAAGATTTGACCGTGGTGCAAATCGATGCCCATGCCGATTTACGTCCCGAGTATGAAGGCACCAAATGCAATCACGCTTGCGCCGTGCACGAAGCCAGTAAAACCACCAACCTCATTCAGGTGGGTATTCGTTCCATGGACATTTCCGAAAGGGAGTTTATGGACGAAAACCAAACCTATTTTGCCCACGATCTGGTCAACTATGACGACTGGATGGACGACGCCATCGGGCAGATGACCCCCAATGTGTTTATCACCATCGACCTTGATGCTTTTGACCCCTCCATTTTGCCCTCAACGGGAACACCGGAGCCGGGAGGATTGCTGTGGTATGAAACCCTTGAGTTTATCAAGCTGATGTTCAAAAAGAAAAATGTGGTGGGCTTTGATATAGTGGAACTTTGCCCCAATGAAAACGAAAAATCATCAGATTTTGTAGCTGCAAAATTGTACTACAAAATGCTGAGTTACAAATTTAAATATGAAAACAGAAAAAACGACGACGAGGATGAAGATTAACCTAAGTTGTTAATTCATTTTCAAAGACCCAGAATCAATGACCAAAAAAGAAGCCATAAAACTTTTCGAACAAAAACAGGTACGTTCCATTTGGGATGACACCCATGAAAAGTGGTATTTTTCGGTGGTTGATGTATTGGAAATACTTACTGATAGCATTTCTCCTCAGGCTTATTGGAGAAAACTAAAACAGCGTCTAAAGCAGGAAGGAAATGAAAGCGTGACAAATATTCACGGTTTGAAAATGAAAGCAACAGATGGGAAAATGAGAATAACCGATGTTGCAGACACTGAGCAACTTTTCCGGCTAATTCAATCTGTTCCTTCAAAAAAGGCAGAGCCCTTCAAGATGTGGTTGGCTAAAGTGGGACGAGAGCGTATAGACGAAATAGAAGACCCTGAACTAGGCATTGATCGATTAATGGAAACTTATCTCAAAAAAGGATATAGTAAGCAATGGATCAATCAACGCTTAAAGAGTATTGAAGTCAGAAAAGAATTGACTGATGAATGGGAAGAACGCGGTGTCAAAAAGGGAACGGAATATGCCATACTAACCGATGAAATCACCAAAGCCTGGAGCGGTTTATCAGTTAAAAAATACAAAGACTACAAAGGCTTAAAAAAAGAAAACCTTCGTGACAACATGAGTAACCTTGAATTGGTTTTAAATATGTTGGCCGAAGCCACAACAACAGAAATCAGCAAAGAAAAGAAACCAAAAAACTTTTCCGAGAACAAAAAAATTGCCCGGCAAGGGGGAACTATAGCAGGAAATACCCGCAAACAAATAGAGGAGAAAACCGGTAAGAAAGTTGTAAGCCCGCTTTCGGCTAAAACGTTTTTGGAAAACAAATCAAAAAACATTAAAAATGAGTAAAGGAGCTATTTCACAATTTATCGAAAAATATTATTTGCACTTTAACGCCGCGGCATTGGTCGATGCCGCCAAAGGCTATGAAGACCAACTCAATCAAGGTTCAAAAATGCTGGTCTCCCTGGCCGGGGCGATGAGTACCGGCGAACTTGGAAAGATTTTTGCCGAAATGATCCGTCAGGACAAGGTGCATATCATTTCCTGTACCGGTGCCAACCTGGAAGAAGATATTATGAACCTCGTGGCACATTCACATTATGAGCGCATTCCCAATTACCGCGATTTAACGCCGGAGCAGGAATGGGACCTGTTGGAAAAAGGACTCAACCGCGTGACCGATACCTGCATCCCCGAAGAAGAAGCCTTCAGAAGGTTGCAAAAGCACATCTTCAAAATCTGGAAAGACGCCGAAGACAAAGGCGAGCGCTATTTGCCACACGAGTTTATGTACAAAATGCTGCTTTCGGGGGTTTTGGAAGAATATTATGAAATTGACGTCAAGGATTCGTGGATGTATGCTGCCGCCGAAAAAAACCTGCCTATGGTAGTACCCGGATGGGAAGACAGCACCATGGGGAATATTTTTGCGTCCTATGTCATCAAAGGCGAACTCAAAGCCAGCACCATGAAAAGCGGTATCGAGTATATGACTTTTCTGGCCGATTGGTACACCGAGAATTCCAAAAAAGGCATAGGTTTCTTCCAGATTGGGGGAGGTATCGCCGGTGATTTTCCCATTTGTGTGGTGCCCATGTTGTATCAGGATATGGAAAGAACAGACACGCCCTTCTGGAGTTATTTCTGCCAAATATCTGATTCTACGACCAGTTACGGTTCCTATTCAGGAGCGGTTCCCAATGAGAAAATCACTTGGGGAAAACTTGATATAAATACCCCAAAATTTATCATTGAAAGTGATGCCACTATCGTTGCACCGCTTATATTTGCCTACTTATTAGATATGTAATTTATGAAGAGAATTATAGTTGACTTTAAGAAACTCACCCCCGAAATTTTAAAACTTTTGGTCGAAAAATACCCGGAAGGCTATGACGATATGAACATCATTTCGTTTAAAAACGCTGCCGGCGAAATCGTGGAATGTGTGGAAGTGCGCACCGAAGACACCATTTACCTGGTGAAAGTGAGCACCAAACTGGAACGCACCATGGAGAACTATGACGAAGACGACTATGAAGACTTCGACGCAGACGATCCGGAAGCAGTACAGCCCCCAGAAGACATGGCCGATGAGGTGGATGATGAGGATGACATAGATTAAGAAATTTAAATAAAATTAAACCGTCTCCGGGTAAATCCAGAGACGGTTTTTTCTTTCCAATAGCAGCCTAATCGCATAATTATATATAAATAGTAGATTATAATCACATAATTATATATAAATACAAGAATAGAATTTTCAATATTTCTCTTAAATGAGGAAAACCCTGGATGGCCACGCGATGCAATCGCGCGGTAGCGTGGGTTGCTGCCCTAGGCTATTCTCCTTTGCTAAAGCTTCGGAGGACGATGTCCTCCTTCGGTAAACTCCAACGCTGCCCACCTATGCTTAAGCTTCGGGGTTAAAAAAGCTTTGGAGGGTGAATGACGAGATTGCTTCATCCCAACTCCTCCTTTAGTATCCCCCTTCGCTGTCCCTCCTTCGCTGAAGCTTCGGAGGATGAAAGCTTCGGAGGAAAAAAGCTTTCGGAGGACACGTGTGTTGGGGTTCGCAATGGCTTTCTTTGTTATTAAAATATTATTACATACGCTACAGATACGCTATACATACGTTATAGATATGCTATAGATACGGTATAAATATGCTATAGCTATTTGAAATATCAACTTTTTGTATTACTTTAGTATTTATTTTAAAACTTATTATTATGGCAAGAGTTACAGGACCATTTAAGATTACGGGCACTATTGCCGGTATTAACTTTTATCAGGATGGAGATAAAAATATAGCCAGGGAAGCCGGTGGCGGTTTTACCAGTGAAGCTGTTAAAACCAAAGAGAGTATGGTGCGGGTGCGGGAGAATGCCTCTGAATTTGGGCATTGCGCTGCGGTTAAGAGCCGGTTTATGCGTGCGTTACACGCCTACTTGTTCAAGGTTAAGGGGCGGAAGTTGCATAGTGCTATGAGCAGTCTATTTGTGCAGATCAAGAACTTTGACCCGGTATCGAGAAGGGGAGAGCGGCGGGTAGGCCCCGGGCTAAGCACAACTGACGGGCGGAATTTGTTGTTGACTTATTCTTATCCCGAGCGGTTTACTATTGATTATGCTTTGGGGAATCGTTTTACGGTTGACCCGGTTACGCAGAGTTGCAGTTGCAGTGATTTTGATGTTAGCGAGATTGCTTTCCCGGAATTTGCTACTCATGTGGGGTTGTTGTATGGGGTGGTGGTGATGGATTTTGATGCTATACAAGCCCATACTTTTCTGGCTGAGGAGCATTATATTTCCAAAAAGGACGCAAACCACTCCATTGTTTTAAACCCGGTGACGCCCCCATCCCCCTTCACTGCTTCGCTAGTTACGGAGGACGAGGCGAATGGTGATGGTGTGCAAATTGCTGTGATGGGTGTGCGGTTTTACCAGGAGGTGAATGGGGTGATGACGAAGTTGGAGGCTAAGCGGGGGGTTGCGGTTTTGGAAGTTGTTGTTTAAAGTGTTCAGAGGCAGTGGTCAGGATTCAATGTTTTAGGTTCAAGGTTCAAGGTTCAAAGTTTGAGCATGCCTGAATATGGTTGCCCTTTTTTTGGTTAATAATTAATCTT
>CAYXXY010000011.1:0-89717 GCA_964469175.1 uncultured Flavobacteriaceae bacterium
AACAGAAATATTAACAACCTTAAAATTAATCTCGTTTAATAATGCACTACGGGTATTATATCAGAAAACTCTATTTGCTTTTTAAATACTTTTGCGAAAAGCATTATGACTATGACACTGCAACAATTAAAACCCGAAGTTTCCCAAATAGTAAGTGACTCTAACCTAACTGCCAATGAAAAGTTGACAAAGGTTTGTGAACTCCTTCAGGAACACATCGACTACTATGACTGGGTGGGGTTTTATTTTGCCAATGAAACAGAACGCACACTACATCTAAAAGCCTTTGCCGGGGAACCTACAGACCATTCCGTTATCCCCTTCGGAAAAGGTATTTGCGGGCAAGTGGCCGAATCCAATCAAAACTTTGTGGTGCCGGATGTCAAGGCACAAGACAACTACATTGCATGCAGCATCACCGTCAAATCAGAAATCGTAATTCCTTTGTTTAAAGACGGAAATAACATCGGCCAAATCGATATCGACTCCAACACCATAGATCCTTTTTCTGAAGAAGACGAGCGTTTTCTGGAATGGGTGAATGAAGAGGTGGCGAAAATTCTTTAGTGGTCAGAGTTCAGTAGCAGTGGTCAGTTAACTAACCTCTACCCACTCACAACAAAAAACTAAACTACATCCCCGTTCTAATCGCTTCTACAGGGTCGAGTCTGGAGGCTGCAATGGCTGGAATAATTCCTGAAATCAACCCGATACACCCCGAAATAACGGTACCTATCATTAAGTTTTTCATCGATACCACAAACTGAAAATCACCTGTAAACATAGAAGCAACTACTGAGGCCATCCAAACCAGGAAAAGACCAATCAATCCACCGATGATAGCAAGTATTACCGCCTCAAAAAGAAACTGCGTAAGAATAAACCTGTTTTTGGCTCCCAATGATTTTTGAATACCTATCAGGTTAGTACGCTCTTTTACTGATACAAACATAATATTGGCAATTCCAAACCCACCCACCAAGAGTGAAAAACCGCTAATGATAAGACCAATAAAGTTGAGCTGCCCTGTAAGGTTATCAATTAAATCTGAAAAACCTTTCAGTTCATTAATAAAAAATGAATCAATATCATCGGGTTTTATGCCTCTTGCATTTCGCAAACGCTGGGTGACAGTTGCAATAAATTCAGCCTGGTCCACTCCCCTTTTGGGTTTTATCACAATTTGCGGAAAAGAATTTCTGTTGTTGTCACCATACATACGTCGGGCAACATTTACCGGCATATATACGGCGCCATCTTTTGAATTTCCAAACAAACCTGCACCTTCTTTTTTCAAAACCCCAATAACAGCAAATCGCTGTCCAAACATTCTGACTATTTTCCCGATGGGGTCAGCGTCACCGAATAGATTTCGCGCAATTTCATCCCCCAACACCAGCACCTGTGCACCGCTGTTAGATTCGGCTTCATTGAAAAATCGGCCACGTGCAAGTTGCAAAGCTTCAATCTCGTAATATTCATGGGTAATAGCACCTATCTGCACATTAGAAACCGTTCTTTCTTCAAAGCGGATGGTTTCCGGAGGCACATTCATCCCATATGTAATGGCTTCGGCATCTGGTAAATTTCTGACCAAAAACTGGTACTCTTCATATTTCACCGGTGGAAATTGCTCCCTTCGCCATCTGGGAACAGTGGTGGGGCCAAAGGAATAATGTGCCACAATTAATGTGCTGTTGTCCAACCCGCTAAAACTGCCTTGAATTTCTTTTTTCAATGAATCAACCGCTGCGAGTATCCCGATGATAGAAAAAATACCGATGGTAACTCCCAACAACGACAAAAAAGTGCGTAATTTATTGTTTACCAGCGCACTGATGGCAAAATTAAAACTCTCTTTTAAAAGCCTGAGGTAGATGACCATTCCGGTATTTTTAATGTATTTTCAGCTTCAGTAACATTGGACGAAAATTAACGAAAAAAGTTACAAAGTTTTATAAACAATAGCACCCAATCTTTCCGATTTTTCTTTGTAAATACCTACTTTTGCACTTTAAGGGTTATCTCATATCAAACCCATAATAAAAACAACCCCATGAACGATTTAAAAAAGGCGACTTCTGCGCTTGTTTCGGTGTTTAGTAAAGACGGACTGGCTCCCATCGTTGAAAAACTGCACGCTTTAGGCATCACACTTTATTCCACCGGAGGTACAGAAAAATTTATTAAAGATTTAGGCATTCCCGTGATCCCCATTGAGGAAATTACTTCTTATCCCTCCATCCTTGGCGGAAGGGTTAAAACCCTGCATCCTAAGGTCTTCGGAGGTATTTTGAACCGCCAGCATATTGAAAGCGATGTGCAGGAAATGGGGCAATATGAAATCCCGCAAATTGACATCGTGATTGTGGATTTATACCCTTTTGAAAAAACCGTTGCTTCAGGTGCTTCGGCCGAAGATATTATTGAAAAAATCGACATTGGGGGTATTTCCTTGATTCGCGCTGCCGCGAAAAACTTTGCAGACACGATTTGCGTTTCGTCTGTTGATGATTATGCTGAATTTCTCGATTTGCTTAACGCCAAAAACGGAACAACTTCTCTGGAAGACCGCAGGCGGTTTGCTTCAAAATCTTTTCATGTTTCCTCACACTATGACAGTGCCATTTTCAACTATTTCAACACCACCGAAAACATACCGGCGCTGAAAGTAAGTTATGGAAAAGGTCAGGAACTGCGCTATGGTGAAAATCCGCATCAAAAGGGTTTTTTCTTTGGCGACTTTGACGCTATGTTTGATAAACTGCACGGTAAAGAACTTTCATACAACAACCTGCTGGATGTGGATGCTGCCGTGAACCTGATGGGCGAATTCAAAAATGAAAAACCCACTTTTGCCATTTTAAAGCACAACAACGCCTGTGGTATAGCACAGCGTGACACTGTTTTGGAAGCTTACAATGCTGCTATGGCCGGCGACCCGGTTTCGGCTTTTGGTGGAATTCTTATCAGCAATTCTACCATTGATGGGGCTTCAGCAGTTGAAATCAACAAACTGTTTTGTGAAGTGGTGATTGCACCTGCTTTTTCGCATGAAGCGGAAGAAATTTTAAAAGAAAAAAAGAACCGTATTTTACTTGTTCAGAAAAAAGCGGCGTTGCCCAAAGAGCAAATCAGAACCTGCTTAAACGGAATGCTTGTTCAGGACAAAGATTTAAAAACCGACAGCATTTCTGATATTTCACAGGCAACAAACAATAAACCAACAGACAGGGAGTTAGAAGACTTAGTCTTTGCTTCAAAAATTTGCAAGCACACCAAGTCAAACACCATCGTTTTGGCAAAAAACAAACAACTTTGTGCTTCTGGTACCGGGCAAACCTCAAGGGTTGATGCCTTAAGACAAGCCATTGACAAAGCAAAATCATTTGAATTTGACCTTGAAGGTGCCGTAATGGCCAGTGATGCGTTTTTCCCGTTTCCGGATTGTGTGGAGATTGCAGACAAAGCAGGAATTACAGCTGTCATTCAGCCGGGTGGTTCAATCAAGGACCAGTTGAGTATTGATTACTGTAATGAAAACCAAATGGCTATGGTATTTACAGGAACACGCCATTTTAAACATTAATTTTTTTACATTTGTCTATTGCACCAATTTAAAGCCATAAATATTTTTAATTCAGACAACTAACACACTATGGGATTTTTTGATTTCTTGACCGAGGAAATTGCCATTGACCTTGGAACCGCAAATACACTGATTATTCACAACGACAAAGTAGTGGTGGACAGCCCGTCTATTGTTGCCCGTGACAGGATTAGCGGAAAAATCATAGCCGTGGGAAAAGAAGCTGCGATGATGCAGGGAAAAACCCATGAAAACATCAAGACCATCCGCCCGCTGAAAGACGGTGTTATCGCCGATTTTGACGCCAGTGAAAAGATGATCAATATGTTTATCAAAGACATCCCGGCTTTAAAGAAAAAATGGTTTACGCCCTCGCTGCGAATGGTAATTTGTATCCCCAGTGGTATTACCGAAGTGGAAATGCGTGCAGTTAAAGAAAGTGCAGAACGTGTAAACGGAAAAGAAGTCTATTTGATTCACGAACCCATGGCAGCTGCCATTGGTATTGGAATTGACATTATGCAACCCAAAGGAAACATGGTTGTGGATATAGGTGGAGGAACCACTGAAATTGCCGTGATTGCCCTGGGCGGAATTGTGTGTGACAAATCGGTGAAGATTGCCGGTGATGTGTTTACAAACGACATCGTGTACTTTATGCGCACACAGCATAACCTCTATGTGGGTGAACGCACTGCCGAAAAAATAAAAATACAGATTGGCGCTGCCACTGAAGACCTTGAAAACCCGCCTGAGGAAATGTCTGTTCAGGGGCGTGATTTGCTTACCGGAAAACCCAAGCAGGTGCAAACCTCATACAGGGAAATTGCCAAAGCATTGGACAAGTCCATTTTACGCATTGAAGATGCCGTTATGGAAACCTTGTCACAAACCCCACCGGAGCTGGCTGCCGATATTTACAATACGGGAATCTATCTTGCAGGTGGAGGCTCAATGTTGAGAGGCCTGGACAAACGCCTTTCACAAAAAACCGATCTTCCCGTGTATATTGCCGAAGACCCATTGAGAGCAGTGGTGAGAGGTACCGGTATTTGCCTTAAAAACCTCAACCGCTATCGAAGTATTTTGATCAAGTAATAGTAGTTGCGTTTCAAAAAAATGTCAGGTAAAAAGCTTTAGGCTTTCGGTTGGAATTGTTTACTTTTTATAGGATTTTTCACTATGCAACAGATTATCAATTTTTTTATTCGGAATAAAAATTTGCTGTTGTTTTTGTTATTGCTTTTCCTTTCACTGAAATTTACTTACCACTCAAATACCTTTCACAAAAACAAATTTGTTAGCTCAGCCAATTTCATTACCGGAAATATTTACATCATCAAAAGTGACATTACAACCTATTTTGGTTTACGAAAAGAAAACGAGCTCTTGCTTGAAGAAAACAGCCGACTAAAAAACCTGCTTCAACTTTCAGAAACCGAAGCTGTCGCCCTCACCGATTCAATTTTTGATATGCTGGATTTTGTGTACCATCCGGCAGAGGTCATCAACAATAATTTTTCGAGAAGAAACAATTACCTCACACTCAAATCGGGCTCAAGACATGGTATTGATCGCGCCATGGGTGTAATAACCAGTAACGGGATTGTGGGGATTACAGACCAGGTGAGCACAAACTTTTCTACGGTGATGTCTGTTTTAAATTCGCGTTCCAGCATAAGTGTAAAATTAAAGGCTTCTGGGCATTTTGGCTCATTAATTTGGGACGGCAAAGACCCCAATGTGTTGCAACTCATTGACATCTCAAGGCTGGCTCCGGTTGCCGTGGGCGACACTGTAACCACAGACGGGCGTTCAACCATTTTCCCAAAAGGGATTCCTGTTGGAACAGTATTAGATTTTACCCTTGACCAAAGCCAAAACTTTTTTATTATAGACATCAAACTCTTCAATGATATGACCCGTACTGAAAATGTCTATGTCATCGAAAACCGAAGAGCAGATGAAATCAGGGAATTAGAAGCAAGTATTCCAAATGACTAATGAAGTACTCATAAATATCGCCCGTTTTGTTGCACTGATTCTGGCTCAGGTGTTTATTTTTGATAACATCCATCTTTTTGGGTTTATCAACCCATACATCTATATACTATTTCTGGTTTTATTCCCCGTAAGGGTAAACAGTTTGCAGTTTCTTTTATTGGGCTTTTTTCTTGGTCTTACGATGGATTTTTTCTCGGATACCGGAGGCATACATGCTGCGGCTTGTCTAGTGGTGGCTTATTTGAGGCCGATATTCCTCAGATTTTCTTTCGGCGTTAGCATTGAATACAACTCAATTAAAATTTCCAATACACCCGGGGGTGGTCGCTTGACATATATCTCCCTGATGGTATTTACACATCACCTGATTTTGTTTTTCCTTGAAATTTTTAGCCTGAAACACACACTTTTTATTCTAAAATCTGCGTTATTTTCAAGTATTTTTACTATACTGCTGTCACTGATTCTGATGGTCATTTTCAGCACTAAAAAAAGATGAGAAAACTGTTGATTTTTGGGTTGGTGATTTTGAGTGGCGTGGTGTTTACTGCCAGACTGCTCTATCTTCAGGTGTTTGACAGTGATTTAAAAATCAGGGCCGAACTCAATGCCGTTTCCAAGGTTTATGATTTTCCGCAACGGGGCTTTATTTTTGACAGAAACGGTGAATTGATGGTTGCCAACCAACCTTCTTATGATGTTATGGTCGTTCCCATGAGTGTTAAAAACCTTGACACCCTGGCTCTGGTCAATTTACTGAATATTACTAAAGACCAGTTGAAAACCAGCCTGCAACGAGCAAGGGTCTATTCCCCAAGATTGCCTTCAGTTGTTTTACCTCAGCTAACTAGAGAAGAGTTTGCTCACATTCAGGAAAACATGTACCGTTTCCCGGGATTTTACATTCAAAAACGGACATTAAGGGATTATCAGGTCAGTCATTCTGCCAATATATTGGGGTTTATTTCTGAAGTAACCCCAAGAAACATTGAGCAAAACCCTTATTATCAAATGGGGGATTTGATTGGTCGCACCGGTGTTGAATCACAGTATGAAGAAGTTTTGAGAGGGCAAAAAGGGGTCATGTTTATTCAAAAAGACCGATTTAATCGCGATATTGGCCCTTATGAAGGTGGAATATATGATACTCTTCCGCAAAAGGGAAAAGACATCACTTTAACCATTGACGCAGTACTTCAGGAATATGGCGAGTTGCTTATGCAAAACAAACGCGGTGGTATTGTTGCCATTGAACCAAAAACAGGTGAAATTCTTGCTCTGGTAACAGCACCAAGTTATGACCCTGCTTTGCTTGTGGGCAGGCAACGTTCCAGGAACTACACCGAACTTTTTTATGACAGCATTGCCAAACCACTTTATGACCGGGGTTTATTAGCTGAGTACCCGCCCGGTTCAACTTTTAAAATGATTACCGGATTAATAGCTCTTCAGGAAGGTGTGACTATAGAAGGTGAAACTGTTTTTTGCGGGGGTGGATTGCGCTATGGGCGGGGGGGAGCCTTTCAAAGTTGTCACGCCCACTCCAACCCTGTGAATATACGCAATGCTGTGTATGTTTCCTGCAATGCCTATTTTTCAACTATGTATCTAAGATCCATCAATAAATATAAGACCCCGCAAGAAGGCATGGACGCTTGGGAAAATCATCTGAGAAGTTTTGGGCTTGGAGGTTTTTTAGGCAACGATTTACCCACCGGCCGCCCGGGAAGAGTTCCAAACACTAACCTCTATAACCGGATATACAACTTCCCCACACACCGCTGGCACGCTACAGCAACCATTTCAAACGCCATCGGACAGGGTGAAATTGACGCTACGCCCATTCAACTGGCAAATATGACTGCAGCTATAGCCAATAGAGGCTATTATATTACCCCCCATATTTTAAAAGATATTGAAGGTGACGCCACAAAAGATTCCATTTATACTAAAAGAAATTACACAACGATAGACCCTAAATATTTTGACCCCATTATTGAAGGAATGTTTGACACTTACAATAAAGGGACAGCCAGGGCTTTACAAGTGCCGGGCATTGAAATTTGCGGTAAAACCGGAACTGCCGAAAACTTTACCCGCATTGACGGAAAACGTGTTCAGCTAACAGATCATTCCATTTTTGTGGCTTTTGCACCAAAAGAGGATCCACAAATTGCCATTGCTGTTTTTGTTGAAAATGGATACTGGGGCGGTCGCTATGCCGGAAGAATCGCCAGTTTGATGATTGAAAAATACCTGCGCGGTGAAATTACCCGCAAGGATATGGAAACCTGGATACTCAACAACAGTCTTGAAGACGAATATGCCAAGCCACTGAGCGGAAAACCATTTAGAATCAACCAATAATGCAAAGCAACTCCCGAATTGGAAAATTTGACTGGACAACGATTTTTTTATATTTCGCGCTGGTGGCTATCGGGTGGTTTAATATTTACTCTGCTTCACTTTCAGATGCATCTACATCGTTATTTAATTTTGACTACATCCACGCAAAGCAACTCTTGTGGATTGCTTTAAGCATAATTATCATCTTGTTTGTTCTGGGACTGGATTCCAAGTTTTATGAACGCTTTTCAAGTATCATTTACCTGTTTGCTTTACTCTCACTGGTGGGGTTGTTTTTTTTCGGAAGCACCATCGCCGGACAACGTGCATGGTATTCATTTGGGGCAATGAGCCTGCAACCCGCCGAATTTGTTAAAGCAGCTACTGCACTTGCCATGGCCAAATACCTCAGTGACATTCAAGTCAATCTGAAAGAGTTTAAAGACCAGATAAAAGCCTTTGTCATTATTGGCCTTCCCATAGTTTTGATTTTGATGCAACCTGACCCCGGGAGTGCGCTGGTTTATTTTGCATTTATTTTCCCAATGTACCGTGAAGGGTTACATTTTGTGTATTTGTTACTGGGCTTTTTTGCAGCCTTTTTGTTTGTAATGACGCTGTTGCTTGATCCTCCATTGGTCATATTCGGCATTTTGTTTATTGCCCTGATTGTGTTTTACCAAAACCGGAATAAAAAACCCAATTTTTTAAAATATTTTGTTATTTGTGTGGCTTGTATCGGGTTTACGCTTTCTGTGGATTATGTGTTTGACAATGTGTTGAAGCAACATCATCGTGACCGATTTAATATTGTTTTGGGCCAGGAAGTGGATTTAAGGGGTGTGGGATATAACACCCACCAAAGTGAAATTGCCGTGGGCAGTGGAGGCTGGTTTGGTAAAGGCTGGACTCAGGGCACCCAAACCAAAGGCAGCTTTGTGCCCGAACAACATACAGATTACATCTTTAGCACTGTTGGTGAAGAATGGGGTTTTGTGGGTAGTTTTACGGTTGTATTGCTCTTTGTGTTGCTTATCTTAAGAATCCTTGATTTAGCAGAAAAACAGAAATCCACCTTTAACCGAGTGTATGGCTACAGCGTGGCTTCCATACTGTTTGTACACTTTTTTGTAAATATCAGTATGGTAATCGGGTTGTTCCCCACTGTGGGGATACCATTGCCATTTTTGAGCTATGGTGGCTCAGGCTTATGGGCATTTACTATTTTGGTTTTTATCTTTTTACGGTTGGACAGCCAAAAGCATATACACGGGTAACTATCCCTTCACATCCAACGCATCCCTCAATGCATTACCCATAAGCATAAACGCCATGACTAAGCTCATAATTGCCAGACCCGGGATTACGGCAAGATAGGCTTTTCCTAAAATGATATAAGAATAATGGTCTTTAATCATCGCACCCCAACTGGGCATGGGGGGTTGGGCGCCAATCCCCAAAAAGCTCAAACCGCTTTCAATGAGTATGGCTCCTGCAAAATTGGCTGCAGATATCACAATTACCGGCGCCAACACATTGGGGATGATGTGTTTTGTCACTATCCTGAAATCGTTAAACCCCAGTGCACGTGAAGCAGTAACAAACTGCAATTGTTTTACACCCATTACCTGCCCTCTTACCACACGGGCAACCTCTACCCACATCGTAAGTCCAACGGCAATAAATACCTGCCAAAAGCCTTTGCCCAAAGTGAGCGTAATGGCAATAACGAGCAGTAAGGTGGGTATGGACCAGGTCACGTTGATCAGCCACATAATGAGTGTGTCAATTTTTCCGCCGTAATAACCTGCAATGGCTCCCAAAGTGATTCCAATCAAAAGCGATATAAACACTGCAACAAAACCTATGCTTAATGAAATGCGCATTCCCACAAGCATACGACTAAACAGGTCACGTCCATATTTATCGGTGCCTAAATTAAATTTTTGGGTGTTGACATAGTATTGGGGAATCTCTGCCGGTGTTGATGCTTTTGGAAATGCAGAAAGCGGGTATTCTTTAACCAAACCACCTTGACTGCCTTCCATATATTCTTCAATGGTTATGCCGGTTGAAGTCACCACATAACTGTTGATTGGCACTGCTGTGTCAGTATTTTCCTTGCCAAAAAAGAGATTGTTTACCCGACTTTGGGTTGAAACCACCCCGGAAGGAAGGTGAAGCATTTCCACCTCAAACCCGGGTTTTTGGGAATGGATGGACACATGCATCTGATTGGCATGCCGGGAATCGTCCGGAGCTATGGCATAACTAAAAATGGCTGCGAGACCGCAAAGCACCAAAAAACTAAAACTAAAAACGCCCCAAAAGTTTCGTTTGAACTTTTGGAGCGCCAGTTGTGAAAGTGATGTTGCTTTACCAGACATGGCAATGAATTAATCTTTTAGTTTGGCAACATTTTCTCTTTTGATTTTATTGTGTTTTAAATCTTCCAAAACGTGAACAGCTTCTTCGACATAAACATCCTGACTAAGGTTCTTGTGCCAGCGTGTGCGTTTTTCAGCAAGGTCAGCATCCATTCTTTTTTCTTCTTGCTCTTTGATGTGTGAACTGAACTTTAGATTGTTTTGATATTTTGAAAGAGCTTCAAATTCTTTATTGCGTTCTCTGTTGCGTTCAATGTCGGCTATATATTTCTCATAATTTAAAGGCACTATGTTGTTATCCCTACGTTCCTTGATCCACTTAGCTTGTTGCTCGATAAGCTTTAATTGCTCGTTTTGAGCCATACGTTCTTTAGAGTTGGCAATGGTTTCTTCAAGGTCAAAAATGCCATCCCAAGGTCTGTATGAGGCTGGTGCTATTTTATCATAGGGAAGTGGGTTTCTATAATCCCTTTCGCCCACATCGATAAAGCTGAACCTGTCCGGCACCACTACATCACTTTGAACTCCCTGGAGCTGGGTGGAACCTCCGTTGATGCGGTAAAACTTTTGGGTTGTCACTTTTAACGCCCCCAAATCGCCGTGTTGATTATTACGCAACCAGCGGTTAAGGTCTATTACGTTTTGTACGGTACCTTTTCCATAAGTTTGCTTGCTACCGATAACAATTGCTCTTTTATAATCCTGCATTGCTGCTGCCAAAATTTCTGAAGCCGAAGCTGAAATTTCGTTGACCAAAATGACCAATGGGCCATCCCAATCCACAGAATTGCTTCTGTCTTGTAATACTTCTATTTTTCCATCTCCTGAAGCCACCTGGACTACCGGACCCCTTTCAATAAATAATCCGGCTATGTCGATTGCTGCTTTTAGGGAACCACCGCCATTATTTCTCAAATCCAGTACAAGACCTTCAACACCTTCGGATTTTAATCTATTTACCTCTTCCTTTACATCACCGGCAGCATTGCGCCCTCTTTGATTGGACATATCAAAATAAAACCTGGGAAGATCAATGAGGCCGTACTTTTTTCCGTCTTTTTCAATAACGGCAGACTTGGCATAGGTTTCTTCAAGTTCAACAACATCCCTAACAATGGTTATGTCCTGAAAAGAACCGTCAACTTTTTTAATGGTTAGGGTTACTTTGGTTCCCTTAGGGCCTTTTATTAGATTTACGGCATCATCAAGTCGCATTCCGCCAATACTGACAGACTCGGTTTCACCATCCTGACGCACTCGCGTTATTAAATCACCCACCTCAAGTTCTTCACCCCTCCAGGCAGGGCCACCGCTAATGATTTCAACTACCTTAACGCTTTCACGCTGCTTTTGAAGCCGTGCTCCGATTCCTTCCAGTTTTCCGGACATGGCGGTATCAAAACGGTCTTTCATTTGAGGAGCCATATAATTGGTATGTGGATCAAACTGTTCCACGATGGCATTTACATAAATGGCAAAATAATCATCGCGGTTAAGGTCATCCATAAATGAAAAATAATCTTCTAGTGAAGTGAGTGTTGATTCACGAGCTTCTATTTCAATTTCAGCATCACTTTTTGCAATGAAGTCAGGATCCCGTTTTTTCTCTTTTCGGTCATCATCTGAAGGAAAATCGGCTTCTGTACTTGAATGCTTATCCTCCTCCTTACTATTCCCTTCTAACTGGAATTTCTGTTCTTCTTTAATGTCGTGGAAAGTAGAAATCGTTGAAAACTTCAACTGCTCCCTCCATCTGGCTTTCAGTTCTTCTTTGTTTTTCGCGTAAGCGATATTTTCATAATCAATGTTTATTGAGTTGTCTGCATTAAAATCAAATGGGGTTTGCAACACTTCTTTGTAAACTGACTTTGCCTCTTCCATGCGTTGCTCCAAGCGGGTGTGCACCAACTCAAAAAAGGAAATGTCCTTATTTTTTAACTGGTCGTCAATCAAGTATTCATATTTGCTAAATTCTTCAATATCTGAAGCCAAGAAATAACGTTTTAAAGGGTCAACATCAATGATAAATTTTTGGTACACTTCTGAAGAGAAAGCATCGTCAAAATCCTTATTGGCAAAATGTGTTTTTTCAAGCACATAAGTAATCAGTTCTATAAGCACCTTGTCCTTTTCGGGATCATTGATTGTTTTTGTAGTGAAACTGCAGGAAGCTGCAGCAACAAATACGGCAAGTAAAAGTATTTTTAAATTCTTTTTCATAAATCGCATAGCAAAATCATTTTAGGTTACTAATTTATACAAAAAACCGTGCCACAAAGCCAAAGGGCTACTAATTTTATGTTAAACCTGTTTCACCCTGCAATATAACAAACGAAAGGATAAATCTTATGTTGTTTTTCCCATTTTTAATTCTTGATAACTTTGTGAAAACCGAAGTGTTTGTGTTGTGAATTTTAGCAGCTAAATTGTTTATTTTAGCATAAAATTTTGCTTCATGAATAAAAAAAGACCCCTGATACTGGTTACCAACGACGATGGAATCTCTGCTCCGGGCATCAGGATGCTCATATCCATTATGAAAGATATTGGCGATGTGATTGTGGTTGCGCCAGACAAACCGCAGAGTGCCACCGGACACGCCATTACAATTAACAACACACTTTATATCAATAAAATCAATATTGACGACGACGTTCAGGAAGAATACAGTTGCTCGGGCACTCCTGTGGATTGTGTGAAACTGGCGGTACACGAAATCCTGAAAAAGAAACCTGACATTTGTGTTTCTGGCATCAACCACGGGTCCAACTCGTCCATCAATGTGATTTACTCAGGCACGATGAGTGCTGCGGTCGAGGCCGGAATTGAGGGCATTCCCGCTGTGGGGTTCTCACTGCTGGACTACTCCTGGGATGCCGATTTTAAATCAGCTGCCAAATACATAAAAAAAATTACTCAGGAGACTATAAAAAACGGGTTGCCAAATGGTGTTGTATTGAATGTCAACATTCCTAAACTGAAAGAAAAAGACATCAAAGGTGTAAAAGTTTGCCGGCAGGCCAAAGCCCAGTGGATAGAAACTTTTGACAAGCGCACCAATCCTCAAGGCAGGGATTATTACTGGCTCACCGGTGAATTTGTCAATGAGGACAAGGGTGAAGATACTGATGAAGCAGCACTGGAAAAAGGCTACATTTCCATCGTCCCCGTGCAGTTTGACTTGACTGCACACCACGCTATCGAAGAAATTAATAGTTGGGATGTGTAGGCAGTATATGAGCTTTTGAGTTTATGAGTTGGTGAATGTTTATGAAAACTTTTTTAACAAATTAGAGTATGAAAAAGGAAATTATTATCGGGTTTTTGATTGGCATTTTTGCAAATATTACTGGTGTTGTTTTATACACCTATTTTTTTATTGAATATGAACTGGATGCAGCCATTAGAATAGCCATAGAAAATGGCACTATTGGAAATATTATTGCACTTGGGGCGATTTTAAACCTTTTTGCATTTTTCATTTTGATTAAAAAAAAGCAAATGTTGCGGGCTAAAGGCGTGTTAATGGCAACAATACTTGCAGCATTACTGGTTTTGATTTCTCAGTTTTAAAGTTGATAGTTTAATTAACGAGACTTCCGCTTTCGCGGAAGTAGGGACATGAAATATTATTTAATTGCCGGAGAGGCATCTGGAGATTTACACGCTTCAAACCTGATGAAAGAAATCAAGGTGCTGGACAGTAATGCCCAGTTTCGATATTGGGGCGGTGAGCTTATGGAAGCGCAAGGCGGCACTTTGGTCAAGCATTACCGCGAACTGGCATTTATGGGGTTTCTGGAAGTGGTGCTCAACCTCAGCACTATTCTTAAAAACATCTCATTTTGCAAAAAAGACATCGAGCAGTTTCAACCCGATGTGCTTATTTTTATAGACTATCCCGGGTTTAATATGCGCATTGCCAAATGGGCAAAACTAAAAGGCATTCCCACACATTATTACATCTCACCCCAAATCTGGGCGTGGAAAGAAAACCGCATCAAGCAAATCAAGCGTGATGTGGATGCCATGTATGTCATACTTCCTTTTGAAAAAGATTTTTACGAAAACAAACACCATTTTCAGGTGCATTTTGTGGGGCATCCACTCATTGATGCCATTTCAAACCGGCAACCCACAGATCCAAATGCTTTTAAGAAAGAACTTCAAATGGACGAAAGACCCATCATCGCCTTGCTCCCCGGTAGCCGAAAACAGGAAATCAAAGTCATGCTTTCAGTCATGCTAAGCGTGGTAGATGATTTTCCTGACTATCAGTTTGTCATTGCAGGTGCGCCCAATCAGGATGAAGCTTTTTACAGGCAATTCATCAAAAAGGAAAATGTACACCTGCTGCTCAACCGCACCTATGATTTGCTGAGTGTTTCTTATGCCGCTTTGGTAACATCAGGAACTGCAACTTTGGAAACTGCTTTGTTTAAAGTGCCCGAAGTAGTGTGTTATAAAGGAAGTAGAATTTCTTATGAAATCGCTAAACGCGTAATAAAACTGAATTACATTTCGTTAGTAAACCTGATATTGAATAAACCGGCGGTAACAGAACTGATACAAACCGAATTCAACACCAAACGATTGAAGGCTGAATTAATCAATATCCTGGACGATTATAAAAGAGCCACGATGTTTCTGGATTATTATGACCTTGAAAAATTGCTTGGCGGAAAAGGTGCCAGTAAAAAAACAGCTGAGTTGATTGTGAACAGTTTTAAACGAAATTAAAAATGAAACCAACCTTGCTATTCATTTTTTCGGTATTGCTTTTGGCTTCCTGCGGAACACGAAAAAAATATGATTCTAAAATTGTAATCGACCCAAGCTCGAGAAACATACCTAAGGAAACTACTACTGTCACCCCTAAACCAAAAGAACGGGACGCAGTTGTTTACAAGCCTACTGCCAACAAAACTGAAGCCCCGGCCGATTTAAAAATCAGGAATATTGTTGAAGTAGCGCGTTCATTTCACGGCACACCTTATCGTTTTGGCGGCACAACAGCCAGCGGGATGGATTGTTCCGGTTTGGTCTTTACCGCTTTTAAAGAAGAAGACATTCTCCTGCCCCGCAGCAGCAGGGATATGGCAACACGGGGACAACGCATCAGCTTAAACGAAGTAACCGTTGGCGACCTGGTCTTTTTCAAAACCGACCGCAGGCGCAATGTCATCAATCACGTAGGGTTGGTGGTAGAAGTTTTCTTGGGAAAAGTCTATTTTATCCACTCCTCCACTTCACAAGGCGTGATTATTTCAACCCTGGATGAATCTTACTGGAACAATGCTTTTGTGGAGGCGAGACGGGTAATCTAAGATTCTTTCGGCTTTTTATTCCCCATATAGACCATCAACATCACGGCAGGGAACATTATAATACTGTAAATCGCAGACGGTATCGTCATCACCGAGTTTTGTAAAATCCCTGCCGCAATGGCAATGCCCAGCGTACCGTTTACTATACCCACTTCAATGCCCACAGCCAAGGCCTGGGCTTTATTTTTGGTAATGGCTTTGGTGATGTAATAGCCAAAAAACATGCCCAATAAGTTTAAAAGCAACGATAAGGGTCCCGCTTTCGCGAAAAACTCGCCGAGATGGGCTCTTTCTTTAATTAAAACCGCAGCTATAATCAGTACTAAAAACAATGCCGAGAGAATTTTTACCGGCCGCTCTGCCCTGTGTGAAAGTTTGGGGTATCTAGCGTGTATAACCATCCCCACAGCAACTGGAACAATGGTTATCGCTAGGATTTGTCCAATGGTTTTTAAAAATGGAAGTTCAATTTTCTGGCTTTCACCCATAAACTGCAACATCCCAAAATCAACCAGAATGGGAATGGTAAAAACCGTGATAACGCTCGCTATAGCGGTTAACGTAATAGAAAGCGCCACGTCACCTTTAGCCAGATGCGTAATCAAATTGGTCGTTGCCCCACCGGGGCACGCAGCCAGCAACACAAAACCCACCGCCAGCTCCGGTTGAAGCGGAAAAACAAACAACATCCCAAAAGTCAATGCCGGGATAAAAAGCAGTTTCAACACCAGCCCAACGCCTACTGCTTTGGGAAACAAAATCACATTCCTGAAATCATTGGGTTTTAAAGTCAAGCCCATACCCAGCATAATGATAAACAGGGCAAGGGGAAGGAAGAGTTGGGTGATTAGGTTGGATTCCATGAAAAGTTAATTCTTAAAATTCTGTTTTACAGTTTTTACAATAGTTTACATTATTTATATTATTGAAAGCCACACCAAAAAGTACCGATAAAAAAACTAAAAAGAGTTTTTTCACTTTTCGTTTACCTAATCCAAAGCTTACACTTGTAAAGTTACAATTTGGACAAATCAACTTCCCGTCTATTTTAAGAGGTTCCGGAAAAATCAAATTTAAAGCTTTCTCACTAGATTCTTCATCTACTAAAACTTGAATTCCGGCGCCTAACATTCCATTGTAAACAGGCATTAAGGTTGTAAAATTTTCATTGATTAAATAAGTTTGTACCCCCTCACTTTCCAAATAGGTTTTAATCCAATTGGCTTCAAGAACTGTATTGCAAGTGGTTACTCTAACAAGCATTAATATGTTAATATTTTATTTCAAATAGCTCTACAACGTCTCCTTCAGCCATCTAAAAAACTCCCCTTGCCACACGATTCCGTTTTGCGGAGAGAGTATCCAGTGATTTTCTTCGGGGAAAAGCACAAAGCGGCTTTTGATTCCCATTTGTTGCAACGCTTGAAAAGCTTCCTGACTTTGACCCACAGGCACACGGTAATCTTTTGCTCCTTGTATAATCAACATAGGTGTGTTCCATTTGGACACATTGTTGATGGGGTTGAATTCGTTATAAGTTTTTTGAGCAGCTTTATTGTCTTTTTCCCAGTAAGGCCCGCCTATGTCCCAGTTGACAAAAAACAATTCTTCGGTCGTGCCATACATGCTTTCCAGATTGAACACCCCGGCGTGAGAAATAAATGTTTTAAATCGGTTGTTGTGAACACCTGCCAGATAGAAAGCTGAATAGCCCCCAAAACTGGCTCCAACAGCTCCCACTCTGGTGTCATCAACAAAAGGCTCTTTGCAAAGTGCATCGATTGCCGACAAATAATCATCCATCGCCTGGCCACCCCAGTCTTTGCTGATTTCTTCATTCCAGGCCACACCATGACCGGGCATTCCGCGGCGGTTGGGCGCTACTACTATGTAGCCCTGTGCCGCCATCACCTGAAAATTCCATCTAAAAGAATAAAACTGACTCAATGCACCCTGTGGACCGCCTTGCAGATACAAAAGTGTGGGGTATTTTTTTGAAGGGTCAAAATTGGGCGGATAAATCACCCAAACCAACATTTGCTTATTGTCTGTAGTGGTTACCCAGCGCTTTTCGACATTGCTTAAGTCAATGGAATTATAGATTTCATCGTTCACTTTGGAGATTTGGTTCCAGGCTTTTGATTTTAAATCGAGTGAATAAATTTCGGTGGCGTGGTTAAAAGAGGTGCGGGTCAGGATGATTTTATTTCCTGAAAAGCCCACGATACCGGTAATGTCAAAATCACCTTTGGCCACTTCTTTAACAACGGGAAGTTTTTTAGTGTTGCCCGGAAAATCTACTTCATACAATTGAACCGTTCCGCCCACGGGGGTAATAAAATAAATTTTTGAACCATCAGGACTCCACTTAAACGAATTTACAGTACCGTCCCATCTTTCGGTAAGATTTATATCCACACCGTTATGCCTTACGATGATATCGTTTTTATCAGACTCAAAACCGTCGCGTTTCATTTGCAACCAGGCCAGGTTCCCTTTGGAAGAAAAAGCCGGATAAGTATCATACCCGGGATTGTTTTCGGTTAAATTTTTGGTTTGGCCGGTTTTCAAATCATATTCATAAATATCGGTATTGGTACTGTTTGCATAAGCTGTACCGGCAACTTTTTTGCTTACGTAAAGAATTTTTGTTCCGTCAGTATTCCAGGTATAATCTGAGCTTCCGCCGAAAGGCTTTTGAGGGGAATAATAAGGCTCATCTTTCATTATATCGATTCCCTCCTCTTCACCCACTTTTTTGTAGAACACATGATTGAATTCGCCCACATTATAAGTGTCCCAATGGCGGTAGTCCAACGCATCATAAATCATCACATTTGATTCTTCCACACCTTCATAATAATCTTTGCCCAGTACTTTTTGAAGCTTAACGGCTTTGTGATACAGAAGGTGCTTGCCATCCGGCGAAAGGTTTTTATCGTGCAATAAGTCACTGTGATTTTCAATTTCAACGGCAGTTCCACCTGAAACCGGAACGCGGTACACCTTACTGCTGAAATCGTTGTTTTCAACCGAAGGTATGGTTACACGATAGACTACAGACTGACCGTCCTTGGTAATGCCCATAGGCGAAACCCTGCCCAATTGCCAGAGTAATTCAGGGGTCATTACGTTTTGTGCTGTTAGGGTTATTGCACTAAAAAAAAGAAACGAAAGGAGGAAGAGTTTTTTCATTATAAGTGAAATTTAGTTTAGAAAATAAAGAATTTAAAAGTAATTAAAATATTTCTTATTTTTAAGGTTCTAACCCCTATTATAAACATCCCCGGTATTTGTTTAATATTTTAATTGGTTCTGTATGCAACTGATTAATCTGACAGCATTTAAAATCACTTTTGCACTAGCCGTCGGGATTTTGGTGAGTCATTTTACACCTGTTCCCTTGATTTTGCTTGACAAACTGTTGGGTGTAAGTTTCATTCTCCTGGTTTTTGCGTGGTTTCGTTCTCGGAAAATGTTAATACAAGATGTAGTTTTTGGAGGCATTGCCTTAACTTCTTTAATCCTTTTGGGAATGTGGGTGCATCAAATGCATCAACCCTTAAACCATTCAAATCATTACACGCACCAATTGTCAGTTGATGAAGAAAAACTTCTTCAATTAAAAATTAAATCTGAACTAAAACCAGATTTATTCAACAAAAAATATGTTGCCGAACTCAGTAATGCCGGAAGCAAAAAGGCTGGCGGGAAGGTTTTGTTGCTGGTTACCAAAGAAATCAACCAGAACCATTTTCAGGTGGGGGATTTGGTGTTGATTTACAGTAGGCTTCAGGAATTGCCCGCTCCAAAAAATCCGTATCAGTTTGACTATGGTGCCTATTTAAACAAACAGGGTATTTATCATCAGATTCAACTGCGGGACAGTTTGTTGATTCAACACTTTAAAGGAAGTCCGGGCTTGAGAGGCAAAGCAGCTATTTTTAGGGACAACATCAACAAAGAGTTAATCAAAAACGGTTTTGAGGGCGATGCGTTGGCTCTGATTAATGCTTTGTTGCTTGGTCAAAGGCAAGAACTTTCCCCACAGGTGTATTCAGATTTTGCTGCTGCGGGTGCGGTACATATTCTTGCGGTTTCAGGTTTGCACGTGGGCATCATTCTTTTAATCCTCAAGTTTGTTTTTAAACCGCTGGAGCGATTGAGAAGAGGAAAAACCATCAAAGTCATCTCTATAATATTTTGCCTTTGGGGTTTTGCGCTCATTGCCGGGTTATCGCCGTCGGTACTCAGGGCGGTAACGATGTTTTCATTGCTGGCCATTGCGCTGGAATCGGGCAGGACAAACATTCGATTTAGTGCTTTGCTGGCATCGGCATTTTTGTTGTTGCTCATCAATCCCAATCTACTTTTTCACGTGGGTTTTCAAATGAGTTATCTGGCGGTGTTTGCCATATTGTGGATCGTCCCTATGTTTGAACAATGGAGGCCTCGGTATAAAATTTTCAGAATTCCTTTTGACATTATTACTGTTACCCTAGCTGCACAACTGGGTGTCGGGCCTCTGAGTGTTTTTTATTTCAACTACTTTCCGGGCTTGTTCTTTTTAACCAATCTGGTCATCATTCCCTTTCTGGGAATCATACTCGGCAGCGGAATACTTATTATACTTCTAACACAACTGAAAATTTATCATCCGCTATTGACAGACATTTATACCCGGATGCTTGAAAATTTACTTTCATTTATACAATGGGTCGCGAGGCAAGACCGGTTTTATTTTGATGAAATTTCGCTTTCGATCCCACAAGTGCTCAGTCTGTACCTGGGCATTATCATGTTAGTTGTGGTTATGAATCAGTTCACGACTAAAAAGTTGGCGTATCTTTTAATCTCGGTAGTATTGATTCAAGCAGCATTTATTTTCGAAAAAATAAAAGTTCAAAACAGTGAGCTTGTAGTTTTTCATAAGAGCAGAAATACCATCATCGGTATTAAAGAAGCAAACCGATTGACCATTTTTTCAAATTTAAACGACTCTCAAATTGATGCTGAACGGATGCTAAAAAATTATAAAACCAAAGCACAAATAACTACTATTGAAGTACAACCGTTACCGAATGCATTTCAGTTTGAAGAAAAAACGGTTTTAATAATTGACAGCCTGACGCTGTATCCGGTTTCAAAACTAGGAGTTGATGTACTGTTATTGAGAAATAGTCCGCGTTTACATCCGGATCGGGTACTCGACAGCTTAAACCCAAAAATGATAGTTGCTGACGGAAGTAATTATACCACCTATGTAAACTTATGGCGGGAGTTTGCTCAAAAAAGAAAACTCCCTTTTCACCATACAGGTAAAGAGGGCGCTTTTATATTTCCTCCCCCGAAACTGCAAAGAGCAGTTTCGACCTCTCCAAAGGAGAGGTAAAAGATATTAATCTGCAAAAAAATTAGGTTTAATTTTATTGAAAAGTACTTACGAAGTTTCTTTGGTATTCGTTCCAGGCTTCAGTGGTTGTTAATTTTTTATAATCGTCGGTAGCCATCATTTTCAGAAAAATTTCCAGTTGCTGCGGCGTTCTGTAACCGGGTACAGCCTGAATAAAATTTCCTTGTTCGTCAAAATAGGCCAAACTGGGATAGCCGGTCACCCTAAGAGCGGTTGTAAACTGATGTGTAGCATTTCTTCCGGTTCTGTTGGGTTGAAAACCGGGATTTGTAAACCTTTGACCGTTGTAATTAACTACTTCATTGCCTTCAGCATTAAACTTAACAGAATAAAAGTGTTTGTTTAAATAATCTATTACATCTTTATTTGTGAAAGTGTTTCTATCCAACATTTTACATGGTCCACACCAGGTAGTATAGAGATCAACAAAAATCTTTTTAGGGTTTTTCTTTTGTGCGGCCAGTGCTTCATCCATTGTCATCCAGTTGATTCCTTGAGCATTTGCAACTAACGGTGCCGAAAGTATTGCTATAGTTAATATCAGATATTTCATAATAATTTTTTTAAAGGTATAGTTTGATTTTATGCAAGTGCTATGTCAAAATATGTACCAAAGATAAGAAACGCTTTTATCTTTCGAAAAAACTAAACGTTTTTCAATTTTTCAGCCTCGGCTGCACTTTTTGTGGTAATCGTATCCAGACCATGACCTCCCGGGCCTTTTTCCGTTCGCCAAAGCTTGTATGAAAAATAAACACCAAGAACAGATAGTGTAGTATAAAACCACATACCGGGAGTATAACCGTCTATATTATCAGGTCCTGCACTGTAAATATCATTGAGATAACCAATGGCAAGCGGAACTATTGCCCAACCTATTTGCTGGCAAAAAGTCATCAGTGCATAGGCAGAACCCAAACGACTTCCTTTTACAATATAGGCCACAGCCGGCCACATTACAGCAGGAATAAGCGAGAAAACGATTCCCAAAACAAAAATCACCAACAGTAAAGTTAGGGGGACAACAGCACTTCCAATCAAAGGAATGGTCAAAGCCACATCGGGGCCCGAGGGTGCATAGGTAACAATTAAAAACAGTGGTAACATAACAAATGAGCCCACTGCCATAAACAAAGCACGTTTACCCACCCGATCTACCCAAAGCCCAAAGAGTGGGGTGGCAATTATAGCTGCAACGGGTAGCAAACTACTCAAAAGCCCGGCACCTTCACGATCAAGTCCGTGCGCCTGTTGAAAATAATCAATGGCAAAACTACGGAATGGAAATACTGTAGAATAAAACACCACACACAAAGCCACTACATACCAATAAGATTTACTGAATTTATAAAGGTTTTTGAATTCGAGTTTCTCAGTTTCTTCTGCCTCACCCAAATTGTACCTTCCTTCTGCTCTTTTTTCAAGAATCCAGTATAGAATAGCTCCGGTAACAGAAATCCCTGCAACCGCTGTTGCCAGCCACAAAGGGTCTTGCCAGTTTGAATATAACGGACTTGCAAATCCGGTTGACCAGTCTGCAGAAGCAGATCCCAAACGGGCAATGGACAAGTTAATTCCAAATGCAAAACTAAGCTCTTTTCCTTTAAACCATTTTGCCAAAACCGTAGTTGCAGCTACGATAAGCGGCTCGGCTCCAAGTCCAAGCATAAAACGACCGGCAAGCATGGTTTCAAAATTGGGCCCGAATGCCGTTATAACAGCAGCGATTAAGCAAATAATTGCAAACCAGGTAATCGATTTTTTGGTTCCCCAGCGGTCAATAATGTAGCCCCCAATTAATAAAACACATAAAGCAGCAATATTGTATGCCGTTGATAACCATCCAATTTGCTGGTAACTAAAACCTCGTTGGTCCCTTAATAAATCCACAACCGGCCAGAGCGAATCATAAATATAATAGTTGCCAAACATGGCAAGGCTGACAAAAATCAATACCATCCAACGGTAAAACGTTGATGGTGCCGGAAGTCCTGAAATTGGATTTTTTGACATAGGAATTTGTTTTTAGTTTGACATTTAAATCCCTTTTGGGGATATTTTGATTTTATTAATTAAGAATATCCAAACATTACGGCAAGCACAATCACAACTGCAGCTGCAGCAAGTAATTTAAACAACAAAGGCAAACAGAATTTAAACCATTTATCGTATGGAATCCCTGCCAAACCGAGTATGCCCATCAATACGGCATTTGTGGGAACCAGCATATTGGCAAAACCGTCACCAAACAAGAATGCTAAAACAGAAATAGGTCTTGACACCCCCACCAAATCGCCCAATGGAGCCATCAAAGGCATGGTCACAAAAGCCTGCCCGCTACCTGAGGGTACAAAAAAGTTGAGAATGGTTTGCATGCCCATCATGCCCACACCGGCAACTTCAGGGCCAACTGAAGATAGTGGCACTGACAAGCCGTGAACAATGGTGTGTAGAATTTGACCGTCCTCCATGATTAAGGCAATTCCGCGCGCAATACCCACGAGTAAAGCTGTTTCCGCAAGGTCTTTGGCACCATTTACAAATTTTTCTGCTGTTAGGCTTGGGCCTAATTTCCCAACAATGGCAGTAAAAACACCCAAAATTAAAAATGCAGCACCCAGTTCAGTCAGGTACCAGCCACGTGTTGCGATACCCCAGACTGCTGTGCCCAAGGCTATAAAAAATCCTATTAAAATGAGCAAGTGTCTCCACTTTAACAATGGATACTCTTTTGGTGGCTCTCCTCCTGAAGGTGGTTCTATGCCATAAACCAAACTGGCAGCGGCATTTTTCTTCACCTTAACGGAATACCTCCAGATGTGATGTCCCGCAATTAAAGAAAAAGGCACAAGAATTGCCAAACGCAATGGCCAGCCGTCATAAGCATCCAGTCCTGCAATGGGATTTGCCACAACCACCGTATATTGATTGAAAGCCGCTGTTCCATAGCCCACTCCATAACCGGCGATGATAATACCAACCGCAGTGAGGCTGTCCAGATTCATTGCCCTGCACATGGCCACGAGTATGAGCACAAACGGTATGTATTCTGCCGAGGCTCCCATTACGCTAGAAAGCAAAGCAAACACAAATACCACGGTAAAAATAAGTGTCCCCGGTTTTTTTCCTAAACTTTCCAGGAGTTTTCCCAACAAAGCATCAACTGTGCCTGTGGTTTTGATAATGGCCAAAACCCCACCAATGATAAACAGAAAGAAAATAATGCCTTGTGCATCAGCAAATGCTCTTGGTATGGCGGTAAATAAGGAAATGGGGCTGAGGTAATGGTGTTCTTCTGCCACCTGATAAGAGCCGGGTACAACCATTTGCCTGCCGCTTTCGCTTAATTGTGTATCAAACTGTCCCTGAGGAATTATCCATGTGGCTACCATAGCCAAAACCATTAAGAAAAACAGTAAGGCCAAGGTGTTGGGCATTTTAAATTTCATAAAGCAGAAATTAAGGATTGGTTAGTTATAAATTGTCTTTTACAAATTTGGTCATTTTATTGAACAAATGTAAACGTGTGTTGCCACCAAAAATACCGTGATTTTTGTCCGGGTAAATCAACCAGTCAAAATCTTTGTTGGCTTGAACCAATTCTTCTACCAAACGGGTGGTGTTTTGTACATGAACGTTATCATCAGCACTACCGTGAACCAACAGAAAACTACCTTCTAATTTGTCCACATGGGTGATGGGTGAGTTGTTGTCATATCCTCCCGGATTTTCCTGTGGTGTCAACATATAGCGTTCAGTATAAATAGTGTCATAAAATCGCCAGCTGGTTACCGGTGCAACGGCTATGGCCATTTTGAAAACATCCGCTGCCTGGAACAAAGCGTTTGCAGACATAAATCCGCCATAGCTCCAACCCCAGATTCCGATACGGTTTTCATCGATGTAGGGAAGTTTCCCAAGTTCTTTTGCCGCATCTATCTGGTCTATGGTTTCATATTTTCCAAGTTCCTTTTGCGTAAGCTTTTTAAAATCACGCCCTTTCATTCCTGTTCCTCTTCCATCCACACTCACTACAATATAGCCTTGCTGAACCAGCATTTGGTGCCAGTAATCATTGTTATTGTGCCAGGTATTGAGTACAGTTTGAGAACCCGGCCCTGAGTACTGAAACATAAACAAAGGGTACTTTTTATTGGGGTCAAAATCTTTGGGCTTAATGGTGTACATATTCAAGTCATAACCATTCAGCTTGATGGTTGAAAACTCCTTGGGAGACATTACATAGTCTTCCATCTTTTTCTGCAACTCATTATTGTCTCTAATAACCCGCACAAGTTTTCCGTCTTTTGAATTACGTAAGGTAAAAATGGGTGGTGTGGTTGTACTCGAATAAGTAAGGATAAACAAACTGAAATCTGCACTAAAAGCGGCTTCATTTCTGCCGGGTGTAACCGCCAGTTGGATTTTATCCCTTCCGTTTACCCTTATGGAGTAAACACCGCGGTTAATACTTCCGTTTTCAGAACTTTGATAAAAAACGCGATTTGTCTTTTCGTCAAAACCGTAATAGCGGGTCACTTCCCAATTGCCATTAGTGATTTGATTGAGCAACTTTCCATTCTTGTCATAATGGTAAATATGATTCCAGCCACTTTTTTCGCTGGTCCAGATAAAACTGTTGTCTTTTAGAAAAGTAAGGTCAAAAGTCACATCAACATAAGCATCATCTGTCTCCTTAAGAATAAGCGTCGAGGTGTTTGTAGCAGCATTATAAAAAACAAGGTTGAGTTCATTTTGTCTTCTTCCCATCAATTGAAAACTCAACACATCAGCTTCATTGGTCCACTGCAATCTGGGAATATAATAACTATTAAAAGCGCTTAAATCTATATTTGAGATGCTTTTTGTGTTTAGGTTGTATAGATGAAGGGAAACTTCTGCATTGGTTTCCCCGGCTTTTGGATACTTGAATACTTCCTGGGTGGGATACAAACCTGTGCCATAAACATCCATTGAAAATTCAGGGACGTCAGTTTCGTCAAAACGGATAAACGCCAGCTTATCTCCGGTTGCATTCCAATCAAATGCCCTTACAATATAGAATTCTTCTTCATAGACCCAGTCGCTAATGCCATTGATGATGTGGTTCTTTTTTCCATCGAAAGTGATTTGTGAAGTTTCACCGTTTTCAAGGTATTTGATGTAAATGTTGTTTTCAAAACCATAGGCGATTTTAGTTCCATCAGGCGAAAAAAGCGGCTCTTGAATTTCATTTTCAGATACCAAAGTGAGTTTTTTGGATTCCAAATCAAACACAAAATACTTCCCTAGTGTTGACCTTCTGTAAATCGATTTTAAGGAAGTCGCTATCAAAAGCTTGTTTTCATCTTTGCTGAAACTGTATGACACAATTTGATCGATTTCAGGCAAATCTGCTGAGTTGATAAGGGTTGCAACTTTTTCTGAAGTGTTATAATCATACACATCAACGGTTGACGCCCTTCTGGATCTGTCATAATTTAAAACAGTATATTGAGTACCGTTTTTCATTGAGTGAAGGCGCTCCAGCGAATTTGTCCTAAACTCGTTACCCCATATTTCCTCAAGGGTAATTTGTTTGGTCTGGGCAAAAATTGAAACTGAAATAAATAGAAATGCGGGGATGATTGTTTTGAAAAGTTGCATAATTTTTCCGTTAAAAAATTGTAACGTCAAGTTTACTAAAAAATCTGCAAAAAAGGGCATATTTCGAAGGCAAATTGTGTACTTGTCTAAATTTTTATTTCTAAATAAATGCAATTATTAAAAAGACAAATTCCTCATCGGGAAGTTTTATCTTTGTACATTCAATCCTGAAATTATGGCCAAAGCGGTGAGCGGGTTTTCAAAACTCAACAAAACTCAAAAAATAGACTGGTTGCTTGAGCATTATTTCCACGGTGACCAATCGTTGAAGGAGGTCATACAATCATATTGGAATAGCAGCTCCAAGCTACAGCAACTTCACGATGAGTTTATAGAAAACACCATTAGCAATTTTTATTTACCACTGGGCATAGCTCCAAATTTTCTGATAAACGGAAAACTACACACCATCCCCATGGTTATTGAAGAAAGCTCTGTAGTTGCCGCAGCAAGCAATGCAGCCAAATTTTGGCTGGAACGCGGAGGTTTTAAAGCCAAAGTGATTTCAACCGTTAAAAACGGGCAGGTGCATTTCAATTACTTTGGCGAAAAGCAAAAACTTTTTGATGTTTTTGATTCGGTTAAACCTAAACTTCTGGATGCTGTAAAAGAACTTTCCAAAAACATGGAAAAACGCGGTGGTGGTGTTTTAGACATCACACTTACTGATAAAACCAACCAACTCGAAAATTATTATTACCTCCATTGTACTTTTGAAACGATGGATGCTATGGGTGCCAATTTTATCAATAGTTGCCTGGAGCAATTTGCACAAACATTTAAAAATGAGGCATTGAATGCAGGTCTGGATCTTGAAATAGTGATGAGCATCCTCTCCAATTTTGTGCCTGAATGTCTGGTAAAAGCAGAAGTCTCTTGTAAAATTGACGATTTGACCACCCGCGAATTTGAAGGCAGTCATTTTGCTGAAAAGTTTTTGAGAGCCGTACAAATTGCCAATGCCGAACCCCGCCGTGCAGTGACCCACAACAAAGGAATTATGAACGGAATTGATGCCGTGATTCTTGCTACCGGAAATGACTTCAGGGCTGTAGAAGCCGGGGTCCACGCTTATGCTTCCGGAAACGGGCAATACCAAAGTTTGACCCATGCAAGTATAGAAGAAGATACATTTAGGTTTTGGATTGAAATTCCGCTTGCTATTGGTACTGTGGGTGGCTTAACATCACTTCACCCGCTCGTAAAAGTTGCTTTGGCGATGCTTCAAAAACCATCAGCAAGGGAGTTGATGCAAATTATTGCTGTGGTGGGACTGGCTCAAAATTTTGCAGCTGTAAAATCATTAATCACCACCGGAATTCAACAAGGGCATATGAAAATGCACCTGAAAAACATTCTAAACCAAATGCAAGCTACTGAAGAGGAGAAGGAAATGGCAACCACCCACTTTCAAAACACAACCATTTCACACAGTGCAGTAATTGCATATATCGATTCCCTTAGAAATTGAAACTTGAAGCCTTGAATAAATACTTTTACAGCAACGGAAAACTTTTACTCACCTCAGAATATCTGGTGCTTGACGGTGCTGAAGCATTGGCAATTCCAACTGTTTATGGGCAATCACTTGAAGTAAAACCCGGGTCAGAAAATATTTTGAAGTGGTTAAGTCTGGACGAAGAGAATCAGGTTTGGTTTGAAGGAATGTTTCAGCTTGATGGGGAACTTTCAATAAATGCATTTTCAGATAAAAAAATTGCTGAAACTTTAGAGTTAATTTTAGCAGCAGCAAAGAAGCTCAACCCAAAATTCCTTTCTGAAAAATCTGGGATAGAAGTTGTCACTAAACTCAATTTCCCAAAAAACTGGGGTTTGGGTACTTCTTCCACTTTAATCAACAATATTGCCCAATGGGCAAATGTGGATGCATTTGAATTGCTAAAAGACAGTTTTGGCGGAAGTGGTTATGACATTGCCTGTGCACAATCAGATGTTGCGGTTGTGTTTTCAAATAGCCAAAACCCTCCACTGATAAAAAAACTAGAACAACTGGATTGGCCGTTTACAAACGAATTGTTTTTTGTGTATCTCAACAAAAAACAAGACAGTAAAGAATCCATTTCACACTACAGTAGATTAGGGTCAGAAAAGAGCAAATTTATTGAGAAAGTAAATCAAATCACCCGTGAATTACTAAAAGCCAAAACACTTGGGCAATTTGAAATGTTGATAGAGCAGCACGAATTACTGCTTTCTGAAATATTGCAATTACCAAAAATTAAAGACCAATTGTTTAGTGATTTTCGCGGAAGCGTAAAAAGTCTTGGTGGTTGGGGTGGTGATTTTATTTTGGCCACCGGAAAAGATGCTCCTGATTATTTCAGAAACAAAGGCTTTACAGTGATAGTCCCTTTCAAAAATATGGTCAAATAAAAAAGCCTTTCAGGTGTTGAAAGGCTTGTTCATTTTAAATATGTTAAATACTAATAAAAGTTTGCTCTTCGATCTTCGATTTTGGCCTTCTTTTTTAGCGCGTTGAAAACATTTGTATTGATGTTTGATGTCCTTCTGTTGTTGATTTGGGCTATTTGTGCCGAATAATTTTGAGTATCCGGTGCTTCAGTTTTAGAAAGAACCCTAACCATATAAACACCATTTCTACCTTCAATCAAACCTGAAGTTTGACCTTCGGCAAGGCCAAAAGCAGCACCAACCACCTTAGGCTCATTACCGGCATCAGGAATTGTAGGTACTTTCCTATTGACTGCATTGGCTCTTTTAACCTGAGTATCTTGCTGAGAAGCAACTTCTTCAAGTGTATTGCCGGTGACAGACTCCATTATACGCTTGGCTTTCTTTTCATTTCTAACTATTGGTGTTACTACCGAAGAAACTTCTGAAACCGGCATTAAACCCTTATCAGATTTTGCTGTTACCTGAACGATTGCATATCCATTTCTCACATTAAATCTTCTAATATCGCCAACTTTGGTCCTTCTTTCAAATGCCCATTGAACGATGAGGCGGTTGTTGCCAATCCCGGGAATGTTTTCTTCCAGTTCGCCAATGCGTCTTACAGGTCTAACGTCAAGCATATCTTCCTTGGCAGCAGCAACAAAATCTGAACTAGAAGCATTGGACTCAAAGCGGGTAGCCTTAACAAATGTTTGGTTTAGCGTTTCTTCTGAAGGTTCAATGTTTTTGATGATATTTACCACTTTGATGGCCTTTTGCTCATTCTTTTGATCTTCAATGCTAATGATGTGAAAGCCAAATTCTGTTTCCACAACAGCTTTGTCTCCTTTTCGGTTGTTGAAAATAAATTCGTCAAACTCTTCTATGGTTGATCCGGGTTGTAAATAACCCAGGTCTCCTTGGTTTTCTACTGAGCTTGGATCGTCTGAAAACTCAACAGCAAGTTCTGTAAACTTGTCATTGTCTCTTCTAACAACACTTAGCAAACTGTCTGCAAGCGACTTAGCTTGCTCTTTAGTACGACTTATGTTTCCGGCTGACTGTAGTCCATCCCAGGAAATCAAAATATGCTTTACCTGAGCTGAATCTGCCATTTGACGTGTATCAATCACTTTGGTCAGGTTGAAACGGCCTTCAGTTCTATAGGGTCCGTGAATTTCTCCTTTGTTTAAAGCAAAAAGTGTTTCAGCCACATCCTCAGGAAGCTGGTATTTAAAAAACCACCTGTCGTTGAACTGGCCGTCACTGTGTTGTGTAACAAAAGAAGCATAATCAGTAGCTTCTCTGAAGCTTGGTAAAGTATCGTTAGTTTGAGTGATTGAATTGTAAGAAATCTGAGGATTAAGTAAAGCGTTTATTTCAGCTTCAATTTCAGCTTCATCAGCAGATGATGCTCTTTCTTCAAACAATACATACTGAATATCCACAGCTGCATCTGCTTGGTACCTTTCAGCATGACGCTTGATGTAATCTTCAATGTCTCTTTCAGTGACCTGAATTTCATCATCAGGAATATTTGAATAAGGAATTTGAATAAATTCAATATCTACCTTGTCGTTTTCCAGCTTGTATTCCTTTCTGCCTTCAAAACCGGTAGCAGTAATTCCAGCTCTGATCATATTGAAATAAGTCTGTTCCAGTGCATTTTGGGAAATGGTTTTCTCAAACTCAACAAACTGTCTGTATTGCTCAGGTGCATTCACTCTTACATCTGCAAGGTATTCTTGCAGCATAAAAGGGTCAAACATTCCTGCCTGGTTTGAAAAGGTAGGGTTTCCCGAAAGGTTTTGTGCCAAAAGTGAAGTCAATTGGTCATCACTTATTTGCAGACCCAGATTTTCAATTTGCTCTCTGATCAATACTGCACGCAACTCATTGTTCCAAACTACATTTGCTGCTTGGAGGTTGGTCGCATTGGCTCCCATATTTCTCAAGGCATTTTCAACTTTATTGATAAATTCAACCCTTGAAATATCATTGCCATTTATGGTTGCAATGGAATTTTGATCTTTACCTGTAGTTAATCCACCTCCTTCAATCATCTCCATAAAAACAAAGGCAAACAATGCCATTGCTATTATAACAATTAAAACTATTGGACGTTGTCTAATTTTATTTAATACTGCCATTTTTCTCTAAATTAAATAGGGGGCGAAAATACCAATTTTGAATTACTTTTAAAAACCTTATTGCCCAAAAATTACATTATTTTTAAAAATAATTTAACATAAGCGGTTCTGGCAGTTTTGCAAAATGAAAAGATTGAAACTTTAATTACTTCTTAACTGCTAATGCGTTGTTTTTTAGACATTTAGCTGATTTATTAAAAGTATAAAAAAAAAGCAAGGTTTCATTATACTCCTTTAAAATAGCAATAGAATTTAGCCAAAATGAATTCTTAATTTGAAAAATAATTCCCCCCTTTTGATATTTACAGGAAAAAAAAAGGAAAGTGTAGCCCTTCTAAGCCAAAAAACTAATCGTTTTTGTTTTGACGCTTTTCCAATTTTTTTCGGAAGTTTCTTTTGAAGAAGTACATAAAGATGGCCACTGCACCAAAAAACATAAATAGGTGTGCACGGTCTTTATCTGAATTCCAACTGCTTATCACAGCAAAAACAGATAAAAAAAACATCACCAGATAAGCATATTCAAATATTTTGTAAACTTTATTGTTCATCTTCTTCAGGTTTTTCGGTATTATCGACTATTTGCACTCCTACATTTTTTCGGGATATAAAAGTATTGAAATCTTCACTTGAATCAAAACGCCCGCCGTCGTTAAATGACCCGTCTTTGAAAGTGATGCGGTATGGCTGGTCTGTAAATATCCATTTGTTGTTTTGGTCCCAGTAAAGTTGATTGGCATTCAAGGTCATGCTATCTGCTGTAATCAAAACTACATTGCCCCTCAGGTCAACCAGATTGGCCTGATCAAACTGGATTCCATAGTCAGAGGTCACAATGCCCTTCTCCCCTTTTTCATTCCAGAATTGCACTTCTACCCCGTCAGGAAATTCGGCAAAAGAGAAATTGTAGTTTGAAAAATCAAGTAGTTTTGGTGTAATTAAATTGGCAACCAGTTTTCCGGAATCTGTGTATTTTAAATTTACGCCTTCACCTTCTGCTATGGGCCCCAGGTCTGCGATTGTGAGTTGTTGCTTTTCCCTGTAGTTGCCTTCACAAGCAAAAAGCGTTAGGATTGTAAAAACAACCATAACGCTTTTTAGGCTATGTGAAATTAATTTCATTCTAAAGATTTGGCACTGTTACACTGCCACCCACCCAACAATTGCTGAATGAAACAGTTTGTCCTGCCTTACCTTCTGTGAAAATATCACTCCGTTGTGGAGCACGTTGCATATAACTGTCTGCTGCTGCATTTGCATTTGCCGCCACTGAAGGGTCAACACGGGCTGCAGTTCTTGCAAGATCAGCGGCCAACCAGTTGACTGCACGTCTTTCAAAAATGGTTTCTCCACAATTATTTGCACTTTGTGAAATCATACTGGCGATTTGCAGATAGGCTCTACCAAACGAAGGTCTGGCATCAATCGCTCTTCTGTAAAAGTTCCTGGCAGTACCAAAATTATTGGCTCTTCTATAGTTTTCGGCTAATTTGTAATAAGTATTTGCCTTTCTCGTGTTGTCAGTTTCAAGTTCTGCAGATTGGATGTAATAATCCTGAGCCAATTTTGCTTTACCATCTGCCTCAGCCAATTGACCTAAATAATAAGCCGATCTTGCGGAAGGATTCAGGTTATGTAATTCTTGAACCAGTTTGAAGAAAAGCGGGTCTTCACATTCTTTTGCAGAAAGCCTGCTAGCTGCCATTTGAAGCCAATCTATGTTTGATTTATTGTCTTCAAACTCTCTTTGATACATTGGAATAAGATTTTCACAATCGGCGAGTATTCCTAATTTACCAATCACGCTTCCTTTTACCTGAGCATAAGCTCTTAGGTTTGTTTCTCCTGCACTTAACAATCTTTCATCAGCCTGGTTGAGAGCCTTTCCGGCATCTTGCTTCTCGATAAGTGGGGTAATTCTTGCAGCTAAAGAGTTTTCTTCTTCTTCTATTTTTGCAATCAACTCATCATAAAGCTCAAACACTTCCTTAATGTCTTTTTTGCCCTCAGCCTGCAAATCAACAGCAAGGGAAAAATAAGTGTATAATGATCTTGGGCTTGTAAAGCTTTCTTTGTCTTTATTGTATGCCTCATCAAATGCATTAAATTGCTCCTGTGGTGTTCCAATTTGGTTTTCAAACATCACCTGTGCAAAATCTGCAAGCATGGCGCCTTCTTTTCTACTGTCAGGAAAATGTTTCAGCCTTTCACGGCCCAGTTTTTTATACTCGTTAAATTCTTCCATTTTTTGAGCTCCTTGTGCATTTTCAATCCTGTGTTTATAGAGTCTTTCACCATATTGATATATAGAAAGGTGAAAATTTGCACAGTTATTTCTTAATTCTTCCAAATATGGAAGTGCTGCTTTGTAATTTTCAATTTTAGCTAATTCAACATAAAGATTGAGCGTTATTGTACAATCTTCATTTTCATTAGCAACACTCAGATTGCTAAAAAGCAGTAAGCTAAAAAATACTAATGTGGCTTTCATTTTCATCGGGTATAAATTTTATTTTAATCTAATAGAGTTTTAATAAACCATCTGTCATTTAAGGACAAACTTATAATTGTGTTAAAGAAGTTTTCTTTTACTAAACCGTTATTGGTGGTTCCTCTGCTTCCAACCTCAAAACCAACGTTAAAATTTGAAAACATTCGTCCAACAGGTAAACCAACTCCAAAAGTGATGCCAAACTCATTTATGTTCTCATTGTTAATTATCAAACCTGTGTCTTCATACCTCACACCAGCACGATATGTTATCCTGTTAAAATAGTTGGAAACTGTTGTATGCCTGGGGACATAGAACCCCCCAAGCTTGTATCTTGAAGCTGTTGAAAATTCTACATTGTCAAGCTCAAATGCCCTGTTTGAAAAATTAGTGGTATTTTGTGTGGTAAACTCGCCTCCAATAAACCACTTTCTGGGCTCCCCGACTCCAACCCCAAGAGTAAGCTCTGATGGCAATGTGAGTTTGGAGTCTTCAACGTCCACATCTCTAACATCCACATCAATCTGGAAATTTTGATTGGGAACAAAAACACTGGCAAACTGCCTGAAGTTTTCTGAATTCAAATTGGTTTCAGGAGTGTAGGTAATTGCTGAAAAAAGTTCCAATTTGTCGTTCAACATCTTTCTGTATGTTGCCCCAAAATTTACGCTAAATCCTGAAAGGTTTGATCTGTTGGTTTCACGTGTGGCAAATTCCACATCTGGATTTGACAACAAAGTATTATTAATTATGTTTCCAAAGTTGTAGTTTGCATCAACCCCTAAACTAAAATTGTCGTTTATTCTATATGCAAAATTTAAATAAACTTTATTCATACCTCCCTGACCACGGTTTTGAACATTTCCATCTACTGCTTGATTCTCAACGTTATAACCGACGGATGTTAGCGGTAAAATTCCAAAACCGGCACCCATTCTGTCAGATATCGGCATTCCAAGGGCTATGTAATTGATAGAAGTAGAAGAGGCACTTCCTTGTTCATTTACTGTTTCTTGTGACACATATTTATGAGCACCGCCCACAGAAAAAGTGACCAATTTTAAATGTGCAATTCCTGATGGGTTTTGCAAATTGAGATGAATACTGTCTGAATACATGCTTATGCCTGCCATGCTTCTGTTTTCAACTGTACCTCTGAAATTGAGCGAACCTATACCAAAAAATGAGTAAGGCGATGAAGTTGCCTCTTGAGCAATAGTAGTTGAAGTAATGCATACCAGAACGATTACTAAAAGTCTTTGTATCATGTATTTTGATTATGTTCCAATAAAAAGTTTAATCCTTCAAGGAGAAAATTTGAATTCGCAAATATGCTATTTTTTAATCTATCTCGCAAAAAATGAGCATTGCCTCCTGTTAAAATAACTGTTAAATCTCGATTTTCTTGCTTGTATTGTGAGATAACACCATCAATTTCAAAAGTTACTCCATTTATAACACCGGAATGTATTGAAGTTTGTGTGGAATTTCCTGTTAAATATTGAGGAATATTAGCGTCTAGTAATGGAAGTTTTTCAGTAAAGCTATTGAGTGCTATATACCTCATATCTATCCCCGGTGAAATGGCTCCCCCTTTATAGCGACCTTCAGCATTTAAAAAATCGTAAGTAATACAAGTACCTACATCTATTACAAGCACCTCCTTGCCGGGATATTGCGAAGCAGCAGCACTAACTAATGCAATTCTGTCTAGACCCAAAGTTTCCGGAGTGCTGTAATCGCTAGTAAAAGGAACTTTTATTTGTGAGGATAAAGAAAAGACTTTATACTTTTTTTCTAGTTTAGCCCTGCTTTTATCTGCAAATGCTCCAACAACACTCAAAACTACCTGCTCAATAGCCGGAAAATCTTCCTGAATACTATCAAGCGATTTGTCAAAATCTGATTTGAGAACTGTTTTCTTGTAAACCTGGGTTTTGCCTTCAAAGACTGCTAATTTAATTAGCGTATTTCCAACATCAACTACTAAGTTCATTTCTAAATGAATATGGCGCAAAAATACAACTTGCAATTACAATTCAAAGTATATGCTTTAAGAATTAAAAACTTTTTTTATTTTTATGCTTTGCACAATTTAAAATAAAATTATATTTGCACCCTCCTGAGCAACATCTTCGTGTTGCTTTGGTGGGCGAAGCCCAAATAACATACTGGTACCTTAGCTCAGTTGGTAGAGCAACGGACTGAAAATCCGTGTGTCCCTGGTTCGATTCCTGGAGGTACCACTAAATAAAATCCCTAACTATTTAAAGAACAAATAGTTGGGGATTTTTCTTTTTGAAAGTGTAAAACATCGTGTAAAACAATCTCTCTTTAATCTTTTCCTCTTATCTATTTAAAACACAACCAAAAGTATATAATCGTATATACTTGCATATACATCCTGCAATTAGTATTAATCCATAATTTAAGCAAATTTGCCATTTTAAAAATGGATTGATTTTGTGATAACCTCATCTTCATCAATAAAAAATCCACGATTTATAAAAGGGAGCGTTTCACTCTTTATATATAACAAACAAATCGTTTTGTTTAAAAAAAAGAAAGATAATGAAAAGAAAAAACTATCTACAAACCAAATTCATTAAGTTCCTGATTGAGAGTGAAAACCAAGCAGAAAATGATGAAATAATTGATGAGGTTAAACCTGATGAGGTTGAAAATGATGATTTAGACGCTGATGAAATCATTGAACACCTTATCCAAAAACAAAAAAACATCTCCCAAGAATATGATGATTTACTATACGGACGAAAAAGAAAATAAACTTTTTGATTTTAACACCCTACAAAGTATTCTAAAAATGAATAAATCAAAACTTTATAGAGCTTTAAATCAAATTCCTGATGTTGAGGTAATAAAGTATAAAAATCAATTCTTATATAAAGAAGAAACCCTTTATATACTGATGAAAAAACGACTTATTGAAAAATTAGAAATGATGGACTAAACCATGAATCATGAAAAGATTAGTAGATTAACAGATAGAATAAAAAGCAATAGAGAAAAACTAAAAGAAGAAACCGGTAATACAAAGAACCAACAGATATTAAGGCTTAAAATAAAAATTGATGAAATACAGATAAAAATTGAAAGATTAAAATGAGTTCTCGCACTCTGGAATAAAAGTGATAAACGGCAATAAAAAGATTTTTATCTATTCAATTTTGACGAGTTTTTTTACTCGCCTTGGTTGAACTATATATATTACTTACTAAATGATTATTAAGAAAAATAAAGGGTTTAAAACAACTCAAACAATAAAGAACGATATAATGTATGGTTTTCAAAAGATATTGTCCCAAAACCACCCTATTTACTCCATAACCATATCAAATACACAAATTAAAACAAGTGAAGAACTCCGTTTCAATTTAACCAATAAACTATTCAATAGATTACATAAAGACTACAAAAACACCTATGAAGTGATAAACTATCTATTTGTTATAGAATATCCCGAAAAGGTTTCAAGAGGAAATTTACTGCCAGATAATTGTGAAGTCCATTCTCATATCGTTGTTGCAACCACCCTTCTACCTCAACAAATAGAATATTACATACAAACTACTTTTAAAAACCCCGGTATCCATGTCGAAAGAATAGACAATAGAACCGACAAAGAAAATTTTGTTAATTACCTCATCAAGCAAGAACACTTACTTACTGATGATAATTATAACTATAAGATTAATATTAATTAACAAAAATCAATACAAACTAATATACTATTTATTATAATCAATACAATTAAGGTTGTAATTTTTAAAGTCTCTAATTCAGATAAATAAAAAAACTTTCTATATTTACGTTTTCTAACTAAATACAATCAAATGAAAACAAGAAAATTCAAAGTTGGATTTTTAGCAATTTTAACAGCTGTTTTTTTGACAAGTTGTGCTAAAAAAACACCTCAAGATGCTTGTGACTGCATTAAAAGGACAGCCAATGCATTTATGCTTCAAGGAACTAAATTATCAAGTATTGATGATTTAAGAGAACCGTGTAAAAAAATTCTTGATCTTTTTGAAGATGATGGTCCTGCTCGTGCATATATAACTGATTGTGGTAATGAAGTTTTTACTGCCATTGAATCAAAGACACTTTTACCAATAGAGGGAGAAGATATTGGTGACTTTGATTTATTTGAATTTAACAATGTAGCAGAATATGAAAATTTCTTAAAGGATAAAATTAAGAATGCTAATGATGAATATAAATATCTGCATTCGAGAATTGTTATTAAAAATGCCTATATAATTACTGAAAATGATACTAAAAACAGATGTGAAACGAGTTCAGGTTATATAGAAAGCATTTATGCATCAAATGAGCAAAGCCTAAGTGATTTTCCACCTAAAATATCTTTAATGATTGAAGATGAATCACTTTTAAATAGAATAAAGCCGAGCTTAAATTTTCATTATAGTAATAGAATAATAGATGTTGAAGAAGAAAAAACAATACCATATATTCCCGGTGGCTCTTTTGAAAAGGTTACGCATGAAGTTGTTAAATATCAATTACTTCAGGACGGAGTTCTTGAAAGAATACAAGGGCCACGCACATATTATCCAGATTGGAATTTTAAAGAAAATGTCACTAAACTCGAAAATCAGTGTGGATTAACTAATTTCCGTTCTGATGCTAAAAATGGAAGGTATCTGTTTCTGAGGCAAGATCTTGATACAAGAAGAGCCCAATTACTTTACACTCAATCTTTAGAGGAACGTTATGGTGGTTATTATGCTTTAAATAAAGGCGAGATAATAGGAAGGCTTTCAAAAGTCAGTAGATTTGGGGCATCTCAAATAAAGATTATAGATATGAACCTTCAAGAATTAGATTTTCCAAAAGATATAAAGGGTATGTCATACGATATTGACGAAATTATTGAGTTTACTGAGGCCATTAGAAACGAACCAAGAGAACGATCACCATACTCTATATATTAAACCAGACTTGGCATTATTTTTAAATCTACCTAATAGAATTAAAAAAACTCATTAAACGAGGTATAAGACGATATATTCAGCAGATTGAGCCAATGGACTACAAAGCATTAGAAAATCGCTTGGTGAAGTTCTATTGTATATTTGAAACAACAAAAGAGTTCAACCTCAACATACAAAACAAAAGTTCAGAAGATTTACCCCACATGGGGCTTCATTTTCATCTTTTCATTTCCTGCCCTGATAATTATTCGTGGTTCTGTTTTGATGCCTTGATTTACCAAATCTTATTTGAGCTTACTTCATTACCTAAAAAAAGATGTTGTATTTCAAAATATGGATATTATAAAATCAACGATTTAGACAAAAGGTTTTCATCTTATCACACAAAACAATTCAAGGAATCTCCTTCATTTGAAATGATAATGAAACAACTTTAATTGGATTAATTTTGTAAAGAACACTAGCTAATTATCCAGTTACCTCCATTTAACTTTGTTTGTTCTTTCTTTATTTCGAGAAAACGCTTAGCATCTTCTTCTCTAACTGAAATTACTCCTACTGAGAGTTCAGGAAATCTAGTGTTCTTTTTAATAATCCTGAATTCAGCATCTGGAAAATCATTCAGAAATCCTTGCTGACTAATTTGTGACCAAATACCGGGTGTTGTTTCTCCTACATCTTTAAGATTTGCCATAATTAAAGTGTTTTTAATTCTTATTATAAATTCGATTGAACCACATCTTTTTCATTGAATTGCAAACAAATATAAATAATTCAAAAATTATCAGCATTTAAAAGACTCTGTGATATTTAACATTTTTTAACACTTATATCACCCCTTATTGTTCCTGATATTGATAATATGCAAATATTTTACTCTTTATTTTAAACTATATTCATATTATCTTTGTAAAAGAAATCAGAAACACACTCTATATCTTATCTGATTAGAGTATTTATCAAGAATTCAAACTAATTATTTTAAAACTCACTTTTTCGTGAGGAGGGATTTCTATATCTAAAAATTATTAACCTTTAATACATAAAAATTATGAACACACAAACGATTACAACATGGACACTCGTTCCTCGATTTACAACAAAAAAACCTCTTTTAGTAGATAAAACTAAAATTAGAGTAAGAACATTTATGAAGGGTCCTAAATATCTATATGACAAAATCTCAATGATTAGTCATTTAAGAGATAGTATAGGAATTAAAGAGGCGGGAAAAATGACTTTTAAAACTGGTTATTTATCTACAAAGAACAAAACTCTTTACAATGGTTATTTACTTTTTTTAAGAGTTAATAATGACATTGTTGAGGTGATTATTAAGAAAGAAAATAATTATATGGTTTTGAATGCTTGGGACATTGAAACACTTACAAATATCTTAACAACTAAAAATCCTGATTGTAAGTTTTTGAATAATTTTCAAGTATCAAAACTGATTAAAGATGGCGATATGGTTGTGAAGTTTTATGTGAGTAAATTAAAGAATCATGGAACAACTTGGAGGATTTTAAAATAATCTATTAGTAAGGAATGAGATAGGGAACGATTTAGATACAAATCTCAGAAGATATATAAAAATAAAAATAGGAGTATTTAAATACTCCTATTTTTTTTGTAGTTTAATGACTTGGTTCGTTGTTTTGATTATTAAAAGAGACATTCGATAAAATTCATGCAAATGGAGTTAAAAAAAATATTTAAAAAAAATAATGATTTAGTTGGGGTTTGGGAAACAAAACTTGGTTATAATCGTGAAAATATGATGCGCCTTTTTGAGGATGGAACTGGAATGATTTTTCAATGGTTTTATGAAACAAATGAAGAACCCCGTCAAAGGGTTTATGAAATTCAATGGAAAAAATCCGGTTATCGAAAAGTTGCTTTTAAATTAAAAAATGAAAAAAAATTTACTTCTATAAAATATTTAATTAAACCTTACATTGATTCAGCAGGAGACAAGTATGATGAACTTTATGATCCTAATTTTAGGATTGATGGTAATAAAGATGTAAAGTTTTTTTGGAAAGTTAATGGCAAACTATATCGTAAAATTAATGATGCTGAAAACTGAAAAAAATGTTAATTTATTACTTAAATTTTTTTGCATCTTTAATGTCCAAATAACCATCTGAACCAAAATAAATAATACCTTTTTTGGTATCTAAAACTACATCTTTAGCACCCTCACTAAAGACATATCTTCCATTTTCTGAAAAATTATAAAAAACGGTTGAAAATATTATTCCAAATGTAAAAAAGATAGCTAACTTGAATTTTTCGTATTTTTTCATCACGGTTGGTTTTATTTTAATTGAATTAACTTTCACTCTGAATTTGATTTTCAAGGTCAATAATTTTCTGAATATAATCACTTGACAAAGAGTAAAAGTTAAAGTTAAAACCAAAGTCGTTTATTGGTATAATTTTAGATTTTTCAGCAATAGCTTGTCCATATTGCTTAATTAAATCTGTTTTTGACTTTTTCTCTAAAGTGTTTATACTAGTATCAATCAAATATTTATCACCAAATATTTTTTTGTCTGTTTGAGTAAGTATATTTTGGGAATTATTCAATCCAAGAATTTTACTAAACATTTCGAAACAAAGAATTAAAATCCCTACATGTTCTTCAGCTGTTACGGTCTTCATTTCTTTGTCGGTAATTCTTACATTAGTAAGCTTTTTTCTTTCAGGCCCTATAAAAGTTAATATAAGAGCTGAGGAACAAGCTAAAGTAAATTCAGCAATTTCTCGTTCCTTATCGTTTAAATTAATAAATTTATCATAAACCGAGTTTACAGCTTTTTCGTTATGAATGGTATTCCAATAATATAAATTCCCTTTTATAATGTTTTTTATTTTTTTTAGCATTGGTTTAGTTTTTTTCCTTTACTGCTTTCAATACTTTATTTAATTCAGGCATTGCCTTTTTATAATACTTTAAAAAGTCAGAATATATTTTTTCAATATCTGAACTTTCTATTTTACCATTATTAAATGTTATTTGTTTTTTGGGCTTCACTTCTTGCCAAGCCAACATATAGCTTGGTATTTTTAAAACATATTGAGTAAATAAATCTGGCTCTGCTGGTATTACATTAAAGTCAATTAGATTATCTGAATGAGCGATAATATTGCGTTTTGACATCAACACTTTTATACTTTTGTTGAAATCCGCATGCACCTTTATATTTTGATTTTCAATAATATATTGTAATATTTTAAACTTTGATGAAAAGTTTAAAACAAGATTATTAAGTAAGATGTCCTTTACAAATTCACTTCTTTCAGAGCCAATAAATTCAGTTATAATGTCTTTAAATGAATTTTCCACTTCATTGAATTTTATTATTATATCAGAAATAATCTCTTTGTTTCTCGATATTAATTCTTCTGGGAATTCCATTTTTCAATTTTGATGTCAGTTAATGTTTTTGTCAAATTAGTTCCACTATTAGTAGATGAAAAAGAAAGAATTGATAGGGCTCATAATTCATTTTACTTAATATAAATTTGAAAAGAACTAAAGCAATTTAACAAGAATAATAATTTAAACATATTTTAAACTCATATTTTTAGAGTAGAGGTTTTTTTATGAACTATTAATTAATCAAAAAGTCCCTATTTATGCGGTTTTACGGTATTTTATTCATATTTTTGAAGTGTAATCATACCCACTCTAATATTATGAGAAAAAATAAAATACTTTATGTTCGTGTTTCCACATTGGAACAAAAAACAGACAGACAAAGAGTAAATGAAAAAGATTTTGATTTAGTTATTGAAGATAAATGTTCCGGTGCCATTTCTTTCTTTGAAAGAGAAGGAGGAAAAGAAATCAAAAAACTTATTGATGAAGGTGTTCTAACATCTTTATCTGTATGGCAGATTGACCGCCTTGGTAGAGATTTAAGAGATATTATGAATACTATTCATTATTTCAATGAAAAGAGTATTTGTATAAACTTTGTATCACAGGGTTTAACTACATTAGATAATGAAGGAAAAGAAAATGCTATTTCAAAAATGATTATTTCAATTTTAGGCATTGTTGGTGAAATGGAAAGAAATCAAATCAAAGAAAGACAAATGGAGGGTATTAGAATTGCTAAACTTAAAGGGTCTTATACTGGAAGGAAAAAAGGCAGTAAAGAAGACGTTCTTTCATTCTTATCAAAAGACAAAAACAAAAAAGCCGTTGAATACCTAAATAAAGGATTTAAAGGTATTGAGGTTTCAAAATTAACTGGATTAAATATCAATACAATTACAAAGATTAAGAAAGTAATTTCAAATTAACTTGTTGTTAAAAATGCTCGGTTCATTTCATCATTACTTTCATGAATTCTTTCATAAAGGAATTCATTTACATAATGCTCTGTCGTTGATAAAGCACTATGACCTAAACTCTTCGATATAGTATAAATATCCTTATTAGTGGATTCAATCATTAAGTTAGTATATGAATGTCTTGCCAAGTGGCTTGTGAAAACGGGCCATTCCCATGACGTGTTTTCCTCACAAAGCTGTTGAAGTTTTTTTAGTTGTTTGTTATAATATGCGGTTTTTGAAGAAAGCTGATTATATTGATATTTTGACAAGAAATGTTTTTGTGCATTAAACTCTACATCACTAAATATTTTATCATCTAATATTGGGAAAATGAATTTTTTTGGATTTGCCTTTGCATACATCACAATTTGAAGAATTAACATAGCAGTAATTTTATTTCTAATTTCACTAATTATATTTAACCATCCTTGAAGTAATTCTTCTAATTCTGCTAACTTCTCTTTATCCTCTAATTTTGTAGATTGATTTAATCTAAGATAAATACTGATATTTTTACTTTGTAAAGTGTTATAATGACTTTCAGCTTCATTATATGTCATTTGATAGTTTTTATTGTTCAGCTTAAAGGAATATTTTTTATTAGCTATTTCAATTCCATTAGGAAAGTAATCTACTAACCTCAACAATAAAATATGATTTAATTTAATTTTATGTGGTGTTTTGGTTTTGAACTGATTAAAAATTATTTCACCATTAATAAGATTTGACCATCTTAACGTCAATAAATCACTAACCCTCAATCCTTGTGCAAAAATTTGGAACAAGAAATAATTTTTATAATGATATAGAGGGTTATCTTTTGAAATTGAAGTTTTTAAAAGGATTTCAATTTCTCTTTTACCAAGGGTTTTCTTGGCTACAGGTGTTTTTTTATTTTTAAGTGTTATAAATGGATCTTTAACAGGCGTGAATTTATCTAATCCAACTCCTTTATTAAATACGTTTTTAATCGTCTTAATATATTTTATGCACGTGTTTGCAGATAAGCCAAGACCAATTAAATATGTTTCAAAATCCCTCATTAATGATGAGGTTAAGTCTTTAAAGTAAAGCTGTTTAATTTTCTTTGTTTCAAGAAAATTTGTAAAATGTAAATAACTAGTTTTATGAGATTTATAAGAGCCAATTTCCCTTCTTGTTTGAAGATGCAATAATTGACTATCAAAAAAATCAATAAACGTTTCTTCCTCAAGAACTCTAACAGTCATTACAGCAGTATTTGGAGAATCATTTAATTTTAATTCATTAAGCTTTTTTTCAATTTTGTTATTTATTTCAATGTGTTCTAAATGAGTGCTACTCACAGAGCCACTTTTCAACCAATATTTAGATTTGATTGAAATTCCAAGAGTAAAATAAGTTGATTTTCTATTTTTAGTCCTCCTTATTTGAATTGTTCCAAAATTATCGGCAGAGTATTTTTTTTTAAGACAAGGTTTATAAGTTATTTTCATCTTTATTACAATAATATTTAGCTTCAAACAAATATAGTGTAAAACAAGTGTAAAACAATTTAATCAATCAATAAACATTGTGATTTTTTATAATACTGTATATCAGTTATTTGTGTTGAATATTTTAAATATGGGTATTCCTGGAGGTACCACAAATAAACCCCTGTAAGCACTATGTTTACAGGGGTTTTTATTTTTAGGGTTCAAAATAGGGTTCAAATAAAAAACCTAATTACAATACTCAGCCATGGCATCAGCAGAGGTAGTAAACCCTAATTGTGCCCCTTTTTGCAAATCAGTACATCCATTTTGCCTGTCCCCCAACATTATATGAGATAGCCCACGGTTGTTGTAGGCCTCAGCAAATTCCGGATTGAAATCAATTGCAGCAGTGAAATCATTGATTGCTTCAGGAAAGTCCTGTAAATTCACTTTAGCAAAGCCTCGATTATAATAGGCCTCCGGAGATGTAGGTACTATTTCAATAGCCTTGTCATAATCCTTTATGGCCGCTTCATAATCCCTCTTTCTGGCTTTAGACAAACCTCTATTATAATATGCGTCTGCTCGTGAAGGTTCAATTTCCAAGGTCTGTGTAAAATCTTTTATAGCCCCGGCATAATCATCCATTTTAAATTTGGCCAATCCCCTGTTGTAATAAGCATTAGGCTCCATAGGGTAAAGCTCTATTGACTTGTTATAATCATCTATGGCAGCCGGGTAATCTTTAAGTTCAGCTCTTGAAAATCCCCTGTAAAGAAATAATGTTGCAATAGGTTCAAGATCAATGGCACGATCAAAGTCTTCAATTGCACTGCTGTGGTTTTGAAGTTCACTTTTTGCAACCCCCCTGTTGAAGTATAACTCAGGGTTTCTTGAATCATTTTCAATCTCAAAATTTAAACTATCAATGATTTTCTGAAGTCTAAGGCGATCTTCTTCAGGTATTTCCTTAAAAAAAACCTCTTGTGATTTTTCAGTTTCAGTAATCATTTGTTCTTGTGATGGTCGCTCTTCTTTATTTTTGCAAGCGCAAAAACCAATAACCAAAACCAACCCTAATATTAATTTCTTCATACCTTCAAAAATTAAAAACGTATAAAATTTGTTTGAGCCTCAAATTTACATAATATATTTAACCCTTAAAAAACATATATATTATTAGGAAAACAGGAGTCAATCCATAGTTACTCCTAATTGCTTGCTCATAAATTTTTACTAAAACTTTGTTAGGAAGCCTTATCCCTTTTCGACAGATACATTATATTTATGAAAAATCTCTTAGGCAATAAACCAAAGGTGGATTTTTTTCGTACATATATTAACTTAGCAATCCTGTTATGAACAACAACTATTACAACCCCAAAGACTTAAAGAAATTTGGCAACATCACCGAATGGGATGAAGAACTTGGCACAAAATACTTTGATTATTACGGCAAAGTATTTGAAGAGGGCGCCCTCACTGCCCGTGAAAAAGCGCTTATTGCATTGGCGGTGGCGCATACAGAACAATGTCCTTATTGCATTGATGCCTACACAGTAGATTGCTTGCAACGCGGAGTTACCAAAGAACAAATGATGGAAGCCGTTCATGTGGGGGCTGCTATAAAAAGTGGCGCAACACTAGTACACGGGGTGATGATGATGAATAAGGTAAACAAACTCGACGGTTAAGAAGTTCAAGGCTTGCCTACCGAAGCTTAAGCGTAGGTAGGTTCAAAGTTTTTTGTGCCATTTAATATTTAATTATGACTAAATTAAAAATACAATCCTTACACAAACGTGAAAGCGAACTGGCATACGCAAAACGCCAACTGGAAATCCTCTCCAACGGGGTTTTCCAAAATGGTGAGTTACCCAAATTCAAAGACAAAATCGCTGAAACCGGCCAGTTTCCCCTTCGTCCTAAAAAATTGGAAATCCTGCAAATCAATCTGGGCTATATGTGCAATCAGGTATGCACCCACTGCCACGTGGATGCCGGTCCTGACCGCAAGGAAATTATGACCCGCAAAACCATGCAGCAGTGTCTGGAAGTCATTAAAAACACCAATGCCCACACACTGGACCTTACCGGCGGCGCACCCGAAATGAATCCCAATTTTCGCTGGTTTGTGGAAGAAGCCTCCAAAGCGGGTATTGCAGATTTTATTATTCGCTCCAATTTGACCATCATCCGCGCCAATAAAAAATACCACGACCTGCCTGAATTTTTCAAAAAACACAATGTGCACGTGGTTTCATCCATGCCACATTGGACACGCGGAAAAACAGACAAACAACGCGGCGACGGGGTTTTTGACAAATCCATCAAAGCCCTGCAGGAACTCAATGCCGTGGGTTATGGTATGCCCGAAAGCTCGCTTCGTCTGGATTTGGTTTACAACCCCTCCGGAGCTTTTCTTCCCGGCAATCAGGCAAGTATGGAAAAAGATTTTAAGAAGGCGCTAAAAGAAGATTTTGGCATCCAATTCCATAACCTTTTTGCCATCACAAACCTGCCCATTTCGCGTTTTCTGGATTACCTTATCGCTTCCGAAAATTATGAAGACTATATGTATGCGCTGGTGGAAGCATACAATCCTGCGGCGGTTGAAAATGTAATGTGTAAAAACACCATTTCCATAAGCTGGGACGGCTGGCTGTATGACTGCGATTTTAACCAGATGCTGGAGTTAAAAGTGGACAGCAAAGTCAAACACATTAAAGATTACAACGAAGATTTGTTAAACAACAGAAACATCATCATTTCCCAACACTGCTACGGTTGCACCGCCGGCGCCGGAAGCAGTTGTCAGGGTTCAGTAACCTAATGAAACATTTATTCTATATAGTACTATTAATCTCGGGTTTCCAAACATTCAGTCAGGAAACTTTGGACGTGCTTTTGGCAAAATTCAACAATGAAAGTGTTCCTTACATTTCTGTGGAACAACTGCAAACAAAAATGCAAAGTGGTAGTGTAATACTTTTGGATGCCCGTGAAAATAAAGAGTTTGCCGTGAGCCATATTGCAAATGCAATTTGGGTGGGGTATGAAAATTTTTCTTTGGAAAAAACCTTGCAGCACTTGCAAGACAAAAATGCTGAAATTGTAGTATATTGTTCTTTGGGTGTGCGTTCAGAAAAAATTGGCGAACAACTCCAAAACGCCGGATTTACAAATGTACAAAACCTGTTTGGCGGTATTTTTGAATGGAAAAACAAAGGCAATCCGGTGTATGATTCCGGTGGCGACGAAACAGAAAAAGTTCACGCTTATTCCAAAAGATGGGGAGTCTGGTTAAAGAATGGCGAAAAAGTGTATAAAACATGAACACATCGAGATTACTTATCATTTTTGTAAAAAACCCCATTCCCGGCAAGTGCAAAACCCGTCTGGCTCAAACCATAGGCGATCTGGCGGCAACTGAAGTTTACAAGGTCCTGCTGCGACACACCGCCCTGATTACCGAACCATTGGATGCAACCATCGAAGTGCATTATTCCGGTTTTGTGGAAGAAGACGATATGTTTTCAGAAACTTTTATCAAAAAAGTACAATCCGGTAATGATTTGGGTGAAAAAATGAAAAACGCTTTCGCGAAAGGTTTTCAGCAAGGCTTTCAACATATTGTCATTATCGGGTCTGACCTGCTGGACATCACTACCAAAGACATCAACGAAGCCTTTGAAGCATTGGAAACTTACGATTATGTCCTCGGCCCGGCTGAAGACGGCGGTTATTACCTGTTGGGGATGAATAAGCCCAACAGCGCCTTGTTTGAAAACAAAGACTGGGGAAGTAGTTCTGTTTTACAGAACACCTTGATTGACTTAAAAAATGAACACATCGCCCTGCTGGACGAGCGCAACGACATTGACACTTATGAAGACCTTGCGGAATTCAAAGATTTAAAAAACTATTTGCTTAATAACTAAAAAAATCCCCCCTCTGGTCACTGAGCGAAGTCGAAGTGCGGAGGGGGTTTGGGAGAGGACAATGAAAGAACAACTAAACAAAACAGTACAATTTTTAAAAGACCGGGGCTTCGGGACTCCTGATGTGGGCATAATATTAGGCACCGGTTTAGGCAAACTCGCCAATGCGATTGACATTGAAGTGGAAGTGAGTTACAATCACATTCCCTATTTCCCAACAGCTACAGTGGAGTTTCATCAGGGTAAGTTTCTTTTTGGTGAACTTTCCGGGAAAAAAGTGGTGGTCATGCAAGGGCGTTTTCACGTGTATGAAGGATACTCCATGCAAGACGTTACCTATCCTGTTCGCATAATGAAGGAATTGGGCATAAAGCAACTCCTTGTTTCCAATGCCGCCGGAGCCATCAACCTCAACTTTAAAAAAGGGGAATTGATGCTTATCGAAGACCACATCAACCTGCAGGGCGATTCGCCATTGGCATTTAAAGGGGTCTCTCAACTAGGTGAACGCTTTGTAGATATGAGCGCACCTTACGATAATAAAATGAGTGAAGCCCTTATCGCTATTGCGAAAGAAAAAAACATTACCCTTCATCAGGGAGTTTACGTTTCAGTAGTTGGTCCGCAACTGGAAACACGGGCAGAATACCGCATGCTAAAAATTATGGGCGCCGATGCCGTGGGGATGAGTACCGTTCCGGAAGTGATAGTGGCCAACCACCTCAAATTGCCCGTCATTGCAGTTTCTGTATTGACAGACGAATGTGACCCCGACAATTTAGCCCCGGTAAACATCAAAGAAATCATGGAAATGGCCAACAAAGCCGAGCCACAACTGGTTACTTTATTTAAAGAATTAATTAGTAACATTTAACATAAAACCTCAATTCCCTCCCGTTCACTGAGCGCCCACCTGCCGGCTTCGTTGCCTGAAGCTTTGAAGCGCAAGGCGGACGGGCAGGAAGTCGAAGTGGGGAGGTGACAGTGTGTCGCTGCTATCGGGGCTAAAACCTGAAATATTTTTTAAACGTATATAAAAGAAAGCATATTAAAAAAAATCATTAAAGTACAGCCGTAAAATCTTACGGCTCAACAAATAACTATAAAACATATGAGCTATCTGGAAACCACATACGACATTTACAAAGAAGCAGCACTCACCCCCGATGTGGGATTGTGCTGCACCACTAATCCCATTTGGGAATTACCCGGACTAAAAATCCCAAAAATCATGCAGGAAATGAACTACGGCTGTGGAAGCACTGTTCATGCACGCGATCTTTCCAACAACCCAAAAATGCTCTATGTGGGTGTTGGCGGCGGGATGGAACTTTTGCAATTTTCCTATTTCAACCGTCAGAAAGGCGGTGTGATTGGCGTGGATATGGTGGATGAAATGCTGGAAGCTTCCCGCAGAAACTTTATCGAGGCCGAAGCACAAAACCCCTGGTTTAAAAGTGAATTTATCGAACTCAAAAAAGGAGACGCGCTCAACCTTCCTGTGGATGACAATTCCATTGATGTGGCTGCACAAAACTGCCTGTTCAATATCTTCAAGGCTGAAGATTTAAAAAAGGCCATAGAAGAAATGTACCGTGTATTGAAACCCCACGGAAAACTGGTGATGAGCGACCCCACCTGTGAGCAACCTATGAATGACACCCTGCGTAATGACGACCGTTTGCGTGCCTTGTGCCTTAGCGGAAGCCTGCCCATTGCAGACTATGTAAAAGCACTCACCGATGCCGGATTTGGAACCATAGAAATTCGCGCCCGAAAGCCCTACCGCATCCTCGACCCCAAACACTATCCAACAGATGAATTGATTTACATCGAGTCCATCGAAGTAGCGGCCATCAAAGACCCGATGCCTGAAGACGGGCCTTGTGTCTTTACGGGAAAAGCTGCCATTTACTATGGAGACGAGCCGTTTTTAGACGATAAAAAAGGCCATATATTATTAAAAAATCAGCCGTTGGCTATTTGTGACAAAACTGCCGAAGCATTGAAAGCTTTAGGCCGTGATGATATTTTTATTAGTAAATCCACCTTCCACTATGACGGTGGTGGGTGTTGTTAAAAAAATACTATGAAAACCTTACTTACTGTATTATTAGTTTCGTTTAGTGTCTTTGGTTATTCAAGTCAGAAAACCCTTGACCATAAGCTTTGGAATCAACTCTTGCAAAAGCATGTCGACAATAAAGGCAATGTTGATTACAAAGGATTTTTAAAAGACCGCAAACAATTGAAAAAATATCTTGACCATTTATCTCAAAACCCGCCTAAAAAGAGCTGGAGCAAAAACGAAAAGTTGTCATATTATATCAATGCTTACAACGCATTTACAGTAGAATTAATCTTGGAAAATTATCCGGTAAAAAGCATCAAAGACATCAGAAGACCCTGGAAAATAAAATTTATTCAGATTGGCGATCAAACGCTTTCACTGGATGACATTGAACACAACATCCTGCGAGATATGAATGAACCCCGCATTCACTTTGCCATCAATTGTGCTTCAGTTTCCTGCCCAATTTTACACAACGAAGCATTTATCCCGTCAAAACTGGAACAACAACTGGAGTTGGTCACCAAAAACTTCATTAACTCATCTGAAAATATCATTACTGAAAATGAGCTTCAACTGTCAAAAATCTTTCAGTGGTATGAAAAAGATTATCTGGTTGACGGCATTAGTAGTTTGGCACACTACGTTAGCCAATATAGCGATGTAAAAATCAACCCCAATGCAAGAGTGCGCTTTTTGGATTACAATTGGGATTTGAACGAAAAAAAATAAATCATGACCCTGAGCATCATCATTCCGGTTTTGAATGAAGAAGAAAACCTCAAGGTGCTGCTCCCCTATTTGAAAAACAACGCAATCGGGCCCATAGAAATTATTGTGGTTGATGGCGGAAGTACTGATGCCAGTTTAGAAGTAGCCAAAAATGAGAGTGCCAAAGCAATTGCTGCACCCAAAGGAAGGGCAATTCAAATGAATGCCGGTGCCAAACAAGCAAGCGGGGATATCCTCTATTTTCTTCATGCTGATTCTTTTCCGCCGAAAGGCTTTGACCAATTTATTATTGAAGAGGTAAAAAAAGGAAACAAAGCAGGTTGTTTTCAAATGAGGTTTGACCACAACCACTGGTGGTTACAGTTGGCTGGCTGGCTAACCAGGTTCAGCTGGCGTGCCTGTCGCGGCGGTGATCAAAGCCAGTTTATCACCAAGCAACTCTTTGATGAAATTGGCGGTTATGATGAGTCCTATGCCATCTATGAAGACAACATCCTTATCAATGAACTATATAAAAGAAACCAATTTGTAGTGATTCCGCATTGGCTCATAACTTCTGCTCGGCGTTATGAAGAGGCAGGCATCTGGAGGTTGCAATACCATTTCTGGACCATTTATTTAAAGAAATGGTTGGGTGCTACTTCTGATGAACTTTTTCAATACTACACCAAAAATATTAAGCCTCTACAAAAATAAAATGACTAAAAAACAAGGGGCTTTTCTTAAAGTTTTGTCTATTTGTTGAATTATACTATATTTATTGTAGTTTTCCCAAAACCATTTAACCTGAAACTTTTTAATGTAAAACAATTTTGAATTAGTTTATCAATATTTTAATTTCAATCAAACTAATTAAAATAGAATAACTTAAAAAAACTCCCAATGAGTGATTCTAATAAGCAGGTTACAGTGTTGCTTCAAGACTACCATAACGGAAATGTTCAGGCAATTGAAAAGCTAGTTCCCATAATCTATGACCAACTTAAAGCGATTGCACACCGTTTCATGGTTAAAGAGAATGCTAATCATACTTTAAATACAACCGGTTTGGTTCATGAGGCCTATCTTAGAATTCTGGCTCAAGAGAACAACAATTATCAAAATCGCTCTCATTTTTATGCAATTGTTGCTACAACGATGAGGCGAATACTCCTTGAAGTTGCCCGATCAAAAAATGCAGTAAAGCGGGGTTCAGGAGCCAATAAAATTCAGCTGGAAGAACACTTTATAATTTCGCAAAACGATGCAGACCAAATCATCACCATTGACAGTGCATTAAAAAAACTTCATCAAATTGACCCCAGACTGGCTCAGGTTGTTGAATTGAGATATTTTGGCGGAATGAATGTAGAGGAAATCGCAGAAGCCATTGATTGCTCACCATCAACTGTAAAAAGAGACTGGCGCACAGCAAAAGCATGGCTGTATCAATATTTAAAAGTTAGCTAACCAAACTTTTATATGGAAAAAGCTGACTGGAATACCATCAAAAAACACTACAACTTTTTGGTTGATTTAAATGAAGTCGCCCGAGTTGACTATTTGAAAAAAATCGAAAAAAAAGACAGTGAGCTGGCTCAAAAACTCAAGGAAATGCTCAAGGCTGATAGGGAAGATGAAACCTTCTTGAACAAACCCGCACTTAGCAAACTCAAAGAAATAGAAGAGCCTGACTATTTTATAGGAAAAGAGATTGGCCGGTATAAGCTTATGTTCCTAATTGGCATTGGCGGCATGGGAAATGTGTATCTCGCTGAGCGCACAGACCTGGAAGCTCACCAGCAAGTAGTTGTGAAAATTATGAATACCGGATTTCTCTCAAATACTTTAAGAAAAAGATTTGACAGAGAACGAAAAATATTATCCCGTCTTAACCACCCCCACATCACCAGAATTTATGACGGCGGAATCACAGATCAAGGCTTGCCCTATATTGTTATGGAATTCATTGAAGGCAAACCCTTAATGGAATATGTAGCAGACAATCAATCCAGTATAGATGAAAGGCTTGAGCTGTTTATGGACATTTGTAGCGCGGTTTCTTATGCTCATCAAAATTTTATAATGCACCGTGACCTTAAACCTGCCAATATACTGGTTACCAATCACGGCATTGTTAAAGTTATAGACTTTGGGATTGCAAAGATTTTGGAAGAGGATGACACCACAGAAGAGCAGCTCACCCGAACAGGTATCTTGCCTATGACCCCTGCATATGCAAGCCCTGAACAGATTGCAAACAAACCGCTTACTATAGCTTCAGATGTGTACTCACTTGGCGTGGTGCTTTATGAACTTTTAACTGAAAACAAACCCTATCCGGTTACAAAAAATACAGACTTTTCAACAATTGAGCGGATGATCGCAGCAAATGATCCACTCAAACCCAGTACAAGTGTTTCTCCTGAAATTGCAAGTTTTTCAAACCTCACTGCCTGGAAGAAAAAAATTAAAGGTGATCTTGACAATATTATTTTAAAAGCTCTCAAGAAAGTACCGGCTGAAAGATACCTCAGCGTTGAACACTTTATTGATGATTTAAACAGGTATAAAAATAATTATCCGGTTATTGCGCGGCCGGACAACCTCGGTTATAGAATAAAGAAATATGTGAGGAGACACCGCGTAGGGGTGGCTTCAGCATCAGCTTTGTTTTTGGTTTTAATCATTGGAATCGCTGCTACATTGTGGCAGGCAAATATCGCAAAAGCCGAAAGGGATATCGCCAATTATGAAGCAGTAAAAGCAAGGCAGATAACCGATTTTTTAATAGAAATATTTGAATATGCCAGTCCCGACAGGGCAGTTGGCGAAGTTGTAACAGCTGAAGTTATGCTAAAAAATGCTTCAGACAATCTTAAAAATTTAAAAGATCAGCCTGAATTACATGGGGAAATGTTAAGGGTCATCGGGCAATTATACTACAAGCTAAGATTGTTTGATATATCTCACAATCACCTTGAACAGTCCTTGGAGGTTTTAAGGTATGCATTGGGTGAAAACCATATAGAAACTGCCAGGACAAAAATTGAACTGGCAGAAACTTTGCGCTATCTGGACAAACCAGACGAAGCAAATATTCTTGCTAAAAGTGCCGAGCCGGTTTTTGCCAAACATTATGGAAAATCATCTTTTGAATATGCAATAGCTCTTAATAAAATTGGCTCCATTTATTCTGATAAAGGAGACTATGAAAATGCTAAAGTTTACCTTAAAGAAGCTGTTGAAATTTTCAATAAAATCACTAATCCGTCAAATGAAGAATCAAGTATAATTGCCTCAAATTATAATGATTTGGGACTGGTCTATTATTTTGATTATGAAAATGATCTCGCTTTAGAAAATTATAGAAAAGCACTTCAAATAAGTAAAAAAGCTTTTGGGGATAACCATCAAGATATTAGTGTTTACTACCACAACATTGCTACTTTGTATTTTTACATAACTGAAATTGATTCATCAGAATTTTACGTAAAAAAATCACAAGAAGTAATTAAAAATGTGTTTGGCAACAAACCCAATGACAGGCTAAAATCTTCATTGAGACTTCTTTCAGCGATTGAATATGAAAAAGGAAACTACAAAGAATCTGAACTTTTGGATAGACAGGCATTAGATATTGCCATAAATGTTTTTGGGAGGGAACATTCCCAAACCGCTTTTGAAATTTTGTCACTTGGGATAACCCTTATCACAAATGGCAATCATAAAGAAGGACAAGCACTTATGCTTGAAGCCACTGAAATCGTTGAAAACACTAGAGGTACCGATCATCCACATCTAATCTCTGCTTATGCCACAAATGCACGGGGTTATGCCCTAATGGAGCAATGGGATACTGCTGCTCACTACATAAAGAAGTCACTTGAATTGCACCAGCAACATTTCAACGACCGCATAATTGACCGGGCAGAATTACAATTTACGCTAGCAAACTATTTAGTGAATACCCCTGAGAAATTGACAGCAGAAGAATTATTCATAGACAGCTTTCAAATTTATAAAAATGAACATGGCTTGACTCACGAAAGGACACAAGAGATACTTTTAGCCATGATAAATTTTCTTGAAAAAACTAATAAGAAAGATAAGGCAAAAGAATACAAAGCCTTGCTTATGAATTAGTTTTCTTTTCAATCAATATAAATGAAAAGTTATCATGTGCTCCCCGGGTTAAAACCGTTTTAATCCATTTTCTTGAAACCTCCTTTATTGACTTGCACTCTTCAATCGATTTTTGAAGTTCGTAATCTGAAATATGCCCATGTAGTCCGTCTGTACATAGAATGAGTTTATCACCAATATCAAATGTCTCAGCAAGTAAATAGACATCAGCAGGGCATTCTGTCACTTCTTCAACACCAAGTGATTTTGTAAGTACATGTTTATTCATCAAATTTAAATCTGAATTGTCATTGGAAGATTCTCCACCATTGGTTTGGCTTTCAAGTGTGTGATCCTGTGTAAGCAACAAAAGTTTACCTTTTTTATATAAGTAGCATCTACTGTCGCCAATGTGCATTAAGTACAATTTATTGCCAATAATAGCTGCAGCTGTGCAGGTGGTTCCCATACCTTTTTTTTCCTTAATTCCTTCTTTTGCTATCGCATTGTTTGCAATAATTGCTGCCTTTTTGAGTGAAGAAATGGGTTGTGAAATTTTTTTGTAATATTCCCTTGAAAGTATTTCTGTGGCTAGTAATGAAGCTCTTTCACCCTTTGAATGACCACCCATTCCATCAGCCACAATTGCCAGACACCCCATAGCCTGTTCTGTCCATGGTTTTGGTGGCTTTATAAACAACACAGCATCTTCATTGTTCAGTCTGCGCATTCCTGTTTCACTAATGATGGAAAAGTCAAGTTTCACTTTTAAAAAAGAATTTAGGGGAAATGGATAGATAGTTTTTAATTGAATTGCCTGAATTTTATGCTATAAATTCAGGCAATCAAAAACAAAATGAAAATTAAAACGGTAAAGGCTAATTTAAACCTAACAGATATATCATAATATGAAACATCCTATTTTTCTACTATAACTAACAAATCAAATCTGCTTTTAACTTTCATTTTGAGGTTTATAAAAATGATTAAGCATGCCTGTATATTCTACTTATTAAATTGTCAATCACATACCTTCTGCTTTTAGCATAAAAATTATCCATTATTCCAAGGTAGTTATGATACATAAAGTTTAAAATCAAGCTTAATACCAGTGCCACTAGGGTGGTGTCAAATGCCACGTTGAGCATAGAGGTTAGAATTGGCATTCCCTCTTCGGTTTTTGCAAGATGTGCATTTCCAATAGCCGATGTCAAACCTATAAGAGTTCCAATAAATCCAACTGACATTATTGCCCCAATTAAGTATTTTACAATACTTAAGTTGCCCTCCATTTCTTCTTTGGTGTTATTGACCTGTACATCAAGAACGTGAAGTGTTTCAGGAATGGATTGATCGTTCCTGTATTGGGTACAGGCCTTTTTGATAAAGTCTGAAACCAAATAAACAACTCCTCTTTTTTCAATTTCAATGACACTTAATTTAATGTCTGCAACTTCTTCCGGGGTTAGAATGAGCTGATCTTCTTCAGGCAAAAGCTTCAGGTTAAATCCTTCATACTGATTTTTTAGAAAAATGCGCATTTTTCTCATATCAAGCAAGGCATAAATGAACCCTACATAGCAAACAGCTTGAATATATCCACTTGGCGAACCTCCAAACAAAGTAAATAGTCTGTGAAGGGCAGGTTGACTACCAAAAATGTTGGCCAGCATAGTTAGCACTAACCAAATGAGTGCTGCACCAACAATACTAATTATAATTGCAACATATTTGTTTTGCTTATTTTGCAACATATTTTCTATTGATTTCATTATTCTATGGTGTTTAATTATTTATTAAGTTGTAAATCAAAGCTACCGTCTGTATTAACTATTAAACGGCCTATGCGGGTTCTCTCTCTTGGATTGACGTTTAATTTAAAGCTGAACTCTCTACCCCTTTCATCACCGTCTGGGTTTTTGGTATAAACAAGCCCTCTAACCGGTAAATCACTTTTTGGTGTGAGTGCGTCTTTGTATTGTGCAAAAATCACATACTCTCCGGGTATTATAGCATCAAATTGTCTTACTGCTTCCTGTGAAGTCCTTAAATCACCTCCAAAGATGCTGGTGCGTGATTTTCCACTATCCCAATGCCCAATGAAGTTTCTAAAACGTCTTCCTCCAAAAACACAGTCACCGTCTTTACACACAAATAAATCCACATTGTCTGATGGGTCATCCCAGTTTAACTCAATAGAAAACACACAGGGCACATCTGGCATTGAGCCTGTATATCTGGGCGGTCTCGTTGTGGTGGTTTGTTGTGTGGAAGGTGTTGAGGCAGCAGGAGTTGCAGCAGCAGGCGTGGTTGTTGTACTTCTTTTGGGTTGCTCTGGACAAGGCACCGGGGTGGGGCAGTCTTCAAGCCCCGGCATTTTTTTAAAGTCTATTAATACTGCTAAAAGTGAGTCACCCACTTTTTTATAACTTAGGCTATCAGGCAAAATTCCGTAAAAGTGTTTTTGAACAGTATCAAAAACTACTGCTATTTGCGGTTCATCAGTTGGCCCGGCTCCCTCTCCTTTTGGTACAATAATGAACAGAAAAATTACTGCTCCCAATGCACCAGACAAGAGATCAAGAAAAGATATATTGAAAAGTTCTACGATTCGTTTCATTTTTTGATTTGTTTTTGCATTACAATCGGTTTCTTAACCCCTATAAACTATACTCTTTTAATTGCTAATGGAAAATTGCATTTTCTACAGCGATTATTATTACCGTAATCCGGTGTTCCGCAATTTTTACAAACATTATCCAATGACTTCACAGAGTTATGCTCACTCATTGTCTTTTTCCAGTTTTCGGTTTTTTCAGGATTGTATGAAACCAACTGATCTCTCATTTTACATCTCACACAGGATGTAACATCATCATTATTAATCGTTCTGCAGTTTTTACAAAGTTTCATCTTTAAGTTTTTTATTTTTTTTAAACCCGACAGAGGTTTGTCACTGTCGGGTTTTTTAAGTTAATCTGCTTAATACAGATCAATAACAACAGCTTTTTAATATTTCACACCCACATTGATGTCAAAACGGTGCTCATAGCCTATTAAGAACCCTAAGTTACTTGATTTTGCAGTGGCGTTAATCAACCTTAAATTTCCTGTATTTAGGTCTGGAAATAAATAATTATCATTTATCATATTTCCGCCACTTTCAAACATCAATCCAAATTTAATTGCGCTGTTTGGACTAAGTTCATACCAAACACTTGGATTAACAACTAAACTTATATGTGACTTCTTGTAAAAATTATCAGCAGAATCGCCATAAGTTGTATTCTCTTCAATATCTTGAATATTAAGTGTACTCAAGTCATACTCTAATTTTTGATTTAATTTTCCAATTCCCATATTAAACTGTGGCCCAAGAGCTATCCCAAACTTTAAAGGCCCCTGCCCCAATTGAACCCTTCCCATCAACGGGATTGAAATCCAATTTGATGATTCTGAAAATCTCGCAATCCCCACATCTGTAATTAAATTACCATCACCATCAACACCAAATACAAATGGGTCGTTAGGATCGCGTCTTTCCAATGAGGCTTTTCCACCTTTTTGGTTAAACCTTATACCGGACATGATACCCCATTGTCCAAACTGAACACCAAAATTTAATCCACCTTGAAACATTAGCTGTCGGGAGTAGTCGCGAAACAAATCGGCATCTCCTGAATAATCTACTTTTGCAAGATGTACACCGGCATCCGGTCCAAAAATAATTGCAGTTTGAGCTTCAGTTTGAGCGCTAAACAGAAATAATACACAAGCTCCAATTGTAAATACAAATTTTTTCATTTTTAATAAGTTTAGTTAAACATTTTAATTTTTTCGTGAAGACCCTATACGGTTAGTAAATAGTTGTGCTTCTTTTTAATTACGTGCCAAAACCAAAAAAAAGGGGTCAAAATATTTAAAAAAAAGTTAATTATTTTTTTAAATATATCTTATTTTGCTGTATTTCAGGTGATTGCAATAATGATATAATCGCACTTTTTTGAGGTTTTTTTCCGGTTTAAAAACTCTTAAATCTGAAAAGGCCCAAAAAATATTATATAATAAATAACTTATCACCATCTAATTTCGTAAGTATAAAAAAAGCACTAATTTTAAGAGCCTCCTTATTCCCGTCAAAGCCGGAAGGAAAATCAACAAAGCCCAATCATTAAAACATCGGGTGAACTCATTTTATAAGGCCATTTAAATGGAACACATCGTCATCATAGGAAACGGAATCGCAGGAGTCACTGCCGCAAGGCACATCCGGAAACTTTCTGATAAAAAGATTACCATTATCTCAGGGGAGACAGAACACTTTTTCTCCCGCACCGCCCTGATGTATATCTACATGGGTCATATGAAATATGAACATACCAAGCCCTATGAAGACTGGTTCTGGGAGAAAAACCGAATCGAACTCAAAATGGCCTGGGTATCCAAAGTTACCCCTGAAGAAAACAAGCTGACATTCGCCAACGGCGAAACCATGCACTATGACAAACTCATCATCGCTTCGGGTTCCAAATACAACAAATTTGGCTGGCCGGGACAGGACTTAAAAGGCGTGCAGGGGTTGGTAAGCAAACAGGACCTGGACCTGCTGGAAGAAAATGCGCCAAACAATGAAGTATGCAAACGTGCCGTGATTGTGGGTGGCGGATTGATTGGTATCGAACTCGCCGAAATGCTCTCCACCCGAAAGATCCCCGTTACTTTTCTCGTGAGGGAACACAATTTCTGGGGCAACGTGCTGCCCGAAAGCGATGCAAAACTCATCAATAACCATATCAAAGAACACCACATTGATTTGCGTTTGGGTACAAACCTAAAAGAAATTCTTGCCGATGATACCGGCCGTGCGCGGGCTGTAATACTTGAAGGTTCAGAAGAAGAAATACCCTGCGACCTGGTGGGCTTAACTGCCGGGGTGACACCTAACATCGATTTCCTGAAGGACAGCGGTATCGAACTTGGCAAAGGCGTAAAAGTAAATCGCTTTCTGGAAACCAATGTTGAAAATATCTATGCCATTGGCGACTGCGCAGAGCAACAAGAACCCACCGGAAAAAGAAAAACCATTGAACAAGTTTGGTACACCGGAAGAATGATGGGTGAAGTCGTGGCACAAACCATCTGTGGAAACAAAGTGCCTTATAAACCCGGGCACTGGTTCAACAGCGCCAAGTTTTTTGATATTGAATACCAGACTTATGGCTGGGTTTTTGCAGAACCCGGGGAGGGAGAGGCTCATTTTTACTGGCAACATAAAGACGGTAAAAAGGGCATCACCATAAACTATCAAGAAGAAAGTAGGATATTTTTAGGCATCAACACCTTTGGTATCCGACTGAAACACGCTGTAATTGACCACTGGCTCACTGAAGGAAAAACCATCGACGAAGTAGTCGCAAATTTTCAACAAGCCCACTTTGACCCTGAGTTTTATCAGCGCTATGAAAAACAAATACAACATAAGTTTCAACAAGAATTAAAACACGTTAATCATTAATTTTTTATCTTTGAGATTATGACTATTTCAGAAAAAAATACAATAAAAGAGTTTGCTAAAGCTATTACAGCCCTTTCTCTTGAAGAGCGAAAACATCTCGCCGAATTATTGCCGGTGGATATTTTTTATGCCCCCGAACCCCTTTCTGATTCTCAAAAAGAAGCTCTGGACCTTGCAGAACAAAAAGTAGCTGAGGGAAAAGCAACTTATACCACATTGGAAGAAACACTTGACTGGATTAAAAAAAGAAATGAAACCTAAACGTAAGGTCAAGTTTGAAAAAGATGCCAGGTTGGATCTTGCAGATGCTTATGATTGGTATGCCGCTAAAAATCATTTTCTGGGAGAACGGTTTTTAGATTCAATAAGTGAAACCACTCATTTTTTGGAACAAAACCCATTGATTTTTCAAAAAGTGTATAAAAACTTTAGACAAGCTCCTATAAAAATATTTCCATACATTCTGGTTTATAAAATTGAAGAGAATGAAGTAATTATATACCGGGTTTTTCACACCAAACGCAACCCCGTAAAGAAATACAAAAAATAAACGCTTAATTATGGCCCATAACATTTCAGCAACAGGGGATACTACTTACACCCTTTCGCTTCAGCAAAAGCTGGCAACACTGCTAGGGCTTACCGGGCTTTTTATTTTGGCACTTGCTACCTTTAATGTGGATTTCCCTAATAAAACACTTTTTCTGAGCCTTTCATTGGGGTTGATTGTTGTGGGAACTATATGGTATGCAAACGACCTGTACCTTAATAAACCTAAAGGCATTAAAAATGACGGGGTGTGGTTCAAATCCCAAACAGCACGGGGTTTATGGGCATATATTTTAGGAATTGTTTTCACGCTATTCTATGTGGTCCTCTATTGGTATCCTGAATACCTTGGCCTTCGGGAAGGGGCATCAAACACGGGTATTATTGCGTTATTTGACCCTTTAAGCTGGTTCATTAGTAACCAGCCTGCGAGCCAGTGGTTTGTATACGGCACTTTATATACCCTTGCGATTTTGGTGTTCGGTTATAAATTTATCCTGAAATACCGCCACAGCAAACATCAGGTTTTGCGCACGGTCTCGGTCATGTTTTTTCAATTGGGATTTGCTTTCCTGATCCCCGAAATTCTTATGCGCCTCAATCAGCCTTATTTTAACCCCATCAATATTTGGCCGCTCAATTATGACCTGTTTGCAAGTTACAGGCTGGACGAATTCTTTTCGGCCGGGAGCGTGGGAATGTTTATGTTGCTTTTTGGGATGGCATCCATTTTTATTATAACGCCCATACTCACCTTTAAATATGGCAAAAGATGGTATTGCTCCTGGGTGTGCGGTTGCGGCGGACTCGCAGAAACAGCGGGGGATCCGTACAGGCACCTTTCTGATAAATCGCAGTTTGCCTGGAAAGTGGAACGCTGGGTGATACACAGTGTGCTTGTTTTTGTGGTGGTCATGACCATCGCCGTGGTTTATTCATATATCGACAATAACCCTGAAGGCACCTGGCTCACCAAAGATTTATTCTTGTGGGGGTCTGTAGTAGTGCTTACACTTATTTTTGGCCTCATTATGATTTTTAAGAGGAAACAACTGGCAAAAGACGCAAAATTGGGTGCCATTGGTTATCTGGTGATTATTCTTTTTATAGTTTCGCTTAATTATTTTAGTGGTGACTACCGCATATTCTTTTTTGAAGGTTACAAACTGCGTGAATGGTATGGTTTTTTGATTGGAGCTGCGTTTAGTGGGGTTATTGGGGTGGGGTTCTATCCCATTTTTGGAAACAGGGTATGGTGCCGGTTTGGCTGCCCCATGGCGGCTATATTGGGTATGCAACAGCGGTTGTTCTCCCGTTTCCGCATCACCACAAACGGCGGTCAGTGCATATCCTGTGGCAATTGCTCTACCTATTGCGAAATGGGTATCGATGTGCGTGCCTATGCCCAAAAAGGCGAGAACATCATACGCTCCAGTTGTGTGGGTTGCGGTATTTGTGCCGCGGTATGCCCCAGGGGCGTTCTAAAACTGGAAAACGACAGCCTGAAAGGAAGAATCAATCCCAATGAAATCCTTTTAGGGAATGATGTGGATTTGATGGAACTGGTGAATGAAAAATAATTATATTATGACAAAAACAATATTTGTAGTTTGCCTTCTTATTGCTTTTGAAGGTTTTTCACAAGAATCCCAAGAAATCTCCCAAGGCACCTTCAAATATGAAATCTATTTTGCCGAATTTGGCGGAAGAATGAACAACAGCACCTGTGATGTGGAAATAGAAGGAAACAAAATCATAGTAACACAGGATGGAACTACTAACTTAACAGGTGGAGATATTATTTTTGAGGGACTACTAATCAAGCACAAATCAGGTGTTTGGATTTTAGCTGATGATGAAAGTGAAAAAGATGCAGAAGAAGTGGGAGGGTGCACAGAAATCCCGGTAATTTATTTTGAAAAGAAATTGATTGAGTGGTGTTGATTTTAAATTGAAAAAATGAAATATCTATTAATAATCTTACTTACACTGTTTTTGGTAATATTGATATTAATCTTACCATTTGACTTCATTATCTCATTGACTAGCGGTTGGGACACCATACTTATACCAGACTATATCAGGTATTTTATTTTGATATTCATAAATCTAGTATTGCCCATAATTTACTACTTAAAATTCAAACATAAGATTTCCAAAACGCTATTAATCAGTTTTTTTATAGTAATTAATCTTTTTTATTTCATCCCAAAATTTATTCACTTTGAAATTATCAATGAAGATTACTCAATAAATTTTGATGAATATTATAATTATATCACCTTTTTAAAAGCAATGTTTATTGCTACTATTATTGTTCATATAAGTTTTATTATTTATCTATTAAATTTGAAAACTTTCAAAAAAAAGATAGAATGATACAGGTTTAATAGGTTTTCACAAATTGTGTATGATTAAAAATTATCCTATAATTAATCGTTTAATTTTTAATACAAGTTTGAAAGCCAAATATATATGGATTTAGAAGAACTTATTTTTCTTTGCGGCTCTGCGCCTTTGCGAGAAAATAGCACGCAAAGGCGTTAAGACGCCAAAGCTTTTATAGTTTAAATAAAAACTAAATTAAAATCAAAATCTTAATAATCATACTCAGGTCACTAATAGTAAATAATCAAGAATTTTTATTTACCCCTCCCCCTAAAAAAATTCACCCAAACCGAACACACCAAAGCCACCGCAGTAAGCACCAGCGTCAAGGTATTCACCAAATCGCCATCAGGCAACCAGCCGGTGAGTTTTTCCACCAGAAAAGCTATATAACTGCCGGGCATACCGGTTTCGCCCAACTCGCGCAAGACCTGATAATGCCAGTCAGTTAAAAAGCAGTAGCCAAAGCCATACCAGATACCCAAAATCCCCCAGGAAAAAAGGGTGATCAGCAAACTGTATAAATGCAGCTTTTTGGTTTTGGGGTGCAGCCAGCCAAAGAGGTTAAACACAATCAGCACCGTGTGGAAGACGTAAAAGAAATAATTCAGGAATTCAAGCATTTTGTTTTGTTTTAACAGCGGTTTTGATGGGTTTAAACAAGATTAAAATATCTTTGTTACTGCTAAAAATAGTGAAAATTTAATGAACCGCCCGCAACCCATCATCAAAGTCATCATCCCGGCATTTAATGAAGAGCAGTCCATTGGCAAGGTGATTGCAGAGATTCCTGATGTGGTTGCTGAAATCATCGTGGTGAGCAACAACTCCTCAGACAACACTGAAACCGTTGCCAAAAAAGCCGGGGCCACCGTGCTTACTGAATCCCAAAAAGGCTATGGCTATGCCTGCCTGAAAGGGATGGAGTATATCGCACAGCAGCCCATGAAACCCGACATCGTGGTGTTTCTCGATGGTGATTACAGCGATTATCCTGAGGAATTGACAAAAATCATAAGACCCATTATTGAAGATGATGTCGATTTAGTAATAGGCGCACGGGACAAACGCTTACGCGAAAAAGGCTCCATGACTTTCCCTCAGATATTCGGAAATTGGCTGGCCACTTTCCTGATGCGTTTGTTTTTCAATTCGCGGTTTACAGACCTGGGACCATTTCGAGCCATTAAATACTCAAAACTTTTAGCTTTGCAAATGGAAGACAAAACCTACGGCTGGACGGTGGAAATGCAACTGAAAGCCTTACGAAAAAAATACACTCACGTCGAAGTTCCTGTGAGGTATAAAAACAGGATTGGGGTTTCCAAAGTTTCGGGAACGCTAAAAGGTGCCGTGATGGCCGGTGTCAAAATATTGGGTTGGATCTTTAAATACAGTTTTAAAAAGCAATGATTGAACTTTTCGTTATAGTGATTTATACGGTTGCGCTGCTGCTCATTTTCTTTTATGCACTGGCACAGCTAAACCTGCTGTTCAATTATGTGAGGGCAAGCAACAAAAAGCCCGTCGGTAAAAAAATAAACTGGGAAAATCACGCTGAAGTGCCTTTTATTACCATTCAATTGCCCGTTTATAACGAAAAATATGTCATCGAACGCCTGCTCAGGAACATAGCTAAAATAGACTACCCAAAAGAGAAACTGGAAATCCAGGTGCTGGATGATTCCACTGATGACAGCTTGGAATTCACCAAAACCCTAATTCAAGAATTGCGGCAAACCGGATTGGACATCAAGCACGTCACCAGGGAAATTCGCACAGGTTTTAAAGCCGGCGCACTCAAGGAAGGGTTAGCGACCGCCAAAGGCGAATTCATCGCCATTTTTGATGCCGACTTCCTCCCCAAACCCGACTGGCTAAAGCGCACAGTGCCTCATTTTACCAGTGACAATATAGGCGTCGTTCAAACCCGCTGGGGGCATATCAACCGGGATTATTCGCTGCTCACCAAAGTGCAGGCATTTGCTTTGGATGCCCATTTCACTTTGGAGCAGGTGGGCAGGAACAGCCACGACCACTTTATCAACTTTAACGGCACCGCAGGCATTTGGCGCAAGCAATGCATCATCGATGCCGGCAACTGGGAAGGCGACACCCTCACCGAAGACCTTGATTTAAGCTACCGCGCTCAGTTGAAGGGCTGGAAATTCACCTATCTGGAAGATGTGGAAACCCCCGCCGAACTTCCGGTGGTCATCAGTGCGGCGCGTTCACAGCAATTTAGATGGAACAAAGGCGGTGCAGAAAACTTCCAGAAAATGAAGTGGAAATTAATAACGTCTTCAACCGTTCCTTTTAAAACAAAACTCCACGGACTGCTGCACCTGCTCAACAGCACCATGTTTTTGAATATTTTGATAGTGGCAGTATTAAGCGTTCCGATTCTATACATCAAAAACACCCATGAAAGCTTGAAACTCTATTTTATCGTGATGAGCTTTTTTGTGCTCAGTACACTTATTTTCTTTGGCTGCTACTGGGTGATGTTTAAAAAGATATATGGTGGCGGTGTAAAGAACTTTTTCAAGTATATCGGAATGTTTTTTACCTTTTTTTCAGTGGCGATGGGCTTTTCACTGCACAATACCGTTGCCATACTGGAAGGGCACCTGGGCAAGAAAAGTGAGTTTATCAGAACCCCCAAATTCAACATCAATTCTATCAACGATTCCTGGAAAGGCAATGTGTACTTAAAAACCAAACTCTCCCCACAACTCATCCTCGAAGGGCTGTTGATGTTGTATTTTGCTTTTGGGATGTACAGTGCTTTTGTGGTGGGAAGTCACGGTGACTTTGGATTGTTCCCCTTCCACCTGATGTTGTTTCTGGGCTTTGGCTATGTGTTTTTTAAATCATTAAAAACGGGATAGTTTATATTTTGTATTTTTAAAGTGAGTTAGGCACTTAAGTTTTTAATTTGCACTTTATGAACTCTTGTTGCATTCCCTTTGTGTTTTCTTAGAGACTTAGAGCCTTTGTGGCAAAAAAACAGCCACGAAGACACGAAGACACTAAGTTTTCACTAAGTATTTTTCGAATCAACGTATTTAAAAAACTTTGCTAATTGAACGCACCTTTTTTAACAGCTAACCTGAATAAAGACATGAGAGGATATTTTAAAATTCTAATCTTATTGTTATTCTCATATCCGGTATATTTACTCGTGTACAACTTAATGATTAACGGGTTGTCCCTTTTGGCGGGAAGTGAATTCTTTTTTTATACCTATGCTGTTCATTGCAAGGTCGACCAAAGCCTTTCTTTTATAACCTACTATTCCGCCGTTTTTTTAATCAAAACAGCATTGTTCCTCACTGTTCCTTTATTTAAAATTCATCTCTCAACAAATTTATTGTTCCGTTTGTTTGGCTTACTCCTTATTGTGCTTTTTAGCTTTGAAATATTAACTTTTATCGCTTATGCCATAGATTCACATTTCGATACGTATTATAGGTCTTTTTTTTTCGTGTCTTCCGGAATACATGTCCTTAGCCTCGCTTTGAACTTACCGGTTTTAGTCATACCGTCGTTTTTTTTAATTATTGCCTATTTCCTTATCCACCCACTGCTGAAAATTAAAAAGACAAAGCAAATTTTACTGATTATTGTACTCCCTTTTTTCAGTGTTCTTTTATATCATTTACTTTTTAAAAACATCTTTCTTAACAACTGATGCCACAATACAAACCCTATCTCATTCCCCTGTTGATGGTTTTGGCAAGCCTTGTGTTTTATTGTTCCTTTGCCTACCAGCTGGAGCGTACTGACTTTATCAAACTCCTCAGCCTCTATGCCGCCCTGTTTTTCCTGTTTTACAAACTGGTGCAGATGAATACCGGGAATTTCAACTTCCTCTTCTGGACAGGCATCGCCCTCAGGGCTGTTTTTATTTTTTCCATACCCAACCTGTCACAAGACTTTTACCGCTTCCTCTGGGACGGAAGATTACTCATTCAAGGAATCAACCCTTATTTAAGCACACCGGATTCCTTCGCTGCGCTCGGAATGACGGTTACTAATGGCCAGGAGCTAATTGAGGGTATGGGCACCCTCAACGCAAGCCACTACAGCAACTACCCGCCGATATCCCAACTGATTTACGCCCTGGGGGCTTTGTTTGCCGGGGGCAGTATATTAGGTTCGGTGATTGTGCTTCGGCTGGTCCTCATCGCGGTTGACATCGGGACATTGTTGTTTGGAGTGAAACTGCTGGAAAAACTACAACTCCCCAAACACTATATCTTTTGGTTTTTCCTCAACCCGTTTATTATTATCGAACTCACGGGCAACCTGCACTTTGAAGGCGTGATGGTCTTCTTTTTGGTGGGGGCACTTTATTTTATGGTGGTCAAAAAGTGGTGGTGGAGTGCGATGTTCTTTGGGCTTTCGGTGGCGACCAAGCTCATTCCCTTGCTCTTTTTGCCTTTGTTGCTGCCTTATTTTATCAGCCAATTCCCTTCAAAAATACAAGCCCTTAAAAAACTAAGCCTCTATTATCTGGTGGTGTTGGCAACAGTGGCACTGCTTTTTTTACCTTTCCTTTCCGGAGCGTTTCTGCAAAACTTCAGCAAGACCATCAGTCTGTGGTTTGTCAATTTTGAATTCAATGCCAGTGTCTATTACATCATAAGATGGGTGGGTTATGAAACCGTGGGGTGGAACATCATCGGCACCGCGGGCATAGTCCTGCCGGTGGTGGTGATAATGCTTTTGGGGTACCTCAGCTTTTTTGGGAAAGCAAAAACCCTTTCCCAATTGCTGGTCCTGATGCTTTTTGGAAGTTGTTTTTACTTCCTGCTCTCCACCACTGTACACCCGTGGTACCTCACCGTGCCACTGGTGCTAAGTGTTTTTACCCGCTACCGTTTTATGCTCGTGTGGAGTTTTATGATTGTACTGAGTTACTCTGCTTATGGTCCCGGCGGTTTTCAGGAAAACTTGTGGTTGGTGGCGTTGGAATACTTGGTGGTGATTGGATTTTTTGTTTGGGAGGTTTCGACCAATTCAGTTAAAAAAAGGAAAAGCTTGAGTTAACTCACATCTTTATACCGATCATACTCTTTAAAAACGATTCTTTCCAATTCTTTAAAACTACATTTCAATGAAATTGAAGAAATATAAAGGGGCGTTCCGGTCATGTTCATATTCATACGCATAAAAACCTTGGCAATCTTCTTTCTTAAAATGTATTTTTCAGGGTTTTTAACAAAAATTGAAAGGTATTTTGATGAATTGTTATTGTGGCTTTTTATATCTGTTATATCTGCCCATTCTATGAGCCCCACACTCAAATTTGATGAGTTATCTGTTATACCGTTTGAATCTATTATTACTGCCATTCCTTTACTCAAAAAAATCTTAATCCCTGAAGCAATACCGCCTAAGCCAAGAAGGATTGAAGCTATTCCGATAAAATAAAAAAAGAGAGGATCAAAATTTCTTATTCGATACCAATCAGAATAGGGGTGTAAAATCATTTCAATACCGCCCAAAATAAAGACTAAACCTACAATGACCAGGAAACTTGGCTTAACCTTACTAAATGGAATTTCAATTCTGTTTTGCAACCTTTTTATTTTTTTTATACAAACTAATATTATCCTTTCAGAAAAAAAACTTAATTCTTGGTGCAGTTAATCTTTTCAACCAGTTTATTGACTTCGCCTTTGTTTGGCAACCACAACCACATTCCTATAACCCCTAAAAACAAAAGCATAAATGTGTTATTGGTTTTGTGCTTTTTATCAATCGGCATTCGCTTCCAGTTAAACCAGATAAAAAGTGCAAGAATCAGATTGTGAAAGATCCAAATATACCATTGTGCTTTAAAAGCAAAATCCGGATTTGTTGACCAGCGAAAGTCTGCAAAAATGATAATTAAATATACTGCCACTATTGATGTCAGCAGGATTAACAAGACCCGAAGCTTTTTCAAGTCTGATTTAAACTTTTCAGGGTTTATTTGTTTTTTCATCATAGTAAATCTTGGCTCTTGCAGCGTTTAGATATAGTATTTTCAAGAGAGAAGTGTACTAAGAAAACCTTCTCTCCTATTACTCCAACAACAAATACATCTGCTCAAAATTAAGAATCAAGGTATCAAATTTACGTATAAAATCCTGACCAATATTCCCCAAAAAGTGGTTGTCAACCTTCAGGGGTTCCTTGAGCACGATGACGGAATCCAGTATGGCCTTTTTGCCGTTTATCTCAGGGGTAAAGGTGACATAAACCCCTTTTTTGGTAATATAGCCATCGGCACCGCCAAAGGAATAATCCACTTCTTTTAATTCGGAAAGTTCTTCCCGGTGCAAGGTATAATAAGTATCAAAAAGCATGGTGACGTTAGCACCTGTGTCCAGAATATAGGTACCACTTCCGCGGCTGTCATTGAGGTATAGCAGCGGGGTCAAAAAGTCAAGTGCAAGGTTGCTTGCATGGGTGCGTCCCGGTTCACGGGGAACGATAAAACGGTCATCTGTCGTGATGCGAATTTCGCCCAAGGCCTCTAAAACCGGAAAGCCCAAAATTCCATTTATCTGGTACTCAATCTGCGGAAAAGCCAAAGCCGCATCAGGGACTACTATAAAGACTGCATTTTCTATAAGGATACTCCCCAGCTTAAAGCGCGGCATCAGCCCCACCTGTGACATCATTTTCTCGCCTGTAATGGTGCCCACTTCAAAAGTACCGTCCAAAAGCTGTACCCCAAAAGCCGCAGCCGTGGAAGCAGTAATGGTCGATATATTGGCACCCGTGTCAAACACAAAAGTTTGCTCCAGGGCATCTCCGGTCACCATCAGGTTTTGCAAGCCAACCTGATCGCGCAATATGGGCATTTCCAGATCTTCCTGTTTAGTAACCTTTTGTTTGGTTTGGTCCTGCAGGGCTGTCCAGATGATAAGGGTGTTTTCCATATTCTCTTTCTCGTCCTGAGTGAGAAATTGGGTGTAATTGGCCAACACCTGTTCCAGGGATGCTTTGGCCTTGCGGTATTCATATTGACGTGCATAGGTGAAGTGAGTAATCGCCTCTACCCTGTAGCGCAACGAGTCTGTCATCTCCCCGGCATAATGCACCAGCAAGCTGTCTGTCTTCCTGGCCGAAGCCTCCGGACGGTTAAAAGCATGATCCAGAAAAACCCCGATACGCAATTGCTGATAAGCACTCAACTCGTTTTCATGTTTTTCATACAGCTCCCGTGCGGCAAAGTAGTTTTTTACCTGCAGCAGGGAATCCATTTGTGTAAAAAGGACCTCGCTGTGGGCGGTGTGTTGTTGGTTGTCCTTACAGGCGAAAAGGGTGGTGAGGAGGATGAGTAAAAGAACGGGTTTTTGGAGGTGGTTCATAGTGTTAAGTTGTAGAAAGATTATTTTAAATAACCGGTTAACTAAAAACAAATATAACTTTTATCACTTTAAAATGAAGAATTTTTGAAAGCTTGGTGAGAACCATCAGAGAGAGTTCTGTGGTGGTGCAAAGTCATGAGACTTCACAGAACGAGAGAAAAAATCCCCTCTAAAAAGAGGGGAAAAATTTTGAAAGGCGACAGCCTTACAAAATTAGGGGTGTGTATTTTTAATGATGATTTGACACTTGGAATTTGCCTGCCAACCGCTTCGTCGCCTGAATCCGCCTTTTGGCGGAGCAAGGCGGAAAGTTTATTGAAGGTTGGGCACTTTAAGATTTATCTCCTCTCTTCTCTAAAACCCCAGTCTTAATACTTTGTACTTAATACTTAATACTATTTTTGGAATTTGACACTTTGGAATTTGGGATTTGGAATTTTGGAATTTGGTACTTTGAATTTTAGTGCTTTGAATTTTGGTGCTTACACAACTGACCACTGCCTCTGAACACTGACCGCTGAACTTCCAGCCTTTCCGCAAAAATGATGACAAAACCTTTCAGCTACAAATACAGTAAAAAACACATCTTATGTCCTACGTCTCTAAGTCTTAAGTCGACAACCAACCCCGCTAGGGGTTTCATATTTGTAGCCCCGTGCAAAGCGCGGGGCCAAAAAGAAACGACCCAAACCTTTTGGCGGCATTTTCGTCATTGCGATTCGCCAAAAGCGAAGAAGCAATCAGGCAAAAATGATGACTAAAACTAACCCGCGTTTAGATATAAATAAAGAGCATATAAATGTGTCAATTAACGGAATCACATAACAAATCGGAGTGGCAATAATATCTAAGAGCTAATAACTCTAAAATTCTATACCTACACAATTTAGCCACTCTTTCCAAATTTTATCTGCCATTTTGGAAACCGTAATAGTGTCGGGGCTTCCAAATGTCAAATTATGGGAATCTTGCCAATACATATTGTAGTCATCAAAATTTAGGTTAAAGACCTGGGAGGATTTTTGATACCCATCTTTTTTTATTTGGAATTCTATAGCAAAATCACTTCGATTGTGAAATACAGCATTACTTCCTCCATCATTCTGTGTGGTAATACTCAGGCGCGCTTCTTCGCTACCGGTTTTATTTCTGTTTACCACAATAGCTTCAAAATAACTATCTTCATTTTTTAAGACTTCTGCTTTAATATTATCTAGTTCCTTTATTTCACGGATATTGGCTATTGTTTTATCCTTAAGCTCCTGAAAAGCTTTATCAACCTCTTCCATTTTTTCAAGAGAGTCAAAATCTCTTTTTATTTTATAATTCCTTGAAGGAATCACTTTTTCTTTTGCTGTAGCACCATTTCCAGATTGAATTGGTTTCGGCTCTGAAATTATTTTTCTTAATTCCTGAATGATATTTAAGTAAGCAGTATTTGGATTGCTCCAATTTGCAATGGGCTTTCCATCTTTTGGAAGTGCTTTTAGTTTACTAAAAGGAGTATTGTGCCAATCACAATCCTCAACTATAATGGGAACAATAACAAGCTTTCCTTCATCTTGTTTAGTTAGTGCATATTCAAATTCTTTCTCGTAACAATAATTTGAAGCAAGATAATCCGGACTTACCAAAGCAATAAAAAGACCTGATTCTTTTAGTGCCTTTGATATTTCACTATCTAGATTGCCGCCTGCTTTAATTTCCTTATCGGTCCATTCGGTAATAAGGCCTTCTCGTCGCAACGTAGCTAGATGAGTATGTAGTTTATTTAGGTAATCTTCATCTTTATGACTGTATGAAATAAATGTTTTCATGACTCTAAGAGTTTTAAATTATTAATATAGTCCTGGTTTTATTTAACATTGTTAACCCGAAGCCATCAACCGCTCCAACTTTATTTTCCACTTTTTCCAATCAGGGTATTTTTCTTCAAGCAGGGCATAAAAAGCCGGGGTATGATTGGGGATGATCAAATGACAGAGTTCGTGTATAATCACATACTCGATGCATTTGGAAGGTGCTTTGATCAGTTCGGGGTTGAGGATGATTTTTCCTTTTGGGGTACAACTGCCCCAGCGGTTTTTCATGCGGCAAATTTCAAGGGCATGGACAGTAAGATCTTCTTGTTTGAATTTCAATAAGGCCTGGCCTGTTAAAGATGTGAACTTTTTTTTGGCGTGGGTGTAGTACCAGGCGGCAAGGGCTGTTTTCACATTTACTTGCGAAGGTTGCATTTGCGTAACAACAAGTTGCCCGCCGGAGAGTTTCACGTTATTCTCATTGCCTTGTGTTACTTTGAGTACATACCGTTTTCCCAGATAATAGTGGGTTTCGCCTGAAACGTACTCCCTTATGGGGGAATGGGGCAGGAATTGTTCAAAATAATCCTGCTGTTTGAGGATCCATTTAGCCCGCTTTTCCACTTTCAACTTGATGTCTTCCAGACTACTTCCTTCCGGGGCTATTAGCTGTACGGAACTATCGGGATGCACCTCAATAGCTAGGGTTTTTCGGGGGCTGCGTTCCAGTTGAAACGCTATGGTTTTGGTGCCGTATTTTATGCTGTGCATTAGTAGTTGTTTTTGGCCACTTTCAAACATTTGGCAAGTATGATGTCTATTTCCTCAAAATTGATTGAAACCCCCAGGTCTTTTCGGTGTTCCATCAAATAATCCTCTATCGCATTTTCCATTTTGTTCTGGATGTCGAGGTTTCTTTTCCAATCCCGAATGGTGAGCTTTTCAATAATCTTTGTGATATCAATGCCCGCTATGGCCAATTTGTCTTGAATAGTGGCACTAGCCTCCTTGCCGTGCCGCTCTTTGATTACCTGGGCAATAGCCCCAAAAATGGCCCGGGCCTCCGGACGGTCCTTTACCAATTCAGGGATGCCCTCTTGGTGGCCTTGATCAAAATCATTCCTGATTTTATTGATGCTGTCCAAATAGTCCTTTTCACTTAACCTCCCCTCGTGAAAATCATTGATGGTCTGTTCAATAAGGTCTGAAAACTTTTTATAGTAGGCCTCATCCTTTTCCATATTTTCTGTGATGACCTTTTTCATACGGTGAGCAATAAAATCTGCTTTGGATGCCGGGGTTTTACCATAGGTTTCCAAGGCTTCAGCTACCATGTTTTGATCAAAAATATTCACATCTTTAGTGATTTCCATGACTTCATCGGCAGTGACATAGGTATCCAACAGTTTTTTGACCCGCGGCTCATACTCTTTATAGGAAACGGCTTCGGCATAGCGATACATGACCGAAACCCGCAGGCTTTGCAGTTTTTTAAGCTCTGCTTTGTAGAAGCCTATTTGTTGGGTAGTAAACTCTTCATAAAAAGTATCAGAGGCCATGGCCACTTGCAGGGTTCGGGCAAATTGTGAAAGACGGTCGTAAAAATCATCCCGAATGTCTTTATCGGCTATCGCACGCTCCAGCGCCTCTATGTCATTTTTGTTTTTAACCCCTTTGAATATATCCCATACCTCCGCATGATGAATGGGCACTTTACGTACTTCCGCACTCATATCTGCCACCGCATTCAACAAATCGTCTGCTTCAAAATCTTCCAGGGCACTGTATTCGGTCAGGGCTTCATCCAGTTTTCCCAATACGCCCACATAGTCAATAATGTAACCGTAATCCTTGCCTTTAAAAAGACGGTTTACCCTTGCGATTGCTTGAAGCAAATTATGCCCTTTTAGCGGCTTTGCTAAATAAAGCAAGGTGTTCACGGGGGCATCAAAACCGGTCAAAAGCTTGCTGACCACAATAAGCATTTCTACTTCGTTGTCTTCATGGTCAATAAACTTATCCACCACATAATTCTCATAGGTCTCCTGATCACGAAACTGTTTCATCAACCCCTCCCAATAATTTCGGGATTCTGAGCTCGATTCCTGCCATACATCCTCATTGTCCTTGCGGCTGTCCGGTGGGGTAAAGACCACACGGGTGTTTATTTTTAAAGCCGGGTCTGTCTGTGTTTCAAAGTACTTTTGGTACTTAATGGCCACATCAATCTTGGGGACTGCCAACTGCGCTTTGGCCTTAGTGCCCTGCCAGTTGGCGGTGTAATGTTTTGAGATGTCATAGGCTATTTCCTCTACCACGCTGTCTGATTCATAAATCTTGGAGATGGAAGAGAACTTCTTTTTTAAATCCTTCTGTGCCTCTTCGCTCAGGGGTTTTGCCAAACGCTCAAACCCTTTGTCCAGTTGTTCCTTATTGATTTTTAGCTTTGCTGAACGGCCTTCGTAAAGCAACGGCAAAACGGCACCATCCTTTACGGCCTGGTCTATGGTGTATTTGTGGATAAAGCCACCAAACTTACGTGCAGTACTTTTCTCGCTTTTCATCAATGGGGTACCCGTAAAACCAATGTAAGAGGCATTGGGCAGTATCTTTTTCATACTAGCGTGGGCACTGCCATAATTGCTGCGGTGGCTTTCATCCACCAGTACAAAGATGTTTTGGGATTCTTTGATTTTCACCCGGTTTGACGCCACCTGAAACTTGTCAATGATAGTTGTGATTATCTCATTGCCCTTGTCCTTCAGCAGTTCGGTCAAGTGGTTGCCGCTTTGGGCTTTTTCCACCCTTTTGCCGCAATTTTGAAAGGTTTTGTAGATCTGTTTGTCCAGGCTGATCCTGTCAGTGACGATCACCACCCGCGGATTCGGAATGTCGGGGTCCAGCGCCAGGGCTTTGGAAAGCATCACCATGGTCAGGGATTTCCCGCTACCGGTGGTATGCCAGATCACCCCGCCTTTTCGGTTCTCGTTGCTGTCCCTTTGTTTTACCCGTTCCATGGTATCCTGCACGGCAAAATACTGTTGGTACCGGCAGATTTTTTTTATGGGCCCGTCAAAGACGATGTATTTATAGGCAAGCTCCATCACCCTTTTGGGGCTGCACAAAGCAAGTAAGCTTTTATCCTGTTCTGTGGGAAACCGGTCTTCTGCAGCTAAGTGCCCCACCGGGGTTTTTAGCAACTTTTGTACTTGTTTTTCATTGGCCTCTTTCCACACGCTCCAAAACTTGGCGGGTGTGCCTATGGTGCCGTATTTGACTTCGTTGGGGTGCACGGCCAGCAGCAGCTGTGCAAAATAGAACAAACGCGGAATACCCCCTTCTTTTCGTTGGTTGCGCAACATTTGTGAGATGGCCTCGACCATGGATTCGTTTTTGTCCCGGCGTTTGTTTTCGATGACCACAAACGGGATCCCGTTGACAAACAGCACCAGGTCCGGACGGCGTTTTCCGTTGATGCCCTCCACCTCAAACTCTTCGGTAACGTGAAAACTGTTGTTATCTATGTTGTCCCAATCGATGTATTTTAGGGTAAAGCCTTTGCTGTCCCCCTGTATGGTTTCGGTAAAGCTTTTACCCAAGGTGAGCAGGTCATATACTTTTTCATTGGTGCGGGACAGGCCTTCATCAGGAACGGACTTTAAGGCATTGATGGCGCCCTGAATACTGCCGGTGGAAAATGGATAAACATCCCCCTTATACTCAAAACGGTTGATTTTGCTCAGTTGGTTCGCCAGTATGTCTTCCAACAATACCCCACTAAACAACCCATCGCGCTCTTTGATAGTTTGCTCAGGGGAAATGTATTGCCAGCCCAGCTTTTGCAAAAAATGCAAGGCGGGGGTTTGTGAGTCTTGGGATTCGGTGAAATTTATCATCTTATTTGGATAATGTATTATAAAGTCCTTTCATAATCAAGAAGATTATTTCTGAGGTATGAACCGTGTTAAATAGCCTTTCATTTTCTTCAATTGTCAACCCATTGTTCTTACTTAGACGATCTAATGTATAATTATTCAAGAATTCCGTGCTAAACTTGTAATCAATTATACCTTCAGTTTTTTTAGAATTATAGTGATTTACAAATTCCTTATAATTTTCGTTTTGAGATGCCTGCCATTCAATAGTTAACTCTTCAGGTGCACCCCCTTTTATACTTTCAATAATTCTCAACGTGATACCTCCAAATATTCCCGCTAGATATACTGGTGTATTGTTTTCTAAAGCTATTATGCACTCTTCCAAAAGGCCTGGATATTTACCTTTAAAATTAGACATGCTTCCTCCTGTGAAAATTCTAGCATCTGTAATACTTTGCATCTCATGTCTCATCTTAGTTAGGCTTTCTGCCCAAATAAAAAGATTGTTATTTCCTGAAGGAGGATAAAATAGTGATTCATCAATATCTAGGCCTGCCGGTGGACCCACTTGTATAGGCTCAACTCCATTTTTTTTAAATTCTAAGACATCAGTAGTTTTAAGGTTTAAGTGAATGGGAAAACTAAAGTAATTTTTAAAAAATGTTTTACCAACTTCATTACTTGGCCTATATTGATAAACTAAGTTTGAAAATAATCTAGTATAGCCGCCTTGACGTAAATCACCACCATAAACTAAATTACTACCATGAATTATTAGAAATCTTGTTATTTCAGTTATTAGATTTTTTTGATGCGCAATTGAGAATCCCAAATTCTCTATTTCAGAACTATCGCTTATAGAAATAGCAACATTTTGCCCATCAAAAAGGTGAATTTCTTTTTCTTTTGATATTTCTTTAATTTCGTTGGCAACATACTTATCTAAATCTTTCGTAGTTACTTTCTTTTTATTCTCTTTTTTCATAGTTCTGGAATATAAGTAGGCAACAATAAAGGTGTTATAAATTTAATTTTTTTGTCCACATCATTAAGCAAACTGAGTTCTTCAATACCTATTGGTGGATCCGGATATAAAACAATAAGAGATTTAACTTCTTTTTTTTCTTCTTTGAAGTTCTCAATATCTATGTAATTAAATAACTCTGGTGCTTTAGGAAGCACTAAGCAACTATAGCTTTTTTCAAGATCATACATCTTAACGATTGATTTTAAATAAAGCTCGTTGTATTTATCACTGATAACTTGACTCAAAACTAGATTAATAATTTCATCAAAATTGTTATTCCAGATGATAGTAGGAAAATTGCCACTGTATGGAAAACTTCTTCTTTCACCTTTTTTAATATCAATAACACTAATTATTGGGCATCTATATCTCTTTGCAGTGATCACTTCTTTTCTACACCATTCCCTATTTGCATACTCATCAGTATTAAATATTACAAATGCAGAATGATCTATATGTCTTTTTATTTCCTGTTCAAATTTGTGCCCATCTGCAATATCATTAGCATCAAAAAACGCTTTCAATTTAGTATTGCTGTAAATATAATCTCTGAACTGTATGGCTAAATCTTCTCCATCGTGTTTTGCATGTGAGATAAAAAGTTTTATTGGTGGATCACTATGCTCATTTGTATCATAATCATCTTTAACATTAAAAAGTAATTTAGCAATACTTTCAAGTAATCTATATTTAATAATTTTATCATTCCTTTCTATATCATTACCAGTAATAGGATCTTTTTGAGTAGTCTTAATAAATTGAATGGAACTTAAATTCTCGGGATTAATATCATAAGCATAATCACTAAAAGAAACTGGAAAAATTCGAGTATTAGCCGACTTTGATTTTAAAAGCTTGTCAATAGCAACAGTCCAATTAGAATCATTGAACATATACTCATCAACCAAAATAACTAAAGCATTCTTTTCAGATTCTGAAAATGGAATTTTGGCAAATGTGTCGTTTTTAAATGTCAGTGTCCTGTAATGAACTGGTATGTCATATTTAGCGTGAGTTATATTGCCATTTTCACCGCTATAAGTATTATAAATACTTTCAGCATATTTTTTTCCTTCTATGAATTCTGGATGCCAAATAACATAGATTGACAATGGGCTTTTAAATTTTTTCATTTACAAGAGTTTTCTGCTAATCTCAAAATACCAGCGTTTTTAATTTTTTCATATTGACTTCTATTTGAAAAAGCTAATTCAATTAAATCTTGCATAGCTTCTCTATCCGTTGTCCAATCAGCAAGAATTGCATAGCCAGAATCTAAATTCGCAGCCAATCGCACCGGATAATTATCTGGGTTATAATCTGTACCTAAGCCGTAATCAGGATGAGTTGGCAGTCTGATTCCCAAAAGACCTGCATACCTGTCTCCAACTTTTAGATTAAGCGCACCACCAATTTCCCAATCTACATGTTTTCTACATTTAGTTTTAGGACCTAGTAAGACCGCAAGAACTGTTGTATCTTTCATATAACCTTGATTAATTAATCTGCTTATGTAATCACTACTGTTCTCACCATCAATATCACCTAATTTAACAGACTGATTGATGATTAAGTCACTGAAAAGATTATCAAACTCCTGCCTTTTATCTTGATCATCATTGTGGTAATAACTTACAAAGACATTACGTTTAGATATATTTTTAGGAAACGAATAGCCCCATTTAAAATAGCCGCCCTCAATTTTAAAAGGTCCTTTTCTGTACCATTTACCATTAGTGTTTTTATATATTCCTCTAATTGTATGTCCACTATTATATCGATCAACTAACCAGTTTCTATCTTTTGTTTCAAATGAACCAACAGTATTATCTGTAACTAAACCAACATTCACTGTATCTATTAATTGTTCACTATCTCTAAAAGATAATTTTGATATTAAATATTCCTTACCCATATTCTTTTTATTTACGAATTCCAATCTAAAATGCTATCAAGTGAATGAATTGGCGAACTGTGCTTGCTTATGTACCCGTATGATTCCATAACCGACTCACTTCTACCTGTGATGGATGACAAATAACTATTTAATGATTTCGTTCCTCTCACTACGGGAACTGTTTTTAAATAATCAGGTAATTCAGTTTCTGAAATACCTTTAAGTGTTAATGCTCCCACTGTTGTTTTATCATATCCATAACCTATTTCCCACGGCACCCATTTAGAATAAATTGTTCTTGGTGAAATAACACAAAGCATATGTGAGCTGTTATTAATGCCCTTTTTTATGCAACGCACAACACCAGCTGGGTTATTAGTTTGTACCTGGTGTTTTAAATCGTAGTCATATTCGTCTAAGTACACATCAATGTCTGCTTTCATAAGGTAATCAGCTATTTTTTTACAGTCATCCAAGTCACTTTTATGATGACTAATAAATACACATTTTTTGCCAATCGACAAATTGATTTTTGACTTACTCTCATTTAGGATATGTGCTCTATTTATACCTGCCATAACTATATTCTAAATCCAAATAAATTAAGTGCGTTTCTATCTGCTCTTTCCAAATTGTTTCTTATTTCGTGACTTGCATTATCTCGTTTCCAAATAGCATAATTAATCTTACTTTCTAGATCGCGTTCTATGTTTTTCCATCTCATTGATACTGCATAACCTGAATCAATATTAGCTTTTAATCTTTCTGGTACAGAATGGCTGGACGTAGGCAAATAAATAGCTAGCAACCCTTTTGGTCTGAATGATCTTTTAGGGTACCTACTATTTTTATAACCCCTTAAAGATGCCCATAATTCCCAGTCTATCCACTTTCTATGTCCGGTACGTTCACCTATAAGTATTATAGTGACAGAACAAGTTCGCATCTTATCTCTTATTATCTTATAGATTTCATCATCACTATATTCTGATACATCTTCTTTTAAGGAGTAATCTGCTATTTTCATACCTTGTTTAACTTCACGTAATGCTTTTACATAAGCTTGATCATACTCGTGATGGTAACTCACAAAAAAGTTTCTAAACTGTTTTGCCATATCATTCAATTTTCACCCTAACCGCCCCCGTCAACAACACCTGCATCAACCCTCGTTTTTGGGATTGAAGTTGGCTGAGTTGGGCTTTTAATACATTGATTTCTTTATCTGCCGCACTTAGTGCAGAGGCTATTTTTTGTTGTTCTTTTACTTTGGGTAATTTTAAACGAAGTTTTCCATATTCAACACTATTGATTCCGGGTTGTCCACTTCGTACAGACATCACTTCTACCCATCTCCAATATGTAGCCGTATTTGTAAAATATTTTAAAAAATAAGGGTTCAGCTTTTCTTGATTAGGTCTGAATTTAATAAGAAACCCTGCATAAACCAATAGACCATCTTTTCTTTCATAGAGGTAAGATTTTCCAGTTGTATTTCCGGTTCGAGCGAATACAATATCACCTTCTTCCAAGATGTATTCTTTCCAATTAGGATCATCAACACTAACCTCTTTCTCCGGTGAATAGTTTCCAGCATCTCCAATATCTGTGATTCTTAAATATCGAGGAAGTTCTTTGTTATAAGGCACTGAGGCTGCTCCAATCCCATATTTTCCCTTAACCGTACAACATTCATTTAACGTCACAGTCTCCCACTCCCCCTCAAACCCGGCAAACCGTTGCTTCCCGGTCAACAATTGCTGCATCAAGCCTTTTTTAAACTGTTGTTTGGCGGCGATAAGCTGTTGTTGATTGGCAATGGCCCTGTCCCAGGTGGAAAGGATCGTGGCTATTTTTTGTTGCTCGGGGAGGGGTGGGAGTTTAATTAAAACCTTCGATAAATCATTTGAACTAATTGCCGGAAAACTTGTTCCGGTACATCTTGCCAGAACTTGATTATTAAAATAAGTAGCCTGGATTAAATGAAATATAAAACCACAACTTTTTTTCGCTCGAATTTGCGCATAGCCAGTAGAGGCAACAAAATTTCCCTCTTCTAAAAAAAAGAGATTATTTTTTTGATATGGCCTTACTGTTTGAAATAGCACATCATTTTTTTTCAGTAGTCGTTGTGCTCTACTAGGAGCATCTTTCTTTTGAATGATATTTCTTTTTTGAAGAACCCCATTCTTAACACTTTCTAAATCGATATATGTAAAAGTGTCAGGCAATGTGTCAGATTTAGGATTGAAAATTGCAATTTTATTAAATCTTGCAACCTCCCACTCCTCCGGTAGCCATCCGAGTGTGGTTTTTTTATAGCCGGGTTTTGTCTTCGTGATTGTTTCAGTCATAGATTTCAAGATAAAGGGGTTCGTCCTGCAGGTCATACACCATAGAGCTAAAATGGCAATCAAACCATTGGGTAAACAGCTTCCAACTTAGCTTGGGCCAGGTATCGGGGTCGGTACACATACTGTTGAGCTGCTCCATAAAAATGGCCTTCCAGTAGTTGCGCAGGGTGCTTTTGGGCTCATGAAAAAGCAGGGTGTTGTCAATCAAATAGCTGCTGTGTTCATGTTCATCTCCGGCATTCATAGGTGTGGTGTCCGGAAAAACCCCATTGGCCCAGTCATAAAACGGCTGCTTGGCCATAACCAGCACCACCGTGCGGTTGATGGTGGGAAGCGATTGGCTGTCGTATAGATCATTCATAGGTTGTTTTTATAGTTACTTAAAAAAGGTTGCAGGTTTGAATCCTGTCGAGGTCACTTCCTGCTTTATTCAATTGAAAAAGTTTTATTGTTGTAATAGTTATAATGTTCATCATAATCCACATACCCCAATTGATTGGTCAACAACCAAGTGTTGCCAATATTAAAATCACGGGTGTTATAATGGTGGTGACCATATATCCAAAAGGCCGGCTGTGTGTTTTCTATCATACCATCAAGCTCGGTGGCAAACGCCTCATTTAAAGGGCTGTTCAGATAGTGTAAAGGATAATTTCTAAACGTTGGGGCATGATGCGTTACCACCACTTTTTTGGGGTGCTTGCTCAGGGATAATTCGCGTTCCAAAAAGTGAAGGCTTTCTTTGTGGTAGCCATTGTAATCTGCAACTGTTAGCGGTTTGTTTTTATAGTTTATGTTGCGAAAGTCATTGAGTTGCTGTTGAATAAAGTTTGTACTTTCTTCACTGATTTTTGACCAAAGTGTGTAAAATATCAATTTGACGTCTTTGACCACCAAAGAGGTATTATTTACCAAAAACACATTATGACGAATGGCTTCATTAAAAGTGCCACATTTGTCTGCCAGATCAAATCCATAATACTCATGATTGCCCGGCACCCAATAGGTTTTTTCAAAATGATCAGAGAGATAATCAAAAAAATCATGGTGCTTTTCCATTTCGCAAAACGGCACGATGTCACCTGCCAACAACAACACATCAGCCCCCGGCACTATGGGGTGTGCAGCTATGAATTCCTTGTTTTTGGGAAACTCAAGATGCAAGTCTGATGCGTATTGAAAAGTCATAGTGAGTACATTTAATTATGATTATTGGCAGTTGTAAAGTAATTCTTTACAACTGAATTTGCATTTAATTCATTGTCTGTCAATATCTTTGATATATGTTGGCCTATATTCTGCACAGAGATGTCAAAAAGTTCAGCCAGCTGCTTTTGGTTCAGCCAAACGCTTCCATCCCTTTCAAAAAGAGCTACGGAAGCTTTACCTTCTGTAGAAGTATAAATAATAATATCATTCCGTTCTTCCATACATCACAAATTAAGTTCTTTTAAATAGCTTGCCATTTCATCTTTTACCGCAATCAACTCCTGCTCCAATGGAGCAACAGGTTTTAGCGTTGGCATTGTTATTTCCGCTTCTTGACTTCTATCTTTTTAATCGCTTTTTCAAAGTCGCCTTCACCAATTGTTTTTTGTCGATTCTCTTTAAATTTCTCGTATTCCCGTTCCGCATTTGCTTTTCCCAATTCGTGAGAAATTCTTCCTGCATTGTTCAGTATTTCCCGGTCGTTGAGTGTCAAGAATCCGTTTAATTTTTCAATCCAATCTTTCATATACATTGGCACTCTTCGCTGTGCTTGTCCTTGTGCGAATATCAGGTATTGTTCCACCAAATTATTCAAAGCGGATAGTTCTTCTTCGTTCAAGTAATTCTTTGCAATGGAAACATCTGTTTTTCTGATTTGAGTACCTCTCCAATTGGTCAAACCCATATTCTTTTTTGAACTGTCGGCTCGTTCGCTGATAATTTCTGCTGCCGTTTGTCCTGTAATTGCCCAATGTAGTTTGTTCTGAACTGTTTTGAAGAACTCAATACTTATATCCAAAGTAGGGTCATAGTCAACACTTGTGGCGTAAATGCCCGTTATTTTTCGGTAAAACCGTTTCTCAGAAGTACGAATATCTTGTATTCGCCTTTCTAATTCTTCAAAATAGTCGAATGGCAAATCGGGGTTTTTCAACCGTTCGTCATCCAAAACAAAACCTTTTACAATGTATTCTCTTATTTGATTTGTTGCCCATTGTCTAAACTTTGTAGCAACGTGAGATTTAATCCTATAACCTACTGAAATAATAGCATCTAAATTATAAAACTTCTGATTTCTTTTGACTTCTCTGTTGCCCTCTTTTTGAACTAGTAAGAAATCCTTACAAGTTGAATCTTCCTCTAATTCTCCTTCTTCAAAAATGTTTTTTAGATGGATAGTTATATTCTGGGAAGTTGTTTGAAACAATTCCGCCATCATTTTTTGCGTAAGCCAAACGGTTTCGCCTTGAAAACGAACGTCTAATTTGGTTTCTCCGTTTTCGGTTTGATATATGATTATTTGGGATTTATTTTCTTCCATATTACAAATTAAGCTCCTTTAAATACCTTTGCATCTCCGCCTTTACTTTGGCCAGTTCCTTTTCCAACTGTGCAATCTCCAGTTTAGTGGCTTCCATATCCACAGGGGCCTCTTCTTCAAAGGTATCTACATAGCGCGGGATGTTGAGGTTAAAGTCATTTTCCCTGATCTCATCCAGTGTGGCCACATGACTGTATTTGGGAATTTCCTTAAAGTCCCGGTAGGCGGCGACTATTTTCTCTATATCCTTATTGCGCAAGCGGTTCTGCTTTTTGCCACCGTCAAATTCCTTGCTGGCATCAATAAACACCGTATCGGTATTGGTTTTAGCCTTATTGAAAATAAGAATGGCTGCCGGTATGCCCGTGCCAAAGAACAGGTTGGGGGGCAGCCCCACCACAGCTTCCAATAAGTTCTCCTCGATAAGTGCCTGCCGTATCCTGCCCTCACTGCTTCCCCTAAACAGGACCCCGTGTGGCACGATCACCCCCACACGGCCATTGGGCAAGGTGGTTTCTATCATATGCAGTATAAAGGCATAATCGCCTTTGGACTTGGGGGGGATGCCCCGTAAATACCTCCGGTGCCTGTCGGCTTCGGCCTTTTCATGGCCCCATTTATCCAACGAAAACGGCGGATTGGCAACCACCACATCAAACTTCATCAAGCCGTTGCCCTCCAACAATTGGGGGTTGTTCAAGGTGTCACACCACTCTATACGTGCGGCATCCATTCCGTGGATAAAACAATTCATCTTGCTCAACGCCCAGGTGTCGCCATTGCTTTCTTGTCCGTAAATCGCAAAGTCGCGGGACGGATTGCCGTCTTTATCTGTCACCTCTTCTGCAACTTGTACCAATAGAGAGGCAGAACCTGCGGTGGGGTCGAAGATACGCGCGCCTGCTTTTGGGGCAACCAACTTGGCCAATAACTGCGATACTTCTTTTGGGGTGAAAAATTCGCCCCCTTTCTTGCCCGCTCCCGATGCAAATTTTTCCAGCAGGTACATATAAGCCTCTCCCAAAACATCTTGTTTTCCATCCCATAAAGAAGGACGAAAGTCCAGCTCCGGTTTTGCAAAATCATGGATAAGGTTCAGCAACCTGCGGTTGCGGTCCTTGGTCTGCCCAAGTTTTTCAGAATTGAAACTGATATTCCGAAAAACCCCGTCCAGTTTTTCAATATTCTTCTCCTCTATTTGCGACAATATTTTGTCAATTTTTTCACCTATATCCGAATCATTGCGATGGTCATAGATATAGTCAAACGTGCAATTCTCGGGCAACACAAAACGTTCCCGGTTCAGTTTGCGTTTGATCAGGGCTTCGTCATCGCCATACTGTTTTTTGTAGGCGTTGTAATGGTCTTTCCACACATCGCTTAAATATTTGACAAACATAAAAACCAAAATATAGTTTTTGTATTCTGAGGAATCAAATGCCCCCCGGAAGGTGTCACACGCATTCCAAAGCATTTTGTTTATCTGTTCCTGACTGGGTCGTTCTTGCATTTTTAACTTATTTAATGGGTGTATATATAGGAAGCTTTAGGATTTTATGATTTCAACCTATTTTTGCCCTAGCCCTAAAGGGAATAGGTTGAAATCATTTTTTAGTTTTCCATACTATTCCCTAACTTCATTGTTTAATTAATTGATTTTAAAAGCTGCACCTCCAGGAGTTGCGCTCTTTTTTCTTTAATGGTTTTGTAAATATATTGTTCTTTTTGCGCAAGCTGTGCCACCTTCGCAATTTTTAGCTGTATTTCTAAAGGCGGTAGTTGTAAAGGAATATTTTCAACCACTTCTTTATTGATGCTCAACGAATAAGTGCCTGTAGCATGTTCCTGAAAATACTGCTGTACCGGTGTTTTATTGATATACCAGGCCACAAAATAAGGGTCGGCTTTTGAAACATCTACTTTGATGACATAAAATACCGAACTTGCAACAGCGGGCAGAGCATCGTCAAGGTCATATACAAGTGCAAAATTGTTGCCTCCTTTAGATATAAAAAGAAGGTCTCCTTGTTCCAGATAGTATTTCTCCTTAATAGTATCGCCCTTTATTAAAATGCATTCCTTTCCAATGGATGTATATTCATTTTCCATATCTTTCAACTGGATCACACGCAAATTTCCATTAGGCACGCCATTTATTTTCCCCCTAAAAGAATACCCTGACGCAATACCACCGGGCTTTATTATTGATTTTAATACTGTTTTTCTATTTGACATACTAATTGCGCATAATCGCTACGATGCAAATATAGTGAATAGTAGAATACAACAACTATTATTTATGTCATAATCGTTATACTGTATGTTTTATTCGTTTAAATATAGGGTAGCGCTAATATATGGGGTTTAATTTTGGAAATTTTACGGGATTCCGCATTTTGATAAAAAAACTAAATATAAAGGATAAAACTTACGTGTTGAGCGGACTTTTGTAAGCTTCAAAGAACGAAGCAATTTACGTTTTACTGGCAGTGGAGTGGAGCAATAACCTTACGTCTACTTTTAATGTTTCCGCAATCTCCACAAGCGTTTCCAAAGATGGCTGCATTTCATTGGTACACCAACGCGAAACGGTTGCAGTATTCTTTTCTAGTTTTTCTGCCAGCCACTTATTGGTGCGGCCTTGTTCTGCCAAAACAATTTTAAGTCTATTGATTGTCTTTTTAGCCATTTTTAATTGCGTATAACTTAAATAGATTAATGATTTCATCAAATATAGGAAGTTAAAACCAATGACTAAATTGATTATAAAAGTACTTATATAAACATATTACATCAATTTATTTGCATATTAAAATTTAATATTATATTTTTGAGTCAATTATAAATGACGTATTACGCAAATAATTATAGGTATGAACACAACACACACCACCATGACAAGTAGTATATTCCCCTCTCCCTAAGAGATTTCCCTCTATTCATTACCCAATTTAAATGGTGGTATTGAGAAAAATCAGCCACCCTTTAGGGCCGGGGCAAAGCTGATTTTTCGGCAAACAAACCCTAATAACAAATTTGTCCTGATAAAATTAAAATTATGTGCTAAATAAAATTCATTCAATTAAAACGCTGCATCATGAAAACAACACTCCAACCCACGTTCACCTACCTAAACCAACTCCTCCCCCAACTCATCCACCGCCACCGGGTCGTCCAACTCTTTTACACCCCACCAACCAACCACGAAAACGCCCGCCTTATCGTGCATCTCGAGTCCAATAAAGAAGCCGTCACCCTCCAAAACCAAAAATGGGTCACCAAACTGTACAGGCACCACAACACTTTTGTACACTGCTTTTACAGCACCCAACTGCATTATTTAAAAAAAACAGGCAACCCCTTTATTTTGGCCCATTGCAAACCGGCTGCCATCATCTATGCCAATGACGACCATGAAAACCACCTGCTGTTAAACCCCGCAGACAAAAAGAAACACCTTAAAAAATACAAGGTTTATAAAGAACAATTTTACCACGACCATGAGCTCTTACATTCACAATTACGTCCACTGGTCAATGCAGACTGCACCGCCGCCGTACTGCTCCACTATGAAAACCTCATAAGCCACAAGCTCGACTGCCTGGAATCCCTCTACACCGGTACACCCAACAGCAACCAAACACAAAATGAACGAATACTGGCATTAATACCCTACGCCCCCCAAATCCAAAAATACTTTGTAAAAAAAACGGCCAACACATTCCACCTCATAGACCTCATAGAAAATGCCAAAGCAGCCATCAGGGAAGCAGAATGCTTCTTTGGCAGCGAACACTATCAAGCCTTCCAAATCGCAGAAGAAGGCCTCTATCAAATGGTCGGTAACCGTTTTAGGGAATTGAAAAGAATAACAAAGCAGTCTCCCCTCTCGGTCACTGAGCGGAGCCGAAGTGTAAGAGAGGGGCTCATCCACCCAAACAACACCCCGTCATTGCGAGTGAAACGAAGCAACCCCGTCAACCAAGCAATAACAACAATCCAAAAAACCAAAACCCCTGAGGAAATCCATCTGTTCCACCACAGCGTGTATGGTGATACCCAATCTTACTATCTGCTCCTCATCGGCACCGGCTTCAGCAATCAACTCCTAAAAGACCTCACCACCAAACTAAATGCTCAAACGGGAAACAAGGTGGAATATGTCCTCATCGCACACACCCGTATGTGGATACAGGAATGGCTCTATGCCTATCAGGATTTTTTCAAAAAAATCATCAAAGAAGAAAACCGCATCTTCACCTCTTCACCACACCACCCCAAACCCCATTGGGAACACCCCTACACCCCCGACTATCCCGACCTCGATTTTTACCTGTCCCAATCCGTTGAGGTGTTCGACCAATTCCTGTTCATGGCAGACCGCCATACAGACAATTACAGCGGCGTTGCCAACCTCTTTGCAATGTTTTTCCAAACCTTCTGCAAAACCTACCTCTTCGCCACCATAAGCTACTACCCAAACAACCTCCACAGCAAAGCCCTCTGGCAGCTCTGCCTGTACGCCAACCCCAAGCTAAAACGCTACGAATACCTCTTCAACCAACTCGACATCCCTTTCTTCAACTTCCTGGACCACTACAGGACCATACAGCTCACCTACCCATTCAAAAACAAACGAAAAACAAACCTATTGATAGAAAATGCAGACAAACTCATCGAAGAGTTAAAAATCAAACTCCCCGTCCCCAAGTAGCCGGAAAGTTCTTCAAACTATCCCGTCATTGCGAACTCCGGCCCCTGAGCTGTTACCTGAGCGAAGTCGAAGGGCTGGGGTGAAGCAAACTCGTCAACCCAAGCAATAACTTTAATAAAATCAACCAACCCTCTGTGAACCTCTGCGGAACCTTTGTGTCCCTCTGCGGCACAGACAAGCCCAAACTTTAATAAAACCAAAAGCTTACAAAAAAAGACAACCATATTCAGGCAATGCTCAAACTGACTAAGCCTAAAATAGGTTGCCTTTTTTTCTAATTTTTTGAATTATGAA
>CAYXXY010000012.1:0-45176 GCA_964469175.1 uncultured Flavobacteriaceae bacterium
TTTATTTTTAATCGAAAAAAGTCAAATAAATACTATAATAAAATTAATATATTGTATATTGCTTAACATTAACCCCAAATACTTATCAATATGAAAACAAAAATGCTAATTTTGGCGATTTTAATTGCCGCAACCAACGGATTTTCAAATAATCCTGTTTATCCCGATTATGTGCCTGAAAGTTATGTATTAAAGCTTGAGGCAGAGTTTGTCAAAAAAATGGACAATCAGAATTTGATTAACCATATTGAGAAAAATTTTGTTGCGCTATTTGACAATGTCAATGCTATTCACACTCAATACTCTGATGAGTTTGGGTTTTATTATCTTGTTTTTGGTGTGAAATCAAACATTTCAAAAATTGAACTTCTAAAAATCGAAGAAGAAGATTATTTAAATGAGACGTATACTTATATTGATTTTTCAAAAATCAACGTAAATTCTTCAACTGTTTATTGTGGGATTAATTATTTACCGCCAATTGATCCGTGTGCTTACACTATTTGCAGACAAATTACAACAACACAGTGTTTAGTAATGAGTTGTGGGATTTGGAATGGAGAAGAATGTGTTCAACAATAAAATCTAAATATGTTTATTATAAAACACCCGCCAATGGCGGGTGTTTTTTTATACCTTTGTTTTATGCAAAAAGAAACCCAAATCATAGGCATCCGGGCCATTATGGAGGCCATACAAGCCGGTACTGCAATAGACAAGGTGTTTATTCAGAAAAATACCCAAGGCGAGTTGATGAACGCTTTACTCAAGCTGTTAAAGCAAAAATCAATCAATTTCTCCTATGTTCCATTTGAGAAAATAAACAAACTTTCACAGGGCAATCATCAGGGAGCCGTTGCTTCCATATCACCCATTTCTTTTGTTACATTAGAAGAGCTGGTGGAGAGTGTGCTAGAACACAAAGAAACCCCCTTGTTTTTGATATTGGATCAATTGAGTGATGCGCGCAACTTTGGCGCCATTATCAGGACAGCCTCTTGCACCGGGGTAGATGGCATCATCATCCAAAAGCACGGCGCTGCACCGGTTAATGCAGATACCGTTAAAACCTCGGCAGGGGCGGTGTTTCAAGTCCCCATCGTAAAGGTTGATCACATCAAAGACGCGGTTTATTATTTACAGGCATCGGGCATTCAAATCATAGCCGCTACCGAAAAGGCATCACAAACTTTTTATGAATTGGATTTAAAACCCGCTATCGCTTTGATTATGGGTTCTGAAGATAGAGGCATCAACCCTACGGTGCTTAAAATTATTGACCAAACTGCAAAATTACCCATGCAGGGAGAAATCGCTTCACTCAATGTTTCTGTGGCCTGTGGCGCGATGTTGTATGAAGTGGTAAGACAAAGGTTAAGTTAGAGGCATCAAATTTCAAGCACCAATCCCGATAGTTAAAGGGGCCAAAAACCAAACATAGAATGAGCAGGAAATTTATCATAATATTCTTTGTGAACTCTGTGCCTTCTTTGTGGGCTTTGTGGTTAAATAACCACACAGTAACAATAAACGAGAAACAAGAAACCTCCCTACACTAAAGCTTCGGGAGGCAAAGCCAGAAACTTGAAACTTCCCCACACTAAAGTTTCGGGAGGCAAAGCCAAAAACTTGAAACCATTAGCTATCTTTGCACCCTAAAATAGATTTTTTCCAAAATGAATTTGCAGCAAATTTTAGAGAACAAAACCAAAGAAGCATTTCTTTCATTATACAATATCCCGCTGCCTTCAGTGGAATTTCAGGCAACCCGCAAAGAGTTTGAAGGTGACATCACGCTGGTAACCTTCCCGATGTTGCGTTTTTATAAAACCAGTCCCGAGAAACTGGGCAATGACCTTGGGGCATATCTCGCGACACATCTGGAAGAAGTTGAAGGATTCAATGTGGTGAAGGGGTTTTTGAACCTGGTGATTTCAGACAGTTTTTACCTCAATTTTTTCAGAAACATCAAGGAAGATGCTTCATACGGCTTCCGTTTGCCCGCTCAGGGCGAAAAAGCGGTGATGGTTGAATATGCATCGCCCAACACCAACAAGCCTTTGCACTTGGGACACATCCGCAATGTACTGTTGGGCTATTCAGTAGCCGAAATTTTAAAGGCTTCCGGCAAAAAAGTCTATAAAACCCAAATCATCAATGACCGCGGGATTCATATTTGCAAAAGTATGCTGGCGTGGAAGAAATACGGAAACGGGGAAACCCCTGAAAGCTCCGGTCTGAAAGGCGATAAGCTTGTGGGTAATTTCTACGTAAAATTTGATCAGGAATACAAAAAGGAAATCAGCCTCCTGATGCAGGAAGGCAAAACCGAAGAAGAGGCCAAAAACACGGCACCACTCCTTCTGGAAGCTCAGGAAATGCTCAGAAAATGGGAAGCCGGCGACCCCGAAACAGTACAACTTTGGGAAATGATGAACGGCTGGGTGTATGATGGTTTTGAAGTGACCTATAAAAATATTGGAGTTGATTTTGATTCATACTATTATGAAAGCAATACCTATCTGTTAGGAAAGGATGTTGTGGCTGAAGGCCTTGATAAAGGAGTTTTCTTCAGAAAAGATGACGGCAGTGTATGGATAGACCTCACTGATGAAGGGCTGGACGAAAAAATCGTTTTACGCAGTGACGGCACAGCGGTGTATATGACTCAGGACATTGGAACGGCCATTCAGCGTGTAAAAGATCATCCCGATGTGGGCGGAATGGTATATACCGTGGGCAATGAGCAGGATTACCATTTTAAAGTGTTGTTTCTCATCCTTAAAAAATTGGGCTACAGCTGGGCAGAAAACCTGTTTCATTTGAGTTATGGTATGGTGGACCTTCCAAGCGGAAAAATGAAAAGCCGTGAAGGCACCGTTGTTGACGCCGATGACCTCATTGCAGATATGACCAGAACCGCCAAGGAGATTTCAGAAGAACTCGGTAAACTTGACGGTTATACCAAAGGCGAAAAAGAATCTTTATACAGTACCATTGGTTTGGGTGCTTTAAAATATTATATTCTTAAAGTGGACCCCAAAAAGAGAATTCTTTTTAACCCTGAAGAATCAGTTGACTTTCAAGGCAACACAGGGCCATTTATACAATATACTTATGCACGCATTCAATCCATTCTCAGAAAAGACAAGAACTCTGTGTACACTTTACCGGAAGTAATCGAAATGCACCCAAAAGAAAAGGAACTCATCAAGCAACTGGAACTTTTCCCGGAGGTGATTCAAAATGCCGCTTCAACTTATAGTCCGGCATTGGTGGCCAATTATACTTATGAACTGGTAAAAGCATACAATTCCTTTTATCAAAGCGTGCCTATACTTGCTGAACTGGAAGCAGATAAACGCCAGTTTCGGGTAACCCTCTCCAAAAAAGTGGGTGATGTTATTGCTTCGGCGTTTAAACTTTTAGGTATAGAAGTACCACAACGTATGTAAATGATTACTAAAAAATACTTTTTAATACAATTCTACGTTGTGAAATTATACAAGCGGTTTATGACATAATTCTACACTTGACTGTCATCCTTTACTTAGTGCCCGAATAGAACTCCATTGGTTTTCGGGGGAAATGATTTAACCGTTTTATTAATTTATTTCAACATTCATTCAATATGAAAAACAATTTTGTATTTGTACTGTGTTCATTCTTTATTGCGGGTATGCTGATTTCCTGCAATTCAGATGATGATTCAAATTCCAACAACAACTCTACAATCGTTCAGTTAGAAACTTCAATTAAGTCAGGTGCCTGGCGTGTAAGTAGTTTTGTAGAAGATGGAAATAACCAGACCCACCATTTTACCGGTTATGCATTTACATTTAGTGAAAACGGAACCGTATCAGCGACTAATGGAACCAATACAGTTTCCGGAACTTGGACAACCTCCAGTAGCAGCAGTAGTGGCTCTAAGTTTATTTTAAACTTTAATGCCAGTAGTGGGCCTTTTGAAGAAATCAGTGAAGACTGGCGCATTGAAAACGTTACCTCAGTCCTCATTGATTTAAAACACGTGAGTGGCGGTGATGGAAGCATTGACCTGCTTACGTTTGCAAAGATTTAGTTTCCTTTTTTTATCCCTAATTTTTTAGGATGAAGTCCTTTTTCTTTAACGGAAGAGGACTTTGTCTTTTTTGGGCCTGTTTCTTTCTTTTCCGGTTTAGGGCCTCGTCGGTAAATGATTAATCCATTGAGAAAATTCCTCAAAAACTGATCGCCACATTCCATATACTTGGGGTGGTCATCCCTGCGAAACAATGCACCCAGCTCAGCTTTAGAAACCTGAAAGTCCACCAGCCCCATGATTTTAACAATATCATCATCGGTGAGTTTTAATGCTACACGAAGTTTCTTGAGTATGTCGTTGTTGGTCATGTTTTTTAGATATTAGACTTTAGATTTTAGATATTAGACTTTCAAAATTAAGGGATATAAGTTAAATCCCATATTACACTTTGTTAAACCTTTGTGTAATTTACAATAAAAGTAATCTTAGTGATTCTAAGTGCTCTGATTGTCTAAGTGGTCAACCTATATCAGGGATGTACAACGTACACCGGCACCCGTCTTCGGTCACCCGTCTCACATCTCACGTCTCACATCTCAAATCTCGAATCTCAAATCTACTTCTTATATAGTTCTTTGCCTGCCTCTTCATATTTATCACCGGGGGTCCAGAATGGTCTTTGAGGATCATTTGCAATTAGCCTTCCGGTTAAAACATAGGATTTGAAAAACTTCACCAAATAATCATAATCAATAGTATGTGCAACATCACTGGGTTGATGATAGGTTTCGGTTAATGTTCCTGAAAACGATGTGAAGCCCATTGAATAAGTGGGTGCGGGTATTCCTTTCATGGCAAAGTTTACGTTGTCACTTCGGTCAAACAGGTTTTCTTCCGGAGCAGGGTCATCGATGGCTGTTAAACCAAATGCAGAAGCACCTGTTTTAAAATGGTCGCTCATATTGGTGCGGTACATACCAAAAATTGTTACGAGCGAGGTGTCGTTATAACCGGCGTTGTCGCTGTTCAAAGTATACACCATTTGATTTAATGGGAGTAGCGGATTATCAACATAATAACGACTACCTAAAAGCCCCATTTCTTCCCCCGTAAAAAGTATAAACAATGCACTGCGTTTTGTGGGGTATTTGCCCAAATTCTCAGCCATCAATAAAACGGTTGCCGTTCCCACAGCATTGTCTCGGGCGCCATTGTAGATAGAATCACCTGTGGCATCGGGTTTGCCTATTCCCACATGGTCATAATGAGCACCATAGATGATATATTCATTTTTAAGCTTTGGGTCTGTGCCCTCAATCATTGCCACAACATTGCGACAATAGATTTTAGTTTTTTCAATTCCTGAAACAGAGAGTTCAGCTTTGTTATTTCTTTTGCCTTCAAGTTCTTTTGCGATTACATTTCCGGGGTCTAAAACCCATAAATAGCTAAAGCTACCGTCATCTTCTTCTTCATCACCGGCCAAAGTCATTCGGTCTTCCCCAAAAGCGTGTTCCACAAACCCCCAAATCATAGGGTTGATGTCCACCAATTCGATGGCCCCTCTGGCTCCGTTTTGAGCCGCTATATCTCTTTTATCCCCTAAGAGGTTAAACATTTCCTGAGGCGACCTTGCAGTCTCACTACCCGACTTGAAAACAACAAATTTGCCTTTTACGTTTTTCCCCTTATAATCATCTGCAAGACCGTAATTGACAAAAACAACATCTCCGTTATGCGTTATATTTCCGCCCAAAAAAGGGAGGGGAGCGGTTTCAGTCTTTTTACCGTTAAATGAAATTTCCCTGGTTGTTGCAGCTGTAGTGAGGTCAAAGGGGACATACTGAAAATAACCATCTGCACCTGGAACCGGCTTGGCACCATAAGACCGTAACTGATTGGCAATATACTGTGAGGCGATTTTAATTTCATCAGAACCTGTATCCCTGCCTTTGAGTTCATCACTGGCCAGAAAGTAAATGTGGCCTTCTATTTTTTCTTTCGTAATAAATTCAGCAGCGAGGTCTTTATCGGTTTGTGCGTAAAGAATTCCGACAAATAAGAAGAGTGAGAGAGCAAAAAGTTTTTTCATGTTCGGGTTTTAAAAGTTGAAACTGTTAGTTGTTCTAAAAAGGTTGAAGTTACAAATATTAAGAATTTATCCGAAAGTTTAACAATTAACAAGCGCAAAAAGGGTACATCAATTAAAATGAAAGAAGAAAAAAACAACTGCAGCCCATTCTTTTTTAACACCTCGGGCATATCCTATTGTTGAATAGCTGCTGTTTTGCACCCTGCCATCATCCCTCACATAACCAATGGTTGAGTAACTGCTGTTTTGTACACGCCCGTCATCCCTCACATAACCTACAGTGCTGTAACTGCTGTTTTGAATCCGGCCATCATCGCGAATGTAACCAATAGTGGAGTAACTGCTGTTTTGAATCCGTCCGTCATCCCTGATGTAACCAACAGTGCTGTAACTTGAATTTTGAATTCTGCCGTCGCTTTTGATGTAACCGGTGGTGCTGTAGCTGGAATTTTGAATGGTTTGGGAATAACCAAACTGAAATGTCAACAAAAGGCCAAGACTAAGTAATAGTGTTTTCATAATGATATAATTTATTGATGATTATATTTTAACTATCAAGGACTTTGCCGAAAAAAAATACCCGCGCAGGCGGGTATCTTTAAGGGTTTTAGTTTTTCAAAAACCGGGTTTTTACTTAATCAACTCATAACTCCGTTTAATAAACGCCGTCAATTCTTCGCCTTTAAGCAGGTTTTGAGAGAGTTTAGCCAAATCCAAGGCTTGATTTATCAGACGTTCTTTTTTCTTTTGGGTTTTGGTATTGAGAATTTCCGAAACGAGTTCGTGATTGGTATTCACCACCAGATTGTACATTTCCGGTAGATTCCCCATTCCAAACATACCACCGCCTCCGGTCTGGCTCATCTCTTTCATTCGGCGCATAAATTCCGGCTGTGTAATCACAAACGGATTGGCGTTACTGTCCATGGCCTCCAGTTGTACTGAAAACTTTTCTTTGGGCACGATTTCTTCCAGAGTGGTTTTTAAGGTTTCTTTTTCCTCGTCATTTAACTTTGAGATTGCAGCATCGTCTTTTTTGATGAGGTTGTCAATGTGGTCACCGTCCACACGCACAAAACTTACTTTTTCTTTTTCAGCTTCCAGTTTTTGGATGAGGTGAGGCACGATAGGCGAATCGAGCAACAACACTTCATAGCCTTTGTCTTTGGCTGCAGAAATATAGGCGTGCTGTGCATCTTTATCTTTGGCGTAAAGAATCACAAGCTTTTCATCTTTATCAGTCTGGTTGGCTTTGATTTTTTCAACCAGTTCATCATAGGTGAAATAAGTGCCGTCTACTGTGGGATACAAGGCAAACTTCTGTGCTTTTTCAAAGAATTTTTCTTCGGAAAGCATTCCATATTCAATCACAATTTTGATGTCGTCCCATTTCTTTTCAAAATCTTCACGGTTGTCATTAAACAGGGAGGTGAGCTTGTCTGCTACTTTTCTGGTGATGTAACTGGATATTTTCTTTACGGCGCCGTCAGCCTGCAAATAACTTCTTGAAACATTTAAGGGAATGTCCGGTGAGTCGATTACACCGCGTAACATAGTCAAAAAGTCGGGGACGATACCTTCTACATTGTCAGTAACAAACACCTGGTTCTGGTACAACTGAATGCGGTCTTTTTGTGCCACCATCTCGTGGTTTAACTTTGGGAAATAAAGAATCCCGGTCAGGTTAAAAGGATAATCCACATTAAGGTGGATGTTGAATAGCGGCTCTTCAAACTGCATAGGGTAGAGCTCGCGGTAGAAGTTTTTGTAATCTTCGTCCTTGAGGTCTGTGGGCATTTTTGTCCAGGCAGGGTTAGGGTTATTGATGATGTTGTCCACTTCCTGGGTTGGAGCGGGGTCATCTTCCTTGGCGCCTTCCGGTTTTGGTAAGGTTTCAGTGCGGGTTCCAAATTTGATGGGAACCGGCATAAACTTGTTGTATTTCACCAACAATTCACGGATGCGGCTTTCTTTTAAAAACTCTTCGCTGTCATCAGCTATGTGCAGGATGATTTCGGTACCGCGCTCTGTTTTATCTGCGGTTTCAAGAGAAAATTCCGGCGAACCGTCACACGTCCAGTGAGCCGCAGGGGCATCAGTATATGACTTAGTAATGATCTCCACTTTTTTGGCTACCATAAAAGCCGAGTAGAACCCAAGACCAAAATGCCCGATGATACCGGCGTCTTTGCCATTTTTGTCTTTGTATTTTTCGATAAACTCTTCAGCACCGGAAAAGGCAATCTGGTTGATGTATTTTTCAACTTCATCAGCTGTCATCCCAATTCCCTGATCAATAATGTGCAGGGTTTTGTTGTCTTTGTCGATTTTAACTTCAATAAAGGGGTTCCCATATTCCACTTTAGCCTCTCCAATCGAGGTGAGGTGCTTTAACTTTAATGTGGCGTCTGTGGCATTTGAAATGAGCTCACGCAAGAAAATCTCGTGGTCGCTGTATAAAAACTTCTTAATTAACGGAAAGATATTTTCTACCGATACATTAATGTTTCCTTTTGTCATGGTATTTCTGTTTATTAGTGTTTGGGGTGGGTATGGCAAAAAAAGTACCAATTAGACTGAAGTGACAAGATGACACACAAATGCCTGTGATAATAATTCGATGATATAAAAATGGTTTTAACCATTTTAATTTTCGTTATTGCTCTTTGTGAAGGCCATATAATTTTAAAAACGCATCATATTCCTGTTGAAAAGATTTCTTTTTATGATGTGTTTTTTGATTTTGAATGTAGTGAAACACCCTTTCAACCACCGACTCAGAAACTGAATAGGCAGCATAACCTGTTTGCCAGGAAAATTTTTCAGGAATCAGGTTATTTTGATTTACATAATGTGAACTACTACCTTTTATTTGTTTAATCACTTCCGCAATTGACTTTTTGGGATTGAGTAAAAACAAACAATGAATGTGATCCGGCATGCCATTAATGATTCTGACAGGACATCCCATTTCCCTTAATTGCTGATTAATAAATTGATGAATATCTTTTTCTATAGAATGACTGTTAATAGGCTGTCTTTCTTTAGTGGCCCAAATTGCATGAATCCATATTTTATTAAATGAATGTGACAAAATAAATTAATTCAAAGCCGATAGAAAATAATACCAAGTTGAAGTTATAAAAATAATTATTTTTTAATTGAAGACCTCGATTTGTATATCAAAAATTCAAATGCTGTTATGTTAAACCGTTAAAACGGTTCGTGGTTTTATAATGCAAATTCTATAGCCCACGAATTAATTCGTGGGCTATGTTGATTTTCGATTTGTATATCAAAAATTCAAATGCTGTTATGTTAAACCGTTAAAACGGTTCGTGGTTTTATAATGCAAATTCTATAGCCCACGAATTAATTCGTGGGCTATGTTGATTTTCGATTTGTATATCAAAAATTCAAATGCTGTTATGTTAAACCGTTAAAACGGTTCGTGGTTTTATAATGCAAATTCTATAGCCCACGAATTAATTCGTGGGCTATGTTGATTTTCGATTTGTATATCAAAAATTCAAATGCTGTTATGTTAAACCGTTAAAACGGTTCGTTGTTTTATATTGCATATTTTATAGCCCACGAATTAATTCGTGGGCTATGGTGGTAATCCAATGCAACAAAAAATGGTTTTAACCATTTTAATAACCTCTATTGAATATATAAATTCTATTTTTTCCCCGAAAGCGTCATAGAATCCAGCAATCGCTTAATCATTTCTGAAGGTTTAAAATCCAGTTCCTTCAGGTTGGTGACCAGTCGTTCAAGAGCAATAAAGGTGATGAACGATTGCAAAACAGCTTTGTCGGTTTCGGGGTTGGAGTAGAAGCTGTTTTGCTGAAAATTAAATAAATTGATTATGATTAAATACAAAAAATAGATGGAGTAAATTATAAACTTGATGTTGCTTTCAGAAAGTAAATAGTCTGTGAGTTCTTTAAAATCAATTTTTTTGAGTTTTTGAAGTTGAGTGAGCCTGAACGGAGATACCAAATAGATAAGTTTTTTTAGTTGTGCATTGCCCAGGGTGGCAAACACCACGCTAAAAGTGACCATAATATAAATATGTGTTGGGAAGTTCAGATTGATCAGGTCTGACATTTGGTCAACCAGAAAAAAGCCTAAAGGTATAATTCCAGCAAAAAAAAGGTAGAGTGCCAGATGGGTTTGCAAAATCAGGTAAGGAGTTGAAACTTTAATAAATTCCTTAAAGATTTTAACCGGAAAAACAAGCCCCTTGTAGATTAATCGAGCACCTGAGCTATGATAACGACTGTGAAGTGTGTAAGACATAACAATTGCCAGAATATAGAAAACCAGATACCAACCGCTGTGAGCCAAGGTGATAAATTGACTAAAACCATATACTAAAAGCACCCCAATTCCCAATATAATTATTCCCGATGCAATAATCAGGATTAACGACAGTAGTTCTTTATTGATGTTTTTCATTTCGTTTGGCAAACACTATCAAACTTAGTCGATAAATCTGCATAACCAACACTATTTAGCTGTGAGATATTGACCGTTTTATTCACAAATGCAAAAGGAATTTTTAACACAACTTTCTGTTTAACAATATTTAAAACACGTTAAACATTGATTATCTTTGTAATGCTTAAAAATAATTCACTATGGCAACTACAAAAAAATCTTCGGCAACCAAAAAAATAACCAGACAGCAAATCATTGACAGCTATATGCACTATGTGCTGGAAAATGAAAAAATGCCTGTGTCTATCTACAAATTCTCTAAGGATAACGGCTTTACCGAGCAAGACTTTTACAAGCATTTCGGTTCGTTTGATGCGCTGAAATCTGGTATCTGGACCACTTTCTTTGAGATGACGATGAACCTGGCTCAAAAAAACAAGGCCTATGACGACTTTTCCAATCAGGAAAAGATGCTGACCTTTTTCTACACCTTTTTTGAACTGCTCACTGCCAATCGTTCTTATGTGTTGTTTTCCTTAAACGAAGAAAAAGACAAACTCAAAACCATGCAGCAATTGTCACCACTTCGCAAGAAGATCAAATCATTTGCCGCTGAACTCATCGAAGAAAAAAATGACGAGCAACAATTGAAATTCCTCAAGCAACCTGCAGTAATATTCTCAGAAGGGGCGTGGCTACAATTTGTATTTATCCTAAAATTCTGGATGGATGACAGTTCACCTTCTTTTGAAAAGACCGATGTGGTTATCGAAAAATCAGTGCGCGCCATATTTGATGTGTTTGCCACCACCCCACTAGAAAGCGTGATTGATTTCGGAAAATTCATCTGGAAAGAGAAAATGGCTTAGGAAGTTAAAAGTTAGAAGTACGAAGTACAAATTCGTGTTAATCAACAAATCCATGTAAAACATGAAAACATTAGACCATATCCCAACGGGAAAAATACAACGTGCTTCCAAGCTGGTGAAAACCGGGGTGAAAGTGGGAGGTAATTACTTAAAATATTACGGTGAAAAGCTTGTAAATCCTGAGTTGACCAAAGACAAATTGAATGAAGAAAATGCCGAGGACATTTACGACGGCCTCAAAAGCATGAAAGGCAGCGCACTCAAGGTAGCGCAAATGCTCAGCATGGAAAAGAACATTATGCCACGTGCTTATGTGGAGAAGTTTTCATTGGCCCAGTTCCAGGTGCCGCCCTTATCGGCTCCTTTAGTAAGGAAGACATTTAAAAAATACTTGGGTCAGGAACCTGAAGCCTTGTTTGATACTTTTGAAGCAGATTCAGTCAATGCAGCGAGTATTGGGCAAGTACACCGCGCTACCCTGAACGGAAAGCAACTGGCTGTAAAAATCCAGTATCCCGGTATCGCCGAAAGCATTAGCAGTGATCTGGCTTTAGTAAAACCGGTGGCTTTAAAAATGTTTAATATCAAAGCCAAAGATTCAGATAAATATTTCAAGGAAATTGAAGATAAACTGCTGGAAGAAACCGATTACAATTTGGAATTGAAGCAAAGTCGTGAAATCACCGAAGCCTGTGCACACATTCCAAATTTAAAGTTTCCGGAATACTATGAAAACCTCTCCAGCGAGCGCATCCTGACTATGGACTGGATGAATGGAATGCATTTGTCAGAGTTTACCAAAACAAATAAAGACAAAACACTTGCAAATAAAATTGGGCAGACCTTATGGGATTTTTATATGTTTCAAATGCACGAACTTAAAACCGTGCACGCAGACCCGCATCCAGGGAATTTTTTGGTGAGTCCGCAAGGTGAATTGATAGCCATTGATTTTGGCTGTATCAAACGTGTTCCACAGGAATTTTATGACCCCTATTTTGAACTGGCCAAACCCGAGAACATCAACAACCCCAAGGTTTTTACTGAAAAAATGATGGATTTGGAAATTTTAAAAGCGGAAGACAGCCCCGAAGAATTGAAATTCTTCTCAGAATTGTTTCACGAAATGCTGAGCCTGTTTACTAAACCGTTTCACAATGAGCGTTTTGATTTTGGTGACCCGGTGTTTTTCGGAAAAATAGCTGAGTTGAGCGACAAATATTCCAAAGACACCGAAATCAGAAAAATGAACGGCAATCGTGGTTCCAAGCATTTTTTGTATATCAACCGTACTTTTTTTGGACTTTATAACCTGATGAATGACCTTGGAGCTGAAGTGGAAATTAATGGTTATAAATTGTATTAAAACCATCAAAGGTTTGACAGCTAAAAAATTAACAAAACTTTTTGTTTAATTATTTTTATGAAAGAGTAAACATAAGTATATTTACACTATGAAATTGATGGGACGATCAATTGCTATGAAAAAATTAAAAGTTATTACGTTCAGAGAATTTTTTATTTATTGGTTAGGTTGTTTTAAAGAGGCATACTCATTTTCTTCAGAGTGTGCCTCTTTTATTTATTATAGAATCGACCCTATTTAATTTAAACTATCTCCCGTTCAGCACAAAAGGAGCCCAATACATTGGGGCGCTATATTTCTCACCAACTTCACCTTTAGCCATTGCACGTTTAATAATATTAATGGCTTCAAAACTGTCCATATTTTCTTTGAGCATCAACCTGAACAGGTTTTTCATAGTGAGTGCTGTACCATAATCGTCCACAGCCCAAAGGGAGAGTAAAGTATTATTTGCCCCGGCAACCAGAAAAGCAGAATTGAGTCCGTTGACCCCTTCACCACCCACGAGTGCTCCTAGTCCAGTGTCACAGGCACTGAGAATGGCAAGGTCTGCTTCCAGTTTAAAATCGGCGATTTCCGGGGCAAGCAAAAAGGTATCTTCATTACCATCCCCACCATCAGGTTGTGACATCATAATACCACTAAACTCCGGGATAATATCTGTCGTAAAGCCGTGTGAAGAAAGCATGATTATTTTGTAGTTTTTGAGTTCTCCGGTGCTGTTAAGTCGTTTGATATAGCTTTCTTTCATATCCATGCCGGTCACAACTTTTATTTCGGGGTCAATTTCCCCCACATAAAGTACTTCATCCAGCGTACCCTTTAGATAAGAGGCACCACCAAAACCCATTTGTTGCAGTTCCGTTTTAAAATTGAAATTGCGTCGTTCAATTTTACGGTTGATGCTTTCGCTTATAGCGAAAAAGTCATCAATGCCACGGGCTGTACCTTTTACATTGCCACTGGGCTGATAAATGGCACCTCCCATAGCCAGGGCAGGTTTTCTGTCAGTGCGGTAGTTTCTGTCTTTTAGGATTTTCCAAACGCTTACTGAAGGAATGTATTTCACATTATGGGTTTCTATGAGATACTTCCCATTGGGTGCAATAAATGCCTCAAATGGCAGGTAGTTTAACTGATTACTCGGACTGATGATGATGTTTTTCTTGGTATTTAAAAGTGATTGCACCGGTGAAAGTGTAAAGAGGTACCAATGTTTTAAAAAGGCATTTCTGGCGTGTGTGAATTTTGGATCTGTGGCTTTTAATAAATCCCGTGTCCACTCTATTTGTTTTCTAAAATCATCTGAATTGAAGTTTTGCTCGATGGTTTTATAAGTCACAAAATTTCCGTCAACAATATCATTGGAATAGTCCTGCATAAAGGAGTTGAAAGAAGGAGGAATTCGTTTTGTCCTGTCTGTCCATTGTTTTTTCATGCCAATCCATTCTTTAATGGGATAGCTGCGGAAGACCTGTGCGCTATTTTGTGTGATGGCATTGATAATGACTTCACCGGGACCGGCCAGAGTGTAGTATAATAATAAGTCATCAGGACCAAGCATGGACTGGGCGTCTTTTAAAGTGGCCTGAGGGGTATTGGGCCTCAAACGGTCTCTTAGAAATTGACTACGATTGTTGTCCTGCACTTCAAACAGTTGTGCGGCATTGCCCACTTTTTCATAAGCCATGATTAATCCGTAATAGGAACTACTTCGGTTATTCATTAAGGCCAATCGTTGTCTGGGGTCAAGTGATTTTTTAACTCTCTCGGTCAAGTCAACAGCTTGTTTGAAATAAGTTGCGGCATCTTTATAATTTTCGTCATACATCATCAAAAACCCCATATTGTTTGCGGTTATTTCAGCGAGTATGTATTTTTCATTGTCGGTGTAGTACTTATAAATTTCATGAAAGGTTTTTCTTGATTCCTCTTTTCGGCCTTGCTGCCAGAGGGCTACCATATAATTTGATTTAATTTTGTTTGCCTGCTCTTGATCACCTGAGCGGTTTGCCAGTTGCAAGGCTTCATAAATAAGCTGGGTGCCCCTTGCTTGATCTGCCGGAAGGATGCTGTTCAACAATTCACGGCCAATCACATTTTTTGCTTCGGCTTTGTAATAGTCGTTGTCAATTTTATTTGCAACAGCAAGCAGGTCGTTTGCTGTTTGCACTGTTTCCTTTTCCATTTGAAGTTCCAGCTGATAATTGATTTTTGAGTACTGAAAACCGGCTTCATGAGCAGTGGGTATTTTCATTTGCCTCAATTCATCAATGGCCCTGTTAATGTTGAGGAGTGCAATATTGTGTTGGTAGTTAACATCGTTGATGTAGGCTTTTGAATTGTAAGCCACTGCTCTTAAAAACCGGAGTTGGTCTTTATGGGGCTCTGATTTTGTCAGGAAATTATCAAATCCGTCAATTGCTTTATCGGGTTCCCATCTCATATAATCCCTAAAAGCTTTTGAATACAAGCTCACAAGTTCGATAAGTGGATTGTGGGGTCTTTTCTGGTTGAGTTTGCTTATTGCGGCCTCAAAACCTGAGCAATCTTCCCCATTGTAATGGGCACCTATACAGTTCAGGAAAGTAACTGCTTCTGTGTTGTTGTATCCGCGATAGTTTTGTGCAATGCTACCGGCCATTTGTTGGTAAGCCTCCAGGTCTGGTCTGTTTGCCATTTCCAAAACAACCTGTGCATCCTTCACGGCATGTTCCAGAACATCTTCTGCATTGCCCATCTGGAAAGCCCAGTGAAGGTATTTTTCAGCCAATTCATTTCTTTTCAGCACAAAATGCATCAATGCTGTGAGTGAATATGCACCCGCATCAACAGGTGCAAACTGTAGCATGGCGTTGAATTGTTCTTCGGCCTGATTGTTTTGACCGCGGCACAGAAAATAATACCCATAGAGTGCATAGCCGGCATAGTCATCCCTGTAGTTTAAAATGAGGGCTTCAGCACTTTGTTTCATGTCCCTGAAACTGCGGTTTTCAACTCCGGCAAGGAACGTATTGATTAACTGGCCATAGTCGGGAACGGCCTGCTGGGCAGAGAAAATGTTTATAAAAAATACACTTGCCAGTAAGCTTAAGTTTATTTTCTTTAACATAATAAAACGTTTTTAATTAGAGGCAGCTTCCGTTATGCCTGGCGGTACTGGTTCTGTTGGTGGTTCTGTGTTCCATATTGATATTTGCCGTCCATTGATTTCCGGTTGTGGTGATGGTAAAAAACGATACTATAGGAAACTGGTTATTGACTTTTTGGGTTTCGGCAATTTTCTTGAAATCAATTTCATTGCCCTGTGCATCATAGGTAATGACATTAAAATTCTGGTGTTCCAAAGTTCCCCTTTGGGTTTTTGTGACCCGAAGAACAACTATATTCCCGTTTGAACAGTTCATCAACCTTCCGATGGCAAAATCATTGGGATTTCCGGTGCGGTATTTTTCATTTTTAACAAAGGCCAGGTTGGTTACATCCACACCAACAGCGGTATTGTAGTCAAAAGTGTAAGTGGCCGGTAGTTGGACAAATTTAGTGATGTACTCTTGAAACCAGCTGGGTTTCATGGCATCGGCTTCGGCTTTTTGCTGTTTTTGGGCAACGGCAAATTGCTCGTTTTTTTGTTGTTTTCGTTTTTGATTATCGGCTTCAGATTCTGTAAACGAAATTCTGCTTATCTCTTTACAATCGGAATGATTTTCGCGAATCAACGCATATTGTGAAGCTACTTTGGCGCGATCACCATCCCTTCTGATATATTTCATCACCCAATGATCTTCTCCTGTATTGCCATAGACAAATGAAAAGAAATCTGAACAAAAGTCTTTGTATGGAAAGTGGCTTTGGGCGTTTCTACCGGTTAATTTTCTACCGTTTGATTTCCCCAATTCAATAAAATACCTCCATTCTACCTCGCTGCCTTTTTTGTTTTTTGAATTCCAGCGGTAGAGCGTCACCTGTCCCGCAGGCAAGTGTCTGTCAAACCAGGCACCTATCGGGAGTTTGGTGTCAGTGACTTCTTTGGTTTCAATGTTGAGGTATCTGAAGGTATTGTCTCTTGTGAACAGTATGTATTTATGGTCATTGCTCATCGTGGCTTTGTTGATGTATTCTGTGGAAAGAAATTCGACAAAAGAAGTGTTTCCTTGCTGTTTTACCCTGTAAAACCCCTGATAAAACCCTTCTGAAAAGAAAACCATCCAGCCCTGTGAGTCATAACCCAATATTTGTTTCACCCTTCTGTCTTGAAAATCGGGGAACATATCGATGCCTTCAATATCCATCATATACCTTTGGTAAGTGCCTCTAACGATATAGAGAAACTCACTCAAATCAGGGGCGGCACCTATAAATTGAAATTCGCTGTCAGCAATAGCTTTTCCCTCAAAGGGAGGTAGGGGTGAAGACTGAATGAGTTTTCCGTCTGCGGTATTCCAAAGGGTAATTCGGTCAAAACCCACAATGAGGACTTTAGAGCGATCGGGATTGAAAGTGATGCCGAGATTGTTTCTTTCATACCACTGGTGCAAGTTGCTTTGGCTAAAACCAAAACCAAAAAGTAAAATGAATAGAAGGGATAGACCAAGATGTTTCATGACTACATATTTCTGATTAGGGCATCATTTTTAAAGTAGCCTTTACTTTTGAGACTACCATCGCTGTTGAACCACATTCCCAGTCCTTCGCGTTTGTTTTTGCGCCACATCCCAATGTAGTAGCTGCCGTCATTGGCATAAGTATATTTTCCAAAACCTTCACGTTCCCATTTGTTCATAGCCCCCTGATACATACTGTTGCTCGGGAAAATATGGATAACAGGTGTGGTGGGTTCTGAACGTCTGAAATAACCAATTACCATTTGACCTCCTGATGTTTGATACAAACCAAAACCATTGATACAGTTTCCCCTGCAATTTTCACGATTACTGCCTCCCGAAGTGAAAGCCACCTCTACCACTTTATCAAGTACATTGTTTTTGTATGTTTGCGCCCAGGCAAGTTCAGAACCCACCATTTTAAAGGCATTGCCGTGAGATTGGTTGTCTTTGGCTTCGCTTAAGGTCATTTCTCCTGTACCGGGCACTTCTACCATCTGGAAACCGTTGGCAAGGCCTTCAACACTAAAATAGTTGTAGGTTCTTGTGCCATCACCTTTGATGTTGTAGTTTGGACCAACGAGCTTGCCGTTATAGGAGAAACCATATAACATTCCCCCCTGTCCGTCGTCCATGGCTACAAATGAAACCTGATCGAGATCTTTTTCTGAAACTTGTGCCATACCGAGTAGCACACTCAATAAGAACATTATAGTTGTTATTTTTTTCATGATAATAGGTTTTTTAGTTTATTCAAATTTCTTTAAAGTCTATATATTAAACCATAAGGCAGTTGACGTATATTATTTATAGGCTCATTCAATTGCTATGCGTGCATACAAAAGAGGTGCTAAACCGCTTTTTCATTGGGTTATAATCTTTATCTTGCTTTACTATTCAGAATACAAAACATGAGAAAATTATACAATTCAAAAATCACCGGTTTGGGCAGTTATGTTCCTGACAACGTGGTGACTAATGACGATTTGTCCAAAATGATGGACACCAATGACGAGTGGATTCAGGAACGTACAGGAATTCAGGAAAGGCGTTGGGTAGTGCCCGGAAGCGGGGAAACCACTTCATCCATGGGCGTTAAAGCTGCAAAAGTTGCCATTGAGCGTGCCGGCATTTCAAAAGACGATATTGACTTTATCATATTTGCCACGCTCAGCCCCGATTATTATTTTCCGGGTCCGGGTGTTCAGGTGCAGCATGCGCTGGATATAAAAACGGTGGGTGCACTCGATGTGCGCAACCAATGTTCCGGGTTTGTGTATGGCATTTCTGTAGCTGATCAGTTTATCAAAACCGGGATGTACAAAAATGTTTTGGTCATTGGCTCTGAACTGCATTCACACGGCCTGGACAAAACCACACGTGGACGCGGTGTGACTGTGATTTTTGGGGATGGGGCAGGAGCAGCAGTTTTGAGTCGCTGTGAAGACGAAAACAAAGGTATTTTATCCACTCATTTGCACTCACAGGGTGAATTTGCGGAGGAGCTATCACTCATAGCACCCGGTATGGGTAAACGCTGGGTGAACGATATACTTGCAGACAATGACCCCAATGATGAGTCATACTTCCCTTTTATGAACGGACAGTTTGTGTTTAAAAATGCAGTGGTGCGTTTTTCTGAAGTGATTATGGAAGGTTTAATGACCAATGGCCTGAAAAAAGAAGACATCAACATGTTGATTCCACATCAAGCCAATCTGAGGATTTCTCAATTTATCCAAAAGAAGTTTGGCCTTGAGGATGACAAAGTGTACAACAACATTATGCACTATGGCAATACCACAGCAGCCTCTGTACCCATTGCTTTGACTGAAGCCTGGGAAAACGGAAAAATCAAAGAAGGTGATTTAGTGGTGCTGGCCGCCTTTGGAAGCGGATTTACATGGGGCAGTGTGATTATCAGATGGTAAATGTTAAATATAAGACGTTAGATATGAGATATGAGACGCCAAGTCTTATGTCTTAAAAATAATTTGGATGCTATTGAACTTTGAAGTAGAATACTATTCAATAGAAACTGCCACTGAACACTGAACACTGCCACTGAACACTGAACACTGCTACTGAACACTATATCTCAATTGTCAAGTGCTTTTACAAACACCGAAATCCTTTCAACCAATTCCGGCATGATGGGCCTGTGAGGTTCATTGTAGGATTTGGCATTTTCGATGTTATCGCCTGTTGCGATTTCCTTAAATACATGATTCATGTTTTCGATGAGGTACATTTCTGCCAAAGGTTTTGCCCTGTGCAATAACCTGGCTTCTTCCACATTTACTTGTATGTCTTCGGTTCCGTTAAGGATTAGAACGGGCATGTCAAGACGGGCGATTTCTTGCTGTGGATTGTACATCATCCAGCTTCTCATAAAAGGCTGAACACTTTCCCTAAAGATAGAAGAAAGCATAATACTGTAATTTTTTGAAGCACCCGTTTCGCGCATTTCATCAAAGTTTTTACGGGCTTCTTCAGCCAGTTCGGGGGTTTGTCTTCTTAATTGCTCGACTATCACATTGTCTATTGCCTGACCGGCTCCCGCGATTGAGATAAATGCATCTGCACCATTGTTGGCAGCCACCATGCCCACAAGCGAACCCTCACTGTGTCCTGCAATCACCAAATGTGAAAAACGCTTGTCATCCTGAAAGTGTTCCATTACTGCAATAGCGTCATCAATAAAATGGTCAAACCGAATGTCTTCTTCTCTCAGCCTCCCTTGCTGTGCCAGCTTTACAAGTCTTTTATCAAACCTGAATGTGGCTATGTTTTCTTCAGCAAGACCTTCGGCCAAATACCTAAGGGAGTGATTTCTCATATTGGGCTGATTGCCATCACGGTCTGTGGGGCCAGAGCCTTGAATAAGGATTACCAAAGGGATGGAGTTCTCTTTTATCGGAATCAGCAAGGTGCCTTCAATCTGATTTTTGATGGTGAGTTCTTCAGAAATAAATTGATTCTCCTGAGCAAACCCATAAGTGAAAGCTATTAAAAAAACTGCAATAGTGAAGTTTTTCATTTTATATAATCTTTATATGAATTGATAACGTTTTTTACTTCTGTTTCATTTTGTGTGCCAAAAAGTATTTTTTTGCCAGACTTTAACTTTACCTGTATGCCTTTGTTGCCTTTTACATTGTATGCTTTTCCGCTAAAGCCAAAACGAATGCCCCAACCGCCATACTCTCTTAAAGGACTGTATTGCCTCACATAACATTCTTCTATTTCCTGCCAGGGAATCGTTTTTTGAGGTAATGGGAAAAATTTATAGTGAATCCCCCGGGCATCGATGGTGGTTTCCAGCCGTAAAAAATACAACAACACAATAACCCCCAGTGTCAATAGCACCGGAAACATCAGGGCCCAGGAAAACGATTTGTCAAAACCGTTTTCGGTGGATAAAACGATTATGGGAATGATGGTTGACAAAAAAACAACCGCCAGTAACAACCAGACCCACCACTGGTTAAATCTTTGTACTTCTTTATAGGGTTTCATTGTCTTTGAATTTTTGTTTGAGTTTTTTTTCGGTTTTATAAATCAAATAAGCACAAAATAAAAGAAGCGTTCCCAAGCCAATGATTATGTTTAAGGTTTCAGAGAGATTCAATAATGCGCTAATAATGCCAAATCCGATAAAAAAAATACCTCCCCTGAACATCAGTTTTCCGGCATACACCTGTGCAAAATCCCACTTTTCTTGTGAAGACATCGATTGTCGGGTGCGGTAGCCATACATCGGATTGATATTTTTTGGAGGGTTTTTAAACATCAACAAACCCAACAATAAAAAAGTGAGTCCGCATATTCCCAAAAGCAGAAATAAAGGATTTAAAAAGTCCATATTACAAAACCATTAATAAAACTTTGGAAACGATTTCTGAAACTATAATTGCTACTATAAACATAATAATGTGTTTGGTTCCTTTTAAGTTGGTGGCTGTTTTAAATCCGTTGTAAAGCAATACAATCAGCCATGTCAAAATAACGAGGCCCAGTATGGATGTTAATGCTAAAAAAAGGATAAGTTCTGTTGTGAACTGGAGATTAAACGGGTCTGAAAGTGACTCCAGTAAAGGTTCAGACTGTAAAACAGCCCAGTTGTTGATGTTCAACGGCATCATAAAATAGGCCGGTATTTTTACGATAAGTGAAATATTAACAATATCAATCAGCCGTGTTTTTGAATTGATCCATTTGCCCAGAGGGTAAAACACCAGCACGATGCTTACACTATTGATAAGGCTTTGAAGTACGACCGTTTTTAAAGAAACATCTTTCCCAAAATGCGTATCCAGCACCCCGTCAAAATGGGTGTTTGTCAACCAGGCACAAACAACCCCAACAATCGCCGTAAATAAGCCAAAGAACAGCAATTGTTGCTCACTATAACGCTTAAATGGATTAAAAAGCAAGGTCTTCATTGGTTTGCAATTGTTTTATCTTTTCTATCAAGTCATCCAGTTTGTTCCTGATGGTGGGATAGCTCAGGTTCATTTGATTGGCCATCTCTTTCAGGCTGCCGCTGCTGAGCAAAAATTTTAAAATAAAATCCTGTTCGTCTGCCTGTAATTTTAAAAACACGGGCATAGCATAATTACCACTCACCACGGTCGCACAGGAGTCACAAAGCAGTTGTGATACCTTTAAAGCAGCTTCACAAGCCGGGCAATGGATGGGTAATTTTGGATTCATTGTTTAATAATGTTAAAGCAAATATAAATAAAATTAATATATATGTAAATATAATTGCGATTTTTTTGACTTCACTTTCAATAATCATTTTTTTGTATCTTTAACTACCAACAATCTAACAATACAAATCATGAAAACAATTGGAACAATTTTATTGATATTGGGTGCTATAGGCACCATTGTATTTGGAATCCAGGCAATTCAGGACTCAGAGAGTTTTAGTTTTTTAGGGATGGACATCGCCGTGAGCACGGCTAACTGGACCCCGGTTATAATAAGTGTGATCCTGCTGGTTGTGGGATTGGTATTGACTGCCAGGGGGAAGAGGGGATAAAGGGATGGAAAGGTGAAGCGTTGTGCCTTGTTATTTTATCCGATTATACTTTTTCATTATCTCAATAAGTTCATCGTGTGGTAATGCGTAAACCTTATTTCCATTGATGCCTTCCATTGTTTCGGCAGCAATCATTGCATTAATAATTGCTTCTTCAACTGCTTGAATAGTTGCCTCAAATATATCATTCATCCAATCGTTAGAGATTGTTTCGACAGTAGTCTTACCTTCTCTAATATATGCATATTGATTAGCTGTTGAGAAAGCTATGAAAATATCCCCTGAACCATTAGCTCCAATACCACCTAATTTGCCAATTGCAATTGGTACTCTTTGAGTAATTCTTTTTAATTGATGTGGAAGTAAGGGAATATCAGTCGCAACAACAACAATGATAGAACCATCTCCGTTTTTTCTTCGTGATTCTGGAGGAGAATTGTAAACAACATTTAAAGTGTCTTTTAGTTCTTGCCCAACAGGTACACCGTCTATTCTAAATCGTTTCTTGTCTCCGTAATTTGATTGAACTAAAACACCAACTGTATAAGTTGTGTCAGGAAATTTTAGAACTCTTGATGAAGTGCCAATACCACTTTTAAAACCAAAAGACATCATACCTGTACCACCACCAACATTTCCCTCTGCAACTTGGGTTGTTGATGTGTTGTTTATGGCTTCTAAGACATTTTCTTCTTTAACTTGAAATCCATAAATGTCATTTAAAAAACCATCATATGTCTCAGCTACTACCGGGAAAGCCCACCACCAGTCTTCATCACTCCAAGATGTATCAACCATCCATTTGAGTGTAGCTTGGCTTACAGTGCCTACGCTAAACGTATTTGTGAGCATTATGGGTGTTTCTAAAAATCCAGATTCTGTAATCCAAGTAGTTCCTGTCATTTCCCCATTTCCATTTAAACTATACCAATTTGCATAAAGCGGCTTTTTCTTTTTCCCACTTGGAAAAATTGCAGTGACTCCAGTTCTTACAGGTCCCTCTCCTAGTGTATTATCACCACTTCCTGAAATAATTGTTGAATGACCAACAGAAACACCTTTTACATCTGTTATGGCATTTAATGTTCCGGTTGTACCTTCAAATACTATCCCGATGTCTCTTGCTCTAGGTTTTTGTGAGTAAAGAGAAATCGAGAAAGTTAAAATTAATAAGATTATAATGTATCTGGTCATATTCGTTTAAATTTAGCTCTTTAACCCGCACTGCACTACACCGTTATTATTTCGTTATCCATTCTATCAGTTCTTTTTTGTCCAATATCGACCAACTATGGGGATGTCTTTCTCCATTCGCTCGATATCCTTTATTTTTTGTTGTTATGTATTCAACCTGTGTAAAACCTGATTCTTTAAGCAACTTTGAGAGTCGCTCGAGAGAATATGCGTTCGTTTGGTCAAAGTCATACATTCTGTTTTGTTTCCACCAAAGTGTATCGGGTTCAGCGTAGAATCTGATTTTTACATTCTTTAAATCTTTTATGTTGGTAAAATTCTCCGTCTCTGAAGTATAGACTGAAAAGTTTTCATAGTTTGAAATAGTACTATGTGGGTTTCCAAACTGTTCTCCCAATGTTTCAATAAGCCAAGTGCTTTCCCGGATGGATGGTTCAGAGAAATTGCGGTCGACATTTTTTTCTGAACTTTTATACAAAGCAACTAAGTCAATGGGTGAGTCCACAACAAAAACACCTTTGGGTTTTATTTCAGCATGTTTTTGTGTTAGGAAATCACTAATTAATAAAGCTACATTCCCACCACTTGAAAAGCCCCCAAGATATATATTGTTTTTTGGCAAGTGATTTTCTTCAAAAATATTTTGCAGCTGTTCCGCAAGTTTTTTCTTTTCGTTTTCTTCAAGCCATAGTTTTTGGTTGTAATTCATATAAACAACGGCAATTCCATTTTCCTTTGCATTTTCAAGTATATTAAACTCTCGCCTTATGTCATCTGCTTTTTCAGGGTAACCACCGAAAAGCACTAAAACCGCTTTCAATCCGTCTTTGGGTTTGAACAGTTCATAATTATCGTTTATTACTTCTTCAAATTCATTTTTTTCAGCGTTCTCTGTTTTCTCTGTTCCTGCGTTCTTGCAAGAGATGAAAAAAGTAAATATTAAAGTTAATGCTAAATATTTTTTCATAGTTCAAATGGTGTTAGCATTAGTTATTTATTCAATATTGCTTTTAAAAATTCTAATTCTTTTCCATTAGCTAGATGAAGAATAGTCATTTCTCCACTTTCCTTTAACATCGTCCTTTTTAAGTATTCTGGTAATTTATGATTTGTTGAATTAACATAAAACATAAATTGAACTCTATCAATTAAAAATACATACCCATTAAGTCCGTCTTTGAATCGTACTCTTTTGGGTTGTCCAATTAGGTTTTTCAGACTATGGCCAGTTCGCATAAATGAAGTTATCATAATCGGATATTCAGTATCGACAGGAACAATACTTTCATAAATTAATTTCCTTAATCTTTCTTCGTGCTTATCTCCTAAATTAACATCTTTAAATGATTTTCTGTCAGTTATTGACGCTCTCCATAAAATGGAAAGTAAAAAGAGTTTCATTTTGCCATAGTCAATATTTGTGCAAATAGAATATTCAGCTCCATCATTTGGGTTCAGATAATTTTTACAAATTGGTGCAATTTCTGGGTCAATGTTTTTTCCATACATTGAAAGTTGGGCATATTTCTCATAATTTGCACCAATTATTCTATTATCACAATCCTCACAAAGTATATTTTTGTCAAAGTCTCCAGTTTGTATTTTTCTCGGTTTACTCTGATTGTTATCTAAATTAAATGTTACTTCATAAAAAATGCCTTTTTCGTCTTCCGCTTTTATTCCGCTATACATAAAATCGGGAATGATATGAGCTTTAATCAATTTCTTCTCTTGTAGACAAAGACGACATTTTTTCATAATTAATACTAACGTTTCTCGGCTATAAACTGTGGCGTGGATTAAACAACTAATTTAGCAAACAAAACCCAGACCTGAGGAAAATCCGTGAGGATTTTCCGGGTGGGCGGGTAGAAGCCATAGATTATCGCCGATGTTATGTGCAGATTTTTATTCGCCACAATGTAAATAACTTTCCAATGCTAATTTCCAAGATTCTTCGCTATCAAATTCTTCGACCAGTCCATTTCCATCTGTTTCTATAAATGCTTGAATTCCGTGTTGAATCATATATTTTGGATGATATTTTGGAATTCCAACTTTTTGAATTTCTTGACAAACATTTTTCAATTCGCTAGAGCCTTTTTCGAAAGTTTGTTCAAGTTCAGCTATCATATTGTTTTTATCTTCTTCTGAAATATCCATAAGAATATTTTGTTGAAGGACAATTAATGCTTGATGAGCACTTTTATCTTTTACTCTATAAGAGTCATACTTTCCGTAAACTCCAGCAATTGCAAAAAGTCTTGCCGCTTTACGAAAGTCCTTTTGTTCGATACATTTTCCCATACCGTGTAATATGTCAGCAGGGTTGTGTTCATTTGTAATTTCTGATATTTCTACACAGTTACAAGGATTTGGTGATTCTAAATTTCCCTCGGCTTCTAACGAGATTGTTTTTTGAGCTTGGACGTTATTAATGCCAAAACTCAGAATTAATACAATCAATATTTTTTTCATAATTATTTTGTTCAATTTGCACATAACTTGTTATATAACCACATAACTACTCCATTATCTATTCATTTTCCGGGATAATGACAGTTTTTGTGTTTATTGACAAACTAAAATACAACTTTTTAGTGAATAGTTGGGATTACCTTTCGGTGATCCCTTGTAATCCAAATCAGGAAATGCAGCAAGCCGTGCCTTTGGGCCCGGGCGTCTTAAAACAACAAACCTGCTCAAGTAAACTTGGCAGGTTTTTTATGTTTTAATCCGCAGCTTGCTGCGCTTCATGTGGAGTCGGAGGGATTCGAACCCTCGTCCAAACAAGGAATACAATAACTTTCTACACGCTTAGTTTTTTATTGGTTTTTGTGACAACACCGGGAAAAAACACCCAAAGTTGCCCTTAGTCTCCATTTGGGTTTCAAAGCTCTGTCAAGACCCCAAAGCTTCTAGGTTTACTTTTACGATGTCCCTTGATCAATTGCCGCAAACCAAGGCCGTTGAGGGACATCCTGCTTGCCCGCCTTGCGGGCCGAGGCATTATCCTACTGTAATTCGGATTATGCAGCTAGGGCGTAGTTATCTTCGCCGTTTAAAAAGTGTGAATTATGAGATTTACGAGCTGTAACCCAGCGCTCGGCGTGCTTACTATTCCATTCATCTCGCTGTCAAAACCGGTCGACCCCAGGATTAGTTTTTCGCTTAAAGCGAAATGCAAAGATACATTACAAAATCCTATCTTTGCAACTTTGTTACTTATACTCAAAAAACATTCCAAATGGCTTTAAAGATTGCAATCATCAAAGAACGTAAAAACCCACCTGACAAACGTGTCGTGTTTTCACCCGAAAAGTGTCAGGAAGTCATCAGTCAATTTCCCGAGGTTCAGTTTAAAGTGGAATCTTCAGACATTCGTGTTTTTCCCGATAGCGCTTACCGCGAAAAAGGAATTGAGGTGACTGAGGACGTTTCAGATTGTGATGTCATGCTGGGGGTCAAGGAAGTGCCTGTTTCGGCATTGATTCCCAATAAAAAGTATTTTTTCTTCAGCCATACCATTAAAAAACAACCCTATAATCGAAGCTTGTTACAGGCCATCCTTGAAAAAAACATCGAGCTGTTAGACCACGAAACCATAGTGGAAGAAAACGGCCACCGCCTTATTGGTTTTGGACGTTATGCCGGTTTGGTGGGTGCTTACAATGGTTTAAGAGCTTTGGGAATTAGAGATGGTCTGTTTGAATTGCCTAAAGTAGAACACCTCTCAGATTTAGATGCTGTGAAGGCCGAACTCGATAAAATACAAATACCCAACATTAAAATTGTCCTTACCGGAAGGGGAAAAGTAGCTTATGGCGCCAAAGAAATCCTGGATCATTTACAAATCCCGGAAGTATCCATAGATGAATATTTGACTAAACAATTTGATAATGCCGTTTACTGTTTTATCGATGTGATGGATTATAACAAGCGTATAGATGGGCAACCGGGGGATAAACGGGAATTTTTCAAAGACCCTTCAGGGTATGAAAGTGACTTTATGCGGTTTGCCAAAGCAACCGATATGTTAATCACCGGCCATTTTTATGGTGACGGTGCGCCTTATTTTTTTACGAGGGAAGATGCCAGGCAGTCCGATTTTAAAATCAACATGGTAGCTGATGTTTCCTGTGATATAGACGGGCCCATTGCTTCAACAATAAGGGCTTCCACCATAGCCGAGCCTTTTTACGGCTATGACCCAAAGACTGAAAAAGAAGTCGCTTTTGACGCTCCCGGTGCTATCACCGTGATGGCGGTTGATAATTTGCCTTGTGAATTGCCCAAAGACGCCAGTGAAGGCTTTGGAGATATGTTTATGGAACACGTGATTCCCGCTTTTTTTAATGGCGATAAAGACGGAATCCTGCTACGTGCAAAAATAACTGAAGGAGGACAATTAACCCCACGGTTTGCCTATTTGCAGAACTATGTTGACGGCAAGTAAGAACTACTCTTTGTCAAATTTTTTCTGATCGTTTTTCATCATCAGATATACAGCACCAATTATTGCAGCGATGACCAATCCAAATATGATTGTCATAATAAAGGCACCGTTCTCCCAGGAGTATAAAGCTATTTTGTTAACTATCATTGTATAAGTTTAATGAATAACAAAAGTAGAAAAGGTGTTTCCAGCTGAAAATGATAAAAGTCACCTTTTAATAAATTTTCCTAAGTAGCAGCGGAGCGTTATTTTGAATTTGAACTACCAAGTCAAAAAATGTTTTCAAGCCCTTATAAGATGCTGATTCAAAATGGTGTTCGTTGATATAGATGTGAAACCGTATTTGAATCACCCCGTCTGATTCAGTATAAATCACACTGGTTTCTCCCATATTATCGGGCATTTTAAAGGTTTGGTTTTTAGGCAATTCTACAAGCTCATATTTCCCTGAAATATCCAGCGAAAAGTTATAAGCGTATTTTTGAGGGTGACCAAAATCAACAGGGTAATTTCGTTCATCCAACTGAAATGGATTTCTTTTAAACTCTTTAAACAAAAACGGATTAAAAATCAAAGTTTCCTCATGGTTTAACTCCAGGTGAATGTCAAAATCTTCAACGAGGGGCTTATCGATATTGTCCTGGTCTGTAACCGAATAAGAAGTGATTTCTAAATTGACATATTCGCTTTCTTTACTTCTTAAATACTCATTTCTATTGACATCCTTTAACTGTGTGCGCTTACTTACGGCAGGGTAACCCATATTGGTCTCCCTTAGTTTTCCGGAGAAGCCGAAGTCTTCATCTGCTTTTAATTGGACATTCACAAAGTTGATATTGTTTTCATAGGGCTTAATGACTTCCCAGTAACTTCCATTGTTAAAATCCATTACCCTCAAATCATAATTGAGGCATTGGAATGGTAAAATGCCAAAGGGTGCAAGTTTATTAGTGGCATCAAGAAAATAGTTTTCCCCATTGATTTTAACGAAAGCGATTAGGTAATTAAAGTCAGACATAACCGCATACCTTTTTATGGGCAAACCGTTGTTTCGGGTAGACAGTAAGCCAATTTCGGCTTCCAATCCCACTGCCTGAAGCGCATTGATTAAAGCCAGGTTTATTTCTGAAGCACTTCCCGTTTTTTCATTAAATGCTTTTCTCACATTGGCCTCACTGTATAACCGGTTGCTGTTATCCCATAAAAAATGATTTTGCACAAAACTGTAAACTGCTTTGGCACGATCGAGCGGATCATTAATGGAGCTTATTTCTTTAGGTAATTGTCTCCTCAAGAAATTGTTTCTCCGCGCTTGAACACCAATGTTTTTATCTTTCCTGAATTCTTCATCAACTGACATCCAGCTTTTGGTGTAGTGTGTAACTTTTCCCGATTGACCGGTAAATTGCTCCAATTGAAAGTCTAATCTGCTCAAATAATTAAAAGGAGAAAGCATATACTCTTCCTCAATGAATGGCGGAATATCGGCCATAGCATAATTGATTACTTCACAGCTCGCGCTATAACCGGGTACCGGGTTAAAGCAATTGGTTTTAACAGTAGCAGAATTAATAGTTAATTTTCGTCCACCAATGAGTGACCTGTTATAAATGAATATTCCGGGGATTTCAGCTTTAAATTCACTGTAAACTGTTGGGATATTGTTTTGAAAAGTCCAGCCGTCCAGATTGAAAAAAAAAGGTGAAAGGTGGTTGTATTGATATTCTAAAACGCTCCCTTTTTGTACGTTGGGAAAAGCAAAAGTGGCTTCAATTTGATTTCTCCTGTACGGTTTATAATACACATCATCTTTTGAAAGGTGAGTGGATTCATAACCATTTCTGGTGACTGCTTTTACGCCGTTAATCCATTCATGACGTTTTTCATTTCCGTGGAGTATGATAGAAACAGTTCCGAAATCTTTGGCATCATCAGAAAGGATTTTAATTTTTCTGTAAATCTTTTTTAGCAGATAGATATTGTAGTTTATTACAACAAAACTATATTCGCCTGATTCATATAAAATTACTGCCTGGGCTGTGGTGTCTTTTTCATAAACCAGCATATCAATTTCACTTTGTGAAGGCTTTCCAAATTCGTGTATAATGCCCGGTTGTGAAAAACAGCTAACAGAAGAAAGGAAAATAAACAACAATAATCCGGTACTCTTCATTCTTATAAGCTTGTAATGGTTTTCCGGATTGCGGTTAAATCAGACAATAACTTTTCAAGGTATTTTAAGTCCAGCATATTGGCACCGTCACTTTTGGCGTTGGCCGGGTCAAAATGGGTTTCGATAAAAATGCCGTCAACACCCACGGCGATTCCCGCTTTGGCGATGGTGGAAATCATATCTGGGCGACCACCGGTCACACCGCTGCTTTGGTTGGGTTGTTGTAAACTATGCGTGACATCCAGAACTGTTGGTGCAAACTCCCTCATTGTGGGAATACCCCTAAAATCAACTATCATATCCTGATAGCCAAACATAGTGCCACGGTCTGTTACCATGACTTGCGGGTTGCCGCAATCGGTGACTTTTGTGACCGCGTGTTTCATGCTTTCAGGACTCATAAACTGGCCTTTCTTGAGGTTCACCACCTTGCCTGTATTTGCTGCTGCAACTACGAGGTCTGTTTGTCTCACTAAAAAAGCCGGAATTTGCAACACATCCACATATTCGGCAGCCATAGCGGCATCGCTCACTTCGTGTATGTCTGTCACTGTGGGGACTTCAAAAGTTTCAGATACTTTTTTGAGAATTTTCAAAGCTTTTTCGTCGCCTATACCGGTAAAACTGTCAATGCGGCTGCGGTTGGCTTTTTTAAAGCTTCCTTTGAAAATATAAGGGATTTGAAGTTTGTCTGTAATTTTAACCACTTGTTCGGCTATACGTAATGCCATTTCTTCACTTTCAATGGCACAGGGCCCGGCAAGTAAAAAGAAATTATTGGATTGGGTGTGTTTTATTTTGGGTATTAAATCGAGTTGCATAAGTTTTATTTGTAAGCAAAGATAAACAATCCCTTATTGCTTGATTATCTTTTTAGTAACTTCTGTGTGATTTTCAAAATAAACCCTTAGGAAATAGACACCGGTGTTTAGGCTGGAAATGTCAATTTTATTTACATCGAAGTGAATATCGAGTTTTTTCCCATGAACATCAAATAAACTTAGGGTTGAGATTCTTTGGGGTGATTGAATGGTAATAAAATCTGTACCGGGATTGGGATAAATGTTTAGCTGAGCCTGTTCAAATTCTCCTGTATTTAAACCTAAAAATTCGTACCAGGCAACCTTGTTGTCATTAAAAGATGCTGATATTACTTCAAGTTCACCATTGTCTTTAATGTTAGCAGCTATGGCATGTCTGAGACTTAAGACATCTGAAGATACAAGCATTGGCGAACTGAATACTCCATCACCACTTATGTTTTTTTGCCAAGTAATTGAATTTGAAAACCTGTTATAAATCAATACATCCATATCTCCATCATTGTCTAAATCATAAAAATCAAAAGAAATTGAACTTATATTAACTGGCATTAAATCGCTAAATGTTCCTAAATTGTCTATGTTTTCAATCAAGTGAAGAAAAGTTCCAGTATCATCATTATGTGATGTTATAACAATGTCATTTTTTCCATTTGTATTAATATCAACAACTTTTATATTAATAATTCTTGTCCAGTCTGACATGAAAAAGTCAAATTGATATATAAGTTGTTCGACACCAAAAGTTTGGTTTCCTAAATTTTTATACCAAACTAGTTTGCCTGCCGGATCATATTCGTTGTAAGCTAAAAGCAAGTCAGGCAATCCGTCGTTATCAATATCAACTATAAGAGGACCAGTTGCTTCTTTAATATTATTTATGAGCAATATGGGTTCTGAAAATGAGCCTGAGCCATTTAAGTTTTCATACCACACTATATGGTCTTCAAAAAAAGAATTTGAAAATCTTATAACTATATCAGGATGTGAGTCGTTATTCAAGTCAAATGTCTTAACTTCCATAATAAACGCTGATTGATTTTCTAAAATTACTTGTTCCGGTCCAAAATTGCCACTGCCATCAAGGTTTTCTTTCCAGACAAGCCTCCTTGGGTTGTTTTCGAGATAGAGAATGTCTAAATGACCGTTGGAGTTTATATCAACAGCCTCAAAGTATAAAAAAAATGCCGGAGTGTCTGACAATACGGTTGCCGGCCCAAAATTACCATTGCCATCTAAGTTTTCATACCATATGATTTGATAATCTGGATTGCTGCAAAGTACTATAACATCATTAAAACCATTTCCGCTTAAATCTGCCGCATAAACCTTGTCGGCTCCATTTGCAGTGGTAGAAATTATCTGCTGCGGCCCATATTGAGAAACAGCAATTAATGGGAATAGAATGAAGATAAAAAAAGAGTATATTTTTTTCATGGAAAAGCTTTCAAGTTTTAAATGTAAGTTATTTTTTTAAAAAATTAACAATCAGCTAACTGCAATTTAATACTTCAAACCAAACATTGTAATGCGTAATAGTAAAATTATGAAAATTAACCGTACCTTTGCACGCTCAAAAAAAGGAGCTTTTTATGTCAAAAGTTAAAAACATCGCTATTATTGCTCACGTTGACCACGGTAAGACCACACTGGTTGACAAAATTATGTACCACTGTAACCTGTTTCGCACAAACGAAAATACAGGTGATCTCATCCTGGACAACAATGACCTGGAAAGGGAGCGTGGTATAACCATCACTTCAAAAAATGTCTCTGTAGTTTACAAAGACACTAAAATTAACATCATTGACACCCCCGGTCACGCCGACTTTGGTGGTGAAGTGGAACGTGTGCTTAACATGGCAGACGGTGTGCTTTTGCTTGTTGACGCTTTTGAAGGTCCTATGCCTCAAACCCGTTTTGTATTGCAAAAAGCATTAGACCTCGGTTTGAAACCGTGTGTTGTAATCAATAAAGTAGATAAAGAAAACTGTACTCCCGAGGAAGTACACGAAGCAGTTTTTGACTTAATGTTTGAACTGGGTGCTGAAGAATGGCAATTAGACTTCCCATCTGTGTATGGTTCTGCCAAACACAACTGGATGAGTGACGACTGGAGAAAACCTACCCAAAATATAGAGCCTTTATTGGAAATGGTGCTTGAACACATTCCATCTCCTAAAATAGAAGAAGGAACAGTACAGATGTTAATCACTTCGCTGGATTATTCTTCATTTACAGGAAGGATTGCCATTGGGCGTTTGCAACGCGGTACTTTAAAAGAAGGAATGCCAATCAGTTTGGTAAAAAGAGATGGAACAAAAGTGAAGTCACGCATCAAAGAATTACACACTTTTGAAGGTCTGGGAAGAAAAAAGGTTAGCGAAGTTTTTGCAGGTGATATTTGTGCACTTGTTGGACTTGAAGGCTTTGATATTGGTGATACAGTAGCCGATTTTGAAAACCCTGAAGCCCTGCAAACCATTGCTATTGACGAGCCCACGATGAGTATGTTGTTTACCATCAACGATTCGCCTTTCTTCGGGAAAGACGGAAAGTTTGTGACTTCAAGACACATCAAGGAGCGTCTGGAAAAAGAATTGGAAAAAAACCTGGCTTTGCGCATGCAACCCACCAACAGTGCCGATAAGTTTATGGTGTTTGGCCGTGGTGTATTGCACCTTTCGGTGTTGATTGAAACTATGAGACGTGAGGGCTATGAATTGCAAATCGGGCAACCTCAGGTAATCATAAAAGAAATTGACGGAGTGAAATGTGAGCCGGTTGAAGAATTGACCATAGATTTACCCGAAGAAGTTTCAGGTAGGGCCATTGATATGGTGACTATTAGAAAAGGGGAGATGTTGAGTATGGAAGGCAAAGGGGAGCGTATGATTTGTAAATTTCAGATTCCATCAAGAGGGATCATCGGTTTGCGTAATCAGCTTTTAACAGCTACTGCCGGTGAAGCCATTATGACCCACCGTTTCCTGGAATACCAACCTTTTAAAGGCGGCATTCCTGAGCGTCAAAACGGCTCATTGATTTCAATGGAAAACGGAAAAGCAATTCCTTATTCTATTGATAAGCTACAGGAGCGTGGTAAGTTTTTTGTTGATCCAAACGAAGATATTTATGAAGGACAGGTGATTGGTGAAAACTCTCGTGGCGATGATATGGCTGTGAATGTCACCAAAACCAAAAAACTTTCAAACGTGCGTTCTTCAGGAGCTGATGATAAAGCCAAAATTGTTCCTGCTATCAAGTTTTCATTGGAAGAAGCTTTGGAATATATTCAGAAGGACGAGTATGTTGAGGTGACTCCTAAATCAATCAGGCTACGCAAGATTTACCTGAAAGAGGTGGATCGTAAGCGAAATGTAATCAATTAATAAAATATATTATATTTAAAACCTCCACAGTAATCTGCTATGGAGGTTTTTTTATTTCATATGGAAAACGAATTCTTTTCAAATACCGAACTTGTGGGCTATCTGGCCTCTTTGTTGTTGATAGTTTCATTTTTAATGAAGAACATCAGGACGTTGCGATTGATTAATTCCCTTGGTTGCATTGGTTTTGTGGTTTACGGCTTTTTACTGCAAACTTCCTGGCCGGTTATTATCACCAATGCTTTTATCGTGGGAATAAATATGTATTATTTGTATTTCAAGAGGGTAGTTTAAAATAGAACAGGAAGTAAATAATCAGCGCCAGGACTACCGTCATCACTGAGGTGTAAACAATTAAAAACTTTCTTCGGCTTCTCTTTCGCTCTTCCTTAAGCTTGTCCTGAAATTTCTTAAACTCCAGCGGTGACATTTTTTTGGTATCGGTAAACTTGCCATAAGCACCGTTGTTTTCAATGATGTCTTTTTCAAAAATTGGAGTCCTGTTTCTCTTGTTGTGCTTAAGGGAAACTAAGAATGGCTGGAAATTACTTAAAAATGACATTTAAAACTTATTTTAAAGCCCCCTTTAGGGGGTTTGGGGGCTTTTTTTTACGTGTTTCAAAATAAGAAAATTCTGCGGATTGATACCCAGTCCCGTGACATTTTTTTGCACAAAGCGCACGGCTTCATCATAATACAACGGAACAACGGGAGCTTGTTCAATCATTAATGAGTCCATTTTTTTGTAAATACTTTTCCGTTCATTGATGTCAACCAATGATTTGGCATGAGTATACAAGCTATCATACACTTTGTTTTCAAAAAAGGTATAGTTGGGCCCTGCAGGAGTGTGGTTGGGGCTGTAAAACAAAGAAAGATAGCTTTCAGCATCGGGATAATCGGCGATCCAGCTTGAGCGAAAGGCATCAATAGAACCGTCTGCACGCGCCTGCCTGATTGCTGATGACGGCATCACATCAATACTCGTCCTGATGCCCATTTTTTCAAACTCCCGTTGCAGGTACTCAAAAATGTCCTGATAATTGCTGTCAGTCGTCAATACCAGGCTTGGGTTTTGATCGCCGCTTTCCTGTTTATATTGCTCAAGCAGCATACGGGCCTTTTCAGGTTTGTAACTGTAGCCTTCAATGTTGTCATAACCGTATAGTCCTTTCGGGATGATACCGCTAGTTCCGGGGCTTCCAATACCATTTCGCAAATAGGTGATGATTACGTTGCGGTCAAAACTGTAATTCAATGTCTTTCTGAAAACCGGCGATTGCAGTGCCTTGTTTTTGTCTGAACGTGTTTGCAGAGCAATAAACTCGGTGTTGAGGTAAGGCCCTTTAATCATGTTTACGCGGTTTTCATAATCAGGGCGCAAACGGCCGTCTGAAGTGAGCAATTCATCCCGATATGAACCGTCCAGACCAGAAATAAAATCCAGCTTCCCCTGCACAAATTGTAAAAACTCACTTTGTTTATCGGGTAAAAAGGTCACGGCAACGGCTTCGAGATAGGGCAGTGGATTGCCGTTTTTATCGGTTTCAAAATAGTGGTTGTTTTTTCTGAATATCAGTTTGATGTTTTCTTCCCAAAGCTTGAAATGAAACGGTCCGGTGCCAATGGGATTGGAACGAAACCGGTTCCCAAAATGTTCCACCACTTCACGAGGCACGACCGAGCAATACCGCATGGCCAGCAAGCCCAAAAAAGGAGGAAACGGCTGTGAAAGCTGAATTTCAAAAACAGTGTCGTTGACAGCATAAAAATGTTCCACATTGTTTAAAACCCAACTTCCGGGTGAAGCCACACGCGGGTCTTTCAGTCGGTTGAGGCTATAGACAAAATCTTCGGCAACTACTTTTCGTGTGGAATCAATGCCAAATAATTGGTGCTTGTGGAACCACACATCGTCCCTCAGGAAAAAAGTATAAGTATAAGTTGAATCATTAATTTCCCAACGTTTGGCAATATCGGGCTGAATGTTCAGGCTGTCGTCCAGTTGTACCAGTCCGTTAAACAATTGATTGGTGGCCCAGATGGTTGAGGCATTTCGTGCAAACGCGGGGTCAAGCGAAGCGATATTTTGATGTTCGTTATAACGAAAAACCAAATGATCCCGCTCCTCGTTACGGGAGTCTTTGCAGGAAATAAAAAAATTAAATAGCACAAACAGTTTGAAAAGGGCGGGTTTTAGAAAAGTGAATCGGTTATATTGCTTGTGTTCTTTTACCATTTTGTCTAATATCTAGTGTCTAATGTCTAACGTCTAATAAATTATCTCTAAAAAATCCGTACTTTTGCCGCCCGGTAATTTTCCAAAAATACAAGAATGAACGCTAGAAAAAAAGTGGCTTTTTACACTTTGGGTTGTAAACTCAATTTTTCTGAAACTTCCACCATCGCGCGAAGTTTTACAGATGAGGGTTTTGACCGCGTGGAATTTGAGGAAGTTGCCGATATTTATGTAATCAATACCTGTTCAGTTACTGAAAATGCTGATAAAAGATTTAAGACTATAGTAAAAAAAGCACAACAAGCCAATCCCGATGCCTTTGTGGCAGCAGTGGGCTGTTATGCACAACTCAAACCGGAAGAACTTGCTGCAGTTGACGGAGTGGATTTGGTTTTGGGTGCGAAGGAAAAATTCAAAATCACCGACTACCTCAACGATCTATCCAAAAATGATTTTGGCGAAGTACATTCCTGTGAAATTGAGGAAACCGATTTTTATGTGGGTGCTTATTCCATTGGGGACAGAACCCGTGCATTTCTGAAAGTCCAGGACGGTTGTGATTATAAGTGTACTTATTGTACCATTCCGATGGCAAGGGGGATTTCGCGAAGCGATACGCTGGAAAATGTGTTGAAAAATGCCAAAGAAATTTCAGAACAAGGCATCAAAGAAATTGTGCTGACGGGAGTGAATATTGGAGATTACGGCAAGGGCGAATTTGGAAACAAACGTCATGAACACACTTTTCTGGATTTGGTTAAAGCTTTGGACGAAGTGGAAGGCATTGAGCGGTTGCGCATTTCATCCATCGAACCCAATTTGCTGAAAAACGAAACCATCGATTTTGTTTCAAAATCAAACACATTTGTGCCTCATTTTCACATTCCGCTACAATCGGGGAGTAATGAGATACTTAAGAAGATGAAACGTCGCTATATGCGTGAACTCTATATTGACCGTGTTGCAAAAATCAGGAAAGTGATGCCTCACGCTTGTATTGGGGTGGATGTTATCGTGGGCTTTCCGGGTGAAACCGATGAGCACTTTTTGGAAACCTATCACTTTCTGAATAACTTGGATATTTCCTACTTGCACGTGTTTACCTATTCCGAGAGAGACAATACCGAAGCCGCTGAAATGAACGGGGTTGTCCCTCAAAATGTGCGCGCAAAACGCAGTAAAATGCTACGCGGACTTTCAGTCAAAAAGAGAAGGACTTTTTATGAATCACAGTTGGGCACAACAAGAAGCGTATTGTTTGAAGGTGAAAACAAGGAAGGCTACATCCACGGTTTTACAGAAAACTATGTCAAGGTAAAAATGCCCTGGAACCCTGAATTGGTTAACACGCTTCACGAAATCAAACTCACCAAAATTGACGAAGACGGCCTGGTTAGGTTTGAGTTTGTCAATGAAAAAGTCTTGAGCTAGAAAATAAAAAAAGGCACGCCAAACCGGCATGCCTTACTCCTAATTTTGTACTTCTACCTTCTAACTTTAGATGTTAATTCCCACAGGAAGCAATTCTTTAAAACGTCTTCTGTTTCTTCTCACAAAGTGAGTCACTTCAGAACAAGTGGGAACCAGGCTGATTTTTCGATCTTTAATTTCACTGAACACTGCTTCCATAAAAGGCTCCGCGAGTCCCTTGTTAAGCATGTCCTCAGGCATCTCAAACTTAGTCAGGAAAATTTTTCGTTCTTGAAGGCTGTACTCAATCCTAGCCATTTGATCATCGTGTTGAAACTCAAATTGCCTTAGGAATTCGTTGTCCTTGATTTCGATTTCAGTAGTCATAATATTATTCACTATTGTTAACTGTTTTTAAACATTGCAGATAGAGCTAAAAATAGTAGGTCTGTTGTAAAAACAATTAAATAAACAAAAAACAATATAGTTTCTTGCCGGGGATTATTTATTGTTTAAAAGGATTTCTTGTGCTGAAGAATTAATCCTTAATTTTGCCTTACAAATTTACGAATAAAAGTTGACTTTAAGCAACAATTTGGATGTTAAAATAAAATGAGCCAGCAAATTATACATGTTTATTTCGTTCCCGGACTTGCGGCAGGTAAGGAAATATTTGAAAACATCAAACTGCCTGAGGAACTCTTTAAGGTTCATTTTGTTGAGTGGAAAATTCCTGAGAGAAAAGAATCCATAGAAAATTATGCCCAAAGAATGGCCAGCGAGGTCAAAGAAGAAAATGCTGTGCTCATAGGTGTTTCTTTTGGCGGGGTGATGGTTCAGGAAATGAGTGCTTTTTTGAACCTGAGGAAATTGATTGTCATTTCAAGTGTAAAATCCAAACACGAGCTTCCTGTTCGAATGATTTTAGCAAGAAAAACCCTGGCCTATAAACTTGTTCCCACAAAAATGATTTTGAGTGCAGATGATTTGTCAAAGTTTGCCATTGGAAAAAAAACAAAAAAAAGATTGCAGCTCTATCAGCAGTTCCTGTCAGTGAGGAATGAGAACTACCTGGATTGGGCCATTGAAAACATGACGTGCTGGAACCGTGAGCAAGCAGATGAACAAGTCATTCACATTCACGGAGACAAAGATTTTGTTTTTCCGATTGACAAAATAAAAAACTGCATAGTTATTGAAGGTGGTACTCATATAATGATTCTTAACAGGTTCAAATGGTTCAATAAAAACTTGCCCAAAATAATACTTGATGAACCCCTTTAATCGTTTAAGAATAATGATTATCTTTAAATAAATAAATTTCGGTTATGAACAGGTTGGTTAAAATTTTAGGTTTGGTGCTTTTAACAGTTATTAGCGGGTTATTCATTTTTGCTGAAAAGGACCCTCCAACTGATGAGCGCTATGAATCAAAACTCATCAATGATTACAATGTGTATGCCTTGCCTTTGCCTGAATCAATCGATTTTGCCGGTGAACCCGTTCCAATGAGTGACCCCGATGTGAGGGAGCGTATGGACAGGGAACTGCTGGTAAACACTTATTGGCAGTCAAATGGTCTGTTGATGTTTAAAAGGGCCAATAAGTATTTCCCGATTATAGAACCCATTCTTGAAAAACATGGCGTGCCGGATGATTTTAAATACCTGGCAGTTATAGAAAGTGGCTTGCTAAATGCTGTCTCACCGGCCGGAGCCCGTGGTATATGGCAAATAATGCCGGCCACAGCACGAGAGTATGGACTTGAAGTCAATGACAATGTTGATGAAAGATATCATCTGGTCAAGTCAACAGAAGCAGCTTGTAGATATTTATTGGCGTCCAAAGAACGTTTCGGAAGCTGGACACTGGCAGCAGCAGCTTACAACGCCGGTAATGCAGGAATTAATCGAAGACTTGAAGGCCAGAAAGTAGAAGATTATTACAATTTGCTTTTAGGTGAAGAAACCGGTAGGTATATGTTCAGAATCCTGGCCATGAAGGAAATCATGAGCGACCCAAAAAAATACGGCTTCAACTTCAGGGAAAAAGATTTATACACTATGGTGCCGTCATTTGTGGTTGAAGTGGACAAACCCATTGATGATTTGGCAGCTTTCGCCCTGCAATATGAAATCAATTATAAAATTTTAAAAATCCACAATCCTTGGTTGAGGGAAACCAAACTCAACAACCGCTCCGGTAAAAAGTACTTTATAGAAATCCCTCACAAAGGCCATTACCATACCGGATTGTAATAAAAAATGAATAAAATGACTTTGATACTTCTACTAATAGTCATCGGTGTTTTAGCCGGAATTTTCAGTGGTTTAATGGGTGTGGGAGGTGGAATAGTGATGATACCACTTATGGTATTTGCCTTGGGCTTTACCCAACACGAGGCTCAGGGAACCAGTTTAGCAGTGCTAGCCGTGCCGGTGACGCTCATTGCTGCTTTTAATTATTATCAAGCCGGACATGTGAATTGGAAATATGCCGCAGTCATAGCAGTGGCATTTGTACTTGGGGCTCATTTTGGTTCAAAATTTGCCATCTCCATCGATCAGGTACTCCTAAAAAAGATTTTTGGAATTGTATTGATTATCGTCGCCCTGCGGTTGATATTCTGGAAGTAGGATTTAGTAATGAGTGGTGAGTGAGTTTAGGTGTTGGATGTAAGGTGCTGGAAGCCCGAGGGCAGAGCCTGAAACCTGAAACCTACCTGCACTTCAACTACGCTCAGTGCCCTCAACAAGTTTGAAACCAGAAACCAGAAACTACAAACCTATATCCTCTTCATCTGCTCCTTCATCATTCTAATCTGATCAGTGAGCATATTGTGTTTGTCCAGTTTTTTGGCTTCGGTGAGTAATGTTTGAGCTTCGCGTTTTCTTCTTCTCGACATAGCAATTCCGGCAAGGTTGAGTTTGGCCATCGCCAAATCAGCATTCATGGAAAGTCCAAGGCTTATTGCTTTTTTGAAATATTTTTCAGCCTCGTTCATATTGGTTTGAATTACCATCAATCCGTTCAGGTAGTTGTAATAACCTTGTTGTTTTCTCACCAGTGATGCTTCAGGATTTTTGATTTTGTCCAGCCACCTTTTAGCACCCGGAAAATCCTGCTTTCTCAAACGTAAAAACGCCATAAGAATCATTTCGTTTTTGAAATATAAAAAGACAAACATGGATGCCAGAAGAATATACATAATGCCATTGCCAATGTTGCCTTCTGTAAACTGCCAGATAGCAAGTCCAAAAACAATTACGGTAAGTACTAATTTGATATTTTTATGAAACATAAGAGGTGATTTTATTGAAGGGTCAAAGGTAGTAAAAACAAAAATAAATATTTTAATAAATCCATTTGCCAAACTCAAAAAGGTTTGTATATTTGCACCCGCCTACGCACCGATAAGAATCGGCGCTTTGGCGGGCAAGCCCGCCAATATTGAGAGGCTGGATTTTAAGAGCAACTCTCAGTAGATAAAATAACAGAATAATTTTTACAGAAGATAAAGAAATACAGCAATGAGCAAGAGAACATTTCAGCCATCAAAAAGAAAAAGAAGAAACAAACACGGTTTTAGAGAGCGTATGGCTTCTGCTAATGGCAGAAAAGTATTGGCTGCTCGCAGAGCCAAAGGAAGAAAAAAACTAACTGTATCTTCTGAGCCACGTCACAAGAAATAATGTATTTATCATTTAAAATACAAGGTGTTACTTTTTTAAGTAACACCTTTTTTTATACCTTATCATTCCACCTATCTAAAGTTTTTCTAAATGCCAAAGAATAAAGACCTTAAATCCATTTTGATTATCGGCTCAGGACCAATCGTTATTGGACAAGCTTGTGAATTTGATTATTCGGGTAGTCAAGCCCTTCGCTCACTTCGTGAAGACGGGATTGAAACCATTCTTATCAATTCAAACCCGGCAACAATTATGACAGATCCTGCTATGGCAGATCATATCTATTTGTTGCCCCTTACCACAAAATCAATCATTCAGATTTTAAAGGAACACCCCCAAATTGATGCCGTTCTTCCCACAATGGGGGGACAAACAGCACTCAACCTGTGTATCGAGGCCGATGAAAAGGGTATCTGGAAGGACTTTGGAATAAAACTAATAGGTGTTGATATCAATGCCATTAATATTACTGAAGACAGGGAACAATTCCGTAATTTGATGTTGAAAATTGGTGTAGGTATGGCACCTCAGGCAACAGCCACTTCCTTTCTAAAAGGAAAAGAAATCGCACAGGAATTTGGGTTTCCATTAGTTATCAGAGCTTCTTATACCTTGGGTGGAGCCGGAGCATCCATAGTTCACAGACCGGAAGACTTTGACAGGCTTCTTGAACACGGCCTGGAAATATCACCCATCCACGAGGTGATGATTGACAAAGCACTCATCGGCTGGAAAGAATATGAATTGGAATTATTACGAGATAAAAATGACAATGTGGTCATTATCTGTTCCATTGAAAATATGGATCCAATGGGAATCCACACAGGGGACTCCATCACAGTGGCCCCTGCCATGACTCTTTCAGACAGGACTTACCAGAGAATGCGGGATATGGCCATCTTGATGATGCGCAGCATCGGTGACTTTGCCGGTGGATGTAACGTACAATTTGCCGTAAGCCCCGATGAAAAAGAAGAAATTATCGCTGTGGAAATCAATCCGCGGGTGTCGCGATCATCTGCTTTGGCTTCAAAAGCCACCGGTTACCCCATCGCAAAAATTGCTGCTAAACTGGCGATTGGATACACGCTGGATGAGTTGAGCAATCAAATCACCAAATCCACTTCAGCACTTTTTGAACCCACTTTGGATTATGTGATTGTAAAAATCCCACGCTGGAACTTTGACAAATTTGAAGGCAGCGACAGAACACTCGGACTTCAAATGAAATCTGTGGGCGAGGTGATGGGAATTGGCCGCTCATTTCAGGAAGCACTGCACAAGGCCACCCAGTCCCTTGAAATAAAGAGAAACGGCTTGGGTGCAGACGGTAAAGGCTATAAAAACTATGACCAGATTATCGAAAAGCTCACCAACGCCAGTTGGGACCGTGTGTTTGTGATTTATGATGCCATTCAAATGGGAATCCCGTTGAGCCGCATCCACGAAATCACCAAAATTGATATGTGGTTCCTCAAGCAGTATGAGGAATTGTACCACCTTGAAAAAGAAATTTCTAAATATAAAATCGATACCATCACAAGGGAATTGCTTCTTGAAGCCAAACAAAAAGGCTATGGTGACCGCCAGATAGCACATATGCTGGAGTGCCTGGAAAGCCAGGTGTACAAAAAACGTGAAGAGATGAACGTCAAGCGTGTGTATAAACTGGTAGATACCTGTGCGGCCGAGTTTAAAGCAGAAACACCTTACTATTACTCTACTTTTGAAAATGAAGTGGAACCCGCCGATGGCGGCGAAAGGTATGCCGCTAATGACAGTATCGTTTCCGATAAGAAAAAAATTATTGTACTGGGCTCCGGGCCCAACCGAATCGGGCAAGGAATCGAGTTTGATTACTGCTGTGTGCATGGTGTTTTGGCTGCGGCCGAATGTGGGTATGAAACTATTATGATCAACTGTAACCCCGAGACCGTTTCCACCGACTTTGATATTTCAGACAAACTCTATTTTGAGCCGGTGTTTTGGGAACATATTTATGACATCATCCGTCACGAAAATCCTGAAGGTGTCATCGTTCAGTTGGGTGGGCAAACCGCTTTGAAACTGGCTGAAAAGCTTCACCGTTACGGAATAAAAATCATTGGGACCACCTTTGAATCACTTGATTTAGCTGAAGACAGAGGTAGTTTCTCTACTTTACTGAAAGAAAACAACATTCCTTATCCAAAATTTGGTGTGGCCGAAACCGCTGAAGAAGCCCTGAAAATTGCCGACGAACTCGACTTTCCGTTGCTGGTGAGGCCTTCTTATGTTCTTGGCGGACAAGGAATGAAAATTGTCATCAACAAAAAAGAACTGGAAGAACACGTGGTTGATTTACTGCGTTCCATTCCCAATAACAAACTCCTTTTAGACCACTATCTGGACGGAGCCATAGAAGCCGAAGCTGATGCGATTTGCGATGGTGAAAACGTCTATATCATCGGGATTATGGAACATATTGAGCCTTGTGGTATCCACTCGGGAGACTCAAACGCTACCTTACCGCCATTCAATCTGGGTGAATTTGTCATGCAACAGATTAAAGACCACACTAAAAATATCGCCTTGGCACTTAATACCGTGGGACTTATCAATGTGCAGTTTGCCATTAAGGATGATACAGTATATATCATTGAAGCAAACCCAAGGGCATCGAGAACGGTTCCATTTATTGCCAAGGCTTATGGAGAGCCCTATGTTAATTATGCCACCAAAGTAATGCTGGGCGAGAAAAAAGTAACCGATTTTGATTTCAATCCGCAATTGAATGGGTATGCGATCAAACAACCGGTATTCTCTTTCAACAAATTCCCCAATGTGAACAAACAACTGGGGCCCGAGATGAAGAGTACAGGCGAAAGCATCCTGTTTATCGACAGTCTAAAAGACGATGCGTTTTATGAGTTGTACAGCAGGAGGAAGATGTATTTGAGTAAGTAAAAAATAGAAACATAAATCACATTAAAAAATCAGCGTTTATCCGTTATATCCGTGTCATCAGCGTTCCATTTCACGCTTCCAAATAGAACACGGATGACGCTGATTGAGCAGATTTTCACGGATATTTGATTTGCACTAAAATTATCGGTTACAAGATTTTAAACAAACTTTGAGTTTGCCCTGTAACGACCTATTTTAAATTTTATCTGACACAATTGATGAAAAATAGTACTCCTTCCATAGACCAAAAAATGGTCCAATAGAAATAATCAGTTACCGTAAGTAAAAAACTTTGCGACTCTGCGCCTTTGCGAGAGATTAAGTTTTATAAGTTGTACAGCAGAAGAAAGATGTATTTGAGTAAGTAAAAAATAGAAACATAAATCACATTAAAAAATCAGC
>CAYXXY010000012.1:45276-76615 GCA_964469175.1 uncultured Flavobacteriaceae bacterium
TACCGTAAGTAAAAAACTTTGCGACTCTGCGCCTTTGCGAGAGATTAAGTTTTATGAGTTGTACAGCAGAAGAAAGATGTATTTGAGTAAGTAATTGATATAAGTCCTATTATAAATAATTTAGAAAATAATCTATTGCTTGCTATTATTCAGATACCATAAATTATAAATAATAATATTTTCCCTTTTGTAATAAATATAATAGTCCCTCACGATATGTAACCTTTACATTTTTTGGGAAAGCTACAAAAGTATGAAATTTAAAATACCCTTTTTGATTTTAAATCCAAAAGGGTATACTTTAAACCAAACAATTATTTGGCTAATCTATCCATACTAACCTTTTTTTTGAAAATAAATAAGAGGTCCAATAATAGGTGTTAGTAATAAAAGAAATATCAAACTCTTGTTTTTATTTTTTTTCAAAATATCTGCCACTGCCCATAAAAACAGAAACAGCGAAAGTATAATTAAAAGTGATCCAAGGAAATAATACATAATTTGATTTTTTATAATTAAACTAAAGATAATGATGCCCTAAACAAGCGGTAGCTACTGCTCCAAGACAATACTTCCATATTATACCACAGATGAAAGCACATTCGCCATCGTTTACACAAGCGCTCACTGCACCATCAAGACAATCTAAATAGCTTCCATCACCGTGAATCTTATTAAAACTTAAATTAATCACCTCATAACTTGAGCTAACCTCGGCACTCATAAAACTTTTATCCTCAGTAGTAACATCTACATACCCAATTTCATTTTCCCACCTTATATTATATTTTAAATAGGTATCAACATTGTTATTTTCACTTAAAATAAATATTAGAGATTTATCTAAATTTTCACTTCTATCCTCATAGTCAATTACTACAGATTTACCTGTTAAACCATTATAGTTAACTGTTTTACTTTCAATTATTTCTAAAGTGTCTAATTGAAGATTGTCTCCATATTTATTAAATATTGCAGTTAGCTCAGCGTCAGTAGTGTTTTCAATTGAGTCTATGTCAATATTTGAAAGTGACTTTACAATTTCGAGACTTGTTCGCTCATCGTAATTATCTTCTTTTTGGCAAGAGATTAAAGTTAAGAATGCTAAAGAAATAATGCAAATCTTTTTTATACAATTTATCATGATAAAATGTTTAAAGAGTTAATAATGAGGACAATATATATATATATATAACATTTCAAAATAAATTAAGTTAATCTTTTGTTAAAATTAATTTTCAATAAAATAAGCTGAAATTTGGGAATCAATTAATTGCTAAAATTTTTAGTAACTTTATGACGAAATTTATTTCCTCATGAGTTACTACACCGTTAAAAACCTCGAGCATTACTTCAAGCTATATAAAAAATCAGTCAAAGACCCCAAAGCCTTTTGGGACAAAATAGCCGATGAAAACTTCACCTGGTACCGCAAATGGGACACCGTGCTGGACTATGATATGCAGGAAGCCGAGTTCAACTGGTTTGATGGTGCCAAGCTCAACATTACAAAAAACTGCATTGACCGCCACCTGGCCAAACGCGGCGATAAAACCGCTATCCTCTTTGAACCCAACGACCCTAAAGAAGAAGCACAACACATCACTTACAAAGAATTGTATGACCGCGTAGCCAAAATGGCCAATGTCCTTCAAGAACAAGGCATCAAAAAAGAGGACAGGGTGTGTATTTACTTACCAATGATTCCCGAGTTGGCAATTTCCGTTTTGGCTTGCGCCAGAATTGGTGCTGTACATTCAGTAGTGTTTGCGGGTTTTTCGGCCAAAGCTTTGGAAACACGTATAAATGATAGTGATTGTAAATGGGTAATCACAGCAGATGGCGGCTTTCGCGGAAGCAAAACCATCAACCTGAAAGGTATTGTGGATGATGCACTTCAACATTGTGCCGGTGTTGAAAAAGTACTCGTGGTCAAACGCACCCAAACCGAAATCACAATGAAAGAAGACCGTGACCTTTGGTTGGCTCCTTTGCTTGAAAAAGCGTCGGGCAATCACGTGGCCGAAATTATGAAAGCCGAAGACCCGTTGTTTATCCTGTACACTTCCGGCTCGACCGGAAAACCCAAAGGGATGCTGCACACCACTGCCGGTTATATGGTGTATGCGGCATACACGTTTAAAAACGTATTTCGCTATGAAGAAAACGATGTGTACTGGTGCACGGCCGATATCGGGTGGATTACCGGGCATTCCTATATTGTGTATGGCCCGCTTTTAAATGGAGCGACTACGGTCATGTTTGAAGGCGTGCCTTCTTATCCGGATTTTGGGCGATTCTGGGAAATCGTGGAAAAACACAAGATCACCCAATTTTACACGGCACCCACAGCCATTCGCGCGTTGGCAAAAGAAAACCTGGATTATGTTGAAAAACACGATTTGTCTTCCCTGAAAGTCATTGGCTCTGTGGGCGAACCCATCAATGAAGAGGCGTGGCACTGGTACAACGACCACGTGGGGAAAAAAAGATGCCCGCTGGTGGATACTTGGTGGCAAACCGAAACGGGCGGAATCCTCATTTCGCCGCTGCCGTTTGTAACGCCCACAAAACCCACCTATGCCTCCTTGCCGTTGCCCGGGGTGCAACCCGTGCTGATGGACGAGTTGCGCAACGAGATTGAAGACAATCAGGTGGTGGGGAGTTTGTGTATGAAGTTTCCGTGGCCTGGGATGGCGCGCACCATCTGGGGTGACCACAAACGGTTTAAAGAAACATATTTTACTGCCTTTCCGGGGAAATACTTTACCGGTGACGGTGCCTTGCGCGATGAAGTGGGTTACTACCGCATCACCGGACGTATGGACGATGTGGTCATTGTCTCCGGGCATAATTTAGGCACGGCACCCATTGAAGATGCCATCAACGAGCACCCGGCTGTTGCCGAAAGTGCCATCGTGGGCTTTCCGCACGACATCAAAGGAAATGCTTTGTATGGGTATGTGATTTTAAAAGAAACGGGCTCTGGCCGCGACCATAACAACCTGCGCAAGGAAATCAACGAATTGATCACCGACCAAATCGGACCCATAGCCAAACTGGAAAAAATCCAATTCGTTTCCGGCTTACCCAAAACCCGCTCGGGAAAGATTATGCGTCGCATCTTAAGAAAAATTGCAGAAGGTGATTTCTCCAACTTTGGGGATATTTCCACCTTGTTGAATCCTGAGGTGGTGGAGGAGATTAAGGAGAATCGTCTTTAATGGCTCAACCCTTGAAGGGTTCTAAACCCTTCAAGGGTTTCACTCCAGCGGCAATACATCCTCATCTTCTGAAGCGCGCTTCAACAATTTATCATCGATGCTTTTCCCGGCTTTGGCGCCCAGTTTTTTTAGGTTTTCCACACGGGTGATGAGGTTTCCTTTTCCGGTGAGTTTGACCATGGCGCCTTCATAGGATTTTTGAACCGTGTTGATTTGATTGCCCACTTTTAAAAGATCATCGGTCAAATTGACAAAGGAGTCATAGAGCCTGCCGGCCTGGGTGGCGATTTCAAGGGCGTTGGCTTTTTGTTTTTCGTTTTGCCACATACTGTCAATGGTTTTTAACACCGCAAGCAGGGTAGTGGGGGTCACAATAATAATATTCTTCTCAAACGCATCACTGTACAAGGCCGGGTATTCCATAGAAGCAATCGCAAAAGCCGACTCGATGGGGATAAACAGCAATACAAAATCAGGGCTTTCCATATCGTAGAGCTGGTGGTAGTTTTTTTCGCCCAATTCGTTGACCCGTTTTCTGATGGAAATAAGGTGGTTTTTAAGGTGCAACGGCCTTTCCGGTTCTTCGGTTTCATTGATGTAGCGTTCATAAGCCACCAGCGAAACCTTGGAATCCACCACCAGTTTTTTCTCGCCGGGCAGGTGAATGATGACATCAGGCATGACGCGGCGACCTTCTTCTGTGGTGAAACTCTGTTGCACAAAATACTCACTGTCTTTTTTCAAACCGCTGCGCTCCAGCACGCGCTCCAGGACGAGTTCGCCCCAATTGCCCTGCATTTTGGTATCGCCTTTAAGGGCTTTGGTAAGGTTGGTGGTTTCTTTGCTCATCTGCTCGTTGAGCTCTTTTAACCCAATGATTTGCTGGCGTAAATCTGCACTGCGGTTGATGTCTTCTTTGTTGGTTTCCTCCACGCGCTTTTCAAAAAGCTGTATTTTTTCCTGTAAGGGTTTGAGGATGGCATCGATATTCTCTTTGTTCTGGGTGGTGAACTTGGTGGACTTTTCATCCAGTATTTTGTTGGCGAGGTTTTCAAACTCTTTTTGAAAGCGTTCCTGTAGTTTTTCGACTTCGGCTTTTTGCTCGTCGTTGCGTTGTTTGAGGTTGTCAAAGTCGGCATTTCTGCGGGTGAGCTCTACGGCCAACGCATCTTTCTCCCTGCGGATGCCTTCCCGTTCCTGCTCCAGTAAGGCCATACGCTCCAGGAGTTTGGTTTCATTCTCGGCATTGGACCGCAGGCGTTCTTCCAGGGAGGACAATCCCGCTTTTTGTTTGAGGTTGTTGATAAAAACCCCCAGGGCGATGCCTATGGCGAGGAAAATAAGGATGAGTATGATTATGGTTAGGGTGGTGGGCATTTTATGGTCTTTTTTGTAAAGGTATTTAATTTAAACTATCTGTGAAAAGGAAACGTCTCGTATAAAAACTTTGCGAGCGGGCAAGCGTGATTGTCCGCAAGAAAATCAGAGCAGGCAAACAGGCAACGACCAAACGGTTTAACTAAAATAAGCAATGTTTTTTACACGGTGTTGTGGTGTCGTTTTTTATGCTGACATTGGTTTCACGTTGATCTGTCCTCCAATAGCTTTCAGCACTTTCATTATTGTTTCAAATTGCGGTTTTGCTCCGTCAGATAATGCTTTATAAAGACTGGGTCTACTCATTCCGGTTTTCTCCGCAATTTTAGTCATACCGATTGACTTTGCGATATGTCCGATTGCTACTATCAAGTCAGAACTGTCTCCATCTTCAAGAACTGTATTAAGATATTCAGCAATCATTTCTTCGCTGTCCAAATAGTCCGCTATGTCAAATTTTGTGGTTTCCATATCAATCATTTTTTATTCTGTTCCAGATTTTTTTTGCTTTCTCAATGTCCTTTTGTTGAGTCGATTTATCTCCACCAATTAAAAGAATTACGATTTTGTTGTCTTTTTCTTTGAAATATACTCGGTAGCCTTTAGCATAATTAATTCTCATTTCGCTAATTCCGTCTCCGATAGGTTTACAATCTCCGAAATGTTCATCTGTTTCAAGTTTTTGGATTCGGAAAAGTATTTTAGATTTTGCTCGAATGTCTTTCAGCTTTCTAATCCACTTGTCAAATTCAGATGTTTTTTCGGTAATTATCATTCAAAAAACTGTATCCGTTTAGATACAAATATAGTAAATATTTTGGATTCGAAAAGTAATTTTGATTTGTTCTAAAAGTTTGTCTTAAATGCACCACAACGTTTTGCAGCTAAAAACAGTACCTGTTTTCAACTGCTTCACTAAAATAGCATTAATTTTGTAAAAATTACTACCTATTCAAAAAAAGCGGTACAGGTATTGTTTTTAGGTGCTGTTGTGCGGTCGGCTTTTTTTATTGTGTTATTATTTCGTTTAAAGTTGGAAACTCCTTCTCAATTTTTCTATTATCCCTTATTCCGTCATTGTTATTATCTCCATATTCAAGACCTACCCTGATTAGACCTTGAAGTTGATTTTTGTTAAAGTCATTACTGTCAATACGAAGAACCATTTGATTAAATTCGTCCTCTCCAATACGGTAAATTATTTGAGTAACAACAAACCCTAGGTCATAGCAACCCGCTCCACCACCACAGGGAAAATTAGTTAGTTTCGATATGGCTTGTTCATTATGGTTTAGTGCGTCTTTGATTAGTTTTTTTAGTTCTTTATTGTGCGATAAACTTTGGTTTTCGGATAAAGTATGACCAATTATAATTCCGTCAACTTCATTTTGTTTGCAAGAATTGAAACCCAGTCCGAGAATAAATACTAATAAAAATGTTCTTATAACATTATTCATTTTTTTAATTGTCTTTTTTAGCTGCCGCACAACGTTTTGCAGCTAAACGCAGGCAGGGCTTAAACCACTGCACTTTCTACGAAGAACTGAACTTCAAATATACTACTTTCCTGTCCTACGAAGCACAAAACCCCTGCTTGCGTTTAGGTGCTGTTATGCCTTCGTTGTTATTTTTCGTCCGTTGCGGTGGGGCAGCCATACTCTTTGGCAAGTTTTGGCTTGTGTGGCTGGAATTGAGCGACTTGCCAATGTGTATGGATGTGAAGGGTGGGATTGTTTCTGTCTAAAGATAAAAGCTGAAAAGTCTGAAAAAATAGAAACTTAAATAAAGTAATGCCAATCCGCTTATAATTTGAATACTTTTCCTTAACCAAGTCAATTTGGCAAGTTTTGAAACAGAGCTTGCAAAAAGTCCAACTATTAAAAAGGGTAATCCTCTTCCAATTCCAAACAAAAGTGCCAAAACTAATCCGTAAAAAACACTTGCTTTAGCTGCTGCAAAAGATAACAATAGCAGTAATGGAGCTGCTGATGTTCCTAAACTAAAAATTAAACCATATAAAAATGACCCACCGATTCCCGGTCTCCTCAGAGATTCAAGTTGACGAACACGCAAATAAGGTCCATAAAAAGCAATTCCGGCTGCTATTAATGATATTATACCCATTACCATTGCCCAATATTTTCCAAAAGTTTCGGTTAGGAAAGCTCCTAAATAACCTGCAATGGCTCCTAATAATGTCAAACAAAATACAATACCTAAAAAGAATGAAAAAGTTATAGAAAAACCTGTTTTCGATTCGCGAACAGAAGCACTCCCAACATAGCCCGCAAAACCAAGTCCAACGGGTAAAGTACAGGGACACACACCACTTGAAATTATTCCTGCCAACAAAGCAATCCCTAAACTGACAATCGAGCCTTCTTGAAGTGTGCTTATAAATTGGTTTAAAAAATCCTCTAACATTATTCTTTTAATTCTTTTATGTCGCCTGCCTTATAGCCAATTTTGTTTATAGTATTCTTTAATTGCTCCTGAGTAACTTTTTCAGGGTCATACTTTACCGTTGCATTTTTGTCCTGAAGGCTTACCTTTACTTCCTGTACTCCATCAATACTTGACAGGGTCTTTTTTACGGTTGCGACACAAGACATACAACTCATACCCTCAATAGGTATTTCTATAAGCTTTACCTCTCCTTCATTCAAATCTGTTTGGTTGTTTTGAGAATTATTTCCCGAACAAGCCATAAAGAATGTTTGTAGTATGAACAAAATGGCAAATGATTTTCTTATACTCATAATTCTAAATCTTGTCCTTGGGTTTATATCCTGCTTTTGTCAATATGGCTATGAGTTCGTTTTCATCCGTCTCAGTGGGGCTAAATTTAATGTTCACTAATTTTTTCATAGCCTTTGTATTCACATCTTCCACACCTTTTGTTTCCTTTAAAATATCGGATATTTTTTCTGCACAACCTTGACAAACCATATTGTCAATGGTTAATGATATTTCTTTCATACTTTCCTTTTTTTTAAGTAAATATTCATAAACTTTATCAATTTCCTTCATTTTGTCTGTTAGTTCATAAAGTCCTAAATCAGGAAATTGATTTTTAATAATTGCAATTCGTTCTTCTTGTCCGCAGTTGCCTGGGCAGGCTTCTAATGCCTCGGAAATTTTCATTGCCAAAGTTTTTCTGAAAACTTCGTCTAATAGAAGATGCTGGGCTTTTTCAAACCCTTTATTGACCGCTTTAAATTGATTTAATATTTGGGCAGGGTCATTGCTTTCGTCAAGCATTTTTATTACTCCTTCAACCTGACCTTTAATGCTATTTAATCGGTCTTTAAGGTCTTTTGTTAAATCTTTTGGTAACATACTAATTCAATTAAAACCACCCAACCCCCATTATTTGGAAGTTGGGTGATTTGGTTAAAAAATTAAATGGCTTTACCGATACCTGCTGCTGCTAATTCTTCCTTACTCACTCCTCTGTTTTGACAGCAAGCAAGTAATTTTCCATTAACAGCTACCGCTGGAAGGGAAGTAATGTTATACTTTTTCATCTTGTCAACGCAGACTTTGTCGTCACATTGTTCAACAAGGTTGTAAACAGTTACTTCGCAAGAGTCACAAGCCATTTCTTTTACTGTTTTTACTACTGGTTCACATACCGGGCATCCGGCTGTAAATACTTCAATTTGTCTTTTCATTGTTTTACGTTTTTAATGATTAATATTAATTACGCTACAAAGATGTGTCTGGTCAGGGGGTGGTCTCCAAATTTTTTTTCAAATTCTTTTTTCCGTCTTGAGGCGTTGGCAAAAATTCAGGCTCTTTTGGTTTTTTCAGCGTTGGTTTGTGTGTCGGAAAAAACCAAATGTGCCTGAATGTGCGGTCGGTGTCCTACAATGAGGCATAACATGTTTATATCAGTAATAAAACTACAACATATTGCTGATATATTCCATTTCTAGAATAGTATTCATTTTTGATTTATTGTTGATATATACCACATAAGGCATATATACAACATGTTTTGAGTTTAAAATTTAGACAGTCTCTCAAGTTAAAACTTTAGAGACTAAAGGAACTCCTTCGTTATCCTCCTACGGTTAACCTTCTGAGGATAAAAAACTATGGAGTTCGAGGGGAGTAATCAAATATAGCATAATTTTTAAAACCTCATTCCTCAAAAGGTCAAGTATTTGCATTATAATTATCGATTAATAATTTTAATGTTTTTAGTGTAAATTTGAGCAGTTCTTGAATTTGTTTTAATCTATAATAATTGTATCAGACTTATCATCACCTAAATTAAATGTTATTGCTTTAACTTTGGTTTTATCTGTACCATTAAGGTTGTAGTGTGCAGAAAATCTAAAGGTATGCGAAAAATTATTTAATTCATTAAATGCTAAATCAGAGGTTAAATTTGAAAAAGTTGCCACTCCATCGTTACCAGATGCAGCTTGAAAATCAGCAAAAAATGGATCATCTCCAATTACACTCCATGTTTGTTCATCATAAGCATAAACAACTATCCCTGAAACTGTATCGCCACTAGAATTTTTTATAGTTATTTTAGCAGAAGTTACTTTATCTTGAGAATTATCATCATCTGATGAACAAGAACTAAATATTGCTATCGTTACTAATAATAGCAAAACGTGTTTAATTTTTTTCATGTATTTCATTTTATTAGTTGGTAATTATTTGTGTGAACTGCTCAAAGTAAACACATTTTAATCAATTGTAATTCTTAATTTTTATGTCGAACATCGATTGGATATAAGTAGTTTAGCCAAAGGTGATATTAAACTATGTCATTAGTATAACACTGCCATACCCTTGTCAAATGCTCTTATATTCAATATCTGAAACACTGCTTTTATTTAAAGTTTAGGGTCTCTTTCACTTTTCTCCTGCGAAAAACCTTCGGAGGAAAAATGCTATGGAGCTCGAGGGGATTACTCAAATATAACTTAATTTTTAAAACCCCCATTCTCCAAATATAAACAGTGGCTTGCAATCCATTTTACGGGATTCCACATTCCCGCAAAAAAACCAACAAATCAGCCCTTGTCCCACACAAAATCCACCCTTGTTTGGGTTTTGTTTCTAACAAGCACGTTTAAATGTGTTTAGTTATTATGGGTTTTATTAAACTGTATAGCTAGTTCAGGACGGGTCAAAATGGAGGCTCATGTATGGATACTCCTACCTTACTCCCTACCAAAGGCTGGGATAAAGCCACCCTTGGCTTTTTTAGATATATTCTAAATAATAATTTAAAGATCAAAATTTGAATTGTTTTTTATTTGAATGGTATCGTTTTTTACTAAGTGTTCTGGAGGATTTTTAAAATAATCACCTCTGCTTTCCTTTTGTAAATAGATCCATCATAAGTACTCCCTTTTATAAAAAATAAAATCAGTCACGAGAGGTTGCAGTCCGGTGGTTTTGAAGTCTGTGGCGATTTGCCCCCGGTGATAGGTGGAGTGGTTGATGCTATGAAACAAAACATCCTGGATGCTGTTTTGAAAGGACTGTCCTTTGCTGTTGTTGTAGTTAATGGTTGCGTCTAAGTCAAAAGTGTCGAGTATGTGTAGGGAGTGTTTATAATTGGCCTGGTCTATTTGCTTGAAGTCTTTGGCGTCCTGCAATTGCCACACGCCATAAGCTGCTTGTTGCGGGTCAATCCTGTTGTTCCAGATGTGATGGGCATTTAAAATATGGCTAAACTGGCTGATGGCTTTTTCAGAAGTGGTATCGGGATGTTTTATGAATACATCGGCCAATTGTTGGTTGCAGTGCCGGTTGTAGGTGAAGAGTTCTTTGAAAAATGAGGTCATCAATAATGTTTTATTAAAAGAGCAGTGTCAGAGACCAAAGCGCTTTTTTAGTTTTTTCATTACTTCTTCATGAGAAATCGTGTTGCCATCTTCAATATCCTGAAGTCCTTTTTGAATTCCTTCCAGTTCAGCAGGGCTTAAGTGGTCCCACCAATCTTCATTTTCGATGTTATTTTTCAGTTTGTCCATGATTTAAAGTTAATTAAAAAATGAATAGTCTGTTCTAAAGAATTACTTAATAATCCTAAAACTCCCCATTTCCTCGGATTTTTTAAGTCTTTATTTAACTATATATGATATCTGGATATTTGTGTAGCCTTATTTTTTCTGCTGTAAAATCTTTAAAAGTTTTTTGGGGTCTTGCCTGTTGTCCCAGAAGGCTGAGATTATGATGTGATGCTCTGTTATTTTGTAAAAGATGCTGAAATTACCCAGCGAAGCTACTCTGGTGTCTTTATAGTCTGTTGATTTATAAATAAAGGGGTTTTTAGCAATTTGGTTAGTTCTTTTGGAGACTAAATCGATGAGTTTTTTAGAATAGCTGTTGGATTTATTTCTTTTCACCCAATATTCTAAAATGCCCACAAATTGGATATCGGCAGTTCTGGTCCAAATTACATCTCGTTTAACCATTCAAGATTCCTTTTGTTCATTGCTTCTTGAGAAATCAACCTTCCGTTTTTAATATCCTCTTCACTCATTTGAAGCAAAAGTTTTTGTTCCCGGGTTAATTCAACCAGATCTGAATCTGTTGTACTGGAAGATATGAGTTGGTCAAGTGCTTTTAAAAACTCTTTGTTTTTAATCGCAAGGATTTTATCAATCAATCCGCTTCTTATGCTGTCCATTGTAGCCATTATTTTCTTTTTTAAAATATAAATTTCCGAAATTATATTGAAATTACCTAATGTTACTCACTTACACCCGGAAAGTAATAGAACCCATATAACATTGGGTTTTTTAACGGTATTGCCTATTTCACTATCCTAAAACTCCCTGTCTCCCCGTCAAAATCAATCAGGTTTTTGGGGAAGAGTGCAGAGAAGCAACCCTCTTCAATCAACGCACAGGGGTCGCCAAAAAAGGTCTTTTCGGGGGTCATGACGATCATTTGGTCACACAACTGTATGGCGAGGTCAATCTCGTGGGTGGAAAAGAGGATGGTTTTGTTTTTGCTGAGGTTTTTCAGCAGTTTTAATATGGATGCCCGGTGGTAGATATCGAGGTGGGTGGTGGGTTCGTCCAGGATGATGATGGGGGTGTCTTGTGCCAGCGCTCTTGCAATCAAGGCACGTTGCAACTGCCCGTCACTGAGTTCATAGCATTTACGGTCTTTAAAACCGAGCATTTCAGTGGCGTTTAGGGCTTCGATGATGTGTGTTTTGTCGTCTTCGGTAAGGGTACCCAGCCAGTTGGTGTAGGGTTGACGGCCTAAAGCGACGAGTTCGCCCACGGTCATGTTTTTGGAAGCGGGTATTTCGGTAAGCACCACGCTGAGGGTTTCTGCCAGGGATTCAAAGCTATAGTTTTGGAGGGATTCCTCGTTTAAAACAATGTCACCTGAAAGCGATTTTTGCACCTTGCACAAGCTGCGCAACAAAGTCGATTTCCCAATACCGTTACTTCCCACCAAGGCAACGAGTTCACCGCTTTTCAAAGAAAAGTTAAGGTCCCTAGCCACCACATGGTTCCCCGATTTGTGGAAATAACCTATGGAGAGGTCTTTGGTTTGAAGGGTGTATATAGGTTGATTTGACATTGATAAAGTAGTACCACAAAGTTGCGCAGAGGTACCACAAAGTTACACAAAGATTTTTTACTCTGCGTTACTTCGCGCTTCTTTGTGTCTCTTTGCGGTATAGCTTAATTCACGTCAATCCAATCGATGGTTATACCGCAGACCTGCCTGCCGGCAGGCAGGGTTACGCAGAGGTACCACAGAGTTACGCAGAGATTTTTTGAAGTTTAAAAAAGCAGCTTCCGCTTCCTCACCAACAACCAAATCACCACCGGCGCGCCCACCAAAGAAGTAATCGCATTGATCGGCAGGGTGTAATCAGTAAATGGCACCTGGGCAATGCTGTCGCAAATAAGCATAATCACTGCACCGCTCAAAAGCACGGCCGGTATCAAAACTTTATGATTGGCAGTTGTGAAAATCTGTCGTGTAATATGCGGCACTGCCAGTCCGATAAAAGCGATGGGTCCCGCAAAGGCGGTGATGGCTCCGGCGAGTACACAAGTGGCAATCAGAATAAGCATTCGGCTTTTAGCGATGTGCAATCCCTGGCTTTTGGCGTAGTTTTCACCTAATAACAAAGCGTTTAACGGTTTTATGGTGAGTATGGACAAGATAATTCCGAAAAGAAAACAGAGCGCCAGCACCAGCATCCCTTCCCAGGAGTTGTTACCAAGGCTTCCAAACGACCAGAAAATATATTGTTGCAATTGCTCAGCCGGGCTGAAATAGGCGAGGACACCCACCACGGCAGCGGTAACGCTTCCAAACATCAATCCGATGATGAGGATGGCCATGGTATCTTTTACGCGAACGGTCACGGCAAGTACTGCCAGCATCACCATCAAACTTCCCAAACCGGCGGCGATGACCAGGCTCCATTTGCTGACCAGCAACAACCCTATAGCTCCACCTATACCTGAAGCACCCATAATCAACAAGGCAACACCCAGACTGGCACCGCTACTAACCCCTAAAACAAAAGGCCCCGCCAACGGATTGCGAAACAGCGTCTGCATCAACAACCCGCAAACCGACAACCCGGCACCCACCATAATGGCGGTCAAAGCTTTGGGCAAACGGTAATCCTGAATGATAAATGCCCAGGAGGCTTTTTCGGGTTCGACGTAAAACAGCGCCTTGACGACTTCCTTCAAAGGAATAGAAACAGACCCCAGGGATAAATTGACAAAAAACACAACAATAAGCAACACGCTTAAAGCGAGGAAGTGTTTGTTGTATGTGGTGTTTTTTTCCAAACTAAATATAATTTTAAACTATTTCCTTTCTCACCGGTCACTGAGCGGAGCCGAAGTGAGAGGTTAGGACATTATTCCAAAGCCCTAAAAAAATAAAACTCATGCTCCGGCAACAATTCGGGGTGCAATATCTTTACTAAATCTTTTAAAACCAAATCGGGCCGGTTGGGGGCGAGTTCATAATAAATGATACCGCCCGTTTCCCCTTTCAGGCTGGAGAAGCTATAGACGGTTTTGTTCTTATAAGCATCCAACTGTGTGTAAGCCTTATGTGCATCTGCCAACTGACTATAAGTTGTAAACTGCCCCGGACCAATCCAAAAATCGGCGTGCTGTGCCCTGTCGATTACGGTTTCCACGTTTAGGGCAATGCTTCCGGTGCCTTCGCTGTCTGCCCAGAGGTAGGCGCCATTGGCATCGGCGATAAACTGGGCACCCCAGCTTTTACCTTCAGGCAGGTACCAGATGTCTTTCCAAAGCGCGCCGCTCAAAACGGTGGGTGTGTTGTCTGCGGTTTGTGCGAGTTCTTTTACGGTAATGTATTCGGCTTCAATTTCGCTGAAAAGCTGTGCGGCGGCCTCATTTTTATCAAAGAAAGCTCCAAAAAACTTAATCCACTCCGCTTTTCCCAACGGGTGGTTTTCTGTCCAGTCGCCGTTAAAAACTATGGGAATGCCGGCACGTTGCAGGGTTTCGTAAGTTTTGTTGTTTCCGGTAACGGCAAAGCCTATCATCACATCGGGTTGCAGGTCGATGACGTTTTCAGTATTGATGGACTCGTTGTTGCCAATTTCGGTGAGTTTGCCCTCGGCGATGCGTTTTCGGGTATGTTCTGAAGAGATATAGCTGAGGTTGGGGAAGGCGATGAGTTTATCGGTCTCGCCCAGCATATCCAGTGAGGGAATATGGGTCGTGGAAGTCACAATCAGGTTCTGAACGGGCACTTGCACCACGGCATCAAAACGCTCTTCGGATTCAAAATTAGCTTGATCCTTCACAAGCGCATACCTGAATACTTTCCCTGCATCCGGCCAGGGGTTGTTCACTTCGATAACCTTATAGTCACCATAATCAGTAATGGAAAAACCCTTTGCATAACTGATTTCAAGGGAGTTTCCATCTATTGAAGGAGCGGGTGGTGTTTTTTCGTTTTTGCAGGAAAAAAACACCAAAAAAGTAAATAGGATTGCAAGTGTCTTATAACTCATGTCTAAAGTCTAAAATCTAGTGTCTAATGTCTCAAGTCTATAGAAAAACAAAAGTAACATTATTTAAACTTTCCTTTCTCCCAACTTCAAAAATGTTTACTTTCGCATAGAATTTTGGTTTGCAATTCCCCCACTGGGATGCGCGATTAAAAGGGAATCAAGTGAAAAGAACGGTTTAAATTTTCAAAGTATTTCAAAATCTGAAATCCTTAATCATAAATCACTAATCTTCAATCTTGAGCTGTTCCCGCAACTGTAAGCTATCAAGCTTGTTGTTCACTTCAATGTCACTGACCCGATGGCAATCGGGATGGGAAGACCAACAACAAGACGCGAGCCAGGAGACCTGCCGGATTCATAAATCAATGTCAAACTTTCGGGATAAAAGTTTGGGTGAGGGAAACTTCATTCTTTTTTCCTGGTTAACTATTTAACCCAATGAACAAATTTATGGTATCGGCACTGTTATGTGCCTCAACACTGGTGTCTGCTCAGGAACTTCAAAAAGCAGAACAATTAGACTCCGTTTTTATTGATACTAAAGTGCAACTCCATCGCAAAAACAGCGGTAAAGTGGTTACAAAAATCACTTCTGAAACCCTGGAACGCAGTGCCGGAAAATCTGTTGCACAGGTCATCAATGAGGTTTCAGGTATCGAAATCAATGGCAGCCGAAGTTATGACGGTCAAAACCTGGGCTACTATGTGCGCGGCGGAAGAAACCGTCAGGTCTTGATTATGCTGGACGGTGTGCAGGTGACAGACGGCTCACAAATCGCCAATGATTATGACCTGCGACTCGTGCCGGCTCAAAACATCGAGCAGATTGAAATTGTAAAAGGAGCATCCAGCGTGCTTTATGGAAGCGGTGCTGCCACAGCGGTCATTAACATCACCACCAAAAAATCAAGCGACAGACCCATTGCAGCACATTTTACTTCCACAGTTGGCACCAATCAGGCGCAGGGAGTCAATGATTACCGTGCAGAGGAATTCACAAACGCGGTGAACGTCAACGGGACAGTGGGCAAGTTTTTCTACCTGGCGACCTTCAACAACCGCTATGTGGACGGACTTTCAGCCATTGCAGCGCCTGAGGGCGAAGAACCCTTTGAAAGCGATGTGTTTAACAGTTTTGACAGCTATGTCAATCTGGGTGTCCACCTGACGGAAAACATCAAGGTGAGTCAGTTTTTCAGTTATGGCAAATACAAAGCAGGCTATGATAATTTTGATTTTACCGATGCCAATCACCTTTCGGAATCGCGCCAATTGCGCACCGGCGGTAACTTTGAGTGGAAATACAAAAGCGGGAAGTATGTGTTCAACGATTCCTATGCGTGGATAGAGCGCGAACTTACCGATGATTTTCCGGTGAAGTATGATGCGCGTTTTTATGCGCTGGACAATTATTTGCAACATCGGTTTGGAGAACAGGTTACAGCCATTGCCGGGTTTAACTTTTCCACTTCCAATATGAATGCATTCAGTATCCCTTTCGGCGAAAGCCAGTTTGCACAGGTGATTGACAAGGACGATGCTCAATTCACCATTTTTGATCCTTATGTGAATATGGTGTATGTTTCAAATTTTGGTTTGAATGTCAATGCCGGCGCGCGATTGAATACGCATTCGGTCTATGACAATAAGTTGGTTTACAGCATCAATCCTTCTTATAATTTCGCTTTAAGCGAAAACAATTTGAAGCTTTTGGCCTCTTACAGCACGGCCTATATCACCCCTTCTTTGTTTCAAATTTATGACCCCTCCTATGGCAACGAGGATTTACTGCCCGAAGAAAATGCCACTATTGAAGCAGGAATTGAATTTACGACAAACACCAACTTCAGGGCCAGTGTGGTGTATTTCACCCGAAATGAAAAGAACTATGTGGATTTTGTGATTGTGGATCCTGATAATTTTATTTCGCAATACCAAAACATTGCTGATGAGTTTACTGCAGATGGGGTGGAAGTAGAGCTTTCAAAACGCTTCAACAGCCAATGGTTTGTGACGGCCAACTACACCTTCACCCAACCCGATGAGCGGTTTGCATTGCGTATTCCCAAGCATAAAGTGAATGCAAATGTTCAGTACCAACCCTCGGTGAAGACTACGCTGTCATTGAGTTATCAATACAACAGCAGTCGGGAGGACCGTTTTTTCAGTATGGAAACCTTTCAGCAGGAAGCCGTCACGCTGGATGAATATGGTATTCTGGATTTTTATGTGAGCAGGCGTTTGACTGAGAACATCAGGTTGTTTGCCGGTTTACACAATCTTTTGGATGAAACCTATGAAGAATTGTATCGCTACTCCACCCGTGGCCGCAATGTGAGATTGGGGTTTAGTTTGGAATTTTAGCAATTAGCCTTTATTAGATTTGAAAAGGAAGCTGCCCCGGGGTGGCTTCTTTTGTTTTAAATCTTTAAGTTTTTTTTATAAAAAAAGGAAATTTTAATACTTAATTTTATTTATAATGATAAAGCCTTATGATTAAATTTTTTAAAACCTTTTTTATTCTTCTTAAAAAAGCATTTGTTAGCTGGAATAAGAATGACCCATTTCCTAAAGGGGCAACTATTGCTTACTATACACTTTTTTCACTTCCATCCTTATTGATTATCGTGATGACCATTGCGAGTTCGTTTTTTGAACGTGATGCAGTGCAGGGCAGGATTACGGCGCAGATTAGTGACTTTATTGGAGGGGATTCCGCAAAAGCCATTGAGAACATGATTATTAATGTATCGGCTTCTGAAGATTCCACGCTGGCGATTATTTTTAGTGTGGGAATGGTTCTTTTTGCTGCTACCGGAGTGTTTTTTCAGTTAAAAAAAACGATGAATAACATTTGGGGAGTGGCGGCAAAAAAAGCAAATTTTGTGAGAATGCTGCTCGACAGGCTCATTTCATTTGGGATGGTTTTGGTTATTGGATTTTTACTGCTTATTTCCCTAATGATTTCTGCGGTGTTGAGAATCCTTAAAGAACACATAGAAACCATTTCTGAAAGCCTTACTGCTGTATTTGTGGATGTGATGAATTTTGGGTTGTCATTTGTGATTTTGACCATCCTTTTTGCAGCACTCTTTAAGCTGTTGCCCGATATAAAAATAAGATGGAGGATTACTTTTCTGGGTGCTGCTTTGACTACAGCCTTGTTTTTGATTGGTGAATTTTTGATTGGATATTATTTCGGTCAAAGTGAACCGGCTTCGGTATATGGTGCTGCAGCATCTGTAGTGATTATTTTACTTTGGGTGAATTATATTTGTTTGATTTTGTTTTTTGGTGCTGAGTTTACGGTACAGTATGCCGAACATAAAAACGAAAAGGTAATCCCAAATAGATTTGCAGAGCCCGCCATCCATCAGGAAATTGATAAGCTAAGTTCCCGTTACATCAATCCTAAAGAAGAAAAAAGGATTTTGGAAAAACTACAATCCAATTTGGAATACAAAGATGATAAAAACCCAAATAAATAGTATTGATCACACTTCACATGGTTTTATTTAAGTAATTTGGTCAAATGGAAAGTATTTTTAAAGATCGCCTCATCGAGATTTATGATGGATTTTTGCACCTGATTCCCAATCTGGTTTTTGCCCTTATTTTTTTTGCAATTGGGGTTTTGATTATTCAATTAATTAGAAAGCAGATTTTTTCACGCATCGTCAGAAAAGCAAAAGATGCTGTTGCTACCCAGTTTGTTACTGATATTATCGTAATCGTTTTTTACATCATCTTGATTTTAATGGCATTCAGGGTGCTGGGGCTAAGTATGGTAACACAAACCATCATTGGTGCTGCAGGTCTAACCACGTTTATCATTGGTTTTGCTTTAAAGGATATTGGCGAGAATTTTTTGGCAGGTATCGTCATGATTTTTGACCGGCCTTTTGAAATGGGTGATCTCATACAAATCGAAAATCACCTGGGTCGGGTCATTAAAATTTCCATTAGGGAAACCACTATTAAAACCACAGACGGGAAAAATGTTTATATACCCAATGGAGACATCATCAAAAAACATCTTATCAACTTCACGATAGACGACCAGCTTAGGGAAAGTTTTGAAATAAGCATTTTCAACAACAATAATGTGAGGGAAGTGATGGATATGATTTTAGAAACGGTTTCCTCTTTCAATCAAATATTAAAAACAAGAAAGCCCGCTGTGGCACTCAAAAATTTTGATAATGGCACTGTACAACTCAATGTGTTATATTGGTATAATCTCCGGGGAACACGTGCAAGGGACGGCAAGTTAAAGACAGACATTATGCTGGCTGTATTGGAAAAACTAAAAGAAAACAATATCGCCTTCCCGGACCATGTTCAGGATGTGAAGGTGAGTCAGGACAAAGGTTGATACCGCATATATTGCTGAAGCATTTTTCGGGTTTGTTGTTGTAGTTTTTTTCTAAAAAAAGGGGTCCAGCCCAGTATAAATCCTTTCCATCCCATCGCCTGCCGTGACCATTTCCAAAGATTGAAATAATCTGTGTGTTTGATGATTTTTCCGTTTTCCATAATCATTATTGCCTCGATATGGTTGGTGATTATCCTTCCGGTTTTGGAAAAAGGGTAAACCGCTGTCCAGTTGACTTTGGCAATGGTTTCAGATGATTCATTTAATTGATGGCTTACTTTCAGGTTGCCCCTGCTACGCTCAATAAGCATCTGCCACATCATTTTAGCATCATTTCCTTTAAGCTTTCCGAAGGCAGGGTCTTCAAATTCAATTTTGTCATCATAAAATGAAATCATAGTTTCTGCATCAGCTTTCGCGAAAGCAGAATAAAAACCTGAAGCAATCTCCCGCGTATTCATAAGTGTGATATTTCTCATTTAAAGAATGACAAATTACACCTATTTTTGATTTAATTTGAATTTTTATGATAGTTTATGAATCTGCAAGCAGATAAAATTCCATTTTACAGTATTTCTAAAGAGGAGGCTCTAAAAAAATTAGGAAGCTCTGTTGATGGGCTTTCTCAAGAACAAGTTGAGGAACTTAGAAAAACTTATGGCTGGAATGAGTTGCCCGAAGCACAAAAAGTTTCCTGGCTAAAAATGCTGGGCAAACAGTTTAAAAGCATACTGGTCGTTATACTTATCATAGCCGCGGTGATTTCTTTTCTGGTGGGGCATTTGGTGGATATGTATGTCATACTTGCTGTGGTTGTCATCAATTCGCTCATTGGTTTTATTCAGGAACTTAAGGCAGAGCAAGCGGTTTCTGCACTTCGCAAATTGATGGTCCAAAAAGCCCGTGTGATTAGGGACGGGAAAGAGGAAATTGTTTCTTCACGTGAACTTGTGCCGGGGGACATAATTATTTTGGAAGAAGGCGAGAGCATCCCTGCAGATGCCCGCATTATTGAATCAAAAAACCTGCAGGTTACCGAGTCTTCACTTACCGGTGAGTCAGTTCCCGTTTCAAAAAATGATGCGGTTTTACCGGAAGATACACCTCTCGCAGACAGAAAAAACTTGCTGTACAAGAGTACGTTTGTCACCGGGGGTTTTGTAAAAGCAGTGGTATGTGGCACCGGTTTAAACACTGCCATTGGAGACATAGCCGAATCTTTGACTAAAATAAAAAGGGCACAAACCAATTTTCAGAAAAAGACCAACACCCTGGGCAGGCAAATGGCTGTAATAGCTGTCATTAGTGCCGCATTGCTATTTACTGTGGGGTACCTTTCCGGAAATTATGAGTTGGATGAGTTGTTGCTTGTATCCATAGCCGCACTGGTTTCAGTGATTCCTGAAGGATTGCCAGCTGTGCTTTCGGTGGTGCTTGCGATTGGTTCATACAGAATGTCTAAGAGAAATGCCATTATCAGAGATTTTACTTCGGTCGAAACTTTGGGTGCGGTTACAACCATTATAACCGATAAAACCGGAACGCTCACACAAAACAAACTCACCGTGAAAAAAGTGTTTACTTATGGTGAAGAGTTTGTTGATGTTTCGGGTGAAGGGTGGTTTCCGGCAGGAAATTTTAGTCGGAATAAAAAGATTATCGAGCCGGTGGAATACCCGGGTTTAAAACGATTACTCGAAATAGCAGCCTACTCCAATAATTCATCCATCAAGCACGATGAAAAAAGCGATGACTATGAGCTTATTGGTGACCCCACTGAAGGGGCATTGCTGGTGCTGGCTTCCAAGGCAGGGGTTAAATTTAAATCAGCTGATGACCTGAAAAAAATAGATGACCTGCCCTTTAACTCCAGGCTGAAAATGCGGGCTTCTTTGCTGGAAATCTCAGGTGGGAAATACCTGTTTGTTATCGGTGCACCCGAAAAAATCCTGGAAGCATCAAACACCATACATTTTGAAAATACAGAGGTTTCCCTTGATGATACAAAAAGGGAAGAAATCAAGAGCGTGATGAATGACTGGTCTGCAGATGCTATGCGGGTCATAGGTCTGGCCTATAAAAAATTGCCCGATACACTTGAAAAAATTGATGAATATGGAATTGACGGTTTGGTTTTTTCCGGTTTAACCGGAATGATTGACCCGCCCAGACCCAATACCAAAGATGCCGTTCAGCAATGTAAAACTGCCGGAATCAGGGTGATAATGGCTACCGGCGACCACATCAATACTGCTATTGCCATTGCAAAAGCTGTTGGGATAATTGAAGAAGAAAATGAAAATGAACTGATAGCACTGAATGAACAACAATTGCTTCAGCTGGACGAAAAGGAATTTGATGAAGCAATCACAAAAGTTTCGGTTTTCGCCCGATTGACACCCGCTGTCAAACTGCGCATAGCCGAACGATTACAAGCAATGGGCGAACTTGTCGCGATGACCGGTGACGGGGTAAATGATGCCCCGGCTTTAAAAAAGGCAGATATAGGTGTGTCTATGGGGATTATGGGCACTGATGTTGCCCGGGAATCGTCACAAGTCGTCCTTGCCGATGATAATTTTGCAACCATAGTAAGCGCGATAGAGGAGGGCAGGATTGTTTTTTCTAATGCCCGTAAAACCAGTTTTTTCCTGGTGACAACAAACTTTGCCGAAATTACCACATTGGTGTCACTGGTCGCTATGGGCTTACCAATGGCACTAACCGCCACTCAAATATTGTGGCTAAATCTTGTAACCGATGGGGTTTGTGACAAGGCACTGGCCACCGAAAGGGGACACAAGGACTTATTGAAGGAAAAACCGGTGAGGCAGGAAGAAAAAATACTCAACGCCAGTGTGTTGCCATTTTTATTTATGATGGCGGGAATTATGACGGTTTTATCATTGGCTGTTTATTTCTGGTTTATTGATGTGAGTCTTGAAAAAGCAAGAACGACCGTTTTTATCATAATGGCGTTTTCACAGTTATTTAATTTATACAACATGAGGTCTTTGAAAAAATCGGTTTTTGAGCTTGGTTTCTTTTCCAATAAGTATGTCAATCTGGCGATTATTATTTCCATTTTTATCCAGGTGATGATTATAGAACTTCCGTTTTTTCAGCGCGTCTTTTCATTTGAATTTGTTTCAGTGCCTGAATTTTTAATCCTTATTTTGCTTTCTTCTTTGGTGCTGTGGAGTGGGGAATTTTACAAGTATGTGAAGTATAAACTTGCCAATTAATAAATTTTGTTGCTAAATTTGAACTATGCAGGATATACCTTTTGATTTTTGGATGTTTTTAGCCGGGCTCGGGATATTCCTGTTCGGGATGCGGCATTTGGAAGAAGGCATTAAAGGGTTAGCCGGAAAATCATTTCAAAACTTCATCAAACGCTTTACTAACCGAAGCTGGAAAGGCATACTCACAGGAACGTTTGTAACTGCAATATTGCAAAGCAGTTCGATGGTTACATTGCTTGTCTTGGCATTTCTTGGTGCCGGAATGCTGAGTTTAAAAAATGCCTTGGGAGTTGTACTTGGCGCCAATTTGGGAACCACATTTACAGCCTGGATCGTGGCAGCCCTGGGTTTTAAAATGAACATAGCCGATTTTTCATTTCCCTTTCTGGCACTTGGAATTTTATCTTTCCTTTTTCTGGAAAGCAGGCCTATCTTGAAAAACCTGGGTGTTTTTCTCATTGGTTTTGGGTTGCTTTTCCTTGGTCTGGATTATATGAAAGTTGCTCTTGATACTGTAGCCGATCAGATTGATTTGACTGCAATTTCAGAACTTGGGCTTTGGGCTTTTTTGTTGGTTGGTTTAGTGGTAACTGCTATGGTACAATCAAGTTCAGCAATGATAGTGATTATTTTGAGTGCTTTAAATTCCGGGTTGATTGATATTTACCAATCCATGGCTATGATCATTGGGGCCAATATTGGAACAACTTCTACATTGTTGCTGGGCTCCATCGGTGGAACTGCCGACAAAAAAAGGCTTTCATTTGCCAATGTGGTTTTTAAAATTGTTCCCGGTGTTATAATATTTATTTTTCTTAGAGACTCAATCGATTTTATATACAATGTTTTTAATGTAAAAGATCCATTAATGGAACTTGTTTTACTGAATACGTTATTAAACCTATTTGGGATTATAATATTCTTGCCATTTTTAGGAGTTATTCAAAAAGAATTGAATAATAGATTTAAAGGTCATGAGCCCTCCGGCGAAACCCTATACATTAAAAACATCACGACCGAGTTTCCCGAAGTTGCCTTGAAAGCAGTTAAAGACGAATTGGGTCTGGTATACATTTACGTACAGGATTTTATTCAAAACTGTTTTGCAGTTACAAACGGCAATCATAAAGCTTCAGGTTGGAAAACCATCTTTCAAACAGCTGTAAACCTCAATGAAAAATATGATAAAATCAAACGTCTAGAAGACGAATTAACGACCTTCTACCTTCAGTTGCAGGAACAAAACCTAACCGATAAAGAATCTGAACAACTCACATCAAATATGATTGCACTGCGGTCGTTGGTTTATGGTGCAAAAGACATCAAGGATGTTGCTCACAACATTAAATTCATCATTGACAGTGAAGACCCGCTTGCACTCGAGGTTTTAGATAAGCTAAGAACATTTGTAAAAAACAAAATTGACGAGATTCACCTGTACATAGATATTGATGCCACACATGCCCCCACACTGAATCAAATGCTGGAAAGCAATGAAACCTTCTACAATGAGATGATTACATTCTTATACCAAAATGTAAAGGGATTGTCCAAAAAAGGCGTTCCGGTTTCAACAATTACAAACGTGATTCGGCAAACTGTTTCATCCATGAACCATATTTGTCAGGCGTTTATGCGTGATCAAATAACCGTGGAAATTTCAGATGTCAAGTAATCAGTTAACATTCTTATTTAAATCCTCCACATACATTCTGTTATATGTGGGCAAGTGCATATTGCTGTTTCCTGCTTCCCTGAATTCAAATTGAACCCTGCTTTTTGGGCTTCTTCCGAAGATTTCATCAAGTGCTGCCTCCAGCAAAGGTTCCTGAATGTCTCCCAGTGTTCCTAACTGTGTGAGGTTCTCGATAAATTCCACATCCGGGGGAATGCCGTCTTCAAAGCCTGTAACACCATTGGCATTAGCAGAAGTAAATATTAAGGGTTGTATCGCATAATAGTGTGAAAGACTAGCTTCAGACCTTCTAAAATTTGGTGGTGGCCCGTCATAAAAAGTAGTTGAAGCCTGAAATTTTCCGGTGGTGGTTGCGCCCACCTGTACCACATCTATATAAGGATCAAGACCATTAATCACCAATTCGCTGGCTGAAGCTGTGCTTGAAGTGGTTAAAACATACACCCTGTTAAGGTTCAGACTGTTTATGGCTGCGCCGGTTCTAATGGTGCTGTTAAAGCGGTTAATTAAGCTTTCGGGGTCGTTTTGCTGGAAAATGGCTTGAAGCTCCGGATTCCAGACTTCTGTAGAAAATACCTGCCCGGTAAACTGCCCGGTAATCATGCTTGATAAATCTATGGCACTTCTAACCGAACCACCGCTGTTATAACGTAAGTCTAAAATAAGTTCATCCAAACCTTCGCCATTAAATGTCCCGAACACATTGTTGAGTTGGGTGTCAAAATCGGCTGTGAAACCATTGTACATTAAATAACCAATTTTTTGCCCTTCTATGGTATATGTTGTAGCAATGTGTATCGGGTTCTCTGTAAGTTCACTTTTGTTTAACGAAATGGTTTGTCCGGTTGGGGTAATGGTTGTTCCGTCAAATGTGGCCAGACCAATCTCATAGGAATTGAGTTCCCTAAGTAGTTCAAAATTTTCAATAGTTATTTGTGCACCGTTTATGGTATTAAAAATCATACCGCGTTCCACACCTTTTTGAGCAGCATCACTGTTTGGAATAACATAGCGCACATACCCAAACACATTGGTTTGGCTTCCGGGATAAAATACCAGCCCATACTGCATGCCATTGCTTAACCTGATGCCGGCAAGTGCCGCTTCCAGAACCCTGTAGTCATCCACTATAAAGCTAAAACGGTCTTGAGAAGCCATCAAACCTCCAAATAAATCTTCAGGGGTGGAGAAGGTGCCCAAAAATTCGTTGAGTTCATTCTGGGTTGCAAAGCGGTCGTTGGCCAAGTCCGGGACATCGGGTTTGTATAAATACCAAATGTTCATCGCTTTATAGATAAAGTTTTGTATGTCGAGCGTGTTTACATTTTGTATATTGTCATCAAAATCCTCAAAGCAAGCCTGAAAACTTACTGCAATTAGAAGAATAATCGATAAATGCTTTATCTTTTTTATAGAGTTTAACATTGATTTAAAACATCATTAGAACACTAAAAATAAGCACAATATTGTGATTAGCAATTTTTTTGTAACAAAAATTAATATGAATCGTCATCAAGTTATTAGCAGAAACAAAACCATCAAACCCAACCAATGCAAAAACAAGAGTTTCTAAATATTGTAATGCCCTTAAAGGACAAACTCTACAGAATGGCAAAGCGTATATTGGTTTCTCATGATGAGGCAGAGGATGCAGTCCAGGAAGTGTTTTTGAAATTGTGGAATGGCAGGGATAATATTAAAAAGTATTCCAAACCTGAAGCTTTTGCAATGACCATGACTAAAAATTATTGCCTGGACAGGCTTAAGTCAAAGCAAGCTTCAAACCTGACAATAGTGCATCAGAATTATAAAAGTTATGATTCAAGAACTGAAGACCAGGTGGAAGCAAAAGACGGAGTGGGTATGGTTTTTGAAATTATGAAACAATTGCCCGAACAACAACGCATCATTTTGCAATTGCGTGATGTGGAAGAATATGAATACAGCGAAATTGCAGAAGTGATGGAGATGAATGAAACCGCAGTACGGGTCAATCTTTCAAGGGCACGAAAATTGGTTAGAGAAGAATTAATAAAAAAGTACAATTATGGACTTGCAAAAAATTGAACAACTGCTTGATGCCTATTTTGAAGGCGAAACCGATGTAGCAGATGAAAAAGTGCTGAACGCATATTTTTCAGGAGATGAGGTGGCACCACATTTGGAGCCCTATCGCGAAATGTTTGCCTATTTCGCGCAAGCAAAATCAGAAAAAACCACAGTCGAGGTGAAGGCAATCCAAACCAAAAAACCCGGATTCCTCAAACAAATGAGGCCTTGGTACTCTATAGCCGCCTTGTTTGTGGTAGCACTGGGAGTGACGTTCTTTTTACAAAACAATTCAAACAGAATTACTGACGCAGAACGCCTGGAAGCAGAAATTGCTTTTGAAAAAACAAAAGAAGCCCTTAACTTTTTCTCTCAGCAGTTTAATGAGAGCGCATCCAAGCTTACGGTAGTAAATGAATTTGGAAATTCAGCAAATAAATTATTTAAATAACAAATAAAAACCCAAAACAATGAAAAAGCTAATCGCAATTATAATAGTAGCACTTGTATCACAAGTTACTTTTAGTCAAAGTGTTTTTGACAAATATGAAAGTCAAAGAGATGTAACTTCAATGATTGTTACCAAAAACATGTTTAAATTAATGAGCAAAATTGATTTAAGCTCAAATGATCCCGAGGCACAGAACTATCTTAAAACTGTTGAAAATCTGGAAAATATCAGAATATTTACAACTGATAACCCTACCACCGCTGCAGATATGAAGAAAACAGTGGAGTCATACTTAAAGTCTTCTGCTCTTTCTGAATTGATGCGAGTAAATGATGATGGTAAAAACATTCGCTTCTATGTGAAAGAAGGTAAGAATGAAAACTTTGTGAATGAACTTTTTATGTTTTTATATGATGAACTCAGTAATGATAAAATGGCCGTGATAATGAGTATTACCGGAAATATTGATTTACGTGAAATTTCAAAACTTACAGCAGATTTGAATGTCCCGGGAAGCGAGCAACTAAAGGATATTGATAAAAAGAAAAACTAAACGATATGAAAGCAATAGCCTACATTACCAGCCTTGTGTTATTTGCACTTTTTTTAAGTGCCTGCGGAAATGATGTGTCCTTACAAAAGTATATTGTCGAAAAGCAAAATGACAACGATTTTATCACACTGGACATTCCTTCCAGTTTAATTTTGACAGATAACAACAACCTGAATGAAGAGCATCTGAAAACAGTAAAAAGTATTAAAAAGGTAAATATACTTGCGCTTCAGTTGAAAGAAGACAATAAAGCCCGCTATGAAATTGAAAAGGAACGGATAAAATCAATTCTAAGCAGCGATAAATATGAAACCTTGATGAAGTATGGTTCAAACGATATGGGTGCCACTTTGATGTTCACCGGTGATGTTGAAGCCATAGATGAGTTAATCATTTTTGCTTCTGATGAGGAAAAAGGTTTTGGTCTTTTCAGGGTGATTGGAGACGATATGAATCCCTCTCAAGTTGTAAAATTAATGGACAATGTCAACTCAAATAATTTTGACTTTTCATTTATGAACAGCTTGGGAAGTCTTGTGAATTAAACAATCAAAAAACAACAGTTAAATAAAAAGTCCTCCAATTGGAGGACTTTTTTTATTGCGAAATAATAAGTTATTTAATTGGCAAATAGCCTTACTTTACTTTATTTACAATTGCTGCAAAAGCTTCAGGGTGGTTCATTGCCAAATCGGCTAAAACCTTACGGTTTAACTCGATATTGTTGGCTTTTACTTTGCCCATAAACTGAGAGTAAGACATTCCGTGTTGTCTGGCACCCGCATTAATACGGGTAATCCAAAGTGCACGAAAGTTTCTCTTTTTTGCTCTGCGGTCTCTGTAAGCATATACTAATGCTTTTTCAACTGCATTTTTTGCAACGGTCCATACATTTTTACGTCTTCCAAAGTATCCTTTGGCTTGCTTCATCACCTTTTTTCTTCTGGCTCTTGAAGCGACTGAATTTACTGATCTTGGCATAATTTAATTGTTTTTTGTAGCAGGCGGGCGAAATTCGCCACTTGATTTACTTTATAAGACTTTTTGTCTATTTGTAGCCTGGCTCCAGGGTTAATAAAATGGTTTAACCTGTAGAGTTTTTACTTCATTCGAAGCATTAACTTTACATTGTTCTCATCTGCTTTGTGTACCAAAGTATCATGAGTTAGTCTAAGCTTACGTTTAGTTGACTTCTTTGTTAAGATGTGGCTCTTAAACGCTTGCTTTCTCTTAATTTTTCCTGTACCTGTAAGCTTGAAACGCTTTTTGGCACTGGAATTCGTTTTCATTTTAGGCATCTTTCCTAGTTTTTATTTATTTATTTCGCAATTTTCTATTTTACTTTTTTGGGAGCGAGAAACATAATCATTCGCTTTCCCTCCAGTTTGGGAAGTTGTTCTACTTTACCAACTTCATCCAGGTCCTGTGCCAGGCGAAGCAATAATATCTCCCCTTGGTCTTTGAACACTATTGATCTTCCTTTAAAGAACACAAAAGCTTTTACCTTTGCACCGTCTTTCAAGAATTTTTCTGCATTCTTTTTCTTAAACTCATAGTCGTGGTCATCAGTTTGAGGACCAAATCGAAGTTCTTTTATAACAACCTTAGTGGCTTTTGCTTTTAATGCTTTTTCCCTCTTTTTTTGTTCATAGATAAATTTTGAATATTCCATGATTTTACAAACTGGAGGGTTTGCATTGGGTGAAATTTCAACCAGGTCTAATCCCATCTCTTCAGCCATTGATAGCGCCTTTCTTGTTGGGTAAACCCCCGTTTCTACATTGTCACCCACAAGACGCACTTCTTCTGCACGAATCCTTCGGTTAATATTGTGTTGGTCTTCCTTAATAACTCTCGGAGAACCTCCGCTTCTTTTTCTTCTAATTGCTATGACTTAAAAATTTTAGTTAAACGTTAAATTCTATTTTAGTACTATTAATATCTTCATTTATAAGGTTTATGAAGTTAGAAACGCTCATGCTTCCCAAATCTCCTTCACCGTGTTTTCTTACCGAAACCGTGTTGTCTTTCTCTTCCTGCTCGCCAACTATCAGCATATACGGCACTTTACCGGTTTCTGCCTCCCTGATTTTCTTGCCAATGGTTTCATTACGGTTGTCAACGAGGGCGCGAATTTCGTCATTTTCCAGCAAATTTAAAACTTTTTTGCCGTAATTCTCATATTTCTCACTTAAAGACAAAATAGAAACCTGAACAGGCATTAACCACAAGGGGAAATTTCCTCCTGTGTGCTCCAGTAAAATGGCTACAAATCGCTCCATACTTCCAAACGGTGCCCGGTGAATCATAACCGGTCTGTGAAGCTCGTTGTCACTGCCCTTGTAAGTTAAATCAAAACGCTCGGGCAAATTGTAATCCACCTGAATGGTACCCAATTGCCAGCTTCTGCCCAAGGCATCCTTCACCATAAAGTCTAGTTTTGGGCCATAAAAAGCGGCTTCACCTTTTTCGATTACAAAATCGAGTTGTTTTTCTTTTGCGGCATTGATGATGGCTTGTTCAGCTTTTTCCCAATTTTCATCAGAACCGATGTATTTTTCCGCTTTCTCCTTGTCTCTTATAGAAACCTGTGCAGTAAAGTTTTCAAAACCTAAAGAGCCAAATACATATAGTACCAGGTCAATCACTTTTTTAAATTCTTCATCAAGCTGGTCAGGCGTACAGAAAATGTGGGCATCGTCCTGAGTAAAACCTCTTACTCTGGTTAAACCATGCAATTCTCCGCTTTGTTCATAACGGTAAACGGTTCCAAATTCTGCAAAACGCTTTGGAAGCTCCTTGTATGACCAGGGTTTTGAATTGTATATTTCACAATGGTGTGGGCAATTCATAGGCTTAAGCAAAAACTCCTCACCTTCGTTGGGTGTTTTGATGGGTTGAAAGCTGTCTTCTCCATATTTGGCATAATGACCGGAAGTTACATACAACTCCTTGTGTCCAATATGCGGAGAAACAACCATTTCATAACCTGCTTTTTTCTGAGCGGCTTTTAAGAAGTTTTCAAGCCTTTCGCGTAAAGCGGCACCTTTCGGCAACCATAATGGAAGACCTTGTCCAACTTTTTGCGAAAATGTGAACAAATCAAGCTCCTTGCCTAATTTTCTGTGATCTCTTTTTTTAGCTTCTTCAAGTAAATGAAGGTATTCAGTCAGATCTTTCTGTTTTGGGAAAGAGATGCCATAAATACGTGTAAGTTGTTTGTTTTTCTCATCACCCCTCCAATAAGCTCCTGCAACACTCAGCAACTTCACAGCTTTAATTATGCCGGTGTTTGGAATATGTCCCCCGCGGCACAAATCTGTAAAATCTGCATGGTCACAAAAAGTGATTGTGCCGTCTTCCAGGTTTTCAATAAGTTCAACTTTATATTCGTTACCCTGTTTGCTATAATATTTAAGAGCTTCATCTTTGGAAGCTTCACGCATGGAGAATTCAAACTTTTCACGCGCAAATTCAAGCATTTTATCCTCTACAGCCTTTAATTCTTTGTCAGAAAAGGAGTGTTCACCAAAATCGACATCATAATAGAACCCGTTGTCAATTGCAGGACCAATAGTTAATTTGATTCCCGGATACAATGCTTCAAGCGCCTGCGCAAGCAAGTGGGCAGATGAGTGCCAAAATGCCTTTTTGCCATTTTTGTCGTTCCAGGTGTAAAGTACTAGACTGCCATCATTGGTCAGTGCAGTTGAAGTTTCAACAGTTTCATCATTAAAAGATGCAGAAATGACATTGCGTGCCAAACCTTCACTGATACTTTTTGCAACATCCATTGGAGTAGTGCCTTTTTCAAAGGATTTTATACTACCATCCGGCAAAGTTATTTGAATCATATATATAGGTGTCAATTTTCAGGCGACAAAGATAATACCTCTATGAATGCAAAACAATAAAGATGATTTAATTGCTATTTTTTTATTTGGGCGTTCTGGCGTGCTTTCCGTTTCAATCTTTTTTTACACCAAAAAATGGTGCAAAAAAAGGATTTACACTGCAAACATGGTTCACCGAACTCCTTAAAAATATAGTTTTTGAGGTAATCACTAACGCAAAACCACGATAAATATCGATTTTCTCCATTTACATGGGCTGTTAATGTTTTCGAGTTCAATTGTTTGTAAAATTGTTTAGAAACAAGTCAAAAAAACAGCTTCAAAATGTTGCGCAAGACAAAAACGGTCGTATATTTGCAACCGCAAAAAAGGATACATCTCTTTTTTAACGTTCATTTAAATGTTTTGACAGTTGTAATTTTCTGATTTTCAGGAAATAAAATCTTTTTTCAAAAAAAGTTATAAAAACTATTGTCAGAAATAAAAAGGGTTTT